>NZ_VTHJ01000012.1:71521-121022 GCF_008386495.1 Streptomyces tailanensis | reverse complement strand
CAGGGGCAGCCACCCCTCAACTCAGCCCGTCCGGCACTTGACGACGAGCCCGAAGGGCGAACGGCGGGCCCCGCAGGGGCAGCCACCCCTCAACTCAGCCCGTCCGGCACTTGACGACGAGCCCGAAGGGCGAACGGCGGGGGTCTGGGGGGCGCAGCCCCCAGGAGCGGGGTGGAAGGGGCAGCCGCCCCTGAGGATGGGACGGGTAGGGGCGGCGGGGGCGAGGAAACCCACCCGCGACGGGCCGGGGTGCGCGAACGCGCGAGGAGGGGTTGTGTGGACCTGGTGATTTACCGCGCGCCTACCTGTGAGCGCCCTCTCGCACAGCTGACGGATCTGCCATGAACAAGGCAAACTGGCTTGGTTGTCAGGGAGACCTAAGGGGCGTCGATGGGCGGTGAAGCGCGAGTGCCGGAGGACGGTGCACCGCGAGTGCCGGAGCAGCGGGGTCCCAGGGACGCGCGGCCACCGGCACCCGACGCCGACAGCGGGCCGGGCCGAAGGCACGACGGCACCCTCAAGCCGGGCCGGACACCGAGCGGAAAACCGGACACCGCCACCGACCCCGCCACCGAAACCCCCACCCCCGAGCTCCGCTTCAGCGTGCTCGGCCCCGTACGGGCCTGGCGCGGCCCGGAACCCCTGCCCACCGGTTCCCCCCAACAACGCGCCCTCCTGGCCGCCCTGTTGCTCCGCGAGGGCCGCACGGCCACCGCGAGCGAGCTGATCGATGCCCTGTGGGGCGACGAGCCCCCGTCCCAGGCCCTGGCGGCCGTACGAACGTACGCCTCCCGACTGCGCAAGATCCTCTCCGCCGACGTCCTGGTCAGCGAGTCCGGCGGTTACGCGATCCGCTCCCTCGCGGGCGGCGCGCTGGACCTCGCGGTCGCCCAGGACCTGGCGGCGGACGCCGAGAAGGCCAAGAACTCCGGCGACCTGTGCCACGCCCGCCATCTGCTGAAAAAGGCGCTGGCCCTGTGGGACGGCGAGGTCCTGGCGAGCCTGCCCGGCCCGTACGCGGAAACGCAGCGCACCCGCCTCGACGAGTGGCGCCTCCAACTCATCGAAACCCGCCTGGACATGGACCTGGAACAGGGCTGCCACGCAGAAGCGGTATCCGAGCTGACCGCCCTCACCGCAGCCCACCCCCTCCGCGAACGCCTGCGCGAACTGCTCATGCTCGCCCTGTACCGCAGCGGCCGCCAGGCCGAGGCGCTCGCCGTGTACGCGGACACGCGCCGCCTGCTCGCCGACGAGCTGGGCGTGGACCCGCGCCCCGGCCTGCGGGAGTTGCAGCAGCGCATCCTCCAGGCGGACCCGGCCCTCGCCGAGCCCTCCGCCCCGCTCGCCCCCGAACCAGCCGCCACCCCCGTCCGCCCCGCCCAACTCCCCGCCACTGTCCCGGACTTCACGGGCCGGTCCTCATTCGTGTCCGAGCTGAGCGAGGTGCTGTCGGCGGCGTCCGGAGCCGAGGGCCAGGTCATGGCCGTATCGGCGCTGGCGGGCATAGGCGGCGTAGGCAAGACGACCCTCGCCGTCCACGTCGCCCACCAGTCCCGCAACGCCTTCCCGGACGGCCAGCTGTACATCGACCTCCAGGGCACCGGCCCCCGCCCCGCCGAACCGGAGACCGTCCTCGGCTCCTTCCTCCGCGCCCTCGGCACCGCCGACTCCGCGATCCCCGACTCCCTGGCGGAGCGGGCCGCGCTGTACCGGTCGGTCCTGGACGGCCGCCGGGTCCTGGTCCTGCTCGACAACGCCCGCGACGCCGCCCAGGTACGCCCGCTGCTGCCGGGCACGGCGGGCTGCGCGGCCCTGGTCACCGCCCGTACCCGGATGGTGGACCTGGCCGGGGCGCATCTGGTCGACCTGGACGTGATGTCACCGGACGAGGCCCTCCAGCTCTTCACGAAGATCGTCGGCGCGGAACGCGTCGCCGCCGAACGCAAGGCCGCGCTGGACGTGGTCGCGGCCTGCGGCTTCCTCCCCCTCGCCATCCGCATCGCCGCCTCCCGCCTGGCGGCCCGCCGCACCTGGACGGTCTCGGTCCTGGCCGCCAAACTCGCGGACGAACGCCGCCGCCTGGACGAACTCCAGGCCGGCGACCTGGCCGTGAAGGCCACCTTCGAACTGGGCTACGGCCAACTGGAACCGTCCCAGGCACGCGCCTTCCGCCTCCTCGGCCTGGCCGACGGCCCGGACATCTCCCTGGCGGCAGCCGCGGCCATCCTGGACCTCCCCCCGGTCGACACCGAGGACCTGCTGGAGAACCTGGTCGACACCTCCCTCCTCGAGTCGGCGGCGCACGGCCGCTACCGCTTCCATGACCTGGTACGCCTCTACGCGCGTGCCTGCGCGGAGCGGGACGAGCAGCTGAGCGAGCGGGCCGCGGCGATGTCCCGGCTGCTGGACTTCTATCTGGCCACGGCGGCCGGGGTGTACGCGATCGAGCGCCCCGGCGACCGCCTGGTGGACGACCTGGAACCCACCGAGTATCCCGGCCTGCACTTCACCGAGGGCTCCGCGGCCCTCGACTGGCTGTACACCGAGGCGGCCCCCCTGCTGGCCTGCGTACGACAGGCGGCGGGCACGGACCGGCTGCGGCGGGCGGTGGATCTGCTGTGGGCGGCGAGGGACCTGGCCGAATCGGGTGCGAACTCCCACCAGTACGAGACGACGGCCAGGGCGATGCGCGACGCGACGCGGACGGCCCGGGACATCCGCGCGGAGGGCCGGGCCCGCGCGACCCTCACCAATGTGCTCCTGGTCTCCGGCCGCATCCAGCAGGCCGAGGAAGAGGCACGGCTCGCCATGGAGTGCGCCTCCGCCGCCGAGGACTCCACCGCGACCAGCTGGGCGGCCCAGGACCGAGGAGTCATCGCCCTCCACCAGCACCGGTACGCCGACGGCAAGGTCTTCTTCGACCAGGCCATAGAGGGGTTCAGGGCAGCCGGCAACGGCCTCTGCGAAGCCACCGCCCTGGGCAACCTCTCCCGAGCCCACATGGGAATGGGCAACACCGCCAAGGCCGTCGAGTTCGCCCAGCGGGGCCTCGCCGTCCACATCGAGGTGGGCAGCACGATGCGGCTGGCCAACGGCCACTACGCCCTGGGCGTGGCCCTGACCAAGGCCGGCCGGCACGCGGAGGCCCTCAACCAGTACTCCAACGCCCTGACCATCTTCATGGAGCACCGGCAGCGGCTCTGGGAAGGCACCACCCGCTTCAGAGTCGCCGAGGTCCACATCGCCGCCCGCCGCCCCGCGAAGGCCGCCCTCCACGCCGAACAGGCCCTCACCCTCGGCTGCATCGGCGGCGACCGCATGCGGGGCATGGTCCTGACCCTCCTGGGCCGCGCGCTCTCCGCACTGGGCCAGGTCGACCGAGCCAGGGCCTGCTGGCGCGAGGCGCTCACCCTCCACGAGGAGACCGGCGCTCCGGAAGCAGACGAGGTCCGCGCGTTGCTCACCCACACGTCGGCTGCGTGAGCGACGACACGACCACCGTGTGAACGACCGACTCGGCGACGGGCCGCCGTGGCCGTTCAGCATTCGTTTATCTCCGCCCTGCACTCTCGTACATGTCACACCGTCGCGTCGGGGGGCAGGCGGTCTGACCTGGAGCGCATCGATTAGTGTGCGGCTCCGAAACGCCCGTCTGGTGGCCCTCGGGGGAGCTTCCAGACGGGCGTTCCTCAACTAGTCACCACAGCAGAGGAACTCACGGTCATGAGCGAGACGAAGAAGGACGCGGCCGCCGGCCCGCTGGACACCAACATGCCCACGCCGCCGGCGGACTCGGACATCACGACGCTGGACACCAACATGCCCACGCCGCCGGCCGACTCGTACATCACGACGCTGGACACGAACATGCCGGCCCCGCCCGCGCTGGACCTGGACGGCGGCAAGTAACCCAACAGACTTTCATCACGACGGGGATCGGCCGCGGTGGCGCGGAGGGGGAGCCACCGCGGCCGAGTCGTGTCCCGGGCCTGCCGGCCCGTGGTTCACACCGCCCGGCTCCTCACGGCAGTGAAAGGGATGAACGCCGGTTGAAGACGCCGCCCCCGAGCCTGCTCGGAGTCTTCGCACACCCCGACGACGAGTCCCTGTCCTCCGGCGGCGTCCTCGCCCAACATGCCGCCGCAGGCGCCCGGACCGCCGTCGTGACGGCGACCTGGACCCCGGACACACACCGCGGCGCCGAACTCGCCGAAGCCCTCCACATTCTCGGCGCCGGGGACCCCCGGATGCTGGGGTACGCCGATCTCAAGGTGCCGGAGTCGGCGCCGGGCAGCCCCGGTTCTGTGACGCCCCGCTGGACGAGGCGATCGGGCGCTTGGTGGCCCATCTCCGCGCGTTCCGGCCGGAGATCGTCGTCACGCATGACGCGTACGGCGGCCTGACCGCCCACCCGGACCACGTGCACACTCACCGGGTGACCACACTCGCCGTACAGGCGGCGGGACTCGAGCGGCTGTACCCGGAGGCCGGCGCATCCTGGCGGCCGAGCGCCCTGTACCTGGCCACGCACCCGCACTCGGCGCTCCCGTCGTTGCGGGAGTTCGCGGAGGCGGGCAAGGGCATGAACACCGTTCCGGACGAGTGGGTGACCGCGACCGTCGCCGTCAGGCCCTGGCTGGAGCGCAAGTGGGCCGCCGTACGAGCCCATCGCTCGGAGGTGGAGCGGGGCGCGGCGCCGGGCCTGCTGGCCGGCTTCCCGGCGGCGGTCCGGGAGCGATTCCTCGGCACCGAGTGGTACATCCGCCACGACACGGTCTCCGCCGTGCCGACTCAGTCGGACCTGACGGTGTGAGCGGGGGGTGCGCCGCCGACGGCCCACATGAGGCGGGGCGTGTGGCTCGGGTCCAGCAGGTCCAGCGCGGTGGCGTCCGCCTTGAATCCCGGCAAGTAGACCTTCATCACCACAAGAGATTTCTCCTTCCCACTACGCACCATGACGGGCTTGGAATCCGGATGGCGCACGGCAAGTTGCCGGTGTGGTTTCCAGCGCTGAAAGTCAAGGAAGATCGGCGATCCGGACTCTCCGGGTGCCATTCATGCGTTGGCCCAGCGGCTGCCAATCGAGGCAGCGGCAATCACCGGTCTGCCCGGAGAACGAAGGAGAAGTACATGAAGAGACGGTTGATTGTGTCGGTGTGCGCGGCAGCCGCTGTGGCAATCTCTGCGCTGCCCGGCCATGCGGCCCAGACCACACTCGTCGTCGATGACGACGGGGTGCAATGCCCGGACGCGGATTTCACCTCCATCCAGGCGGCCGTCAACGCCGCGTCGGCGGGATCAACGATCAAGGTCTGCCCCGGGACATACAACGAAATCGTCACCGCGAACACGGCGAACCTGAGGCTGGTAGGGCCGCGCACCCCGAGCGCTTGCACACAGCCCACGACCCCCGACCCGAACACTGACGCGATCATCCAGGCTGATAACGACGCAGGCGGTGTCGTCAACCTGCTCGAGAACGGCATCCGGTTCATGCGGTTCACGGTCCAGAACAACACGCTCGGCGCGGGCATTGTGACCGGTGCCACGTTCTCCGGCCACCGAGTCCTCCAGAACGTGGTGCAGAACAACGTGCAAGGCGTCTACTTCAACTCCAACGGCACGACAGCATCCTCAGTCGACCAGAACTGCATCCGCCAGAACAACCAACCGGGAGCCGCCGGCGGGAACGGCATCTACTCCGACCTGGGCCTGAGCAACGCCAACATCCGGCAGAACACCTTCTACCAGAACGAATCCTCCGGGATCGTACTGACCGGGCTGGCGCCGGGAGCCGTCAGCAATGTCAACATCGTCGCGAACACGTCCCAGGAAGACGGGTCGCTGCTGGCCGTCTTCAACTCCAGCGGCACCGAAGTGCGGTCGAACACCGTGAGGAACAACGCCGGCTCCGCGATCTTTGTCGGCAACGACAACACCGGACTGGAGATCCTCTCCAACAACATCAGCGGAAGCGCCCGCGGCGTGCGGACCAGCACCGCTTTCGGCGGAGGGCCGAACACCAACCTGAGAATCAGCTCCAACGAGATCACGAACTCCACAAGCAGTGACGGCATCGTCGCGGGCACCAACTCGCTCACCAACTCCGTCATCTCGTCGAACACCGCCACCAACAATCCGAGAGACGGCATCCGCATCGAAGCCGGCGGCAACGCGGGCAACCGGATTCTCTCGAACACGCTCAGCAACAACGCTGAGCACGACTGCCACGACGACACCGTCGGTGCCGGAACCGCCGGCACGGCCAACACCTGGCTCGCCAACTCGGGCGTGACCGAGAACCGCCCCGGCCTGTGCGACGGCACGGCCTGACCAGGTGTTCTTCGCCGCATTTCTTGGTGGGGTACGCCGATGACCCGCTCGGCCTGCTGCCATTCCGGGCAGCAGGCCAGGCGAGTCAAGGCACGGCTTGTGGAGTGGCCGGCGCCCCGGGTGACACGAATGTGTGTACATCGTCCAGGTCACTGCCCGGCCCGCGCGAATCAAGCGCAGGGGCTCCACGTCACCGCCCCCGCAACTCCCCCTTCACCACCTTCCCGCTCGCGTTCCGCGGCAGTTCCCCCACGAACTCCACCGCCCTCGGCACCTTGTAGTTCGCCATCTCCCGCCGCGCCCAGGCGATCAGATCGTCCGCGGTCACAAGCGCCCCCGCCCGCCGTACGACAAACGCCTTGCCGACCTCCCCAAGACGCGAATCCGGGACCCCGACAACAGCCACGTCGGCCACATCCGGATGCAACCCCAGCAGTTGCTCTATCTCGGCGGGGTAGGCGTTGAAGCCGCCGACGATGAACATGTCCTTGATGCGGTCGGTGATACGGAGGTTGCCGTCGCCGTCCAGCACCCCGACGTCACCGGTACGCAGCCAGCCCTCCTCCGACACCACCCGCGCGGTCTCCTCGGGGTCCTCGAAGTAGCCGCGCATGACGTTGAAGCCACGGACGAGCACCTCACCGGGGGATCCGGCCGGCAGCACAGCACCGGACGGCCCGACCACCCGGACCTCGGTGCCCGGTACCGCCCGCCCGGACGTGGACGCGATCACCGTCGGCTCGTCCCCGCGTCGGCACATCGTCACGATGCCGCTGGCCTCGGACAGGCCGTATGCCGTGAGGACGGTGCCGACGTGCAGCTCGGCCCGCAGCCGTTCGACGAGTTGGAGGGGTACGACGGCCGCGCCCGTGACCACGAGCCGCAGCGCGGACAGGTCGTACTCGTCGCGCGCGGGGTGATCCAGCAGCGACTGGTGAAGGGTGGGAGGGCCGGGCAGGACCGACACCCGTTCCGCCGCCACGTTCGCCATGGCCGTCTCCACGTTGAACACCGGCTGCGGGATCATCGTCGCCCCGCGCATCAAGCAGGCGATCACGCCCGCCTTGTAACCGAACGTATGGAAGAAAGGGTTCACGATCAGGTAGCGATCCCCCTGCCGCAGTCCCGCCAGGTCGCACCACACCTCGTACGCCCGCAGCGTCTGCGCATGGGTGATCACCGCGCCCTTGGGACGGCCGGTCGTCCCCGACGTGAAGATGATGTCGGACGGGGAGTCACCGCTCAGCGCGGCCGACCGCGCCCGAACCTCCCTCTCCCCCACCCCTTCCCCACTCGCGAGGAAGTCCTTCCACGTGCGGAAGTCGGCAGGCGCGTCATCCGCCAACACCACCACCTGCTCCAGCCCCGAAAGCCCCGGCAGCGGCCCCTCTCCCACCCCTTCCCCCGCCGCCCGCCGCAGCGAAGCCACATACGACGTCCCCAAGAACGTCCCCGTCACGAACAGCAGCTTCGCCCGGCAACGCGCCAGCACATCCGCCGCCTCGCCCCCCTTGAAGCGGGTGTTCAGCGGAACAAGTACCGCCCCCGCCGAGACCGCCCCCAACGCCGAGACGATCCAGTCGAGCGAATTCGGCGCCCAGATACCGACCCGGTCGCCGACCCGGACCCCGTTCGCGACGCACGCCGCCGCGGCGCGCTCCACGCGGGCGCCGAGCTCCGCGTACGACACCCGCGTACGACCGTCGACGACGGCCTCCACCTCGCCGTACCGCTCGACCGCCGAGCGGACCAGCCCGGGGATGGTGCCCCACTCCAAGTCACCGCGCACAGCAGGCCTCCAGCAACCTCAGAACCGTTAACCCCCACACCTGACTGGCCGTCAGATTAGCTAGTACTCTGACGGACTGTCAGCAGACAACTGACCCAGTGCGGAGGTGTGGTGCCCCATGCCCGTACTCAAGGACGCGACCGCGATCGTCGGCATAGGCCAGACCCCCTTCGCCAAGCATCTCCCCGAAACTGAACGCGCGTTGGCCTGCCGAGCCATCCTCTCCGCCCTCGACGACGCCGGAATCGAACCGACCGAAGTCGACGCCCTCGCCTCCTACACCATGGAGGAAACGGACGAGGTCGAGCTCGCCAAAGCCCTCGGCCTCGGCGACCTCACCTTCTTCGGCAAGGTCGGCTACGGCGGCGGCGGTTCATGCGCGACCGTCGCGCATCTCGCCGCCGCCATCGCCACCGGCCAGGCCACGGTCGGCGTCGCCTGGCGGTCACGGAAGCGCGGCTCCGGTCCCCGCCCGTGGAAGAACACGACCGTCCAACTCCCCACCCCGGCCCAGTGGACCCGGCCCTATGGCCTCCTCCGACCGGCCGACGAGATAGCCATGCTGGCCCGCCGCCATATGCACGAGTACGGCACGACCCGCGACCACCTCTTCAACGTGGCCCTCGCCTGCCGCAACAGAGCGAACCAGAACCCGGCGGCGATCATGTACGACCGCCCGCTCACCCGGGAGATGTACATGAACTCCCGCTGGATCAGCGAGCCCCTCTGCCTCTTCGACAACTGCCTTGAGACGGACGGTGCGCTGGCCTGCGTCGTCGTCTCCGCCGAACGCGCCCGCGACTGCCGCCGGCCCCCCGTCCACGTCCACTCCGCCGCCCAGGGCCTGCCCGCCCAGCACCACGGCATGGTCAACTACTGGAACGACGACCCGCTGACCGGCCCCGCCTGGACCGCCGCCCGGCACCTCTGGAAACACGCCGACTTCACCCCGGAGGACGTGGATGTCGCCCAGATCTACGACGCCTTCACCGCCCTCATCCCCCTCTCCCTGGAGGGGTACGGCTTCTGCGACCGCGGCGAGGGCGGCGCCTTCACCGAAGGGGGCGCCCTGGAGATCGGCGGCCGGCTGCCGCTGAACACCTCCGGGGGCGGCCTCAGCGAGGCGTACGTACACGGCTTCAACCTGATCACCGAGGGCGTACGGCAGCTGCGGGGCACGAGCACGGCCCAGGTACCGGGGGCGTCGACGTGCCTCGTCACGGCCGGCGAGGGCGTACCGACATCGGCCCTACTACTGAGGAGTTGAGGGCATGCTGACCCCGATCGTGGACGAGGACGGCGCCCCCTTCTGGGGTTACGCCCGCCGCGGCGAACTCCGCGTCCAGGCCTGCGCCGACTGCGGCGAACTCCGCTTCCCGCCCCGCCCCTGCTGCCCCCACTGCCGCTCCTTCGACACCGAGTGGCGCCGGCTCACCGGCCAAGGCCGCATCTGGTCGTACGTCCTCCCCCACCCGCCCCTCCTCCCCGACTACGCCGAGCAGTCCCCGTACAACGTCGTCCTGGTCGAACTGACCGACGCCCCCCGCATCCGTCTGGTCGGCAACGTCGTGAGCGAACCCGGCGCCCGCCTCGACTCGGTGCCACCCGAGCGCATCCGAATCGGAGCACGGGTCCAAGTCGTCTTCACGGACACCGGCCTCCCCCAATGGATTCTGGAGCGCCCGTGACCCTCCGCACCGCCGTCGACAAGGACACCGGCGTAGCGCTCCTCACCCTGAACCGGCCCGAGAAACACAACGCCATCGATCTCCCCACCGCCGGTCAACTCACCAGCACCTGGCAGGAGGTGAGGTTCGACGACACCGTGCGGGCCATAGTCGTGACCGGCGCCGGTGACCGCGCCTTCTGCACGGGCCTCGACCGGGACGCGGCATCCGCGGT
This sequence comes from Streptomyces tailanensis, assembly GCF_008386495.1. GTDB lineage: Bacteria > Actinomycetota > Actinomycetes > Streptomycetales > Streptomycetaceae > Streptomyces > Streptomyces tailanensis. The sequence continues at coordinate 110,995 of NZ_VTHJ01000012.1, read as the reverse complement.
ACCCCAGCCGAACTCCCCGTACACGATCGACGACCCGCTCCTCAAGATCGGCCCGAAGTCCAACGACCTCTGGAAACCGGTGATAGCGGCCGTGAACGGCATGGCCTGCGGCGGCGCCTTCTACCTCCTCGGCGAGTCCGACTTCCTCGTCGCCGACCCCTCCGCCACCTTCTTCGACCCCCACACCACCTACGGCATGGTCAGCGCCTTCGAGTCGATCCTGATGGCCCAGCGGATGCCGTACGGGGAGGCGGCGCGCATGGCACTGATGGGCACCGCCGAGCGGATGTCGGCGCGACGGGCGTACGAGGTCGGGCTTGTGTCGGAGGTGACGGAGCCCGGCGAGGCGGTCGCGGCAGCGGTCCGCTGCGCGGAGACCATCGCCGGGTACCCCCCGGAGGCTGTCCAGGGCACGGTCCGGGCCTGCTGGGCCGCCCGGGAGGCGGCACGGGCGCACGCTCTCGCGTACGCCCCGCACCTGATTTCGCTGGGCAACCAACCCAGCGAAGAACAGGGGGAGTTGTTCGCCGCGCGGCGGCGGAGCGGGTTCCGGACGCGATAAGGAGAGACGCACCGAATCACGGACAATTCGCGAACCAAACGTGAACTGTTTCACACACCGTCTTCACTTGATTGGGGAGGCTCATTTCCCTTTGTCCCCATGTGAGTCTCTGGTTAAGAGGCTGGAGATGCTCGTATGTTGCGACCTGATCAGTTGACCTCTTGATCGCACATATCCAGCCATAGCTCAACTCATGGCTCAACGCCGCTCGGCGGGGGACAAAACATATGAATACGTACGGGGGAAGACGTCGGCTGCGCACAGCCGGCGTGGTGTTCGCCGCAGCCTTGGCGCTGGTGGCGAGCACATTCGATGGCGCCATGGCAGTCGTCGGCGGCAGCACCGACGCCTCGGCCGCCAAGACCGCCAAGACGGCGGAAACGGGCGGGGCGGCCGAAGAGGCCGAAGAAGGCGGAGCGGGCGAGGACACCAAGGCACTGGCCAAGGCCGCGCGCACGGGCAAGCTGGTGGAGATCACCTCGCTGCGCGGTGAGAGCAGCGAGGTGTACGCCACGCCGGAGGGTCACCTGGAGGCCCGGGAGCATCTGCGTCCGGTGCGGACACGGGTGAACGGCGAGTGGCAGGACATCGACACCACCCTGGCGCTCGGCACGGACGGAGCGGTGGCGCCCAAGGCCACCACCATCGGGCTGACGTTCTCGGGCGGGGGTTCGGACCCGCTGGTGCGGATGACCAAGAACGGCCGGGAACTGGCGTTGTCCTGGCCCGAGAAGCTGCCCGCTCCGGAGCTGAGCGGGAACACCGTCACCTACCCTGGCGTACTGCCCGACGTGGATCTGCGGATGACGGCGCAGCAGGACGGTTTCACCCAGCTGCTGGTCGTCAAGTCGGCCGAGGCCGCGGCGAGCACGGAACTGAACGAACTCCGTCTGAAGCTGGACGCCGACGGCATGCGGGTCAAGGAGACTGAGGACGGCGGCCTGGCGGCGGTCGACGAGGGCGCCGGAAGCGCGGTCTTCGAGGCCCCTCGCCCGGTGATGTGGGACTCCAGCGACCAGGCACCCGACACCACGGAACAGTCCGCGACGCAATCCGCCGACGGGACCGCCTCGAAGGCGTCGTCGGTTTCCGCATCGCGCTCGACCACCACGACCGCCGCCACCTCCGCCACCTCCGCCACCTCCGCCACCACGGCCGACGACGGCACGGACACCCCGGAGACCGCAGCCGCCGAGTCCGCGAACGTGGCCCCGGTCGGTGTGGACGTCCCCGCCACGCAGGACGTGTTGGTACTGACGCCCGACAGCGACGTGCTCCGGGGCAAGGGCACGGTGTACCCCGTGTTCATCGACCCCCAGTGGTACTCCCCGAAGGCCTCCGCGTGGACGATGGCCTCCAAGTACTGGGCGTCGTCGCCGCAGTGGAAGTTCAACGGCGATGCGGACGCGGGCCTCGGGTACTGCAACTGGGCCTATTGCGCCCCGCACGACACCAAGCGGCTCTTCTACCGCATCCCGACCTCGAAGTTCGCGGGCCGGACCGTGCTCCAGGCGGAGTTCGTGGTCCGCAACACCTGGTCGGCGTCCTGCTCCGACCGGAGCGTGGAGCTGTGGCGCACCAAGGACATCTCCTCGTCGACGACCTGGAACTCGCAGAACGCGTCCGGCTTCTGGATCGACCACCTCAAGACGGAGTCCTTCGCCTACGGATACACCGGCTGTGCCGCGAAGGACGCCGAGTTCAACGTGAAGTCCGCGGTGCAGCTGGCGGCGGACAAGAAGTGGTCGACGATGACCTTCGGCTTGAGGGCGGCGAGCGAGTCCGACGGCTACGGCTGGAAGCGGTTCTCGGACGACGCCTACCTGCGCGTGCAGTACAACCGGCCGCCGCCGCAGGTGAAGATGTCGCAGCTGGTCATGGAGTACGGCGGCTCGTGCAAGAAGCCCGCGAACGCCGCCCGCGTGCGCACCCTGGGCAAGATCTACGCGAACGACATCACCGACCCCGACGGCGATTCCGTCAAGGTGGAGTTCGCGGCGAGCTGGGACACCGGTGACGGCAAGGGCTCGGTGACCCGCTGGAGGTCGGGTCTGACGACGGCGAAGAAGTCCGGATCGGACTTCGCGATCACCCTGCCGTCCTCCCTCCCCAAGAACAAGACGATCAACTGGTACGTCCGTTCCTACGACGGGGCCCAGTACTCGCCGTGGTCGTACACGGGTGACGCGACCGCCTGCTACTTCGTGTACGACACGAGCGTGCCGAAGGCGCCGACCATCTCCTCCGCCATCTACCCGGCCTCCAATCCCGAGGACCCCGAGGACCCCTGGTACGACGGAGTGGGCCAGTACGGCAACTTCATGATCACCGGAGCCGTCTCCGACGTGACGAAGTACTGGTTCGGTCTCAACGGCGACCCGGTCTCCGCCAACACGGTCACCACCTCGGGCGGAGCGGCCAAGACCGTGCCGGTACTGCCGCTCAAGCCGGGCCTCAACACCTTTACCGCACGGTCCTTCGACTCCGCCGGCAACGGCTCCGAGATCCGCACCTACCAGTTCCGCGTCAAGGCAGGGCAGCGCGAACGCGCCGGCTGGTCGATGGACGAGGCGGCCGGCGCCACCCAGGCGGCGGGCAGCGCACCCGAGCAGACCGCGACCCTGTACGGCGACCCGACGCCGGACGTGGAGGGCAAGATCGGCAAGGCGGTGCGGTTCGACGGCGTCGACGACTACGCCGCCACCGACATCGCCACCATCAACACCGATGTGAGCTTCACGGTGTCGGCCTGGGCGAAGCTGTCGGCGATGCCGTCCGACGCGGCGGTCGTCGCCTCCCAGCGGGGCAACAACGCGCCGGGCTTCGAGCTGTACTACTCCAAGGGTTACGACCGCTGGGTGTTCAACCAGTACAGCGCCGACAGCACCAGCGGCACCCCCGTCCGGGCCATGCAGGCCGCCGCCGGCGGGGTCAAGGCCGGTGAGTGGACGCATCTGGTCGGCATGTACGCCGCCGGTGAGAAGCAGCTGAAGCTGTTCGTCAACGGCACGCTGGCCGGGACCACGGCCTACAGCACGGCGTGGAACGCGCGGCGCGGCATGGTGATCGGCGGCAGCTTCCTGAGCGGCACGGCGACGGCGCCCTTCCCCGGCGCCATCGACGAGGTGAAGACCTTCGAGAAGCCGCTGTCGGGGGCGGAGGTGTCAAGCCTCTACACGTCGAACTCGATCGGCGCCGGCCGTCCGGCCCGCGCGGTCTTCCCCATGGACGACGCCGCCGACGCGACCGCGCTGAGCGGCCGGGCCGACGTGAACCCGGCGGTCCTCAAGGGCGGCGCCACGACAGGCTCCACAGGGGTGGACGGCAACGCCCTGACCCTGGACGGGACCGACGACTACGCCATCACGAGCGGCCCGCACATCAACACCTCGTACAGCTACGCCGTCTCGGCCTGGGTGAAGCTGTCGAAGACCAAACCGAACCACGCCGCCACGGTCGCCTCGCAGATCGGCGCCACGGTGACGGGTCCGGAGCTCTACTACTCCAGTGCCTACGACCGCTGGGTATTCAACCAGCACAGCGCCGACACCGGCGACTCCACGGTGGTGCGGGCCATGCAGCCCGCAGGCACCACCGCGTACGGCGGTGAGTGGACGCATCTCGTCGGCGTGCAGGACACCGTGGCCGACAAGCTCTCGCTGTATGTCAACGGGACCCTGGCCGGCACCACCGCCATGACCAGCACCTGGTACGCCGGGGGCGCGGTGCAGATCGGCGCCAGCGCGTTCGAGCGCACGCCCACCTCGTTCTTCCCCGGCCAGATCGACGATGTACGGCTCTTCGACCGGCCGGTGTCCGCGGGTGAGGTGCAGCAGTTGTTCAAGCAGCGCGCGGTGGTCAAGGGCCGCTGGAAGTTCGAGACCGCGGCCGGCACCCCGTCGACCTCGCCCGACGCCTCGTCCGTCGGCAACGCCATGACCCTCTACAACGGCGCGCAGATCGGTTCGGGCTGGGTCGACGGCGCCGTCGCCCTCGACGGCAGGGACGACTACGCCGCGGCCTCCGTCGTACCGACCGACACCAGCGCCAGCTTCACCGTCAGCGCGTACGTCCAGACCGCCGCCGTACCCACGAGTCCGGTCACCGTCATGAGCGCGCCCGGGGCCAAGAAGAGCGCGTTCGCGGTGCGCTACGAACCCAGTGCCACCCCGGACACCGACCCAGGCCGCTGGCGGATCGCCATGGCCGACTCCGACAGCGACACCGCCGCCCTCTCCGACATCGGCAACGGCATGTTCTACAGCCCCACCGACTGGAACCATCTGGCGCTCGTCTACGACGGGTTCTCCAAGGAGGTCCGCCTCTACGTCAACGGCGAACTCCAGGAGACCGCCTGCGCCGACTCCGACGACGACGGGGTGCAGGACGACGCGAGCTGCACCGACGCCGTCTCGTGGGCCGACGACGTGCTGACCTACAAGGCCGCGAAGACGCTGCAGCTCGGCCGGGACACCACGGGCACCACGTCCGGCCAGTACTTCCCCGGTTCGCTCTCCGACGTCTGGGTCTTCCAGGGCGCGCTGACCGGGCCCCAGATCGATCACCTCGCCGTCGGCATGCCGGGCGTGGAGACCGCCGTACCCAGCGGCGGCTGACCGGTTCGTCCAGGGGACCGGGGCCCACCGCCGCGCGCGGTCGGGCCCCGGCCTGGCTCCGATGGCCTCACTCCGCCGTGCACGGCTCCCCGCTGCCCGCGGAGTACTCAACGGGAGGAAGACAGAAGCGCATGAAGACCAGACCAGGCAGGAGAACAGGCCCGCCATGGCGCCTGGTGGCCACAGCCACGGCCGCCGTACTGACCGCGACACTGATACAGGCGTCGGGCGTGCCCGCAGTCGCCCAGGCCTGGCGCAGGCCCGCGCTGCCGCAGGCCGAGGACCCGGTCGCCGGCGGCCCGGCGGGCAAGGCGGTGGCCCGCAAGGTCGCCAAGGGCCCCCGAACGCCCGCCAAGGCCCCGGCCACCAAGTGGCCCACAGCGACCGCAGCGACCGTCACCCTGGACAAGGACACCACCCGGGTCAAGGGAACACCCCTCACCCTGGACACCCGCGTGAAGAATACCGCCGACGCGGCGGACGGCACCTACACCGTGCGCACCCTGTCCAAGACGGCCGCACGCAAGACCGGCGTCGACGGCCCCGTCTTCGCTCTGACGCCCCGTAAAGATGCCAAGCAGCACAGCGGCAAGGTACGCGCCGGACTCGACTACTCCTTCTTCGCCGGCCTGTACGGCGGCGGCTACGCCTCCCGCCTGACCTTCGTCCAGCTGCCCGCCTGCGCGCTGACGACACCGCAGAAGCAGAAGTGCCGTACAACCCAGCCGGTGGAAACCGTCAACGACACCGAGAAGCAGACGCTGACCGCGAAATCGGTCGCCCTCAGCTCCGGCGGTCCCACCGTCTTCGCCGCCGTGGCGGACACCGAGAGCGTCGGCGGCGACTACAAGGCGAGCCCACTCTCCCCCTCGGCGGCCTGGAACACCAATCTCAACACCGGTGACTTCAACTGGTCGTACGAGATGGCGGTGCCCAATGTGCCCGGTGGTCTGAAGCCCAACGTCGGGCTGACGTACTCCTCCGCCTCCGTCGACGGACGGACTGGAAACACCAACAACCAGGCCTCGTGGCTCGGCGACGGCTTCGACCTGTGGCCCGGTTACATCGAGCGCCGCTACAAGCCGTGCGACGACGACGGGGTGGAAAACGCGGACGGCGGCAAGCCGGGCGATCTGTGCTGGGCCTACGACAACGCCTTCCTCACCTTCAACGGCAAAGCCGGTGAGCTGGTCCCCGACGGCACCGACTCCTGGAAGCTGAAGAACGACGACGGCACGAAGGTCACCCGGCTCCGCGGATCGAGTGACAACGTGCGCGGCAACGGCGCCCGCGACGACGAGTACTGGCGGGTCACCGCCCCGGACGGCACCCGCTACTACTTCGGGTACAACCGCCTGCCGGGGTGGACGGACGGCAAGGAGACCACCGACTCCGCCTGGACCGTCCCCGTCTTCGGCGACGACTCCGGGGAGCCCTGCCACGCCTCCGCGTTCGCCGACTCATGGTGCCAGCAGGGCTGGCGCTGGAACCTCGACTACGTCGTCGACGCGCGCGGCAACGCCATCGCCTACTACTACGACAAGGAGACCAACTCCTACGGCCGCAACCTGAAGGCCGCCGACGACACCCGCTACGTCCGCGGCGGCACGGTCGACCGCATCGAGTACGGGCTGAAGTCCTCCTCCATGTACAGCGTGAAGGCGCTGGCCAAGGCGGACTTCACCAACAGCGAGCGCTGCATCCCCGACGCGCGGACCGACTGCGACTCCATCGCCAACGACGCCGCCTACTGGTACGACACCCCCTGGGACCTGAACTGCGACGCGGGCACGGACTGCGACGAGGGCAGGTACTCCCCGGTGTACTTCACCCGCAAGCGGCTCACGCAGGTCTCCACCCAGGTGTACGACGGCAGCGCCTACAAGGACGTCGACTCCTGGAAGCTGACCCACCGCTGGGGCATGGCCGACACCGACTACCAACTGCTGCTCGACTCCATCCAGCGCACGGGTCACACCGCCACCCCGGCGATCACCCTGCCGAAGACCACCTTCGCCTACACCCAACTCGCCAACCGCCTCGACAGGACCGGCGACGGCTACGCCCCCTTCATCAAGGACCGGCTGTCCACGATCGCCGACGAGTCCGGCGGCCAGACCGACGTCAACTACTCGGCACCGGTCTGTGACGCAGCCGCGCTGCCCACCCCGCAGACCAACACCACCCGCTGCTTCCCCCAGTACATAGGCGGTAGTTCGACCGCCGATCCGGACCTGCAGTGGTTCAACAAGTACGTGGTCGCCTCCGTCACCGCGACCGACCGCACGGGCGGCTCCCCCGACCAGGTCATCACGTACGACTACAAGGACGGCGCGGCCTGGCACTACGACGATGACGACGGGCTGACCAAGGAGAAGCACAAGACCTGGTCCCAGTGGCGCGGTTACGGACACGTCCGTGTCCAGACCGGTGGCCAGGGCGGCGCCTCGGCCATGAGGACGCAGGAGGACACCTACTTCCTGCGCGGCATGGACGGCGACCGCAAGGGCACCTCCGGCGGCACCAAGTCCGTGAGCGTCTCCCTCGGAGACGGCGAGGGCGACCCGATCACGGACCACCGGTCGGCGGCCGGCTTCGCCTACAAGACCGTGGCCTTCTCAGGACCGGGCGGCAAGGCCCTGTCCAAGACGGTCAACCGCCCCTGGCACCACGAGACGGCGAAGAAGACCCGCGACTGGGGCACGGTGACGGCCAACCTCACCGGCACCGCCCACACCAAGACCTGGACGTCGCTGGACGACGGTGCCGGAGCCGCCTGGCGGATCACCTCCCTCGCCAACACCCACGACACCGTGGCCGGACGGGTCACCCAGGTCGACGACAGCGGCGACAACTCCACGGCCACCGACAACAAGTGCATGACCACCACCTACGCCACCAACACCACCGACAACATCCTCAACTTCCCCTCCCGCGTGGAGACGGTCGCCAAGTCCTGTGGCACGACGGTCAGCCGTCCCGCCGACGTGATCTCCGACGTGCGCTCCGCCTATGACGGCGGTGCCTACGGAACGGCCCCCACGAAGGGCGATCTGACGGCGACGGCGGTACTGAAGAAGTACGACGGCACCACCGCCGTGTACCTGGAGTCCGGAGCCACCTTCGACTCCTACGCCCGTACGCTGACCAGCACCGACCTGACCGCCGACGTGAAGGTCACCGCCACCGGGGTACTCACCCGGACGGCACGCGGTGACGGCCGTACGACCACCACCGCCTACACACCGGCCACGGGGTTCGCCACCAGCACGAAGGTGACCTCACCGCCGGCCACGGCGGGTGACGCGGCCACGGCGCACTCCTCGACGACCACGTACGACATCCTCCGCGGTCAGCCGCTCACCCAGACCGACACCAATACCAAGGTCACCAACCTCACCCACGACGCTCTGGGCCGCTCCTCCAAGGTGTGGCTGGCCGACCGGACCACCAGCCAGACCCCGTCCTTCGAGTTCACGTACACGTTCGCCGAGGGCAAGCCGGCCGCGGTCGGCACCAGGACGCTCGGCAACGACGGAGCGCAGCGCACCTCCTACACCCTGTACGACGGCTTCCTCCGGCCGCGCCAGACCCAGGAACCCGGCCCGGACGGCGGGAGCCTGCTGGCCGACACCTTCTACGACGAACGCGGCCTGGTCTCCAAGGAGTTCGCGAGCTACTACGCGGAAGTCGCGCCGTCCACCACCCTGTTCAAGCCTGCGGACGCCCTGAGCGTCGAGACGCAGAACCGCTACACCCACGACGGCCTGGGGCGGCAGACCGAGATGAAGCAGCTCGCCGGAAACGGCGACGGTGGAGCTGTCCTCGGCGTCACGAAGACCCTCTACGGCGGCGACCGCACCACGGTCATCCCGCCCGTCGGCGGCGTCGCCACCACCAAGCTCACCGACGCCCGCGGCCGGCTGACCGAGCTGCGCCAACACCACAGCCGCAGCGCTACCGCCGCCTACGACACCACCAAGTACGGCTACACGGCGGGCGGCAAGCTGGAGAAGGTCACCGACCCGGCGGGCAACTCCTGGAGCTACGAGTACGACCTGCTGGGCCGGCAGACCAAGGCCGTCGACCCGGACAAGGGCACCACCATCAGCGCGTACGACGACCGGGGCCGGCTCACCACCACCGACGACGCCCGTCCCAACGCGGAGTCTCCGGCGCTCTGGCACGGCTACGACAATCTCGGCCGCCGCACCGAGATACGGGAGGGGTCCTCCAGCGGCGCCCTGCGCGCCAAGTGGGTGTACGACACGGTCAGCGGCGCCAAGGGGCAGCTCGCGGAGTCCATCCGCTACAGCGGAAGCAACGCCTACAGCACCAAGGTCGTCGCCTACGACCGGCTGTACCGCCCGCTGCGCACCTCCGTCACCATCCCGTCCTCCGAGGGCGCCCTGGCGGGCACCTATCTCTCGGCGACCACGTACAACACGTCGGGCACGGTGCAGGGCATCGGCTACCCGAAGGCCGGATCCCTGCCGGCGGCGACGGTGGCCTACACCTACGAGGACGAGACCCTGCGCCTGACCGGCGTCGACGGCAGTCAGGGTCTGAAGTCCACCACGAGCTACAGCCTCACGGGCAAGCCGCTGCAGTACGAACTGTCCAACAGTGGTGGCAAGAAGACCTGGGCCACGAACACCTACGAGTGGGGCACCCAGCGTCTGGCCACCTCCCGTGTGGACCGCGAGGACGTCTCGGGCGTCGACCAGCACAACACCTATCGCTACGACGAGGCGGGCAACGTGCTCTCCGTGTCGGACGTCTCCCGCTCCGGCACCGACACCGACACCCAGTGCTTCACCTACGACTACCTGCGCCGCCTGACCGAGGCATGGACCCAGCCCACCACCGGCTGCGCCGGCGCGCCCGGCGCCGGTGTCCTCGGCGGCCCGGCCCCGTACTGGCACTCCTACAGCTACGACAAGGTGGGCAACCGGCAGAAGGAGACGATCCACGACACCACCGGCGACACGTCCAAGGACACCAAGAGGGAGTACGACTACCCGGACGCGGGCACGGCGCAGCCGCACACCCTGACCTCGGTCACCACGACCGACGCGACGGGCGCGGCGGAGGACAGCTACGGCTACGACGAGACCGGCAACACCGAGACCCGCACGCTGAACGGTGACACCCAGACCCTGGCCTGGGACGCCGAGGGTCACCTCGCCAAGGTGACCGAGTCCGTTGAGGGCGGCAGCGACAAGGTCACGGAGTACCTGTACGACACCGCCGGCAACCGTCTGATCGGCCGTACCCCCACCGAGACCACGCTCTACCTCGGCAACACCGAGATCACCCTGGCCAAGGGCTCCACCACTGCCAAGGCCACCCGCTACTTCGACCTCGGCGGCGGCCACCAGGGCGTCCAGAAGGACGACGGCACCGTCTCGATCACCCTCGCCGACCACCACGGCACGTCCCAACTGGCCGTCGAGGCGGCCACCCAGCAGCTCACCCAGCGCCGCACGCTGCCCTTCGGCGGGCCCCGCGGCCCCCAGCCGGCGAACTGGCCGGGCACCAAGGGCTTCGTCGGCGGCACCGACGACACCAAGGTCACCGGTCTGACCCACATCGGGGCCCGCGAGTACGACCCGGCGATCGGCCGCTTCATCAGCATCGACCCGGTCATGGACCTGACCGACTCGCAGCAGATGCACGGCTACACCTACAGCAACAACAACCCGGTCACGTTCTCCGACCCGACCGGTCTGTGGTGCGACAGCTGCAACGACGGCAAGGGCTGGCCGACGGCGGACGGATACGGCGAGTCGAAGACCACCACCACGAAGAGCACGACAAAGAAGACCAGCAACAACGACAGCGTGTGGATCTCCCAACACGCGCCGACCACGACCGATCAGGACAACATCGATGCCTGGTTCTCGGAGTACTCGCCGAGCGGCCGCGCACCGGACGGTGACTACTGGTCCACTCCGATCATCCAGGACGACGGCAGCCACGGTCAGGCCTGCTTCGGCCGGCTGGCCTGCCTCAAGGCGAACAACTACCTGACGGGGCTCGGCCGTAAGCTCACCGACGCCGACTACGCCAAGGCCAAGCGCATCGCCGCGACCTACTGCCTCGACAACGCCTCGAAGTGCGTCGACGACGCGGAAGCGTGGGAGCGTGGCAAGGTCATCGAGGGCCTGATCGCCTTGGCGTTCGGTGGCGGCAAGGGCGGAAGAGTCACCAAGTCACTCGGCGGCTGCAAGTGCTTCCTGGCCGGCACCGACGTCCTCATGGCCGACGGCACCACCAAGGACATCGAGGACATCAGGCTCGGCGACGAGGTCATGGCCACCGATCCCGAGACCGGCGAGTCCGGTCCCCGGAAGGTGACCCGCCTGATCGTCACCGAGGACGACAAGCACTTCAACGAGCTGTCGATCGCCACCGAGGACGGCGTCGAGAAGCTGACGGCGACCCACGAGCACCCGTTCTGGTCTCCCTCAGAGAAGGGCTGGATCGAGGCGGGCGACCTCGCCACGGGCATGACCCTGCTCACCGACGCCGGCGACACGGTCATCGTGACGGGCAACCACTCCTTCACGAAGCGGGCCCGGACGTACAACCTCACGGTGGCCGGGCTGCACACGTTCTTCGTGCTGGCGGGCGAGACTCCGGTCCTGGTACACAACAGCTCCTGCCCACTCAACATGACTCCGCTTGGAAACGGATCGATGTTGTCGCCCGCGGGTTTGGTCTATAACCGTGGTTCTGCCGATGGTCACCGCCTGAGGCACGTACTGAGGCACGGGAATCGGGGGGTAACCGACCCCTCGAAGGTGACTCACACCCAGTTCAACAGCCACGGTCGCGATCTCTTGCACACCATCGATGAAGCCTGGCAGCTCAGGGGAAAACCACTCACCGTCAACGGTAGAGACGAGTACATCGTCCCTATGGGTCGACCGGTCGGTACGCAGGGGCAGACTTCTGTCAAGATAATTACCGAAGAGGGTTCGAGTAGGATCGTCACGGCGCACCCGGTATAGGACGCTATTGAATCGCCCTGAAGGGATGCAATCCGTGATTCTGTGCAATGCCTGCAACGTGGGTCGTGTTTCAGCGTTTCGATTCATTGGCGACGGACGCCGCCTCTGGGTCTGCCACGAATGCGATGCCGTGTGGCTCGGCGACTCCGCGCCCGAGGGGCTCCCGGACGGAACGCTCTATCAATATGTCCATCCCTACCAGGGCCCGGGAACTCCCACGGATTGGGAGCAGATCGAGCCAGTCACGGAATGATTCTGAGCCGCTGCGTATTCAGTTGGTCTTGAATGCGCAGCGGCTCAGCTGTATTTACGGCAAAAAGGGAACGATGATGCGTAGATCGAACATCCGCTGTGCGGTGGCCGCGGCGATGGCCGCATTTCTTGTCGGCGCGTGCGGGCAGAGCACCGGAACGGGCAGCGTAGCTTCCACCGGCGGGAACCCTTCGGCGAACAGTACTTCACGTCAACCGTGGACCGAGGCGGATCTTAATCGAGTTGCGTTGGGTAAAAGCGACGGTGAGAAGTTCGGCAGTATACCGATGAGCACAGGCCCTTCCGAGAGAAGAGCAGAGCCCGTCGAATGCAGTGCGATCGCCCAGACTCTGGGGCGGAGCAGCAGCGCCTACGCGGCCAACGCTCGGATCAATCGACAGTACAGCGGCAAGGGCACGCGCCCCGGGGTCGTCATGACACTCGCATCGCACAAGATCAGTGATGCGAAGCGGGTGGTGCGGGAATTCCGTACGGCGGCCGACAAGTGCACCGCCTTCAAGGAAGGAAGATCGTCCTACGGCGATGTCGATGTGCAACCCGACCCTGTATACGGGGATGAATCCGCCTCCTTGCGGTTGGTCGAAGTCGCGTCGTACCCGGACGGCGAGAAGATTCGGGTCCCCCATGCGGTGGTGGTGCTGCGGCAAGGCACGACCGTCGCGATGTTCCACAACTTCGAAAGACCAAAAGCGTCGGACGGGAAGAAGCCGACCGGAATTCCGGACGAGCTGGTCGAGGCGCAAGTGAAAAAGATCCGAGAGTTCGGCGTCGTGAAGTAACTGTCGTCCATCCGCCGCCACTCGATACCCAACACTCAGGGAGAAACAGACGCGAATGACGACCAGACCACGCAGGAGAACAGGCCGGCCATGGCGCCAGGTGGCCATGGCCACGGCCGCCGTGCTGACCGGGACACTGATACATGCGTCGGGCGCACCCGCCGTCGCCCAGGCCTGGCGCAAGCCCGCGCTGCCGAAGGCCGAGTCCCCGGTCGCCGTCCGTCCGGCGGGCAAGGCGGTGCCCCGCAAGGTGGCGAAGGAGCCTCGTACGCCCATCAAGGCGCCGGCCACCAGCTGGCCGAAGGCGACTGCCGCGACGGTGACACTTCAGAAGGACACCACCCGGGTCAAGGGAACGCCCCTCACACTGGACACCCGCGTCAAACGGTCCGCGGACGCGGCCGATGGCACCTATACCTTACGCACCCTGTCCAAGACGGCAGCACGCAAGACCGGCGTCGACGGCCCCGTCTTCACCCTGGCCCCCCGTCAAAACGGCAAACAGCGCGGCGGCAAGGTCCGCGCCGGGCTGGACTACTCCTCCTTCGCCGGCCTCTACGGCGGCGGCTACGCCTCCCGGCTGGCCTTCGTCCAGCTGCCCGCATGCGCGCTGACGACACCGCAGAAGAAGCAGTGTCGTACGACCCAACCCATCGAAACCGTCAATGACACCGAGAAGCAGAGGCTGACCACGAAGTCGGTCGCCCTCAGCGCCGGCACGGCGACCGTGCTGGCGGCGACCACGTCGGCGAGCAGCGACAAGGGTGACTACAAGGCCACGTCCCTGTCGGCCTCGTCGACCTGGAACACGGATCTGAGCAGCGGCTCGTTCGCCTGGTCGTACGACATGGCGGTGCCGAAGGTGCCCGGTGGGCTGACTCCGGAGGTCGGGCTGTCGTACTCCTCCGGCGGTGTCGACGGCCGGACGGGAAACACCAACAACCAGGCGTCGTGGGTCGGTGACGGCTTCGAGCTGGCGCCCGGTTTCATCGAGCGCAGCTACAAGGGGTGCGAGGAAGACGGCGCGACCAACGCCGACGGGAACAAACCGGGCGATCTGTGCTGGGCGTACGACAACGCCACACTGTCGCTGAACGGCTCCGGCGGGGAGTTGGTGCCGAACGGCACCAACTCCTGGAAGCTGCAGAACGACGACGGCACGAAGATCGACCGGCTCTACGGCTCCTCGTCCGACGTGCGGTCCAACGGCGCGCGCAACGACGAGTACTGGCGGGTGACCACCCCCGACGGCACGCGGTACTTCTTCGGCTACAACCGGCTGCCGGGCTGGGCGAGCGGCAACGAGACCACGGACTCGGCGTGGACGGTGCCGGTCTTCGGCAACAACACCGACGAGCCGTGCAACGCCTCCACGTTCGCGGCGTCCTGGTGCCAGCAGGGCTGGCGCTGGAACCTGGACTATGTCGTGGACCGGCACGGCAACGCGGTCGCGTACTACTACGACAAGGAGACCAACTCTTACGGCCGCAATCTCAAGGCCGCCGACGACACCCCGTACGTACGCGGCGGGACGCTGGACCGGATCGAGTACGGGCTGAAGTCCACCGCCATGTACTCGACGAAGGCGCTGGCCAAGGTCGACTTCACCAACAGCGAGCGGTGCATCGCCGACAGCTCGACCACGTGCTCGTCCATCTCCACGGACTCTGCGTACTGGTACGACACCCCGTGGGACCTGAACTGCGCCGCGGGCACCGACTGCGACGACGGCCGGTACTCCCCGGCGTTCTTCACCCGCAAGCGGCTGACCGGCGTCACCACCCAGGTGCTGGTGTCCGGCGCGTACAGCAATGTCGACAGCTGGAAACTCGCCCACCGATGGGGCATGGCCGACACCGACTACCAGCTGCTGCTCGACTCCGTCCAGCGCACCGGCCATAACGGAACAGCCTCGATCACGCTGCCGAAGACCACCTTCGCCTACACCCAGCTCGCCAACCGGCTCGACAAGATCGGCGACGGCTACGCCCCGTACATCAAGTCCCGGCTGTCCACCGTCGCGGACGAATCGGGCGGTCAGATCGATGTCGGCTACTCCGCCCCGGTCTGTGACGCCGCCGCGCTGCCGACACCGCAGACCAACACGACCCGCTGTTTCCCGCAGTACATCGGCGGCAGTACGACCGACGACCCGGACCTGCAGTGGTTCAACAAGTATGTCGTCGACACGGTCACCTCGACCGACCGCACCGGCGGCTCGCCCGACCAGGTCACCATGTACGACTACCTGGACGGCGCCGCCTGGCACTACGACGATGACGACGGCATGACCAAGGAGAAGTCCAAGACCTGGTCACAGTGGCGCGGTTACGGACACGTACGGGTCCGCACCGGCGGCCAGGGCGGCGCCTCGGCCATGAAGACGCAGACCGACAGCTACTTCCTGCGCGGCATGAACGGCGACCGCCAGAGCTCCTCCGGCGGCACCAAGAGCGTCTCAGTCACCCTCGACTCGGGTGAGGGCGACCCGATCACCGACCACGAGTCGCAGGCCGGATTCACGTACAAGACCGTCACCTACTCCGGTCCCGGCGGCAAGGTCCTCGGCAAAACGGTGAGCCGGCCCTGGTACAAGGAGACCGCCAAGAAGGTCCGCGACTGGGGCACCGTCACGGCCAACTTCACCGGCACCGCCTCCACCAAGACGTGGACCTCCCTGGACGACGGCGCCGGCACCAAGTGGCGGACCACCTCGGAGTCCGACACCCACGACCCCGCCACCGGCCTGGTCGTCCAGAGCGAGGACCTGGGCGACACGACGACCGCGAAAGACAACCAGTGCACCCGCACCACCTACGTCTCCGGCAGCGTCCCCCTGGACAGCCCGGCGCGGGTCGAGACGGTCGCCAAGGCGTGCGACGCGACCACCAGCCGCCCGGCCGACGTCATGTCCGACGTACGCACCGCCTACGACGGCGGTGCGTACGGCGCGGCGGCGACCAAGGGCGACGTGACCAGGACCGCGAGACTCGAGACGTACAGCGGCTCCAGCGCGGTCTACCTGGAGTCCAGCTCCACCTATGACGGCTACGGGCGGGCGCTGACCACCACCGACCTGACCGCCGACGTCACAGTCACCTCCGCGGGCGCACTCACCAGGACCGTCCGCAGCGACGGACGGACCACCACCACCGGGTACACCCCGGCCACGGGCTTCGCGACGAGCAGTTCGGTGACCACTCCGCCCGCCACGGTGGGGGACAGCACGACCACGCAGACCTCGACCACCGCCTACGAAGCGCTGCGGGGGCTGCCGCTCACCGAGACCGACACCAACGGCAAGGTCACCACCTACGCGTACGACGCGCTGGGCCGCACCACCAAGGTGTGGCAGCCGGACCGGACGACGGGCCAGATCCCCAGCTACGAGTTCACCTACACCATCGCCGACGACCAGCCGGTCGTGGTGGGAACCAAGACCATCGGCAACTCGGGTGCGCAGGACACCACGTACGCCTTCTACGACGGCTTCCTGCGACCCCGCCAGACGCAGGCTCCCGGCCCGGACGGCGGGACGCTGCTGGCGGACACCTTCTACGACGAACGCGGCCTGACCGCGAAGGAGTTCGCTTCCTACTACATCACCAACGCGCCTTCGACCACGCTCTTCAAACCCGATGACGCGCTGAGCGTGGAGACCCAGAACCGGTACACCTACGACGGCCTGGGCCGGGTGACCGAGTTGAAGCAGATCGCCGGCAACGGCGACGGCGGAGCGGTCCTCGGCGTCACGAAGACCGTCTACGACGGCGACCGCACCACGGTCATCCCACCCGTCGGCGGCACCGCGCAGACCACCGTCACCGACGCACGCGGCCGCACCACCGAACTGCGCCTGCTGCACGCCCGTGCCGCCGACGCCGCCTACGACACCACGTCGTACGAATACTCGCCACGGGGTGAGATGACCAAGGTCACCGACCCGGCGGGCAATGCCTGGACGTGGACGTACGACCTGATGGGCCGGCTCACCGACACCACCGACCCGGACAAGGGCGCCGGTCACAACACGTACGACGACCGCTCCCTGATGACCAGCAGCGAGGATGCCCGCGGCGTCCTCGCCCACACCTACGACGGTCTGGGCCGCAAGACCGAACTGCGGGAGAACTCGTCCGCCGGGGCGCTGCGCGCCAAGTGGGTCTACGACACCATCAGCGGCGCCAAGGGCCAGCTGGCGTCCAGCTCGCGTTACAGCGGCGGCCAGGAGTACAAGTCGAGCGTCGTCGCCTACGACCGGCTGTACCGGCCGATGCGCACCTCGGTGACGATCCCGTCGGCCGAGGGCGCGCTGGCGGGGACGTATCTGTCGACGACCAGCTACAACGCGTCGGGCACGGTGCAGGGCGTCGGCTACCCCAATGCCGGTGATCTGGCCGCCAACACCGTCACCTACACCTACGAGGACGGCACGCTGCGGCCGATCAAGGTCAGCGGTCCGCTGGACCTGACCGCGAGCACGAGTTACAGCCTTACCGGCAAGCCGCTGCAGTACTCCATGGCCGCGAACGGCGGAAAGGCCACGTACGAGACCAACACCTACCAGTGGGGCACCCAGCGGCTGGCCACCTCACGGGTGGACCGCCAGGACGTCGCGGGTGTCGACCAGCACAACACCTACACGTACGACGAGGCCGGCAACGTCCTGTCCGTCTCCGACACCTCCCGCTCCGGCACCGACAACCAGTGCTTCAGCTACGACCACCTCGGGCGGGTGACGGAGGCCTGGGCCCAGTCGACCACCGGCTGTGCCGTCACTCCCAGCACGGGCGTGGTGGGCGGCCCCGCCCCGTACTGGACCTCCTACACCTACGACAAGGTCGGCAACCGCCTCACCGAGACCAGGCACGCCACCGCGACCGGCGCCGCCGACACCAAGCGGAGCTACCACTACCCGGACCCGGGTCCGGATGCCGTCCGGCCGCACGCGGTGACCTCGGTGGACAACACCGAGGGGACCGTGAAGTCCACCGACATCTTCGGCTACGACGAAACAGGCAACACCCACACCCGTCTGCTGGGTGACGGCACCTCCCAGACGCTGGACTGGGACGCCGAGGGCCATCTGGCCAAGGTCACCGAGCCTGTGGAGGGCGGCAGCGACAAGGTCACCGAGTATCTGTACGACGCGGAGGGCAACCGTCTGATCGGCCGGACTCCGACCGAGACCACGCTGTACCTCGGTACCACGGAGATCACTCTGGCCAAGGGCGCCACGGCCGCCAAGGGCACCCGCTACATCGACATCGGCGGCGGCCACCTGGCCGTCCAGGCCAATGACGGAACCATCTCCTTCACCCTGGCCGACCACCACGGCACCGCCCAGCTGTCCGTCAACGCCACCACCCAGGCGCTGACCCAGCGCCGCACCCTGCCGTTCGGCGGGCTGCGCGGCGACGAGCCGAACAGCTGGCCCGGCACCAGAGGTTTCGTCGGCGGCACCACCGACACCGTCACCGGCCTCACGCACCTCGGCGCGCGCGAGTACGACCCCGCCACGGGCCGCTTCCTGTCGGTCGACCCGGTCTTCACGGCCACCGACCCGCAGCAGATGCACGGCTACACCTACGCCAACAACAACCCGCTGACCCACTCCGACCCGGCGGGCACGGAGATCGGGTCCCGGCCCAACTCCTGCCAGTACTCCCTCGCGAACTGCAGCAAGAAAACCCAGAAGGAAGTCGGCTACGACGCGAAGACGGGTACGACCGACTACCGCCGCGGCAACATCTACAAGCGCTCCCAGGCCGCGAAGAAGCGATGGGTGTCGGCGAACACCCCGGTCACGAACGACATCGACAAACTGGCGGATCAGTACTGGTCCCCCAGGATGAACGGGGAGTTCACGGACGACTTCTGGCACAACCCGGTCTACGAGTCGTCCCGGGAGGGCTCCGCCTGCTATGGGCGTGAGGGATGCCGTCAGGCCTACCTCTACGTGCTGCACGGCGGCAAGGATGTCGAGAAGGCCAAGGAACTCGCGGCCACCTACTGCGTCTACCACGCCGAGGAGTGCAACGAGAAGGCCGCGGCCGTCGCACGGGGCAACGTCATCGAGGACATCGTCTACACGGGACTGCTGGCATATCTGGGCGGCGCAGCCGGCCGGGGAGCACCCTGCAACAGCTTCGTCCCGGGCACGCAGGTCCTCATGGCCGACGGCACGACCAAAGCGATCGAGGACGTGAAGACCGGAGAAAAGGTCCTCGCCACGGACCCCAAGACCGGCCGCACCACGGTAAAGACGGTCACCGCCGAGATCACCGGTGAGGGCCGGAAGAACCTGGTCAGGATCACCCTGTCCATCGAGATCAACGGCAAGAAGCAGACCGCCACGATCACCGCCACGGACGGCCACCCGTTCTGGGTCCCGGCACTGGGCACCTGGACCGACGCCACCGACCTGACCACCGGCGAACTGCTCCGCACGTCCACCGGGGCCCTGGTCGAGATCACGGCGATCCACCGCTGGACCCAGCAGGCCACCGTGCACAACCTCACCGTGGCCGATTTCCACACGTACCATGTGCTGGCGGGTGCCACTCCGGTCCTCGTACACAACAGCAACAACAACTGCAACTCGCTCACCCGTGCACAGGCTGACGACGTCGCGCAGTACCTGGGGTACACGAAGACGAACAAGAGGTCCGCCGGCGGAGCCGCGATCTGGGAGAACAAGAAGGCGACGGGTGGCCAGCCCAGGTACATCACCTACGACAGGACCGGACACAACAAGGAAGCCATCTTCAAGGGGGCGAGTTTCCGGAACCCCTTCCAGTCGACCAAGGACTCGGCCCGGGACGGAACCTACGGTTTGGACATCTCGCCGACGGGCCAGGTGCAGGGGCTCAAGAAGGTAGCGAAATGAGAAAAGAACTCGTTCTCAGCCCGCACACCGAGAGCGTGCGAGCCGAGCTGACCGACTCACAAGGTTGGGGTGTGTACGCGGCGGAGCTGCGCCGGAT
The DNA here is from genome assembly GCF_008386495.1 of Streptomyces tailanensis. Taxonomy (GTDB): domain Bacteria; phylum Actinomycetota; class Actinomycetes; order Streptomycetales; family Streptomycetaceae; genus Streptomyces; species Streptomyces tailanensis. The sequence goes on along the minus strand of NZ_VTHJ01000012.1, from coordinate 90,763 downwards.
CCTCGCGATCGTGATCGAGCGGAGCGATGCCGACTCCCTTGAGGTCGGCGACCTTCTGGTGAGCCGGCCCCTTCCGGGCATCTACGCACAACTCCGCAACGGCGCCGATGTCAGCCCCTCGGAAGCAATCGATCTCGTCGAGGGGATGGCTGCCGGGAGCGGCCCGTACTGCCGGCTTTCCGTGCCGGGCCGGCTCCACATCGTGTCGGGGTGGGAAGGCGCCGTACACCTGCACACCACGCCCCAGATGGCCACCGTACTGGCTGGACTGGAAGGCAAGGACGTGAGCCTCCAGTGGCGGGACTCGGCTCCAGAACCGGTGGCCGCGTCGGAGCTCGTACAGGCTGTGGCGGACGAGAACTTCTGGTCCGCGGTATGGGAGATGTCCGAGCGAGTCACGCTGTTGTGCGAGCGCTGGGCACACGGCGCCTACGGCTGCAGATGGTTCCTGGTGACCCGAGAAAACGTGGGCGACGTGGCTGAACTGATGCGGCCCCGCTCTCTCCTGTCCGTGGTCGGCGACCCGGATCTGCAGCCCAAGCCCGAGATCCTGGAGGACGACTTCACCGCCTTCACGGCTCCGCTGCTGCCCGGTGAGTTGTCCTACCGGGCATTCCCCGGTGGAGCCGACAGTCTCTCCGATGTCGTCGGCGAGGGTTTCTCACTCGTGCTGGCCGACAATTTCATGGGGAACTGGTGCGTGGTGCCGGACCCGGATGGGGTGAACAGAGGCCAGTGGGAAAACTCCGGAGAGCCGTGGCCTGCGGGCCACCCCTGATCTGTTCATCCGCAGGTATGCGCTGAAGGAGAAAGGGCATAGGGAAAAAGTGATCAACTGGCTACGGCCATAAGCTGTACGAGACGCTCGGCCGGGGTTTCCCGGCCGAGCGTCTCGCGTAATCGGCCGTTGACCTCGGCGGCGACGGTGCCCCCGTGGGATGTTGCGAACCGCCCCTAGAACTAAAGGCGTGTCGGGTGGGGCTTGCGGCGCTCCGCCGCCGATGCCGACGCCGACGCCGACGTCGCCTCGGACACCGCCCCGTCCGGGGCGTCGCGGCGTACCAGGCGTCGCCCCCATCTCTGGGCCGGCGCCTCGACGCAGTGGTACGTCAGTACGCACACCGGCAACAGCACGACGTAGAAAGCGACTTCGAAGACGAGGTCGTCGTGGCGCCGGCGGCCGATCGTGCCGTCGCTCACCGCCAGCAGCAGCGGATGCACGAGGTAGACCGAGTAGCTGATCGTGCCCAGGCCCGTCAGCAGACGCGGGATCCGCCGACGACGCAGGGCCAGCCCGGCGCCGAAGGTGACCACGGCCAGCAGGAAGGACACGATCCAGGCACGCCGGGTGAAGTGGCCCCCGTCGCCGTCGACGTACGCGCTCCCGACCGCGCAGACGACCACCACGGCGGCGGCCCACCCCGCGTACGACCAGCTGCTCTGACCGGTGTCGGCCCGGTACACCGCCGTACCGAGGAACATCACGGCGAGGATCACCAGGCCCTCCCACACCGGGACCGTGCCGTTGAAGGCGACCAGCCCCAGGGCGAGGACCCCGCCCAGCACGCCGCCGAACACCCGCAGCGCGGCCGACCCGGTGCTCGCGCAACAGATGGCGATGACCATCACGACCGACGCGAGCGCGATCAGCCGGCCGGTGCCCAGCGCGTCGGAGAGGGCCGACGCCGGCAGCACGAACCCCGCCGCCACGCTCAGGGCGGCGAGCGCCGCCAGGGTGACGGCGACCGCGACGGACCGCCGGTGCAGGCGGACCGTGAAGAGGGCGACGACCAGCAGGTAGAAGGCCATCTCGTACGAGAGGGTCCAGAGGACGAGCAGGAGGTTGGGGGTGCCCAACAGCTCCTGGAACAGGGTGAGATGGGCCACGGCCACCGAGGCGAGACTCTGCCCGCCGAAGTCACGGATCTCCGCCACGCCAAGGTAGTCGGCCACGAGGAGACCGGCGACGACGGCCGCGCACAGCGGGTAGATGCGGAAGAGACGGCCGGTCCAGAACGTCCTCACGCAGCCCCGGCGTTCCAGCGACGCGGGGATGATGTAGCCGCTGACCAGGAAGAACACCATGATGCCGTAGCGGCTGGTGTTGAACTCCGGCATCAGCTCCCTGCGGAACTCCGCCATGAAGGAGTACGACGAGTGGTCGAACACCACGACGAGCGCCGCGATGCCGCGCAACGCGTCCAGCCAGCCGAGCCGCGACGGACCGGGCGCGGCTAATCGGGGCGAGACGGAGGGTGAGGGCTTCATACCCGTTCTCACGTGCCGCCATTCTCCGGTGTTCAGCTCAACTCCGAGACGACCGCTACTTGAACGCACCGCCCTTGGCCCCATCCAGGAAAGCACGCCAGCCGTCGGGGGTGACGTGGAGGAGGGGGCCGTGGGGGTTCTTGCTGTCGCGGATGGCTCGGCCGCCGGTGGAGGTGGGGGCGACTTCGACGCACTGGGTTTCATTGACCGAGTACGACGACTTCCAGAACAGGCCTACGACCTCGGACACGTTGCGTCTTCCTCGCTGCTTCGGATTGCACCCCGGATAAGTCTCGCACTGACGTCCGGTGCCAGTGCTGCCGATCGTAGTTCGTCGTATGCGTTGGCGTAAGCCGCCAGATCTTCTGGGGCCTCAAGGACCGACATGCCCCGCAAGTTCTCCAGAGCCACTGCTTCGACAGTCGGCTCGGATTCGAAGCTGAAGGACTGGAAGGCGGAGGTCACACCCACCACCGGCCCCGCGCTGAACGGCAGGACCTGCACGGTGACGTTCTGCCGCTTGCCAGACTCAAGGATCGCGGCCAACTGCTCCCGGTGAACCTCGGCACTGATCAGCGGCTGCCTGACGACCGCCTCCCAGAGGATGGCCGTGTACATCGCCCCGCCCTCTTCGATCTTCGCCTGCCGCGTCTCCCTCACCTTCACCAACTGAGCGATGCGTTCAGGAGCAACGTAGTGAGGCGTCGCCGCGATAACCGCCTCCACGTAAGCGGGAGTTTGCAGAAGCCCTGGCACGACGACCGGCTGCCACTCCCGGATGTACGTCGCGTCGTCCTCCAAGGCGATGTAGTCGAGGTAGTCCGGCCGCAGGTGCTCCGCATGTTCGAGCCACCAGCCACGGTGCTTGGACCTCTTCGCCAAGTCCTCCAGCTTGGCGAGGACTTCGGGGTCGTCCACACCGTACGCACTCAGCAGCACGCGAATCTCGATGATGCGCGCGGTCACATGCCCGCTCTCTATGCGGCTGATCCGAGTCTGATGCACCCCGAGCACCTCCGCCGCCTGCGGCTGATCGAGCTTGGCGGCCTGTCGGTACCTCTTGAGCGCGGCACCAAGTCGCCTACTGCGCACGGTCGGCCGTCCCCCTGCGGGCATTGCTTCCCCTCTCCGGCGAGGTCTCAGGAACACCACTCTAGGGCGGTCCCAGTACACAGCAACGCAATTTTCAGCATGCATGCTCCTCATCTGGTTGCCGTTCAGTACCCTTGCCCTCTAGCCTCAACGTGAGCGCGCCACTACTCCGCGCTACTTGACTGCACGTCAGGGGGTCTCTTCGCCATGCCCGCACTCGCACCACGCCCCGCCCGCCCGCGTCGCGACACCTTCCGCATCCCCAAGCGCAGAAGACACGTCCCCGAAGCCCGCGCGGAGGTGCGGCGCATCCTCAAGGACTGGGCCCTCGACGCCGAACTCGCCAATGACATCGCGACCGTGGCGACCGAGCTGGTCAGCAATGCCGTACGGCACTGTCGGGTGAGCTTCGCCGAGATCGAGGTCACCGTCTCGATTCGGGGCTGTGGACTGCTGCTTGAGGTGGCGGACCCGGACAGGGGGCGGCTTCCGGTGCCACGTACGGAAGGCGCCGACCCCGGCGGACTCGGGCTCGTCCTCGTCGACACGCTCTCAGAGCGGTGGGGCCACGACGTACGGCCGTTCACCAAGTGCGTGTGGGCGTACTTCCTCGTGCCCGGGGAGTCCCGTTGCCCGAGCTGAACCCTCATCGCGCCCGGTGGCGGCGCTGGGCGGCGCGGGCCGCGCGGAGTTGGGCCGCGCGGGGGCGGTCGTTGCCGCTGCTCGCGCGGGAGGCGTGCTGGGAGCGTCCGCCCGTGTGGACCGAGCAGCCGCAACCTCCCGCGGAGGACGCGACGCGGGACCTCGTACGGCCTTACGTCACGGCCCACTTGAGAGAGGAGCGACCGAGATGGGTCTGAGCGACGAACCGGAGGCGCGGCCCGACACCCCGCCGGGCCCGAAACCGGACGCGGTGACGGCCACGTTCCACGCCTGGCTCGACCACGGCCTCGCCTGCGGCGACTGCTTCGGCGGCGGCCCCACCACCGCACGCCTCTGCTACCACTCGGAACGGCTCGGCGACCGCCACCGCGGGGCCGAACGAGCCGCACGGCGTCAGCGCCGACGTTGAATCGACCGCCTTCCCCCTCTGGTATCAATTGATAGCCCACCCTGGTATCTGGTGGTACCTTGCCGACATGGCCAAGACACAGATCAACATTCGGATGGATGACGAGACCGCCGAGATGGCACGGCAGGCGGCGGCCACGCGGCGGATACCGGTCAATGAGTACGTCGAGCAACTCATCCGCGACGACAACGAGCAACTGCGCGCCGTCTTCATGGCCGCCGCGCAGGAGGTCCTCGACGAGTACGGCGATCTCATCGACGAGATCGAGGGGGAGCCCCGCAGGTGAACGTCGACATCGACCTCGCGTGGATTCTTGAGGTCGCGCAGCGCGCCGGACAGAGCGATCCGGCCATCGACGACTACGGCGTGGCGATCGCCGCCGTCGAGCGTCACCGGGCGGCGATCGTCGGCCAGGACGTGTACCAGGGGGCGTACGCCAGGGCAGCCGCCCTCGCTCACACCCTGGGCCGCATGAGGTGGCTGGAGCGGTCGAACCTACGGGTGGCGGTCGCGGTTGCCCACGCCTACCTGATCGCCTCCGACGTCCCGGCCAAGCTGGACCAGGAGAGAGTCTCCGCACTGGCGACCGAACTGAAGAAGGAGACCTGCACCGCACGAAGCGTGGCGGAAGTGCTCAGGTCGTGGGCCCTGTAGATCTGCTGCACGCCCTACCCACGCCCCCGAAGGGGCACAGGTAGGGCGCCAGGTCACGACGTCCGGGCCGTCCCCGTCCCCTTCTCCGCGTCCAGGGCGTACACGCAGCGGTCCTTGCTGCACGCGTACACGACGCCGTCCTTGACGACCGGGGAGCCGGTGATCTCGCCGCCCGTGGCCAGCTTCCAGCGCAACCGGCCGTCGTCGGACTTCAGTGTGTACAGGAGGTGGTCCGTGGAGCCGAAGTGGATGCGGCCCTCCGCCACCGAGGGCGCCCCCACGATCTCGCCGCCCGCCTGGAAGCGCCACTTCGGCGTCCCGGTGACCGCGTCGAGGGTGTAGAGGCCCTTGCCGCTGCCGACGTGGACGTGGCCGGCGGCGACGAGCACCGGCTCCAGGGAGGAGCGCGACTCCGTCGCGATGCGCCACCTGTCGCGGCCGTCCGTCGCGTCGAGGGCGTAGACCGTACCGAGGTAGTCGGCCAAATAGACCCCGCCACCCGTCACCGCCGGCCCCGGCGCGAACGTCGGCGCGGACAAGAACACCGCCGGCGCCTCGAAGTGCCAGCGGACGTGGCCGCTCGCCACGTCGATGGCGAGGACCCGGCTCCCGGCGGAGACGTACACGTACCCGTCCGCCGCCGGAGTCAGCCGTACCGGCACTCCGCCGCAGGACGCGGCGTCGCCGATGGGGTACGACCAGCGCTCGTCGCCCGTACGGGCCTCCAGGGCGCGCAGCCGGGCGTCCTTCCAGACGTACACCGTGCCGTCGGCCACGACGGGCCCGGCCTCAGGGGTCTCGAAGTCGGTCTGGGCGCCGGTGAGCTCCCAGAGCTTCTGCCCGTTGGAGGCCTCCCAGCCCTGTACGCCGCCGCCCCGGGTCGCGGTGACGACGGTGCCCCGGTCGGCCTTGAGCGAGTACACCCAGGCGTCCGTCGACAGCCGCCACAGGTCGTTGCCCTCGCGTGCGTCGAGCGCGAAGAGGGTGGGGCCGTCGGAGGCGTGGATACGGCCGTCCGCGACCGCCATCGACCAGGCGACGTCCCGGGTCTTGAAGCGGCGTCGGCCGGTCGCCACGTCCAGGGCGTGCACCTCGAAGGAGGTGACGTAGACGAGGTCGTCGGCGACGGAGGGCGTGCCCCAGACGTCGTTCGACATACGGAACCGCCAGGGGCGCCAGCCGGAGGGGGCGGTCGGCTCGGGGGCGGCCGGGGCAGGCGGGGCGGTGGTCACGGAGGGCGCGGGGTCGGCGCCGTTCACGCCGGCGCGCGGCCGGGACCAGGACGCGGCGAGGCCCGCCTCGGGAGGGGGCGCCTTCACGGCGGCCGCGCGGGCGTCGGCGACCCGGGGTCCGGGCCCGATGGGCACCTGGGCGCCGGCCAGCCGCACCGGCCCGGCGTCGGGCCCGCCGACGGACACGGGGGGCACGGGCGCGGGGTCGTACGAGGGCGGGGGCGGCGGTACGGGGGCGGACGGGCGCCCCCCGCCTCCGCCACGGCTACCGGAGGTCTGGTGCGGCTTGGGCGCCGGGCGTCCGCCCCGGCGGGTCTCGATCAGGGCCACCGCCTTCTCGGGCAGCCACGCCGACGCCGTACCGCTGTCGTCCGAACCGGAGCCGAAGAGGTGGGGGGCGAGCTGGGCCTGGAGGTCGGCGGGGTTGGGCCTGCCGGTCGGGTCCATCTGCATACAGGACTCGATGAGCGGGCGGAGGTCGTCCGGGAGGCCGGAGAGGTCGGGGCCCTCGCGGAGCAGCATGAAGACGGTCTCGACGGGGTTGGCCCCGTGGAACGGCGCGTGCCCGGTGGCGGCGAACACGAGCATCGACCCGAGCGAGAAGACGTCGCTGGCGCCGGTCACACTCCGCGAGTCCTTCGCCTGCTCGGGCGACATGTACGCGGGCGTACCGACGGCGACGTTCGTCATCGTCAAACGGGTGTTCGACACGCCGGAGGCGATACCGAAGTCGATCACCCGGGGCCCGTCCTCGACGACGAGGACGTTGGAGGGCTTGAGGTCCCGGTGGACGAGCCCGGCGCCGTGAATGGACTGGAGCGCCTCGGCGACACCTGCCGCCAGCCAGCGCACCGCCTGGACCGGCATCGGCCCGCAGTCATTCACTATCTCTTCCAGCGAGGGCGCGGGGACATACGCGGTCGCCAGCCACGGCACGGCGGCGCGCGGGTCGGCATCGACCACCGCCGCCGTGTAGAAACCGGACACCGCGCGGGCCGCCTCGACCTCGCGCGTGAAACGGACCCGGAAGAGCTGGTCCTCCGCCAGTTCCGTCCGCACGGTCTTGATCGCCACGCGCCGACCCGACGCCGAGCGCGCCAGATAGACCAGCCCCATGCCGCCGGCACCCAGCCGTCCCAGCACCTCGAACGGCCCGATCCGCCGCGGATCGTGCTGCGTCAGCTGATCCACCACTTGCCCTGCCACCTCCCCGTACGGCCCGCGTCACCCACGTTGTGTACGCGACCCCGTGCAGCGTCTCACCACCGCACCGCCATGGCGGCACGCACCCCGATTCTTCCTTTACCGGGGGCAGGTTGCGAACCCGGGCGCGGATCGGGATGTCTCAGGACAAAACCACATCGTCCGCGCCGTGGGAAGCGGGAGCCCGGATGGTGGGACACGGCGACGTCCGGCGTACCACCGGCGCACACCCCCCTCGACGGGCGGCTCCGCGACCCCGCCCCCTACTGCTCAGCGGGCGTTCTCGCGCTGGTCAACTCCCTGATCATTCCCGTGGTCATTCCTCTGCCGTTCCCTGCCATTCCCCTGGTCATCGCCCTGCTCGCGCCCCTCACGCCCCCGTTCACGTCCTTGCTCACGCCCCCGTTCGGGTCCCTGTGCGTTCCCTTGTTCTCCTTGTTGCCGCAGCTCGTCCGGACGTTGCTCCGCCTGATCCGCTTCCCGCGGCACCTCCCGCCATTCGCCTCCGGCCCGCCGCTGGAGCAGCGCGAACGACGCCCCCTGGTTGTCCGTGACGACCGCCACATTTCCATACGACGTCTCGAACGGCCCGGTCTGCACCCGCCCGCCGAGCCGGCTGACGGCCCCGAGCGCGGCCTCGCAGTCGTCCGTCCCGAAGTGGACGAGGAAATGCGGCGGCATCTCGGCCGGGAACACGTCCGTGAGGGCGGCGCGGCCGAAGTCGGGGCGGGCGTCCGGGCCGAACAGCGCCTCGTGGAACAGATGCGCGTAGAAGGAGTTGGCGGCCTCGGTGTCCCGTGTGTACAACTCGGCCCACACGAACGTGCCGTTTTCGTGCCGGCGCCCGAAGCCGGCGTGCGTCCCCGCCTGCCAGATCCGGAACACCGCGCCCTCCGCGTCGGTGGTCAGCGCGGTCGTGCCGAGGTCGAGGAGCGGGGTGGGCGGGATGACGATCTGGCCGCCGGCCGCGGTGATCCGCGCGGCGAGCGCGTAGGCGTCCGGGGTGGCGAAGTACAGCGTCCACACGGTGGGCATCCGCCCGTCCGGCTTCGGCGCGAGGGCGGCCACGGCGTCACCCCCGAGATACGCCCACACCTCGTGCGCCCCGTCCCCGGGCGCCACCCGGAACTCCCACCCGAAGAGCTCACCGTAGAACCGCTTCCCCGCCTCCACATCAGGCAGCTGGGCATCCACCCAACAGGGGACACCCTCGGCGTACGCGGCGTTCGAGGCCATAGGGCCAAGTTAACGGGGGTGCAGGGGGTGCGCGCGTTGGAGGGGGCCGGAGGGCTCTCCGGCGCCCCAAAGGGGCGCGGGGCTGTGTCTATGTGCGGCTCCGCCGCGGGGCGCGACCAGCCACGAACCACCCGCACCGGACACCACACCCGCGCCGGGGGCGCGACTTGAGCGCGGGACCCGGAAACCTGGCGGGGGTCCAGGGGGCGCAGCGCCCCTGGCGGGGTCGAAGGGGCAGCGCCCCTGGAGGGGGGGTCCCCCCGCTCGAGCGAAGCCGAGAGTGGGGGAGGGACGGGTAGGGGCGGCGGGGGCGAAAGAAACCCGCCAAATCCCCCACCCCCCGCCCCAAGAACCCCTTGGTGAAGCCCGTACGCCCCATTTGCAGTCGGCCGAATAGCGCTTCGATCACCCCTCGGTAAGCTGACGGCATGACAGGACAAGTACGTACCGTCGACGGCCGCGTGGCCGGCCGGCGAGGGCAGGCGACTCGGCAGAAGCTGCTCGACTGCCTCAGCGAGATGCTCAGCTCGTCGCCCTACCGGGACGTCAAAGTCATCGATGTCGCCCGGAAAGCGGGCACTTCACCCGCCACCTTCTACCAGTACTTCCCGGACGTCGAAGGCGCCGTCCTGGAGATCGCCGAGCAAATGGCCACCGAGGGCGCCACGTTGACCAGCCTCCTCGAAGGCCGCTCCTGGGTCGGCAAGGCCGGCTGGCAGACCGCCCAGGAACTCGTCGACGGTTTCCTGGAGTTCTGGCGGAAGAACGACGCGATCCTCAGGGTCGTGGACCTGGGCGCCTCCGAGGGCGACAAACGGTTCTACAAGATCCGCATGAAGATACTGACCTCGGTCACCAACTCCCTCTCGGACACGGTCCGCGAGCTCCAGTCCAAGGGCAGGGTCGACAAGGACGTGAACCCGGCGGCCCTCGCCGGTTCCCTCGTCGCCATGCTCGCCTCGGTCTCCTCGCACCAGAAGGGCTTCCAGTCCTGGGGCGTGAAACAGGCCGAACTCAAGCCGAACCTGGCCCTGTTGGTGCACTTGGGCATCACGGGCAAGAAGCCCACGAAGTAACCGGGCGGGGCGACGAGGCGCACCCCCCGGGCACGCCCCCGGACGCGATTCCTGTCACGCAGGCGGCACCCTCAGGGCGGTGTGCCGCCTGCCGCGTCCAGGCGAGCCGTTGAGCCGTTGAGCCGTCGGCGCACATCACCGCCGTACGATCCGGAACACCCGTATCTCCCGCTCCACCCGCGCCTGATACGTCGAGTACGGCGGCCAGAAGCGCAGCAACTCCTTCCAGGCGGCCGCCCGTTCCTCGCCCTCCAGGAGGTGGGCCGTGACCGGGATGTCCCGCCCCTTCCAGCTGATCTCGGCGTCGGGGTGGGCCAGCAGGTTCCCGGTCCAGGCGGGATGGTCCGTCCGCCCGAAGTTGGAGCCGACGAGGAGCCAACTCCCACCGCCCTCCTCGGGCATACAGGCCAGCGGCGTACGATGCGGAACCCCGCTCTTCGCGCCGATGGCGGTCAGTACGACCCCCGGCAGCAGCTGCGCGCTCAGCAGCACCCGCCCCCGCGTCACCCGATGCGCCGCCCGGTCGAGCGCGGGAATGACATACGGTGCGACCCGCGCGAACGCCGGCGCGGAGGACACCTTCTGCACCCAGCGCACACCCATGCCCCTCGAAGCCATCAGCCCCGCACCTCCCCGCGATCACCGGACTCGGACTCGGACTCGAAGACCCCCGCCAGGTCGGCCGCACGCCCACGCAGCCGATGCACCGGCCCGAACAGCAGCTCGTCCCCCGCCGCCCGCTTGAAGTACAGCTGGGCCTCGTGTTCCCAGGTGAACCCGATCCCGCCGTGCAGCTGGATCCCCTCCCCGGCGGCGACCCGCAACGCCTCCAGGGCCTGGGCGAGCGCCAGCCCGCCGACCCGCTCCCGTTCGCCGGGGCGGGCAGCCGCCCAGGCCGCGTAGTACGCCGCGGAGCGGGCCGCCTGGACCTGTACGTACACATCCGCGAGCCGGTGCTTCACCGCCTGGAACGACCCGATCGGCCGCCCGAACTGCTCCCGCTGCCGCACATACGCGCCCGTCCGCTCCAACGCCCGGTCGGCGGCCCCCACGGCCTCGGCGGCCAGCACGGCGGCGGCCCCCTCCCCCACCCCGGCGAGCGCCTCCGCCACACCTCCCCCGTCACCGTCGTCGAGTCCCAACAACTCCCCCTCCACATCCCGGAGTTCGAGTCGAGCCTGCGACCGCGTCTCGTCAATCGACGTCTGCCGTACCCGCACCAGCCCCGGAACCCCCGCCGAGCCCCGCACCACGAACAGCAACGTCCGCGACCGAGCGAACCCCCCGGCGTGCGCGGCAACGACCAGCACCCCCGCGCTGTGCCCGTCGAGCACCTGCCCGACCTCCCCGTACAACCGCCACCCGCCCCCCTCGACGCGCCGCGCCTGAACGCCCCCGGCCCGTCCGCCCCCCGCCCACTCCCCCCGGTTGTCGCCGGTCAGCCCCAGCGCGACGCCGAGGGACGGCCCCGGTACGGCGAGCGCGGCGGTCAGTTCACCGGAGGCGAGGCGGGGCAGCAGCTCGTCGCGCTGAACCTCGGTGCCGAGGGCGAGGACGAGGGGTGCCACGAGGGCGGAGGTGGAGAGCAGCGGAGAGGGGGCGAGCACCCTTCCCGACTCCTCTCCCGCCAGGGCAAGTTCGGTGAGGGAGCAGCCGACACCGCCGTACGCCTCGGGAAGGGCGAGCCCCGGCAGCCCGAGCTGTTCACCGAAGGCGGCCCAGAGCGCGGCGTCGTATCCGTCCCCCGTCCCCACGGCCGCCCGGACCTCCTCGGGACCGCACCGCTTGAGCAGCAACTCCCTGACTGTGCGCCGAATTTCGTCCTGCTCGGCGGTGAAGCGGGCATCCATGGGCAGGCCCCCTAGCCGGTCCCTCATCCCATCTGCTTACTCGCATCTGACGGCCCGTCATATTAGGCCGGGCACCCCCGGATGCACAGCCTTATTCCTGATGTACCGTCAGATGCATGGCCTCTGTGACTGACGACGACGGACCACGGCAGCTCCGCCGCAGGAAGGTCGCGATCATGGGCGTGGCCCTCTCCGACTGCGGTCGTGTGGACGACGCGACCACCCCGTACACCCTCCACGCCCAGGCCGCCCGCCGAGCCCTGGCGGACGCGGGCCTCGAGCACACGGCCGTCGACGGCCTCGCCTCCGCCGGCCTCGGCACGCTGGCCCCCGTGGAGGTGGCCGAGTACCTGGGCCTGCGGCCGACCTGGGTGGACTCGACCTCCGTCGGCGGCTCGACCTGGGAGGTCATGGCGGCCCACGCGGCGGACGCGATCGCCGCCGGCCACGCGAACGTCGTCCTCCTCGTCTACGGCTCCACGGCCCGCGCCGACATCAAGGCGGGCCGCCGCACCGGCAACCTCTCCTTCGGCGCCCGCGGCCCCCTCCAGTTCGAGGTCCCCTACGGCCACACCCTGATCGCCAAGTACGCGATGGCGGCCCGCCGCCACATGCACGAGTACGGCACGACACTGGAACAGCTGGCCTCGGTGGCCGTCCAGGCCCGCGCGAACGCGGCGTCGAACCCGGAAGCGATGTTCCGCACCCCGATCACCGTCGACGACGTGTTGTCCTCCCCTCCGATCGCCGACCCGTTCACCAAGCTGCACTGCTGCATACGCTCCGACGGCGGCGCGGCGGTGCTCCTGGCGGCCGAGGAGTACGTACGCGACTGCCGCCCCGCGACTCCGGTCTGGATCCTCGGCACCGGGGAGCACGTCTCCCACACCACCATGTCCGAATGGCCCGACTTCACCACCTCCCCCGCGGCCATCAGCGGCCGCCTCGCCTTCGAACGCGCCGGCGTCCAACCCTCCGAGATCGACTTCGCCGAGATCTACGACGCCTTCACCTACATGACCCTCGTGACCCTGGAGGACCTGGGCTTCTGCGCGAAGGGCGAGGGCGGCGCCTTCGTGGAGAAAAACCGCCTGACCCTGACCGGCGACCTCCCCGTCAACACAGACGGAGGCGGCCTCTCCGCCCAACACCCTGGAATGCGAGGCATCTTCCTCCTGGTAGAGGCAGTACGCCAGCTACGCGGCGAGGCCGGCCAACACCAGCTCCACACCCCCACCGGCTCCCTCCCCCACCTGGCAGTAGCCTCCGGCACAGGCGGCTGGTTCTGCTCTTCGGGGACGGTGGTGCTGGGGAGGGGGTGAGCGGGGGGCGACTACCCGTTCGGATGAATCGGGCCTGATCAGCACCCTTGAGTCAGTGGTTGCACTGATTTCCCTCGTATGGCTGCACCGCCGAGCTGGAGACAAGGGAGTACGAGCCGCCGGGCTGCCGGTGCGGTCGACCGAGGAGAAGCGAGCCGACATGGACCGGCTCCTCGCCGAGGTACGCGCCTACAAGCTGGCTGAGCTGCGTCGTGAGCAGGACCTCACCCAGCGGGACATCGCGGACTCGACGGGCGTCTCGACTCCGCGCATCCCGGCGATCGAGCACGGCGAGATCGATCGCACCGAGGTCGCCACCCTACGCGCCTACGTCAGGGCGCTGGGCGGGGAGCTCCGGGTCGTGGCGGACTTCGGGGACGCGGCGTAGACCGTGGCCTGAGCGGGGGGGGTCGGGCAGCTCTGTCAGGGGCGCGGACCGGTGGCATAAGGGCGCGGGCAGCTCTGTCAGGGGCGCGGGGCTGTGTCGATTTGCGGCTCCGCCGCGCGGCCGCGACAAGCCACAACCCACCCGCACCCGCACCCGCACCCGCACCCGCACCCGCCAACGAACCAGAACCCCCCGAGCTGGAAGGCATGGCGGGGTCGAAGGGGCGGCAGCCCCTGGATGGGGGGAGGGACGGGTAGGGGCGGCGGGGGCGACGAAATGCGACTCCGGAACCGGAATACCGCACAGCCACGAGCGCGCTGAAACAGGGGGAGCCGAAGTCGTCCCTGAGGAGCCCGACATGGCACTGTCCCGTGAGGAACGCGAGAAGTTTCTGGCCGAGCCGCACGTCGCCGCGCTGGCGGTGGACGCGGAGGAGGGAAGGGCCCCGCTGACGGTGCCGATCTGGTACCAGTACGCACCCGGCGGCGACATCTGGATCATGACCGGCCCGGACACCCGCAAGAACCACCTGATCCAGGCCGCAGGCCGCTTCTCCCTGCTGATCGACCGCCTCGAACCCACCATCCGCTACGTCTCCGTCGAGGGCCCGGTCATCGACACCACCCCCGCCACCCACGACCACCTCCGCGAACTCTCCGCTCGCTACCTCCCACCCGAGAAGGTCGACGGCTACATCGACTTCGCCGAGAAGAACCACGGCGAACAGGTCATCATCCGCATGCGCCCCGAGAGGTGGGTCTCCTCCGACCTGGGCACGGTGTGACACCGGGTACGCACTGCCGTACATGACCGCGCCGCGGAGCGGCGAGGACGTCCCCGCGCAGCTGCTCACCCTCGCCACCAGGGAGCTCGTGCCGCCCCTCGACCCGGTGTTCGCGGTACGGACCATCGGGGTGGGGCGGACGGACCGGCAAGCTGAAGGATGACAATCGGGGCATGACTGCCGACACGCCCTCCCCGTCTCCCTCCTCCCCCTCCGAGTTCGTACGATCCCTGCGGGCGCTGCGCGTATGGGACCCGCAGGTCACCGAGTTGCCGTCCTTCGACCCGGCCGCCGCGCCCGCCGAGCCGGCGGCGCTGTTCGTCGGGTGGTTCGCGGAGGCGGTGGCGGCCGGGCAGCTGGAGCCGCACACGATGTCGCTGGCCACGGCGGACGGGGAGGGGCGGCCGGACGTCCGTACCGTGATGTTGCACGACGTGGACGCACGCGGCTGGCACTTCGCCTCGCACGCCGGCAGCCGGAAGGGACGACAGTTGGCGGCCCGCCCGTACGCGGCGCTCGGCTTCTACTGGCCCGTGCTGGGCCGCCAGGTACGGGTGCGGGGCCGGGTGGTCATCGAGCCCACGGAGGTGGCGCAGGCCGACCTGCACGCCCGGTCCACCGGTGCGCTGGCCGCCGCCCTCACCGGGCGGCAGAGCGAAGTCCTCTCCTCCTACGAGGAGTTGGAGCGGGCGTCGGAGGCCGCCTGGACCCGGGCCGAGCGCGAGCCCGAGGTGCCGGTGACCTCCTGGACGGCGTACGTGGTGGAGCCGGACGAGGTGGAGTTCTTCCAGGGGGACGCCCGGCGGCGGCACGTACGGCTCAACTACCGCCGGGAGGAGTCCGGTTGGGCCGCCGAACTGCTGTGGCCCTAGGAACCTCGTCGACAACGTCGCTCAGTGATCGGTCTCCAGGTGGAGCTTGAGGAGGTCGATGCCGTAGTCGCCGCCGTTGGGTGTGCGGATGATGGTGTGGATGTGCTGCTGGGTGGGGGTGCCGCCCGGCCCGCCCATGCCACCGCCTCCACCGCTGCCGCTGCTGTCCTCGGTGCCGTACGCGAGCGGGGACTGGGCGTCGTACTCGATGAGGACGACCGGGCTGTGGACGCGGTAGTAGAAGGCCGAGTCGTCGTCGCTCTCGCCGATCCAGTAGAAGTACGTGTCGTCGAGGTGCTCCTCGACCTCCTTCATCTTCACGTCGGCGTGGGCGTCGGCCATGTTGCCGACGTACACGCGGACGAGGGCGAGGAGCTTGTCGCGCTGGGCGTCGGTCCAGTCGGCGGCGGCGAGGCCCTCGTAGGCGAGCTGGAGGTTGTCCTGACCGGCCCCGGCCTTCAGGTTGTCGCCCGCCTTCGACTCGGCGGAGATCACCTTCTTGCGCTGGGCGTCGGTGAGGGACCGCAGGACGGCCAGACCGGCGGTGGTCTCCTTCTTGAACGTGGTGATCTTCTCGCCGTTGTACGTGGCGGACGTCGGCTCGGAGCCCATGAAGGTCGGGGTCATGACGACCTGGTCGCCGAGGACGAAGTAGTTGATGGCCAGGTGGTGGCCCTCGTACTGGAAACCCCACGGCTTGCTGGTGGACGGCGTCCCCATGAAGGTGAAGAAGTAGGCGCCCTCGGTGAGGGTGTCCTTGCCGCCGCCGCTGTACTCACCGAGGAACGCGTTCAGCTTCATGATGTTGCGGGACTGGGCGAGCCCGTCGGCGGAGAGCGCGGCGCCGAGGAGCGCGTAGCCGAGCTCGCGCTGCTTCTCGGTGAGGTCTCCCATACGGGCGCCCTCGCGCTCGTAGCCGTCGACGTTGCTCCAGGCCAGCCACTCGTCGTCCTGGATGTCGAAGACGGTGGCCTTGCGCTCGGCGCTGGTCAGCCCGTCGAGGAAGGCCTGCGCCTTCTGGACGATCTTGTCGGTCGATACGTCCGTGGAATGGATCGAGTACAGGTCCTCGACGACCTTGCCGTCCGTCGTGACCCCGACGAAGTCCGCGTACTTGACCGCGCTGGCGCCCGGTCCCATGCCGCCTCCGCCACCGGGGGCCCCGGAGGGCATCCCGCTCGGGGCGGCGGAGGACGAGGACGAGCTCGCCGTGCTGGAGGAGGACGAGGAACAGCCGGTCATCGTCGCCATCGCGGCGACACCGCCGGTGAGCAGCGCCTTGTTCATGAACCAGCGGCGGGTGCGCTGGGACTCGGGGGTGCGGGGGCGGTGGCCGTGGGTGTGGCTGTGCGTGTGCTCGTGGCTGTGGGCGTGTGCGTTCTCAGTCATGCGCCCAAGTTCGGGGGCGCAGCTGAAGCGTTTCTGAAGTGAGGCTGTGGGCGGGCTGTGCCGGGGGCGCCCACGCAGGCCGGGCGCGGGCACCAATTGGCAGATCTGTCTCAGTCCTGCCCCCGTGAAACCCCGTAAACGAGGCGTAGCACTGGGACAGATCTGCCAATCACCGAGGGCTCCTCAGACCTTCTCCCACACCGACACGTGCTTCCGGCTCTCGCTCGTGAACGGCCCCCGGTTCCAGTCCGCCCAGCGGTCCCGCAGCCGCATCCCCGCGAGCCGGGCCATGAGGTCCAGCTCGGCCGGCCACACGTAGCGGAACGGCAGCGACCAGTACTCCGTCCGCCCGTCGACGACCCTCACGTGGTGCGAGCGCATCCCTTGCGTGGCCACGTCGAACGTCGAGACCCCGAGCCGCGTCGGCCCCACCCGGAACGGCACCGCGTTCTGCCCCGGCGGCAGCCTGCGCAGGTCCGGCACGCCGACCTCGATGACGAAGCAGCCGCCGGGTACGAGGTGCGCGGCGGCGTTGCGGAAGCAGTCCACCTGGGCGTCCTGCGTGGTCAGGTTGTTGATCGTGTTGAAGACGAGGTAGGCGACGGTGAAGGCGCCGTCCACCCTGGTCGTGGCGAAGTCCCCGATGGTGACCCCGATGTCCACGCCGCCCGGCTTGGCGCGGAGCCGCTCCACCATGGCCCGCGACATGTCGATGCCGTGCACCGGAACGCCCCGGCCGGCGAGGGGGAGGGCGATACGGCCCGTGCCGATGCCGAACTCGAGGGCGCGGGGGGTGCGGGTGCTGCTCTGTTCCTCGGCGAGACCGGCGATCAGCTCCACGGCCGGGTCGATGGCGTCGGGGCTGAACATCTCGTCGGAGGGGTCGTCGTAGCGGGCGGCGATGGCTTCACCGAAGTAGCCGTCGGGGTCGTCGGCCTCGGCGTATCCGTCGTCGTGGTATCCCTGTTCGCGATATTCCGTTTCGCGCATCCGGGGAGCGTACCGACGCCTCGTCAGCCGCCGCACGCGATTTTCCGCCCCCCTCCTACGCAATCCCTCCCGACTCCGGATCCGTAGCCAGCCGTGCATGCAGGTGGCAGTCCCGGAAGGCGTCATGCCGCCCCTGCTCGAACATCGCGCCGCGCAACGTCCCCTCGGCCGGGAACCCGCACCGCTCGGCGATACGGCAGGAGGCGTCGTGGCCGAGGGCGTGGTCGAGTTCGATGCGGTGGAGGCCGAGTTCGGCGAAGGCCCAGCGTGCGGCGAGGGCGAGGGACCTGGTGGCGACCCGGCGGCCTCGGGCCTCGGGCAGCACCCAGTAACCGACCATGGCCCTGCGCATGAACGGTTCGACGGCGCTGAACCCGACCTGCCCGAGCGTCACCCCGCTCACCTCGTCCACGACCCGGAAGGTCGCGGTCCGTCCCTCCGCGTCGGACTCCGCCCGCTGCCGCAACGAGGCCCGAGCCCCGTCGAGCCCCTCGTCCAGCACCCACGGCGTGTTCCACCGCCGGAACTCCGGATCATCACGCCCCCGGAACCACGCGTCGACATCCGCATCGGACTCGGGGTCCCCGGAACAGAGCCGCAGACCGTGCCCGCGCACGTCGGAGTAGGGGCGGGGGTGGGCAGAGGATCGCTCATCAGTACGGGCCACGCGGCCATTGAGACCCGTACGCCATCACTCCCGCGCCCGAAATACCGGCACCGTGAACTCCCCCGCGTCCCGGAACACCACCTCAAGCCCCATCCCCACGCGCAGCGCCCCTTCCTCCCCCTCCACGACCTCGGTCATCATCCGCGGCCCCTCGACGAGATCGACGACCGCGGGGACGTACGGCGTCCGTTCCCCGAACGGCGGCAGGTCGTTGCGATGGACGACGGACCAGGTGTAGAGCGTGGCGCGCCCGGAGGCCTCCTCCCACCGCACGTCCTCGCTCCAGCAGTACGGGCAGAACTCGCGGGGATAGTGATGGGCCCGCCCGCATGCCCCGCAACGCCGCAGGAGCAGCCGCCCGTCGGCGGCCGCGTCCCAGTACGTACGGGTGAACCCGTCGACCTCCGGCAGATCGAACCGCTCACCACCAACACGACCACCGGCGCCGCCCATCAGAACAACCCCAACGCGCCGTCGACCGACCACGACTGCCAGGACATCCCGAACAGCCCCACCACCGAAATGAGCGCCATCATCGAGTTCTGCCCCTGCTCGGCCCAGTCGTGGATCATCAGCACGAGGTAGAGCAAGTTGAGCAACAGCCCGCCGACCAGCGCGACCGGCGTCAGGAAGCCGAGGATCAGGCCGAGCCCGAGGGCGAGTTCCGCGTAAGCGACGACATACGCCATGGTCTTGGGCCGAGGCTTGACCACCACATCGAACCCACTCCGCACCGCCTCCCACCGATGCTTCCCCGCCACATCCGCCGCCCACGCGATCCCGGCCCCCTCGAACCAGGTCTTCTTGTCCTTGTGCCGCCAACTCTCCAGCCACCACAGCCCGAGCCCGATCCGAAGGACGGCCAGCCATTCACCACCGGTGAGCCAGATCGAGTCCATCGACGCCGCCCTTCCGTATCCCCGTGGGGTTTTCTGACGGTACGTCAGTTCAACGGATGAGGGATGGATACGCAAGACACGCGGACCGACCGACGGCCCCTAGGCCCTGTCGTCACATTCCCGTCTGCCGAGCGACGCCATGCACGCTCCCCCGCTCTCGGCTTCTCCCCCACTCTCGGCTTCGCTCGAGCGGGAGGGACCCCCATGAGCGGGAGGTGCCCCCACCGCCGCACCGGGCGAAAGCCCAT
>NZ_VTHJ01000012.1:14814-71511 GCF_008386495.1 Streptomyces tailanensis | reverse complement strand
GACATCAGCCGCTACCGCGGCGGGCGCTCGGCCCGCCCTCCGGCGGACGACGGGAATTTGACGACAGGCCCTAGCCCCACCTTGCGCCGTCACCACGTACGCCACCGCCTCCCCACACTCCAAGAGAGCTACGTCACCAGTCCCACCCACACCCCCTGCAGCCGTGATCAATCCGCAACCAATTCCGGTCTTGACCGAGACCCATCAAGTGAGGGCGCGAATACGCTCAGACACATGGCCGACTCCAGAGCATCCACGGAATCCGCGACCCCAGCCTCCGAGCACCCCGTCTACGTCATCGGCGGCGGCCCCGGCGGGCTCGCGGCGGCGTACGCGTTGCGGGCGCGGGGCGTGCGGGCCGTCGTGCTGGAGAAGGCGGACGGGGTGGGCGCGTCCTGGCGGCGGCACTACGACCGGCTGCATCTGCACACGACCCGACGACTGTCGGGGCTGCCCGGGCTGCCCATGCCGCGCCGGTTCGGGCGGTGGGTGTCGCGGGACAACGTGGTGCGGTACCTGGAGAAGTACGCCGAGGTGCACGAACTGGAGATCGTGACCGGTGTCGAGGTGTCCCGGGTGGAGCGGTCGTCCGACGGCACCGGCTGGCTGCTGCACGCCACCGGCGGCCGCGAGCTCACCGGCGGCGCGGTCGTCGTCGCCACCGGCTACAACCACACCCCCCACGTGCCCGACTGGCCGGGCCGGGAGACGTACCGCGGTGAGCTGTTGCACGCCTCCGAGTACCGCAACCCCAAGCCCTACGCCGGCCGCGACGTCCTCGTCGTCGGCATCGGCAACACCGGCGCCGAGATCGCCGTCGACCTCGGCGAGGGCGGCGCGGAGCGCGTACGGCTGGCCGTGCGCACCGCCCCGCACATCGTGCGCCGGTCCACGGCGGGCTGGGCGGCCCAGTACACAGGTGTCCTCGTACGACACCTCCCGGTCGCCCTGGTGGACCGGCTCGCCAAGCCGATGGCGAGGCTCAGCGTGCCCGACCTGTCCGCGCACGGTCTGGCCCGCCCCGACACCGGCCTCTACTCCCGCGTGAACGAGGGGTCCATCCCCGTCCAGGACGTCGGCCTCATCGACGCCGTACGGAAGGGGCGTGTGGAGGTCGTGGCCGCCGTGGAGGGCTTCGAGGACGGCAATGTGATCCTCGCCGACGGCGAACGCATCGGACCGGAGGCCGTCATCGCAGCCACCGGCTATATCCGTGCCCTGGAGTGCCTTGTCGGCCACCTCGGAGTGCTGGACGCGCGTGGCAGACCCCTCGTCCACGGCGCCCGCACCCCGGCCAACGCGCCAGGTCTCTACTTCCAGGGCTACACCAACCCGATCAGCGGTATGTTCCGCGAACTCGCCCTCGACGCCGAGAAGATCGCCAAGACCATCGCCCGCAGGGGCGGCGTCGCCACACGCGACGCACTCACCGTGGAGGGCCGCGCCGCGCGCTGAGCCAAGCCTCCGCACGCGAGTGTCCCCGTCCGCCCCATCCGTCCTCGGTTCCGATCGCGCACGGTGGGTACAACCCCCGTACGCAACCCGTACCGCCGCGTAACTTTGCCTGCACACCCATTCCTGACATTGCGTCAGTTCAGATAGCCTGAAATCTGACGCTGTGTCAGTTACGTGAAACGTGAGCGCGTCACGTCAGTGAATTGGCTGTCACACAGGAGCGGGCGGACCGATGCTTGGATCAACCCACGGCACCCTCACCACCGACTCCCGCCGGGCTCGGGCCATCGCCTGCGGCGAGCACTCCCAACAGGTCGTGCACGGCAGGCCGGCCGAGGCCGGTGACCTGGACGTCAGCGGGCGCCCGCTGTACGCCGCCGTCCCCGACCTGGACCGCCTCTTCAACCCCGAGTCCGTGGCCGTCGTCGGTGCCTCGGACGCCGAGGGGCGGCCCAACACCGGTATCACCCGGCAGTTGATCGCCTGGGCCGAACGGGTCGGCGCCCGGCTGCACCCCGTGCACACCACGCGTCAGTCGGTCTTCGGCATTCCCTGCTCCCCTTCCGTCGCCGAACTGCCCGAGCAGGTCGATCTGGCCGTACTGCTCGTCTCCGACCCCCTTCCCGTGATCGACCAACTCGCCCAGGCAAAGGCGAAGTTCGCCGTCGCCTTCGCCTCCGGGTTCGCCGAGACCGGTGCGGAGGGCGCGGCCGCGCAGGAGCGGCTGGCCGCCGCTGTGGAGCGGTCCGGGGGGATGCGGCTGCTCGGGCCGAACACCAACCTCAACGCCTTCGAGCGGTTCCGGGAGGATCTGGATGGGCCGGCGATCGCGCTGATCACGCAGTCCGGGCATCAGGGCCGTCCCGTCTTCTCCCTCCAGGAACTCGGCATCCGCCTCTCCCACTGGGCCCCCACCGGCAACGAGGCCGATCTGGAGACCGCCGACTTCATCTCCTACTTCGCCGAACGCCCCGAGGTGGGCGCCATCGCCGCCTACGTCGAGGGCCTCAAGAACGGCCGCGCCTTCCTCCTCGCCGCCGACCGGGCCGCCCGGCGCGGTGTACCCGTCGTCGCCGTCAAGGTCGGCCGCACCGAGACCGGCGCCCGCACCGCCGCCTCCCACACCGGCAAGCTGACCGGCGCGGACGCGGTGGTGGACGCGGCGATGCGACAGTACGGCGTGATACGGGTCGACGGGCTCGACGAACTCCAGGACACGGCCACCCTGCTGGCACGGGCACGACGGCCGGGGTCCACCTCGAACCGCCCGTCGGCCGACGGCGTCGTCGTCTATTCGATCTCCGGCGGCACGGGCGCGCACTTCGCCGACCTGGCAACGGAGGCCGGGCTGCCCCTGCCCACGCTCTCGGAGGCCAAGCAGGCCGAGCTGCACCAGTGGATCCCCGACTACCTGAGCGTGGCCAACCCCGTCGACAACGGCGGGCACCCCGTGGGCGACTGGCGCGGGCCCCGCATCCTCGACGCGATCCTCGACGACCCAGCGGTGGGCGTGCTGATCTGCCCCATCACCGGCCCCTTCCCGCCGATGAGTGACAAGCTCGCCCAGGATCTGGTGGACGCGGCGAAGCGAACGGACAAGCTGGTGTGCGTGGTGTGGGGGTCGCCGGTGGGCATCGAGGCCGCGTACCGCGAGACCCTGCTCGGGTCGTCCCGGGTGGCGACCTTCCGTACCTTCGCCAACTGCATCACCGCCGTCCGCGCCCACCTCGACCACAGCCGCTTCACCGCCGCCTACCGCTCCCCCTTCGACGAGGCCCCCCGCTCCCCCTCGCCCTCCTTCCGCAAGGCACGGGCACTGATGCGGCCGGGGCAGCAGCTGAGCGAGCATGCCGCGAAGCAGCTGTTGCGCGCGTACGGGATACGCGTGCCGCGCGAGCAACTGGTGACCAGCGCGGCGGCGGCCGTACGCGCCGCGAGCCTCGTCGGCTACCCGGTGGTGATGAAGGCGTCCGGGGCGCGGATCGCCCACAAGACGGAGCTGGGGCTGGTGAAGATCGGCCTGACCTCCGCCAGCCAGATCCGCGACGCCTATCGCGAACTGACGGACATCGCCCGCTACGAGGACGTGTCCCTCGACGGCGTGCTGGTCTGCCAGATGGTCGAGCGCGGCGTGGAGATGGTCGTGGGCGTCACCCACGACGACCTCTTCGGACCGACGGTCACGGTCGGGCTCGGCGGTGTCCTCGTCGAGGTGCTGCGCGACTCCGCCGTACGCGTTCCCCCCTTCGGCGAGGACCATGCCCGCGCGATGCTGACCGAACTGCGCGGGCGGGCCCTGCTGGACGGGGTCCGCGGGGCTCCCCCGGCCGACGTGGACGCCCTGGTCGAGGTCGTCCTCCGCGTCCAGCGCATGGCGCTCGAACTCGGGGACGAGATCGCGGAGCTGGACATCAACCCGCTGATGGTGCTGCCGAGGGGGCAGGGGGCCGTGGCGCTGGACGCGCTGACGGTGTGCCGCTGACCACCACCGGACTGAACACCACCGGACTCCGAGCCCAGCCATCACTCCCCGCAGTAACAGGAGCACCCACATGTCCGCTTCCCCCCTCGAACCTCCCGAAAAATCCCGTGACTCATTGATACTGCACGCCACTGACAACGCCGTCTCGTGGATCACCCTCAACCGCCCCGAAGCGCTGAACGCCATCACCCCTGACCAGCGGGAACAACTCATCCAGCTGCTCTCGGACGCCTCCGCCGACCCCGCCGTACGCGCGGTCGTGATCACCGCGACCGGCCGCGGTTTCTGCGCGGGGGCCGACCTGCGCGGACCGGCGACCGACACCGGCGAACGCGTACCCGGCGACATCTCCCGCACCATCCGCCTCGGGGCCCAGCGCCTCGTCGCCGCCGTACTCGACTGCGAGAAGCCGGTGATCGCGGCGGTGAACGGCACGGCGGCCGGCATCGGCGCGCACCTCGCGTTCGCGTGCGACCTCGTCCTGGCGGCCGAAGAGGCCAGTTTCATCGAGGTGTTCGTACGCCGCGGCCTCGTCCCGGACGGCGGCGGCGCCTACCTCCTCCCCCGCCTGATCGGCCCCCAGCGCGCCAAGGAGCTGATGTTCTTCGGCGACGCCCTGCCCGCCGCCGACGCGGAACGCCTCGGCCTGGTCAACCGTGTCGTCCCCGCCCAGGACCTGGAGAAGACGGCCCGGGAGTGGGCCGAACGCCTCGCCACCGGCCCCACCCGCACGCTCGCCCTCACCAAACAGCTCGTCAACGCCTCCCTCGACACCGACCGCACCACCGCCTTCACCGCCGAGGCCGCCGCGCAGGAGATCAACATGACGACGGCGGACGCGCAGGAGGGCGTGGCGAGCTTCGGGGAGCGCCGGGCACCGCGCTTCGAGGGCCGCTGAGTCCCACTCGCCCAACACTTCACTTCTGACGGTGCGTCAGTTTCAATGGTCGATGTGATGGGACATGCGGGAATGGCAGCCGCCGCCGTCCGCTACCTGAGGGCGGACAGAGGCCGCGGGACGGCCACCGAACCGGTCGTCGAAGCACTGCCGCGCCCCGACCTGCGCTGCGTCGGCGAGGACGAGCGCGCACCGGTCGACCAGGCCGAATTCCGGCGCGTACTGGGCAACTTCGCGACGGGACTGACCGTGATCACCGCACCGGCGGCCGAAAAGAGTGAGCCCCCCGCCGGCTTCGCCTGCCAGTCCTTCGCCTCGCTCTCCCTCGACCCACCCCTGGTCGCGTTCATGGTCGGCCGTACGTCGACGACCTGGCCCCGCATCGCCCGCGCCGGCGTCTTCTGTGTGAACGTACTCGGCGCTCTCCAGGGCGAGTTGTGCCGCCGTTTCGCCGTGAGCGGCGCGGACAAGTTCGCCGGGGTCTCCTACGACCCGGCCCTCGCCACCGGCTCCCCCCGCCTCACCGGAGCCCCCGCCTGGATCGACTGCACGATCCACGCCGTGCACACCGGCGGCGACCACCTGATCGTGGTGGGCAGGGTGGAGGCGCTGGGCACGGCGGACGAGACCGACGCCCCCACGAACGCACCGCTGCTGTTCCACCGGGGCCGGTTCGGCGGCTTCGTCCAGGCCTCCTCGGCCCGCCGCTCCGACCAACCAGCCCCCGGCCAGCCCACCTAACGCATCACCACCAACCCACCCCCCACCAGCACGCACACCACGGCCACCGCACCCCACGTCAGGATCGCCACGCAGGGCTGGACCGGGCGGCCCGCGTCGGCGCGTGCGACGGTGAAGTGCGCCGCGAGGGCCGGGGGCAGGGCCACGGCGTAGACGGCGAGGGCCGTGAGCTGCCAGGACGGGACGGCCAGGGCCGGGAGCACCCACAGGGTGCAGACGGGCGGGATCCACCACCAGGCGATACGGCCCGTCAGCTGCCGTGCGGTCCAGTGGGCCAGCACCACGGCCGGGAGGACGTACGCCGTGGTCAGTACGGCGGCCGCGAACAGGATGAGCAGAAGCAGCAGCGGGCCGATCGCGACGGCGGCGAAGGCCTCCCCGCCGCCGGGCCCGGAGCGGGTGCCCAGAGCCACCAGGGAGAGCGCGGCGCACAACAGCGCGCCCTCCACTCCCAGTACGGCCATGGAAACCGCCGACGGCTCGGCGCTCCTGCGGGTCGCGCCCTCACCCGCCACCCCGGCGGTTGCCATGAACATCACCAACACCCCTCCCCGTCTACAGGGAGTGTGCCCAGGCTGAAAGGTTGCGGCTCCAGGCGCCCCCACACCTCTTTCCGGGGGTGCCGCTCTGGCTCCGATCCGGTTCCTAGTGGCCGTGGCCGCCTGAGTCATCCGGTCACGAAGCACGAGGCCACGGGCGGTATCTCCCGTGGCCTCTCGTGTACCTGCCGGGCCTGGTGCCCCGGGACGGGGTCTCGTGCGCTCCGAGACCCCACGGAAGCCCGGACGACCTATGCGGCGGCAGGCGGCTCCTCGCTGCTGGCCGGGGAGACCGCCAGGGGCGGCTGTTCCTCGGTCGCGTCGGGTTGGGGAGCCTGGTCGTTCTTCTTGGTCAGCCGATCCCACGCATCGCGTGCGCGTCCGGCGGAGTCGAAGACGTCCGGGAGTTGGTCCAACAACCCCTTCAAGGCGAAGAGGAAGATGGCCACCACGCCAGCGATGGCGAGAATGAAGAGGATGGCAGTGCCGTCCACCGATCCTTAACCTTCCCTGTCATGGGTCGGATCGGTGGTCTGCGCGCAGGCAGCCTCGATCCGAACCCTACGGTTCGGACCGAGACACCCGCGCTTGACGCACGAACACGCAAATGTTCTCGGGTGGGCTGTTCGTCAGCCCGGGTCGTGCAACAACCTTCCTTGTCTGCGGCCCCGTCTTCGAGCTTGTGCGTCAGGCCCCCTGTCGGACTTGAAAAGGGGGCCCCGAGCTCTAACGGGGCAGCGTCCTGGTCCGACACCGAGTGTCAGCGCCCAGGTGCGAGGGGCCGCAGGGCGGCCCTCTGCGCACGATGGTAGCGCAGACCGATAAGCAATGTGTCAGGGCACAACTGAGCCCCACCCCAGTTGAGTTGGGGTGGGGCTCAAGTGCGGGTCAGGCGGAATCCGGCTCTCCAAGGAGGAGTTCGTCCCCGGCAGGGAAGCGCGCCGAACCGCCTTCCTCCCAGGTGACCACGACGGCTAACCCGCCCATCGGACCGCGTGCGGTGGTTGCCTCCTTGACGGTGCGCCACTCACCCTCGTAGCCGATCACGTCGCCCGGGGTGACGAGGGCCGCGCGCTTCGTGGGAACGCTTAAGGGTTCTCGACGGGCCGGACGTGCTTCAAAGGGACGTCCCATTCCGTGCCACCGCCCTCCGGCCGCAGGAACGCCGTCTGGCTGATGAGCTTGTTGCCCTCCTTGGTGCGTTCCTCGATCACGCCGTGAAGCTCGCCCGTGCGCTTCGAGAGCGTGTCTTCAACGAGCGTCCCCGCCGGGTAAGGCAGGTCGCCGTGACTCAGCATCGTTGGCGGCTTTTCTGTCTGTGCCATGCCCCCTCGTCCCACCTGGGCATACGTGTGTCACCCAAGAGAACTGCCGCCGTGCAAGCCGAACTTGCACACCTCTTGCACAACACCAGGGCGCGTGACTGGCCACGGTGGGACGATGGGACGTAACGGAAGTCGAGCGGGGAAGACGCACAGGTATGAGCGCGACCAAGATTCCCGGACCCGGTGCGAACGTGGCCGTCTGTCGTAAGGCGCGTGGCCTGAGCCAGGTCGCCCTTGCCCGGCGGGCGGGTGTGTCGGTCTCGCTGCTCAGCAAGATCGAGGTGGGCGACCGCGCACTGACGCAGGGCATCGCCGCAGCCCTCGCACAAGCCATGCGGATGACCCTTGACGAGCTGCTCGGTACGGCTCCGGTCGAGGGTGCCGACGAGAACAGCTTGACCGCGTTGAACTACGCCATTCGTCGGTTCGACATCCCCGACGGCCCTCCGACTCACCCCGAGGACCTGCCGCGCGAGCTGGCCGAGCTGAACGAACACCGCTACCGGACCGAGCTGTCGGCGGTGTTGCAGAAGACCCCGGGCGTGTTGACCCGGACGACCAACTTCGCCCACGCCACCCAGTCGCCCGACGCCTGGACGCGCGTCGCCGACACGTACTCGGTCGTGTACTGGCTGGCCGCCCGACACCGCTGGATGCACCTCGCCGAGCTGGCCGTCATGAAACAGCGGCTGGCCGCCGAGAGGGCGAACCCGATTGCCGCCACGGTGGCTGCTCGGGACGAGGCCGGAACCTTCCTCAACTCCGGGGACTTCGCGGGCGGTCTGGCCATCGTGGACCGCGCGATCGTGGAGGCCGAGACGACCTTGCACGGCCGCGACCGCGCGTTCGGCCTGGGCATCCTGCACCTTCGCGGCCTGACGCTGGCCGGTCGGCTGAAGGACAAGGCCACCGCCCGGCAGCACATCGAGGCCGCGTGGCGCACCGCCGAGGAGTACGGCGAGGACGCCGACGAGCATGGCATCCACTTCGGGCCCGACCAGACCGCGACGCACGTCATCTCGACGTATTCCGACATGGACCAGCACCGCACCGCGTTGGACACCGCCGACGACCTGATCCGGGGCGGCACAGACCTCCCGGCCACCCGCATCGGTCCTCTGCACATGAACCTCAGCCGGTCGCACCTCGCCCTGGGTGACCGTGACGCCGCCCTCGAATCGCTCGAAGAGGCGTGGGACGTCGCGCCCGAGATGGCCCGCGTCCACCCCACGTCACAGGAGCTGATGCGCGTGCTCACGTCGCTGCACCGCCGGAGCAACCCCCGCTTGACCCGCCTCGCCAAGCGAGCGGGCGTGCCCTTCTGAACTACCGGGGGAGTTCCCGGTTCGGCGGGGTGACTCGGCGACGACCGGCTCGAAGATCGCGGTCGCACGCATGACCTTCACCAACTCGTCGTACGCCTCATGGGCCTTGGCCGAGAGCTTCTCGACATTCGGCCAGCGCTTCGTCGTCTCGCGGACCGCTTCGGCGCGTACGTCCTCCTCGTGGCCCGGACCGGTCCGCTTGTTGTGGCCCTGCCACTGGATGAACTCCACGAGCCAGTCCCGAAACGCTATCGAGGCCGCCCAACAGCGCGCGAAGGACCTTCAGGTGCTGGCCACCGTGGCGCGCACCCGGCTGGCCGACATGGACCCCGACGAGCAGGCCGAAGTGCTGGGGCTGCTGGACGTGAAGGTCACGATCACGGGCCCGGGGCCGAAGCCGAAGCTCGGGCTGTCGTGCTCGATGGCGGGAGGGTTCAGGGCGAGCGGTCGGCTCGTGCCCTCGGAGTTGACGGACAAGACGTGGGCCGCAGCCGAGCCGATCGTCAAGGCGTGGGAGCCGCCCTACCACTGCTTGCACCCGGGTCGCCGGATGCTCGACGCGATGTTCTACAAGGCACGCACGGGCGTGAAGTGGGAGGACCTGCCCGAACGGTTCGGCGCGTGGAAGGACGTCCACTCCCGTTATAAGCGGTGGCTTAACGGCGGGGTGTGGGACCAGATCCTCGCCGCACTGCCTGTCGACGGTCCCGGCTACCGCGTGCTGCCTGAACTGAACCTGGTGCCGCCGTTCCGGGTGGAGGGCCGAGTCGACCCGCGCGTCCTGACCAATGCCGACAACATGCAGGAAGAAGCGGTGTCCGCAGAAACAGGCGCCCCCGAACCTCAGGCCTTCGCCAACGCCCCGCGCGCCCGGTCGACCGGCCGCCGCGGCCGCCGTATCACCAACGCCATCAGGGTCGCCACCGCGCACAGCGCCCCCGAGGCGTACCAGACGACCTCGTACGAGCCGAAGGTGTCGCGGGCGAGGCCGCCGAGGAAGGCGACGAGGGCGGCGCCGACCTGGTGGGCGGCGAGGACCCAGCCGAAGACGATGGCGCTGTCGTCGCCGTAGTGCTCGCGGCACAGGGCCATGGTGGGCGGGACGGTGGCGACCCAGTCGAGGCCGTAGAAGACGATGAAGAAGACCATCGGGAGGTGGACGGAGGGGGCCAGGAGGAAGGGGAGGAAGAGGAGTGAGATGCCCCGGAACGCGTAGTACACGGCCAGCAGCCGGCGCGGCTCGAAGCGGTCCGTGAACCAGCCGGAGGCGATCGTGCCGAGGACGTCGAAGACACCGATGACGGCGAGGAGCGAGGCCGCGGCCCTGATGGGCATGCCGTGGTCGTGGGCGGCGGGCACGAAGTGCGTCTGGATGAGGCCGTTCGTCGACGCGCCGCAGATCGCGAAGGTGCCGGCCAGCAGCCAGAACGGCCCCGTGCGCATCGCGCCGAAGAGGACCCTCACCGCCCGGGTCGCCGCCCCCGGCACCGGCTCCGGCTTCGGCACGAACTCCTTCGCCCCGTACGGCTTCAGCCCCACGTCCGCCGGGTGGTCCCGCAGCAGCAGCCATACGAAGGGGACGACGGCCAGCGCGGCGAGGGCGACGGTGACGGCGGCAGGCCGCCAGCGGTACTCGGTGACGATCCACGACAACAGCGGGAGGAAGATCAGCTGTCCGGAGGCCGAGGCGGCGGTCAGGACGCCCGAGACAAGACCCCGCCGCTCCGTGAACCAGCGGTTGGTGACCGTCGCCGCGAAGGCCAGCGCCATCGACCCCGAGCCGAGACCCACGAGCAGACCCCAGCACAGCATCAACTGCCAGGCCGAGTTCATCCACACCGTCGTACCGGACCCGACCGCGATCACCATCAGGGCGAGTGCCACCACCCGGCGGATGCCGAAGCGGTCCATCAGCGCGGCCGCGAAGGGCGCCGTCAGGCCGTACAGCGCCAGGTTGATCGACACCGCGAGGGCGATCGTGCCGCGCGACCAGTGGAATTCGTCATGCAACGGATCGATCAACAGCCCCGGCAGGGAACGGAAGGCCGCCGCCCCGATGATCGTCACGAAGGTGACGGCGGCGACGAACCAGGCGCGGTGGATCCGCCTGGCGGGACGGGACTCGGTGGGTTCCTGGCCTGTCGCGGCTGTGGTGGCGGCTGTCTGGGTCATGCCACCAACCTTCGGACCTGCGACGACCGCGAACGAGTGGCTGGGAGGACAGCATTCACTAGGATCGGGCCATGGCCACCAGAGACACGCGTGCGCAGCTCCACCGCGTCGTCGTCCTCGCCCTCGACGGGCTGCTCCCCTTCGAGCTGGGCATTCCGCAGCGCGTCTTCGGCAAGGCGCGGGACGCGGACGGCCGCCCGCTGTACGAGATCGTCACCTGCTCGATCCGGCCGCCCGGCCCGGTGGAGACGGACGCGGACTTCGAGATCCTCGTCCCGAACGGCCCGGAGGTCCTCGCCACCGCCGACACGGTCGTCGTCCCGGCCTCGTACGAGCTCGGCCCGGTCTACGAGGAGGGGGTCCTCACCCCTGAACTGGCCGCCGCCCTCGCCCACATCCGCCCCGGCACCCGGCTCGTCTCCATCTGCACTGGCGGCTACATCCTGGCCGCCGCCGGCTTCCTCGACGGCCGCCCGGCCACCACGCACTGGTACCACGCCGAGCACTTCCAGCGGCTCTTCCCCAAGGTCAGGGTCGACGCGGACGTCCTCTTCGTCGACGACGGCGACGTCCTCACCTCCGCGGGCGTCGCGTCCGGGATCGACCTGTGCCTGCATCTCCTACGACGCGACCACGGGACGGCGGTCGCCAACGACGTGGCCCGCCGTACGGTGGTGCCGCCGCACCGGGACGGCGGGCAGGCCCAGTACATCCAACGGCCCCTGCCCGAGCCGCAGACGGCGACCACGACCGCCGCCCGCGCCTGGGCGCTGGGCCGCCTCCACGAACCGATCCAGCTCCGCGACATGGCCGAACAGGAGTCCATGTCCGTCCGCACCTTCACCCGCCGCTTCCGCGAAGAGGTCGGCATCAGCCCCGGCCAGTGGCTCACCCGACAGCGCGTCGAGCGCGCCAGGCACCTACTGGAGTCCACCGACCTCTCCATGGACCAGATCGCCCACGACGCGGGCTTCGGCACGGCCCAGTCCATGCGACAGCACTTGCAGGGGGCGCTGGGGGTGACGCCGACGGCGTACAGGCGGACGTTCAGGGCGGGGGCGGGGACGGGGACGGGGACGGGGTCGCCTCCATAGCCGTCAGCACCCCCGTCAGGAACCGCCGGACGCTCTCCCGTTCGCCGTCGTCGAACCCGTCCAGGACCCCCACCACCCCTTCGATCAGCGGCCCGAAGAACTCCCAGCCCAGCCGCACCGCCTCCGGCTCGACCCGCAGCAGCACCCGGCGGCGGTCGCGCTCGTCCCGGACCCGCGCGACATGGCCCAGCCTCTCCAGTCGGTCGATCACCGCGGTCGTCCCCGCCGAGTTGAGGCCCAGCCGGGTGCCGAGCAGGCCCGCCGTGGCCGCCTCCCCGGCACGGGCCGCGTCGAGCAGACAGATCAGGGCCCGCACGTCGGTGGAGTGCATGCCGTTGCGGGCCGCGAACTCCGCCTGGCGGAGACCGAACTCGACGGTCACCGCCCGCAGCAGATGCACCAGTTTCAGGTTGTCGTCCATACCGCCTCCACCTAGAATCTCTCGCTGAGCGAGATTATCGCTTGGCGAGGCAACCGAGGTAATGGGGTTTCACCGTGTCAGCCATACCCACGCGATTTCGCAGCGCCTACGACGCCGAACGGTTCCGCGGCGCCTACGACGCCGTACTCGCCCAATGGCCCACGCCCACAGAGGACTTCGGACTCCCCACTCCCTACGGCCGCACCCACGTCAACAGCTGCGGCCCTCTCACCGCCCCGCCGCTCGTGCTCCTGCCCGGCGGCAGGGCCACCTCCGCGGTCTGGGGCGCCGCCGTCGCCGCGGGGCTGGGCCGGACACACCGGGTGCATGCCGTGGATCTGGTGGGGGAGCCCGGGCTCAGTGTTCCGGCCGAGGGAAGGGTGATCCGGACCCCCGAGGACCTGGCCGGCTGGCTCGACGCGGTCCTCGACGGGCTCGGCACCGCCGGCCCCGTCACCCTCGCCGGCCACTCGTACGGCGCCTGGATCGCGGCCCACTTCGCCGCCCGCCACCCCGACCGTCTGGCCCGGCTCGTACTGCTCGACCCGACGCAGATCTTCGCCGGACTCCGCCCCGGCTATGTGCTGCGCGCCCTGCCCATGCTGCTGCGGCCCACTCCCGCCCGGATCCGGGCCTTCCTGACCTGGGAGACCCGCGGCGCCGACCTCGACCCGGCCTGGC
The DNA here is from genome assembly GCF_008386495.1 of Streptomyces tailanensis. Classification (GTDB taxonomy): domain Bacteria; phylum Actinomycetota; class Actinomycetes; order Streptomycetales; family Streptomycetaceae; genus Streptomyces; species Streptomyces tailanensis. The sequence goes on along the minus strand of NZ_VTHJ01000012.1, from coordinate 58,378 downwards.
TGCGCCTTCAGGACGAGACGGCCCGCTTCCCCACCGTCCGCCCCGTAACCGGCCCCCGCCCCGACCCCGCCGGGCTCGACCGAGTCCCCGACCTCCCCGTCGACATCCTCTTCGCCGAGCGCGCCCGCTGCCACGACTCGGCCCGAACGGCCACGGCCGCACGCGCCGCGCTCCCAGGAGCGCGCGTCGACACCCTCCCCGGCATCTCCCACCACGCGCTACCACTGACGGCGGCAGAGACCATCGCTCACTACCTGGCCACCTAGGTGGGATCAGAAGGTGAGCACCGCCCGCGCCACCCGCCCCTCCCCCGTGTCCTCCGCCGCCTTCGCGAAGTCCTCCACCGGATACGTGGCGGTCACCAGCTCATCCAGAAGGAGCCGCCCCTCCCGGTACAGGTCGGCGTACAGCGCGATGTCCCGCTGTGGCCGCGAGGAGCCGTAGCGGCAGCCGAGGATGGACTTGTCCAGGTACAGCGAGGAGACGAGGAAGGAGGCCTCGGCCGTCGCCGCCGGGACCCCCAGCAGCACGGCCTGCCCCCGCCGGTCCAGCAGGTCGATGGCTTGGCGGATGAGTTCGACGCGGCCGACGCACTCGAAGGCGTGGGCGACCCCCGTCGGTACGACATCCCGTACCCCCTCCACCGACACCAGGAAGTGGGTGGCCCCGAACTGCCGCGCCACCGCCTCCTTCTCCGGGTTCGCGTCGACGGCGATGATCCGCGTCGCCCCCGCGATCCGCGCCCCCTGAATGACGTTGAGCCCGATCCCCCCGGCCCCGATCACGACGACACTGTCCCCCCGGTCGACACGCGCCCGGTTGAGCACCGCCCCCACCCCGGTCAGCACCCCGCACCCGATCAGCGCGGCGGACGACAGCGGAATGTCCTTCGGTATCCGCACCGCCTGCACGGCCTTGACCACCGTCCGCTCCGCGAAAGCGGAGTTCGCGGCGAACTGGAACAACGGCTCCCCACCCCGCGAGAACGGCCGCCCCGGCCGCCCGATGGCCCGCCGGCACATGGTCGGCCGCCCCCGGTCGCAGTCGGCGCAGGTCCCGCAGTTGGCGAGGGTGGACAGCGCCACATGGTCACCGACCCGGACATGGCCGACCCCAACGCCCACCGCCTCTACAACGCCTGCCCCTTCATGCCCCAGCACCACGGGAACGGGGAAGGGGATGGTCCCGTCCACCACCGACAGATCGCTGTGACAGAGCCCGGCCGCCGAAACGGCCACCCGCACCTCCCCGGGCCCCGGATCCCGTACCTCCAGGTCATCGACGACTTCGACCCGCTGCCCGTCGAACACCACGCCTCTCACGAGCCCGACCTCCTCAGCCCCTCGGCTCCTTCGGCAGACCGAGCACCCGCTCGGCGATGATCGTGCGCTGCACCTCGTCCGAGCCGCCGTAGATGGTGTCGGCCCGGCTGAACAGGAACAGATGCTGGAACGGATCGAGTTCGTACGGCGCCCGCGCCGACCACTCCCGCGGCCCGACCGCCGCCCGCGCGCCCCGCACCTCCATCGCCAGCTCCCCGAGCCGCCGATGCCACCGCCCCCACAGCGACTTGGCCACGCTCGGCGCGCCGGGCGCCTCCGCACCGCCCAGCGTCCGCAGGGCGTTCCACCGCATCACCCGTAGCTCGGCCCATTGCCGTACGAGTCGATCGCGTACGACGGGATCGTCGGCCGCCCCGCTCTCCACGGCCTCTCGTACGACCGCTCGCAACTCCTCCGCGAAGCCGATCTGCTGGGCGAGGGTCGACACCCCGCGCTCGAACCCGAGCAGCCCCATGGCCACCCGCCAGCCGTTCCCCTCACCGCCCACCACATGCTCCACGCGCGCGTGTGCCCCGTCGAAGAACACCTCGTTGAACTCGCTCGTCCCGGTCATCTGCCGGATCGGACGCACCTCGATCCGCCCCGGCTGGTCCATGGGCACGAGCAGGAACGACAGCCCGTGATGCCGCGTCGACCCCGCCTCGGTACGGGCCAGCACGAAACACCAGTCGGCCTCATGGGCGAGCGAGGTCCAGATCTTCTGCCCGGTGACGCGGTACGACCCGTCGCCCGCGCGCTCGGCCTTGGTCCGCACCCCAGCGAGATCGGACCCGGCCCCCGGTTCGCTGTACCCCTGACACCACAGCTCCTCGCCCCGCGCGATCACCGGCAGAAACCGCCCCTTCTGCCCCTCGGTCCCGAACGCGATCAACGTAGGCGCCAGCAGTTTCTCCCCGATGTGCCCCGACCGCGGCGGCACGCCGGCCCGCGCGTACTCCTCGGCCCACACGACCTGTTGCACGAGGGTCGCCGTGCGATTGCCGTACCCCGCCTCGCCCCAGCCGAGCCCGATCCACCCGGCAGCACCGAGGGTCCGCTCCCAAGCCCGCCGATCCTGCCCTTCACCCCTCGCATGGGCGCCCAGCCAAGCCCTGGCCTCCGCCCGGAAGCCCTCATCCTCTTCACTGAACCCGAACTCCACAGTTGCCGCCCTAGGTTGGCCGACCGAAATGAGTGCTTACCGGCGCTGGCAGGGTGCCGCTGCGCCCACCCTCCCCCACTCTCGGCTTCTCCCCCACTCTCGACTTCGCTCGAGCGGGAGGGACCCCCATGAGCGGGAGGTGCCCCCATCGCCCCAGCGGCACAACTGCCCGCAGCCAGGGCGAGATACATAGGCGACCTGTGCCCCACCCCCTAGGCCGGCGCGACCAGCCACACACCACCCGCAGTCGCCGAATCACCCGCACCCCCGAGCTACTAGGCGTTCGGCCGTTCCCCGGACGCCGCCGCACGGGCCATCTCCGACACCCGCTCCAACATCGGCATCGGATCCACCCCCACCGCCCCCGGCAAAACCTCCGCGACCCTCTCCGGAGTCCACCCCCCATCGGCGTACGCCGAGCGCAGCTCCCGCGGCTGCGCCCAAACCGCGATCTTCGGCCCCGCAACCGTGTACACCTGCCCGGTGATCCGCTCCTCCCGAGCCCGATCCGACAGCAGATACACCACGAGCGCGGCCACATCCTCCGGCTCACCGATCTCCGTCAACTCGACCGGCACCCCCGCGGACATCCGCGTACGGGCAACGGGCGCGACGGCATTCGCGGTCACCCCATACCGATGCAGGCCCAGCGCAGCGCTCCGCACCAGCGAGATGACGCCACCCTTCGCCGCGCTGTAGTTGGCCTGCGAAACGGACCCCTGATGGTTGCCGCTGGTGAACCCGATCAAGGTCCCCGCCCGCTGCTTCCGCATCACAGCCGAAGCGGCCCGGAACACGGTGAACGTCCCCTTCAGATGCGTGGCGACGACCGGATCCCACTCCTCCTCGGACATGTTGAACAGCATCCGCTCGCGCAGGATCCCGGCGACGCACACCACCCCGTCGATCCGCCCGTACGAGGCGAGCGCCGCGTCCACGACCCGCTGCCCACCCGCCATCGTGGAGATGTCGTCGGCGACGGCGACCGCCTCGCCCCCGGCGGCCTCGATCTCCTTCACCACCGCCTCGGCGACGGAGCTGGTCGGCTCGGAGCCGTCGACGGAGACCCCGTAGTCGTTGACGACGACCCGCGCCCCCTCGGCCGCCGCGCCGAGGGCGACCGCGCGGCCGATCCCCCGCCCCGCGCCCGTGATGGCGACGACCTTGCCTGCCAAGAAGTTTCCCACTCCGGCCCCTTCCCCTCATCGCGGTTTCTGACGGACCGTTAGATTTGAAGCGCATGGCGATTCTACGACCCGTCAGATACACCCACACAAGCCCCGGGGAGGACCGATGTCACCGTCACCCACCGACTTCACCGCGTTCACCGACATCGCCAAGCGTGTGAACAACTGGGGCCGTTGGGGAGCGGACGACGAGATCGGCGCGCTCAACCTGATCACCGACGAGGTCGTACGCGAGGCGGCGTCCTGCGTCCGCTCCGGCCGCCGGATCCCGCTCGCCCTCCCCCTCCAGCACGACGGCGTGCAGACGGGGATGATCCCGGGCCGTGTGAACCCCCTGCACGCCATGGTGCAGATCAACCAGGAGATCTTCGGCCCGGGTACGGTCGCCTGCAGCGACGACGCCGTGACCATGGGACTCCAGGCGGCCACCCACTGGGACGCCCTCGCCCATGTCTCCCACTCGGGCCGCGTCTACAACGGCCGCCCGGCGACCACCATCACCCCGCACGCCGGCGCCACCTTCGCCGGGATCGACAAGGCCCGGCACATCGTCTCGCGCGGCGTACTCCTGGACATCCCGCGCGCGTTGGGCAGCCGAGGCACCGCCGACGGCCGTCTGCCCGGTGACCACGCGGTCACCCCCGAAGACCTGGAGGCAGCCGAGGAGTTGGCGGGCATCCGGGTCCGGGCCGGCGACATCGTCCTCGTCCGCACGGGCCAGATCCAGCTCTACCTCGCCGGCGACAGACACGCGTACGCCTACCCGTCCCCCGGGCTCTCCCTGCGCACCCCGGAGTGGTTCCACGCACGCGATGTCGCCGCCGTCGCCAATGACACCCTGACCTTCGAGATCTTCCCGCCGGAGATCGAGGACCTGTGGCTGCCGGTGCACGCGCTCGACCTGGTCGAGATGGGCATGCCGCAAGGCCAGAACTGGAACCTGGAGGAGTTGTCCACAGCCTGTGGAGAAACCGGGCGCTACGCGTTCCTGCTGTCGGCGATGCCCGAACCGTTCGTCGGCGGCACGGGCACGCCGGTGGCCCCGGTGGCCATCCTCTGAGCTTGGGTCGGCTGGCGGCGCGCCGCTGCCCGCCCCGAGCACGGCACCGCGCGCCGCCATCCGGCTTCGGCGTACCCGCCCTGCCCCCCGGGCCCAGTGGGGAGCCGACGCCGAAACACGACCCACACTCGTCGAGGGTTTCCGTCACCGAATCCCTCGTCGTCCCCTCACGGCGAATCGATGAACACAAGCGTGATCAAACGGACAGGCCACGTCAACACCCGTTCGGGGGTTGGCCCCTCGGGGCCGACGCTACGGCGCCGCGTACGGAAGCACGGTCCGGCGCACGTCAGCACCGCCCCCTTCACAAGGCCCAGCCCATGCCCCTATGCGCCGCCACAGCGCAGCCCCCGCGCGGGCAATCGTGCCGCTGGGGCGGTGGGGGCACCTCCCGCTCATGGGGGTCCCTCCCGCTCGAGCGAAGTCGAGAGTGGGGGAGAAGCCGAGAATGGGGGAGGGTGGGCGCAGCGGCACCTCGCAACCGCCGAGCAGCGGACCCGCCCCCCGCCCGGCATCACCGCCGGGCAACCGGAAACCTCAGCCCTAGACGACCCCGTACGCCAACCCGCCGCGCGCCACCGCACCCACCCCGGTCACCGCAACCCGATCCAGCTCACACCAGATCCGCTTGCCGACCCCCTCGGGACTCCACCCCCACCGATCGGCGAGCCCTTCGACAAGGGCGAGCCCGCGCCCATCGGTCTCGTCGCCCTCCGCACACCGCGGCGTAGGCGGACACGCACTTGTGTCAACGACCTCCAGCCGAACCGTCCCGATGGACCCGTCCCGCAGCCCGCACATCAGCAACCGCAGCATCGCCGGCCGCCCGGTGTGGACGACCGCATTGGTGGCCAACTCGGAGACGAGCAGGGTCAGCGTCTCGGCCAGCGGCTCATCCGCCCTGATCCCGGACCCGGCGAGCCGTGAACGGGCCCATCTCCGGGCGCGACCCACCTCCGCGGGGTCGGGCCGGATCTCCAGCTGCACTTGAAGCACCTGCACCGCTCACACCATCCGAATCGGCGGACACATCGCCACGCACCCCCGCGGGGCCACGATCGTGGTCATCTTCTGCCCGGTCGACGCCACCGCCGCCGACACCATCGGCACCGGGATCACGGAACGTGATTCCCTTACAAGACAGCATGGTTGACGTACAGTCACCCCAACAAGCGCTTCGGGCATATTCCAGCGCGAAGGAGTACGCATGCGGCATACTGTGCGACGCTCATCGCCGGGAGTCGAACAGGCCGGAGCGATACGCCTCCGGCCCATTTCACCAGCGGCGCGCATCGCCGGATCCGGGGCCACCACAGGGGCAACACCGGGTTGGCTCGACCTCGGGACCGCTCGCATCCCCCAGAAGGTACCGGAGTGGGGCTCCGACTCCAGGCCGTGACAAGTCACACCTAGGACACAACCCGGTATCAACGCTCGGTAATTCCGGTATGCCACGTTCCGCGACATTGAACAGCGGCTCCGCCACACCTTTCGCGCCCACCCAGGTCAGCACCGGTCAGCCGGCCTCGATCAACAGTTCCCCCGCCAGCAACTTCTCACTCTCCGTGTGCAATCCGCCACGTTCCGCCCGTACCCATGCCCGTTTCAAACCCAGATGTACGTCGGCCTCCCAGGTGAACCCCATTCCGCCGTACACCTGAAGGCAGTCACGCGCCCCCCGCACGGCCGCCTCGTCGGCCAGCAGCCGCGCCGCCGCGATGTCCACCGGGTCGGCGGTCACGGCCGCCGCGTACACCGCCGCCCGCGCCACCTCCACCCGCACCAACAGCTCCGCACACAGATGCTTGACCGCCTGAAACGCCCCGATGGGCCGCCCGAACTGCCCACGAGTCCGCGCGTGTTGCACCGCAGCCTCACACGTCCGTCCGGCCGTACCGAGCTGCTCGGCGGCGGTGAGCAGCAGAAAGACCGGATCGGGCTCCACCACCGAGTGGGGCGGCACCCGCCACAAGGGAGTCAGCGGATCCACCGACCGCATCGGCACAGCCCCCGTCGCATCCCCCCGCACCACGTCCGCCGCGTCCAGCCACTCCACGAGCCCCCCGCCCCCCACAGCGGTCACCACGGCCTCCCCGTCGGCCGCCCCGGGCACATCCCCCGCCGCCAGATGCGTCGCAACCAACGGCCCGGGCAACAAAGCCCGCCCCGCCTCCTCAAACACCAACACGGCCTCCGGCAGCCCGAGCCCGACCCCACCCTCAACCTCGGGCAACCGCAACGAAAAGAACCCGGCGGCCCCCAGCTCCCGCCACAACTTCCGGTCCAGCCCTGGCTGTTCAACAGCAGCCCGCAGCGCCTCAGCCCCAAAGCGGCGCGTCAGCAGCCCCCGTACGCCATCCCGCAACGCCCGCTGATCTTCGGTGAGTTGAAAACGCATAATCGAGAGCCGCCCCTCAGCCCGTCGTCACCCTTTCGGCAACCCCAAAATCCGCTCACCCACAATGTTCCGCTGAATCTCCGACGTCCCCGCCGCGATCGTGTACGCCAACGACGACAACCGATCGACCACCCACCCCTGGCCGAGATCCAACGCCCGCACCCCCAACACCTCCGCGGCCGCCTCGTAAAGCTCCTGCCGCGCGCGCGAGTACCTCAGTTTGAAAACCGAACCCCCCACCCCCGGCACCCCTCCGGAGGACTCCGCCTCACTCACGTTCCACTGCGTGAGCCGCCACAGCGCCCGGAACTCGGCGTTCAACCGCCCAAGCCGCCGCCGGACGACGGGATCGTCCCAGCGCCCGCACGCCCGGGCCTCCCGTGCGATCGCCCTCAACACCCGCCGACAGGCGACTACTTCACCCACGAAGGCGGTCCCACGCTCGAACGACAGGGTCACCATGGTCACCCGCCAGCCGTCGTTCTCCTCCCCCACCCGATGGGCGACGGGAACCCGTACCTCGTCGAGGAACACCTCGGCGAACTCGGTGGACCCCGCGAGGGTCCGCAGCGGCCGTACGGTGACACCAGGCGCGTCCATCCGCATCGCCAGCCAGGAGATCCCGCGGTGCTTGGGCACAGAGGGATCCGTCCGTACCAACAGCTCGCACCAGTCGGCGACTTCCGCATGGGAGGTCCAGATCTTGGACCCGGTCACCACGTACTCGTCACCGTCCCGGTACGCGCGCGTGCGCAGCGCCGCCAGATCGGACCCCGCCTCCGGCTCGCTGAACCCCTGGCACCACACCTCCTCCCCCCGCAGCACCGGCGGCAGCCACCGCGCCCGCTGCTCGGCGGTCCCCTCAGCGGCGATCGTCGGCCCGGCGTGCAGCAGCCCCACGAAGTTGGCGCCCACATAGGGCGCCCCGGCGTTCTCCGTCTCCTCCAGGAAGATCAGCCGCACGGTCGGCGACGCGTCCCAGTGCACCTCCCCGTACCCGGCGTCGTACAGCATCCGCTGCCATCCGAGGTCGTAGGCCCTGCGGCCCGGCCAGTCGTCGGGCGACGGCTTCGGCGGCAGCGACGGGAGCACCTTCGCCAGCCACGCCCTCAGCCGCGCCCGGAACGCCTCCTCCTCGGGCGTGTACGACAGATCCACTAGCGGTCCTGGCCGCGATCGAGATCGAGGTCGAGCATGCGGATCGCGTTGCCCCGCATCAGCTTGTAGACCGTCTCGTCGTCGAGGCCCTTCACATGGTCGAGGGCGACTTCCTTGGTGTGCGGGAAGGTCGAGTCGACGTGCGGGTAATCGGTCTCGAAGGTCGCGTTGTCGCGCCCGACGACATCCAGCGAGGCGACGCCGTGCATGTCGCGGAAGAAGCAGCAGAACATCTGCCGGTAGTAGTACGTCGACGGCGGCTCGGGGATGAGATCCCGTACGCCGCCCCAGGCGCGGTGCTCCTCCCACACGTCGTCCGCCCGCTCCAGGGCGTACGGGATCCAGCCCATCTGTCCTTCGGAGTAGGCAAGTTTGAGCAGCGGGAACTTCACGAGGACCCCGCTGAAGAGGAAGTCCATCATCGAGGCCATCGCGTTGTTGAAGGAGAGCGAGGCCTGGACGGCGGGCGGGGCGTCCGGGGAGGCGGCCGGCATCTGGGAGCTGGACCCGATGTGCATGTTGACGACCGTGCCGGTCTCCTGGCAGACCGCGAAGAACGGGTCCCAGTAGCCGGAGTGGATGGAGGGCAGGCCGAGGTAGGTGGGGATCTCGGAGAAGGTGACCGCCCGGACGCCCCGGGCGGCGTTCCGCCGGATCTCCTCGACCGCCAGGTCGATGTCCCACAGCGGGATCAGGCACAGCGGGATCAACCGGCCGCCGCTGTCGCCGCACCACTCCTCGACCATCCAGTCGTTGTACGCGCGCACGCAGGCCAGGGCGACCTCCTTGTCGTGCGCCTCGGCGAAGGTCTGCCCGCAGAAGCGCGGGAAGGTCGGGAAGCAGAGCGAGGCCTCGACATGGTTGAGGTCCATGTCCTTCAGCCGCTCGGCCGGGTCCCAGCAGCCGCGCCGCATCTGCTCCCTGGTGATCCCCTCCAGCGTCATCTCGTCCCGGTCGAAGCCGACGGCCGCGATGTTGCGCTTGTACGGGAACTTGAGGTCCTCGTAGATCCACCAGTCGGTCTGCTGGCCCTCCGGGTCCATGGTGATCTGGTACTTCCCGGCGACGTACGCGAGCTCGCCGATCCCGGCGGTGAGGGGCCTGGGCCCGCGGTCCCGGTACTTCCGCGGCAGCCAGGTGTCGAAGAGGTGTGCGGGTTCGATCACATGGTCGTCGACGCTGATGATGCGGGGCAGTTCGGTCATGGGTCCCCCCACTCGGTTGTCCGCTGTCCGACCAGTTATCTGATGGGCCGTCAGGTAAGCCTTCTCAAGCAGGCTAGTGGCGCACCCCTGGACCGACAAGGCGCCCGGCTCTACGCTCTGCCCAGAATCTGACTATCCGTCAGCTGCACGAGGGGACCGCCGTGAACGACACCGCCCACGCGCTCAGCGAGTCCCGCACCCTCTGGGAACTGCTGGCCCGCCGCGCCGACCTCACCCCCGACCGCCCCGCCCTCCTCCAGGACGACCGCTCCCTCGGCTTCGGCGAGCTGCGCGACCGGGCCGAGCGGGTGGCGGCCGGGCTGTACGGCAGGGGCGTACGCCCCGGCACGGTCGTCGCCTGGCAGCTGCCCACCCGTATCGAGACGGTCCTGCTCTCCTTCGCCCTGGCCCGGCTCGGCGCCGTACAGTCGCCGGTCATCCCCTTCTACCGCGACCGCGAGGTCGGCTTCGCGCTGCGGGAGTCCAAGGCCGAGTTCTTCGCCGTACCCGGCGAGTGGCGGGGCTTCGACCACACGGCGATGGCACGGCGACTGGGGGCCAGGGGGATCTTCGAGGCGTACGACGGCGCCGAACTGCCGGACGGCGACCCGGCCGTCCTGCCCGCCCCGCCCGCCGACGGCAACTCCGTCCGCTGGATCTACTGGACCTCGGGCACCACCTCCGACCCCAAGGGCGTCCTCCACACGGACTGTTCGCTCATCGCGGGCGGCTCCTGCCTCGCCCACGCGCTGCGCCTCACCCAGGACGACGTCGGCTCGATCGCCTTCCCCTACGCCCACATCGGCGGCCCCGACTACATGGTGATGCTCCTGCTGTACGGCTTCCCGGCCGTACTGTTCGAGCACTTCGCCATGCCGGACGCGCTGGAGGGCTACCGCGCGCACGGGGTGACGGTGGCGGGCGGTTCGACGGCGTTCTACTCCATGTTCCTCGCCGAGCAGCGGAAGCAGCCGGGCGTCCCGGTCGTCCCTTCCCTGCGACTGCTCGCGGGCGGCGGTGCCCCGAAGCCGCCCGAGCTGTACCACTGCGTCGTCCGTGAGATGGGCGTGCGGCTCACCCACGGGTACGGCATGACCGAGGTCCCGATGATCACGATGGGGGCGCCGGACGACTCGGCGGAGAACCTGGCGACCACGGAGGGGCGGCCGCCGGAGGGGATGGAGATACGGATCGTGGACGGGGAGGTGCGACTGAAGGGGGAGGCCGTCTGTCAGGGGTATCTGGATCCGGCGCAGTCGGCGGCGGCGTTCGACGCGGACGGGTTCTTTGTCACGGGTGACCTCGGGCATCTCACGCAGGACGGCCATCTGGTCCTCACCGGTCGCCTCAAGGACGTCATCATCCGCAAGGGCGAGAACATCTCCGCGAAGGAGATCGAGGACCTGCTGCACCGTCATCCCGCCGTGCGGGACGTGGCGGTGATAGGGCTGCCGGACGCGGTGCGCGGGGAGCGGGTGTGCGCGGTGGTGGAACAGCCTCCGGGGGCCGGGAAATTGACCCTGTCGGCGGTGACCGCCTATCTGCGCGCGGAAGGGCTGTCGGTCCACAAGCTGCCGGAGCAGTTGGAGGTGGTGGACGCCCTTCCGCGCAACGAGACCCTGCGGAAGGTGCTCAAGTACAAGCTGCGCGAGCGCTATTCGGGCACGGTGAAGTAGCGCGCGAACGCCGTCACGATCTCCGACTCGCTGACCTTGCCGTCCGTGTCGGTGTCGAGGGCGGCGGCGGTCGCGGTGGCGATCTCGGCCGGGACGCCGAGGGCCTTGAGGACGCGGGCGGTCTCCTCGACCGTGGCCGCGCCGTCCCCGTCGGCGTCCGCGACGGCGAGGGCCGCGTGCAGGAAGGGGCGGGCGATCTCGGCGAAACGGTCGGGGTTGTCGCGCAGCCGCTTGACCGCGCCGTTCACGAACTCGTCCCGGGTGATCCGCTGGTCGCCGTCCCGGTCCGCGATTCCGGCCATGCCCTGCCAGAAGGCCTCGGCGCCGCTGTACAGGGCCTGGCCCTTGTCGGACCGGGCAGTGGTGTCGAACGCGCTGAGAACCGCCTTGGTCGCCGCGTTGAAGTCCTCGCGGTCGATCCAGCCGTTGCCGTCCTGGTCGAAAGTGGCGAACCGGGCGGCGATCCTGCCCTCGTACTCGCTGCTGACCATTCTTCTCGGGCCCGCCTTACGTCAAGTGGGGTGCTTCTCCGGACGGAGCGTACGACGTCGGCGGCCGGGACGGTGGGGGAAAGCGGCGCTTGTACCAAGACTGCGGGAATTCCGGGACAACAGTGTGGCTACGCGGTGACATTCCCTGAGGTCACGCCGACAGTGGGTCGGCCTCCCCGGGCTCCGGTGCGATCGCCGACGTCACGTCCTGGTGGACGTCGAAGAGGCGGCGTACGCCCAGCGCGGCGAGGACGCGGTTGACGTGCGCGCCCTCGGCGGGGCCGCCGCCCGCGTGGCCGTCGGCCGGGAGGATCAGGCGGAGCCGGCCCCGGCAGGACCGCATGAGCCGGCGGGTGGCGATGAGGACGCCGACCCCGCTGGAGTCGCAGAACACGACTCCGGAGAGGTCGAGGACGAGACTTCGCCGCCCCTCGGCCACCGCTTCGTGCACCCGCTGGCGGAGCAACGGTGACGTGACCAGATCCATCTCTCCCGACACATGCAGCACCGCCCACTCACCGTGCCTGCCGTCGGTCACTTCGAATGCCACCGCGATGCCTCTCAGTCGCCGAACCGGAAGCCACCGAACCGCTTCCTGCTGCGCGGCTGCCCCGCCCTCGTTCCATGAAACACCCGTACTCCGCCGAAAGCGCGTGGTAACCGAGCCATTTCACGAGCCTTTTCGGTGCGATTTCCATCGAGTACGGTCACAACTGATCGACTTTCGACAGGCTGTTGATCGCGAATCAATCAAGCACGGTCCTGTGTGGTCGGTTTCGCGCAGGGTAGGCGTCGCACGGAGATGCGAAAGAGGGTCGGCGGATGGGCTGCGGACGGGCTGCCGCGCACGTGGGCGGCGTAAATGCGCCTTACGAAGGAGGTCCCTGCCGGTCCCTACCACCATCCGCCTTGCGAGGGGCGCACATTGCCATAAAGGGGCGTGCGCGGTCAGCGGTGCCGACTACATTCGAGAAGGCAGTGCGCACAGGCTGGACTTACCCGTCGGGCCGACCACCCGGCGATCAGGAACGGCGCAGGTACCACCAGGGGGAAGGGCCCGCATGGCGACGAAGGACGCACCACCCCGCTGGGACCGCAGGATGCAGCAGCGGCTGACGCACGGCGAGGCGGCCGCGCTCGGTGAGCTGTACGACCGGTTCGCATCGCTCGTGCACGGTCTCGCCCACCGGGTCCTCGACGACGAGCGGGCCGCCGACGGCATCACCCGCGAGGTGTTCCTCCAGCTCTGGGAGGACCCCGGGGCGTACGACCCCAAGCACGGCCCGCTCCGCTCCTGGGTCGCCGCGCTGACCCACCGGCTGGCCGTGCAGCGGCTGCGCGCCACCGAGACCGCCGCGCTCGCCCAGGGCGGCGAGGGCACGGCCGAGGAGTTGGAGCGCAAGATCCACCACGCCTCGGTCGCCGCCCGCGCCGACTACATAGTGCAGGCCATGCCGACACCGCTGCGGGCCGCCCTGGAACTGGCCTATTTCCAGCGCCGCGACTACCGCCAGACCGCCACCTACCTCGGCGTCACCGAGGACGAGGCCCGCCGCCGCCTCCGCCTCGGCCTCCAGCTCCTCTCCACCGCCCACGACACCCGCCCCTCCGGCACCCCACCCGAATACGGGGGTGCCGTGTGAACGCCGACACGAACAGCTCCGACGCGTACGACGAGGAGCCACAGGGCCAGGCCTGGCAGGAGGACAGCCGCGACGAGGGGCTGAGCCTCGGCCGGGTGCCGTCGGCGAGGGAGCCGATGGACGAGGAGGGCGCCGACCGGGGAGACCTGGACTCCGGCCGGGGTCGCGGCGATGACGTCTCGGACGACGGACCGGCGGAGACCGGCGACGGCGCGGCAGGACCTGGCGAGGGCGAGGCGGGATCCAGCAGTGGTGTAGGCGGCTCCCAGGGCCCCGGTGGGCCGGTGGGCGGTGGGGGTGGCGACGGGCCCGTCGGACCGCCGCGCATCCCGCTTCCGCGGTCGTCCGTGGAGGACACCGGCCTGCCACTGCCGAACGCCGTACCCGAGCCGACGCCGGACCCGGCGCCCGAACGACCGCCCGCCCAGACCGACCCGGCCGAGCCACGGTCGGCGCAGGCTTCGTCGCCCGAACAAACGCCGGGGCGGACCGACCGCCCTGAACCGCCGTCGACGCAGACCTCTGAACCCGAAGCGCCACCGGTGGAGGCTGGACCGCCCGGAGTGGCGGCGGGGCCGGCTTCGGTGAGCGATGGGTCGGTGGTGGAAAGTGGGCAGGGCGAAGGGCTCGCGCCGGCCGCTGCGCCGTCGGCCCCGTCCTCCGTCCCCTTCATGCCACTCGTGTTGGAGCATCGGGTGCTCAAGGCGCTGCTCGGGGCCTGGGCTCTGGCGGTGTGTTCGGCGGAGGAGGCGCTGGCGGTGGAGGAGCATCTCGGGACGTGTGGCTCGTGTGCGGACGAGGCCCGACGGCTGCGGGAGGCCGTGGGCCTGCTGCACCAGCCGGAGAGCCTCGATCTCGACCCGTCCCTGCGTACCCAGGTCCTGGACAGCTGCCTCGGCCGGCGACCGCCGCGCATCCCCGTACCGCGCTGGGCGGCACCGTACGACGCGGAGGCGGCCCGGCTGGACGCGCTGCTCCAGGACATCGGCAGCGCGGACTGGCACACGCCCGTGCGGCTGCGCTGGTTCGAGGGCGAGGGGCCGGTGGACCGTCGCACGACCGTCGCCGGGGTCATCGCCCACCTGCTGTGCGTCGACGGTCTCGTCGCGACCGCGCTCGGCCTGGAGGACCCGCTCGACCAGCTCGAAGCGGTACCGGACGACCGTACGCCCGAGGCACGCACCGAGGCGTACTGGAAGGCCGCCCACTTCCCGCCCACCCGCTCGATCCGGGGGCCCTGGCGGGAACAGAGCCACAACATCGTCCGTACGACGTCGTTCACGGGCGACGACGGCACCGAGGCGGTGTCGTACGGCGGGTTCGAGCTGCCGTTGCGGGACGCGATGCTCGACCGGGCGTTCGAGTGCTGGATCCACGCGGAGGACATCGCGGAGGCGGTGGACTACCCGTACGAGGCGCCCTCCCCGCGCCATCTGCACGGCATGATCGATCTGGCGGCTCGGATGCTGCCCGCCGCGCTGGCCGACCGGCGTCGGACGGGGCTGGCGGCGCCGCCGGCCGGGCGCCATCTGGTATCGGCCGGTGCGCCCGGGCGCAGCCTCCGCCTGGAGATCGAGGGCTCCGGGGGCGGTGAGTGGCTCATCCCGCTCGACTCCCCCGCGGCCGTGGGCTCCGCCGAGCACGAGGTCGCCCACGTGACCCTCGACGGCGTCGAGTTCTGCCGCCTCGCCGCGGGCCACGTTCCTCCGGAGGACGCGGCCGCGGGGCAGGTGGGCGACCGCGCGGCCATCCGAGACGTACTGTTCGCGGCGGCGAGCCTGAGCCGAATGTAACCGCCGCCGGGTCAGGGCACCCGGGGCTTCTGCCGGGCGGGGGCGGGTCCGCCGCCCGGCGGTTACAAGGTGCCGCTGCGCCCACCCTCCCCCACTCTCGGCTTCTCCCCCCACTCTCGACTTCGCTCGAGCGGGAGGGACCCCCATGAGCGGGAGGTGCCCCCATCGCCCCAGCGGCACGACTGCCCGCAGCTACACGACCGGCCTGTGCCCCGTAAGGGGCGCGGGACTGTCTCGATATGCGGCTCCGCCGCGTGGGCGCGAGCAACCACGAACCACCCGCAGTCGCCGAACGCCCCGCACCCCGAGCTACCAGGCGCCCCTACGCGAAAACGACCGTCCGGCGGCCGTTCATCAGGATGCGGCGCTCGGCGTGCCACTTGACCGCGCGTGCCAGCGCCTGGCACTCCACGTCACGCCCGATCGCGACGAGGCCCTCGGGGGTCACGCCGTGCCCGACCCGCTCGACCTCCTGCTCGATGATCGGCCCCTCGTCCAGATCCGCCGTCACATAGTGCGCGGTCGCGCCGATGAGCTTCACACCACGCGCGTGCGCCTGGTGATACGGCTTCGCGCCCTTGAAGCTCGGCAGGAACGAGTGGTGGATGTTGATGATCCGGCCGCTGAGCTGCTTGCAGAGGTCGTCCGACAGCACCTGCATGTAGCGGGCCAGCACCACCAGCTCGACGTTCTCGTCGCGCACGAGCTGCAGCAGCCGCGCCTCGGCCTCGTCCTTCGTGTCCTTCGTCACCGGAATGTGGTGGAAGGGAATGTCGTACGACGCCACGAGCTCGGCGAAGTCGGTGTGGTTGGACACCACCGCCGCGACCTCCACCGGCAGCGCCCCGGTCGACGCCCGGAACAGCAGGTCGTTCAGGCAGTGCCCGAACTTGCTGACCATGAGGACGACCCGCATCCTCTCCTCGGCGAGGTTGATCTGCCAGTCCATCTGGAAGGAGTCACCGATCGCCGCGAAGCTGGCCCGCAGCTTCTCCACCGTCACCGGCACCTCCGCCGAGAAGTGGACGCGCATGAAGAACAGACCCGTGTCGTGGTCGCCGAACTGCTGACTGTCCTCGATGTTGCAGCCGGTCATGAAGAGGTAGCTCGACACGGCGTGCACGATTCCCTGCTTGTCCGGGCAGGCGAGGGTCAGGACGTACTGGTCGGCGGGCGCCGCGGCTCGGGTGGACTGCTCGTTCATGCCCGACAGGGTCCCATATGGCGTACCCAGGTCGGCAACCGTCCCGCAGACCGGCCCAACCGGACCACAGGCCGCACCACCCACCGGCAGCGCCCCTACGCCGCCCTCGTCATGATCCGCAGCACCTCGAGCGTCCGCGGCGGTGCGTCCGGGTCCTCCCCGTCACTCGCCGAGAGGCGCACGTGGGCCTCTCGGGCCGCGCGGACCGCCTCGGGCCAGGCGTCGTGGTCGAGGTACGCGGAGACGAGCGCGTCCGGGCCGACCTGGTGCATGATCCGCAGGACGCGCAGCACGGCGGTGTCGACGAGCGCCGCCTCCTGCGCGTCACGGAAGATCGTGCCCACGTACTTCTCGGCGGACCAGTTGTCCAACCAGGTGTCCTCGACCAGGCGGTACACGGCGTCGGTGACGTCACCGTAGCCGTCGACGCCGGCCAGCCAGACGTCCCGCTGGAACACCGGATCGGAGAGCATGTGCAGCGCGGAGCGCACATTGCTGCGCCAGCGCCACCACGGCATGTCGTTCAGTGGCATGCCACCCATGGTGGATGAGCGACGCCCGCGACGGGAAGGGTTCTCCGAACCTTGGACGGTCATCAGATCGTGCGTTCCTCTCTCAAACCTCTCGAAAATACGATCGTAGCCTCCCGCAATTCACCTCCCAGTCACCCCATGTTGACCACGCGTCACGCCCGGGTTGGTGATGTGGCGGAATCGTGCGGACCCATGACCGGCTTCCAGGCGCGACTGACTACTCCTGCCCAAGGCCTCACCAAGAGCATCACGAAAGGCCTGGCCAGAGCCACCACGCTGGCGGCGTGTGCGTCACTCGTCGTCGGGTGCGGCGTCATCCCTGATACCACGGGGGGTTCCGGGGACGCCCCCGTCACCGTCATGACCTGGGCCCCACAGGACACCGCCGCCACCAACAAGCCCGGCATGCCGGCCATGGCACAGGCGTACGCCCGCTGGGTCAACGCCAACGGCGGCATCAACGGCCGCGAGCTCAAGATCCTCACCTGCAACGACCGGAACAACACCGTCTCCGCCGCGAAGTGCGCCCGCCGCGCGGCCAAGGAGAACGTCGTCGCGGTCGTCGGCTCCTACAGCCAGCACGGCCGCTCCTTCCTCGCCCCGCTGGAGTCCGCGGGCATCCCGTACATCGGAGGCTACGGCGTCACCGACGACGAGTTCGCCAGTTCCCTCTCCTACCCGGTCAACGGCGGCCAGGCCTCGCTCATGGCCGGCCTCGGCGAACAGCTCGCGCAGGCCTGCGGCCCCGTCGCCCTCGTACGCCCCGACTCGATAGCCGGCGACCAGCTCCCGCTGCTCCTGAACTCGGGGCTGCAGGCGAAGGGCCACGGCAAGGCCGCCGACCAGCTGGCCGCCGAGGACGCGACCGAGTACTCGGACCATGCCCGGCAGGCCCTCCAGCGGGCCACCGCCGATCCCGCCCGGGAAGGGTGCGTGGTGCCCGCGCTCGGCGACCGCACCTTCACCTTCATGGACTCCTTCCGCCGCGACCGCGACGACTACGCGGACGTACGCACCGGCACGGTCCTCGGCAGCGTCGACCAGACGGTGATCGACGCGACCGGCGGCAGGTCGGGGCCGTACGAGGGGTCGTTCGTCACCGGCTGGTACCCGGTGGAGACCGACAAGCGCTGGGACACGATGAAGGACGTGATCCAGGAGTACGCCTTCAAGGACAACCGGATCGACCCGGCCGATCCAGGCGTGCAGACCACCTGGATCGCGTACACCGTGCTGAAGGCCACCATCGAGAAGATCGGCGACGGTGAGGTGACGTCCATCGCGATCCGCAGCGTCCTCGACGACGGCCTGAAGGTCGACACCGGCGGGCTCACCCCGCCGCTCCGCTGGCGCTTCGAGGACCTCATCGCGGCAGCGAACTTCCCCCGCCTGATCAACCCGGAGGTCACCTTCCAGGTCGTACGGAAGGGTCAACTGGTCGCCGCGCGGCGGGGGTTCGTGAACGTGGAGAAGACCCTGGTGGACGCCACCTAGCCGCACCTGGCCGCCGACTAGAGCTGGCCCGCCTGGCGTTGCGTCAGGCCGTAGGTGGAGGCGATGCCGTTCCACAGCCGGGCGGCCTTCGTCTTCTCGGCGCTCGCCGTGGCGCTGGCCTGGTTGCCGGCCTGGGTCTGTGGGGTGGTGCGGGCCTGCCCCTTCTTGCAGCCCTTCTTCTTGGCTGCCTGGTCGGCCCACGCGGCGTAGTGGTTGTCGGCGGAGGCGGAGGCCTTCCAGGCGTTCGTGAGCGCGGTGGTCAGGACGGCGTTCTCCGGCAGCTTGTCGACGGACAGTCCGCCGAGGCGGGTGACCAGATCGCCTCGCTGCTGGGCCGCGTTGCGCAGATCGGTGGCGGCCTGCCCCAGGTTCTTGCAGGCCTTGATGTTCGCGACCGCCTTGATCACGGAGTTACGGCTGTTGCCGCTGTCCGCCAGCAGCTTGTCCAGCGCGACCGCCTGCTCCTGCGCCGGGTCCGCGGACGGTGACGCCGACTCCTCGGGCGCGCTCTCGGACGCCGACACGGTCTTGTTGTCGCTCTGCTGGTCGTCCTCCGACCCACCGCCCATGAGGGCACCGGCTCCGATGCCGAGCGCGGCGATGACGATCCCGACGCCCGCGATGAGGGGCACCCGTGACTTGCCGCTACGACCGCCTCCGCCACCGTCCCGTCTCGCGGCACCCCGCCCCCCGTACGGCGGCTGCGGCGGCTGCGACACCGGCGGCGGCCCCTCGACCCGGGGCAGGTGCTGCGTGCCCCCCGGGTCTCCCTGATCGCTCCGGAAGAGGTTGTCGAACACGTCCGGCTGCTGCGGCGCCGGCGCGCCGTACGCCTGCTGCTGAGGTTGTGCGGCCACCGGCGGTATGTACTGCGTGGCCTCGGCGTCCGGGTGGGCGGGCTGACCGGGGTGCGCCGTGGATGGCAGGGGCCCGGCGCCGGCGTTCGGCACCCGCCCCAGGAACGTCGTCGCGTCGGACGGCGCCTCCGGCGGCAGCGCGCCCGGCCCCACCGGCGGCAGGTACTGCGTGGCGTCCTCCGCGGCGGGAGCCGCCGGCGCGGGCGGCATCTGCGGTATGTGCGGTATGTACTGAGTGGCCGCCTCGTCCACGGGCATGGCACCGGCCGCCGGCACGGGCGGGATGTACTGCGTGACCCCCTCGTCCAACGGCGCGACCGGCGGCACCTCAGGCGGCAACGGCACGCTCTGAGCGCCCTGGTCACCCCACTGCGGCATGGGCGGAGCGGCGTTCCAGGGGTCGGCCGGCGGCTGGGCGGCGGGCGGCTCGGTGCCCCACCGGGGCGGGACCGGAGCCGGGGGCAGATCCCCCGGCAGGAGCGGCGCGCCACCGTCGGAGGGCAGCACGATGCCTTCGTGCGCGGGCCGCGCCGAGGGCTCCCCGCCCTGTCCACTCTGCGTCACCGGGACTCCTACGAATGGGGGAACTTGTGGAATCGACGCCTCACGCTACCGGTTCCTGGTAACAAGCAGGCCACCACCCGCGCCCGCACCCCTCAGGGCGCCGCACCACCCACGCCCCGCACGCCTCAGGGGCGCGGTACCCCAGCGATGTGCGGCTCCGCCGCGCGGGCGCGCCCAGCCACGAACCGCCCGCAGCCGTCGAACCACCCCGCCCCCCCAGGGGCGCGGGGAACTGCGCGACCAGCCACAACCCACCCGCAGCCGCCAAAACAACAGGCACCCCCGAGCCAATAGGCCCCCCTGCCCCGAGCGGAGCGACTACGCCGCCTGCAGATCCATCCGCGCCCCGAACTCCCTGACCACCGCCTCCTCCCCGAACGGCTCCAACCGCTGCTGGAAGTCCTCCAGGTACTCGGCCCCCCGATTCGACCGAAGCGACCCCAGCAGCTCCACGGCCTTCATCCCCGTCGCGCAGGCCTGCTCGACCTCCCTCTGCTGGACCTGCGCCGTGGCGAGCAGCACGTAGCCGATCGCCCGCCGCCGGGCCCGCGACTCGGGATGCTTGGCCAGCGACTCCTCGGCCCGCCGGGCCGCAGCCACCGCCTGCCCGAGATCCCGGTGGCAGTGCGCCAGCTCGTCGGCCAGATAGGCCTCGTCGAAGTGCTTGATCCACGCCGGGTCGTCCCCGGACGCCGGTTCCGCCGCCTCCAGCGCCTCCACGGCCCGCCCCGCCGCGTCCTGCGCGGCGCGCGCGTCGCCCATCAGCGCATGCCCGCGCGCCTCCGCGGCGTAGAACATGGACTCCGCACGCGGGGTCGCCCGCCCCCGCGCCCCTTCCTGCGCCGCGCGCGCCAGCTGCGAGATCTCGCGCGGGTTTCCGAGCTGCGCCGCGAGGTGGCTCATGGACGCGGCGAGCACATACCCGCCGTACGCGCGGTCGCCCGCGGCCTGCGCGAGCCGGAGCGCCTGGATGTAGTAGCGCTGGGCGAGCCCGGGCTGCCCGGTGTCGACGGCCATGTACCCGGCGAGCTCGGTCAGCCGGGCGACCGCGGCGAACAGCTCCCGCCCCACCGCCTCCCGGTACGACCCGGCCAGCAGCCCGGACACGACGCTGTTGAGATAGTGCACGACGACCGGCCGTACATGCCCACTGCCGTACTGGTGGTCGAGGTCGACGAGCGCCTGGGTCATCGCGCGTACGGCCGCCACGTCGGGCAGCCCCACCCGGGGCCCCGCCGAACGCGCCACCTGGGGGTCCGGCCCGGAGATCAGCCAGTCGCGGCTGGGCTCGACGAGCGCGGAGGCGGCGACGGACGACCCCGAGAGGAAGTCCCGCCGCCCCACATCGCTGCGCCACAGCTCGCAGACCTGCTCGATCGCCCCCAGTACCGTCGGCGAGAACTGGAGACCGACACCGGACGCGAGGTTCTTGCCGTTGGCCATGCCGATCTCGTCGATCGTGACCGTACGGCCCAGTTTGCGGCCCAGCGCCTCGGCGATGATCGCGGGCGCCCGGCCCCGCGGCTGCTGTCCACGCAACCAGCGCGCGACGGACGTCTTGTCGTAGCGCAGGTCGAGTCCGTGTTCCGCGCCGCACATGTTGACCCGCCGGGCGAGCCCCGCGTTCGAGCAGCCCGCTTCCTGGATGAGCGCCTGCAGTCGTTCGTTCGGCTGCCTGGCGACGAGCGGCCTTGCGGCCATGGCGTACCCCCTGTGGCTGTGGTGCCTTGCCCACGCACCGAGTTGACGTGTCTTCAGCGGCCGAATCGCGTGACACGCGGGTACCGAAAGCGCGTACCCGCGTATCGAAAGGATCCGGCCTCGAAGATCAATGCCCCGCCGACATACCGAAGATGCGAGACATGCCAGGATTGCCGGGGTAAACACGCATGCTGTACCCCACACGTGGCTACCCGGCTCATTCCGTGATCCCTCCCGCGCGCCCCCGCACATGCACCCATGCGCCCCGGCTCCGTTGACGATGCTCTCCCCCGCGCATGTGACTTCCGTAACCCCTGATGACCGCTAGAGTTGTGTTCATCGTGGAAGAGACCATCGCGGGCCCTGAAGCTGCCCACATCCCGAAGCAGCGTGGTGAAACGCTGCTGGACACCGCCGTTCGATACGCCGAAGAACGCCACTGGGACGTGTTTCCCGGCACCTGGCTGGAAGCCGTCGACGGGGTGCAGCACTGCTCCTGCGGCAATGCCGCGTGTGCCACCCCCGGCGCGCACCCGGCGCGCGAGGACTGGGCGTCCCAGGCGACAGGCAGTGCGACCGTCGCACGCCGTCTCTGGTCCAAGCAGCCGACCGCGTCGATCCTGCTGCCGACGGGGCGCACGTTCGACACGATCGATGTTCCCGAGACCGCGGGGCTGCTGGCGCTGGCCCGCATGGAGCGTATGGATCTGACGCTCGGGCCGGTGACCTGGACGCCGGACCGCCGTATGCAGTTCTTCGTGCTGCCGGGCGCGTCGGTCAAGGTGCCTGATCTGGTACGGAAGTTGGGCTGGTCGCCACTCGCGCTCGACCTCAAGGCGTTGGGTGAGGGCGAGTACGTGGCGGCTCCGCCGACGCGGTACGGGTCGCGCGGGGCCGTGCAGTGGGCCCGGCGGCCCACGCCCGCGAATCGGTGGCTGCCGGATGCGGAGGAATTGATCTCGCCGCTTGCGTATGCGTGCGGTAGGGATGGGCGCCGGTAG
The DNA here is from genome assembly GCF_008386495.1 of Streptomyces tailanensis. Classification (GTDB taxonomy): domain Bacteria; phylum Actinomycetota; class Actinomycetes; order Streptomycetales; family Streptomycetaceae; genus Streptomyces; species Streptomyces tailanensis. The sequence goes on along the minus strand of NZ_VTHJ01000012.1, from coordinate 35,929 downwards.
CGCTCCGGGTGGGGTGCTTCGGTCGGTTTCGCGGCTGCGGGTGGGTTGTGGTTGCTCGCGCAGTTCCCCGCGCTCCCAGGGAAACTGGGGGCACCCTTGACCGGAAGAAGCACCCGACATGAGTGGTGCACGGATCGGTGTCCCGCAGGAGGGGTTGCGGCTCTTCGAATGGCTGACGGGGCGTGAACTCCTCTCCTATACGGGGCGGTTGCGCGGGCTGCCCGGCGCCGAGGTCGACAGGTGGGCCGCTCAACTGCTGGACGTCCTCGACCTCGCGGGCGCCCAGCACAAGCTCGTCGTCGACTGTCGTCGCCCCCGCCTCGCCGCGCCCTGCCGTACGCCACGCTCGTCACCGCCCTGACCCACCGCGCTGCTCGGCGACTGGGTGCCCTGCCCGAGGTGCTCGGCCTCGCCTGGATCTCCATCTTCACGGGGTGCGGGCGGCGTGCGACTGGGACGGAACTGCCAGTCGCCGAGTGCCGACGGGGGTGCGGGCGGTCAGTGCGTGAAGCCGTCCAGGAACGGCTCTATCGCCGCGCGCCAGGCGTCGGGCTGGTCGTAGTGGACGAGGTGGCCGGCGTCGGCCACCTCGGCGTACTGGCCGTGGGGCAGGACGCGGACCATTTCCTGGGACTCGGCGCGGCCCAGTTCGCCGTCGAGGCCGCGGACGACGAGGGCGGGGCACCGGACCTGGGTGAGCTCCTCCCAATGCGCGTCGTACACCCAGGTCTCGCGGGTCGTGAGCATCTGCTCGGGGTCGAAGACGGGCCGCCAGCCGTCGGCGCTCTCCTGCATGACCTCGGCGTAGAACTCGCCCCGGGAGGGGTTCGGGCGCTCCACCCAGGGATCGTCCTCGCCGAACCACTTGCGGACGTCGGCGAGGGTGGCGAAGGGCAGCGGCCAGGCCTTGAACCAGCTCTCCCATTCGCGCTGCGAGGCGGCGCCCAGCGCCGAGGCCCGCATGTCGCAGATGACCAGACCCCGCACCAGGTCCGGGCGTTTGGCGGCCAGTTGCCACGCGGTCAGCGCGCCCATGGCGTGGCCGATGAGGACGACGGGGGCGAGGCCGAGCTGTTCGACGGCGGCCTCGGCGTCCTCGACGTAGGCCTCACGGGTGTACGCGGCCTGCTCGGGCTTCTCGCTCCGGCCGTGGCCGCGCTGGTCGAGCGCGACGGCGCGGTGCCGCTCGGAGAGCCAGCGGGCGGTGGGTGCCCAGTGCGAGGCGCGGCCCATGAGGCCGTGCAGTAACAGCACGCCCGGCCGCGGCGGGTTCTCGCCGAGCTCGTCCTGCGCCCTGTCCCCAGTCTTGTCCCCGGCCTTGTCCCCGGCCTTGTCCCCGGTCTTGGGCGGGTCGCCGTACTCCCAGGCAGCGAGACTTACGCCGCCCGCTCCGGTCACGTCGATGCGCCGCACCATTGGCACCCCCCACACTTCCGCTCGGACCGCTCGCTCCCGTCTCTCGCTCCCGCTTCGAGCCGGTCGGTCCACTCGTCCTGACCGCTGCCGTACCGCTGTTCTACTGCTGCCCCCGCGCCTGTTGTTACAGCGTGCCCGTCGATCGGCACGTGTATGGGATGTGCGCGTCAGTCGGGGCGGGGCACGCGACGCCACGTCCCATCCGACGACACGCCCCACACGTTATCGAACACATATTCGGAGATGCCGTTCTCGGCGACAACACCCCTCGTTCGAGTGACCCCCCTCAGGGATTGCACGCCGCCGCCGAGGGGAGATCTTCAACGGGAGGCGGACCACTCGGGGAAATCGGTCCGAGGGGGATGACCCTGGGAGCTCGGGGCTCCGGGTCAGCACAGGGGAGGACAGGCCCCGGCGCCACACGGCGCCGGGGCCCTCCTCATGTCCCCGGCCCTCATGTCCACGGCACATCCGCCCCGCCCCCTCCCCTACCGCCGCGAGACCTCCGTCTCGGGCGGCCAAGAGCCCCTCAGGTCATATGCCTCACGCGCAAGCCTCGCACGCGAACGGCGCGAGCGCTGCGATTCGGCGCACTGAATTCGGCGGAGCCCGCGTGCAGTTCGGGCGGCGTCCGCCGGTGGAGATCGGCGCCTGGCTCAGCGCTTGGCGACGAAGACGTGGGAGGCGACGTCTGCCTCCAGTTCCGCGGCCTCGCCGCCGCTGCCCACGAGGACGCCGCCCGCCGCCTCCGTCACGCTCACCACGGAGCCGGGCTGCACGCCCGCCCGCCGCAGCGTGTACATCAGCTGGGCGTCCGTCTGGATGGGCTCGCCGATACGGCGTACGACGACGGTCTTGCCCTCCGTGCCCGGGTCGAGGTCCGCCAGCGACACCATGCCCTCGTCCAGGAACGGGTCCGCGCCGTCCTTCTCGCCCAGCTCCTCCAGGCCCGGGATCGGGTTGCCGTACGGCGACTCGGTGGGGTGGCGCAGCAGTTCGAGCACGCGGCGCTCGACGGCCTCGCTCATCACGTGCTCCCAGCGGCACGCCTCCGCGTGGACCTGCTCCCACTCCAGGCCGATCACGTCGACGAGGAGGCACTCCGCGAGGCGATGCTTGCGCATCACGCGGGTCGCGAGGCGGCGGCCCTCCTCGGTGAACTCCAGGTGGCGGTCCGGGGCGACCGACACGAGGCCGTCGCGCTCCATGCGCGCGACCGTCTGGCTCACCGTGGGACCGCTCTGGTCGAGCCGTTCGGCGATCCGGGCGCGCATGGGGACCACGCCTTCCTCCTCCAGCTCGAGGATGGTGCGGAGATACATCTCCGTCGTGTCGATCAGTCCGGACATACGTGCCCCTCGATGAGATTCAGCCGGAGGCTTCCGATTTGGCCCACCGGCTTGCGCTGGCCCTGGACTCAATTCTTGCGCATCCGACTGACAAGCGTGCCGTTGCGGTGAAACGGCGGCGTTACGACGGCCGTGCGAGGCGGGTTTTCGCCCCCTCCGCCCCTACCCGTCCCTCCCCCCACTCCCGGCTTCGCTCGGGCGGGGGACCCCCATCCAGGGCTGCCGCCCCTTCGACCCCGCGGCGCGTTCGAGCTCGGTCGGATCGGTTCGTTGGCGGGTGCGGGTGAGTGGGGGCTTGTCGCGCCCGCGCGGCGGAGCCGCAAATCGGCACAGCCCCGCGCCCCTGACGGGGCGCGGCCCCATTGACACCCCACTGGTCCAGACCACTAACGTGATCCACGGCAGCGCTGGGCAACAATGGACGAAGGGTTCACGCATGAGCGACGACGCACCGGCTCGGCGGTTCCTGGACGCGGCGATCGGGCTGTTGGAGCGGGTGCGGGACGAGGAGGGTGAGGCGGTCGCCGCCGCTGGGAAGCTCGTCGCGGACACCGTCGTCGACGGCGGGCGGCTGTTCGCGTTCGGCGCCGGGCACTCCTCCCTCGCCGCACAGGATCTCGTCTACCGCGCCGGCGGCCTCGCGCTGATGAACCTGCTGGCCGTACCCGGCGTCGTGGGCGTCGACGTGACACCCGCGACGCTCGGCTCCGCCCTGGAACGGGTCGACGGCCTGGCGAGCGCCGTGCTCGACACGAGCCCCCTGCGCTCCGGCGACCTCCTGATCGTCGTCTCCCTCTCCGGCCGCAACGCCCTCCCCGTGGAGATGGCCGCGCACGCCCGCGAGCGGGGCGTACGGGTCATCGGCGTCACCTCCGTCGCGTACGCCACGGAGACGGAGTCCCGCCACTCCTCCGGCACCTTCCTCAAGGACCACTGCGACCTCGTCCTCGACTCCAAGATCGCGGTCGGCGACGCGGAACTCACCCACGACGCCGTCCCGGCTCCCTTCGCCCCCGCCTCCACCGTCGTCACCTCGGCCCTCCTCCAGGCGGTCATGGCCACCGCCGCCGCCTCCCTCGCCGACCGGGGCGTCGAACCGCCGCTGCTGCGCTCGGGGAACGTCGACGGCGGCCTCGACTGGAACGACCGGGTGATGCGGGAGTACGGCGACCGGATCTTCCACACCCGGTGACTGCCCCTTTGGCCAGGGCGGCCGCCTATCCGCGATCCGGGCTTGGCGCGGCGGTGCCGGTGTCGCCCGAGGTCGCTTCCGGTTTCGTGTAGAGGACCTCGCGGGCCTGCTCGGCGGCGCGGATGAGGCTCTCGCCGACGAAGTCGACGAAACGGGCGATGTTTTCGAGGCGGATGGCGGCCGGGGTGCCGGGGCCGAGGATGCCGACGCCCTGCCGTGCGGTCTCGACGAGTTGGGCGTGGGCCCGGGCGCTGGCGACCATCCCCTGGTACCAGACGTCGTCGTCGACGACGTAGCGCTCGCGGCGGCGTTCGTCGCGTTCCCTGCGGATGAGGCCCTTGCCCTCCAGGAACGTGACCGCCTTGGAGACGGACCCCGGGCTGACCTGGAGGCGCTGGACGAGTGCGGACGCGGTGAGGCTGCCCGCGTCGGTGGTGTAGAGGGCCGCCAGCACCCGGGCCGTCATCTTGGGCAGGCCCTGCTGCATGAAGAGGGTCGCGAACGTGTCCTCGTACTCACGCACGGCCTCGGAGTCACGCCCGTCGGCCTGCACGGGCGCCTGCGGCCCTCGGGGCGCTGCCTGCCCGCGCCGGCGGGTGCGGCGTTCGGTGGCGCGGTGGGCCAGGTCGGCGCGGTAGTCGGCGGGGCCGCCGTTGCGCATCACCTCCCGCGTGATGGTCGAGGTGGGGCGGTCGAGACGTCTGGCGATCTCCGCGTAGGCGAGCCCGTCGGCCACCCCCAGCGCGATCTGCCGGCGTTCCTGCTGGGTGAGCCTGCCTCCCGGCATCGCGGTCTCCCTTCGTACTTCCCTGTGCTTCCTCAGACGCCTCCAGCATAGCGTTCACTTTCCATCCATTGCAACGATCGAGTGGCTGTCGTTGCATTGAATGCAAACCCGTTGCAACGATTATATAGCCGCCACCTGCAATGATACAGATTCTTCGCAACGAACCTGTTGTCGCATCATGGAAAGCAACGTAGCTTTTCCGATGTCAGAAACAACGAAGCGCAGGAAGCGCAGAACGCAACAGGAGGAGAGCACGATGCAGAAGTTCACCACCCCCGCCCCGATCACCGCAGTCCTCGACATCCCCGCGGGCAACGTCCGGTTCATCGCCGCCGACCGCGCCGACACCACCGTCGAGGTCCTGCCGGCGAACGCCTCGAAGAGCCGCGACGTGAAGGTCGCGGAGGAGGCCAAGGTCACGTACAGCGACGGCGTCCTGCGGATCGGGGCTTCGGCGAAGAACCAGTACTTCGGCCCCTCCGGATCCGTCGAGGTGACGGTCCAGCTGCCCGCCGGTTCCCGGGTCGAGGTGAAGGCGGCCTACGCCGAACTCCGGGCCGTCGGACGGTTCGGCGACGTCGCCTTCGAGGGCGCGTGCGGCGCGGTCAAGCTCGACGAGGCGGAGAGCGTGCGCGTCACCACCTCCGGCGGTGACATCTCGGTCGGCCGGCTGGGCGGCCCCGCGGAGATCAGCACCGCGAAGGGCGACATCCGGATCACCGAGGCCGTGCGCGGCATGGTCGTACTGCGCACCCAGATGGGCGACGTGTCGGTCGGCGCCGCCGCCGGAGTCTCCGCCTCCCTGGACGCCGGCACCGGCTACGGCCGGATCCACAACGCGCTCAAGAACACCGACGGCGCCGCCGGCCTGACCATCCACGCGACCACCGACTACGGCAACATCGCCGCCCGCAGCCTCTGAAGGCGCCCCGACCATGACCTGCGCCGCCTCTCCAGGCGCGAGGGGCGGCAGGTCATCGCCGGACCGTCGGCGTACAACGATTTCGTCCAAATCTTGCGCGAACCAGATGTGGGCTGAGTCACGTTCGAGTTGAATGATGACGAGTGAGCGAACCGACGCGCCGTACATGCCGTACATGCGGACGCAACGCAGCCTGCAGGGGGTTCAGGTGAGTGCTTCCCGGCGTAGTGGGACCACCGACGAATTGGGGCCCGACGAGCCCGAGCGAGCCGGCCCGGAGGACAAGGACACCGAGAACACTGAGGGCAGTGTGAACAGTGTGGACAGTGTGGACCCGATGGACTCCGGTGGTTCCGACCTGCTCGCCGCCCTGCTGGACGGCATGGACGCCGCGCTGTGCGCCTTCGACGGCGACGGCGTCGTCACCCACTGGAACCGCGAGGCCGAGCGCATCCTGGGCTGGACGGCCGAGGAGGCCGTGGGACGGCGAGGCTTCGCCGGATGGGCCGTACGGACCGCCGACGCCGAGGAGGTCGAGGGCCGGCTGATGGCCGCCATGCGCGCCCCCGGACGCCAGGTCCACGAGTTCGCCCTCGTCACCAAGGACGGCGGGCGGGTGCTCGTACGGACCCAGTCCGCCGCCGTACGAGGGCCTGACGGCAAGCCCGCGGGCCTGTACTGCGCGTTCAGCGAAGTCCACGCCCAGATCGACCTCGAACGGTCCATCGCCCTCAGCGAGGCCCTCTTCGAGGACGCCTCCTGGGGAGTCGTCCTCGTCGACGCCGACCTGCGCCCCGCCGTCGTCAACGCGCACGCCGCCCGCGCCCTCGGCATCGGCCGTACGACCGTCCTCGGCCGCCCCCTCGGCGAACTGCTCGCCCAGGGCGTCGAGGAAGTGGAGAGCGCCCTCACCCACGTACTCGCCGAAGGCGCCCCGCCCGCACCCGCCGAGATCTGGGTCGGCGTCCGCACCCCCGACGGGGAGAAACGACGCTGCTGGCGCAGCGGCTTCCTCCGCCTCGCCTCACCCCTCGCCGAGGAACCCGTCCCGCTCGGCGTCGGCTGGCTCTTCCAGGACATCACCGAGGCCAAACAGAACGAACAGGAAGCCGCACTGCTCCGCTTCCGCGTCAACCAGCTCCACCGGGCCGCCCGCGCCGCCGCCGAGTGCGAGGACCCCGGCGAGGCCGCCACCGTCCACCTCGACTTCGCCCTCGCCGGCTTCGCCGACCACGCCCTCATCGACCGCGTCGCCGGCGGCTCCCTCACCGACGGCGAAGGCCCCGCCCGCCTCGTACGCGCCGCCGCCACCCCCGCCGGCTCCCCCGGCCCCAGCCGGCTCGCCGGCCACGCCGGCCTGCCCGTCCGCTACGGCCAGGGCCACCCCGCCCTGCAGTGCGTGGAGCGGGCGGGCTCGGTCCGCGCCAGCGCCGGGTCCGCGACCCCCGAGGCCGCTCGCGACTGGGCCACCGGCCGCCAATGGCCCCCGGACGCCGTCCACGCCCTGTGCACGGTCCTCCGCAGCCGCGGACGCACCCTCGGTGTCGTCACCTTCCTCCGCGGCGCCGGCCGCCCCCAGTTCGAACGCGCCGACGCGGTATACGCGGAGGACGTGGCCGTACGGATCGCCGCCGCGCTCGATCTTGAGGCGCTGGAGAGGTCGGCGGAGTAAGAATCTCCCCCATGGCTCACATCCACCAGACCACCATGAAGCCCACCAAGCTCGAACTCCTCACCACATGGCTGCCCACCCAGCCCTGGTACCGGGGCGGCCCCGGCGAACCCGAACTGACCAAGGCGGGCGGCTTCCGCCTCGACGACCCCGCGGGCGAGGTCGGCATCGAGTTCATGGTCACCACCGACACCTCCGCCCCCACCCCGGTCCACTACCTGGTCCCCCTCACCTACCGAGGCTCCCCGCTCGACGGCGCCGACCACGCCCTCATCGGTACCTCGGAACACGGCGTACTCGGCAAGCGCTGGGCCTACGACGGCGCCCACGACCCGGTCCTGATCACCCAGCTCCTCGCCCTGTTCGAGGGCCGCACCGAGGCCCAGCAGCAGAGCATCAGCGACACCCTGGACCACGAGGTCACCCGGTCTTATACGGGCTCCACTCCCCTGGACGCCCTCACCGTCGCCGCCGCGCAAGACGACAAGGACGGCACCGAACTGTCCGTGGCACCGGGCACGACCCTCCGCCTGAACCGGGTTCCGCAGCTCGCCCCGGACAGGCCAGTCGACCTTCCGGAGGGGGCGACAGGGCACGTCGCCGGCCACTGGGACCTGCCGGACGGCACCCGGGCCCGGGCGGTGTTCGCCGTGCTGCGTACGGGCCCTCGGATCTGAGGCAGACCGGAGTGACTACGGGAGGATTTTCTGTGAAGCGCGTCAAGCGTGTGCTGGGGGCCGTCGCCCTCACCGCGTCACTGGCGGTCGGGGGCGGCCTGGCCCTGGCCCCCGGTGCCACCGCCGCCACCGCCGCGGTCAACAGCGGCGCCTGCAGCGGCCACTACAGCAACGGCGACAACCGGGGCCCGAAGGTCACCTCCAACGCCGTCAACCTGCGCATCGGGCCCGGGTCCAAGTACCGCTCCAAGGGCTGCTGAACAAGGGCGACACGGCCTCCGGCGTGTGCTGGAGGACCAAGGCCGGCAAGACCTGGCTCTACGTGAAGCTTTCGAAGAAGGCCAAGAGCGGCCTGGTGAAGGGTACCCACGGCTGGGTCTACACCCAACCCCCGTACGGGCAGCCCCAGGCGCCGTACGGACACCCGCAACAGCCCCAGCCGCCGCGCGGCCCGCGCCCGCCGCAGCCGGGGGGTGCGTTGCGGGGTTGAAGGCCGCCGTGGTGGTCATCGCGGTGATCGGCGGTGTGGGCTGTTACGTGTGGGACTACAACACCAGCCCCACCGGCGGCAAGGCCGAGGCGGAGGCTTCGCAGTCCGCGCACAACCCGAATATCGGTGACTGCGTCAAGATCGAGGATCCCGAGGGCGATCCGCTGCCGACGGTCGTCGACTGTGACTCCGCCGAGGCCGAGTACAAGACGGGCGACAGGCTGAGCGGCGTCGGCAGCAAGGTCTGACCTTCGGCTCAGCCACAGAAATTCTCTCGGAAAATCGCTTGAGCCCCTCCACAGCACTTCTTAGGGTGGGCGGTACACGAGAGAGGAGGTGGTTCGGCAGATGTACAACAACCGGACGCGTGAGGTGGCTGCGGGCTAGCGGCCCGTCACCACATCCAGTGCGGTGCCGGACCAGCGCGTGCTGAGTGCGCAGCCGGCCCAATCTCAAGCAGTCACCCGACCCGCAGGCTCGCCGGTACGTCCGGCCGGCTTCTCCGCCCCTGGGGCGGAGGGACCCAGAGCCTGCGGGTCGTCTGCGTTTCAATCGCCCCAGCCCGACCGGCGACCGCCCCAACGGCCGCGCCCTCCAGGTCGTCCTGGGTGTTGCGTCGCCGCTGAGGTCACCCACCGCAGGGCACGACGCCACCCGGCGGGGCGACGATCACGGTGGCGGGGCGGGCGCAGCAGTGGCGGGTCGCGGGGTGAGCATTTCCGATCCACGCCGTGGTCGGAAGCCCGCTTCCAACCGCTACCAATCGTTTCCTTCCTCCCGGTCGGCATATTCCTCGGCGAGCCGAAGCCTGAGATCGGATTCCCAGTCCAGCGCCCACTGCCGCAATTCTGCGATCTCCCCCGGCCCCAGACCGTAGGCCTCGAACTCCGCTTCGTCGCGCGATCCCAGCTGCTCAAGTTCGGCTACGGAGTAGTAGCGGCACGCGGCATGCACGTCGATCACATCGCGGAGCAGCCCTCGATCACCGAGGGCCCGCACCTCTGACACCCGAACGGGGCACGACAACGAGGGCGTTGGGGACGGGAGAGCACGTGGCGCCGGGGAGCCATCCCACCGCACGGCAGATACGCCTGGGGGCGGAGCTGCGGAAGCTGCGCGAGGCCGCAGGAACGAAGGCCCGTGAGGCGGCGGCGTTCCTGAACACGACGTCGGGTCAGATGAGTCACGTGGAAGCGGGCATCGCGGCCGTCAGCGCGGAGCGCATCCGCCGCCTCGCCGGCCATTACGCCTGTACAGACGAGGCTTTCGTCGACGCGTTGGCGGCCATGGCCGGTGATCGCACACGCGCGGGTGGTGGGACGAGTACCGGGGAGTCCTGCCTCAGGTGAACCTGGACGTGGCCGAGGCGGAACACAATGCGACGTTCCTGCGCGAGATTGTCATCAACCGCGTCCCCGGCCTTCTTCAGACTGCGGATTACGCACGAGCGGTCTTCAGGTACATGCGCCCGGAGCTGTCCGAAGGGGAGCTCTCACCGAGGGTCGAGTACCGGTTGAGAAGGCGTGCCGTCATCGAGGGCGACGCCGCCATCCCGTACGAGACGATCGTCCACGAGTTCGCTCTGCGCGTGCGCGTGGCCGACCGTCAGGTGTCCCTCTCTCAACTCCGGTGGATTCTCGAACAGATCGAACAGGGTCACGTCACCGTTCGCGTCATTTCCACCGATCAGGACGGCTTCGCCGGTACTGGAGCTTCGATGGTGTACGCGGGTGGTCCTGTGCCCCAGCTGGACACCTGTTTCCGGGACGCGCCCACCGGGGTCGTGTTCATCGATGCAGAACCTCAGCTGAATCGGCTCCGAACACTCCTTCGTAAAGCCGGAGGAAGCATCACTGGACCCGACAGCGTCTCGGGACTTCATCCACCGTTTGACGAAGGAGCTGTGAGGCGCCGTATGAACCGGACCGTGCGCTGGCAGAAGTCGACGTTCTCCCATGGCGGCGAAGGAGACACCTGCGTCGAACTCGCCGCCACCCCCACCGCCTTCCACCTCCGCGAGAGCGACGACCCCACAATCCGCCTCACGACCACCCACACCCAAAGTCCGGCGCGCTCGCCGCTCGGACGTCCTCGCCGTAAGGAGCCACAGCGATTGGGCGTTCAGTCTCAGCGACACGCCGTGTCGGTGGCGTGTCGCTGAGACTCAGATGCCGATTGGTGACTGGCGGAGCGCTCAGCGGGCAATGTCGCCGTAGCCCTCGATCTCCCTCGGGTCGCGCGGCCCCGGGCCGATGTAGCGGGCCGATGGGCGGACCAGGCGGCCTGTGCGCTTCTGCTCCAGGATGTGGGCGGACCAGCCTGCTGTGCGGGCGCAGGTGAACATTGAGGTGAACATGTGGGCCGGGACCTCGGCGAAGTCGAGGACGATCGCGGCCCAGAATTCGACGTTTGTCGCCAGGACGCGGTCTGGGCGGCGGGCGTGGAGTTCTGCGAGGGCCGCCTTTTCCAGGGCTTCCGCCACCTCGAAGCGGGGGGCGCCGAGGTCTCGGGCGGTGCGGCGGAGGACTCGGGCTCGGGGGTCCTCGGCTCGGTAGACGCGGTGGCCGAAGCCCATGAGGCGTTCGCCCTTGTCCAGGGCTCGCTTGACGTACGCGTCGGCGTCGCCGGTGCGTTCGATCTCCTCGATCATGCCGAGGACTCGGGAGGGGGCGCCGCCGTGCAGGGGGCCGGACATCGCTCCTACGGCTCCCGACAGTGCCGCCGCCACGTCCGCGCCCGTCGACGCGATCACCCTCGCCGTGAATGTGGACGCGTTCATGCCGTGTTCGGCTGCCGAAGTCCAGTACGCGTCCACCGCCGCCACGTGCTTCGGGTCCGGTTCGCCGCGCCAGCGGATCATGAAGCGTTCGACTACGGACTGGGCCTTGTCGATCTCGCGCTGGGGGACCATGGGCAGGCCCTGGCCGCGGGCGGACTGGGCGACGTAGGAGAGGGCCATGACGGCGGCGCGGGCGAGGTCGGCGCGGGCCTGTTCCTCGTCGATATCGAGGAGCGGTTTGAGGCCCCAGACCGGGGCGAGCATGGCCAGGGCCGACTGGACGTCGACTCGGATGTCACCCGAGTGGACGGGGATCGGGAACGGTTCGGCGGGGGGCAGGCCGGGGCGGAAGGCGCCGTCGACGAGGAGGCCCCAGACGTTGCCGAAGGAGACGTGGCCGACCAGGTCCTCGATGTCGACGCCCCGGTATCGCAGGGCGCCGCCCTCCTTGTCCGGTTCGGCGATCTCCGTCTCGAACGCGACGACTCCTTCGAGTCCGGGTACGAAGTCGGACATCAGGCGGCTCCTCTTGATGCGTACGACTGGTGGGTGCGTGCGACTGGTGGATGCGTACCTTACGCCTGAGTGCCAGGTTTGGGGAGAGTCCGCGGCACTCAGTGCCACCAGACTCCCCGTCGGCCGTCGATACGGCAAGATGACCACGTGAATGATCCCGGTCTCGAACCCGTGCCCGTTCCCGATCCCGCTCTCATGCGCAAGCAGTACCGGGCCGACGGGCTCGACGAGAGCGAGCTGGCCGGGGATCCGATGGCGCAGTTCGGGCGGTGGTTCCGGGAGGCCGCGCAGGAGGGCGCGGTCTTCGAGCCGAACGCCATGGTCGTGTCGACCGCCGACGCCGAGGGCCGGCCCAGCTCCCGTACGGTGCTGATGAAGGCGTACGACGAGCAGGGCTTCGTCTTCTACACGAACTACGACTCCCGCAAGGCCCTCGACCTCGCCGAGAACCCGTACGTCTCGCTGCTCTTCCCGTGGCATGCGATCGCCCGGCAGGTGATCGTGAGCGGTACGGCCCGGCGGACCGGGCGGGACGAGACGGCGGCATACTTCCGTACGCGGCCGCATGGTTCGCAGCTGGGCGCGTGGGCCAGCGTGCAGTCGTCCATCATTTACTCGCGGGCCGAACTGGACGCCGCCTACGAGGAGTTGAACGCCCGCTATCCGGAGGGCGAGCAGGTGCCGGTGCCGCCGAACTGGGGTGGGTTCCGGGTGGCGCCGCAGAGTGTGGAGTTCTGGCAGGGGCGGTACAACCGGCTGCACGACCGGTTGCGGTATGTGGCGGAGCCGGACGGGTCGTGGCGGGTGGAGCGGCTCAGTCCGTAGACGTGTGGCTCAGCCCAGGGCCTCGTCCAGCAGGGCCGCCCACTGGGCTACGACCTTGTCGCGGCGGCCCGTGTCGTCGGTGAGGAGGTTGGCGAGGCCCAGGCCGCGGGCCATGTCGAGCATGCCCTGGACGGTTTCGCGGACGCCGGGGCGGGTCTCGTCGGCGCCGAGGAGTTCGACGGCGATGCGGTGGGTCTCGCGGCCGACGTGGGCCTCCAGTTCGGTGACCCGGCCTCGGAGCTGGTCCTCGTTGGAGGCGGCGACCCAGAGGTGGAGGGCGGCGCGGAAGAGGGGGCCGGTGTAGAGGTCGACGAGTGCGGCGACGACGGCCCGGCGGTCGGGGGCGCCGTCGGGGGCGCCTTCCTTGAACAGGGCGCGCAGGGCGGTGGAGCGCTCTTCGGCTACGTACTCGACGGCCGCGGTGAACAGGTCCTCGCGCGTGCGGAAGTGGTGTTGCGCGGCGCCTCGGGAGACTCCGGCGCGTTCGGCGACGACGGAGACGGTGGAACCCGCCCAGCCGTGTTCGGCGAGGCAGGCCACGGCGGCTTGCAGGAGCCGCTGCCGGGTGGCCCGGCTGCGGTCCTGTTTCGGAGCGGCGGCGTTGAATCCGGCCGTGCTCACAACACCCATCCCGGTTCCCGTCTTTCGAGGAAGGCCGTCATGCCCTCGCGGGCGTCGGCGGAGGCGAACAGCCGGGACGAGAGGCGGGTCAGTTCGCCCGCGTCCTGGTCGAAGTTCTCCAGCACCTTAGCTGTGAGCAGGTGTTTCGTCTCTGCCAGGGCTCTCGGGGAGGCTCGGCGCAGTCCGTCGAGGACGGGTTCGAGTACGTCGTCGACGTCGGCGCCGGTGGTGGTGAGGAGGCCGATGCGGGCGGCTTCGGCGGGGCCGAACTCCTCGCCGGTGAGGCAGTAGCGAGCGAGGGCGCGGGGGTCCGTACGGAGGCGGAGGGTGAGGGAGATGACGGCGGGGGCGACGCCGATGCGGACCTCGGTGAAGGCGAAGGTGGCCTCGGGGCCGGCGGCGGTGATGTCGCAGGTCCCGAGCAGTCCGAGGCCGCCCGCACGGACGTGGCCGGTGACGCGGGCGACGACGGGTTTGCGCAGTTCGATGAGCTGCCGGAGCAGCTTGACCAGGGCTTTCGGGTCGGGCGGGTCGCGCAGATCGGCGCCGGCGCAGAACGTGTTGCCGGTGTGGGTGAGGACGACCGCCCGTACGGTGCCGTCCCGGCCGCACTCCGTGACGGCGTCGCGCAGCTCGCTCACCAGGGTGGCGGAGATCGCGTTGCGGTTGGCCGGGGAGTCGAGGGTGAGGGTGGCGATGCCCCGGTCGTGGGCGTGCTGGATCAGTTTGTTCACACGTGCTCCCGTAGCGGATGGCTCATAGGCGCTCCCGGAGTTCGCGGCGGAGGATCTTGCCGGAGGCCGCGCGAGGGACGGCGGCGATGAAGGTGACGTGGCGGACGCGTTTGTACGGGGCGACGCGTTCGGCGACGTACATCATGACCTCGCCCTCGGAGAGGTCGGGGGCGGTGGGGTGGCGGACGACGAAGGCGTGCGGGACCTCGTTGCCGTCGTCGTTGTAGTGGCCGATGACGGCGGCGTCGGCGATGCCCGGGTGGGTGGTCAGGAGGGCTTCGAGTTCGGCGGGGGCGACCTGGAAGCCCTTGTATTTGATGAGTTCCTTGACGCGGTCGACGACGTGGAGCCAGCCGTCGGCGTCGCAGTACGCCACGTCCCCGGTGTACAGCCAGCCGTCGGCGTCGATCATGTCGGCGGTGGCCTGCGGGCGGCCCAGGTAGCCCTTCATGACCTGGGGGCCGCGGATGACGACCTCGCCCGGCTCGCCGACGGGGACGTCCTTGTCGGGGTCGTCGAGGGAGACGATCCGCATCTCGGTGCTCGCGATGAGCTTGCCTACGGTGCCGGGGGGCGCGTCGGCGGCCTGGGCGAGGGGCACCAGGTGGGAGCAGGGGGAGAGTTCGGTCATGCCGTAGCCCTGGACGACGGGCGGCAGGCCGAGGCGGGCGCAGCAGGCGGCGGCGAGTTTCGCGTCCAGGGGTGCGGCGGCGGAGAGGATGTGCCGGACCGTGGAGAGGTCGTAGCGGTCGGCGGCCGGGTGCTTGGCCAGGGCGAGGAGGATCGGCGGGGCGACGTAGAGGGCGGTGATGCGGTGGTCTGGATGGCCGTGGGGAAGGGCTCCGGGTCGAAGCGGGGCAGGACGGCGGAAGCGCCCCGCCGAGGCGGGGCGTTCACGCGGGCGGTGAGGCCGTAGATTTGGCATCCTCCCCCTCCGTGGAGAGGGATTCCAACCCACCTGGGTTGGGGTTCACGGACGTTCGAGCGGCTGGTGACCGCTGACATCCCCCCGGCACCGGCTGACCGCCAGGGGCGGGAGATACCCGCCCTACCCTGCCGCGACGTCCCAGTGCGACAGTCCCAAACCGGCGTGCGACGCCCGCGGCGCACGCCATGCTTCCTGAGACGTTCAGCCGATCGGTGATCACCCGGCCGCCCACGCGTTCGGCGGCGGCACGGGCGGTGTCGAGGAGGGGGGACACGGTGACGATCCAGCTCACCCCCGAGTCCCGCAGCTGGGTGGCCAGCTCGCCCGGGGTGGCCAGCGGGTGGACGGTGGCGCCCGCGCGGGTGGCCGCGTAGAACGCCGTCGGGTAGGCGATCGTGTTGGGGCTGTGCAGGGCGAGCACATCGCCCTTGCGTACGCCGGCGTCGGCGAACGCGGCGGCGAGCCGTCGGTGGAAGCGGTCCACCTGTTCGTACGTGAGGGTCGTGCCGTCGATGCCGTCGATCAGCGCGGGCAGGTCGCCGAACTCGGCGGCGTGGCCCAGTACGGCGTCGTGGATGGGGAGTTCGACGGGTGGGGCGTCTGCGTACTCGCTGCGGAACATGGTTCCTCCTCGCGCCACACGGTGCCGGTGCCGCTCAGTACGACTTGGGCAGGCCCAGGGTCTGGTGGGAGACGTAGTTGAGAATCATCTCCCGGCTCACCGGCGCGATACGAGACACGCGCGCGGCCGTTATCAGCGAGGCGAGCCCGAACTCGCTCGTGAGGCCGTTGCCGCCGAGGGTGTGCACGGCCTGGTCGACGGCCTTCACGCAGGCCTCCCCCGCCGCGTACTTGGCCATGTTCGCCGCCTCGCCCGCCGCCGCGTCGTCCCCGGCGTCGTAGAGATACGCCGCCTTCTGCATCATCAGGCGGGCCAGTTCGAGTTCGATGTGGGACTGGGCTAGAGGGTGCGCGATGGCCTGGTGGGCGCCGATGGGGGTGTTCCATACGGTGCGGTCGCGGGCGTAGGTGATCGCCTGCGCGAGCGCGTACCGGCCCATGCCGATCGCGAACGCCGCCGTCATGATGCGTTCGGGGTTGAGGCCGGCGAAGAGCTGGAGGAGGCCGGCGTTCTCGTCCCCCACCAGGGCTTCGGCGGGGAGCCGTACGTCGTCGAGGGTCAGCTCGAACTGCTTCTCCGTGACCTTGAGTTCCATGGGGATCTGGCGGTACTCGAAGCCGGGGGTGTCGCGGGGGACTATGAAGAGGCAGGGCTTGAGGGTGCCGGTGCGGGCGTCTTCCGTGCGGCTGACTATGAGGGTCGCGTCTGCTTTGTCCACGCCGGAGATGAAGACCTTGCGGCCGGTGAGTAGCCAGTCTCCGGATTCGTCCCTGCGGGCCGTGGTCGTGATGCGGTGGCTGTTGGAGCCGGCGTCGGGTTCTGTGATGCCGAAGGCCATGGTTCGGGTGCCGTCCGCCAGGGCGGGGAGCCACTCTTGTTTTTGGGTGTCCGTGCCGAAGCGGGCGATCACTGTGCCGCAGATTGCCGGGGAGACGACCATCATGAGGAGGGGGCAGCCTGCGGCGCCGAGTTCTTCGAGGACGATGGAGAGTTCGGTGATGCCGCCGCCTCCGCCTCCGTGTGCCTCCGGCAGGTTGACGCCTAGGTAGCCGAGCTCGGCTGCGTCGTTCCAGAGTTGGTCGGGGTTGAAGTTGCGGCCGTGGTGTCTGCCCAGGGTGGATACGGCTTCTCGTAGGGACTTGTGCTCTTCGGATTCGAGGGTGGGGGGCATCAGGGCTCCTTGCCGGGTGCGGGTGGTTTGTGGCTGGTCGCGCTCACGCGGCGGAGCCGCATATTGATACAGCCCCGTGCCCCTAACTTGGCTGCACCACGGCTAGCAGCATGCCCGGCTCCACCTGTTGGCCAGGTACTACGTGCAGTGCGCTCAGCATGCCCGTCATCGGGGCTGTGATCTTGTGTTCCATCTTCATTGCCTCCAGCCAGAGGAGGGGGAATCCGGCCTCTACCGGGGTGCCCGGTTTCAGGTGCTCGGCCACTCGTACGACCGTGCCCGGCATGGGGGCCAGTAGGGAGCCCGGTGTGTGCTGGGTGGTGGGGTCGGGGAAGCGGGGCAGGGCGGTGAGGGCCGTGGTGTTGACGTGGATCTGGTCGCCGTAGCGGGCGATCTCGAACTTCCTTCGTATGCCGCCTGCTTCGAGGACGACGAGGTGCGCGGTGGCCTGCACGACCGTCACCCCGTCCGCCTCCAGCCCGGTTCGTGTGTGCCGGTAGTGGACCTCCCGGTCCTCGCCCGCCATCGCGTACCGCTTGGTCTGCGGTTGTGAGGGGACGTTGCGCCAGCCACCGAAGCGGGAGCGGCCGGCCGCGTCCGAGAGGGCTGCCGCCAGGGGGGCGTACGGGTCGGGGGCGGGGGTCGTCAGGTCGGTGAGGTGGCGGTCGTAGAAAGCCGTGTTCATGCGGGCCGTCGTGAACTCGGGGTGGCGCAGGGAGCGGACGAGGAGGTCTCGGTTGGTGGTCGGGCCGTGGAGCGTCGCCTTCTCCAGGGCACCCGCGAGTTTGCGGAGCGCCTCGGCGCGGGTGGGGGCGTGGGCGATGACCTTGGCGAGCATGGGGTCGTAGTGGATGCCGATGGTGTCGCCGTCGGTGTAGCCCGTGTCCAGGCGTACCGCCGAGGGGAGCGCCAGGCGGTGCAGGGTGCCTGTTTGTGGGGCCCAGTCGCGGGATGGGTCCTCGGCGTAGAGGCGGGCCTCGATGGCGTGGCCACGCGCGCGTGGGGGGTCGATGGGCAGGGCGTGGCCCTCGGCGATCCGGATCTGTTGCGCGACCAGATCGATGCCGAAGACCGTCTCCGTCACCGGGTGTTCGACCTGGAGGCGGGTGTTCATCTCCAGGAAGTGGGCCTTGTCGTCGTCGGCGACGAGGAACTCGACCGTGCCGACGCCGACGTAGTCGACGGCGCGGGCCGCGCGTTTGGACAGCGTGCGCAGCTCCTCCGCGAGCTCTTCCGAGAGGCCGGGTGCCGGGGACTCCTCGATGACCTTCTGGTGGCGGCGTTGGAGGGAGCAGTCGCGGGTGCCGAGGGCCCAGACGGTGCCGTGGGTGTCGGCGAGGATCTGGACCTCGATGTGGCGGCCGTGCTCGACGTACGGCTCGACGAATACCTCGCCGTCGCCGAAGGCGCTCAGGGCTTCGGCGCGGGCTGCCTCCAGGGCGGCGCTCAGCTCCTTGAGGTGGCGTACTACGCGCATGCCGCGCCCTCCGCCGCCCGCGGCCGCCTTCACCAGCACCGGTAGGTCGGCCTCCGTCACCTCCCCGAGGGGCGGGAGCCCCATGAGCGCCTTCGCGCGCGTCTTGGACGCCATCGCCTCGATGGCCTCCGGGGGCGGACCGATCCAGGTGAGGCCCGCGTCGAGGACCGCGCGGGCGAAGTCGGCGTTCTCGGAGAGGAAGCCGTAGCCGGGGTGGACGGCGTCGGCGCCGGCGGCGAGGGCCGCCTTCACGATCAGGTCGCCGCGGAGATACGTGTCCGCGGGGGCGGCGCCCGGCAGTCGTACCGTCGCGTCGGCCACGCGCGCGTGGAGGGCGTTTTCGTCGGCGTCGGAGTGCACGGCGACGGTTTGGATTCCCCACTCATGGCACGTGCGGAAGATACGGCAGGCGATCTCGCCCCGGTTGGCGACGAGGAGTGTCGAAATCATGTGGTCCCTCACGTTCCTCACATCCACCATCCTCACGTCCACATTCCTCACATCCGGAAGACGCCGAAGCCGCCGCGCGCGCCCTCGTAGGGCGCCGTGTGGATCGCGGACAGGCACAGGCCGAGGACGGTGCGGGTGTCGCGCGGGTCGATGACCCCGTCGTCGTACAGCCGTCCGGACAGGAACATGGGGAGCGACTCGGACTCGATCTGCTGCTCCACCATCGCGCGCAGGGCGGCGTCTGTGTTCTCGGCGGTCTCGTCGTACGGCCTGCCCTTCGCGGTCGCCGACTGCCGGGCGACGATGGACAGGACCCCGGCGAGCTGCTGCGGACCCATGACGGCCGACTTGGCGCTCGGCCAGGCGAAGAGGAAGCGGGGATCGTAGGCGCGGCCGCACATGCCGTAGTGGCCGGCGCCGTACGAGGCGCCCATGAGGACGGAGAGGTGCGGGACCTTCGAGTTGCTGACGGCATTGATCACCATCGCGCCGTGCTTGATGATGCCGCCCTGCTCGTAGTCCTTCCCGACCATGTAGCCGGTGGTGTTGTGCAGGAAGAGGAGCGGGATGTCGCGTTGGTTGGCCAGCTGGATGAACTGGGCGGCCTTCTGTGACTCCTCGCTGAACAGCACCCCCTGGGCGTTGGCCAGGATGCCGACGGGGTAACCGTAGAGGGTCGCCCAGCCGGTGGTGAGGCTGGTGCCGTAGAGGGGCTTGAACTCGTCGTAGTCGGAGGCGTCGACGACGCGGGCGATGACCTCGCGGGGGTCGAAGGGGGCCTTCAGGTCGCCGGGGACGATGCCGAGGAGTTCGTCGCCTGAGTACTTCGGAGGCTCGGCGGGGCCCGGATCCTCGTACGCCTTGCGGTGGTTGAGGCGGGCGACGATGCGGCGGGCCTGTCTGATGGCGTCCGGCTCGTCGACGGCGAAGTGGTCCGCGAGGCCCGACACGCGCGCGTGCATCTCGGCGCCGCCCAGCGACTCGTCGTCGCTCTCCTCCCCCGTGGCCATCTTCACCAGGGGCGGGCCGCCGAGGAACACCTTCGCCCGCTCCTTGACCATGATCACGTGGTCGGACATGCCGGGGACGTACGCGCCGCCGGCGGTGGAGTTGCCGAAGACGACGGCGGTGGTCGGGATTCCGGCGGCGGAGAGCCGGGTGAGGTCGCGGAAGATCGCGCCGCCAGGGATGAAGATCTCCTTCTGGGAGGGGAGGTCCGCCCCGCCGGACTCGACGAGGCTGATGCAGGGCAGGCGGTTGGCGAGCGCGATGTCGTTCGCGCGGAGGGCTTTCTTCAGGCTCCAGGGGTTGCTCGCGCCGCCGCGTACGGTCGGGTCGTTGGCCGTGATCAGGCACTCGACGCCCTCGACGACCCCGATGCCGGTGACGAGGGACGCGCCCACCGTGTACTCGCTGCCCCAGGCCGCGAGCGGGGACAGCTCCAGGAAGGGGGTGTCGGGGTCGAGGAGCAGTTCGATGCGCTCGCGGGCGAGCAGCTTGCCGCGTTCGCGGTGCCGTTCGATGTACTTCTCGCCGCCGCCCGCCAGGGCCTTCGCGTGTTCGGCGTCGAGTTCGGCGAGCTTGGCGAGCATGACCTCGCGGTTCGCCGTGTGGTCGGGGGCGTGGGGGTCGAGGGTGGAGGTGAGGACCGTCAAAGGAGGATCTCCGGGATGTCCAGGTGGCGGGAGCGGAGCCACTCGCCGAGGGCCTTGGCCTGAGGGTCGAAACGGGCCTGCGAGGCGACGCCGTCGCCGAGGATGCCGTCGACGACGAAGTTGAGGGCGCGGAGGTTGGGCAGCGGGTGCCGAGTGAGTTTCAGCTGACGACATTCAGGTATCAACTGTTGAAATCTGTCAGCCGTCAGCTCACGGGCGAGCCAGCGCCAGGCGTCATCCGTGCGCACCCAGACACCGACGTTGGCGTTCCCACCCTTGTCCCCGCTGCGGGCACCCGCGATGAGGCCGAGGGGAGCACGTGTCGTGGGCCCCGGTGGCAGCGGCTCCGGAAGGGGCGGCTCCGGCACATCGTCGAGTACGGCCGTATCGTGGGCCGGCGGCACAGGAACCCGCCGCCCGTCGTGGAGGACGGCCACCTGGTCCACGGCCCCTTGGTCGACGTACGCGGCCTCGAAGACGCCGTAGGGCGCGGCCTTTCCTGGCGGTGCGAGTACGTGGAAGCCGGGGTAGCTCGCGAGGGCCAGTTCGACGGCGGCTCCGGCGAGGGACCGTCCCACTGTCTCCGGGTCCGGGTCGCGTACGACGAGGTGGAGCAGGGCGGCGGCGGTCTCCTCGGTGGGGGCGTCGGGGTGGTCGGTGCGGGCGAGGTCCCAACGGACGTCAGCGGGCGGGGACTTGGCGAGTGCCTCCGCCATCTGCTGCTGTACGAGGGCGGCCTTGGCCTCGATGTCGAGGCCGGTGAGGACGAAGGTGACCTCGTTGCGGTAGCCGCCGAGGCGGTTGAGGCCGATCTTGAGGGTGGGGGGCGGGG
>NZ_VTHJ01000012.1:0-14804 GCF_008386495.1 Streptomyces tailanensis | reverse complement strand
CCCCCCCCCCCCCCCCCCCCCCCCCCCCCCCCCCCCCCCCCCCCCCCCCCCCCCCCCCCCCCCTCGCCGCGGACGCCGGTGATCCGTACGCGGTCGGGGCCGTCCTGGGTGAGTTCGGCCGTGTCGAGGCGGGCGGTGACGTCGGGGCCGGCGTACCGGGGGCCGGACGTCTCGTACAGCAGTTGCGCCGTCACCGTGCCTAGGTCGACGAAGCCGCCGGTACCAGGGTGTTTGGTGATCACGCAGCTGCCGTCCGCGTGGAGTTCGACGAGGGGGAAACCGGGGCGGCGGATGTCACCCTCTTCGAAGAACGCGTAGTTGCCGCCGGTGGCCTGTGTCCCGCACTCCAGGACGTGCCCGGCGACGACCGCGCCCGCGAGGCGGTCGTACTCCCCCGGACCCCAGCCGAAGTGGGCGGCGGCGGGCCCGGTGACGAGGGCCGCGTCCGTCACCCGGCCGGTGACCACGAGGTCCGCGCCCTCGCGCAGGCAGGCGGCGATGCCGAAGCCGCCGAGGTAGGCGTGGGCGGCGAGGCTGCCGGGGTACTGGGCGGTGAGGTCGTCGCCCTCGACGTGGGCGACGCGGACGGGGATGCCGAGGCGGTCGGCCAACTGCCGTACAGCGTCGGCGAGTCCGGCGGGGTTGAGGCCGCCGGCGTTGGTGACGACGCGGACGCCTCGGTCGTGGGCGAGGCCCAGGCACTCCTCCAGTTGGCGGAGGAAGGTGCGGGCGTACCCGGCGGTGGGGTCCTTCAGTCGGTCGCGGCCGAGGATGAGCATGGTCAGCTCGGCGAGGTAGTCGCCGGTGAGGACGTCCAGTTCGCCGCCGGTGAGCATCTCGCGCATGGCGTCGAAGCGGTCGCCGTAGAAGCCGGAGGCGTTGCCTATGCGGAGGGGTGGCGTCACGTGGACTCCTTGCCGGGGGCGCGGCCCTTGCCCGGTGGTCCCGCGAAGGCCTGGGCGATGTCCAGCCAGCGGTCGGCGTCCGGGCCGTCGGCGCGGAGGGTGAGGTCGGCGCGGTGGGCGCGTTGGGTGACCAGGAGGCAGAAGTCGAGGGCGGGACCGGTGACGCGGTCGGTCGCGTCCTCGGGGCCGTACTCCCACAACTCTCCGGTGGGGCTGGCGAGTTCCACGCGGAACTCCTCGAACGGCGGGGTCAGTCCGTGCACGCCGAAGGCGAAGTCGCGGGTGCGGACGCCGAGTCGGGTGATGTGCCGGAGCCGGTCGCTGGGGGCGATCCGTGGGACCCCCAGCGCGTCGGCGACGTCCAGGCCGTGGGCCCAGGTCTCCATGAGGCGGGCGGTCGCCATGGAGGCGGTGGACATGGGCGGCCCGTACCAGGGGAACCGCGCCCCGTCGGGTGCGGCACGCAGGGCGTCCTCCAGGGCCTCGCGCCCGGCCCGCCAGTCCCCGATCAGCTGCTCGGGCGGCTTCCCGGCGCCCTCCTCCGCACCGTTGTCCACGAAGTCCCCGGGCGAGGTCAACGCCGTCTCGACCTCACGGGCGAAGGCACGCTGATCGGTCACGGCCAGCAGCGCGGCACGGTCGGTCCAGACGAGGTGGGCGATCTGGTGGGCGACGGTCCAGCCGGGGGCGGGGGTCGCGAGCGCCCACTGCTCCGGGCTCAACTCGGCCACGAGCAGGTCGAGTTCCTTGCTCTCCGCGCGGAGAGCGTCGATCACGGGGGTGGGGTCGGCCATGGGTGGGAGCATGGCAGCGGGAGAAGAAACAAGCAAGCGTGCTTGCATTGTTTTTGCGGCAGCCTCGCGGGGACCCCGGCCGGGGCTGGATCAGGTCGGGGGGCGGCCCATGTCCGTGAGGAATTGCCGCAGGTCGTCGAAGAGGAGCGCGTGGCCCACCGACGCCATCGACTGGTACGTCCGCGTCAGTCCGTCGAGGTGCTCGGGGCGGAGGGGCAGGTGCCGCAGCCTGGACAGGGAGCCATGGTTTCCCGACCGAAAGGAGCGGAGGTGCATCTCCACGGCCTCCTCCGGCCTCCCGGTCTTCTTCCAGCAACCGCGCCAACGGGTAACAGAAGAGCCCGCCGATGGCATCAGGATCCTCGACCGCGCGACGGAGACTGGCCTCGCCCTCCTCGCGCCTGCCCTCCTCCAGTTGCAGAAAGCCGAGTTTCCCTGCGGCGAAGTGGGACCCGGCATTGACCGCACGCTGGTATATCGGTTCCGCCTCGGCAAGACGCCCCTGCCGCTTGAGCAGGTCACCGTAGTTGCTCATCGCGACGACTTCCCCCGCGTCCGCCGCGCCTTTCAGGAAACGCTCGGCCTCCTCCGGGTCGTCGCCGATGGGGCTGCTGCGATAACTGCCCAGGAGACTCATGGCCACGGGGTGGCCTGCCTCGGCGAGCGGTCGCCATGTGGCCTCGGCGAGGTCGTACTGGCCCTCGTGCTCGGCGTGAGAGCCGATGATCAGGCGCTCCTCGTCATCGGCCGCGTGCGCCAGGCTCGCCTCCCACACCTGCTGCGACACGAACGCGTCGGCGTGGTCGACGAGGTAGTCGAAGGGCATGTATGCCGTGCCGGAGGCGGGCGAGAGGAGGCTGGTGGCGCCGTGGCGGACGCGGGTGGCCCAGGCGAGGGCGTCGGCGAGGGGTGAGGAGGGCGGGGCCGGCGGCGAGGTACTCGGCGATGCCGTGGACGCCGTGGTGGGCGACCGCGTCCTCGATCCGCTCGTCCGCGCTGTTCTCGGCGCGGCGCACTTCGGCGGCACTCCAGACGCGTTCGACCTCGACGGGGTGTGCCATGCGCAGGATGCGGCTCGCGGTGTCCGTACGGTCCTCGTGGTCACGGGCGAGGAAGGTCTCGTACTGCCGTACGCGCATGGTGGCGACGACCGGGACACGCAGCCGGGCGAGTTCGGCGAGGAGGGCGGGGCTCAGCCCGTCGGGTGCCAGATAGCGTTCCAGGTCGTCCAGCCAGACGAGGCAACGCACTCCGGCGCGTGCGACGACGCCGGTGACCGCGAGAAGGTCGCGCACGCCGCCCGGGTCCAGCACCCGGTGGCCGGGCAGCACGTCCCGGACGGCCGTGTGCGCGGCACGCGTCTTCCCGGCGGTCGAGTCGCCCACGAGCAGCACAAGCCCGCCTGCCTCGGCGGCTTCGCCCAGGCGGTGGCGCAGGTCCGCATCGATGTCGCGGGGGATGTACGGGGGTACGGCGTCGCCGTCGGCGTCAGGGCGTGAGCGGTGGGCTCCCGCCGAGAGGGCGTCCCAGTCGGCTGCGAGGGGCCAGTTGCGGGGGTCCTGGAGGTGGGTGGGTACGGGGGTGCCGGGAACGGCGGTCGTGGTGGTGATCGTGACGGGGCCGGTGAAGTCGCGGGCTTGGAGAACCGGTGCGTGCTGGGTGCCGCCGCTGATCTCGTTGCGGGATGCGGCGCCGTGCCCGCCGCCGTCCTGTGCCTTCACCGGTGTCCGCCCCTCGCGCGTCCTGTGCCTCGGCCGCCTTCGGGGTTCAACCCTAGGAGATGGGGGCGCCGTTGGGCCGGGATCGGGGTCCGTTCACCAGCGGGCGAAGCCTGCGGGGGTCTCGGTGTTCTCGTCGTACGTCCCAGGCGGGAACGGCGGGACCTCCGCGGCCCGCGAACCGCCGTGCGGGGCCGCGGCAGCACGGTGTCGGCATGCAGGGCCAGGGGCAGGGCAGCAGCATGGGCGCGCGGCGTCCGACAACCACAGCGTCCTGGACAGAACTGCCTACAACCAGCTACCGAACGCCTGCTGGGTCACCGCTCGGACGAGCTCCTCTTCCAGCGGGCGCAGGCCCGAGCCCGACTGGCGTCGCGAGCTGCCGTAGGGGGTGCCCTTGCCGCGCCACACGGGCGGCCGCCCGGAGCGGCCACCAGGCAGGTGAAGCGCAGATCCCCGGCTATCCACAGCATGCCGCGGCCGTCGGTCATCCGGAACCACACCTCGTCCGGCACGTCCGAGTTCAGCTCCCGCGCGACGCTGCCGTCGGGGGCGAGCAGCAGCAGCACCCGCCCGCCGCCCGGGACCCGCTCCAGCTGGCACGGCCACGCCTGGAGCGGATGGGCACGGGCGACTTCCAGCAGTGGCCCCATCTGGGAGAGCATGGCCAGCCCTCCCGCGAGGAAGAACAGCCCGAGCGTGCCCCCACCGGCGCACACGACGAGAACCCACGTGAGGCCGCCGTACCCGTCGGTGGCCTGCCACACGGCCACCGCGCCGGCGGCAACCGCCCACAGCGACGACCCGGTCAGCAGGGCCCGGCGGTACGTTTTCCGGTGAACCCCGAGTTCCCTGGCTATCTCTGGATGGGCCCCGCCGGGTGCGGGGAAACCTGGTAGCCGTACCCCTCCGCAAGCATCGTCCCCCCCCGTTCGCCGAACCCTGCCCCATGCACCTGGAACACGCGTTCCTCACCGTACGACGGACAGGCGGGGGATGACATGAGCCACTCACGAACTCTGAACAACTGGGCGCCGTCAGTGGCGGCGGGCGCGGGGCTCGGGAACCCGCGGCCAAAGCGCCGCCGGACCCCTGCCGGACGCCCCCCACCGACTCGCGCGACCGGCACGTCAACGGGATCGCGGATTTGCTGATCCGCTGCGGCCGGTTTCGACGATGTGGCCCGGTCGAGGACGAGGATGCCGTCGGCGTCGGTGGCGAGGACAGGCGGGAGGAGTTGAGGTCGACGCGGGTGTCGTAGCCACAACCGATGTCAGCCGCAAAAGAGGTTTACAGTCCTGACATAGTCCACTACCGTGAACCATGAAGCCCACTAGACTGAACTAATGTCCCCTCAGTTCTCTCATCGCTCCTCCTGGACGGCCCCCGTGACACTCCCCAGCGCTGACCGGTCCGCCCCGGCCCCCGCCCCCGCCACCCCCGCCGCCCCGGCGGCTGCCGCGCGCCGGGGCCCCCTCGGGCCGGTGGGCCTCGTGCTGGCCGGGGGGATATCGGTGCAGTTCGGCGGGGCGTTGGCGGTGAACCTGATGTCTCGGGCCGGGGCGCTCGGCGTGGTGTCGCTGCGGCTGGCGGTGGCCGCGCTGGTGCTGCTCGTGGTGTGCCGGCCCCGGCTGCGCGGGCACTCGCGCACCGACTGGGGGACGGTCGTCGTCTTCGGCGTCACCCTGGCCGCGATGAACGGCCTCTTCTACCAGTCCATCGCCCGTATCCCCCTCGGCCCCGCCGTCACCCTGGAGGTACTCGGCCCACTGGCCCTGTCCGTCCTCGCCTCCCGCCGCGCGGTGAACCTGGTGTGGGCCGGGCTCGCACTCTGCGGCGTCTTCCTCCTCGGCGGCGGTGGCTTCGGCGGCCTGGACCCGCTCGGCGTGGCCTTCGCTCTCTCCGCCGGGGCGATGTGGGCCGCGTACATCGTCTTCAGCGCGCGTACGGGCCGCCGGTTCCCGCAGGCCGACGGGCTGGCTCTGGCCATGGCGGTCGCGGCGGTGCTGTTCCTGCCGCTGGGCGTGATCGAGTCCGGGACGCGGCTCCTCGACCCGACGACGATCGCCCTGGGCGCCGCCGTCGCCGTACTCTCCTCCGTCCTCCCCTACACCCTCGAACTCCTCGCCCTGCGCCGCCTCCCGGCCTCCACCTTCGCCATCCTCATGAGCCTGGAGCCCGCCATCGCCGCGACAGCAGGCTTCCTGATCCTGAACCAGACCCTGTCCCCGACGGAGTCCCTCGCGATCGCCCTGGTGATCGCGGCGAGCATGGGGGCGGTACGGACCCAGGTGGGGCGGGGGAAGGCGAACCAGTAACCCGTGCCCGAGCGGCTTGGGCTCTGGACGAGCAGGACACGGACATGGGCCGGCTCTTCAGTGCTTCGCCGGGTCAGACCGAGTCGCACGCCTCCCTGATCATTCAGGTGTGAACTCGTACTGAAGCTCGTAGAGATGGCCTGCCTTCACCATGACCGTCGCCTCGATGGGGCGTTCGTCTTCGCTGTAGACCACGCGGAATGTGCGCAGCACCGGCAGGCTGCTGGGGAGCCTCAGCGCCTGGTACTGGTCCTGGGTGGGGATGCGGGCGGAGACGCGGTCCTCGCTGCGGCGAGGCGGGTGGCCCAGGTCCGCGAGGAGGGTGGGGGTTGAGAACTGTTCAGCGAGGAGTGCGTATGAGGTCGAATTAGCTCGATCGTGTGATGGTCGGCTTCTGGGCTTGCGGTGTACTGGGCCGTCCGGGTTAGCGTGATCCCGCGATCTGGGACGCCGGGCACGGCGTCAGTGTGCGGGGCCCCTGCTCCACCGGAGTGATGGTTCAGGGCCTCCCCGTCGCCTCTGGCTGTGCCCAATTGGCCAGGCCGCGCAGGGAACTGGCCTCCCGGGCCCGGACCACGCACGCGATGCGTGTCGCAGCTCCCGTAGGCGCTCGGCATTTGGCGGTTCCGTCTCACCTGACGCGGCGGTACGCCCCGTTTCGCGGCGTGTTGCCGAGACTGAACTGCCAATCGCTGTTCGTCGCGCCAGTTTGCGAAGGCGGGCTCAGCCGATCTGGCGATTGCGCCCCGCGAGCAGGCCCGCCTCGATCTGGACCAGAGTGAGC
The DNA here is from genome assembly GCF_008386495.1 of Streptomyces tailanensis. Lineage (GTDB taxonomy): Bacteria > Actinomycetota > Actinomycetes > Streptomycetales > Streptomycetaceae > Streptomyces > Streptomyces tailanensis. Next base: position 8,285 of record NZ_VTHJ01000012.1, on the reverse strand, counting down.
AGCAGGACGAAGGTCAGCGGCAGCCGCCAGCCGTCGGAGCGGTCGTAGAGGACGCCCACGAGGACGGGGCCGGGAATGGACAGCAGATAGCCGAAGCTCTGCACGAAGCCGGAGAGCCGTACGACGGTGGCGGCGTCCCGGCCCCGCATGCTGATCATGGTCAGGGCGAGTGGGAAGGAACAGTTCGCCACGCCCAGCAGGAACGCCCAGAGCCAGGGCACGGCGGAGGCGTCGGCCCACAGCCCCGCGAACCCGGCCAGGCCGCAGACGCCGATCGCCGCCGCGATCCCGCTCTGATGGCGCAGCTTCCCGGCGACGGCCGACAGCGCGAAGGACAGCGGTACGCCGAGCAATGAGGTGACGGAGAACAGCAGCCCGGCCGTCCCGGCGGAGAGCCCGGCGTCCCGGAAGATCTGGGGCAGCCAGCCGATGATGATGTAGGCCGCGCTCGCCTGGAGCCCGAAGTAGGCGGTGAGCGCCCAGGCGGTGGCGTCGCGCGAGAGCCGGATCGGGGGACGGTCCGGCCGCCGGTCGGCGGGGTCCCGCCGGTCGGCGGGGTCATCCATCCGGCCCGCTTCCGTCGCGGCCCGCGGGGGGCGGTGGCGGGCGAGGGCGAGCCAGGGCGGTACGGCCAGCGCAGCCAGGACCGCCCAGGCGCCCAGGCCGTAGCGCCAGTCGCCGCCGAACGCCTCGGTCAGGGGGACGGTGACGGCGGCGGCGGACGAGGCACCGACGTTGAGCGCCATGGAGTACAGGCCGGTCATCGCGCCCACCTGGTCGGGGAAGCGCTGTTTGACGACGGCCGGGAGCAGCACGTTGGCGATGGCGATACCGGCGAGCGACAGAGCGGTCAGCACGACGAACAACACGGCGTCGGCGGCAAACGGCCGCAGCGCGAGGCCCGCCGTCAGCACCGCACCGGCGGCCGCGATGGCACCGGCCGCACCGTGCCGCCGGGCCAGGGCCGGGGCCGTCGAGCCGATCACGGCGAAGCACACCGCCGGGATGGAGGTCAGGAGTCCGGCCACCGTCCCGCTCATGGCCAGGCTGTCCCGCACCTCTTCCAGGACCGGCCCGAGGCTGGTGACCCCCGGCCGCAGGTTCAGGGCCGCGAGTACGAGCGCCGCCACCGCCAGCCGACGCACCCCCCGGGAGCTGAGGAGAGAAGCTTCCTGGCCGGTGCGCGAGGCGCGGTTCTTGAGCTCATCCATCGGCACGGTCCTATCGTAGACTCATCCCATGACTGGATGTCTAGTGGTTCGTCGTAGAGTCATAGGATGAGTTTTGGCCGAAACGAGTCGAGTCGCCCCGACTCAGAAAGCGGCGGCCCGTACTCAAAGGATCTGGCCGGAGGCTCAACAGAGCCACACCCGTCCGAACTCATCCCATGAGCCTCAGCCAGACTCATGGGATGAAGGTTTCCTAGACTTATGGGATGACTTTGGACCCTGTTCGCCGTCAAGCACTTTCCGACCAGGTGATCGCCCGGCTGCGGCGGCAGATCACCTCCGGGGCCTGGCCCGTGGGCTCCCGTATCCCCACGGAGACGGAGCTCGTCGAGCAGCTCGGCGTGGCCCGCAACACGGTGCGCGAGGCGATCCGGGCCCTGGCGCACACCGGCCTGCTGGACATCCGCCACGGCTCCGGCTCCTACGTACGGGCGACCAGCGAGCTGGCCAGCATGATGCGCACCCGCTTCGAACAGGCCCGGACCGAGGACGTCACGGATGTTCGCAGCGCCCTGGAGATCCGGGCGGCCCGCCTGGCCTGCGCCCGCCGCACCCCGGACGACCTGGAACGGCTGGACCTCGCGCTGGAACAGCGGGAGCGTGCCTGGTCGGCCGGGGACCGGGTCGGCTTCGTGAACGCGGACGTGGCCTTCCACCTGGCCGTCGTCGCCGCCTCCCACAACACGGTTTTGGCCGAACTGCACGCCGACCTCGGCGAGGTGATCCGGGACTCGCTCCTCGACCACTTCGGCGACGCCCTGCGCCCCGAGCAGTTCCAGGACCACGCCCGCCTCGTCGAGGCCATCCGCGACCGCGACAGCGACCGCGCGGCCTACGAGTCGGGTTCCTACATGGACTGCGCCCCGGCCCAGAAGTACGAGTAACGGAGGCGAACCCACAGGCAGGGCTGGGCATTTGGCAGTTCCGTCCCACCTGCGTCGGCGACACGCCCTCGTTCACGGCGAGTCGCCGGGACAGAACTGCCAAACGGCGCGCTTGACTTAGCGCACTGCCCCCGCCGGCGCGAAGTGCACCGGGATGTACTGGTCGTACAGCCGCTCGTTCGTCGCCGTGAAGTCGGCGCGGGTGACGATGGCGCAGCGTACGGTTTCGCCGCAGACCTTGCCGTCGGCGATCTCGGGGCGGAGGTTCAGGGTCGTGCGGAAGCGGCCGCCCTCCTCGTAGGGCAGGGTGATGCCCGGCGTGCCGGTGCCGGTGTCGGTTATGCGGCGCGAGGAGCCGTCCTGGGCCTCGCGGCCGCCGAGGCACGGGCCGGGGAGGGTGGTGTACGTCGAGGGGTGGCCGACCTTGACGCCGTCGGGGATCACGCAGAAGGCGAGGAAGATGCCCTGGGCGCTGTTGTATCCGGCACCCTTGACCTTGACGGTGCCGCCGGTGGCGGGCAGGACGACGGGGTTGGCCTTCAGTCGCAGACGGAACTTCTCGCCGTCGGCGGTCACGACCGTCCGCTGGGCCTTGCCGGTCGACGGCGTGGCGGACACCGTTCCCGCCAACGGGAGTACGGCGGCGAGTCCGGCCGCGGTGACAGCGAGAACGCCACGCGACAACGCCTTCTTGGGCCTCTGGGTGGGGGGTTTCATGGGCGGAGGCCGTCCCTTCGGTTGCGTGTTACTTGAGATCTGAAGTTCTTGATCTCATGTCTAAAACACGACTGATCAGTAAGCAACATCGATCGTGTTCTCAGGTCAGGTTCAGGTCAGGTTCAAGCCCCCGTCGAGGACGATTACCTCACCCGTGAGGTAGGTGTTGGCGACGACGGAGCTCACCAGGGCGGCCACGTCGGCCGGTTGGGCGGGGCGGTGCATGGGGGCTCGGTCTCGCCAGAGTTCACGAGCCTGGAGCCAGTCCTTGGTCATCGGGGTGTCCACGAGGCCCGGGGCGATCGCGTTGACGCGGACGTCGGGGCCGAGGGCGGCGGCGAGGAGGCGGGTCACGTGGTTCAGGGCGGCCTTGGTCGCCGCGTACGGGACCGATGAGCCCTTGGGACGTACGCCGGCGTGGCTGGTGATGTTCACGATGCCGCCGCCCGCCGGGGAGCGGCGCAGGGCCGGGAGGGCGGCTGTGCACAGCACCCAGGGGGCGATCAGGTTGACCTCCAGCAACTGGCGCCAGTCCGCCGGGGTCGCCGCGGCCAGGTCGTCGTGCGGGATGGGCCAACTGATACCCGCGTTGTTCACTAGCACGTCCAGACGGCCGCCGTAGCGGGCGAGCGCCGCCTCGACCAGGCCTCTGGCCTCGTCCTCCACCGCCAGATCCGCCCGTACGTACGTTCCACCGAGCTCCGCCGCCAGCGCCTCGCCCGCCTCCGTACTGCGGCGCGAGTGGACCACGACCCGCATCCCGTCCGCCGCCAGTCGTCGGGCCACGGCCTCGCCGATGCCCGACGTGGAACCGGTGACCAGGGCGACAGGGCGATCCACTGTGCGTTGCGTGCTCATGCCGCGGATCTTGCCACGGCGCCTGTGATCCAGAACATCGATGTCTCAGGGCATCGACCGCAGCGGCGGATGCTGGGTCGTGATGCCCGGTGGTTGGAGCAGGGGTGGGGGCTCAGGGCCGGGGTCGGGGGTGTGGAGTACGCCGGTGGTCGTGGGGTCGAAGCCGGCGGGCCAGCGGGTGCGTTCGCTGGTCATGGCTCCGGTGAGGCGGGCCTCGGCGAGGTCGGCGGTGGTGAGGTCGGTGCCGCGCAGGTCGGCGAGGCGGAGGTCGGCCCGGTGGAACACGGCACCGCGGGCGTCGGCCTTGCGGAGGTTGGCTTCGCGTAGGTCGGCCTCGGTGAAGTCGGCGTCGCGCAGGTCCGTTTCGACGAGTTTCGCGCCCCGGAGGTCGGCCAGGGCCAGCCGCGCTCGGCGCAGGATCGCCGTCGTGAGGTCGGCGTGGCGGAGGTTGACGGAGACGAGGGAGGCCTGGGTGAGGTTGGCGTGGTAGAGGCCGGCCGACTCCATGCAGGACCGGTCGAGGTTGACCTCGTGCAGCCACAGGCCGTCGCAGTCGGCGCGGCGGAGGTCGGTGACGCCGAGGTTCACCCAGGACTGTTCCCGGGGGTGTTGCAGTACGACACCCAGGCCGGTCAGGGCGACCTGGGCGTCGGCGACGCGGACCTCCAGCGGGGCCAGGTCGTTGATGTGCGTGTCGGCCGTCGGCGCCTCAGGGTCGGTCGGCGGCCACGGCAGGTGCGTACGCAGATACGCGGCCAGGATCGAGATGATCGCCTCGCGGTCGCGTGCCGAGTGCTCGGCGATCCGCCACAGCGCGTGGAGTCCGCCGATGCGTACGTCCTGGTTGTCGCTGCCGAGTTGGTCGACCGCCCGGCTGAAACGATCGGTGACGTAACCCTCTTGGGTCGCGCGCAGGCCGTCCTGGCTGACCCGCAGTTGGCGCCAGGTGGCGTACGCGCCGAAGAGCAGGACCAGGCCGCCGACGGCCTGGAGCAGCGTCGTACGGACGTCGTTCACCGCTTTCAGTCGATCCTGCGCGGCGACGCTCGCTCCGGCGAGGTCGTGGTCGACAACCATGCCCGGCAGCACGACGAGCACCACACCCAGCACGGCCAGCGCCGCCGCCCCGATCAGCACACCCGCGATCGTCCGGCGCCCACGGCCACCGCGATCCGTCCCCCTGACCGTCCCCCCGAGCTCCATGGGCACGGGAGCGTAGGCGCCACCCTGCTTGTCGATCAAGGTCGACTGCCGTGCTGTTGTATAACCGGGCCATGATCCACCACGTCGTGTCCCTCGCCGCCTGGAACGCCCACCCCGACCAGCCCTACTCCCCCGACTCCCTCCCCGAGGACGGCTTCGTCCACTGCTCCCCCGACGAGCCGGCCACCCTGGCCGTCATCAACGCCTTCTACCGCGACGCGCCGAAGCCGTTGCACGTGCTCGTCATCGACGAGGCCCGACTGGACGCCCGGGTCGAGTTCGAGGCGGCGGCACCCGCCCCGCCTCCGGGAGTCGGCGGGGACGTCCTGTTCCCCCACGTCTTCGGCCCCATCAACCGCGACGCGGTCGTGGACATCCTGGGAATCCAGTGGGACGAACAGGGCCGCGCGACCGGCCTCACCGTCGGCCTCACCTGATGGCGATGCCCAGGCGTATACGGCGACGTCGCTACCGGCAAACGAACGTCTCCCCGGCCGAGTTGGTCACCTCTTCGCCGACGTCGTAGCAGACATCACCCTGTTCGGGGTTGCTGTCGGAGTCGAAGTCGCAGGACGCTCCGATGCCCGCGAGGATGGCGAGGAACACGATGGAGCATCCCAATTGACCGAGACAGCCCCCGATCTTCTCGCCGAGACCGGAACCGCTGCCGTTGTTTCCGGGCACCCCTGAAGCCATGGCTTTCCCCCGTCCGCCATTTGCGTCCATTACGTCTATTGCGTCCATTGCGTCGATTCGCAAGACAGTTCCCATTGAAGGGTGAATCGCGGACGATAGCCACCTATATGTACCGCTTATGTACCGCACGTGCGTGCGGGCGAGTGGTCGCGTTACGGCTGGTACGCCGCTGACCGGCTGTCGGCGGCGGACTTCCGGAGCTCAGCCGCCCAGGCATCCCCAGCAGACAACCGCTGTCCCGTCCGACCAGCCCTGAGGGGCGCTTTCCGGACGTTCTTCGGAGCGATCAAGCCTCCGGCCGCTCCGCCAACCCTTCCGCCAGCACCTCCGCCAAATGCAGCCCCCGCCGCCCCGCCAACTGCTCCAGCTGCGTCCGGCATGAGAAGCCGTCCGCCAGGAGTACCGCGTCGTCGGGCGCCGCCCGTACCGCCGGGAGGAGTTGGTCATCCGCGCAGGCCACGGAGACGTCGTAGTGGCCCTTCTCGAAGCCGAAGTTGCCGGCCAGGCCGCAGCAGCCGCCGCTCAGGTCGCCGGTGAGGCCGGCCGCGGCGCGGAGCCGGCGGTCGGGGGCGTCGCCGAGGACCGCGTGCTGGTGGCAGTGGGTCTGGCCGACGACCGGGCGGTCGAGGACGGGAGGGGTCCAGTTCGGGGCGTACCGGTCGAGGGCCTCGGCGAAGGTGACGACCGAGGCGGCGAGTCGGGCCGCGCGGGGGTCGTCGGGGAGGAGTTCGGGAAGGTCCGTGCGGAGGGTGGCGGCGCAGCTCGGTTCGAGTACGACGATGGGGATGGGCTTCGGGGTGAGGTCGGGCTCCTGGGCGAGCATCCAGGCCGGGATCGGGTCGAGGAACAGTCCGAGCATGTCGAGCGTGCGGCGCAGCACCGCGCGGGCGTGGTCGAGCTGGCCCGTCGAGATGTACGTCAGGCCGCAGCAGACCCGGCCCTGCCGCATGGTGAACAGGGTCCGGGCGAGCTTCCACTGGGTGAGGTCGACCTTCTCGCCCGCCTCCATCCTCTTCAGCCAGGACGGTTTTCTTCTCATCCGGAGCGTCGGCGGCACGATCACGTGCAGCCCGGCGGCCTCCAGCACGCGAAGGGCGGCCTGTCCCACGGACGGCGAGAGATACTCCGTGAAAGTGTCCGTCCACAGGAGCACCATCTCCGGTGACTCGTAACCTTCGTCGTCCTCATCGTCCTCATCGTCCTCGTCGTCCTCCTGCTCCAAGCCCGCCTCAGCCATCGCCTCAGCCAACTCCTCCGGAGTGAGGGGGCGGCCTCCCAGCGGCTCACCCTCGATCACCTCGTCCGCGATCGGCTCCTCCTGCGCCGCCACCTCCTCCTCGACCCGCTCCCTCAACCACCGCAGATACCACCGGCTGAACGGCACCGCCGCCAGCCGCGGCAGCTCCCTCTCCTCCGCGATCCCACCGAGCCGTTTCGTCAACCTCGCCAACGGTCCTATGCCAGTCAGGTAGTTGACGACGCGGGCCGTGCGCGTGCGGGCGACCAGGCGGAGCCACACCGGCAGCCGGCCCATCGCGTAGTGGGCGGCGGGGCGGCGGCGGCCCGCGTAGTGGTGGTGGAGGAACTCCGCCTTGTACGTGGCCATGTCGACGCCGACCGGGCAGTCGGAGCGGCAGCCCTTGCAGGACAGACAGAGGTCGAGGGCGTCCCGTACCTCCGGCGAGCGCCAGCCGTCCGTCACCACCTCGCCCGCCAGCATCTCGTGCAGCAGCCGGGCCCGGCCCCGGGTGGAGTGCTCCTCCTCCCCCGTCGCCCGGAACGAGGGGCACATGACGGCCCCGGATGCCGGACTCACCTCGGCCGTACGGCACTTGGCGACGCCCACGCATCGTCGTACGGCCGCCGAGAAGTCGCCGCCGTCCTCCGGGTACCCGAACACCACCGGCACCGGAGGCCTGCCACGCGGTAGCACCGCGAAGCGGAGGTTGGAGTCGAGCGGGGCGGGGCGGACGAGCATGCCGGGGTTCAGCACATCATCCGGATCCCAGACGCTCTTCACCTGCTCGAACAGCCGGACCATCTCGGTGCCGTACATCGTCGGCAGCAGTTCGGCGCGGGCCTGACCGTCGCCGTGTTCGCCGGAGAGCGAGCCGCCATGCGCGACGACCAGCTCCGCCAGCTCCTCCGAGAAACGGCGGAAGCGGGCGATGCCCGGCCCGGTCAGCAGGTCGAAGTCGATGCGGACGTGGATGCAGCCGTCGCCGAAGTGGCCGTAGGGAGCGCCGCGGAAACCGTGCTCCCGCAACAACCCTCGGAAGTCCCCCAGATACGCGCCCAGTCGGGCGGGCGGCACCGCGCAGTCCTCCCACCCCGGCCACGCCTCGCTGCCGTCGGGCATCCGGGTCGCCGTACCGCTCGCGTCCTCCCGGACCCGCCACAGGGCGCGCTGGGCGGCGGGCTCGGTCACCACCAGCGAGTCCACGAGCGATGCGGCCGCGTCCGCCGCGCGCACGATCGCCTCGGCGTTCGCCCGCGCCTCGGCGGCCGTCTCGCCGCCCGTCTCCACGAAGAGCCAGGCCCCGCCGCGCGGCAGCCCGGCCGTCCCCGGTGGCACCAGGTCGGCCGCCATGCCCTCCACCGTCAGCGGGGCCAGTGGGTGTGGTGAAAGCCCCGTGCGGTGCCCGCGCCCGCCGCGGGTGGGGGTCCCCCCGCTCGAGCGGAGCCGAGAGTGGGGGAG
>NZ_VTHJ01000119.1 GCF_008386495.1 Streptomyces tailanensis | reverse complement strand
GAGCACCGGTCACCCGATCCCTGATCGCGTACGACCACTGATCACATCGGACTCATTCGTCTAGCGTGTCACGGCTCAGCCGTCATCCTGATCCCACAGAATCCCGGTGCCAACTGTCCTCGGTATGTGACAACTGTGACCGGGATCGCTAGTTGGCACTAGGGAACGATCGTGACCTGCGCCGATGCCAACTAGGTTCTGCGACTGGAAGTACGGAATCAGAGAGATAGTTGGCACTTTGGTACACCGCAGGTCAGGGGGTGTTTCGCCGGGAGCACGAGGCCAGCTTCCTCCTGCGGGCGGAGACCCTGTGTGCATCCGCTGGAGTTCAGGTTCCGATGCAGTTTCTCTGCTGATGATCCGTACGGTGATGCATCCAGAGCACCACGTCGATCCGAGCTGTCGGGCTCAATCGGAAGGCAGTACCGGGGACCGCAGGCCGAGCCACTGATCGGCGTCCCAGGCCCGGAACCGCTCCGCTTCAATGAACCCCAGCTTTGCCGCGAGGCGCATGGAGCCGGCGTTGGCGGTCTGGGTGGTGAGCACCACCGGCTCGCCGGGAAAGACGCCTTCGAGCCAGTCGAGTGCCGCCGCGCACGCCTCGGCGGCATACCCGAATCCCCACGCCGCGGCAGGAACAGGTAGCTGAGATCGGCCTTCCCCGCGGCAGCCGGGCGACGGTGCTCCGTTGCTCTCCTGGGCAGGATCTGGCCGATCATCGCCCCGTTGAGATCAACGACGAAACTCCCGGGCGACCGCCGAGACGGCCAGGTGGAAGGCGGTGGACGAGGGGGCGCAGGCGACCCGACGACCAAGATCCATTCGAGGTTCGGCGCCTTCGGGGCGATCGAGAGTACGGCCTCGACGGCATCCGCACCGCATACGACGCCCCGGCATCCCGCGTCGCCGACCATGAACGCCAGTCGGTCACCCCGCAGCCGCGGATCCAGAGGGACGAACACCGCTCCGAGCACGTTCGCGGCGATCATGGACTCGACGAACTCGGGTTCGTTGTGGAGCAGAAGGCCGCAGCCGTCCGAGCGGGAGACGCCCAGCGCCGAGAAAACGTCGGCGATCCGCAGGGCGTGGGCCCAGAGGTCGCCGTACGTGCGTACCTGGGTGCGGCCCTCGTGCTCAAAGGTCAGGACGTCGAGGTCGGGGTCGGTGACGGCACGGTCGCGCACGAGGTGCGCGAGCGAGAGGGGGTGGTTCACGATCTCCCCTTCTGCCAGCACGGCAGGGCGTTGTTCCACTGCGGGAAGCGGGGAGTTCACGTCGCAGCAACGGGAGGTACGGGAACCCTAGGCCGTGTCCGGCGGATCATGTGACGCCTCGTGCTGGAGAAGCTCGCCGAACACCGACGCGTCGTGCACCTCGGCGACGGACACGTCCTGCGGCCCGATCCCTGCCTGCTCGTACGCGTCCTGCGCCGCGAGCGCGCTGACCGAGTGCTCCCAGTCGGCCAGGGAGCGCACGGTTCCGGTGCCGAGGACCGAGGCCAGTACGCGGACGTGCCGGCTTCCCCCGAGGCGTGCCCGGCCCGCCTCGTTGCAGACGATCGCCGCGGCGGCGCCGTCAGTGAGGGGCGCGCACATCGGGACGGTCAGGGGTTCGGTGACCGTGCGGGCCGCGAGGATCTCCTCGGCCGACATGGCCTTGCGGAAGTGGGCGAGCGGGTCGGAGACCGCGTGTGCGTGGTTCTTCTCCGCGATCAGCGCCAGGTGCCGCTTCGTCGTGCCGAACGTCTTCATGTGCGACCGGGCGAGCGCCCCGTAGATGTCCATGAACATGCTGCGCGGCACGCCGGCGTCGTCGAGGACGTCGCCGCCGAGCTCACGGAGCACCGCCCGTACGCCGTCGGGGTCGTGGACGTCGACGCCGCCGTCGAACAGGCCGAGCATCTTGCGCTTGTCGTCGACGTTGGTCTTCTCCACACCGACCGTCAGCACCACGTCGGCGGCCCCGGAACGGACGTGCAGGACGGCCTGGTGCAGGGCCGTCGCTCCCGTGGCGCACGCGTTCTCGACGTTGATCACGGGGATCCGCTCGAATCCCATGCTGCGCAGCGCCATCTGGCCCGGGACGACCAGCTGGCCCTCCAGGACCGACTGGCAGGTGTTGCCGAAGTACGCCGCGTCCACGTCACCGAGCCGCCCGCCCGCGTCCTTGAGTGCCTCGGTGACGGCGTCCCTGGTCAGGTCCTTGACGGAGGCGTCCCGCCGGACACCGAAGGGGGTCATGCCGACGCCGGCGATCCACACCGGTGGCGCGCTCACGCCACGCTCTCCTCGGTGATGCGCGCGAAGCCGTACGACTCCAGGGCGCCCATGAGCTCACGGTGACCGAGCAGCTCGGCGGGCGAGCGGAAACCGGTGCCGTGGTGGGTGGAGCCGAGCAGCCGGGAGGCCGCGTACGCCTGCATCAGGCCGGTCATCTGGTAGCCGGTGCTGCTGTGGATGACCACCCGCGCGGTGGCCGTGTTGCCGCGTGCCGTGCACCAGTCGACGGAGCGGTGGATCTGGCGGTTCTCACGGGGTGGGCTGCCCGGCGTCATGCCGGATGCCATCTTGTCCAACACCGGGTACAGGGTTTCCTCCGGAAGCCATTGCAGGGACACCTTGAACAGGCGCTCCAGGTCGATGACCCGCTTGTAGATGTCCTCGTTCCGCATCGCGACGAACATGCGGCAATTGCGCACCCGGCGGTCGTCCCGGAAGAACACCGGCATCGCGGTGCCGCCCCAGTTCAGCCCGGTGACGACATAGCCCGAACCGGGCACGACGAGGTCCTGGCGGGTCACCCGGTCGTACTTCTTCAGCCGGCCGTCCTCCAGGTAGTGGGCCTCCGCCCGCATCACGTCGAAGATCGACTGGGTGGAGCCGACCGTGGGGATGGCATTGGCGTACGAGCCGAACTCCAGGGAGTCGACGCCGGGTGTCTCCAGACAGATGCGGGCGGCGATGTCGTGCAGCGCGTACTGGATCGACATCGCGGACGAGGCGACTCGGCCGGCCTCGGCGAACCGCGGGCCCCACTCGTCGAGCAGGCGGAGCAGGTGGGTCTGTTCACCGGCTGTGTCGAGGTAGTGGCAGCCTGCCCGGATCGCCGCCTCCACGACCGGGGCCGCGTAGCGCAGGAACGGGCCCACGACGTTGCATACGACGCTCCGGCCCTCGAACAGCCGGGTCAGGGACTCGACAGAGCCGTCCACCTCGGCGATCTCGTAGTCCGCGGTCTCGATCCCCGGGACCTTGTCCATGACCTCCTGGATCCGGGCCTTGTTCCGGCCGGCGGCCACGAACGGGATGCTGTATTCACGCAGGTATTCGGCCACCAGTCGGCCGGTGGATCCGCTGGCTCCGTAGAGGACGACCGGACGCAATTCGCTCACCGCTGGGTCCTTCCGTGGTGGCCGAGACTCCTCTCAGGAGGGCTCGGCGCGGGTGACGGTGAGGAGAACTCTGCGCAACGGGCGACGGCACCGCTTGTCCCAGAGCGCAACCCGGCTTGTACGTTCGTGCAGCCGGCCCCACTCCTCATGCCCCCCGGCACGGCCTCGCGGTCCGCAGGGCGGCACAGCCTGTTGCCCTCCCCGCGTGGCAGGAATGCACTGCACAATGGTGGTGGCACAGCTCGCGGAGGTGTTCGGGATGGTCGGAACCGGCACATGGTCGACCGATGGACTGTCGCAGAAAGGTGCGCCCGTCGCGTGGACGCGCAAGATGCCCGAGCTGCACCTCCCGTGGACGCTGACATTCCCCGAGCCCGACCGGTTCCGGGCCGCTGTCCGCTACCGCAACCTGGACGAACTCACCGTCGCCGAGTTCCGGGGCGGACGCTACGCGGGCCGGAGGATCGACGACGCCGAGGGACGGCCTGCGCGCATCGGGGTGCTGATCAACCTCAGCGGCCGGCTGGTGTGCCGGTACGGGGACGGCGAGGTGGCCGTCGGCCCCCCATGACCTGCTGGTGTGGGACAGCGACCTCGCGCGTGCCTTCGACGCGGTCGAGCCCCACCACGAGCTCTCCCTCCTGCTTCCGCGCGGCATGGTCCCGCAGGGGCTCGCGGCCGCGGCCGCCCGCGCGAGCGGCCCCGTGCCGGTCGGTGCGGGAACCGGTCTGGCGGCGATCGCCGCCGATCAGCTGCGCGCGATCGTCCGCGAGTTGGACCACCTCTCGGACGCGGGACTCGCCATCGCCTGCCAGAACTTCTTCGACACCCTGGACTCCGCGCTCGTACCCACCGTGGAGGCGTCCCCTTCGGCGAGCGCCCGCGCGGCCCTCCTGAACCGGGTCCGCCGCTATGTGGAGGATCGTCTCGACGACCCGGAGCTGTCCGCCTCGTCCGTCGCGGAAGCACTCGACGTCTCCGTGCGCTCGCTGCACCTCGCGTTCGCCGGCACGGGCACGACGGTGGGGCGCTGGATCCGCGAGCGGCGCCTGAAAGTCTGTTACCGGGAACTCGCGCACGGATCCGGGGAGCGGACCGTCACAGACGTCGCCTTCCGGTGGGGTTTCAACGACGTGGCGCATTTCAGCCGGGTCTTCAAGCAGACGTATGGCATCACGCCGAGCCGTGTCGTGGCGCTGGCGCGCCGCGCTGCGGCCGGCTGACCCCTAACCCGCGGCGTGCCCGGGTTCGGGGTCAGCCCTCGACGGCGGCCGGGCTCTCGGCACGACCGGAGCGGAGACGCATTGGGGCGGTCGGTGGGCATGCCGGTCCAGGGACACGACACACCCGCCAGACGCGGTGGTTCGACGGCGAACAGGACCACGCACTCATCCGGCAGACCGCCTTCGCCGAGCGGACGAATCCGCCTGCCTCCAGCACGGCCCGAGTGACCGTGTCGCTCTCGTCCGGTGCCGCGTCGACCGGCGGCAGCACGGGTCGGTGACGCATGGTCGTGGGCGCCGTACGGGCGGCAGGCGTGCGGCGGGTGGTGCGCGGCGCGGTGGACGTACGGCAGCACCGCCGCACCGCCGGCACTCCGTCCGCCGAGGTCACCGGCCGTGTCACCCGTGCGAAGGTCACGGTGACTCGTTGTCCAGTTGCTCGAGGATGAGGTTGGAGAGCCGTGCGAAGGTGGCGAGTTCGTCCGGGCTGAGGGCGTCGATGACCAGGCGGCGGACCGTGGCCACATGGTGGAATGCGGCGGCCTCGATGGTTTTGCGGCCGGCCGGTGTGATGGCGACGAAGGCACCGCGTCCGTCCTCGGCGCATTCTTCCCGGGTCACCAGGCCTCGTTTGGTCATCCTGGCGATCTGGTGAGACAGGCGGCTCTGCTCCCACTCGATGATGCTGGCGAGGTCCTGGAATCGTTGCCGGCCGTCGGGGGTGTCGGTGAGGGGGACGATGCCGCGCGGGACGCGGTTGTGCTCGGTGCGCAGCCGATCGGTGCTCGTCAGTTCCAGCGAGGTGGAGCCGATCTCCTCGCTTCGGCGGGCGGCCGTCGGCGGGCGGCCGACTGGTGTACTCACCTCCGACCGAGCGGTGCTCCGGCATCGTTGCCGCAGCACGCTTCTCGACAATGCTGCTGTGCGCGCCGATACACCTCTGCCGTCGAGCGAACGGTCGATCGGGTTATTCCTGACGGTACGGCGGCGGGCGGAGGCCGAGGCGGCGGTCTGGTTCAGTCGAGCCGCACGTTCAGCCAGTGCATCGCGTCCAGCGCCAGACCCACGTTGGTGCCGTGCCGCTCGAGTGTCGTCGGGAGGAGCTGTTCGGCGCGGCGGACACGCTGCAGAACGGTGTTTCGATGCGTGTACAGCAGACGAGCCGTCTGTGACGCGTTGTACCGCTCCCGGATGAACACCCTCAGCGTCTGTCGCAGTTCGGCGGGGCCCGCGGCCAGGGGGCCGAGCGTCGTGTGGACGAATTCCCGAAGCCGGGCGCTTTCCGCTGCAAGAAGGAGCACGGCGGCGACATCGTCGTAGAAGACGATCCGCTGCTCGCCGTGGTCGCGGACCAGACGCTGTGCTTCCAGTGCCCTGTGGTGGCTGCGTCTGAAGCCGTCCACCCCCTCGTCCCGCGGCCCGACGACGAGCCTCACGTCGGGGTGCTGTGCCGTGGCGGTTTCGAGGTCGTCCGGCGTCATGAGTGCCCGCGGCGTCACCCACAGCCAGAGCGACGACGTGCTGGCGTGGACGAGAAGCTGATGCGCCGACTGGGTGAGTCGGCCGACGATGCTCGCGGCCTGCACGAGACGTGCGCGGTCCGCGAGTCGCGGCGGTGCGGAGACGATGACGCCCAGGTGGGAGGCCGACAGCGGGTATCGGAGGGCCTGCTCCAGGTGGCTCGTCGGCGCGGAGGAGCCTCCGAGCACGAGATTGACCAGTTCGAGCCGTCGAACCTGTGCGTCACCCGACAGGGCCGTGCGTTCCCTCTCGAGGAGGTCCAACAGCGCGGCGGAGGTGTCCTCGACCCAGCGGGCGAGCGAACGGGAGACGTGGTCGAGAGCCGGCAGCAGGACCTCGGGATCGTCGTGCAGTGAGAAGGCCAGCCGCATCCAGAGGGACCACATCGCCTGCTCACCGGCGCGATATGCCGTGCGGAGGGTCTTCTCCGTACCCCAGCGGAACCCTTCTCTCGCGACGCCGACGACCTGACTGCTCAAGGTGGGTGCGACCCTCAGCCGGGGGTGCTCGTACATCGACCGCGTCCAGTGGAGCGCGTTCTCCTGGGTCGCCTCGCCGAGCGCCTCGACAATGGACGGATCGGCAGCGAACGGGCCGCCCGCGGCGTCGACGACCGCCGCGGGCACCGGCATGAGAATGCCCGGATCGGCGAGTATCGCTCTTGAGACGCCGCGAATGAGCTCCTCGGAGTCACCTCCGAGCGTGGTGGCAGTCACCGGGCCTACTGTACTGGCGTGTGCGCACCGCCCTGTTCGCTGCCGATCCTGTGTGCAGACCACCATTGAGCTCGCGGGAGGTTGCCGGTCATAACGGTCGGCGTGTGGCGGCTTTACGCCTGCCGCGAGGGGAAGGAACCCCGCACATACCCGTGCCGTCGACTCAGTGGCTCACTCAACGATTCCCGCCACGACCGGCTACCCCGCTAAAAGCGATGACCCCCTTTAGACGTGGACTCTCATGGGGTCCCCTTGAGCGAAGACAACCTCGAGACGGGCCTGCGTCAATCGCCAGCCGTCTTCCGTTCGTCGGGCGGTGACGTGAAACTTGCCACCACCATCCTCGTGCTTCATCAGCTCCGCCGCATTCGGGAGGTGATACGCGACGACGTAGGCCACGCCCCTTGCCTCGTCTCCATCGAGGTCGACGTAAATCTGCCCAATGTGGTGATACGTCACCTCATAGGCGCGCCCGATATTAGTTCCAGGGGTGTCGACAATCGCTTGCCGACCGCGCTGAATCTGCCCGCCGATCTCAAACACAGCATCGTCGGTGTACAGCGAATGCAATGCGTCGTAATTCGCTTCGTCGAGCGCTCGGTAATGCTCCTGAACAAGTTTTCGGACTTCCGACTCGTCAATCAGGCGCTGCAAATCCGCTTCGTTCACCGATTGCCTCCCGTGTCACAAGGTGCCATCACTCTTTACCATGACTATACGTCCTGTTCAGGCTTGGCGGTACTGTTTCCATTGTCACCAAGAGCGATCTTGACACCGTCGGGTCACCTGTGGACCCACCAATTCCGGCTACTCAATTCTTGAGCGCATTGACGACGTTGCGCGCGTGCGCGGCCCAGCCGTGTGGAGAACTCGATTCCCTTGCGGGAGATGAGGTGCTGAATACCGAGCTCGCGCAGCCATCGGCGCAGGTAGCCATTGCCGTACCCCTGTCCGCGTAGAGCTTGGCGGGCCGTCTCCTGCACGGGCGGTCGCCCCCGACCAGGCGGAAGCCAGCGGCGACTGCCGCCAAGTGCACCCTGCTGTGGCCGCGAAGACGAGCGTGGCCGACGCCTTGCGATGCGCGTACCGACGCCGACCCGTCCGTCCGGTGCCATGCGCTTGCCACCGGACGCCATTCAAAACCGGCGGACGGGGCTGCGGAGCGTGGCTACTTCGCCGCCGCCCTGCGAAATCTGAGCCGGCCAGCGGCCAGGAGTCCAGATCACAAGTGCACAGTGCACTGCTCGTCCCCTGGTCAGTGTGCGTTGCAACATTGAGTACCGACGCCTCCGCCATGAGGATGTGCCGTGACCCTCCTGGGTGTGGCTGGCGACCGTTGGGCGCAGGCTTGCCCGATCAACGGCGATAGGAGTTCGTGGTGGCTGACGCGGCGGTGTCCCGGCGGGATGTGCGGTTCAGGTCGGGCGACGGTGAGTGTGGTGGGTGGCTCTTCCTGCCCGCCGGCGCGGCGAACGACTCGCCCGTGCCGATCGTCCTCTTGGGTCACGGCCTGGCCGGACTCAAGAGTCAGCGGCTCGACGCGTTCGCGCAGCGGTTCGCCGAGCGGGGGTACGCGGCCCTTGCCTTCGACTACCGTCACTTCGGCTCGAGTACCGGTGAGCCGCGGCAACTGGTCGATGTCGAAGAGCAGTTGGAGGACTGGCGCGGCGCTGTGGCGTATGCCCGGACTCTTGAGGGTATCGATCCGCGGCGGGTGATCCTGTGGGGGACGTCGTTCGCCGGTGGGCATGTGATCACCACGGCCGCGGGCGATCCCGGCATCGCCGCAGCGATAGCCCAGTGCCCGTTCTCCGACGGGCCGGCCGCCGCGAGGGCGATGCCGAAGAAGACGATCATGCGGCTCATGCGTGAGGCGCTCAAGGACCGGAAGGCTGCGAACCGGAATGAGCCGCCGGTGCGAGTTCCCATCGTGGGGCTTCCCGGTGACCTGGCGGTAATGACCTCGCCGGACTCGGTGAGTGGATTGCGGGCGATTTTCGACGCGTCGGGCGAGCCGTTCGAGATCCCCGAGATTCCCGCCCGTTTCATGTTCCAGGTGCCGGTCTATCGGCCCGGCCGTGGGGCGTCCGAGGTGAAGGCTCCTCTGCTCGTCTGTGTGTGCGAGCGGGACAAGGTGACGCCGGCGCGCAAGACGGAGCAACTCGCCTCCCGTGCGGCGCGAGGGGAAGTCAAGCGTTACGACGCCAGTCACTTCGACATCTATGTGGGCGATTGGTTCGAGCGTGTCGTGGCCGATCAGATCGAGTTCCTCGAGCGGCACGTGCCGGTCGAGGCGACCGTCGTACGCTGAGCGAGCAGGAGCCGGACATGGAACCTTCGAGCACCCGTGTCGGTGAAGTGCTCGCCGCGCGCGCTGATGACCCGCAGCGTTCGGCGATTCTGCGCAATGCCGAAGTCGTGACGATGGATCCGGACCGGCCGCGGTCAGAGCGGTCGGACGTGTTCATCCGGGGAAGCCGGATCGAGGCCGTCGGAGCGGATCTCGGCCACCTCGCTGATGAGAACACCGTCGTCGTGGATCTCACCGAGCACATCGTCCTCCCCGGATTCATCGACTGCCACGTTCACGCCTGGGAGGGGGTCTTTCGGGGTGCCGTGCCGGATGCGAGCTTCCCCGAATACATGGCTTTCGCGCACCTGGCGTGCGCCCCGCTGATGACTCCGGACGAGATGCGGGTCGGGCAGCAACTCACCGCCGTCCAGGCCATCAACGCCGGCGTGACAACGATCGTCGACAACAGTCACAACACGAAGTCCGTGGAGCACGCGCTCGCCGCCATGGACGGTCTCCGGTCGATGGGCATTCGGGCGGTCTTCGCCGCCGGGGCACCGGCCGTCGACACGGATCCGGAGAAGTTCCTGAGCACCTTCGCGGAACTGCGATCGGCATACCCGGACGACGACGAACTGCTGACCCTCCGCTTGTTCAGCCCGATGCCCTCGCGTGGAGTCTTCGAGTTCGCGCGAGCGACCGGTGTGGGCGTCTCAGCCGAGCTGGTCCTCGGAGTTCCCGTCCCGCAACTCGGGTTGCCTGCGGCCGTAGGCGACTTCTTCGGTGAGGGCTTGATCGGAGCCGACGATACGTTCAACCACTGCATCGGCGTGAGCGCGCGGCAGTGGTCGGAGTTGCGAGACGTGGGCGCGGGCGTGAACGTCACTCCGCGATCCGACCCTCACTTCGGCATCGGCCCCGCGTTCCCAGCCGTGCTCCAGGCCCAGGAGAGTGGTGCTGTCTTCGGTATCAGCTCGGACAACGAGGTCTGCTACGGACTGGACTTCTTCACCGAGATGCGGACTCTGCTGACACTCCAGCGCAGTGCCGCGTTCACCCGACCGAACTCCTCCTCGGGCGAGCAGGCGATCAGCCCGTTCAGCACACTCGACACGCTCCGGGCCGCCACGTCCGGGGGCGCGCCGAGCGCCGGCATGCCTGGTCGGCTCGGAATACTCAAGGCGGGCCTGCCTGCCGACCTCATCGCCGTCAACACCGGGCGGTTGCACCTGCGCCCTCGTGGCGACGCCATCGGCACCGTCGTCAACTTCTGCACGAACAGCGACGTCGACGTCGTCTTCGTCAACGGCACGCTCCGGAAATGGGGCGAGGGGGTCATCGGCATCGACGTCGCCCGGACGATCGCGGAGGCAGAGCGGTGCCGGGAGCGTGTTCTCGGCGCAGTGAACGCTGCTTAACCGACCGCTGGGCGTGGGTACACCGGGCACGCGCCGGGCTTGCTCGCGCTCGGTCTCGGGGTGCGCCTCGGTGGCATTCGTCGAATGCCCGCTGCACTCCAGCAAGCGGGCGGTGAGACGGCGTTGGACCTCGTAGGCAGTGTCGACGTCGACGTGCGCGGCCACGGCGGCCCCGCGCGGAGCGCTGCGGCGTCCGGCGGACCTCGCTCGACGAAAGCCACATCGCCTTCTACCACCACTACAACGCGGCCTTCGGCAAGCGGGGTGGCATGGACCCCCTGTGGCGGGACCTGCACAAGATCAAGGCGCCCACGCTGCTGCTCTGGGGCCGCGACGACCGGACCATCACCCTCGAAGGCGCCCAGCTCATGCTCAAGCAGATCCGTGACGTGCAGCTGCACGTGTTCGGGCGGTGCGGCCACTGGGTCCAGCTGGAGCGGCAGCCCGAGTTCGACGCGTTGGTCACCGGCTTCCTCGGGGAGCAGTCATGACGGGCGGCTGGCTGGAGGGTGACGCGGCCCTGATCACCGGGGGCGGATCGGGCATCGGCCGTGCCGTCGCCGAACGCTTCCTCGCCGAGGGAGCGTCGGTCACGATCCTGGGCCGCGACAAGAAGCGACTGGACGAGGTCGTACGCGATGCCGCCGACCCGTCGCGCATCCACGCCGTCGTGGCCGATGTGCGCGACTCCGGGGCGGCGGCATAGGTGACGTCGCCACGACGGACATGGATCTGGATCACGTACCGGGAACCTGACGAGCCGGGACTCGGCCGTGCCCTGTCATCGCAGCCACTCCCCCGCCCGGGGCGACGGTTTCGACCAGCTGCGGCTCACCGAGCTTCTTGCACAGCTTCATCACGTGACCCGGACGGTGTTGGTGAAGGGGTCGATGTCCTCGTCCCGTTCCTTCTCCGGCAGCTACTCGGCCGAAAACCACCGTACGTTCGGCAAGGAGCCGCTCAATGAGGACGGCTGGCCTGCCTGACGGTGGGTGCGTCCGTGACCTCGGTGGCGGGTGCGTCCGCCCTCGTCATGCCCTACCGGGACCTGAGGTGCGCCCTAGGGCCTGTATCTGGTTTCGATCAAGGGGTGGCCCGCGCGAGCTCCTTGATCCAGATCATCGA
>NZ_VTHJ01000118.1 GCF_008386495.1 Streptomyces tailanensis | reverse complement strand
GTGACCAGCTCCCGCAGCGGATGGCGGGCCAGGACCTCATCCACCTCCGGCGTCAACGCCGCCGCCAGCCGGGCGGCCGCAGGGAGGGTGTCGTCACGCAACCGCTCCACCGCGGCCAACAGGGCACCACGCGGGGTGCCTTCAGGGACTCCGGCGCCGGCCCGTTCGTACAGGCGCACGCCCTCCTCCAGGACCAGCTCGGTGTCGATGCCGGCCGGGATCTTGATCTGGGCGTGGTGCCGCCAGGTGGTGACCGGATCGCTCCATGCCTCCACGGCGTACGTCCAGCGGCCCTCGCCCGGTGCGGAGACGGTGGCGCCCCAGCGGTCGGTGCCGGGGGCGAGTTCGCGCATCGGGGTCCAGGGGCCCTGGCGGCCCTCCGGGTCCCTGAGGACGACGTTCGCGGCGACCGCGTCGTGGCCCTCGCGGAAGACGACGGCCGAGATCTCGAAGGCCTCGCCCACGACGGCCTTCGCCGGCCGGCGGCCGTGGTGGACGGTCGGCCGGACGTCGAGGACCGCTATCCGCCCGAGGGTTGGGGCATACGACGGGGCGTGCGGCGACGGGGCGTGCGCCGGAGCGTCTGCCGGAGTGGCCGTAGGACGTGTCTCGGGGGGCGGCGCGGTCGGCGCGGGCGGGTCGGTGTGCGCCCGGGTCGCGGGGATTGCGTCGGTGCTGTGGGTCGGTGCGGGGGGCGTACTGGTCGTCGGAGGGGCTGACGAGTGGTGCGTGGCGGGCATGACCGCTCCTGTCCGCGTCAACGTGGGCGGGCGGATGAGGGTGTGGGGAGGTGGGGCCAGCGGGACGTACCGGTGGAGCCTTCCCACAGAGTGCGGGTGGGCATTCCGGCACTTTGTTAACTACTCACGCGTATGTCTACACACAAGACCGGCCTCGTCCGAGGAGGACGAGACCGGTCACTGTAGTCGCTCTGGGTAAAGGGCCGTTCACCTGTGGTGTTACAGGGGCCCTACGGGTTGTTGACTTGGAGGAGTTTGTTCGGTGAGCCCGGATATTTGTCCTGGACCTTGCCCGAAACCGCTCGCTCCACAAGTGCCTTGCTCACCTGGGCCGGTGAGGCCCCTGGATGGTCGGCCAGGTAGAGCGCGGCGGCCCCGGCGGCGTGCGGGCTCGCCATCGACGTACCGGAGAAGGTCGCCTTGCCGGTGTTGCTCTTGTGCGAGGCGGAGGTGATGGAGACGCCGGGCGCGAACAGGTCGAGGCTCGGGCCCCAGTTCGAGAACTCCGCGCGGACGTCCTTCTTGTCGGTGGCGCCGACGGTGATCGCCTGCTTCACCCGGGCAGGTGAGTAGAGGCCCGCGGCGAGCGCGTCGTTGCCCGCGGCGACCGTATAGGTGACGCCGGAGGCTATGGAGTTGCGTACGGCGGTGTCGAGTTGGACGTTGGCGAAGCCGCCGAGGCTCATGTTGGCCACGGCCGGCTTCTTCGCGTGCTTGGTGACCCAGTCGATCCCGGCGATGACCTGGGCGGTCGTACCCGCCCCTTCGTTGTCGAGGACGCGTACGGCGACCACCTTGGCCTGCTTGGCGACGCCGTACTTGGTGCCGACGGCGGTCGCCGCGACATGGGTGCCGTGGCCGTTGCCGTCCTGCGCGGTCCTGTCGTTCTGGACGAAGTCCCAGCCGTTGCCGGCCCGGCCGCCGAAGTCCTTGTGCGTGACGCGGATGCCGGTGTCGATGACGTACACGGTTGTACCCTTGCCCGCCGACTCCGGCCACGTATAGCTCTTGTCGAGCGGCAGCTTCGGCTGGTCTATTCGGTCCAGGCCCCACGAGGGCGGATTCTGCTGGCTGTGGTCGTACGTGACCATCGTGTCCTGGACGACCGAGGCGACGCGGGAGTCCGCCGCGAGCCGCCTGGCCTGTTTCTCGCCGACCTTCACGGAATATCCGTTCAGGACCGAGCTGTACGTGTGGCGTATTTTCGCCCCGTACTGCGCCGCTACGTCCTTTCCGGCCTTCGACGGGGCCTTCGTTCCCCCCTTGAGGGTCACGATGTAACTGCCGCTCACGGAACCGGGATCACCGGCTCCGAGGACGTACCCCTCCGGAGCGGCGTGCGCGGGGAGGCTGATGGCCGAAAGCACCGCGGCCGTGATGACCGCCGTCAGGCCCCCCGTCCAGCGCAGACTGAACTTACGCCTGTTTCTCGCCTCTGTCGGGTGTCGCATGTGTGAGAACCCCCTCCTCAAATCGGCGTACCGTCACCGGAGTTCGCCGGGGGCGACCGAGGGTGCCCGCCGGAATCGCCGGATTCGGCCGAGGTCGGCCGGTACGCCACTGGGCAGCGTCTCGTGTGGTGTGAAGTGCCACAAGGTCGCACAGAGGGGCGGAACCGGCCATATCGCCCGTGGCGTTCATGTGAAGGTCGCGGCGAAATCAGGCCTGAACGTGTGGGGGTGGACTGCGCGGCGGGGCGGTCGGGGTACGGATGCGCCGTAATTGCATACCGAGGACGCGCAGGAGCAGGAGCAGGAGTAAGTGCCGTAGGACATGCCAGTGGTACGTGCCCGGCGGTACGTGCCATGGTTGTCGGGCCGCCGCACCGCTACCGTCGAGGGTGTTGTCGTGGGTGACGACGGGCGCACGGCTCCAGCGGCCGGTGATCGCCGGCTGTCGGCCACTGGCTTCGGCGCATCCCCGGCCCGTACGTCCAGGTGTGAAGGTGGAATCCTCTGTGAAGGCCATCCGCAGATTCACCGTCCGACCCGTCCTCCCCGAAGCCCTTCACCCGCTCAGCGAGCTGGCGCGCAATCTGCGCTGGTCCTGGCACGCGGAGACCCGTGACCTCTTCCAGTCGGTCGACCCCGAGCGCTGGGTCTCCTCCGGCGGCGACCCCGTACGACTCCTCGGTTCCGTCTCCCCCCGGCGCCTCGCCGAACTCGCCGAGGACCGGCGCTTCCTGCGCCGCCAGAGCGCCGCAGCCGACGACCTGCGTGACTACGTCACCGGGGACCGCTGGTACCAGGGGCAGGCGCAGACCGCCGAACTCCCGGCCGCCATCGCCTACTTCTCGCCCGAGTTCGGCATCACGGCCGCGCTGCCGCAGTACTCCGGCGGCCTCGGCATCCTCGCCGGCGACCATCTGAAGGCGGCCAGCGACCTGGGCGTACCGCTGCTCGGCGTCGGCCTGCTCTACCGGCACGGCTACTTCCGGCAGACCCTGTCCCGGGAGGGCTGGCAGCAGGAGCACTACCCGGTGCTCGACCCCAACGAGCTGCCCCTCGTGCCGCTCCAGGAGGCCGACGGATCGGCCGCCCGGGTCGACCTGGCCCTGCCCGGCGGCCGCCGGCTGCACGCCCGTATCTGGCAGGCCCAGGTCGGCCGCGTACCGCTGCTCCTGCTCGACTCCGACGTCGAGGAGAACGACTTCGGCGAACGGGCCGTCACCGACCGCCTCTACGGCGGCGGCAGCGAACACCGCCTCCTCCAGGAGATGCTGCTCGGCATAGGAGGAGTCCGGGCCGTACGCACGTACTGCCGCCTCACCGGCCACCCCGGCCCCGAGGTCTTCCACACCAACGAGGGCCACGCCGGCTTCCTCGGCCTGGAACGGATCGCCGAACTCCACGACCAGGGGCTCGACTTCGACGCCGGTCTGGAGGCGGTCCGCTCCGGCACGGTCTTCACCACGCACACGCCCGTCCCGGCCGGCATCGACCGCTTCGACCGGGAGCTGGTGGCCCAGCACTTCGGCCCCGATGCCGAGCTCCCGCGCATCGACGTCGAACGCATCCTGGGCCTGGGCATGGAGACGTACTCGGGCGGCGATCCGAACGTGTTCAACATGGCGGTGATGGGGCTGCGGCTGGCACAACGGGCGAACGGCGTGTCGCTCCTGCACGGCCAGGTCAGCCGGGAGATGTTCTCGGGCCTGTGGCCGGGCTTCGACCCGGACGAGGTCCCGATCACGTCGGTCACGAACGGCGTGCACGCCCCGACCTGGGTGGCCCCCGAGGTCGTCCGCCTCGGCGCCCGCCAGATCGGCGCCGAACGGACCGAGGACGCGATGTCGGTCGGCGGCTCGGACCGCTGGGACGCGGTCGGGGACATCCCGGACCAGGACATCTGGGACCTGCGGAGGAGTTTGCGCGAGCAGCTGGTGACGGAGGTTCGGGAACGCCTGTACGCCTCCTGGCGCCAGCGCGGCGCCGGCACCGCCGAACTGGGCTGGATCGAGGGCGTACTGGACCCGGACGTACTGACGATCGGCTTCGCGCGCCGAGTCCCGTCGTACAAGCGCCTGACCCTGATGCTGCGCGATCAGGACCGCCTGATGGACCTCCTGCTGCACCCCGAGCGCCCGATCCAGATCGTGGTCGCGGGCAAGGCACACCCGGCGGACGACGGCGGCAAACGCCTGATCCAGGAGCTGGTGCGCTTCGCGGACGACCCGCGCGTACGCCACCGGATCGTGTTCCTCCCCGACTACGGCATGGCGATGGCGCAGAAGCTCTATCCGGGCTGCGACGTCTGGTTGAACAACCCACTGCGGCCGCTGGAGGCGTGCGGAACGTCGGGGATGAAGGCGGCGCTGAACGGCTGTCTGAACCTGTCCGTCCTGGACGGCTGGTGGGACGAGTGGTTCCAGCCGGACTTCGGCTGGGCGATCCCGACGGCCGACGGGGCGGCGATGGACGAGGACCGCC
This sequence comes from Streptomyces tailanensis, assembly GCF_008386495.1. Taxonomy (GTDB): domain Bacteria; phylum Actinomycetota; class Actinomycetes; order Streptomycetales; family Streptomycetaceae; genus Streptomyces; species Streptomyces tailanensis. The sequence continues at coordinate 8,659 of NZ_VTHJ01000118.1, read as the reverse complement.
GGGACGACGTGGAAGCGGCCGCGCTGTACGACCTGCTGGAACAGCGGGTGGCCCCGCGCTTCTACGAACGTGGCCAGGGCGGCCTGCCCGACCGCTGGATCGAGATGGTCCGCCAGACCCTCACGCATCTGGGCCCGAAGGTGCTGGCGGGGCGTATGGTCCGCGAGTACGTGGAGCGCCTGTACGCGCCGGCGGCCAGGGCGCACCGTGCCCTGGCTCCGGATGCGGCAGGGGAGTTGGCGGAGTGGAAGGCGCGGGTGCGGGGCGCCTGGCACCGGGTGACGGTGGACCACGTGGAGACCTCCGCCGCCCCCACCGGCACGGCGGCGGAACTGGGGGCGTCGCTGGTGCTGCGCGTACGGGTGGGGCTGGGCGAGCTGGCCCCGGACGACGTGGAGGTCCAGGCGGTCTCGGGCCGCGTCGACTCCGAGGACCGCATCACGGACGCGTCGGCCGTCCCCCTGAAACCGGCGAACGGCCCCGACGAGGAGGGCCGCTGGGTGTACGAGGGGCCGCTGTCATTGGACCGCACGGGCCCCTTCGGCTACACGGTCCGCATCCTCCCGGCCCACAGGCTGCTGGCCTCCGCCGCCGAGTTGGGGCTGGTGGTGGTGCCTTCGGAGGGGATGGGGGAGGGGGCGGGGGTGTTGTTGCGGTGAGGTGACCTCGGGCGACACGGCGTCGGTCGCCGGACTCGGTGCCCCGGAGCGCGGCCTTGTCGCCGCGCCCGGGGCAACGGCGATCACCCGTACGGCGTTGGTGTGTTGTGCGTACCGTCCACTGCTCTACTCTTCGCGTGTCACGCGGGCATGGTCGGTGACGATGCGGCGGAAGAGGTCGTGGCCGGTGCGGCCTGCGTGGCGCAGACACCAGTCCTGGGCTGTCTGCTGGGCTTCCTGGGAGCCGGACTCCGCGCCGCAGTCGGACGTCGTGCAGAACGCTTCGAAGGTGACTTCGGCGTCCGGGGCGTGCCGGATCGTGTGGCGGACGTAGCGCAGAACGGTGCGGCTCATTCGAGTCCCTCCTCGCCGTGGCCTTCCCCGTCATCGTCTTCACCTTCGGTGTCGCCGGTGGGCAGGCGCATCCCGCGTGACTCGGCGACTCGCAGGGCATCGCTCAGGCATTCTGCGAGACGGACGCCGGCGTAGCGCAGCTCGGTGGCTGTGGCTTTCGGGTCGTTCAGTACCCCACGCCCGAGTTCGAGCACCTCGGTGCCTGTGGTGAGTTGAACGGCTTCCATGTCGTCGGCCAGGCGCGACACGACGCCGCTCGCGCTGTCTGTGGAAAGGAAGCAGGGGTTGCCGTTGGCAGAGGGCCACGGCAGCAGGCGCAGGGCGGTCATGCGTTCACCTTCGTTCCGCACGTAACTGCACGTGGGGCGATGTCGACCTCATGGGCGGCAAGCGGGAGAGCGCCACGCAGGGCGCGCTGCGGGCGTGGTGCTTCCTGGTGCCGCTCGTGAGCGGAGAGGAGGGCATGGTGGCGTTCCTCGATCAACAGCACATAGGCACGTACCGGGCCGCCGGTGTCCGTGGCATCCGTGTGCGCGACCGGTTCGGCGGGCGGCCACAGGTGAGGGGCCCTGCGCTGCCGTGCCTGCCGCAGCGCCCGCGCCCAAGAGCCCGGCGAGGGGTAACCCACCGGCAGTGCTCGGCTGTTGTCCGGAGCCGTGGCAGGAGTCGGAGTCCTGCCTTCGTGCGGGGCAAGCAGGAGGGTTCTCAGCCACGCGAGGGCCTGTGAGACAAGGGACATGTGTCGGTCTGCTCCGATCAGGTCGGTCGCTTCCTGGCACCCGCATCGGCGGCGGTCACCTGAGGCTTCGGATTCCTTGCGCGCCCGTCGGGGGCGCTTCGCTGGGTACTGCCTCAAGCGTGACGATCAAAAGTCCTTGCATCGAGGGCTTCTGAAGGACTTTTTATTGCGCATTACAGGGCTTTCCATGCCTCCTTCGAGTGAAGATCGCTATTGGGAGGGTCTTCCATGGAACAATTCGAGGCACTCGCGCAGGAGGTGCAACCGTGCCCAGGACCGCAGGAAACATCCGCCTGAAGTCGGCCCGCGTGGCCGCTGGATATGCCTCACAACAGGCGCTCGCAGACGCCCTCGGCGTAGGCGTACGACAGGTTCGGCGTTGGGAATCGGAGAATCCCCCCTGGCCGCAGCCCGCACAAGCTCAGACCCTCGAAGCTCTCCTCGGGCAGGACCTGGAATCACTCGGCTTCATACCTCCTGACAGTGCCGTGGCGGACCGGGGGCGGCGAGCCATGGTGACGGCTACTGCTACGGCGCCGGCAGCCGGGCTCGCCGCCGTGCCCACGCAGACAGTCGCTCTGCAACCTGCCTCTGTCGGGCAGGACTTCCTGACGGTGACCCGCGCGCACCGCCACCTGTACTGGTCCGTCGCACCGGCCGTCCTCCACCCCGCCGCGCTGGCACACGCCACGCTGGGGTGCGCACTCCTACCGGAGACGATCGGGCAGACGCGGCGGACGGTCGCCGCCGCACTGGCTGAGACGTGGCTGCTCGTCGGGCGTGTCGAGTTCTTCGATCTCCGCGAGCCGGAGAAAGCGCAGCGGACGCTACTGAGAGCCCTGCAAGCGGCAGGGGAGGCGGACGATCCACTGCTCGGCGCGGCTGTGCTCGCCCACAGCGCGTTCATCCCCGGATGGGCGGGCGACCGCGAGGCGGCCGTGGAGCGGCTGATCGCGGCGCGTGCCCATGCCCGACGAGGTCCGGCATCAGCGGAACTGCTGGCCTGGCTCGACGCTGTGGAAGCCGAGTGCGAGACGCGGTGCGGAGACGCACGGACCGCGCTGCACCTGATCGGGCATGCAGAGGATGTCCTTGCCAGGGGCGGCGAGCACCGGTCTCCTGAGTGGCTCGACTGGTTCTCGCCGGTACGGCTGGCCGCGTTCAAGGGCAACACACAGCTGAAGGCCGGTCACCTGCCGCAGGCTCGGGAGACACTCCTCGATGTCCTCGACACACTCGACTCCGGCGAGGAGAAGCAGACCACCGTCGTACTCGGCGACCTGGCCGCCGTGGAAGCCGCGGCCAACCGGCCCCAGGAAGCGTGCGCGTACGCGCTACGGGCGCTCGATCAGCTGTCACGGACCTGGTATGCGACGGGAATGGACCGGGTCCGCGATGTGCGGCGCGCTCTCGCGCCGCACCAGCACGAGCGGTGCGTACGGGAACTGGACGACCGTCTCTACAGCTGGCCGATGACCGTCAGTGCTCTCGCCCGTTGAAGTCCCTGATCAGGGTGGGCAGTTCGCCAAGGCTTTCGATCCGGAACGTGGGAAGTTCCCTCGCTTCCTCGCTCCGCCACTGAATGGTCGCCCACGGGCCGCGGCGCACGAGCGCGGTAGGCATCCCGGCGGTCACGGCTGGACGCAGGTCGTTGTCGACGCGGTCGCCGACGTAAAGGATCTCGTCGTGGGCGAAGGGCGTGACATCCGCGACCCGCTCGAAGAACTCCGGGTCCGGCTTGCTCGCGCCCCAGTCATCGCTGGTGCCGATCAGGTCGACGTCGTCGGTGAAAAGTTCACGCAGGATCTTCCCGGCGCGGATCGTCTGGTTGCCCGCGATACCGAGCCACAATCCATCCGTCCGCAGCCGGGCCAGTGTCGGCCGGACATCGTCGTACAGATCCTCCTCACCGAACGTCTCGGATTGCCCTGCAGCCGCCCGCCGCTCCCGCTCCTCGTACAGGTCGAACCCGGGCCGGAACTCCTGGAACGTCTCGCGGTAGTCCCGTCCCTGCGAGATGACGGCACCGAACACGGCATGGAAGGTGTGGCGGGGTACACCGAGCCAGTCCGCCCAAGTGCTGTATTCCCGCGTCTCGTCCACCAGGCATTCACCCACGTCGAAAACCACCGCACGAATCATGAAGTCCAGCGTAGCCGGGCCGAATACGAGGAAAGGGGCTCGCTGCCCGCCCCCGTCGGTAGTCGTCCGCGTGGTGCCTCCAAGGCGGAAAGACCAATGACTGCCCTGGCTCGGTGACCCTGGCACACCAGGATCCTTCACCTTCGAGCCCGATACATCGGACTCGGACATCACCGCCTACCAGTGGAGCTGATCGCCGGGGCGACAGGGAAGAAGGACTGAGCCGCCTGTGGGCCGGCCTTTCGGCACGGAACGTCGGCCAGCCCGGTACGCGGCGCTGAAGTCGATCAGCGCCGTCCGACCCGACGGCGCCCCGGTCTACAGCATTTTGGATAACCTCTCCGCCCGCATCGGCGCGACGATTCGCCGCTGGGCGAAGGAGAACAAAGTCCAACTGTGCTTCACTCCGACCTACGCCTCCTGGGCCAACCCGATCGAGGCACACTTCGGCCCGCTGCGGCAGTTCACCCTGGCCAACTACCATCACTGCGGCCACCCGGCACAGACCCAAACCCTGCATCGCTACCTGCGGTGGCGCAACGCCCACGCCCGCCACCCCGACGTACTCGCCGTGCAACGCAAGGAACGCGCCCGCGTCCGCAGCGAGAAAGGTATCCGCTGGGGCGGACACCCGCTTCAAGTCGCAGCCTGATGCGCTGCCCCCGCGCAGGCAATGCCGTCCCCGCGCCTCTTGGCGACTCGGCACCGCACCAGTGGGCACCGGGGTGCCGCCGAGCGACGCAGGTGAACGGTCGCGCGGGGCACGCTTTGGAAGAACTTAGGCGCCGCTGTCGATCCAGCCACATCCCGTTCGACATCCTGATGTAGGACGCATCGCCATACGAGGAGGCGACAGGACCTGATGAGGGAACACGTGGATCAGCTGCTGCGAGTGCAGAACTTCACCATCTCGAGCGACGGCGTCGCCGCCGGCGAGGACCAGAGCCTGGAGCGGCCTTTCGGCCACAACATCGATCCGGGAAGGCTCTTCGCCTGGGCTGGCGCCACGGCGAGCTGGCCCAGGCGCACCGAGCCCGGGGGAAGCCGGGGCCTCGATGACTACTTCACCCGGGACTTCAGCCACAACATCGGCGCCGAGATCATGGGCCGCAACAAGTTCGGACCCCAGCGCGGCCCGTGGCGCGACCACGAGTGGCGCGGCTGGTGGGGTGACGAGCCGCCCTTCCACACGCCGGTGTTCGTCCTGACCCACCACAAGCGTCCATCGTTCACGCTCTCCGACACCACGTTCCATTTCGTGGACGGCGACCCCGCCACCGTTCTCGCGCAGGCGCGGGAGGCCGCGCAGGGCAAGGACGTCCGGCTCGGCGGCGGCGTGACCACCATCCGGGAGTTCCTCGACGCCGACCTCGTCGACACCATGCATGTGGCCGTCTCACCGGTGAAGCTCGGGTCCGGGCTACGCCTCTGGGACTCGCCCGAACAGCTGTTGGACCGGTTCCACATGGAGGTCGTGCCCAGCCCGAGCGGCGTGACGCACCACCTTTTCTGGTGCAAATGACCAAGAACTCCTAACGGAATGATTCACAAGGCATCGTCGGGCCCTGGGGCAGTGGTGCAGCAGCCAGGTGCGAGGATGCTGTCGTGTTGGATGCGATCGACGCGGTGGACTGGGGTGCCATACCGGGCCATCCCGACTGGTATGAACCGGCTCGTGCCGCCCGCGGTCTGCGCGCGCTGGCCGATGCGGCGAACCTGGTGGAGGCGGCGGAAGCCGGCTCGCTGCTCGGCGGCGGAATAGGGCATGGCCACAGTGCCGCGGTGTTTCCGGCGGCTGCGGTCGCGACCCCTCTGCTTTTGGACATCGCTCAGCAGGGTCACCCGGCGGCGCGGGACACCGTGTTGGGGCTGGTCGATGAAGCCCTGTCGTCCTATCCCCACGCCGAGTACACGCGGGTGACGACGTTCTACGGCACGGCAGTCCCGATCTGCTGCGCCATCGCCCACCAGCTGCGAGCCCGCACAGCTCTCCTCGCCGGACTGGGCAAGCGGGGCAGGGCGCTGCTTGCCGATGCGGCCGAGCACTGGCGTTTCGGGATCCGAGAGTGCGTCGCCGACGGCACTGACACGGCAGCCTTCGGGGCCCTGGTCGGCTGTTTCCCGGACGGCGTGCACGCGGCGGAACTGCACCTCGTCGGTGAGATCGCCGTGCTGGACGAGGTTGCCCTCGAGTACCCGCCCGTGGAGGGCTCTGTTGAAGCGTGCCTGCGGGTGAGGGGACGGCGTCCAGGCGAACTGTCGCCCGGCACCGTCCTGTTTCCGGCGGCGTGCGGTGAACGCGTGCACTGAGGTTTTCTCAGAGACTTAAGTTCAACGTCTCTGCGGGATCCGGCGTGGACCACTTCGAGCATGCGCGGCCTTCGCTGGTGGGGAGTCACATCGGGTCCGGCAGGTCCATGAGCGCGAGTTTGGCCGGGTCGACCACAGCGGTGATCTCGGTGATGTGGCCGTTGGCGACAGTGAAGGTCAGGAGGGAAAGCGGGGTGCCGTCCTCGCTCCAGGAGATGACGCCGGGGCGGCCGTTGACGGTTGCCGCATGTCCTCGTGCCGCGCTGCCGGCCACTCGCGCGCGGGTGGCGACTTCGGTGGCGCCGAGCGTGACGAACGTGCCGTTCGGGGTGTGGACGGTGAACTTCACTTCGGGGTGGAGAACCTGCAGCAGCTGCTCGAACCGGCCATCGCGGGCTGCGGCCAGGAAGGCTTGGACAACCTCGCGTTGTTCTCGTCCGGCGCTTGCCGGCTGCTGGGCGGCTTGTATCTTCCTGCGGGCGCGGCTGGCGAGCATTTTGGTCGCGTCGGCGGATTTGCCGAGAATGGTGCCGATCTCCGCGAAGGGCACGGCGAACACGTCGTGCAGCACGAACGCCAGTCGTTCGTCAGGGCGCAGCGAGTCGAGGACCGTGAGGAGCGCGAGGCCGACGGAGTCCCCGATTGCCGCGAGGTCTTCCGGAGCGGGAGCGTCGTCGAGCGTCACGGTGAATTCGGGTAGCTGGTCGTCGAAGGAGACTTCTGGGCGCGTCCGGCCCGACCGCAGGACATCGAGGCTGATGCGGCCGACCACGGTGGTCAGCCAGCCGCCGAGGTTGTCGATGGTGTCGGTGTCCTGGCGGGAGAGACGCAGCCACGCCTCTTGGACCACGTCTTCCGCATCGGCATGTGATCCGAGCATGCGGTAGGCGACGGCGCGGAGCCGGTCACGGTGGGACTCGAAGGCATCGACGATCGGGTCCGCGGGATGGGTGCCGGCCATGTTGTTACCTCCGTGGAAGCTGCTCCGTCATAGGGATGACGCGCACAGGCGCCGCAACGTAACCCGATGAAGGAGAGCACTCCCACATGGAAAACCGGCTCAAGAACAAGAACACGAACAACCCCGATGTGTGGACCGCGATCCAGCACCTCCAGAAGGCGATCGCCGCCGGGGGTGTCGACCCGAAGCTGCTCGCGCTGGTCCACCTGCGCGCCAGCCAGATCAACAGCTGCTCGGCGTGCGTCTACGCCAGTGTCTCCGGAGGGAAGAAGGCCGGTGACACCGACGAGCGGCTGCACAACGTAGCGGCGTGGCGCGAGGCGCCGTTCTACTCAGATGCAGAGCGCGCGGCACTGGCGCTGGCCGAGGCCGCCACCCGACTGCAGGACGGTGCGCCGGGCGTCACCGACGAGATCTGGGAAGAGGCCAACGCCCACTTCACCGAGGAGCAGATCGGCGCGATCAACCTGGAGATCGCGCTGACCAACTTCTTCAACCGGACCAACCGCACGATCAAGGAACCGGCCGGCAAGAGCTGGGGCTGAGCCCGGCGTGGCTCTTACCCTGAGGCTTCGCCAGCGAAAGTGACCTTCGGGTGGGCCACGAGGCCGGGCAGGCGTGAAACCCCTGGTAGGACTGGTCTGCCAAGATCATGTCCGCTCGAACCAGGGGCTTCACGTTGGTCACTTATGCTGCCGCGCTCGACGTCCCACGCCACGTCGTGGAATTCCTGGTCCGGTTGCTGGCCGCCCACCGCCGCGGGATCGGCACGCCGAAGGGCTCTCGCGCCCTGGGACCGTTCCGTCAGGCGGTACTGGTGCTGCCTGGTTCCGAGAACACGGCTGCGTGCACTGCCTGGCCCGGGACGCCGGGATCTCGCAGGCCACTGGCTACCGCTACCTCCATGAGGGCATCGGCGTGCTGGCCGCCCAAGCGCCTGATCTGCACGAGGTGTTGGACCTCTGCCGCGCCGAGGGGATGACACACGTGGTGCTGGACGGCACGCTGATCTCCTGCGACCGGCTGGCCGGGGTCCGGGAGGACGGCAACGACCTGTGGTTCTCCCAGAAGCACAAGAGCTTCGGCGGCAACATTCAGTTCCTGGCAGCGCCGGACGGCACCCCGTTGTGGGTCTCCGATGTCGAGCCGGGTTCCACCCCGGACATCACCGCGGCCCGTATCCACGTGCTGCCCGCGCTGTACAAGGCCGCCGCCGACGGGCTTCCCACGCTTGCCGACAAGGGTTACATCGGCGCCGGCATCGGCATTCACGTGCCCGTACGCCGCCCCAAAGGCCGCTCCGAGACCGCCCTGGACCGAGGAACCCGCGCCACGAATGCGCTGATCAGACACCTGAGGGCGCGCGGCGAGCGGACCGCGGCGGAACTGAAGGAACGCTGGCGAGCCCTCAAGCACGTCACCCTCAGCCCTAGGGCGCGTATCTGGTTTCGATCAATCTGGCGGATCCGGCCCGCGCGGTGTGGCGGATCCGGT
>NZ_VTHJ01000117.1:5656-13589 GCF_008386495.1 Streptomyces tailanensis | reverse complement strand
GGTCTGGAGGACCAGGCCGAAGGCGAAGCTGTAGCCGATGAAGGAGCCGAAGGTGCCGATGTAGAGGAGCGAGATCCACCAGGTGTCGAGACATACGGCTGCTTTGCGCTGGACACCGGGCCTGGCTCGTACGGAGTCGACGTTGTCCATTTTGTGAGCGGCCAGCAGGGTGGCCAGAACGATCAGCGGAAGGTAGACGGCCACGACATAGGCGGGATGCGCGGGGCCCACCGTGGAGATGACGAGCAGTCCGATGAGCTGGATCACCGCCACGCCCAGATTGCCGCCGCCCGCGTTCAGTCCCAGCGCCCAGCCCTGGTGGCGCTGCGGGAAGAAGGCGGTGATGTTCGTCATCGACGAGGCGAAGTTTCCGCCGCCCACGCCGGCCGTGGCGGCGATCAGCAGGAACACCCACAGCGGCGTGCCGGGCCGTTGTACGAAGTACAGCGCCGACACGGTCGGCACCAGCAGGATCGCGGAGGCGAACACGGTCCAGTCGCGGCCGCCGAAACGGGACACCGCACGGCTGTACGGAAGCCGTAGCACGGCGCCGACCAGGGTCGGAGTCATGACCAGCAGGAACTTCTCTTCGGCGTCGAATCCCAGCCCGATCTCCGGGGACATGAAGAGCACCAGGACCGACCACATGCTCCACACCGAGAACCCGATGTGCTCGGAGAGGACGGACAGCACCAGATTGCGATGGGCTGTCCGCTTGGCGCCGTTCTCCCAGGCGACCTCGTCCTCCGGGTTCCAGTCCCTGATCCAGCGGGACGAGAGGCCGCGATGATATCGAGCTGCACGGATCAAGATGCGAGCTCCCTGTCCACCAGTTCGCCCGCCGCCCCGGTGTACCGAGTGGGGTCGCACAAAGCGGCCAGGTCATCGGCGTCGAACACACCCGCCAGGCCCGGGGTCGCCGCCAACACATCGGCCAGTGCGGCACCGGTGTCCGCCGCCGTGGCCGCCGCCGTGCTGACCAGCTGCTTCGCGGCGGCCCTGCCGAACCTGGGAGCCAGCACGGCGGCGATCCGCTCGGAGACGATCTGACTGCCGGTGAGCGTGAGGTTGGTCAGCATGCGCTCGGGCCGTACCCGGAGTCCCTGCGCGAGTTCGACAGCCGTGTGAGCTGCTCCGCCTGTGAGCCGCAGGCATTCGCGCAGCAGCAGCCACTCGGCGTGCCAGGCACCTGCCGAGCGCTCGTCCTCGGAGAGCAGGCACTGGGTCAGCCCGGCCGAGACCACCGGCACTTGGAGGGCGGCGCTGCGTATCAGCGTCGCGAGAACCGGGTTGCGTTTGTGCGGCATGGCGGAGGAGGCACCGCGTCCGGCGGCGCCACCCGGTTCGGCGACCTCGGCGACCTCGGTGCGGGCCAGGGACAGCACATCCAGCGCGATCTTGCCGAGAGCGCCGGCGGTGAACGCCAGGGCCGCGGCCAGGTCGGCCATCGGGGTACGCAGCGCGTGCCAGGGCAGGACGGGGACAGCCAGTCCGGTCTCGGCGGTGAACGCCTCCACCAGACGGTCCAGGTAGTCGCCGGGGTCGAATGGGCCGTCGCCATCGGCGGTCCCACCGTCAATGCGGGCGTACTCCAAGTAGCCGGCCAGTGTGCCCGCGGCGCCCCCGAGCGCGACCGGCAGGCCACCGTACGCCACCCTGTCCAAGCGTTCCACGGCCTCCTGCACGAGCCGGTGCCAGCCCGCCGCTTTGAGCCCGAAGGTGGTGGGCACGGCTTGCAGAGTCAGGGTGCGGCCGACCATGACGGTGTCACGGTGGGCGGCCGCAAGCGCACTCAGCGCGTCCGCCGTGCGGGTCAGGTCCCTTCGGATGATCTTCAGGGTGCGCGCGGCGACCAGCATGACGCCGGTGTCGAGGACATCCTGGCTGGTCGAGCCTCGGTGGACGTACTCGGCGGCGGCCGGGTCGTCGGCAGCGACCACCGAGCTCAGCGCTTGGACGAGGCCGACGACGGGATTGGCGGTCTCACGGGAGGCGATCGCCAGGGACCGCAGGTCCAGGCGATCGGCGTGCGCGGCGCGGGTGATGGCGTCCGCCGCGGACTTGGGCACGGTACCGAGCCGGGCCTGTGCCCTGGCCAGGGCCGCCTCGGCGTCGAGCATGGCCTGCAGCCACGCCTGGTCGCAGACGGCGGCTTCGGCCAGGGTTCCGGCCCGTACGGGCGACAGAAGACCGGCATCGACCAGCGCCCCGGAACTGGTGCTGGTGCTCACACGATCACGCCCTTGAGACCTGTATCGGCCTGCACGGCGTGGGCCGCGAGCGGGACGCGGGCCATGGCCGGCAGGCCAAGGACGGCGCGGGCGATCGCGTCGGAGTCGGAGAGGGTGACGGAGTCGACGCCGGGGCGGATTCCGGCGGCGGTCACCCAGTGCACGCCTTCGGTGGGAACTCCGTAGGCGAACCGCCGTGGGTGGGCGTTGCCGTGGGCGTCCAGCAGCCGGTAGGGGCGCTCGGTGACGGCGAGCCCTCCGGTCTGGTAAACGGTCCCGCATGAGCCGTCGATGCTGTAGGGCCGCGCCTGGTCGGTCTCCAGCATGTGGCGCAGCAAGGGGTCGGCGGTGCGGCGCAGGTCGCTGTCGGGAAGTCGGGCCTCGATCAGTGCCGTTGCCAGGACCGTCGGGCCGGGTACGACGCCGGAGGCGGCGATGAACGCCGGGACCCTGGGGTCGACCCTCACTTCGGCGCCGGGACCTATGACGTCCAGGATCCCTGCCTCGATCAGCGCGATCATCTCCTCGACGCGGGAGACCGGAGGGCCGATGGACAGAAACGCGTTGAGCCGCGTGTACCACCCCTCCAGGTCGTCCCTGTGCGAGTTGCCCTCCAGACCGCCGTGGTCGACGGCGCCCCGGATCTCGTTGCGTAAATCGCGCAGGACGTCCAGGGCCGCCTTCAGCGGGCCGCTGACGTTCCCCTGCCGGGCTGCCGCCACGTCCTTGGCCAAGTACTCCAGCAGCCAGCTGCGGAAGCTGTCGCGGTCGGTAAACTCACGGCTCCCGTAGGGCCGGGAGAGCTTCTCCCAGTCCCACCGGTCCTCGGGCCCGATGCCGTACTCGTCGAGCAGAGGGGCGGGGTCGGCGTCGAGGGGCACTGCCAGAAACCGTTCGGTGAAGGATTCACGTGCGTCGGCGCGGCCCAGTGAGGTGAGCAGCGTGCCGTAATAGACGGATTCCACCTCACGGGAGATCCGCGGCCACAGGTCGACGCCGAAGTGCACCCGGTCGCCGTCCACAGAACGCTCGCGCAGCTCGGCGATGCACTCCGGGGTGAGCAGCCTGGGGTGGTAGCGCCCGTACGCGCCCTTCTCGTTCTCGCCTCGGGCGTGGTAGGGGACGCCCCGGCGGGAGAAGGCGTACATGCGGGGCTCTTGACCTGACGGCTTGTAGACCAGTTTGCCGCCCGCACCGCGTGTGAAGGAGCCCCCTCGGGCAGCGGTGAACAGCGCCATGTAGTCGAAGAAGTTGAGGCCGAGACCGCGCAGCAGCACGGTCTGGCCGGGCTGTATGGAACTCAGGTCGAGATCGGCCGGGTTGATCGGCGTGATGTAGGTCAGGTAATGGATACGGGCCAGGCTCGCCGTCCGCGCCTCCCGGGGCGTCAGGCGTGCGGGGACGTGACCCTGGGCCAGGATGACGGCCCCAAGGTGGTTGAGCCGTGTGCCGTCCTCCAGCCTGATGCCCTGCGGACCGCCGGGAACGCCGTGGGTGTCGGCGATGGCGACGGCCCGGGAGCGGTGTACCTCGATCGAGACGTGCTCGGGGGCAGCTGCCACGATCGCCTGGAAGCAATCCTGGAGGTAGCGACCGTAGAAGGTGCGCGTGGGGTAGGTGTCCGGGCCGATCCGCTCGGCTTCGGCGAGCGTGGCCGCGTCGTAAGCACCCAGATCACGCCCGGCGGATATGTCCGCGGCCCATTCGTACAGGCTGGGACCAGGCTCGATCGGGCCGTCGATCCGGACCGAGCGGTCGGTGTAGACGGTGATCTGGGAGGCAACGGTGTTCATCAGCAGATGCCGGGACTGCTCCGCGCGCCAAACGGTTCCCGAGCCGGGCGCGGACGGGTCGACGACGTGAACGGTGACGGCGGTCCGAGACGGCGATCGACGCTCATAGGCGCAGATGCGCTCCACCACGGAGAGCCCACGCGGCCCACCACCGACGACGCAGATCTGCATGTGTTTGTTATGCATCAGCACATCTCTCCCACTACTGGTGAACAGGCCGGTTCCGGCCACTGGGGCTTGACCACGGCGGTCTGTTCGGCACGGCCCCCCGAACCGTACGAGCCACGGATCGTTGCCTTCATGGCGCACAGCCTGCGGGGGCGGCATGGACGGGTCAACGAAACGCTGTCGGGTCCGTCAGGTCCGCAGGACCGTGCCGGTCGCCGGCGGTCAGACCGGGGTCCTGCGTGCGGCGACGGGCACCGGCCCGCACCTTTGCGTCCGGACGGGATCGGCGACGGCTGCGGGCCGACCGGGGGTGCCGGCGGCCGTACGATGCGATCGTGCCCGCCACGGAAGGCTGTCCGCCGGTGAGACCTGCAGGCGCACGAACGCCCAAGGACGTCGCCGACGCCCCTGTGAACGCCCTTGGCCGAGGGCCGGATGACCACCACCCCGCGTATCACGACAACCCACCCGTATCCGCTGTCGGCGGCAGCGCGACCGACGCCCCCGTGCGAGGGCAACACAAGTGCTCTTCGCCGCGCCAGGGTCCGCCGCGTCCTACCGTGCCCCGGGCAGCGGCGAAACGGCCCACCTGACGAAGTGCCGCCGTCGCACTTGGCCCGCTCTTGCTCTCCCCCCGACGATTTGGGGCGCAACGTGTAGCAGACCGGTTGCACGGGGCCAGACGCGACGGCTTCTCCCCGCTCGCGGAGGTACGCCCCTGCCGACTCTCTGTAGCCGTCGGCTGGGGCACTGACGCCCACCGGTGCACCTAGCCAGCAGGTTCTCTCCGTCCACGCAGCAACATCCCCCCTGCCTGCCCGTTCGGCGGTGACCCCGCCCTCGGATGTGCCACTCACCGAATCCACCCAGGAGGCCTCAGGACATGCCAGGTATCCCCCCCATCGAACCCTACGCACTGCCCACGGCGGACAACTTGCCTGCGAATACCGCGGGGTGGAAGCTCGACCCCGACCGCGCGGTGCTGCTCGTCCACGACATGCAGAGCTATTTCCTTCAGCCCCTCCCCCGGGTGGTCCGCGATCTGCTGGTCCGCAACGCCGCCCGAGTGCGTGACACATGCGCCGGGCTCGGTGTTCCGGTCGCCTACACCGCTCAGCCCGGTGACATGACGCAGGAAGAACGCGGCCTGCTCCGGGACTTCTGGGGGCCGGGCATGCGCACCGTGCCCGAGGAACAGCAGTTGGTCCAGCCGCTCAGCCCGGCCCCGGGCGACTGGATGTTCACCAAGTGGAGGTACAGCGCGTTCTTCCGCTCCGACCTGCTGCAGCGCATGCGTGACTGCGGCCGGGACCAGCTCGTGATCTGCGGGGTGTACGCGCACATCGGTGTGCTGATGAGCGCCGTCGACGCTTTCACCAACGACATCCAGCCCTTCCTGGTAGCCGACGCGACTGCGGATTTCTCCCGCGACTACCACTGGATGGCCATGAAGTACGCCGCCGAACGCTGCGCGGTGGTCACCACCGCCGAGGAGGTTCTCACATGACGGAGGAACTGCTGGACCTGGTCCTGAGCAACCAGCCCCCGGCGTTCGCGCTGCTGCACCGGCCCGAGGTCACCGGTCCCGGCAGAATCGACGTACTCGTGGGGGAGGTCTCCACACTGGCCACGCTGGCGGACATCCCGATGCGGGAGGACTCCGCTCCGGGCCCGGAGAGTTGTCAGGACGTACTGGCGATCATCCCCTACCGGCAGATCGCGGAACGCGGTTTCGCATGCGTCGATGACGGCTCACCCCTGATCGCCATGACCGTCACCGGCCAGACTGTGATGCCGGTTTCCGAGGTTCTGGCCCGCATCCCCGACGTCCCGATCGACTTGTCGGGGGGTGACTTCGACACGAACGACGAGGCGTACGCCGACTGCGTACGCGAGATCATCGCCGAGGAGATCGGCCGGGGTGAGGGTGCCAACTTCGTCATCAAACGCACTTTCACCACCGAGATCCGCGGATACACCCCGGCTACCGCTCTGACCTTCTTCCGTCGTCTGATGGAGCAGGAATCCGGGGCGTACTGGACCTTCATCGTCCACACCGGTACCCGTACGTTCGTCGGCGCCTCCCCCGAACGGCACATCAGCGTCCGTGGTGGGGTGGCCGTGATGAATCCCATCAGCGGCACCTACCGGTATCCGCCGACCGGCCCGACCCTCGACGGCGTGATGGACTTCCTGGCCGACCCCAAGGAAGCCGACGAGCTGTACATGGTGGTCGACGAAGAGCTGAAGATGATGGCCCGGATCTGTGCGTCGGGCGGCCGGGTGATCGGCCCGTTCCTCAAGGAGATGGGACGTCTCGCGCACACGGAGTACTTCATCGAGGGTCGCACGACACGCGATCCCCGGGATATCCTGCACGAGTCGATGTTCGCGCCCACCGTGACCGGTTCTCCGCTGGAGAGCGCCTGCCGGGTCATCAGCACCCGTGAGCCCGAAGGCCGTGGTTACTACAGCGGAGTCCTGGCTCTCATCGGCCGCGATCAGCACGGTGGCCGCTCACTGGATTCCTCCATCCTCATCCGCAGCGCCGACATCGACGCCGGGGGCCGGGTTCGCATCGGTGTCGGCGCCACCCTGGTGCGTCATTCCGAACCGCATGCCGAAGCCGCCGAGACGCGGGCCAAGGCAGCCGGTCTTCTCAAGGCGCTCACCTCGAACAGTTCCGCGCCGTTCGGTGACCACCCCGACGTACGCGCCGCTCTCGAACAGCGCAACACGACGATCGCCGGGTTCTGGCTCGCTGGGGACGGAGAGCCCGTGCGGCCCCAACCTCTGCTGTCCGGCCGGCGGGTACTGGTCGTCGATGCCGAGGACACGTTCACCTCGATGCTGGACCATCAACTGCGGTCCATGGGGTTCTCCGTGACGGTCCGGCGGTTCGACGAGCCGTATTCCTTCGACGACGGATACGACCTCGTCATCATGGGACCCGGTCCCGGGGACCCTCGGGAGATCGGCCATCCCAAGATCGCCCACTTGCACTCGGCGATACGTACCCTCCTGGCCACCCGGCACCCGTTTCTGGCTGTCTGCCTCAGCCATCAAGTGCTCAGCCTGGAGTGCGGCTTCGATCTCCGTCGCAGGGACATTCCCAATCAGGGCGTGCAACGCGAGATCGACCTCTTCGGCACCCGCGAACGCGTCGGCTTCTACAACACCTTCGCCGCCGTCAGCCCCAGCGACAAGGTGGAGTGTGGGGACGTGGGCATGGTGGAGATCAGCCGCGACCCCGCGACGGGGGAGGTGCACGCCCTGCGCGGGCCGCACTTCGCCTCGATCCAGTTCCACGCCGAGTCCGTGCTCACCCAGGACGGGATACGCATCACGGGGAGCCTGATCGCGGACGTGCTCGCCTCATGCTCCAGGCCCGCGGTGTGATGTGGGGTGAATGGACGACCCGTGACGCCTCGACGGCGCGGGGCCCTGTCACGACGGTTCTCGTCTTCATGGGGCACCGCACGTCGGCCGCCGCAGCCAGCGTCGTCACGTCCATGGCTTCCGCGCTTGCCCACGACGTGTTCGCCCACGGCGCGCGACGGCGGCGTCGCGACATCCCATGAAATGAGCCACGCGCGGTGAAGCGCCTTGCCGGTGGGGACCCGCGGAGGTGGCGCAGCGGCTGCCGCCGTCCGGTGGGACCCGCACCCGCTGCATGTCCCCGGCCTGCCCCGGCGTCCTCCGGTGCCGCACTCAGCACGACGCGAAGAACCTCGCGGGAGC
>NZ_VTHJ01000117.1:0-5597 GCF_008386495.1 Streptomyces tailanensis | reverse complement strand
AACCTCGCGGGAGCCGTGTGGTGCTTCGTGGGCATCGGACCTGGTGTGGCGCCACCGCGATCGTACCGCGGTGGCGCCGCCCAACGGTCCTCGTTCGGTCCGGACGACACGGCATCAGCTCATGGCAGGCTGTGTGCGGCGCTGTCCGGACACGACATGAACGATCGCCGGCCCCGCGTCAGCGGGCGCGAGTCGCGCGCCAGACCGGGCTGTCCACGGAGTGGCTGTCGTACAGCCCTTCGGCGGCCGCCAGATCATCGGCCGTCGCCCCGCCTTCGATCACTTCCTTGAGGAGGTGGAAATAACCGAAGCGCTCGATTCCCGGCGTGAGCACGATAAGCACCTCGGCGAGGTCCTGCGGCGGCGCGGCGAAACAGTGCGGCATACCCGGTGGGACGACGACGAGGCTGCCTTTCTCTGCGGTGACGACCTCGTCTTCCAGGAGCATCTGCAATGATCCGTCGATGACGTAGAACAGCTCGGAGGACTTCGCGTGATAATGCGGACTGGAGCCGTCAGCGCCCATGGAAAGCTGCACATGATGGCAGCTCAGAGCCCCACCGACACCGGTGGCATCCACAAGAAGTCGAGCCACGGCCGATGGAAAGGTGACCTTCTCGGCTTCGTCCTCCTTCACGACCACAGCCTTGCGCGATAATTCGGACATAAAACCTCCTCGGTTGATCCGGAAGTTATTTCTATACGCCTCATAGCGTACGCAAGTTAATGGACCTCTGTCTATTGATCAGAAAATCAAAGCGCTCCCTTCGAGGAATGTACCCGACGTGCAGGTCGCCGAAGTAGCCTCGGATAATGTGCGGTGGCGTCGCCGGGAGAGCCGGCGGGTCTCGGCCGCGAGGAGGGCTCGGTCGAAGTGGCCCGCGAGCCGGTCGGGGGAACCGGTACCTGACGTCGGCATCGGAGGTCTCGATGCAGACCATGGCATGCCTGCAGTGCACGGAGCGCATACGGCTCGGCCCTTGGTGGCCGATCGCGGACATGGCGTTGGCCGAGAACTGGTTGCCCGTGCGGCGCACGACAGGCGTGTACCCGTTGACGCCCCAGGTGAGCGGGCGGCCTTCCGCGACTCGCTCGACGGCACGCTCATCCGGGCGCTGGAAGGACAAGCCCCAGCGGCGCGGGTAGGTGCCCACTGCCTGCTCGGTCAGCCGCGCCCAGTACAGATTCGCGATCAGCTCCCCCGCCCCGCACGCGTCCACAGCCGTCCAGCCGAACCCAGGCCGCCGGGACGGTGATCCGGCACGGCCCCTGCCCGGATGGCCCGCTGCCCGACCGCATCGAGAATCTTGTGTTCGCCGACCCGGCACCCGCTGGCCAGCCACTTCGCCCACCAGTTCTCCACCGCCTTGAAGTGAGCCCGGTCATGCGGCGGAATTGGGCCAGGCGGCGATGCTGGGGTGCGGTGCCGGTGCGTACTCGCGAGGCGTCCTCGCCGAAGATCAGGTCTCTGAGGTGGTGCAGGGCCTCAACTGACCAGTGGCTCTGGACGGGTTCAGCGAGTTGCGCCGGGTCGGCCTGTTCGGGTTGGAGGCTGGTGATCGCGTAGACGGTCTCTGTCCCGACCTTGCCGATCTCGCGGCGGGTGCGGCGGCGCTTGATCTCCATGGCCTGGACGGCGTGCGGGAAGAGGAGGCCGGGCCGGACGGTGCGGATCTTCAGACGGCGGACCTCGCGGCGGCCGCCGACCCCGGCGGTGCGGGCCCGCAGCGGAATCTGGCGCCAGGGCAGGTTTCGCAGCTGCTTGCGCAGCTTCTTCTGGTTGCTACCAGGAGGTAGTGGCCGCCGACGGTGATGACGTGCCCGGCGTGGGCGCGCTGGGTCCGCATCGCATCGGCGGTGACGACGACGCCGCGCAGGTCGATCCGGTCCAGTAGTGAGGCGAAGGCGGGGATTTCGTTGCGCTTCACGGCGATCTGCCACTGGGCGATCACGGGCTGACAGGCATGGAGCGCGGCGGCGAGCAGGTGGACAGTCGCGCCGTCGGTGCGGGATCCGTGCACCGCCTTGCCGTCGACAGCCAGAGACGCGGCTCCGCCGAGGACGGCGACCAGGCACAGCGCGAGCAGAGAGCCCAGGCGGTAGCGGCGGCCCCGGACCCGGCGCAATGGCGCTGCAGGACACCGACCAGGGAAGACGACACACGAACGCGCCCCCCGTTCATGATCAAAGGCTTCGACAACCGTCATCTGGCCGACTGAGAACCCATCAGGTCTGAGTCTTGGTCCAGTCCGAGTTGGC
Organism: Streptomyces tailanensis; assembly: GCF_008386495.1. GTDB lineage: Bacteria > Actinomycetota > Actinomycetes > Streptomycetales > Streptomycetaceae > Streptomyces > Streptomyces tailanensis. The sequence goes on along the minus strand of NZ_VTHJ01000117.1, from coordinate 3,338 downwards.
GTCAACACCTAGACAACATCCAATCTGGCTGATTTAATCCTCAAGTACCCGCACGCGTTTAATTCCCAGGAACCCCTTCGAGATCATCGTTACCCACTCGCGTCGACGCAGCCGAACGTACCCTCGGTAACATTGTCTGCGTCCACGCAGGATCCTTATTTACATTTACCTTACTCCTTGATCGCACACCGAGATTGAGTGAATAATGAGTTCCAGACCTCATCGTCGCACCCTAAGTGAAATCCGGCTGGACGGCAGATCAATTCAATGATCTCGGTCTACACCCTAGGCTTCCCTGTTTCATCTTCCGGTGAAGAATCACGATCGGCACTGGAGGCGGCATTACGCACAGCGTCGTCGGAACCGATGCTCTTCAGGTATGTTTCCTGGACGTAGGCACGGCCGCCTCGACCCGCATCCAGGAAGTGCCTCGGCTTCGAACTCGACTGCCCCACTGGTGTCGATCTCCTTTACCGTCCAGGAAGCCGGTTGATCGAAACCTGGAAAGGTGCTCCGGTTTCTGTCACACTGATCGACATCTGCGACAGAGCCAGTGTACTCGGGCCCACCATAGCGTGTACGGCGTTCACCTCCCCGTCTGCAGATGTACACCGGCAGGAACATAACACTCAGTATTCTTCCCTAAGTTCCACCAGCTCCCGGACGAACATCCTTCCAGGTATGACCGCCAGCATCCTTCCGCCGCGACTGACGGTTCAGGGTGGAATGATTCTCCACTCCCTGACACCCAGGGTCACTGCGGAACTCGCGATGTTCTTCTTCATCCGTGGCGACCCCGTGGTGGGATTCCGGTTCTACTTCACGGGAGGACAGCCCTGCTGGCAGCTCGGGATCGATCCGCCAACGAACCCTGCGATATATTCGCCGGAAGCCCACACGGCGCACGCCGGCCAGTTCCGTGTATTAAGGAAAACCTGCTGCCGCAGCCAGACCGCAGACTCGGCCGGGCGACGAGCCTGCTGTCAACCGCCCCGCAATCGCATCGCGCCCAACCAGCGAACCGGAAGTCTCGGCAGAGTATCCGACGCCCGCGAACTGCACCTTCACCCGGTAAGATCAGATCGACGCCGATTTCGCGGCATACAGCGGCCACCAGGAGGTAGAGGGAAACGTGACGCTGGAGAGTGTCGAGTTGGAAGCAGCCATGACTGTACTGCAGTTACTTGCAGAAGGGGCGCCGGTCAGCAGTTTCCAACAACTCGCTGAGGCTTGGGGCGGAGCATCCGACGGGGACGCGGTTTACCCATTACAACCAATCGCCGAGATCGGACTGCGTATCTCCGCGCAAATAGAACGACATCTGCACCGTGAAGCCGATTGCGCCGCACTGCTCCGCACCGCCCGAGAGCTGAACGCCCTCTGCGAACTCGATCCCTTACTTAAACTCATCACTTCAGAGACTCAAAGACTGCTCAATGTCGACTTAGCCTTTATCAGCTTGATCGACGCCGAGAGCGGAGGCCTATGCGTCCGCTCCGTGCAGGGCCAAGCGTCGAAGATCAGCGTGGGGATGAGCACTGCGGATCTGCCCAACCTGGACGGGCTGGACCATGAATTGTCGGCCGAATCGCTACCCTTCTGGACCCACGACTATTTGTCCGATCAACGCGTCTCTCGTAACGCGACGGCTGATGCCGTGGTTCAGGCCGAGGGTCTGCGTGCGATAACGGCGGTATCGTTGTCCCACCAGGCCGAGTCGCTCGGCGTGCTGCATCTGGCGTCGCGGAGCGTACGTCACTTCACCGTCGACGAGATCTCGCTACTCGGTTCCCTGGGAGAAGTAGCCGGGATGGCCATCGGCCGAGTGATGGATTTGCAACGTATGAAAACCGCTGTCACCGACCTGAAGAATTACTCCCTGCAGACCGAGACCGAGCTGAGATCCGCCACCCGTCTCATCGAGACCCACCACCGGCTGATCGAACTCGCACTGAGGGGCGGCAATCTGATGGTGCTCGCCACCTATGCAAGCGCCATATTCGGCGGCGCGGTGTTGATCAGCGATGCCGACGGCCGCCCCTTGGCATGTTGCGGCGAACTGCCGCCGTCAGCCGGAGAGCGACAGGCGTTCGTGAACACGATGACGGCCACCCAACTCACTCCTGTGCCCTTCCCCGTGGGCAACGGTATGTGGGCAACCACGATCGTGGCCGACTCCACGCAGCTCGGCAGCGTCCTGCTCCACCAGGACCATCCCATTACCCGGCCGGACGTGGTGGTGCTGAAGCTGCTCAGCCAGGCGGTGGCAATCCAGTTCATGGTCCAGAATCAAAGCGCCGTCGCCGAGCGGGATCACGAAGTGTTTCTCGACGCTCTACTGAGCGTGCCTCGACAGCCTCTGAAACATCTCGATCGGGAAGCAAGCCAGTTCCGCCTCGATCTTTACAAGCCACATGTCATCGTCCTCGTCCGCCCGGAGTGCGAGTCCTGGAACAAACTGGCCCAGTGGGCCTCCGAATACGCTCACCGCACGGGCGGACTCAGCAGCTCCCGCCACGACTCCGTCGTCCTCCTGCTCCCGGGGGAAGAGCCCGGTGCCACGGCACAGAAAGTCCATGACGAGTTGTCGTCATTGTTGAGCAAGCCGCCTACCGTCAGCGCGGCCGGCCCGACCATCGGCCCAGGATCAGTTGGCCGAATTTACCACGAGGCGAAACGTTACATGAAAGCAATGATCTCCCTGGGCGCAACCGGCTGCTCTGCCTCGGTGCAGGAACTCAGCCTACTGAGCATGCTCCTGTCCGACGATCGCGACCCTGACGAGTTCATCAACAAGTGGATCGGATCGCTCATCGAACACGATCGGATACGATTCACCGAGCTCACACGGACTCTGGAGATCTATTTCGAAGTCGGCTGTTCTCCCACCTATGCGGCGAAGAAGCTCCATGTTCACCCCAATACCGTTGTCCGTAGGCTCCAACGCATAAGTGAAATCCTCGGCCCCGCCTGGCAGAGCCACGAGCGGGCACTGGCGATCCAGCTGGCGCTTCGGCTCTCCCATCTCCGATCGACGCTTCTGGAACGCAAATCAGCTCACGACGTGGCCGGGCCTCCCGATCTCCCCGTTTGGACCCCGTGACGCAGACATGCGGTGGAAGGCGCCGGGCATCGGCATTCATGCAGGCGAGGGCGGAGAGGAACGTCGTAGTCGGGTACGGTACCGCCGGAGGCTGCGGTGCGAACTTCACGCTGTCCGCGACTGCGCTGGCCGTTCACCCAGCCCCAACTTTGCCTGGGTGAACGGCAGTCCAGCCCGATGAGGAGGAGCACGGCCGCCGCCACACCCACCGTGGTGGCGGGTGTGGCGGCGCAGT
>NZ_VTHJ01000116.1 GCF_008386495.1 Streptomyces tailanensis | reverse complement strand
GCATCCTGAAGACCGACGACGCCGAGACCCTCGGGATCGTCGACTTCGACACCAAGAGCCTCGAAGTCGCCGAGACCCTCGGGATCGTCGACTTCGACACCAAGAGCCTCGAAGTCCCCGCAGGTGAGGGCTCATGGCTACGGGGCTTCGCGACGACCGCCGCCCTGGGCACCGAGCACGTGGGCGAGGGCGCCACCGAAGGGGACCTGGACGCCTTCATCCGTGACGTCGAGCCGTACGCCAGGCTCGGCATCGACACGGTGATCATCTCGCCGTATCTGGGCGCCACATCACAGTGGATGGAGGCCTTCGCCGCCCAAGCCGTGCGACGACTGACCGAACTGGGCTGAGCAGCCCGGGAAACGGCCGTTCCTCATCAGCGGCCTGCTTCCGGCCGCACGGGGACGCGTGCTCGGCCGACACCGGGATCAGGCCGCCGTCCGAACGAGGACCGGGCCTCTGTTGCCCGGCCCGGCAGCCGGCAGTGGGAGTGCCGGCGCACGGCCCTCGGCTCACCGCTCGGGGCGGCGCGGCAGCCGTGCCGCGATGGCCGTGCTGCGGCGGCCGCGCCCTCCGGACGGCGTCAGCGCAGGGTGAAGAAGATCATGGGGTTGTCCTGGCTGTCCTTCAGGGGGTGGCTCAGGGTGAGGTTTCGTTTGACGTCGTTCAGGCGGTCATACATCTCGGGTGCGTGGGCGCGGGAGGCGGTGAAGTAGGCGTTCTCCTGGTCGGCGAGCCAGCGCAGGACGACCGCTCCCTCGGTGAACGGCAGTGGCCTGCGGCCGTGGAAGACGTCGTGGACGCACGTGGGTATGCCCGGCCGCATTCGCGGCAGCAGGTGCTGGATGTACCAGCGGGCGAAGCGCGCCGAGTGCGCGGCGTCGATGAAGAGGAAGTCCGCGGTGTCCGGGATCTTCTCCAGGTTCTCCCGCGCGTCCCCTTGCGTGAACGTCCAGCGCCCGGTGGACAGTTGCTCGGGGACGTTGCGCACGACGTGGTCCACGATGTCGTACGAGTACAGGTGGCCGGTGCCGTTGTCCCTCAGGGCCTGGAGGATCCAGGTGGTGGACCAGCCGTGGAAGGTGCCGATCTCCACCACCGTCTCCGGTCGCGTCTCGCGCAGCAGGAGATAGGTGATCTCCGCCTCGATGTCGTCGAGTTGAGCCTTCAGTGAGGTCGGCGGGGCGAGCAGCTTCCGCTGCTTCTCGCGGACCTGGTCGAGGTCGTGGGCGTAGGTGCGGTAGAGGCGGGTGATGTGGTCGATGTCGATGGTCTGGTGCATGCGCGCTCCGCGGAAACCGGTTCTGGTTGGTCAGTGCGCGGTGACGGTAAGGCGCGGGAACGGAAGGGCACGTCACACCCAGGTGCCAACTCCGCTGTCACACCCGGGTGCGAGGTGCCGGGGGTGAGGGTGTGCCGGTGCTGGGCGGGGCGGTGTCGGGCGTTCCCGTCTGTGAGCCGGTCGCCGCACCGGCCGCGGGTCAGGCGGACATGCCGGGGGTGATCAGCCCCGACTCGTAGGCCATGACGACGAGTCGGGACCGGTCGCGGGCGTCGAGCTTGGCGAACATCCGGGTCATGTGGGTCTTGACTGACGACCATTCACCAGCCACCGCGGGAATCCGGGACCGAGGCCGTCCGTCGACTGCCCGCTGCCATCGACGGAACCGGCAAGGGCTCGCTGCGCACAGTCCTCCCGGTCCACCTGGTCGTCCGCGGAACGACAGGCCCTCGGCGAACCCGCCTCTGACATCGAGCGCGGCACGCGGTCAAGACCAAGGCCGTCAGGCGGGCTCACTGGCACCGGTGAGGTGACGTCGCGGCGCCGCCCGACGCCCCGAGCACCGTGCGGCGTGGGGGCGTCGGGCGGTCACGACGACGCCCTCTGCGCCGGCAGCGTCGCCGTGACCTCCCAGCCCCAGCGGTCGGAGCGGAGTCCCGTACGCACTTCGCCGCCGAGCGCGGTGACCCGTTCGGTCAGCCCGATCAGTCCGAAGCCGCCGCCGCGCGCGGCCTTGGGCAACCGGGTACCGCCACGGCCGTCGTCGCGCACCGTCACCTCCAGCACGCGGCCGTCGTAGGACAGGCCGACCGTCACCGCGGTGGCGTCCGCGGCGTGCCGCCGTACGTTCGTGAGGGCCTCCTGAACGATCCGGTGGGCGGCGGCCTGCACCTCATGGGGCAGGTCGTCGGGGACCGAGGGATCGCGGACCAGTTCCGCCGGGGGACCGACGGGCCCGCCGAAGCCCTCCACCAGTTCGGGGAGCGCGGCCAGATCGCCCCCCGGGCGGCGGTCGTCGCTCCCCGCCTCGCCGGGCTCCGGGACCTCACGCAGAAGACCGACGGTGCGGCGCATGGAGGCGAGGGCTTCCACGGCGGAGCGCTCGACGTCCTTCAGGATTCCGGCCAGACGCTCGGGTTCCGTGGTGGTGATGAGTTGCGCCAGCTGCGTCTGCACCAGGATCCCGGTGACATGGTGGGCCACGAAGTCGTGCAGGTCGGCCGCCATGGCGAGGCGTTCGGTCCGCTGTGTCTCGGTGACCGCGACGCGGCGCCGGTGGTCCAGGGTGCGCAGGTACCCGCCGAGTCCGGCGGCCGCGCCGGCCAGCAACAGCATCCCGAACGGGTTGACCGAGGAGATGTCGGGGTCCCCGGCGGCCTCTCTGTAGGACAGGGCGACAACGGCCGCACCGCCCAGAACGCCGCACACCGCCGCCCACCGCACGGGGCAGTCACGCACCGCGACCAGGAGCAGGCACAGCAGGATCGCGAGTTCGCCCGGGCCGTACACCGCCTCCCAGCCGGAAAGGAACACGGCCGCTGTCAGGGCACCGGAGAGGACCGCGGGCACGGCGGTCCGCACGGGTGCGGTGAGCCACGCCGGCCGCCGGGCTGCGGGCCAGAGGACCGCCGCCAGACCGATCGACAGCACGACCAGCTGAGGCCACAGCGACTGGCCGTCGACACCCGCCAACAGCAGGTCCACACCTGCGGCGAGCAGCAGCAGGATGATGCCGAACGCCCGCGGAAGGACCTGCCGGCGGGCATCCGGTTCCGGTCCGCGAGGCGCATCCATGGCACGCACGGGTTTCAGGAGATTCACGGCGCGACCCTAACCCCCCACCGGCACAGCCGTATCAGCCGAAAGGCCACATGCCGCGACGCGGCAGGGTCGCGCCATCGGCCGAACGGCCGAGACTTCACGGGAACAGGGCTTCTCCGCGATTTTTCAGTGCCGGCGAGGGGCTACTGACCAATTCCCCCGGGTCCAAGACTCGGTCCCGGCCGACGGCACTCCCCCCGCCGACGGCTCAGGCGGCCCTGGGCGCGCACCCCCCTGCAGCCCGGGGCCGCCTGTGCGCCCGCACGAGCGGGCCGAGCGGGGACCATCCACCGATCTGCGGGGAAGCGAGACACCGCCTTGCACGAAAAGCACAAGCGGAGCGGGAAAAGACTGACGGCGCGGGGCGCCGCGTACGCGATACCGGCCCTGGTGGCGGTGGCCGGGCTGACCGCCACCACCGTCACCCCGGCGGCAGCGGGCCCGTCGGCGGACCTGTCGGCCGGAGCGGCGAGCGGGTCGGCCCGGGCGGCAGCACGCGTGACACTGGTGACCGGTGACACCGTGAGCGTGGACGGCACGGGCCGGGTGACCGGTGTGGAGCGCGGCAAGGGCCGCGGACACATCGGCTTCTCCATACGGCGGTTCGCCGGCCACACCTATGTCGTCCCGCAGGACGCGACCCGGCTGCTGGGCAGCGGACGACTGGACCGCCGCCTGTTCGACGTCACCCAGTTCGTCAAGGACGGCTACGACGACACCCACCGGGAGCAGCTGCCGCTGATCGTCTCCTACCGGGGCGGCAGCGGCACCCAGGCCGGTGCCAAGCGGGCGCTGGCCGCCGCCGACGCCGAGGTCGAGCGGGTGCTTCCCGCCGTCCGCGGCGAGGCGCTGACCGCCGAGAAGCCGGACGTCGGCGACGTGTGGCGGGCGCTGACCGACCCGGTCGCCGACGACACCGCCGTGGCCTCCGCGCCCGGAATCGACCGGGTGTGGCTCGACGGGCGGGTCAAGGCAGCCGCGCAGGACGAGGACGGCGCCCCCGATCCCGAGGGCGGCGTCGCGCAGATCGGCGCCCCCGCGGCCTGGAAGCAGGGCTACGACGGCAAGGGCGTGAAGGTCGCCGTCCTGGACACCGGCATCGACGCCACCCACCCGGACCTGAAGGGCAGCATCCTCAAGGCCAAGGACTTCTCCGACTCCGACACCGGCGTCAGCTCCACCGACGACAAGCAGGGACACGGCACACACGTCGCGTCCACCATCGTCGGCTCCGGCGCGAAGAGCCACGGCAAGTACACAGGAGTGGCGCCCGGCGCGAAGCTCCTGGTCGGCAAGGTCCTGGGCGACACCGGATTCGGCTCCGACTCGTCGATCATCGCCGGTATGCAGTGGGCCGTGGCGCAGGGCGCCAAGGTCGTCAGCATGAGCCTGGGCTCCGTCGACACCCCGGGGGTGGACCCGATGGAGAAGGCCGTGAACGACCTGTCGGCCTCCTCCCACGCCCTGTTCGTGATCGCCGCGGGCAACGAGGGCCCCTCCGACACGACCCTCGGCTCCCCGGGCTCCGCCGCGGCCGCGCTGACCGTCGCCGCGGTGGACCGCCACGACAAGATCGCCGACTTCTCCAGCCGCGGCCCGACCGCGGACGGCGCCCTGAAGCCGGACATCGCCGCGCCCGGTGTCGACGTCGTCGCCGCGCGGGCCGCCCACGGCAGCGCGGGCGAGGAGGTGGCGCCCGGCTACGTGTCGATGTCGGGCACCTCCATGGCCACCCCGCACACCGCGGGCGCCGCAGCGATCCTCGCCCAGGAGCACCCCGACTGGACCGGCGAGCGGATCAAGGCCGCGCTGACGGCCTCGGCGAAGCCGCTGACCGGCACCACCGCGTACGAGGCCGGGGCGGGCCGGGTCGACCTGACCCGGGCGACCGGCGCCGACGTCACCACCGAGCCGTCCTCCGTCGATTTCGGCACCGCCGCCTGGCCGCACACCGACGACAAGCCGGCGACCCGGACGCTCACCTACCGCAACCCGGGCACGAACCCCCTCACCCTGGACCTGACCGCCGACGCCACCGGCCCCGACGGCGGCAACGCACCCACCGGCATGTTCACGGTCTCCCCGGCCCGGCTCACCGTCCCGGCCGGCGGCACCGCGCAGGCCACGGTCACCGCCGACACCCGGCTCGGCAGCGCGGACGGCGCCTACTCCGGCGCGGTGACCGCGACCGGCGGCGGACAGAGCGTGCGCACCGCCCTGGGCGTCATCCGTGAGGTGGAGTCGTACCAGCTGACGCTGACCGTCACCCGCCCCGACGGCAAGCCCGACGATGCTCCTGGCGTCACCGTGGCGGGCCTGGACACCGGCAAGCAGTACACGCCCTTCGACGACGACAGGAACCACCCCGACGGCAAGGTCACCCTGCGGCTGCCCAAGGGCCGCTATGTGATCGACGCCCAGACCGCCGACCCCCGGGGGAAGACCGCCCTGATGCTGGCACCCCGCCTGATGCTCGACCACGACACCACCCTCGCCTTCGACGGGCGCAAGGCCAAGCCGGTGAAGGTCACCGCCCCCGACCGCCGGGCCACCGCGCGCGAGGCGCAGGTCCTCTTCGCGGCCCGCGGCGCCAAGCCGGCCTACGACTACGTCGGCGGAAACATCGTCGACGCCGGTGACACCTCCCTCGGCCAGATCGGCTCCAGCGCCCCGGCCGGCTCCTTCGTCGCCCAGTTCGGCGGGATCTGGCAGCGCACCGCCACCTCGCCGACGTACAACCTGGTCACCACCCGTACCGGCTCCTTCTTCACCGGCCTGAACCGCGCCTTCTCCTCCACCCGGGACATGGCCCGGGTGAACACCTCCGTCGCCACCACCCTGACCGACGCCTCCACCGCCCCCCAGGTGAACTGGTCCACCCCCGACTGGCCGCAGCTCGACCGGGCGTCCCTCTTTTCGGAAGGCCTCCAGCGCCCGGCGCCGACCGCCTCTCTCGTGCAGTACCTGAGCACCGACCGCGGCCTGCGCTGGAACCTGGGCGTCCGGGTCGTCAACGGCCTGCACAACGAGGATTCGGTCTCCTTCATGACCACCCGCCGTTTCAAGCCGGGCCGTACCTACCGGGTCACCTTCAACGGCGGCGTCCACAGCCCGGCCGTCGCACCGGAGTCCGGCGTCGGCGCCATGCGGTTCGGCGGGTACTACTACGTGTGCGTGCCGATGTTCTCCGACGGCCCGGGCAACCTGGCCTACCTCCCCCAGGCGGCCATCACCACCCGGCTCAGCGCCGGCTCCCGGGTCTTCGGTTCCACCACCGACGACACCTGTCTCAGCGCCTACGGCGGCCTGCCCGCCGGGCCGACACGTTACCGGTTGTCCATCAGCGCCGACCGCACCAAGGACTACAAGGTCAGTGACCGCGTCCAGTCGGTGTGGACCTTCACCTCCCGCGACAGCGGCGAGACCAAGTGGGTCGCCTTCCCCCTCTCCGTCGTCCGCTTCCACCCGAAGCTGAGCCTGACCGACACCGCCAAGGCGGGCGCCCGCGTCACCGTGCCGCTGTCGCTGCAGGGTCCGGCCGCGGCCAAGGGGCACCTCAAGTCGCTGACGGTGCGCGTGTCGTACGACCGCGGCCGCACCTGGAAGCCGGTCACCGTGCACACGAACGCCGCCGGCAAGCGGTACCTGACCCTCACCCACCCGAAGAAGCCCGGCACCGTCTCCTTCCGGACGTCCCTGGCCGACACCGAGGGCAACACCTACGCCGGCACGATCCGCAACGCCTACCGCACCGTGCGCTGACCCCTCGCGCGGACGTCGCCACAGCGGACGCGGCGCCGACTCCCGACGTGCCTCCGGCCGACACCGGCCGGAGGCACGTCCGCGTCGGTGCCGGGTCCGAGGGAACGGCCGGGGTTTGCCTGGACTCGAAGGGAAACGTAGGTTGAGCGGCCGATCCCTGGTGTACGTGAAGGTCGAAGGGTGCCGCCCCGTGGGACGACGTGAGAAGCCGGTGGACCCGGATGCCGGACCTGTGCAGCGGCTCGCCTACGACCTGCGGCTGCTGCGGGAGAAGGCGGGCAAGCCGCCGTACCGGGAGATGGCCGCGCGGGTGGGCTACTCGACGACCGCGCTCTCCCAGGCGGCGGCCGGCGACCAGCTGCCGTCGCTGGCGCTGGTGCGAGCGTACGCGCAGGTGCTGGACGCCGACCCGGACGAGTGGGAGCGGCGCTGGCGGGAGGCGGACGCTCAGGTCCGGACGCCCTCGGTGGAGGAGCGGGCGCCGTACCGGGGGCTGGCCCGCTTCGAACCGGGTGACAGTGACCTGTTCTTCGGCCGGGACAAGCAGGTCGGTGAGCTGCTGGGCCTGGTGCGCGCGCACCGGTTCGCGGCGGTGTTCGGGCCCTCCGGCAGCGGCAAGTCGTCGCTGCTGCGCGCCGGGCTGATTCCCGCGCTACGACAGGCTCAGGGCGCCGACCGCCCGGCGGTGATCCGCGTCCTCACCCCGGGGGACAGGCCCGCGCGGACGCACGAGCGGGCACTCGTCCCGAAGGACGGCAAGGACGGCGAGGACGACGGCCTGGACACCTGGGTGATCGTCGACCAGTTCGAGGAGCTGTTCACCCTCTGCCACGACCACGAGGAACGCGATCGCTTCCTCGACCTGCTGCTGTCCGCCCGCGCCCCCGCGAGCCGGCTGCGCGTGGCCATCGCCGTACGCGGCGACTTCTACGGCCACTGCGCCGCCCACCCCGAACTGGCCGAGGCGGTCAGCCGCACGAACCTGCTGGTCGGGCCGATGGGCCGGGAGGAGCTGCGGGAGGTGATCACCGGCCCCGCGGCCGCCGAGGGCCTGAACGTGGAGCGTGTGCTGACCGCCCGCGTCATCGACGAGGTCACCGATCAGCCCGGCACCCTGCCGATGCTCTCGCACGCCCTGCTGGAGACCTGGCGCCGGCGCCGCGGCCGCACGCTCACCCTGGCCGCGTACGAGGAGGCGGGCGGCGTGCGCGGCGCGATCGCCGCCACCGCCGAGCAGGTCTACGGCGAGCTCACGCCGGACCAGGCCCGCATCGCCCGCCGTATCCTGCTGCGCCTGATCGCACCCGGGGACGGGACCGCCGACACCCGCCGTCCGGCATCCCGGGCGGAGCTGGGACCTCACGCGCAGGACGTGCTGGAGCACCTCGCCGCCGCCCGGCTGGTCACCCTGGACGGCGACACCGTCGAACTGGCCCACGAGGTGCTGATCACCGGCTGGCCCCGGCTGGCCGGCTGGATCGAGGAGGGCCGGGAGCGGCTGCGCGCGCAACGGCTCCTCGGGGAGTCGGCCCGAGCCTGGGAGCAGTTGGACCGTGACGCGGGCGCGCTGTATCGAGGGGCGCGCCTGACCCAGGCCGAGGAAATGTTCACCGGGCGGGGCCAGGACGATCTCGCCGAGCAGGAGCGGGCCTTCCTGGATGCCTCTCTGGCCGCGCGTGACGCCGAACGGGAGGCCGGGACACGGGCCGCCCGCCGTACCCGCCTGCTCACCGTGGGGCTGTCCGCGTTCCTCGTGCTCGCTCTGGCCGCGGGCCTGCTGGCCTGGCAGCAGGGCCGGGCGAGCGAGCAGGAGGCGGCCAAGTCGGCCGCCCGCCGCCTGGCCGGCGTGGCCGACAGTCTGCGCTCCGCCGACCCCCGCACGGCTGCCCTGCTCTCCGTCGCGGCCTGGCGGCTCGCCCCGCTGACCGAATCCCGCTCGGCCCTGCTCGACGCCCTGGCCCGGCCGGAGCGGGACGCCTTCACCGACCCGCGGACGGGCGAGAACGTCCGGCGTTTCCTCACCGGTCAGGGCCGCACCCTCGTCACCGTCACGGGCTCCGAGGTGACTGTTCGGGACGTGGCCGATCACCACGTCGCCGCCACCTACCGGCTGCCCGGCGGCACCGAGGTCACCGAGGCGGGCCCCGATGCCGGTTTCCTCGTCCTCACGGGCCAGGACGGCGACGAGCTGTGGAACCTCGCCGCCCACAGACCCGCCGCCGAGCTGGGCGACGCGGACTACTGGGCGGCGTCCGACGGCAGCGCCTACGCAACCGGACCGTCGGACGGAGCGGGCCCGGTCAGGATGGTCCGGACCGGTGACGGCAAGGTGCTGTTCACCACGGACACGCCGCGTGCCCTCACCACGGCCGCGATCGGCCCGGGCGGCCGCCTCCTCGCCCTGTGCCCGGCCGACGGCGCACCCCAGGTCTGGGACACCGTCCACGGCAGGCGGCTGCCGGGTGCCTGGGAGAAGGCGGGCGGCACCGTGTGCGGCACCGGCTCGGGGGCGGACCACGGCTCCCGTCTGCTGCGGTTCAGCGGGGACGGCCGACGCCTGGCCGTGGTCTCCGGAAACACCGCCAAGGTCTGGGCCGTCCCCGGCGGACGGGACGTCGCCGACTTCCAGAGCAGCGGCACCAGCGGCTTCACAGAGGCCGTCCTCTCCCCGGACGGGCGGTTCCTGGCCACGGCCGACGACGAGGAGATCGCGGTGTGGCCGCTGGACCCGAGCGGCGGGGATTTCCGCGCACCGCTGGCCGGAGCCGAGGTGAACGGGCTGACCTGGGCGCCGGGCAGGAGCCGGACGCTGCGCTATCTCGACGGCGCGACGGTGCGCACGTACGACCTGAGCGACCGCCTGGACGCCCGGTGGCAGGGCACTCCGGCCGACGCGACCGCACTGAGCCCGGACGGAACCATCCTGGCCACCGCCACTCGCGCCGACGCCGGCTACCGCTTCGAACTCCGCTCCACCAGCACCGGCACGGTCCTCGCCCGCACCATGCTCGGCCCCCTGCCGACCAACGGCGACGAAGGGCCCCCGCAGTTTGCCTTCAGTCCGGATGGCCGGGCCCTCGCCGTCGCCGACACCGTCTCCTCGCACGGCGCCCTGCGGCAGCGCTTCAGCGTCTGGGACGTCCCCGCGCACCGGGTCCGTACGTCGTTCGAGACATCCGGCGCGGCGGACCGCCTCGTCTCCGCGCTCGCCCTCGGTTCCGGCGGCCGGACGCTGCTGGCCGCGCGCTCCGCCGGCGACGACGGCACGGCCGAGGTCTGGGACACCGCCGCCCACCGGCGCACAGCCACCCTGGGCGCCCTCAATGCGGGCAACCTCGCCCTGCGGCCCGACGGCCGGCTGCTCGTCGGCTCCGCCAACCGGTACGCCGAGCTGCCCTCCGGTCGTGTGAGCGGGCGCGCCCTGGCCGACGACCGGCAGGTCACCGCGCTGGCCTTCAGCCCCGACGGCACCCGGCTCGCCGTCGGCGACGACCTCGGGCACGTGACCCTGTGGGACGGCGACCTGCGCCACCGCCTGGGCATCCTGACCGGCACCTCCGACACCGCCTCCGGGGACATGCCCGAGGCCGTGGGCGCGCTCGCCTTCTCCTCCGACGGCGCCACCCTCGCCGTGGGCGGGCGGCACGGCACCCTGCGCCTGTGGGACACCGCCGGACAACGCCTCCTCGGCAGCGACCTGCCCACAGTCGGCAACGAGATCGACACCCTCGCCTTCACCCTCCCCCACTCTCGACTTCGCTCGAGCGGGGGGACCCCCATCGGCGCCACCCTGTACGCCGGCGGCCCGGACGTGCTGCTCCAGCGCCACCCGGTCGGCCCGGACGACGTCGTCCGCATCCTGTGCGACAGGGCCGGCGGAGGACTCACCGAGGCGCAGTGGCGGACGTACGTGCCCGACGCGCCGTACCGACAGGTGTGCCCCACGACACGCTGAGCGGAAAAGGCGTGCGCGAAGAGCGGACCCCTTTTGTTCACAGTGACTCCGACGGTCGCTGAAAAACGCCCCTGACCTGGACGATCGGAGCCCGGTAAGCCCCCTAGCCCGGGTTCTGGTCCCATGCGCACACGCCTCCTGCTCCCCTCCCTCCTGCTGCTCGGCTCGCTCTCCCTGACGGCGGCCTGCTCGTCCGGATCCTCCGGGGCATCGGACTCCGCGACCGCCGGAGCGCGGCCCGGACCGTCCTCCGGTGCCTCGCCGGTGCGGGCCGTGGACCCCTCGAAGATCAAGGGTCTGCGGATCGTCAACAACAGCAGCGAGAACAGCTCCTGCCCTTTCGCGACCAGCTATCCGGACGTGCCCGGTGCGGCCGCGATGGCGGACGCGATGAAGAAGGACGTGGAGCAGCGCCTGGCGCGCTTCCGCTCGATGTGCGACGACTCCCCCACCGGCGCCGATGGCCGCGAACTCAACATCAGCCACCAGTTCCTGGTCGCCTCCGGGGACGTCGTCGGCATCCGGCTCACCACACAGGAGCAAGGCACGGCAGGGGGCGGACTGCGCACGCGCACGTTCTGGAACGACGGCAAGGCGGGCACGTACCGCACCGCGCTCGCACTCGTCGGCGACGGCTCCCGGGACGCCTTCGTCGCCGCCTTGAAGGAGCAGCTCCAGGGTCGGGAGGGCACAGACGCGGACAGGGTGGACGAGGCGTTCGCCGACCGGTCGAACGTCGTCGGCATCCTGGACGACATGGCCTTCACCGCCGACGGCGGACTGCGGGTGACCTTCGACCGGGACGAGGTCGGCGCCGCCCCCGCCGGCCGCTACGTCGTGGCCTTCTCCAAGGCGACGGTCACTCCCTGGCTGTCCGCCTTCGGCAAGCGCGCCCAGCAGCAGACCGAACAGCCGTCCCGCTCACTCGACCTCGGGGCGACCGCGACGCCCACGCCCGCCGTACCGACGCACACGGCGTCCGATGACGACGACACCGACTGCGAGAAGGTCCACTGCATCGCCCTGACCTTCGACGACGGACCCGCCGTCCCGGAGACCGGGACCCTGCTGACGTACCTCGCGCAACACCGCGCCCGGGCCACCTTCTTCGTGGTCGGCCAGAACGTCGCCGCCCACGCCGACCTGGTGCGCGCCGAGGCCCGCGCCGGCCACGAGGTGGGCAACCACTCCTGGAACCACCCCGACCTCACCAAGCTCACCCCCGAGCAGGTCACCCACCAGCTGAACCGCACCAGCGCCGCGATCAAGGCCGCGACCGGCACGGCCCCCACCGTCTTCCGCCCGCCGTACGGCGCGATCAACAGCACGGTCCGTAGCGCCACCTCGCTCTCCCCCGTGCTGTGGACACTGGACACCGAGGACTGGAAGTACCCGGACGCCGCGAAGATCGCCGAGGCGGTCATCAACAAGGTGCGGCGCAACGACGTCGTGCTCATGCACGACATCCACGCCACGTCGGTCGCCGCCATCCCCGAGATCCTGCGCACCCTCACCGCCCGCGGCTACCACTTCGTCACCGTCAGCCACCTGCGCGCCACCATGTGACTGCCGAGTACAACAACCTGATCGCGAAGTGGGGCACCCCGACCTGGAACCGGCTCAAGTCGTACAACTTCCCGGCCCGTTACATCCACCACGCCAGCTTCGTGGCCCAGCTCGACGAGTACCCGATCACGCCCTACAGGGACTCGCAGTGGACCCTGGTCCCCGGGCTCGCCGACAGCTCCGGGGTCTCCTTCCAGTCGGTCAACTACCCGACCCGCTACATCCGCCACCCGAACTTCATGCTGCGCATCGACCCGATCTCCACGGCCACGGGCCGGCAGGACGCGACCTTCCGGGTCGGGTACTGATCTTGTGACCTTGGAAGGCACCTCCGTCTCGTGGTACATCTCCGCACGGAACCGGGCCGGACGCATCACCGTGCGCGTCCTCGCCCTCGGCCTGGCGGGCCTGACATCCCTGGCCGGCCACGAGCCGTCGGCACCGCGTCCGCCGGGCCGACCACCGTCAGCACCAGCCGGCTCGGGGCCCCCGCCGCCGACGGGCTGGGCGTCCTGGAACAGCTTCGACGCCACCAAGCGGCAGACGAACGCCCTGGTGTCCTCCGGCATGGCCACGGCCGGCCACCCGTACGTCAACCACGACGACGGCCGGTGGCAGGGCGACCGCAACGCCGACGGCACCATCACCGTCGACGAGACCCCGTGGCCGACGGCATGGAGGCCATCGCCGACCACATCCAAGCACTGCCTGCCGGCCGGCGGGGCTGCGGCTCCTACCACCCCACCACCATCGGCCTGCTTCGATGTCGGCCCGGCGGACACACCGCGCTGAGAGGTCAACCACCCGCCAGCCGCGTCCCCAACCTCACAGGGCAATACACCTAGGGCACGGGAGACAGATCGAGTGGTACGGGTTCGTCGCGGTCGCAGTGCAACGCGCCGTCGACGACCCGTGCGACGGCGACCTGGAGTGAGGAGCGGCGAGTGGCGTAGGTGTCGTCCTCCGCGGCGTCCCCCACTCGGCCCGGATGGGTGAATTGAAGTTCTCCCCTCCCTTCGCAAGCTCAGGAAGGGGATTCCCGTCTACCTTGCGGCGACAGGCTTGACGGTTTTACCCGCCCTGCGACCGCGCCTTCCGGCGGCCGGGACCTCCACGATGACGTGGCCGATCCGGTACAGGTGCAAGATGTTCCGAGCCGCGTTCCAGTCGGCGTTCGCCGTCCAGCCGCAGTCGGGGTTCTTGCAGGAGAACAGTTCCTGGCTCTCTCGGCTGCCGGGGGTGGTGAATCCGCAGGCTGAGCATCGCTGGGAGGTGTGGGGGGGGGGCGGGGACCTTGACGAGCTGGCCGCCGTATCGGGCGGTCTTGTACGTCAGTATCGTCACGGTC
>NZ_VTHJ01000115.1 GCF_008386495.1 Streptomyces tailanensis | reverse complement strand
CGAAGGCTCACTCATGCGCACCAGAACACGCTCAAAGACCGTCAATGACCACCTGTTCACAACCCCCTGCGTGTCCGCTCCGAGGCGCTCCCGCAACCGCATCCGCCGTTCGGCCGAAGTTCCACCTGTCCGGGCTGGTAACTCATGGCCGTTCGGCTGAGGCGGGGGTCCCTGGCGAGAGGAGAGAGTGGGGCCCGGTCTCCGCTTGATCGCAGGAGTACGGCGATGTCGCCGCGGCGATGCCTGAGCCGCCATGTGGCCAGGCTGTACGGGTTCGTCAGGTGACCGGGCTGTACGGGTTCGTCAGGTGACCGGGACAGGAGAGATGGGCATGACTATCCGGGTGGTCGTCGTGGACGACCAGGACATGGTGCGGTCGGGGTTCGCCGCCGTGCTGTCGATGCAGAGCGACATCGATGTCGTGGGGGAGGCTGCCAACGGCCGGCTCGGTGTCGAGGTCAGTCGCAGCACGCATCCCGACGTGGTGCTGATGGACGTACGGATGCCGGAGATGGACGGGCTGGAGGCGGCGCGGCGGCTGCTCGATCCGCCGTCCGGTGTGGTGCACCGGCCCAAGGTGCTCATGCTGACCACCTTCGACCTCGACGACTATGTCTATGAGGCCCTGCAGGCCGGGGTCAGTGGCTTCCTGCTCAAGGACGCGCCGGTCGCCGAACTGATCCACGCGGTCCGGGTGATCGCGGCCGGGGACGCGCTGCTCGCCCCGTCCGTGACCCGTCGGCTCATCGAGGACGTCTCCCGGCGTCGCCCTGCCGTCAGCCACAGGACACGCGTGCGGCTGAACGGTCTCACGCCGCGGGAGAAGGAGGTTCTGCTGCTGGTCGCGCGGGGCCTGTCGAACGCGGAGATCGCCGCGACGCTGGTGGTGGCCGAGCAGACCGTCAAGACCCACATGACCCGGATGTTCGCCAAGCTCGGTGCCCGCGACCGGGCCCAACTCGTCGTCATGGCCTACGAGTCGGGGCTGATCACCCCGGGCATGTCCGCCTGACCCGCGCCCGGCGCGGCCGACCACGGGCAGCTCGCCCACACCCCGTCACAGCCCAAGCCACTGACGCGGGCACCGGGACGCCTCGGGCCATCGACCCGGCCACCTCATACCCAGGTGTGACAGCGGAGTTGGCACCTGGGTATGACGTCCTGGCCCGTCCCTGTGCTCTAGCATCGCCGCTCCCTGACCAGCCAGGACCGGTTCCACGGAGCGCGCATGCACCAGACCGACGACGTCGACCCCATCGGCCGGCTGTACCGCGCCAATGTCCACGCCCTCGACCGTGAGAAGCAGCGGAAACTACTCGCGCCGCCGACCAGCCGAGGTCCACAACCGCTGAACGCCGTCAAGCCGACCATCGCCTGACCCTCCCTCAGAAGCCGTTGTCTTACCGGATGTGATCACTGAGTTTCCGCTGTTCAGGCATGGTTCCGGTGTCGTCGTGGGAGCGTTCGGGCGATCAGTTCGTCCTCGACGATGCGGAGGTGGCCGGTGGCGTCGGTGATGGGTTTGCTGGAGGAGCGGGAAGCCGCTGCCCGAGTGCGGGTGGAGGAGCTTGAGGCGGAGGCGGACCGGATCCTGTCCGAACTCGCCGTGGCCGAGGCGGTCTTGGAACGCCGGGCGATCGCCCGGGTGGAGCTGGCCGAGGCCCTGGCCGCCCCGGGTGATGCGGCCGAAGCGGCCGTGCAGGAGGCGCCGGAGCCGGTGACAGCGGCCAAAGCGGTGAAGGTCCCGGTCACGGGGTCGGTCGTGCCGCACTTCGGGGAGGGGATGACGGTGGAGTCGCTCGCGCCGGATTACCGGCGGATCGTGGAGTTGGTGGAGTCCGGTCCGCAAGGCGGCGAGGGGGTGTCGGCCAAGGAGATCGCGTCCGGGCTGGGGCTGGAGTTGGTGCCGGCGAAGATCGAGGGGGTGCGGTCCAAGGCGAGGCGCCTGGCCGAAAGGGGCTGGCTGGCCGTGTCGCCGGCCGGACGGTTCACGCCGCGGCAGCCCACCGTGACTGTTCATGGCGCCGCCGGGAAGCCGGGCGGGCGAGGCGACGGCTCATGAGCATGGCCTGCGAGAAGTAGATGAACGCCTCGCTGCTGGCGGGTAGCGTCTCGAAGTCCCGCACCAGGCGGCGCGAGCGCATCAGCCACCCCAGCGTGCGCTCTACTACCCACCTTCTCGGCAGGACCACGAACCCCTTCATGTCATCGCTGCGTTTGACGATCTGCAGCGTGAGCTGGAGTTTCTCCTTCGCCCAGGTGACCAGCCGGCCGGTGTAGCCGCCGTCGGCCCACACCAGCGTGATCTTGTGGAAGCGTGCCCGCAGGCGGGGCAGCATGACGCGGGCGGCCTGGCGGTCGGTGACGTCGGCGGCACACACCAGCACCATCAGGATGAGGCCGAGGCAGTCCGTGATGACGTGCCGGCGCCTTCCGTTGATCTTCTTGCCGCCGTCATAGCCGCGCGTGGCGGCGGGCACCGAGGCGGCGCCCTTGACCGACTGCGAGTCGATGACCGCCGCGGTCGGCTCCTGATCCCGGCCCTCGGCCTCGCGGGCCCGGCCGCGCAGCCGGTCGTGGAACTCCTTGACCAGGCCGTGTTCCCGCCACCTGCGGAAGAAGGCATACACCCGGTCCCAGGCAGGGAAGTCGGAGGGCATGGAGCGCCACTTGATGCCGTTGTCGGTGACGTACCGGATCGCATCCAGCATCACGCGGTGGCAATAGCCCTCCGGCTGCCCGCCCCGGCCCTCCAGCCAGGCCGGCACCGGCATCGCGTCCCGCACCACTGCCCACTCCGCGTCCGTCATGTCCGACGGATACACCGGCACCCTCTCCGGGCGGTCGGCCGCGTTCCCGAACCTGTGCGCGAGGCAATCGCACGACGACACACGGGAGTTGGACGAGACGGGGACCGGCAGGCAAGACTGGAACAACAGGGCCTCCTGGCACTCGAGTGGTCGCAAACCCGAGCTACCAAGGGGCCCTGTACTCATGCCTCCACCCGGCCGAGATCACCCGGCCAAGAACCGTGTTCGATCAGAACCGTCCTCACGATCGATAGAGATACGGCTTCTCAGGGC
Organism: Streptomyces tailanensis; assembly: GCF_008386495.1. Taxonomy (GTDB): domain Bacteria; phylum Actinomycetota; class Actinomycetes; order Streptomycetales; family Streptomycetaceae; genus Streptomyces; species Streptomyces tailanensis. Next base: position 11,122 of record NZ_VTHJ01000115.1, on the reverse strand, counting down.
AGCCGGGCCCACCAGCGGTCTCTTTTCACCCTGTGCTGCGATGGCGGACTGCCGCCCAGACGGCCATATGCGGAGTCTCGATCGTCGATGGCCCGAACTCGTAAGGTCTGCCCAACGTGCTGCCCGTCGGCACAGCCGAGATGGCCGCCGACGCAACCAGCCCTCTTTCGCCCGGCTCTCTTGACACTTTCTCACGGACCCCTATAGCGTCTGGCCGAATTTCCGGACGGCATTCGCAATACCGAACAAAAGGGCAGTCGACTTCCCGCTCGCCGATCTGTGCGAGCGACTCCGGTGGACGGCCCTCTCTATCGCTCGATCGCCCAACAGCGAGACCATCACCGCCATCTCGGGCCATGGCGGGAACTGGCGGCGTCCGGGTGAACCGCTCCGGCATGGGCGTTGCATGCTCACGAACACAGCGTCCTGCGGCGGCCGGTGCCGGCCCGTGGGCACCGCGACCGGGCTACAACCCCCGACCCCACTCCCTCCTGATCGAAGCACCCGCAGAAAGACAGGGAATACACATGTCCGCGTTTCTCGCCCGGCTGGTGGCGATACTGTCCGCCGCCTGCCTGCTCTTCACATGCCAAGGCTTGATCATCCCCGAGCGGGCCGCCGCCGCCGACCCGGGCTACCTGATGGTGCACTTCACCGGGGAGGGGGCGACCAACCAGCAGATGTATCTCTCGCACAGCACGGACGGTCTGAACTGGACCGACCTCAACGGTGGAGGCATGGTCCTGCGCTCCACGGTCGGCACGAAGGGGGTGCGCGACCCCGCCCTGGTCCGCGCCCCGGGCGGTGACAAGTACTGGATCATCGCGACCGACCTGTGCATCAGCTGCGGGCAGACGTGGAGCCAGTCCATCAACGACGGCAGCCGCAATCTCGTGGTGTGGGAGTCGACGGACCTGGTCACCTGGTCGCAGCCGTGGCTGCTCAACGTCGCCGGCGCGATCCCCGACGGGCGCAACGCGTGGGCGCCGGAGGCGATCTGGGACCCGGCCAGCAACGACTACGTCCTGTACTGGGCGACGAACAAGCCCCTCGACGGCGCGACGAAGCACCGCATCTACTACGCCCACACCAGCGACTTCCGCTCCATCACCACCCCGCAGATCTACATCGAGCGCCCCGGCAGCCAGGAAATCATCGACACCCAGATCATCGAGGTGCCGTCAGGTGTCGGCGACTACCGCTACGTGCGGGCCTCCGGCGACGGTCAGATCACGCTCGAAGGCAGCAACTCGATCCTCGGGACGTGGACCAACCTCGGCAACCTCTCCGGCATCGGCCTCACCGGCTCACAGGTCGAAGGCCCGATGTGGATGAAGTTCAACGGTCGCAACCAGTGGGGTCTCTACCTCGACCAGTACGCCACAGGAGGCGGGTACATGCCGGTCACGACGACCGACCCCTCCAATCCCGCCGCCTACCAGAAGCAGGCGTCGGGAAGCTACAACATGGGCGGCACGAAGAAGCGCCACGGCTGGATCCTGAACCTGACGGCCGCCGAGGAGAGCCGCGTGCTCGCACGCTGGCCCAACACCGCGATCAACCGGCTCCAGTCGTACAACTTCCAGGACCGGTACGTGCGGCACACCGGATTCGACGTGCGCATCGACCAGAACATCACCGGCCCGGACGCCCAGTTCCGGCTGCGGCCCGGCCTGGCGGGATCCGACACCGTCTCCTTCGAGTCGGTGAACTACCCCGGGTACTTCCTGCGGCACTCCGGATTCGATTTCCAGCTGGTCTACAACGACGGCACCACCGCCTTCGCCAACGACGCCACCTTCCGTCAGGTGGCCGGGCTCGCCGACTCGACATGGTCCTCGTTCCAGTCGTACAACTACCCCGACCGGTACATCCGGCACTACGCGTACGAACTGAAGCTCGACTGGATCACCACCACGACGGGGCGCGGTGACGCCACCTTCAAGGTGACGAGCTGACCCGCGCCGACAGGGATACCGGCGCCCTCACCGCGCCTCCCACCTGCCCCCGCCCTCCGGCGGGGGCAGTTGCACGTTGGGGCACCGGTGGGTCGCCGGCATCGGCACGTGTCCTGCTGGTCTGGCCAGGGAGACACCAGGTGGCACCGGGGCTCAGAGGGTCGCGCGGAGGTGGCTGACCGTCACGAAGTGGTAGCCGCGGGCGGTGAGGGTGCGCAGGACCTCGGGGATGGCGGCGACCGAGGTGGGGTGGATGTCGTGGACCAGGACGACGTCGTTCGGCTCGGCCTGGGAGATGGCGGTCTGGGCGACCTTGGCGGGGTCGTGGAACTTCCAGTCCAAGGTGTCCACGTCCCACAGGGCGGGGGACAGGCTGGTGGCCGCCCTGACCTTGTCGTCGATCGCACCGTACGGCGGACGGAACAGCGTTGGCTCCTGGCCCGTGGCGGTCTTGATCGCCGCGTTGGTGCGCTCCAGCTGGGAGCGGACCTGGGCGGGGGTGAGGTTGGTGAGGACCGGGTGGTTCCAGGAGTGGTTGGCGATCTCGTGGCCGGACTTCATCTCGGCGCGGACGATGTCCGGGTGGGCGGCGACGTTCTGGCCGACGACGAAGAAGGTGGCGCGCGCCTTGTACTGGGCGAGGTACTTGAGCAGCGTTCCCGTCTCGGGGGCGGCGGGGCCGTCGTCGAAGGTCAGGGCGATGCACTTGACCTTGGAGCAGTCGGTGGTGTCCTCGCCCGGGTGCGGCTGCGCGGCGACGGTCGGGGCGGGTGTGTGGGTGGCACCGAGGTCGAGCTTGTCGTCCGGGTCGGTGGTCTGGCGCTGGGCGCGGCTGCCGAAGTCGGACAGCCATGGGGTGACGGTCGCGCCGGGGAGGGTGACGGATATGCGGCCGGCTGCGGGGACGCCCACGGTGCCCCGGTTGAAGTCCACCTTCAGATCGCCGTCGGCGGTGAAGGCCATGTCGTCCAGGTAGGAGTCGCGGCTCTCCTGCTCGTCGAGCGCCGTGATGGTGTCGGGGATGACCCCCTCCCGCTTCTCCAGGCGCTTCTTCAGGGCCGCGACGAAGGCATCCCGGGAGTCGTCCGCGATGAGCCCGGGGGACGGCCGGTGCTTCTTGGCGGCGCCGTCGTACCAGTACACCTTGGTGCCCAGGCCGTCCGCGTTCGACGTACGGTCGACCGTCGCCAGCCGGACGCCCAGCACGTCGCCGGAGGCCACGAGGAACGAGAAGCTGACGTTCAGCTCGGGCCCCTCCGACTCGGTCGCGCCACCACAGTTCGCGGGGCCGCCGAGGTCCTCGCCGAGGAAGCCCGCGAGGCGCATTTCCACGTCCTTCTTCATCGCGGCTGTCATCGCGTCGGCACCGGGGACGTCCGGGTAGCTGGTGGCCCAGGGGCAGGAGCGATCGGCACTGCTCTCGCTGACGATGTTGACGCCCTTGAGCCGGGTCAGGTCGACCTGGGTGCCGGTGTCGTTCCCTCCCGCCCGGGACCGGCCGTCCGAGGAGGGCGCGGAGTCCGCCGGTGACGAACCGCAGGCGGCCGTCATGGCGAGCGCGCCGAGGAGGAGAAGCACACGGGTGGGGATGCGTCGGGGCATGCGGGAACCTAGGTGCGTGAGGTGCTGGGGCGGCGAGGGGCGAGGCATGTCGGCTGTGGCCGCGTTGCGGCTTCCCACAGGCGAAGTTGCCGCGTGAAAGCGGTTCAGCGGCCGCCCAAGCTATGTGCTCGCCCTGTCTCCCTGCAATCCCTCCTCGACCTCATGTGATCTCTCTCTCTTCGTTCGCTGGAGCGAGTGTGCCCACCCGGTCCCACTGCGATGGTGTGAGCCTGCGTCAGCGGCCCGGAACGGGATCGATCACCCGGCACGCGCACCAACCGGTTCAACCGTTACGAGGCTGAACCGGTTGGTGCGGCGACTCGCCCGCACGCCGACGACGAACGGGGTCAGCCGTACGACGCCGACGGGCCGCCCAGCCGCGTCATGCCGCGTCCCGTACCGTGCCGGTGACCTTCGGCCCCTTGATCTCCTCGTCGTCGGCGGCGGCCGTGTTCAGCATCAGCAGAAGGGACTCCACCGGCTCGGTCACCCGGTCGGCGATGGTGGGCACCTTCACGAGTACGCTCCGGCTGCCCGCGGGAATGTCGAACGACAGACGAGGTTCGTCCGGCAGCCGCGACAGCGCCCGCTGCGGACCGGGTGAGACCTCGAAGTTCTCCTTCAGCCACGAGGGAGAGACATCCTTGGTGGACAACTCGGCGCCACGGCGGATGGGCCGGATCCACAGATCTCCGGACATGGATTCGTCGGCCACCGCGGACAGGCTGATCCGCCAGACCAGTTGCCTGCCCTCGGTGACGCGGTCGGCGACCGGTGTCACCCGCATGGTGGGCTCGGGGTCGTCGTTCTTCACGATGATCTTGCCGCGATGGGAGCCGACCACCGCGCCGTGGATCGACTTGACGAACACCCGACGGTGGACCTCGTCCTCGTAGCGGTCGTCGCCCTTCACCGTCATCCGTACGTTGACGGAGGCGCCCGGGTGAACCGTCACCGTGTGCACGACCGGGTACTTGTGTCCCGGCTCGTCCACGAACACCCGGATCTGGCCGCTGCCTTTGCCGGAGACCGTCACCGGCACCTGATAGGTCCGCGTGCCGGGGCCGCCCTCCTTGACGGTCATGCGGCCGACATCCACGCGGGCTAGCTGAGCCGGCTCGACCGCGGGGGTGCCGGGGCGCCAGCCCCAGGCGTCCATCAGCCACGCCTTTCCGGACGAGGTGCGGGGGGTGAGGTAGAGGGTCTTGACGCGTGCCAGGTCGAGGCCTGCCCTGGCCGCGGCGGACAGCGGTACGCGGACCTCGCGCGCCCAGTACGAGGACGTCCGGCCGGTGCCGGGCAGGCCGTCGACGCGGACGCGGCCGAGGGTGGCGCGCTTGCCGGATGCGTCGGTGAGTGACACGTCCAGCCGGGTGCCGGTGGTGTTGGGCGGCACGATCACCCGCAGGGTCAGCATCTTGGCGCCGGACAGGGAGACCGGGTGAGCGGGGCTGAACCGGGTGGTGGCGCCGGACTTGGTCCAGCGCATGGCCAGCGCGTAGCGGCCGGGTTCCTTCGCCGTCTCCCACAGGGCGAAGTGCGGCGAGACCTGCTGGAGGCGGGAGGGCAGGCAGGAGACGGCCGGATCCGGGTCCAGCTGGGCGCACAGTCTGCCGCCGCCGACCGTGGCGGAGGCGTCCGGCAGGAAGGCTCCGCTGCGCCCGGCGCCGACGGCGTGGGTGTAGATCCGGGCGGACCCGGCGGAGGCGGCGCGCACGCCGGAGCCGTCGATCAACGGGCGGGCCCGGTCGTCCCGGGCGATGAACAGCCGGGCCGCGGTGGCGATGTAGGTAGATCCCGCCTTCTGCTGCTGCTTGGCGGTCAGGCGGGTCTTGGTGCCCTCCGAGCACACCCGGTCGTGCTGGTCGCCGGAGTAGGTGAAGTCGTCCTCGGCGGGGGCCGCGGCCTGGCCGGGAGTCCACTCGGTGTTGAAGTAGTTGTGGTTCGCGCCGACCATGTAGACCGCGCTGTGCAGGGCCGTGCCGCGGCTGACACCACGCGTGCCGTCGACGTACGCCTCGCCCTGCAGATCGGGCATGTCGCCGTCGCAGCCCGGCAGGATCGTCATGGACGGCACGTCGGGGACGGGGTTCTGTGCCAGGGCGGAGGGGGCTGTCAGGACGGTGCCGCGTATCGTCCAGCGGACGCGGCCCCGGTAGCCGTCCTGCGCGGCGGGCGGCGGGTACAGGCTGTCCAGAGTGGCCTGGTTGACGGCCTCACCGCCTCGCGAGTGCCCCACCAGCAGCACACGTCCCAGGTCGGCTCGGGGCGCCTTGCGCACGACCGCCGGTGCCTTGGCCGGGTCGGCGGCCCAGTCCGCCCAGTGCCCCAGGTGCAGCCGTATCAGGGACGACCGGAACGGCGCGCCGCCGTCCGCCCTCATCGCGTCCTGGGCGTTGATGCCGTTGGCCGAGACCGACACCGTCACATAGCCCTGGGAAGCCAGCAGTTTCTGGTCGTGCAGGTGGCCGCGGTAACTCGGCACCTGCTTCTGGCCGGTGCCGCACGGCCAATCCGAGGTCCGTGTTCCTGCCGTGTCGAAGCAGGTGTCATGGCGTCCGTGCAGGAACAGCACCAACGGCCGGCGGCCCGTGGCACCGGCCGGCGCCACGACCACGGCCTTCATCTCCACCCGCTCGTCCAGCCCCGGCAGCCGCACCGAGGGCAGGGAGTACTCGCCTCGCACGGTACGGAACTTGCCGGCGACACCGGGATCGACCTTGTTCACAGGGTTCACCGGCAGGGTTCCCGTCAGAGGCGACGGGGCCGAAGGGCCTTCGAGGTCGCGTCCGCGCCCGGCGTTCGTTCCCTCCGCGTCCAGCCGCCGTCCCGCGGCCTCGACCCGCAGATCCCGTGCCTGCCCGAGACGTACCCCGTCCAGCGGCAGCCGGAAGGTGCGCCCGTCCGCGGCGGCCGCAGGATGCCCCAGCAGCCGGTCCCCACTGCGGAACTCGATCCGGGCACCGCCCATCGGCACCCGGTCCGGTGAGCGCCACTCCAGCTTCTCCGTCCCGCCCGAGCCGGTGATCCTCCAGCCGTCGGGAAGGTGCGGTGAGGCGTCGGCGGACGGCCTCTGGGGCTCCGGGTCGGGTGCGGCCTGCACTGCGCCCGGCCATCCCAACGCCATCGCGAAAGCCGCCGTCACGGCGGCCATCACGCGCGGGATACGTATCACGTCTCGTTACTCCTTGTCGTCGGATGTGCGGTCGGATTCCATGTCGGATGGAGCTGGACAGCGTTGCGCCGGGCGCTCGGCAGCCACCGGTGCCGAGTGGACGAGCGGCTGTCGGTTGCGGCTTGCACCGGGGAACTGCCGGGTCCACGGCGGACCGGGCCTTACCGAATGTCACCGAGGGGACGATCCTCGAGGTCGGATGCGTTGTTCAGCGACCCCCGGGGTCAAGCTGAACAACTCGGTCCCCGGCCGTCCGCGGCTCTCGGCAACAGGACCTCCGCCCATCGAGGAGCGGAGGTCGAGACCACCAGCCGGGTCGCCGTGAGCACCGCCCAGTTCGACGCATCGGAGAAACGAGGGGCGCATACCGCGCTTCCGCCGAGAGCTCCATCACGAGCCGTACGCCTTCGACGTGGGCGGCGGCTCATCAGTTCGGACCCGCAGGAGGAACCGGACCGACATGGTCAGCGGCCCTTGTCGCCGCCGCCGAGCGGAACGCCCTTGCCAAGTGGTGGAGTCGACCGCGGGACCGATGGCGTTGAGCAGGGGAGTGGCTGGCATGGACGGCGGCCGGGGGTGGAGAGGCTGTGCTTCAAGCGGCTGGACGAGCCCTACCGCGGGGGCGTGCGGGCACAGCGGAAGCTCACCGCGCCCCGCACGCTGCTGCTGGCCGCTATGACCGGGCGGGCCGTGCAGTACATCGGCAGGAGTACCACCTACCTCCACCCACTCCCGTCCCGCCGATGGCAGGTGCGCCTTGCCCGGCGAGAGCACCGCCGCCACGCTCAACGGTCCGCCCTCGAAAACGGACAGGTGCATCCCGTCCGCCAGGCCGCCGGGAACGCCCGTCGCCGCGTAGACGGTCTGCCGGACCGCCTCATCGGACCGCACCCCGAACACGGGAGGCCGGACCTCCCCAGAGACCCCCGCAGGCGAAGTCCCATCAGGCTGGCGACCTCCGCCGGTGGACACCGGTTCACTCGCGCCACCCGATCCACCCACGACCCGAATGTCTCACCCGCTCGCGGGGCCGTGACCAGCGCTAATCGGCGTGGCAGCACACATCCACCCCCTGTTTCCGTCGGCTCTCCTTGCCCGGCCTGTATGACCTCATGCAGAGTTCTCGGTGTCTGAATATGTTGTGTCTGCGTGAGGGCGAAGGAGGCCGCGGGTGAGGTCCTCTCCGATGGTGGGCGCGCCGGCCGCCGTCGCCGCCGCGCCCGGACTCGTCGTCCTCGACGGGCACGCGCTCGGCGTCGCCGACGTCGTACGGCTCGCCGACGGGCATGCCCGGCCCGTCCCCGGCAGCGAGGCGATGCGGCGGGTCGAGGAGGCATGGGACGCGGCCCGCCGTATCGCGGCCACCGGACGCGTCTACGGCCGCTCCACCGGCGTCGGCGCCAACCGCACCGAGGACGTGCCCACCGAGGCCGCCGCCGAGCACGGCCTACGGGTGCTGCGCAGCCACGCGGGCGCCATCGGGGAGGAACTGCCCGCCCGGCAGGTACGGGCGATGCTCGCCGTCCGCGCCAACCAGGTGCTCGCCGGTGGCGCCGGGCTCCGCCCGACCGTCGTCACCGCGCTGTGCGAGGCGCTGGAGAGCGGGGCGTACCCCGTCGTGAACGAGTTCGGCTCGGTCGGCACGGGGGACATCGCGGCGCTCGCCCAGATGGGGCTCGCGCTGGCCGGCGAGCATCCGTGGGTCGGCTCCGGCGCCCCCGAGCCCCAGCCGCTGGACAACAACGACGCCCTCGCGCTGATCAGCAGCAACGCCCTCACCCTCGGCCAGGCCGCGCTCGCCCTGCACGAGTTGCGCGGGCTGACCGCCGCCACCCAGGTCGTCGCCGCGCTCTCCCTGCTCGCCGTGGACGGCTCGCACGAGGCGTACGCGGCGCCCGTGCACGTCGCGCGCGCCCATCGGGGGCCGCGCGAAGTGGCCGGGCGCATGCGGGCGTTGATCGGCGCGGACGAGCACCCCACCCCACCGCTCGGGCGGATACAGGACCCGTACGGCTTCCGCTGCCTGCCCCAGATCCACGGGCCCGCGCTGGACGCGGCGGACGCGCTGGAACGGGTGCTGGAGGTGGAGCTCAACGCGGCCGCGGAGAACCCGCTGATCTGCCCCGAGGACATGGCCGCGTACCACCACGGCGGCTTCTACCAGGCCCAACTCGCCTTCGCCCTGGACCACTTCAGGCTGGCGGTGACCCAGGTGGCACGCCTGTCGACGTCCCGCCTCTCGTCGCTCAACGAGCCCGCGTACACCCGGCTGCGGCCCTTCCTCGCCGACCACGAGCCCGCCTCGTCGGGCGTGATGATCCTGGAGTACGTCGCCGGAGCCGCCCTCGGTGACCTGCGCGCCTTCTCCGCGCCCGCGTCGCTCGGCCACGCTGTACTCTCCCGGGGCGTCGAGGAACAGGCCAGCTTCGCCTCGCTCGCCGCACGTCAGACACTGCGGGCGTGCGGCGCGTACCGCCTCGTCGTCGGCTGCGAACTCGTCGCCGCCGTACGGGCGCTGCGCCAGCGCGGTCTCAGGCCGGATCCGGAGCTGCCCGTCGGGCGGGCGCTGGAGGTGGCGGAGGCCGTGCTCGACGCGGACATGGCCGACCGGCCGCTGACGGGGGACGTGAGCGCGGCGGCCGCACTGCTCGATCGGTTCACCGAGATCTGGACGGGCGTTCATCCCGTTCCGTCGGACAAGCAGAGGGAGGGCGCGTCGTGAGCGCGGACAGGAGTGTGGGTGTGACGGACAGTCCCGCCGCGCGGCTTCAGGCACTCTTCGAGGGGCACCGGCTGACGCCCACTCAGCGGCGTATCGCGCACAGCATGGTGCGGCGGGCAGCGGACGTGCCGTTCCTGTCGAGCGTGGAGCTGGCGGAGCTGGCCGGGGTCAGCCAGCCGTCGGTGACCCGGTTCGCGGTGGCGCTCGGCTTCGACGGTTACCCGGCGCTGCGCCGGCATCTGCGGGAGGTCGCGCCGACCGAACCGGTGACGTCCACCGCCGCGTACAACGAATACCAGCAGGCCGTCGAGGCCGAGATCGAGAACCTGCGGCATCTGGCCGAGGTGCTCGCCGACCCGGCCCCGGTGGCGCGGGCGGGGCGGCTGCTCGCCGCGTCCCGGCCGCTGCCGGTGCTCGGGCTGCGCGCCGCCGCGTCCCAGGCATACGGCTTCTCGTACTTCGCCGCGAAGGTCCATCCGGACGTACGGCCGCTGCACGAGGGCGGGAGCATGCTCCACGACCGTATCGACGCGGCCGTACGGGCCGGGGCGACCGCGCTGCTGTGCTTCGCGCTGCCCCGGCATCCACGTGAGGTCGTGGACGCCCTCGCGTACGCCAAGGAGGCCGGGCTGACCGTCGTCACGGTCGCCGACTCCGCGTTCGCGCCCGTCGCCAAGGTCTCCGACCTGCTCCTTCCCGCGGCCGTCGGCACCGGGCTCGCCTTCGACACCGCGTGTGCGCCGATGCTGCTCGGGCGGGTGCTGCTGGAGGCGATGTGCGACGACCTGCCTCAGGCGCAGGCGCGCCTGGAGGAGTTCGACGCGAAGGCGGCGGCGCGGGGGTTGTTCGTGGAGTGAACCGCCGCCGGGTCTCTTGGGCGGTTTCTCAGGCGCGCTTCACGTTGGCTGGTTAATGTGCCCGGCGACTGGCGGACTTGTCGTACGACCTTGGGATTGCGGGAGGCGGGAGCGTGGCACGCGGAGGGCAGGGGCTGGCTCGGGTGGCCGTCGTGGTGCGGGCCGGGGCGGCGCCGTTGTGGTGGCTCGGGGTGATCGCGGCCGGGATCGGCGTAGTGCCGTCCGGGCTGACCGGGCGGCGGATCGGGGTGCTCGGCGGGGCCGTGCTGTTCCTCGTCGCGGCCGCGGTGGTCGCGGTGGTGCGGCGTGGGCGGTACGGGGCGCTGGCGCGGGGCGCCGCGCGCGCCGGCAAGCACGACGTCCTCCAGGACCGCGCGGTGACCCTCCGCAACTGGCGCCGCGGACACCGCTGGTGGCTGCTGCTGGCGTTCGCCGCCGCGCTGGGTTCCTCCTTCGCGGTCCCCGCGGCGGGCGGCCTGCTCCTGGCCGGCGCCGGCACGGGCCTGTGGCTCCGCGCGGGTCGCCTTGGGCGCGATGAGCGTGCCGCGGGGCAGCTGTTCTGGGTCCGCGTTGATTGGCTGTCGGGCCGGGGTGGCCGGCCTGGGGGTAAGGCGGTGGCGGGGTACCGGGTGACTGGGGTGGAGGCGGGGGATGCGGGGCCGGGGGGTGGGAAGAGGACCGGGCGCGGATGAGCTCGGGTGGGTTGGGTTGTGTGGCGGGTGCGGGTGGGTTGTGGCTGGTCGCGCAGTTCCCCGCGCCCCTGAAAAGCAGGGGCTGCGCCCCATGCTTTTCGGCCCGCAGGGCCGTG
>NZ_VTHJ01000114.1:416-15294 GCF_008386495.1 Streptomyces tailanensis | reverse complement strand
GGGCGGGTTCTGGAAGAACCCGCCCCCTCTCCCTCTCTCAGATTCCCGGCTCAGCTCACGCGCGTGAGTTTCGCGCCGAAGCCCGGTTCGGTGAGGGCGGTCTGGAGGGCTACGGGGACCTCTACGCCGTCGCCCGTGCCGTCGCCGATGATCAGGGAGCCGACCTTGGTGCCGGCCTCGGCCTCGTGGGGGATGGTGGTGCTCGGGTTCAGTTGCAGCTTGACCGTTTTTCCGGCCCAGCCGACCGCCGAGACGTCCTTGGTGGCCACGACCGGGGTACGGCCGCCGAGTTGGTCGTCGACGTAGCCGACGACGTCGCCCTTCTTCAGGACCGTGTCCGAGGTCAGGGCGTCCTGGGCAGCGAGCAGGGCCGTCTTGCTGGCCGCGTTGGCGGTGTCGATGATGGAGGGACCCTTGTGCTGGCCGAGGACGGCTCCGACGAGGGTGACGGTCTCGCCGCCGACCTCCTTGGTGGCGGCGAAGAGCAGGTTGCCGCCGGCCTTGGTGGTGGAGCCGGTCTTGATGCCGATGGCGCCGTTGTAGGGGACGAGCGTGTTCCAGTTGCGGTGCTTCTGGCCGGACGGGTCGGTCCACTCGGGCAGCTTAGTGATCTCCACCAGCGCGGGGATCTTCACCAGCTCGTTGCCCAGCTTCACCTGGTCCGCGGCGGTGGAGACGGTGGTCTCCTTCAGCCCGGAGGCGTCGGTGTACGTCGTGTTCGTCATCCCGAGCTCCATGGCGGTGTCGTTCATCTTCTTGATGAACGCCGCCTCGGTGCCCGCGTCCCAACGCGCCAGCAGCCGCGCGATGTTGTTCGCCGACGGGATCATGATCGCCGAAAGCGCCTGCCGCTCGGTGAGCTTGTCGCCTTCCTTGACGGTGGCGAGCGTGGACTCACCGTCCTTGTAGTAGCCGCCCTCCTTCTCGGCGAGGGCGTCGACGGTGAGGCTCGGCCCCTCCTCGCCCGACTTCAGCGGGTGGCCCTTGAGGACGACGTACGCCGTCATCGCCTTGGCGACGGACCCGATGGCGACGGGCTTCTGCTCGCCGAAGCTGTCCATGGTGCCGATGCCGTTGACGTCCATCCAGCCCTGGCCTTCCGCGGGCCACGGCAGGGAGACCTTGTCGCCCTTGAACGCGTACGACTGCTCGGCGGTCAGGGTGAGCGCCGGGGCCGGGAGCGGGCGGAAGGCCTGCACGATCGCAAACACGATCGCCAGCAGGATCACCAGCGGGGTCCAGATCTTGACCCGACGGATGATCGTCCGTACCGGGGTCTGCGGGGGCGGCGGGGTGTTCGTCAGCTCCGCCAGCAGATCCAGCGGCGGCCTCGGCGGCAACGGCTGCTGCGCCGTCAGCTCCGGGCCGACCTGGGGGATGGCCCGGGTGCGCTCGGCGGGGGTGGTGGCCGGGGAGTCGGAGCCGCCGGGCGCGGGGGGTTCGTCGAGGGGCTTCAGCGCGACGAATTTGCTGGTGCGCTCGGCTGGGGGCGGGGTGGTGTCGCCGTCGCCGTCGCCCTTGGCCTCGGCGGAGGGCTCGGTGGGGGCGTCGTCGTCCTTGGTCTCGGCGGACGATGGCTTGGTGGTGCTGCCGCCCAGCTTGAGCATGGTGGTGGGGTGGTCCACCTCGGGCAGGCGGGGAGCCCTGAAGACGGCGGTCGCCTGATCCACGGGCCGCTCCGCCTCGGCTCCGCCATCGCCCTCCGTCTCCCCACCCGCACCACCCGTGCGACTTTCGTCGCCATCTGCGGGTGGCCCTATCGGGGCATCCTCACCGTCGGCGGCTTCCGGCCCACGACCTGCCGGAGCGCCGGCCTCGGGGTCATCACCTTCGGCGACATCGGCTTCGGGGGCGTCAGCAGCCGGCGCGACGCCCGCCGGAGCGTCGTCCTCGGGCTCGGCGGCCTTCGGCGCGGCGCCGGCGTCGACTGCGGACGCGTCGGCTTCGGGCCCGTCGACTTCGCGCTCGGCGGCCGTCGACACGTCGCCCTCCGGAGCGCCGCCCGCCCCTTCGTCGTCCACCGGTGTGTCGGTCTCGGGGGCACCGGCAGCCGCCGGTGCGGTGATCTCGGGCTTGGCGGGCTTCGGCGCGTCGCCCGCTGGAGCGTCTGCTTCGGGTCCGCCGGCTTCCGGTGTGTCGGCCTCGGGCTCGTCGCCTACCGGCGCGTCGGCCTCGCGGTCGTCGGCTGCCGAGGCGTCGCCCGTCCGAGCGGGGTCGGCAGCAAAGACGCCGACCGGTCCGGACTCCGAGTCGGCCTTCGGCTCAGCGCCGGCTGCGGCCTCCTCGGCAGCGTCGGCTTGGGCGTCGGGATCCCCGGCAGCCTCGGCTTCGGAGCCCTCGTTGGCCTCACGATCGCCCAACTCGGCCCCAGAACCGCCAATGGCCTTGCCGTCGCCTGACTCAGCCCCGGAACCCCCGGCGGCCTCACCGTCGTCTGACTCGCCCCCAGAGCCCCCGGCGGCCTCACCGTCGCCCGTCGCGGCTCCCGGATCGTCCTCGGTGCGCTCATCGGCGTCCGTCGCGCCCTCGCGCTCATCCCCGGCCGCCTCCCCCGCAGCGGTCGTACCGTCCTCGTCGCCGTCCTCAGCGCCCCCGGCACCGCCGTCCGCGCCCCGCTCGCCCTCGTCGGCGGCTGAGCCGTCACCCGAGCCGCCCGCGGCGGCCCTCGACCCCTCAGCGTCACCCGAGTCGGCATCCGCATCCGTAGCGACCCTCGCCGGCTCGTCGGCGTCCAGGTTCAAGCCCTCCGCCTCCGCCGCCTCCCGCAGGGCTCGGCGGGAGAAGACCGCGGTTGCCTGGTCGGGCTTGGGGGACGGGTCGTGGGTCAGCGCCAGTCGGGGGTCGGGGACCGGGGCCGGTTCCGGAACCGCCGCCTCGTTCCCCGACGTCGACTCCGTCGACGACTCGTACCGCTTCGACCTGTCGGGGGACGTGCCCGCCACCGATGCCTCCTCCCGCGCGCCACCCGCCGTCCGGGACGCGCGCCCAACCGAACTGTGAAACCCCGCCGCCCGACACTAGCCACCGCACGCACCCCGCGCCGCGCCGCTGTCCGAACCATGTACCAGTGTCCTGTGTGCGGGCTTAACCGCTGCGGTAGACGAGAACGACATACCTACTGGTTCCACTACATTCCGGTCACGCACCCTCGACAGACCAATGTGAGAGGGGTCACCCTGTCATTCATCCACGCGGGGAGGCATGGATGGGCAGGAGCCGCAGAACACTTCCGGAGGAGCTTCTGCTGCTGGCGCTGGACCCGGCCACGGGTACCACCGCACAGCCGCAGTCGCTCGACCTTGGTCTGGCCGGAGCACAGCTAGTGGAGCTGGCGCTGGCCGGACGGATAGCCCCAGACGGGGATCGTATCGCCGTGGTGTCCCCACGGCCGACTGGAGATCCAACCCTGGACTGCGCGTTGGAGTTGCTGCGAAGGCGTGGCGCTCCCGTACGTGCCGTCCACTGGATCGGCGGGCCGCGTCTCGGGCTCCGCCAGACCTACCTCTCGCATCTGGAGCGGTGCGGCATGGTGCATGCCGTGGCGGGCCAGATGTGCGGAGTGCTGCCGACGACTCGCTATCAGGCGAGTCAGACCGAGATCAGCCGGGAGATCAGAGCCCGACTGGATTCCGCGATCCGCACCGGCGTGCCGCCGGACCCGCGGACGGCCGCGCTCGCCGCCCTGGCCCACGCGGTCGGTCTCGGCAAGCACCTGTATCCCGGGAACGAGGGGCGGTCCTCCCGCTCCCGCCTCCGGGATCTGATCCGGCACGACCCCATGGGCGGCCTGGTGGCCCACGCCGTCATGGACGTGCAGAACGGCGTGGCCGCCCAGCCGCGCCGCAGCCCGGCACCGACCGGCCGTCAGGCCACCCCCGGCGCCAGGCCCTCCGCATCGGAACCCGCACGCGGCGTTCCGATGCAGCCACGCCGCGGCTCCATGGCCCGCGTCGTGGCGCACTGAGCACCAGAGCACGCAACGCACGGAGTGCACGCAACGCACGGAACGGACACGGAGGTATGCGGTGCCGGGGCCCAGAGCCGCGGCCCAACGGCACCACACGCCTCCGCGTTCGCCGTGTAGCACAGCGCAGTAGTACTGCACCGCCGGCACCGAGCCGCAGCACGGGACCCAGGACCCGGTTCGGGAGCCGCCGGCTCGCGCGGGGCGCGTGCGGCCGTACGTGCGACCGGTTCGCCGGCGTACGACTCGGCCCACCGCCCCGCGCGGCCGCATGCCCGGCGCCATGCGACGGGTGTGACGGGAACGGCCACCGTACGGACGGAAATCCGGCGGAGATCCCTCCACGGCGGAAAAACTACGGTGCAAACCGCGCATGCGCAGCGGATATCCGCTGTTTTCCAGCGGTACTTGGCACCTTGGTGGCAATCTGCTCAACAGCAGATACACACAGACACACAAGGTAAAGGCCCGCAGCCGGAGGTGCACGTCCCGTGGCGTCCAATGTCAATCCCACTGTCAGGCGACGCCGACTGGGCATGGAGTTGCGCAGGCTCCGTGAACAGAAGGGCATGACCGCCGAGGAGGTCGCCGAGCGGCTGCTGGTGTCCCAGTCGAAGATCAGCCGCCTGGAGAACGGCCGCCGCAGCATCAGCCAGCGCGACGTCCGTGACCTGTGCGGGGTCTACGAGGTCGAGGACCAGCGGGTCGTCGAGTCCCTGATGCAAATGGCCAAGGACTCCCGCCAGCAGGGCTGGTGGCACGCCTTCGGCGACGTCCCGTACAGCGTCTACATCGGCCTTGAGACGGACGCCGCCTCACTCAGGGCCTACGAGCCGCAGATCGTCCCCGGGCTGCTGCAGACCCGCCCGTACGCCGAGGCGCTCATCCAGGGCGCGTTGCCCGAGACGTCGACGGCCGATGTCGAGAAGCGCGTCCAGGTGCGGCTGCGCCGGCAGGAACGTGTCTCCGCCGAGGAGAACCCGCTGCGCCTGTGGACGGTCCTGGACGAGGCCGCGCTGCGCCGCATCGTCGGCAGCCGTTCGGTGATGCGCGAGCAGCTGGAGCATCTCGCCGAGATGTCCCGGCTCCCGCACATCACCGTGCAGGTGCTGCCGTACGAGGTGGGGGCGCATCCGGGTCTCAACGGCCAGTACGCGATCCTGGAATTCCCCGACGCCTCGGATTCGAGTGTCGTCTATATCGAGGGCGTCACCAGCGATCTCTATCTGGAGAAACCGCTCGACGTGCAGAAATACAGCGTGATGTACGAGCATCTCAGAGCCCAGGCCCTGAATGTCGATCAGTCACGCCAGTTCATCGCGGACATCGCGAAGGGGTACGCGCGTTGAGCCTGCCGGAGTTGTGCCCGGCGAAGTTGAGCCTGCCGGGGTTGAGCCTTCCGGAAGTGAAGGGGCGGATGATATCCCTTCGCCGCTTCACAGCGGAAGACCCACCCGGTACATGCCACCCGATCGAGTGAATGGTCGCACCGCACGCCGATGTTGGCGAGTAGCGTCGATCACGCCAACACGCAACGACGTTGGCGCAAACCGAGCCGCTGGTCGCTGTCCGGCCGGCGGCTCGGTGACAGCAACTCGACAACTGTGTACCGGAGCAGAAATGGCAATTCGTCAGGGCACCCTGAATACGTGGAAAAAGTCTTCGTATTCGGCTGGAAACGGCGCGTGCATCGAGGTCAAGTCCCCCGTCCTGTCGGCACTCTCCGTTCGGGACTCCAAGACCCCCGACGGTCCCGTGCTGACCTTCCCCACGGACTCGTGGAACTCGTTCGTGGCAGGCGTGAACCGGGGAACGTTCGATCTCGGCTGAGACGTCGCACCCGCACAATCGATCAACAACTCCATACGCAACACCGCCAGAGCCCTCTCGACCGGCCCGCCGTCCCTGCCGAGGGGGCTCCGCCTTTGCCCGTACGACTACCTGCTACCTGCTACCGCAAGCGGTCCACGTACGTGTCCGTCCCCGGCACCGTCGGGATGAACGGCGCCAGCAACTCCAGCCTCCCCAGACCCGATTCGTCCACCGCCTCAGCCAGGCCCATGAAGTGCTCCGCCCAGCAGTCCCGCGGGTCGGCCTCCAGGAACCACAGCAGGGTGAGGCGGGAGTCGACGCCCTCGACCTGCTTGACGTACGACATCCGGTCGAGCGGCAGCGGCGTGGGCCGGAAGACCGTGACCATGGCCGTCGGTGAGCCGGCGAGCCCCTTGGGCAGATACCGGGCCCGCAGCCACTCCAGCAACTCGGCGCGCCCGTCCGCCCCTTCGGCGTCCACGACCTGCAACACCAGGCCCGCGTAAGGGTGGTCGAGGGCGTGGAAGTCGCGGGGTCCGGCGGCCCCGTCCCGGTACACCGTGGCCTCGTGGTCCTGGAACGCCGTAAAGACATGCGTACGGTCCTGGTAGACGCGTGCGTCGCGATTCAGCCGTTTGTTGACGGCGACCGTCCAGCGCATGTGGTCGTCGTAGCGGCCGTCGGTGATCCAGTACGTGGAGAGGTAGCAGCCGGCGGTGACCGGCTGGGCGATCGCCGACTTCTCCGGCGTACGCAGGAGTTGGAGATCCCTGGTCGCCACCCAGCGGCGGCCGGCGTACATCCAGGGCATCGCCATCGCGCCCGCGTAGTAGTGGTCGTCCTCGTACCAGCGGTTGTACGCGGACTCGTGGCCCGGATGCGGCTCGACCATGGTGATCAGGGCGTGGCCCGGGTGGACGCCGTACGGGCCGAGGGCGGCCAGTTCGGCGTACGTGGCGCTGCGGGTGTCGTCGGACATGGGTGTTCCCCTTCCTTCCTCCGCCGGTCGCCCATACTCTGACGCTCCGTCAGATGATGCGCCAGACCGGGGACCGGGGAGGCCTGATGTCGCTGCTCGCGGGCAAGACCGTCGTCGTCTCGGGAGTCGGGGCCGGGCTGGGCCACCGGGTGGCCGCCGCGGTCGTCAGGGACGGCGGGAACGCCGTGCTCGGGGCGCGTACGGAGGCGAACCTCGCCAAGGCCGCGGCGGAGCTGGACCCGGGCGGCGCGCATACGGCGTACCGGGCGACGGACATCACCGACGAGGCGCAGTGCGAGGCGCTGGCGGGGCTGGCGGCGGAGCGGTTCGGGGGTGTCGACGCGGTGGTGCATGTGGCGGCCTTGGACAGCTGTTTCGGGGGGCTGGAGGATGCCGACTTCACCGCCTGGCAGGCGGTTCTCGATGTGAACCTGCTGGGCACGCTGCGGATGACGCGGGCCTGTCTGCCCGCCCTGAAGGCGGCAGGTGGCGGGTCCGTCGTCTTCATCGGGACGCAGTCGGCGGTGGCCGCGCCCTCGCGGGTGCGGCAGGCGGCGTACGCGGCGTCGAAGGGCGCGCTGACGAGCGCGATGTACTCGCTGGCCCGGGAGCTCGGGCCGTACCGGATACGGGTCAACACCGTGCTGCCGGGCTGGATGTGGGGGCCGCCGGTGGAGGCGTACGTCCGTTTCACGGCGCGCGGCGAGGGTGCGTCCGAGGCAGAGGTGCTGGCGCGGCTCACCGAACGCGTGGCGCTGCCCGAACTGGCCACGGACGGCGATGTCGCGGACGCGGCGGTCTTCCTGGCGTCGGACCGGGCGCGGGCGATCACCGGCCAGTCGCTGCTGGTGAATGCCGGGGAGCTGATGCGCTGACCTCCCTTTGCGTGTCAGATCACTCGGAAGAGGTCGGCGGCGGCGTGGACGTCGGTGAGGTCCTCGATGGAGCGGAGGTTGTCGCACAGGGCGTCCAGGACCGAGTCGGACTCGGCGACGCGCGGTGCGCCGACGGCCACGCCGAAGACGCGGAAGCCCAGCCGGTGCTTGGCCTCTTTCCAGCCGCGCATCCATGCCTCGGTGACGCCGCAGTCGTCGTCGGTGAGCATCACGATGTCGCCGCGTCCGCGGGCGGCGTCGTCGAACTCCTCCGCCAGCAGTTCACCGGCCGCCGACAACGGCCGCTGGTAGCTGGTGCCGCCGCCGAGGAAGGTCTCCGCGAAGTCGAGGACCCGGTCGAGGTCGGCGGGCTCGCCGGCCGGGAAGCGGAAGACCTGGAGCTTGTCGGCGGCGGAGAACAGGATGCCGACGAAGTCCCGCCCCGCGTGGCGGGCCTGGTCCAGCAGCGCCAGGGCGCACGCCTTGGCCCACGCCTCCCGGGTGACTCCGCCGGGCCCCGCCTCGTACATGGAGTGCGAGGTGTCCACGCACGCGATGACGGCGCCCTGGCCGGTGGTCTGCTCGCTCTGGCTGTCGTAGAGCATCAGCTCCCCGGCGGCGTAGCGGGCGGCGAACACCGCGCGCAGCTCGGGCAGGCCGAGGTGGGTGAGTTCGGAGGGGATGACGCGGGAGAGGTCGTCGCCGAGCGTGACGCCGACCAGCTCGCCGGTGGCGTTCTCCACCTTGCGGGCGCGCTCACCGCGGGCCATCTGCCGGAAGCGGCCGATCAGTTCGGCCCACTGCGCGAGACGCCCGCCGCGCAGCCGCTCCGCGAGCCGGGCCCGCTCGGCGAACGGCATCCGCTCCAGCCGGCCGGAGCCCACGCCCCAGGCCCGCATCAGCGCGGCCTCCTGCCGTACGGCTTCGGCGGCTTGCGCCGCGGCGCTCCGGGCGGCGGCACGGATACCGGGGGCGGCCGCCGTGAGGGCCTGGGCGGCGGCCTGGGCGGCCCGCAACGTGCACACCGCGTCCACGATCGCGTCGGGGACATCCACGGCCGGGACGGCTTCGGTCACGGCGTGCCGCAGCGCGCCCAGTTCGATCGTGGTCCGTGTCGGTGCGCCGGGCGGGTGACGGCGGAGCGGACCAGCGCGGCGAAGTTCGAGGGTTCCTCCAGATAGCCGACTCTCATCGATGAACGCGACATGCGCGGTCGTGGCGCGGCCGTCGTAGACCTGGCGGTACTCACCCCGGGCGAGCGCGGCGACGTCGATGGGGCCGAACATCCGCGTCGACGCGGTGAACTTCGACAGGAGGATCTCCCAGTAGGCGGCCCCCTCGATCCGGCCCGTGAGCTCCCGGGCCATCTCGGACTTCGCCGTCCCGGGCGGGCCGAGCACCAGCGAGTGCTGCCCGGCCAGCAGCGTCACCACCAGCGTCCGTACGACGTCGGCCCGTTCGTGGAAACGTTCCGACAGCTCGCCGCATATCGCACGCAGCCGCTCGGCCGTGTCCTGCGCGTCCTGCGCGTCCACCATCCAGCTCCTCTTTTCAGCCAACTCGCCGTTCATATACGTAAATCGAAGTCACCGCACCGAACTTTTTTACCCCCTCTTGACCTTCCACTTCCTTGCCGTGGGCATGCCACCGAACTCAGAGTTCACATGCCTGACCCTGGCGGCGGACCCTGGAAGGGGGCCCATGAATAGTCTCGACTGGGCCGTGCTCATCGGCTACTTCGGTGTGATGGTCGCGATCGGCGTCTGGTCGCACAAACGCGTGGACAACGTCAGTGACTTCTTCACCGCGGGCGGCAAGATGCCGTGGTGGCTGTCCGGCATCTCGCACCACATGTCGGGCTACAGCGCGGTGATGTTCACCGGGTACGCCGGTATCGCGTACACGTGGGGTGTGACGTCCTTCGTGACGTGGTCCTTCCCCATCGCCCTCGGCATCGCCATCGGTTCGAAGCTGTTCGCGCCGCGTATCAACCGGCTGCGGTCGCGGCTGCATGTGGCGTCCCCTCTCGAATACCTGAAGAACCGTTACAACCTGGGTACCCAGCAGGCGCTCGCCTGGTCCGGGATGCTGCTGAAGATCGTGGATGTCGGCGCGAAGTGGGCGGCCATCGCCACGCTGCTGTCGGTCTTCACCGGCGTCTCCCTCAACCAGGGCATCCTCATCACCGGCACCATCACCGCCGTCTACTGCACGATCGGCGGCCTCTGGGCGGACGCCCTGACCGAACTCGGCCAGTTCGTCATCCAGCTCCTGGCCGGTATCGCGATGTTCATCGCCGTATTCGTCAAACTCGACGACTTCGGCGGCTTCTTCGGCGTCTGGGACCGCCCGGAGCTGGAGGGCCACGGGGAGCCGCTGGTCGGACCGTACGGCACGGTCTTCCTCCTCGCCTTCCTCTTCATCAAACTCTTCGAGTACAACGGCGGCATGCTCAACCAGGCCCAGCGCTACATGGCCACGGCCACCCCGTACGAGGCCGAGCGCTCGGCCCGGCTGTCGGCGATCCTGTGGCTGGTCTGGCCGCTGGTGCTGTTCTTCCCGATGTGGATGTCGCCGCTGCTGGTGAAGTCGGAGAAGGGCGACGGCTCCGACACGTACGCCCTGATGACCGAGCAGCTGCTGCCGCACGGCCTGTTGGGCCTCGTCATCGTCGGCTTCTTCTCCCACACGATGGCGATGTGCTCCTCGGACGCGAACGCCATCGCGGCCGTCTTCACCCGCGACTGCGCGCCGGTGATCTGGCGCCGGGCGCGGACGTGGACCGAGGGGCAGGGACTGCGGGTCGCCCGCGTCACGACGGTCGTCTTCCTGGGCCTGTCGATGGCGGCGGCCACACAGGTGAACTCACCCGCCTTCAAGGACATCATCACTGTCGTCATCAAGTGGGTGGCCGGTCTGATGGGCCCCATGGCCATCCCGATGATGCTCGGCCTCCTGCGCCCGTTCCGCCGCTCCGGCCCGACGGCAGCCCTCACCAGCTGGGCGTGCGGCCTGTTCGCCTTCTGGCTGGTGAACTACCCGATCCACTGGAACATCGACGGCGGCGTCCCGCTCCAGTACCAGGTGTCCATCCCGCTGGCCGTCTCACTCGTGCTCTACATCGCCATCGGCTTCATCAAGCCGGAGGACACACCCGAGCGGCTCGCGATCATCGAGAAGATCAACACCGATGGGGACGGGGACGGTTACGGGGGCGCGGGGGCCGCGGCGGTTCCGGTTCCGGCGCCGGGCCCGGGGAAGGACGCGTCGAGTCCTACGGGGGCTTGAGGACCCGAGCCGGGGTTGGAGCAGGCGAAGAAAGCGAGGGCCGCTTCCCGCAGTCGACAGGGAGGCGGCCCTCGCGGCACTCACCCGGCCCCGGGCTCGCGCACCAGGAACACGTCCACCGGGTCCTCCGATTCGAGGGTGAACCCGTGGCGTTCGTACAGCCGTCGGGCCGGGCTGCCCTGCAACACGTTCAGGCGGACGACCGTGCCGTCGTGGTCGCAGCGGGAGAGGAGGTCGCGCAGTACGGCCGTGCCGATGCCGGTGCCCTGGAGGTGGGGGGCGAGATAGAAGTGCTCCAGCCGGCGAACGCCCTGGGCGTCCTGGGCATCCTGGGACGGGCGCAGGGCCACGGAACCGGCGAACTCGCCGTTCACCTCGATGATCCAGGTGTGGATCGGGTCGTAGGCGTCGCGGAGGCGTTGGCGGACGCGGTGGGGGTCGTAGCGGCCGAGGCGTTCGAGGTCGGGGCGCATGACGACGGCGCGTAGGTCGGCCAGGGGTTCGAGGTCCGCCGCTGTCGCCTGTCGTATGGTCCAGTCCGCCATGATCGGCACGCTATCGCAGCGTCGGGCGGCCGCTCAGCCCCGTGGGTACCGTGCCAGCCAGCCCGACGACGCTCCGCCCGGGCCGTGCAGGGCCGGGCCCTGGGTCATTTCCAGGGCGAAGTCGTCCGCGAGGACCAGGAGCGTCGGCCGTCCCTCCAACTCCGCCAGCCAGGCCGGGGGGAGGGCCGTCTCGCCGTGGAGGGCACCCAGGAGGCCGCCGGTCAGGGCACCCGCCGCGCCGGAGTGACCGCTGTGGTTGACGGCGAGGCAGAGTCCCTGGCGTACGTCCTCGCCGACCAGGGTGCAGTAGACGGCGACCGCGAGGAGGCCCTCGGCCGTGCCGTTGCCGACGAGGGCCTCGACGAGGGCCGGGGAGGGCGCGCTCTGGCGTACGGCGTTCACGGCCTGCTGGAGGGCGTCGGCGACGGGCTGGTGGCCGGGGCGGGCGGCGAGGAGGACGAGGGCCTTCTGGACGGCGGCATCGAGGCTCTCGCCGCGGGCGAGGGCGTGGACGATGACGGCGTACGAGCCGGCCGTGAGGTAGGCGACCGGGTGGCCGTGGGTCTGGGCCGCGCATTCGACGGCCAGCTGGAAGACCAACTGCGGTTCCCAGCCGACCAGAAGCCCGAAGGGCGCCGAGCGGGCCGCCGCCTCCGCGCCCGGTTCGCCGGGGTTCTTGGGGGCGTCGAGGGTGCCCATCGTCTCGTCGCCGAAGCCCAGGAGGCAGGCGCGGGACGGGTCGCGTCGGGCGTAGAGCCACTCCTCGCGGGCGAGCCAGCCGTCGTCCTTGCGGCGTTCGTCGGGACCCCAGTCGCGCTGGGTGGCCGCCCAGCGCAGATACGCCCGGTGCAGGTCCGTCGGCGGGTGCCAGGCGCCGGTGTCACGACGGACCTGCGCGCGTATCAGGCCGTCGACGGTGAACAGGGTGAGCTGGGTCAGTTCGGTCACCGCCCCGCGTCTGCCGAACGCGGGTGGCAGATCGGTCAGCCCCTCGGGGCCGTACGTCTCGCCCAGCTGCTCCAGGCTGAGCCCGGCGACCGGCGAACCGAGGGCGTCACCGACGGCGGCGCCCAGCAGTGTTCCGCGCACCCTGCTGCGGAAATCCTGCTGCTCGCCCCGCCCCCAGACGGCACCGGCTGTCGCGCCCACCGCGGCCTCCTCATGACCCCACCCCCGTGCGGGCGTACGTCAGTACATACGTACGCCCGCACCCCCCAACAGTCCAGCACTGTAATCGAATGGGAACGGTCCGTTCGGGGCTCTCCGCGAGCCCGATCACCCCGGACTCGTCCCCGAACTCGACCCTGGACTCGTCCCTGGACTCGACCCCGGCATCGACCCCGGCATCGAGTCCGGACTCGACTCCGGATCAGCACGGGGAGCACAACCGTTTCGCTCTCCCGGTGGTCAAAGCGTCCGGATGTGAACAACAGCCGTATCAGAGTCCAACTCCTGGAGAATCCGTGCCCCTTCGTACCAGCCGCCGCACCACCGCCCGTGCGGTCGCGGGGTGTGCCGCCGTCGCCGCCGCGCTGCTGGCCGCGCCGCTCGTCACCGCAGGGCCGGCCGCCGCGGCTCCGGAGGCGCCGGTCGTCGACTTCAACGGCGACGGCTTCGCCGACCTCGTGATCAACGCGCCCCGCGCCACCGTCTCAGGCACCGAGGGCGCCGGCTACGTCTCCGTCGTGTACGGCTCCGAGGCGGGCGCCGACACCGCGCACCCCCAGGTCATCTCGCGGACCACGACATGGCTGCCGGCGACCGCCAAGACGGGCACCTCCTTCGGTCAGACCACGGCCGCGCGCGACCTCGACGGCGACGGCTTCGCCGACCTCGCCATCAGTGGCTTCAACGACGCCGACGTGGTCCTGTGGGGTTCGGCGAGCGGCCTCACCTCGGCCTCCGCGCTCCCCGGCAGGGTCAACCGGGTGGCCGACGGCGACTTCAACGGCGACGGCGAGGGCGACCTCGTCACCACCGGCGACGGCGGCCTCCAGATCAAGCTCGGCCCGTTCACCCGCGCCGGTGCCGCGGCCACGACCGCCACCCTCGCGGCCGACGAGGAGGACGAGATCTGGGACCTCACCGTCGGCGACATGAACGGCGACGGCAAGGACGACCTCATCACCACGGGCGGCTTCGAGGAGATGTCGTACCAGGCCCAGTGGTGGAAGGGCACCTCGACCGGCGTGAGCTCGACGGCCAGGGCCACCGGCTACTTCACCCTCGGCGGTGTCGTCGCCGACGTGAACCTGGACGGCTACGGGGACTACGTCGCCCGCGACGTCGGCCAGGTCTCGGAGGTGAGGGACAGCGAGGCCGGCAACGTCCGCGTCGTCTACGGCTCCGCGACCGGCCCCTCCACCCGTACGGCCAAGATCACCCAGAACACCACGGGCGTCCCCGGTGTCTCCGAGGCCGAGAGCCCCAGCGACGGCCAGTACGGCGGCGACCAGTTCGGCACTTCCGTGGCCGCCGGTGACGTGACCGGCGACGGCTACCCCGACATCGCGGTCGGCGTCCCCGGTGAGGACATCGGCTCCGTCAAGGACGCCGGTGCCGTCGTCCTGCTCAAGGGCGGCGCCGCCGGCCTCACCGGCACCGGCGCCCAGGCCTTCAACCAGTCGAGCTCCGGCGTCCCCGGCGCCTCCGAGACCGGCGACGCCTTCGGCCGGTCCGTCTCCCTCCTCGACGTGAACGCCAACGACCGCGCCGACCTCGCCGTCGGCGCCCCGGGCGAGGACGGCACCTACGCGGACTCCGGCGCGGTCTGGGTCTTCCGCGGCTCGAAGTCCGGCCTGGTCACGACGAACATCACGGCCTTCGGCCCGGCCAAGCTCAAGGCACCGGTGAACGGGGCGCGGTTCGGGACGGCGTTCGCGCAGTAGGGAACCGTTCCTAAAGACTGAGCGGGAGTGAGTCCTGTTCCCAGAACTCATGCTCAGCCGAACGCCCCGAGCGGTGTTGGGCGTTCTGATCCCCCGCTTTCGCTCCGCATCCGGCGCGCACGGATCGTGTCCGTGGTCCGGGGATGCGGGGGCGGGTTCCCTCACGCCCCGGAGCCACCGGTGCGGCCTGGACGGTCCGATGCCCCCGCTCATCACTCCGGTGAGCAGGGGGCGGTGCCGTCCGTCGCCGGATCGGGTGCCCCAGGGCGCGCCTTCCGATCGCCACCGCTGCCGCGTGGTGGCGAGTGGTCTTCTTGTTCTTGCCTGTCAGTGGCTTCTGCCAGTGGTGGGCGCCCCAGCGGGAGGTGTAGGCGGGGTCGACGGCGATGACCGGGATGCCGAGTTCGGCCGCCATCGACACCAGGCGGGCCCGCAGCCTGGAGGTGGGCAGGCCGGAGATCAGCTTGCGGAACCGCTTGCGGCGGCCGTGCTTCTCCCGGGTCTTCTCCGCCTGGAAGTCGAGGTCT
>NZ_VTHJ01000114.1:0-338 GCF_008386495.1 Streptomyces tailanensis | reverse complement strand
GCCAGGCGGCGAGGTGGTCGGTGTTGGTGTCCACGTCGGCCAGGCCGCCCGCGCGGGCGGCCTCCAGTGGCATCGTCTGGGCCGGGGGGGGATGGTCCAGGAGGCGGTGAGGTACCAGCGGCCCCGGCCGGTGTCTTCGTGGATGCGGTACGCGACGGCCCGGTTGGCGGTGATGCGGTCGGCCCGCTGCTCGCCCCGGTGCGCGAATGCCACGCGGGAGGTGAGGACGTACCGGCCGTGCGGGGCATTGGCCAGGTGCGCCAGCGGTGTGGGCAGCTTGACCGACACCTCGCCGTCGGCAGTGACGCGGATGGTCTCGTTGCCGTACCGCTTGCCGG
>NZ_VTHJ01000113.1 GCF_008386495.1 Streptomyces tailanensis | reverse complement strand
CGGCTACTTCGGCGGCCCGCACGTCCGCTACGTCCTGGACGAGAACCCCATGAGTTTCTGATCAATAATATGGCGAAGAGGAACGGCCTCGTTGGATTCAGTGGAGTGGCGGGCGAGCCGATTTAGCCTTCCATCTAACGACGCGTCCAAGTGCAAAGACTCGGCCCCCGGCACGTGGTCGCCTGCAGGGGGCCGCTTTGCGTCATGACGGCAGTAGTTGACGACAACGTCAGCGGATGAAGGCAGGACAGCGTGGCAGTTCGGAGCCATCGGAGTTGGCCGACTTGTCGACTGTGGGGCGGTCCAGGGCGGGGCCGAGGATGCCGAGGGCATCACGCTGCAATCGGAGCCGGACGTGAGCGTAGGGGATGGGCCTGACGGCGTGTGTCAGGCATCGCAGCCGCCTACCCGGCGGCTGCTCACCGCGATGTCGTCCAGCCGCATCTCAAACGACGCCGGGGCGGGGTTCGCCTGGTACAGCTGCCAGCCCAGCTTTAGCGTGTCGAAGGTGGGGAAGACGAAGTCGTCCGATGTCCCCCCGTGGTTCTTCGTCGAGACGGTCAGATCGGTCTGCTCCACGTCGTCCAGGTAGACCGTGACGCGGTTGTCCGTCGCGTCCAGGTGGAACTCCACGCACTGCCACTCACCCGCGACGGCCGGGGCCGAGGTCTTCCAGGCGGTCCAGTCGCCAGTGGGGCCAAGGTCGGACCCGACGCCCCAGAAGTTCCCCTTGTCCGTCGGGGCGTACTGGCCGCCGAGCGGGCGGACCAGGGTGGGCGAGTCGGATCCGGAGGCCTCCGCGAGGGTCCAGTGGGCCCAGTCGGGGGCCGTGGGGAACTCGGTCACGCGGAGACGGAGGCGGGCCCAGAAGCTGTTGCCGGGCGGGGCCAGGTTGGACAGGACCAGGAAGGTGCGGCCGTTGCCCTCGGTGCGGAGGCGGAGTTCGCGGCCGTGGCCGCTCGCGCTGGGCTCGACGGTCAGGGTGCCGTTCGACGTGTCGGTGGTCCAGCCGGGGCCCTGTGTGACCGGGCCGAGGGGGAGGCGGTTGAAGTTCTCCCGTACCAACGTGCCGTGCGGAGCGGACGGGCTCGGCGTCGCGGAGGCGGTGGTAGGTATCGCGAGCAGCACTGCTGCGGCGGCCGCCAGTGTGGCGGCGGTCTTCTTCAGGAGTGCGCGGTTTGCCATGGCGTCAGTCTGTAGCTGGAGTCCCGCCCATCGCACGAGTCACACGCGTATCTGTCTGGCGATGCGTTCAACTATGTCTTGGATATGCCCTGGCGAGCGGCGGCGAGGAGGGAAGTGAGGGCCGGGGCGGGGAGGGTCGTGAGGGTGACCGTTGGGGTGTCCGACTCGCGGAGGTGGATCGTTCCGTTGGGGGTGGTGGCGAGTTCGAGGCAGTTGTTTCCCTCGCTGCTGTAGGACGACTTCTGCCAGTGGAGGGTGGACACTACGGAGCCTTTCACAGGTCGGCGATGATCTTGCGGATCAAGTCTCTGGAAGCGGGCTCCTTGAGGGCGACCGCCTCGAAACGGGTCATGAAGGTGCGGTACTTCTCCAGCTGGAGGTCGGCGTGGAGGAATACGGACCCATGTTCGGCGTCGAGTTGTACGGTGTCCAGTCGCGGGACAGGGCCCTCGGCGTAGAGGACGGTCTGGCCGGCGCCGGGGAAGATGCCGGCGTCGTACGGGATCACCAGGACCGTCACGTGGTCGAGGTCGCTCATCTCCAGGACGTGTTCCAGCTGCTCACGCGTGACGTCCCGGCCGCCGAACCGCATCCGCAGGGCGGCCTCGTGGGTGATCGCGGTGTACGGGGTCGGGTGGGCGCCGTAGAGGATTCCCTGCCGCTTGATGCGATGGGTGACGCGGTATTCGACTTCGGGCGGGGACAGCTTCGGGATGGACTGCCGGAAGATCAGGCGCGCATAGTCGACGGTCTGGAACAGGCCTGGAACGTGGGCTACTTGGGCTGTGCGGATCGTTGTCGCGTGGTGCTCCAGCTCGGCCAGGTCGAGAAGGCCTGAGGGCAGGCTCTCGCGGTACTCGTCCCACCAGTGGCGGCCGCGTCCGGCGGTCATGGAGGCCAGTGCCTCGATGTACGGCTCGTCGGAGCAGCCGTAGCTGTGGGCGAACATGCGAATCCGGTCCACGCTCACCCCGAAACGCCCGGCCTCGATGGAGCTGATGCGCGCCGCGTTGACGTTCAGCAGTTCGCCCGCCTCGCGGGCGGTCAACCCCGCTCGCTCCCTCAGTTTCCGCAGCTCAACGCCCAGACGCTGCTGCCGTACGGTCGCTGCTGCCCTTGGCGGCATGGTGCCGTCCTTTCACTCGAAGGGGTAGCGGTTTAACGGATCGAGTAGTAACCCTACTCCGAATCCTCTACCTTCAGTGTCACGCCAACTACCCAACCCCCGTACCTCAACGGGGAGTTACGGCCATGACCGAACTAGCCCTGAACAACCACTCCGCGAACTTGCCGCTCGACACCGACTGGGAGTACAGCCTCCGAATCCCACATACACCCCCTCGGTCCCGGCATCGTCCGCGACCACGTCCGGGCCGTACTCACCCGCTACCGGACCGACCCCACCGTCCTCGGCAACGCCCAGCTCGTCGCCTCCGAGCTGGTCACCAACTCCCTTGCCTGTACAAGGGATCCGGTTGCCGTGCGGCTGGGACACGCCGACGGCAGGTTCCGGCTCAGTGTGTGGGACAGCAGCCCGTGTCCGCCGCGTGAGAGGCCGGGGCCGGGGCTCGACGCCGAGAGTGGGCGTGGGCTGTGGCTGCTGCGGGCCTGTGCCGACGAGTGGGGGCACTGCCTCGTTGTCAATGGGCGTCGTAATGGCGGAGGCAAGGAGGTTTGGGCGGAGTGGCGGGCTCCGAGCGCGTAGGTGTCGCTGGGAGCCCGTCACCGTGAGCCGTACGCAAGCCGAATGGCATCCGTGGGCCACAAGGCAGACGCCCGGCGGTCGAAGGCGTGAAGCCCTCGGCCGCCGGGCGGTGTGGGCCGGGAGTTGCCGCCGCGCTGTCTCGTTACTGCGGGAAGCTCGGCCGCAGGTTCAGCTCCGTCACGGAGTCGGTCGTGATGCCGGAGGTGCCCGCGCGGAAGAACAGGCTCGGGCCGGCCCAGCCTCCCGAGGCGAGGAGATCCTTGTCGCCGTCGCCGTCGAGGTCGCGCAGGCGGATGGAGAGCCCGAACTGCTCGCCGGCCGTGGGGCTGCCCGGCACCCCCGCCGTCGCCCGGGTGAACCACTGGGAGCCGGTGCCGGTCAGGCCCTTCTTGCCGCCGCGCAGGATGTGGACGCCGCCTGCGTCCGTCGCCGAGCCGACCTTCTCCCCGGAGGCGCCGACCGCGAGGTCCGGGTAGCCGTCGCGGTTGGTGTCGCCCGCGGAGAGGTCCATCCCGAAGCCGTCGCCCTTCGAGGCCGCCGTGGCCACGTCCGAAGTGGCCTGCGTCAGCCGGTACTTGGTGGTCGGTCCGCTCTTGCCGCCGCGCAGGACGACAACGGACCCCGCGGACTTGTTGTACGGCACGTCGCTGACGGCCAGTTCGCCGTAGCCGTCCTTGTTGAAGTCGGCGATGACGCCCTGCGGGTTGTAGTCGGGGGACGAGCTATTGAGCGTCGTGACCTTGCCGGGCTTCATGGTGGTGCCGCCGCGCAGGAACCAGGCGTCCTGGGTCATCTTGTCGTTGCGGTAGCCCTGGCCGAGGACGTACAGGTCGGTGGCCTTGTCCTTGGTGACGCGTCCGGCGACGAGCCCCGTGGGTTCGAGGACATCGGTCACATTCGGGAGGGTGTGCTTGGTGACCTTGCCTGTCGTACCGGTCTTGGCGAAGCCGCCCCGGTAAATGTGGACGGTGTCGATTCCGTCGGCAACCGCCAGGTCCGCCTTGCCGTCCCCGTTGAAGTCGCCGGTCTCCAACTCGTTGCCGAACCCGAGGTGGGACTTGGCCTTGACGGGCAGCCGCGTGGCCTTGGTGCCCACCCCGGACTTCGCGCCCCACATGATGGTGACCGCGCCCGCACTGGCCTTCCCGCTCACCTTCTCAGTGCGGTCGGCGACGGCCAGGTCGGCGTAGCCGTCGCGGTTGAGGTCGGCGGCGGCGAGATCCTCACCGAACCCGTCGGCGTAGCCGCCCGCGTCACCGGCCGTTCCCGGCACGCCTGCGCTGTTCTGCGTGAACGTCTTGGACTTGGTGCCGGGACCGGTCGCCGTCCCGTACGTCACGGTGAACGAGCCGTCGCCCGTCGTCGCGTAGTCCCGGTATCCGTCGCCGTTGAAGTCATCGGCGTACTTTGCGGGGGCGGCGCTCGCGAGGGCCGCCGTGACGGTGACCATGCCGCCGGCCAGCGCGATGGCTGTTGCCGTCGCCAGAGCCGGGCGGAGATTCTTGCGCGTGAACATGCGTCTCCTGCTGTGTGCGCGGGGCCTCGCTCGGCGGCCCGCGCCGGTCTGTGGGGAGCTTGTCCGGGGCCGTGCGCGCATATGTGAGGCGGGCAGGGTGTGCGGCGCGGGACGCCGAGGCTCTCGGCGTTTCGCTGCCACACCGGACAGGCGTACAGAGGAGACACGCAAGGGGACTTGAGGGTTGTAAGGGGCGCTGGGGTCGGCTGTCCTT
Source organism: Streptomyces tailanensis (assembly GCF_008386495.1). GTDB lineage: Bacteria > Actinomycetota > Actinomycetes > Streptomycetales > Streptomycetaceae > Streptomyces > Streptomyces tailanensis. The sequence goes on along the minus strand of NZ_VTHJ01000113.1, from coordinate 11,383 downwards.
CCCGCTCGCTCGGTGGCCGTGGCAAACCGGATCAGCCCCGCCGTGGCGGGGCTACGCCACGACCACCCGGGTCCCGTTGAAGTTCGCGATGATCTCCAACTCCCCACCATCGACTCCGGCGCCTGTCTGCGGCTGCGGACCGGCCAGGTGCGCTTCTATCCGATCGACGCGCCCGAGAACATCGCGTCCTGCTACGGCGGCGAGTACACCATGCGGCTGCGCGACGGTCAGGATCCGGTCGACCCCGTTCCGTTGGACGGGATACCGCCGCTCGTCCTCTCCGAAGTCCTGCGCGACGTCGACCTGTTCGTGGGTGTGGCCGGCGTCGGCATCGTTCCCGAGTCGGCCCCGGGCAACGGGAACCAAACAGTGCGGACCGGCTATCTCCCCTAAGAGGGCGACCGTACGCCCGCAGTCATCCTCAGCAAGGCGATGCTTTGATCAGCGGGCTGTGACTCCGCACACATGCGGGCGTCGGGTGGGGCCCGGCCGAAGTAACAACTTCTCTCGGGGCCCTTCCCTCCTGCAATATGACGGACAGCCCATATTCAGCCGCTCAAGCAATCAACGCGCAGGAGTCAGTACCGTGACCGAGCAGCCTCAGCAGCCCGCTCAGCCCCCGCAGCCGCCGCAGCCCGGATACGGGTACCCCGCCGCCCCCGGCCAGGCTCCGGGCGCGAACCCCTACGGCGCCCCGCAGGGTGGATACCAGAAGCCGGACGACCAGCCGGGCTACGGGTACCCGCAGCAGGGCGGTTACCCCCAGGGCGGCGGTTACCCCCAGCAGGGCGGCTACCCGCAGGGCGGCGGCTACCAGGTGCCCCCGGCACCCGGCGGCGCGTACACGGGTGACCCGAACGCGCCCTACGGCTACGACCCCTACGGCCGCCCGTACTCGGACAAGTCGAAGATCGTCGCCGGTATCCTCTCGCTCTTCCTGGGCTCCTTCGGTGTCGGCCGCTTCTACCTCGGCCACGTCGGCCTCGGCCTCGGACAGCTCTTCACCTGCGGTGGCTTCGGCATCTGGGCGCTGGTCGACGGCATCATCCTGCTGACCAGCAGCAACACCACGGACTCCAACGGCCGTGTCCTGCGTGGCTGAGCGCGGCCTCTCCGCCCTCCGGCATCCGGCGGCGGCCCCCCTCGCGGTGGCCGCCGCCGGGCTGGCGGGCGCCGCGTATCTGTACGGCACCAACCCGCACGAGCCCGGCCATCTGCTGCCCCAGTGCCCGTTCCGCTATGTCACGGGGCTGCTCTGCCCCGCCTGCGGCGGCACCCGCATGGTGTACGACCTGATGCACGGGCAGCTCGGCGCGGCCTGGCACGACAACCGGGTGCTGCTGCTCACCGCGCCCTTCGCCCTCGCGCTGCTCGGCCGCTGGTGCGTCGAGGGGCTGCGCGGCCGCCGCTGGCGTCCCGAACTGGGGCCCCGCACCCAGGCCTTGATCCTGGGCATCGCGGTGACGTGGACCGTGGTCCGCAACCTCCGCTGAATCCCTCCGCAACCCTCGCTGAATCCTTCGGTCTTCCCTCCTCCCGTTCCCGTAAATCCCTTACGTGGTGTTTATGTCGCCTAGTTGTAGCAACTTGGCTGGAAACGGATCACGGAACAGGAACGATCGCTCGAATCCCCTCCCATCCACCCCACAACACTCCATACGCTGCAACGGCAACAGGGGGGATGACGGGGGACACGTCGTGCTCGAAGGTGCCGCTGTTCGCCATGCCTTCCCTCCTGGACTCTCCCCCCGGAGCAATCCGCTCCGGTCTTTCAGTCAGTACATCCAGGAGCAATCTTCATGACCGTCCCCACCCCTGACGCCCCCTTCGGCTACGACCCGCAGGGCCGTCCGTACTCCGACAAGTCGAAGATCGTCGCCGGCGTTCTCCAGCTCTTCCTGGGCGGCCTGGGCATCGGTCGCTTCTACGTCGGTTCCGTCGGCGTGGGCGTCGCCCAGCTGCTCACCTGCGGTGGCCTGGGCATCTGGTCCCTGATCGACGGCATCATGTTCCTCACGAGCAACGACCGCACCGACTCGCAGGGTCGCGTCCTGCGCGGCTGAGGCAGCAAGCTGAGGCAACGCTGAGGCAGTAAGCTGAGGCAACACGCTGAGGGCCCCGCTCCTTTCCAGGAGCGGGGCCCTCAGCGTCGTACGGAACAGACGATCAGAAGCGGCGCGTGATCAGCGCCCGCTTCACCTCCTGGATCGCCTTGGTGACCTCGATACCGCGCGGGCAGGCGTCCGTGCAGTTGAAGGTCGTGCGGCAACGCCACACGCCGTCCTTGTCGTTGAGGATCTCCAGGCGCTGCTCACCGGCCTCGTCACGCGAGTCGAAGATGAAGCGGTGGGCGTTGACGATCGCGGCCGGACCGAAGTACTGGCCGTCGTTCCAGAACACCGGGCACGACGACGTGCACGCGGCGCACAGGATGCACTTGGTCGTGTCGTCGAAGCGCTCGCGGTCCTCGGCGGTCTGGAAGCGCTCGCGCGTCGGCTCGTTGGTGTCCTTCGTGATCAGGAAGGGCATCACGTCCCGGTACGCCTGGAAGAACGGCTCCATGTCCACGACCAGGTCCTTGAGGACCGTGAGGCCCTTTATGGGCTCGACCGTGATCGGCTTCTCGGGGTTGATGTCCTTGATGAGGGTCTTGCAGGCAAGGCGGTTCTTGCCGTTGATCCTCATCGCGTCCGACCCGCAGATGCCGTGCGCGCAGGAACGGCGGAACGTCAGCGTGCCGTCGACGTCCCACTTGATCTTGTGCAGACCGTCGAGGACGCGCTCCTTGGGGTCGATCTCCAGCTGGAAGTCTTCCCAGGTCGCCTCGGCAGCGACCTCCGGGTTGAACCGGCGCACGCGGAACGTGACGGTGATGTACGGAGAGGCCGCGGACTCCGCCTCGACCTTGTCCAGAACAGGGGTAGCCATCAGTACTTACGCTCCATCGGCTGGTAGCGGGTCTGGACGACCGGCTTGTAGTCGAGGCGGACGGTCTCGGAGCCGTCGTCGCCGACCTCGCGGTACGCCATGGTGTGACGCATGAAGTTGACGTCGTCGCGGTTCGGGTAGTCCTCGCGGTAGTGACCGCCGCGGGACTCCTTGCGGGCCAGCGCGGAGACGGCCATGACCTCGGCCAGGTCGAGCAGGTTGCCCAGCTCGATGGCCTCCAGGAGGTCGGTGTTGAACCGCTTGCCCTTGTCCTGGATCGAGACGTTGTGGTAGCGCTCGCGCAGCTCGGCGATCTTCTCGACGGCCGTCTTGATCGTCTGCTCGGTGCGGAACACCATGACGTTGGCGTCCATGGTCTCCTGCAGCTCACGACGGAGGTCCGCCACGCGCTCGTTGCCCGTGGCCGAGCGCAGCCGCTCGATCTGCTCGACGACCAGGGACTCCGGGTTCTCCGGCAGCTCGACGAAGTCGGCCTTCTGGGAGTACTCGGCGGCGGCGATGCCGGCGCGGCGCCCGAACACGTTGATGTCGAGCAGCGAGTTCGTGCCGAGACGGTTGGCGCCATGGACCGACACACACGCGACCTCGCCGGCCGCGTACAGACCCGGGACCACCGTCGTGTTGTCGGACAGGACCTCACCCTCGACGTTGGTCGGGATGCCGCCCATGGCGTAGTGCGCGGTCGGCTGGATCGGGATCGGGTCCGTGTAGGGCTCGATGCCGAGGTACGTCCGCGCGAACTCGGTGATGTCCGGGAGTTTGGCGTCCAGCTGCTCCGGCGGGAGGTGGGTGAGGTCCAGGTAGACGTGGTCGCCCTCGGGACCGCAGCCGCGGCCCTCGCGGATCTCCGTGTAGATGGACCGCGACACCACGTCTCGCGACGCGAGGTCCTTCATCACCGGCGCGTACTTCTCCATGAAGCGCTCGCCGTCCTTGTTGCGGAGGATGCCGCCCTCACCACGGGCGCCCTCCGTCAGCAGGATGCCCATGCGCCAGATGCCGGTCGGGTGGAACTGGAAGAACTCCATGTCCTCCAGCGGCAGCCCGCGACGGTAGACGGCGGCCTGGCCGTCACCGGTCAGCGTGTGCGCGTTCGACGTCACCTTGAAGAACTTGCCGCAGCCGCCGGACGCGTAGATCACGGCCTTCGCCTGGAAGACGTGGATCTCACCGGTGGCGAGTTCGTACGCGACGACGCCCGCAGACTTCTTGACGCCGTCGACCTCGGTGATCAGCTGGTCCAGGACGTAGAACTCGTTGAAGAACTCCACGCCGTGCTTGACGCAGTTCTGGTACAGCGTCTGGAGGATCATGTGGCCGGTGCGGTCGGCCGCGTAGCAGGACCGGCGGACCGGGGCCTCACCGTGGTTACGGGAGTGACCGCCGAAGCGGCGCTGGTCGATCGTGCCGCCCGGCGTGCGGTTGAAGGGCAGGCCCATCTTCTCCAGGTCGAGGACGGAGTCGATGGCCTCCTTCGCCAGGATCTCGGCGGCGTCCTGGTCGACCAGGTAGTCACCGCCCTTGACCGTGTCGAAGGTGTGCCACTCCCAGTTGTCCTCCTCCACGTTGGCCAGCGCGGCGGCCATGCCGCCCTGCGCGGCGCCCGTGTGGGAGCGGGTGGGGTACAGCTTGGTCAGCACGGCGGTACGGCTGCGCTTCGTGGACTCGATGGCCGCGCGCATACCGGCGCCACCCGCGCCGACGATGACGGTGTCGTACTTGTGGATCTTCATGATTCTCGCAACCCCGTGCCTAGCGGATGTTCGGGTCGAAGGTGAAGATCACCAGCGTGCCCAGCAGGATGGTGAACACCGTGGCGGTGTAGAGCAGGCCCTTGAGCCACAGCCGGGTGTTCGCGCGCTCCGCGTAGTCGTTGATGACCGTGCGCAGGCCGTTGGCGCCGTGCAGCATCGCGAGCCACAGCATCAGCAGGTCCCAGACCTGCCAGAACGGGGACGCCCAGCGGCCCGCGACGAACGCGAAGCCGATCTTGGAGACGCCGCCGTCGAGGACGAGCTGGATGAGCAGGTGGCCGATGACCAGGACGACCAGGACGATGCCGGACAGTCGCATGAACAGCCACGCGACCATCTCGAAGTTGCCGCGGGTCGCCTTCGGGGTCTTCTTCGTCCGCTTGCGCGGCGGCTCGATGAGGGGAGCCGGGTTCTCGGGGCTGTAGCCCGTCAGCTCACCGGCGCCCTCGACGGGGCCGATGCCGGATGCGGTGGTTTCAGTGGTGGACATCTGCATCATCCCCCGAAGACTTCGCGAGCGGCGTGGCCGAGGACGGGGTACAGGGCTCCGGCCATCAGCACGACCCAGACGCCTACGACGGCCCAGAGCATCGTCTTCTGGTGGCGCGGGCCGTTCGACCAGAAGTCGACGGCGATGACCCGAAGGCCGTTCAGCGCGTGGAAGAGGATGGCGGCGACGAGGCCGTACTCCAGCAGAGCGACGATCGGCGTCTTGTACGTGGCCACGACCTTGTCGTAGGCCTCGGGGGAGACACGGACGAGAGCGGTGTCCAGCACGTGTACGAACAGGAAGAAGAAGATGAGGACGCCGGTGACTCGGTGAGCCACCCAGGACCACATTCCTTCCCGGCCGCGGTACAGCGTTCCAGCCGGCACGGAAGAACCCTCCGGGAGCGGGGATTGGGGCCGGCCGGCTTTCTGTGTCGGTCTGACCCGGCCGGGTACGGTCCACCGGCCCCGGCCATGGTAGCGACGTCGCTGCGCTTGGCTTAATCCGGGTATGAGGGTGTGATCAAACTGGCATGCAAAGCGCCACGTAAGGGTTAGTGCGGGGTGGCTACTGGGGTGGGGGGCCTGGTTCGTTGCCGGGTGCGGGTTGTTTGTGGCTTGTCGCGCCCCGCGGCGGAGCCGCAGATGTCACAGCCCCGCGCCCCTAGCGGGGCTTGGCCTTGGCTGGAAAGTTGCCCAGCAGGCGGGTCAGCCTGCCCCTTGCCGAGCGGCGTAGTTCCTCTGCCGTCACTGTTCGTTCTTCCTCCGGATCGTTTGTCAATCGTGACCGGATGCCGTCCAGGGTGCGGTCGAGGAGTTCGGTCGGAGGGGTGCCGTCGAGGCAGATCACGAATACGTGGCCGAAGCGGGCCTCGTACGCGGCGTGGGCGGCGTTCAGGGCTGTGTGGGCGACTTCGTAGGTGTCCGCCGGGAGGGCCGGGAGGGATTCGCCGGCCAGGGCCTCGGCGAGGTCGGCGGGCGTCAGGTCGTACGAGGCCTCGTCGGAGGCGGCGAGGAGGGCGTCGAGGTCGGGGTAGGGGCGGTGGGCGGTGAGGCGGTGGGACCAGCGGAGGCTGCGGAGGCAGGTGAGGAGGGTCTGTTCGACGGCCTCGGCGGGGGCGTGGTTGAAGTGCTCCAGGGCCGTGGGGCTCGGGGTGTGGACCTGCTCCGGTACGGCGACCTGGCCGGGGAGGTGCGGGAGACGGTGCGGAGGCAGCGTGGGTCCTCGGCGGTGCGTAGGGGTAGGCAAGGCAGGTGGTGCGAGATGCGTCGCCACGTTATCGATGCGGGTCATGTGCTGTCTGTTCGATGCCCGAAATTCACCCGAACGGCAGAGTTTCGGTAGCTGTGGTGGACGGGTGGGGCGGCTGAGCGTCGTAAGTTCGAGGAGAGAGGTGCGGGAGACAGGGGGCGTGAGGAAAGGTGCTTGAGATGTGGCGGATGCTGACCGGGGCCGGGAGCGCCTCGTGAACCGTGGGCGACGCCGGGCTCCCCGTGGGAAGACGGCGATCACCTCGAAGGGGTTGCTTCTCGGCACGGGTGTCGCCCTGGCGGGTGGCGCGGTCGCCGTGGCCGTGACCGTCTGGCCGGGCGGTGACACCCGGGTGCCGAGCGGTTCGCAGCCGTCGGAGTCGCGGTCCTCCGTGAGCGACCTCGCCGGTTCGCCCTCCCCGTCTCCGTCGCCCTCGCGCACGTACCCGCTGTCACGGAAGCCGCAGACCATTCCGGCCGTACGGCAGCACGAGGCCGCCCGGGGCCCCGGCTGGAAGCCCTCCGACGGGGCCAGAGTCGTCGTCCGGAACAAGGCGCTGGCCGACGAGGGGCGGCTGACCGCCGAGGAACTGGGGCTGGCGTACGCCGGCGAGGCGGCGCCCCGGGACGGGGACGTCGAGCTGGCGCTCACCGGGTCGGGGCGGTCCGGGTCGGAGGCGTACACGCTGACGGTGAAGGACGGCCGGGTGCGGATAGCCGCGCCCGCCGAGGCGGGCGTCTTCTACGGGACCCGCACCCTGAAGCAGGAGGTGCGCGGCGGCGGTACGGCGCCGGAGGGCGTCGTACGGGACGAGCCGGCCAAGCCGCAGCGCGGGTTCATGCTCGACATCGCCCGCAAGCACTTCACGGCGGGCTGGATCGAGGACCGCATACGCGAGCTGGGCGACCTCAAGTACAACCAGCTCGGCCTGCACTTCTCCGACGACCAGGGCTTCCGCATCGAGTCCACGAGCCACCCCGAGGTGGTGTCGCAGCAGCATCTGACCAAGGCCCAGGTGAAGGACATCCTGGCCCTCGCGGAGAGCCGGCACATCGAGGTTGTCCCCGAGATCGACTCGCCCGGGCATCTGGGGGCGGTGATCGCCGGCAACCCGGGGCTGCAGCTGAGGAACGCGCAGGGCGTCGCCGCGAGCGGGGCGGTCGACATCTCGAACCCGCGGTCCGCCGAGGTCGTCGACGATCTGCTGAACGAGTACGCCGAGCTGTTCGACGGGCGCTACTGGCATCTCGGCGCCGACGAGTACCGGGCGCTGATGGTGTCGAACCCCGAGGCGTCGTATCCGCGGCTGGCCGCCGCGGCGCGGCAGAAGTACGGCGCCGGCGCGACCGTCGAGGACCTGGCGACCGGCTGGCTGAACGACCGTGCCGCGGTGATGCGCGGCCACGACCGGACCGTGCGGGCCTGGAACGACGGGTTCTTCCGGGGCGGTTCGGTCCAGGCGGACAAGGCGATCCAGGTCGCGTACTGGACCGGCAAGGAGATCGGGGCCCGGCCGCCGGTCGAGTATCTGAGCGCCGGGCGGCAGGTCGTCAACTACAACGACGAGTTCCTGTACTACGTCCTCGGCGAGCCCAACCAGTTCTTCTACCCGACCGGGCAGCGCATCTACGAGTCGTGGACCCCACGGGTGCTGCGCGGCACGACCGCCGTCTCCGCGCAGTACGACGACCAGATCCTCGGCGGTGTCTTCGCCGTCTGGTGCGACCTCGCCGACCGGCAGACCGAGGCCCAGGTCGCCGCCGGGGTGCGCATGCCGCTGCGGGCGCTGTCGCAGAAGCTGTGGGATCCGGCGAAGCCGGGGATGTCCTGGGCGGAGTTCCGGGAGCTGGCGGGGCGGGTGAGCTGAAAGCGGTGGACGGGCGGGGGCCGGGAACCGTATCTTCCGCGTGTTCTGTGTGCCGGGAGTGAGGTTCTGGGAGAGCCCTCTCGGCGCGTGCGACGGCACGGGGGGCTCATCATGATCTGTACGCGTTGTGACCAGTACGACGCGGTACCCGGCGGCGAGCTGTGCCGGCAGTGCGAGGCGGCGGACCTGCATCCCGCTCCGCCGCCGCAGCGGCCGGTCGGTAACGCGCTGCCGGTGCAGACGCCGCACGGCGGCGCGTGGCTGCGGTCGCCGGTGAGGCTCGGGTGGGCGGTGGCGATACTGCTCGGGGTGGTCGCCCTGACCGACCTGGCCGCAGTGTGGGCGGACGTCGTGCTGCTCGATGTGGTGGACAGGATGGTGGAGGGCGAGTATGGGGCCGCCCTCGAGAGCGAAGTCGACCGGGCCGACCGGTTCGTCGTCCTGACCGGTGTCGCGCAGATGGTCGCCTATCCCGCCGCCGTGGTCGTGTGGCTGATCTGGTTCCACAGGGTGCGGGTCAACGCCGAGGTATTCGAACCGTTCGGGCACCGGAAGAAGCGGGGCTGGGCGATCGCCGGCTGGATCGTGCCGGTCGTGAACCTCTGGTTCCCGCGCCGGATCGCGCTCGACAGCTGGGACGCGAGCAGCCCGTGGGGGAAGCCCCGGTCGCACGCGCTCGTCAACGCCTGGTGGACGCTGTGGCTGATCGGCGGTGTCGCGAACCAGGCCAGTGCGAGCGCGTACCGCGGGGCCGAGACGGCGGAGGAGATCCAGCCGGCCATGGAGCAGGTGCTGTTCGCGGATGCCTTCGAGATCCTGACCGCCGCGTTCGCCATCCTCTTCGTGCTGGCCCTCACCCGTATGCAGGACGACAAGGCGAGGAGCGGTCCGCGTGCGCCGGAGCCCGTTTCGGTGTGAGTCCGTCTCCGCGCAACCGGGCGGACTGTGCGATTCCGGGGGCGAACTGTCGTACGGGTGTGGTGTATTCCCGGCATGGGGTACTGGGGGTACTACGTCGTGGGCCGAAGTGAGCGGCCGCTCGCGGAGCTGGACGCGTTGGCCGGGGCGGCCGGAGGCATGCGGTTGCGTACGTCGGCGGCGGGCGGGTGGCAGGTGTGGGAGTACCCGAGTGGCGACGAGGGCGCTGAGGATGCCGGGGATGTCGGGAACATGAACACGCTTGCCCTGGAGACCGGGGCGCCCGCGTTGTTCGGGTACGTCATGGGCAGTGACTGTGTGGTCGTCGAGGCCGCCGGGCCCGAGAGCGGGGCGTGGACCACCTGTCTCGCGCGGGGAGCCATGGCCGAGTATCTCGGGGGCGACGTCGAGGACTACTTCCTCGAACCCCGTGACGCCGCCGAGAGGGCCGTCGCCTGGGCTGCGGAGGCGGGGCGGGTCGTCGCCGGGCAGCCGTTGGCCGACGTACTGACCTCGGAACCTGGACCGGCGGACCCCTTGGCTGAAAACATCCTCTTCCGGTTGCTCGACCGGCTCGGGGTCGTGCCTCTGTGACACGGCCGGGCCGTCGCACGCAGTAACGTTCGAGCGAGATCGAGGGAGGCGTGATGAGCCTGGTGGAACTGATCGCCCAGGCCGACGAACGCGGTCTGGCGGCGAGCGGGTTGGCTTGTTTGGACCGTTGCGTACCGCTTCTCGGGGGCGATGAAGAGGTGCTGCGTCCGCTGTGGGCCGGGCTGGTGGACGACGGGGTGGATTGGGGGGAGCGGGTGGTGAAGGCGCGGGGTGAGCTGGCGGCGGCTGCTTCGCCTTCCGGTTCCGCTGGGTCCTCCGGGTCTTCCGGCGAGGATGGGGAAGTCGTCTTGCTCGCACGGCGGATGCTCGACGCCGTTCCCGGTGAGCGGTCCGTTGACGGGCTGCGGGAGTGGGCGGAGGTGTGTTCCGTCGCCGCGCTGCGGATTCATCAGCTGCTCGATCCGTTGGACAAGGGGGATGCCGAGAGCGTGGGGGCGTGCCGGGAGGGCCGTACCGAGGGGGTGGGTCACCTCGTCTCCGCCGAACTTCGGCGTCAGGTCGTGGTGTTGGAGCTGCTCGCGGAGCGTGGGGCGGTGGGCGTCCGGCAGGCGCTCAGTGTGTCCACGGAGGGGCGGCGGGTGCTGCGGGCGGTTGTGTCGCGGCGGGCCCGGCGGGGCTAGGTCCTGTCGTCACATTCCCGTCGTCCGCCGGAGGGCGGGCCGAGCGCCCGCCGCGGTAGCGGCTGATGTCCGCGTAGGTGCGTGCTCTGGGCGTGCCGGGCGAAAGCCCTCGTACTGGATGTACTTGGGCTTTCGCCCGGTGCGGCGGTGGGGGCACCTCCCGCTCGAGCGAAGTCGAGAGTGGGGGAGAAGCCGAGAGTGGGGGAGCGTGCATGGCGTCGCTCGGCAGACGGGAATGTGACGACAGGGCCTAGCGGGGCTGTGGTGTAAACCCCGTTTTCTGAGCGGGTCCTGTGGGTGTCCTGGGGGTGCGTGTGGTGGTCCTGCACCGGTGTCGGGGACGCGGCGGAATCGCGTGACATCCCCCGGGCGGAGGGCGCTCTTCCGAGTGTGAGCGCACAGCAGACATTCAGTTCCGTCAGTTCTCAGCGTGGCTTCGGGAGTCGGGCCGGGCATGCGGCCAAGCCCGTGCGGTGGGCCGCGGATGCGGTGGCGATGATGTGGGAGGGGGCGCGGGTGCGCCTCGACTACTCGGCGCAGAGTCTGTGGCGGGTGGATCGGATGATCGAGGAGATACGGCGGGAGGGGGCGCCGTATGCCGCCGTGGAGACGGTGTTGCGGGGGTTCGGGGCGTATGGGGGTGAGGTGGTGGTGCGGTGGGCCGGGGGTGAGTGGGTTGAGGCGCAGGGGGTGCACTGGGTGCGTACCTGGGACGGGCGGCTTTGGGATCCCTTCGATGAGGCGCGGCGTTGTTTCGCCGGGGACGGGTCCCTGCGGTTGCTGTGCCGCGACGCGATGACCTCCGGCTGACCTGGGATTTTTCTCGCCCCCGCCGCCCCTACCTGTCCCTCCCCCCACTCTCGGCTTCGCTCGAGCGGGAGGTGCCCCCATCCAGGGGCTGCGCCCCTTCAACCCCCGC
>NZ_VTHJ01000112.1 GCF_008386495.1 Streptomyces tailanensis | reverse complement strand
ACGTCGTCGACGAACGTGAGGTTCACGTTCCCGAAGAAGTCGTCGCCGATGTGGACGTTGCTGCCGAAGCCGGCGTGGAACGGCGGCAAGAGCACCGTGCGTTCACCGACCGAGCCGAAGATCGCGACGAGCAGCGATCGACGCTTCTCCGTTTCGCTCGGTGGTGTGTGGTTGTACTCGAAGATCCGCTTGGTGCGGCGCCGAGGGGCCTGGAAGGCCGCTTCCGACTCGGTGTAGACCAGCCCCTTGGCGATCCGGGCCAGGACTTCTTCCTCGTGAGCATGCGTCACAGCGGAACGCTCTCTTTCTCCAAGAGGGTCAGTTAAAGCATTGCGGGGCGCCGCCACTCCTGTCCGAGGACATGGTGGTCGAGGAAGTTCAGGGGACGATCGGCCAGGTCGGGGTGCTGGTCGAGCAGCAGATCCCGGACCAGATCAGCGGTGATCTCGATCTCGGTATGGGTCATGCGGAGCCACGGTAGTTGGACGCTGACCCGGGCGTTTGTGACGCCCAGCACTCAGTGCCGCTCACCATCCTCACTTCCTGAACTGTGCACCGCACGGCAATGCCCATCGGCGCCTGGTTCCCCCTCGGCCGTCCTGCGAAGGGAGGAAGAGACACAGGCTGGCATCATCGGTGCGGGCCAGGGGTCGTGGGGATCGCTTCCACGCGCCCTTCTTGGCGCCTGCCTCGCCGAGAGCCGCGCGCCGGAAGCCGCTCCTGGCCGACCGGCGCACGGACCCGCGGTGCGTCACCGCCAGATGGACTTCAGCTGCCACGCCCGCATCTGGTCGAGGGTGGCGGTGCCGCCTTCGGCGAAGACCTCCACGCCGGTGCTGGAGGGGTCGGGGAAGATCTGGTCGGTGATCACTGCCTCGCCGTTGCCGCCGAAGACCTCGACGGACGACCAGTCGACGAGGATACGCAGCTTGACCTTGCCGTTCTTGGCCTTCAGGGGTGCGGTCTGGACGCCGGGGAAGGTGCTGTTGAAGTCGCCGGCGCCGGAGCGGGTGCGGTCGACGTACAGCTCCTGGGTCGTGGTGTCGTAGCCGATGACGGTCTCCTCGCCGTCCTCGCCGGTGCGCACCTTCAGGCCGAAGCGTTCGGCGTCCTTGAGGGAGAAGGTGGCCTCGATGTCGAGCGCCTTGCCCTTGGCCGTGGGGCCGATCAGGGGCTTGGAGATGTTCTTGACCGTGACACCGGTCGCGGTCGCCGGGCGCTGCTGGCGGAGGGATTCCAGGCTGCCCACCGGCTTGCTGGTCAGCCGGACTTGGCCGTCGACGGTGCGCAGGGCCATCTCCCTCGGAACGCTCTGCGCGCCGCGCCAGGGGGAGGTGGGGACGGACTGGCCGTAGTCCCAGTTGTTCATCCAGCCGATCATGTAGCGCTTGCCGCCCGGGGCGTTCTCCCAGGACACCGCCGCGTAGTAGTCCTTGCCGTAGTCGGCCCAGTCGGCGCGCTGTACGACGGACTTGGCGGGCTTCTCGGCGGCGGTGAACTGGTCGGCCATGACGTGGCCCCAGCCGGCGGTGTTCATGTCGAGGATCTGGATCTGCGCCTTCTTGCCGGTGTACGGGCGCATGTCGAAGGACGCCCAGTCCAGGGTCTCGCTGTCGGCGCCGGTCGCGCTGCGGACGACCTTGCCGTCGACGAGCAGGTTGACGGAGGTCTCCTGGGAGACGCGCCGGGCCTGGGCGTCGGACAGCACGATGTGGTCGACGTTGAGGTGGCCCCAGCCGCCGCTGTTGTTGTCGACGATCCTGATCTGCGCCTTCTTGCCGGCGAGGTCGCTGACGTCCCAGGACGCCCAGTTGAGTGCCTCGGCGTCCTTTCCGGTGGCGCTGCGCACCACTCGTCCGTCCACGAGGAGCTCGACGGCGGTGGGGTTGTCGGAGCCGGCCGGGTGGTTGCCGCCGCCGATGAGGAAGTTGATGTGCTTCTTGTCGAGGGTGAACTCGGGCGAGGTGAGGGTGCCGGTACTGGCGTCGCCGTTCAGGAAGGTGTTGGCCAGCCCGTCTCCCAGGAAGCCGGAGACCTGTCCCTGGTCGGGGAGGGTGCCCGTGGCCGGTGCGGTGCCGAAAGCGTCCCCGGTCGCCGTCCAGTCGCCGTAGGTTCCGCCTTCGAAGTCGGCGAGGACCGTGCCCTCGGGCGGAGTCCTGTCCATGACGGTTCCGGCCTCGTGCGGATGCCGCCCGCCACCGACCTTGAAGTTCAGGTAAGGGCTGTCGACGGTGAATTCGGGCGAGCTGAGGGTGCCGGTGGTCCCGTCACCGCCGTGGAAGCTGTTGGCGAGGCCCTTGCCGTCGAAGCCCTCGACGGCCCCCTGCCCGTCCACCGCCCCGGCTGCCGGTCCCTGGCCGAACGCGGTTCCGGTCGTCGTCCACTCACCGAAGCCGGTGCCCTCGAAGTCCTGTACCACCGTGCCGGTCGGCGGGGTGTAGGTGCCCTTGTCGTCTGCGGTGAACTTCTTGCCGTCGAAGTCGCCGATGAAGTACTGGGCGGCCGAACCGCCCGCGATACCACCGGGGTTGATGTTGACGACCAGGACCCACTTGATGTTGTTCTTGTCGCCGTCGACCGCCAGGGGGAACAGGTCGGGGCATTCCCACACGCCGCCCGTCGCGCCGGCCGGTCCGAAATCGCTGAGCAGGTCCCAGTCCTTGAGGTTCTTGGACGAGTAGAACCGCACTTTGTGCTCGGCGGACAGCGACACGGTCATCAGCCAGCTCTTGGTCGGCGCGTGCCACTGGACCTTGGGGTCGCGGAAGTTGTTGGAGCCGATGTCGATGACGGGATTGCCCTGGTACTTGGTCCAGGTGCGGCCCCGGTCGGTGCTGTAGGCGAGCGACTGGGCCTGCTTGCCGCCGTTCTTGTAGGCGCTGGTGTAGATCGCCACCATGGGCGGGTTCTTCTTCGTGCCGAACCCGGTGGTGTTGTTCCAGTCGACGACCGCGCTGCCGGAGAACACCATCTCCTCGTCGTCGTGCGACAGGGCGAGCGGCAGCTCCTCCCAGTGCACGAGGTCCTTGCTCACCGCGTGCCCCCAGGACATGTCGCCCCAGGAGTTGCCGTTCGGGTTGTACTGGTAGAAGAGGTGGTACTCGCCCTTGTAGTACACGAGACCGTTGGGGTCGTTCATCCAGTTCTTCTCCGGAGTGAAGTGGAACTGGGGTCTGTAGGTCTCGGTGTACGGCGGGGTGTCGGCCGCGACAGCCTGGGGGGCGAGCGGCGCGGCGGACAGGGCGCAGACCGTCGCCACCGCCGCCATCAACCGCATGCGGGCATGCCGGGATACGCGTGCAGAGCTCATGGTGTCTCCTTGCCTGCGGCCGTCCGCGCAGCGGTGACTGCGGCCCCGGCACGGACGGACCGAAAAGTGACGCCCTGTCGGCGCCGACGTCCACGGCACCGACCAGGGGTGTCATCGTTGACTTATGTCAGCGATGACATCGGGTGCCCCGACAATGAAGCGCAATCCGACCAGTGCCGTCAACGGTGCGGGCGCGATTGTTTCGGTATGGATCGACAGGCCGTCAGGCGTCGCCGCTGGTCGCGAACCGCGCCAACTGGTTCGGGCATGGCGGGTTGGTGCCGGTAAACGAGCAGGTCAGGGCGGCGACCTGGGTGGTGAACCGGCAGGCTTCCGCGACAGCGTCGAGACCGAGAACGGCCAGTGAACGAATTGTTTCCGGGGTGTTGACCGGCCGGGTCTCTCGGTGCTTCACTTCCGGAACCGGTACCGAAACCGGTTCCGGGACTGCTTCCGGTACCGGTTCCACGGGTCTCTGTACGATCGGCCCTTCGGCGCGGGAGGACGTCTTCCGCCTCTGCAGGAAGGGAGGGGAGGTGACATGGGAGTCACTATCGCCGACGTGGCCTCGCGGGCCGGGGTCAGCAAGACGACGGTCTCGCGGGTGCTGAACGGCAAGGGCGAGATCAGCGAGGACACCGTCGTGAAGGTCCGCAAGGCGATCTCGGAGCTCGGCTATGTGCCGAGCGCCGGGGCAGTGGGGCTGGCACGCGGCACGACACAGATGATCGGCATGCTGGTCCCTGACATGGCCTGGGCCTGGGCCGGCATAGTGCAGGCGGTCGTCGAAACGCTGGAGGCCGAGGGCTTCGGGCTGCGCATGCTGACCGTGAACCGCGGTGAGGAGTCACTGCGCAGGCTGGGCCTGCAGGTCGCTGCCAAGTCGTTCGACGGGCTGCTGGTGATAGAGCCCGAGGGGGCCCTGGCAGCCATCACGGAACTGCACGAAGCCGGACTGCCGGTGGTGCTGATCGACGATCGCTTCCAGCGGCCGGGATTCCCCTACGTGGCCACCACCAACCGGGAGGGTGGTGAGCAGGCGGCGCGCCACCTGCTGGACCTCGGTCGCCGTCGCCCCCTGGTGGTGACCGGTCCTGATGAGTACGGCTGCACCCGGGAACGGTTGGGCGGCTTCGTCGACGTCTATGCGCAGGCCGGGATCGAGCTCGACCCGCGCAGCATCATCTGCGGCGACTTCCTGTTCGACAGCAGCCGGAGCGCGGTGGCGCAAGCTCTCGCGGACGGCGTGGAGTTCGACGCGGTCTTCGGGCACAACGACCCCTCGGCGGCCGGCGTGCTCGCGGCCTTGCACGAGGCCGGCCTGCGGATTCCGCAGGATGTCGCCGTGGTGGGGTTCGATGACGTCGAGGTGGCGTCGTACACCTATCCGGCCTTGACCACCGTCCGCCAGCCGATGCGGGAGATGGGTGAGGCAGCGGCGCGTCTGCTGCTCGACCACGTGCGCAGATCGCCCGAGGCCGCCCCCTCGCGCATCATTCCCACCAGCCTCGTGATCCGCGGTTCGACGTTGGAGCCGAGCTCGAACTGACGCGACGTCATCGCGGTGCGTACGTGATGGCGCCTCGCAGCCGGGCGGTGCGTTGCCGGTGACGCACCGCCCCCCGTGTCCTTGAAACCTCGGCGACCCACCTCGGCCTCGCCTTCCTCGCAACCATGGCGGCTGCACACGCGTTCATGCGGCACCGCCCACATGCACCCTTCCGCTCGCGCGTTCCCGATCCGGGACACCGAACGGCGCGCCTGGCCCACCCCGCCCGGCCCCTACCCACTCCGCGTCGGATGTTCCAGCCGCGCCCTGCGGCTGACCGCCGATGCCGCTGTCACCGCAGACGGTCCCCACCCGTACGCCGGCCCATCCGGGCGTCCGCCCGCTCTCACCCTTAGCCCCCCGCGCCTGTATCGCTCAACGGCAAGGAGCCGCATCATGCGTATCACTACCCGTCACGCTGTCAGATCCGTCCAGACCCTGTGCGTCACCGTCACGGCAGCCCTCGTGGCCACCGGCTGCGGCCGGAGCGAGGACTCCGGCGCCGGCAACGACGCGCCCGCCGAGATCGGCGCGGGCAAGGCCACGGGGACGGTGGTCATGTGGAACCTGGGCGACATCCAACCGGCCCTGAAGGACCTGGCCGAGAAGTTCGAGCAGGAGAACCCGGACGCCGACGTCAAGATCACCTCGGTCCCGTGGGACGCCGCCCACGACAAGCTGACCACCGCCATCGCCGGCGGAAACACACCGGACATGTCCATGGTCGGGAGCACCTGGATGGCCGAGATGGCCGCCATGAACGCCTTCCAGGCCACCCCGACGTCGATCAAGTCGTCGGACTTCTACCCCGGCCAGTGGGACACCACCAAGTACAAGGACGCCTCCTACGGTGTCCCGTTCACCGCCGACACCACGGTGGTCTACTACCGGACCGACCTCACCGAGAAGGCCGGCATCAGGGGCGCCCTGGCCGGCGACCGGGCCGGATACCTGAAGGACCTCAGGGCCATCCAGGCCACCGTGGGCAAGCAGAACCCCAAGCTGCGCAACGCCACCGGGCTGGTGCTGGGCTTCAACTCCTGGGTTTTCTGGGTGCCGATGGTGTGGCAGCAGGGCGGTGACATCTACAACGCCAAGACCAAGAAGTTCACCTTCGACACGCCCGAGGTCGCCAAGGCGCTGGAGTACTGGGCGAGCGTTCCGAAGCAGGGGTTGGCGCCGACCGACAGGTCGGACAACGTGCAGAACTTCCGGGACGGGCTGATCGCCACCTACCAGGAGGCCGCGTGGAACGGTGCCAGCCTCCACAAGGACGCCCCGGAGCTGGACGGCAAGTGGAAGACCATGCCGGTGCCGTACTCCGAGCAGGCCGCCGGGTTCGCCGGCGGCACCGACCTGGCGGTGTTCAAGGAAGCCGAGAACCCCGACGCGGCATGGAAGTTCGCCCGGTTCCTCACCGAGCCCGCCAACCTCGCGGCCTATGTCAAGGCCACCGACAGCCTGCCTGCTTCGCCCCAGGCGTGGTCGGACGCGAATCTGAGCGCGGACGAGAACATGAAGCCGTTCGACGAGCAGCTCAAGGTCAGCAAGGCGCAGCCCGCCATCACCACCTGGCAGCAGATCGCCGACGCCATCGACTCCGAACTGGAAAAGCTGGCCCTCGGCAAGGTCACCGTCGCCGAAGTGCAGAAGACGCTGCAGTCCAAGACCACCAGCATCGGCACCGGCCGCTGAGCACCACCGCCATGAGCACCCCTCGTACGGACGGATGACCTCCATGTCCACGAAAACGCTCCCCGGGCGGGGCGACACCGACAAACAGAGCACCGCGGGGCCGGAGCGGAATGCCGGACGCCGGCACTCCCCGCTCCGGGGCAAGGCGCGCGGCAGGCAGACCCGGGCCGCCTGGATCCTCGCCGCGCCCTTCCTCGCGCTGTTCGCGGCCTTCATGCTGCTGCCGTTGGTCTGGTCGCTGCTGATGAGCCTGACCGACACCAGCAGCGCCGACCTGCGCACACCCCTGAACGTGTCGTTCATCGGCCTCGACAACTACGTGCGGCTCTTCCAGGACGAGCAGTTCTTCACGGCCCTGCGCAACACGGCCGTGTTCGTCCTGGTGGCCCTGCCCCTCACCCTGGCCGCCGGGCTCGCCGCGGCGGTCGCACTCAACAGCGGCATCCAACGCTTCCGGGCCGTCTTCCGGGTCGGTTTCTATCTCCCGGTGATCACCAGCATCGTGGCCGTCGCCGTGGTGTGGAAGACGCTCCTCGAACCGCGTGCGGGACTGGTGAACCTCGTCCTGGGCTGGTTCGGGATCGACGGCCCGGCCTGGCTGGCGGACACCCGCTTCGCCCTGCCCGTCATGATCGTGATGGCGGTGTGGCGCAACCTGGGCACCGTCATGATCATCATGCTGGCCGGGCTGCAGTCCGTGCCCCAGTCCCTGATGGAGGCGGCCGAACTCGACGGCGCCGGGCCCTGGCAGCGCTTCTGGCGGGTCACGTTCCCGCTCCTGCGTCCCGCCCTGCTGCTGACCGCCGTCACCACCGGCATCGGCTATCTGCAGTTCTTCGACGAACCGTTCGTGATGACCGACGGCGGACCGCTGGACTCCACCCTGTCGGCCACGTTGTACGCCTACAAACAGTTCGGCAACGGCAATTACGAGATGGCGTCGGCCACCAGCTACGTCATCTTCGTCCTCATCGTGGCGCTGACCGTGCTGCAGTTCCGCGTGCTGCGAGACAAGGACTGACGACCCATGAGCACCCTCTCCACTCTCCCCACGGCACAGCCGGGCACGGACCGCATCCTCAGGCGCCGCCGCATCCGCCGGACCTGGGGCCAGCCCTGGCTGTATCTGCCGCTCGCCGGCGCCCTGCTGCTGATGATCGCGCCGTTCCTGTGGATGCTGTCCGGCTCCTTCAAACCCGAGGCCGACATCCGCAGGGTCCCGCCCGTCCTGATACCTACGGCGCCCACGACCGCCAACTACGGTGAGCTGTTCAGCACGCTCGACTTCACGAGCATGTTCGCCAACTCCGTGATCGTGGCCCTCGCCGTCACCGCGGGCAACCTGATCTTCTGCTCGATGCTCGGATACGCCCTGGCCAAGCTGGAGTTCCGCGGACAGC
Organism: Streptomyces tailanensis; assembly: GCF_008386495.1. Classification (GTDB taxonomy): domain Bacteria; phylum Actinomycetota; class Actinomycetes; order Streptomycetales; family Streptomycetaceae; genus Streptomyces; species Streptomyces tailanensis. Next base: position 8,350 of record NZ_VTHJ01000112.1, on the reverse strand, counting down.
GCGCCGTCTTCCTGCTGGTCATGGGGACGCTTATGATCCCCGGCCTGGTCACCTTCGTCCCCCTGTATGTGCTGGTGTCCAACATGCAGCTGACCGGCTCCATGCTCGGGCTGGTCCTGCCGTTCCTGGCCGGTCCCTTCGGGGTGTTCCTGATGCGGCAGTTCATCTCCACCCTGCCCGACGAACTCATCGACGCCGCCCGCGTCGACGGCTGCCGCGAACTGGCCATCTTCGCGAGGATCATCCTGCCGCTGACCAAACCGGCCCTCGCCACCCTCGGGATCATCACCTTCCTCGGCTCCTGGAACAACTTCCTGTGGCCCCTGGTCGTGGCCCAGAACGAGAGCCAGTACACCCTCCCTGTCGGCCTCGCCCTGGCCAGCAGCGGACAGTCCTTCACCCGCTTCGGCATCCTGCTCGCCGGTGCCGTGGTCGTCCTGCTGCCGGTGATGATCGTCTTCCTGCTCTTCCAGCGCCAGTTCGTGGCGGGCATCGCCACCACCGGCCTGAAGTGACACCCCTGCTCCCACCCCGTCGCCCTGTGCCGCACCGGTCCCGCCCGGGGCGGCGGGCCGGCGAAGCGCGAGCCCCGCCGCGGCAGGCGGCAGCGTCCCTGCGACGCAGCGCCGTCGACCGCGGCGGCCACACGGCCGACACACCCGGCACAAGAACGTCGCACTCCCGCGACCAGCCCGCCGTCGGCAATCAACTCTCTGACCTGTGACGACTCATCACTTGGAGACCATAAATGGGACAGCCGGTCCGCCCTGCCGCGTACCTGGATCCGGAAGCGTCCGTGGAAGCAAGGATCGAGGACTTGCTGTCCCGGATGACCCTTCCGGAGAAGGTCGGGCAGCTGCTGATGCTCGACGCACAACACGGGGACCTGGCGGACATCGTGTCGGCCAAACTGGCCGGATCGGTCCTGCATGTGTCTCCCGCGCTGATGCCTCAGGCCATGGAACTGGCCCGGCAGACACGGCTCGGCATCCCGCTGTTGACAGCCGACGACGGCATCCACGGCCACTCCTTCTGGCCGGGCGCGACCATCTTCCCGACCCAGCTGGCCATGGCCTGCACCTGGGACCCCTCCCTGCTCCACCGAGTCGCCCGAGCGGCCGCGACCGAAATCGCGGCGACCGGAATCCACGGGACGTTCTCCCCGGTGCTGTGCATCACCCGGGACCTGCGCTGGGGCCGGATCAACGAGACGTTCGGCGAGGACCCGTTCCTGATCGGTGAACTCGGGGCGGCGATGGTACGCGGCTACCAGGGCGACGGCCTCAGCGACCCGACAGCCGTGCTGGCGTACGCAAAGCACTTCGCGGGCTACTCCGAAACCCTGGGCGGGCGCGACGCCAGCGAAGCCGATCTCAGTCCCCGCAAGCTGCGCTCGTGGTTCCTGCCCCCCTTCGAGCAGGCGGTACGGGCCGGCTGCCGCGGCTTCATGCTCGGCTACCAGTCCATCGACGGGGTGCCCATCACCGCGCATCAGTGGCTGATCAACGACGTGCTCAAGGGCGAGTGGGGCTTCACCGGGACGCTGGTGACCGACTGGGACAACGTCGGCCGGATGGTCTACGACCAGCGGACCTGTGCCGACTACGCCGAGGCGGCGGCGGTCGCCGTCAACTCCGGGAACGACCTCATCATGGCCACACCGCAGTTCTTCGAGGGCGCCCAGGAAGCGGTCGCCCGCGGCCTGATTGAAGAGAAGCAGATCGATGACGCGGTACGGCGGGTTCTGCGGCTGAAGTTCGAGCTCGGACTTTTCGAGAACCCCCGCGCCCCCGACCCCGAGCGGCAGGCGCAGGTGATCGGCTGCCGCGCACACGCCGACCTCAACCTCGAAACCGCCCGACGCTCCCTGGTGTTGCTGCGCAATGAGGGGATCCTGCCCCTCGAGAGCGGGCTGACCGCGGACGGAACGGGGCGCGCCGTGAGCCGGGACAGGCCGCGGACGATCGCGGTCATCGGCCCCAACGCCGACAGCACGCAAGCCATGCTCGGCGACTGGGCGGGCGCCACCGGCCAGGTCCCGTGGATGCCCGAAGGACATCCACGCGAGTCGGTGGAGACGGTGCTCGACGGCCTTCGCGCCGTCGCACCGGCCGACTGGACCATCACGTACGCCCGCGGAGCCGACATCGAAAGCCCCGCATCCAACTCCGAGTGGTCCCTCGGGCCCGACGGCCAACCGCAGCCATCCGTTTTCACCCCCGCCCCGGTCGACCAGGCACAGCTTCGGGAGGCCACCGCCGCCGCGGAGGCCGCAGACTACGCCGTCGTGGTCGTGGGGGACACCATCGCCCTCACCGGCGAGGTGCGCTCCACGGCGACGCTCGACCTCCAAGGCGGCCAGATCGCGCTCCTGGACGCGGTCGCCGCCACCGGCACACCGATGATCGTCGTACTCGCCCAATCAAAGCCGAGCACCCTCCCGGACTCCGCCCTGAACGCGGCAGCCCTCATCGAGGCGTTCAACCCGGGCATGCGCGGTGGCCGCGCCGCCGCCGAACTCCTTCTCGGACTCATCGAACCCAGCGGCCGGCTCCCGGTCTCCTTCGCACGCCACGTCGGACAGCAACCGGTCTTCTACAACCAGGTGCGAGGCCAGCACGGGAGCCGCTACGCGGATCTCACCCAGGACCCCCTGTACGCGTTCGGCGCGGGCCTCACCTACACCACGGTCACCTACTCCGACCTGGTCGTGCACGACCAGGAGGTCCCCGCCGACGGCACCGTCGACGCCACGGTGCGGCTCACCAACAGCGGCAGCCGCAGGGCCGTGGAAACGGTCCAGGCATACGTCAGCGACCTGACCACCAGCGTCACCTGGGCCGAGCAGGAGCTGAAGGGTTTCACCCAGGTCGAAATCCCTCCCGGCGAAAGCCTGGACGTCCGCCTCAGCATCCCCGCCGCGCAGTGCTCACTCGTCACGGCCGACAACCTTCGCGTGGTCGAACCAGGTGAGTTCATGCTCCGCGTCGGCCCCAGCTCACGACGGGAGCAACAGCTCAGCGCGGAATTCCGCATCCGGACGTGAGAGCCGCATCGGGACCTGAAGGCCGCCTACGGGCCTGAAGCCCTCATCCGGACCTGAAGCCCCGAGCCGGGCCTGAAGACCCCCGACCCGTCGGCCCGCCACCCCGCCAACCAGAGGGCCGGCGGGGCGGGACTCCTCTGACCCGGCCCCTCTGACGTACCGAAAGGCACGCGTGTGTCCACCGCACCCCGCGATCCGCACCACCCCGTCGCGCACCTGCGCCCGCCCCGCAACTGGATCAACGACCCCAACGGGCTGGTCTTCCACGACGGCCACTACCACGTGTGCTACCAGTACAACCCGTACGGAGCGACGCACGCGAACGTGCACTGGGGCCACTTCCGCAGCCCCGACCTGCTGGCCTGGGAGCCGCTGCCGATCGCCCTGTCCCCGACCCCCGGTGGTGTGGACGCCGACGGCTGCTTCTCCGGCAACGCCGTCTGCGACGGCGACCGTCTCGTCGCCTTCTACTCCGCGCACCGCGAGGACCGCTCGTTCCAGCACCAGCCGGTCACCTGCGCCGTATCCCACGACGGCGGCAACAGCTTCAGCCCGCGCGGCGAACTGCTCATCCCCGAGCTGCCCGAGGGCTGCACCATGTACCGCGACCCGTACGTCTGGCAGGACGGCGACGGCTGGCGGATGCTGGTCGGCGCCGCCCTCACGGACGGCCGCGCCGCCGCCCTCCTGTACAGCTCTCCCGACTTGGACAAGTGGACCTACCGGGGGCCTTTCGCGGCCCGCCGTCCGGAGCCCATCGGTGGCACCGACCTGCTCACGGGCGAGGGCTGGGAATGCCCCCAGTACCTCCCGGCGGCCGACGCACGCGGCGCCCTCATCCTCAGCGCATGGACCGAACCCACCGGCCCGCAGAGCGTCGCGGCCCTGATCGGCGAAGAGCACGACGGCCACTTCGAGGCCGGCCCAGCGGTACCCGCCGACCACGGCCCCGACTGCTACGCACCCGCCCTGCTGCGTGCACCGGGCAACCGGTGGCTGCTGTGGGGCTGGTCATGGGAAGCCCGCGACGAAGCCTGGGCCGTCGCGGACGGATGGGCCGGCGTCCTCACCCTGCCCCGCGAGATCCATGTCGACGGCGACGGTTCGCTGCGCCAGCAGCCCGCCACCGAACTGCTCGCCCTGCGCGGCGAGCACACCATCCACGCCGAAGGCGCGACGCACGGCCCGCAGCCGGTGGACCTCGGCAGCGTGGGCCGAGCCTTCGACCTGACGGCCCGTCTGGAGCCGACCGGAAACGCCGGTCTGCGGCTGCTCACCACCCCGGACGGCTCCGAGCACCTCGACATCCGCGTCGATACCGATGCGGGCGAACTGGTCGTCGACCGTGACCACGCCTCACTGGACCCCCGGGCCCGCGGCGGCTCCTACCGGATGCCCTGCCCCTCTGGTCAGCCGGTCGAGCTGCGCGTGGTCGTCGACCACTCCATCGCCGAAATCTTCCTGAGCACCACCGGCCAGGTCCTCACCCTGCGCTTCTACCCCACAGGGCAAGGCCCGTGGCGACTCGAGGCCCGCAGCGCACCGGGTACGCGCCTCGGCTTCGCGGCCGACGCGTGGGAGCTGCACCCGCTCGTGATCAAGGAGCCGAGCACCGGCACCGCAGAGCCGGCGCCGACGTCGCCGTAGAGCCGACTCCAACCGGTCGATCCCCCACCTCGGCGATGTGTCCCACCCCCTCTCCCAAGTACTGACCAAGCAGGTCCGAAGGAGGATCTTCCATGAGCTCATACGGTCTCGGACGACGCCAGTTCCTGGCCACCGCCGTCGGTGTCGCCGCCGCCTGGACCTCGTTTTCCGGGAACTCCATCGCCGCCCCGCAACTGAAGCAAGCCTCACGTGACAATTCCGTCCGTGTGTGGCTGACGGACGTATCGGCCGACAAGTGGGTCGCCGGCCAGGACGATGTGCTGTTCAAGGCGAAGAGAACGGCCAACCCGCTCACGATCAAGATCGACGACAGCGTCAAGTACCAAAAGGTCCAAGGCTTCGGCGCGGCCATGACCGACTCCTCCGCCTGGCTCATCGACAAGCTGTCCATTGCCGAGCGGACCAAGCTGATGAAGAAGCTGTTCGATCCCTCGAAGGGAATCGGCCTCAGCCTGCTCCGCTCCCCGATGGGCGCCACGGATTTCAACGCGTCCGGGAACTACTCCTACAACGACATGCCCCAGGGACAAACGGACCCCACGCTGTCCAACTTCTCCGTCCAGCACGACGTGCCGTACATCATTCCGGCCTTGCGGCAGGCCCTCTCACTCAACCCGTCCATCAAGATCATGGCCAACCCGTGGAGCCCACCAGGCTGGATGAAGACCTCCGACTCCATGATCGGAGGCACCCTCAAGAGCGAGAACACCTCCGCACTGGCCAACTACTTCGTCAAGTTCATCCACGCCTATGGCGAAGCCGGCGTGCCCATCTCCTACATTTCCCCGCAGAACGAACCCATGGGTACTCCCACCTGGCCCGGAATGTTCCTGTCCGCGTACCAGGAAGCCGAGTTGATCCAGGAGATCGGCAAGGCGTTCGAAGTCAACGGAATCTCCACGAAGATCCTGGCTTGGGACCACAACTGGGACGTGCCCTCGTATCCGGAGACGATCTTCAGCGACCCCGCAGCCTCCAAGTACACCGCGGGAACCGGGTGGCACATCTACAGCGGAAACCCGAACTACCAGACGCTGGTCCACAACGACTACCCGAGCAAGGAAACGTTCATCACGGAAGCCACGGGAGGCGTTTGGCAGGACAGCGACCAGACGGCGTTCAGTGAAGCACTGGGTACGTGGATCATCAACGGAACGCGCAATTGGGCGAACGGGGTGATGCTGTGGAACATCGCACTCGACCCCGATCGGGGCCCGCTCAACAGCGACACGGCCGGTATACCCATGCTTCGGGGCTTGCTCACGATCGATCCGGCCGACGGGCGGGTGTCCTACAACGTGGACTACCACGCCCTCGCTCACGCCAGCAGGTTCGTCAAGCCCGGAGCACGCCGGATCTACTCGAACACCTTCGGGGAAGGAAGCATAGAGAACGTCGCGTTCCAGAACCCGGACGGATCGAAGGTCCTGATCGCGCACAACTCGGGCAGCGCCGCGAAAACCTTCAGCGTCGCGGACGGGACACACTCGTTCGACTACACCCTGAACGCCGGCGACGCCGTCACCTTCACCTACTCCGGGCCCGCGCAGAGCGGCCGTACCCCCGCAGCGACCAAGGTCTCGGACCCGACACACGACTTCACGTTCAAGTCGGCATCCGGCCCGGTCACCGTCACATACGACCCGGCACTACTGCCCTACCAGAACTCGATCCGTACCGGAAAGAGGATGGTCACGTACTCCCTGCCGATCGGAGCTTCCGTCCAGACGACAGGAAGGGCGCTGAGCCGTAGCAAGTGGACCGCCACGGCTTCCGCGCAGCCGGACTGGGGTGTGGCCGCGAACGCGATCGACGGCGACATCAACACACGGTGGAGTCTCGGGCATGGGCCGACGAGCGGCGACTGGTTCCAGATCGATCTGGGGAGCCCTACGAGCTTCGACAAAATCGTCCTCGACACCAGCGTAAACAATTCGTTCGACTACGTCACCAAGTACCAGATATACGTGTCGAACGATGGTGCCGATTGGGGCAGCGCGATCGCAAGCGGCAGCGGAGGCATAGGAAAGGTAGCCGTCACGTTGCCAACCCGGACGGCACAGTACATTCGCATCGTCAGTACCGCGGCATCCGGTTTCTGGTGGGCCATCGGTGACATCAATGTGTACGGTTATTCGCGGGGAACCGGTTCGATCACAGCTCCGACAGCGGTATCAAACGGCCTCCAGCTGAAAACCTGGACCAGCAAGGAAGGGTCGCAGGTCACCGTAGTATTCAACGGGACCGCCGACAGCAAGAGTTTCAAGATATCCACCGACGGCTCGTACACCTATACGCTGCCAAGCGGGACCTCAGCGATGTTCACAACCAGGAAGCTGTCGAGTTTCCCGACGCCGGTCTTCAGCAGTTTGACGCCGGATCAAGGCATGCCGCGCTCCAAGTTCACGACTCGCGGTTCTGGTTTCGGTGACGCGCAGGGACTGGGCACGGTGCATTTCGGATCAAGCTACGCCGAAATAGACAGCTGGTCGGACACGAGCATCAGCGCCTACGTTCCGAAGGGACTTCCGGCGGGGAAGGTCACGGTTTCCGTGAAGGGAACCAGTGGAGTGGATGCAGGACGATCTTCGTTCGACGTCATCGATCTAGGTCCTGCGCTGCCGCGGACGAGCTGGACCGCAACGGCTTCGGACGCAAGTCGGTGGGATGCGCCCGGAAACATGCTGGACGGCAGCTCTGACACTCGGTACAGCTCCGGAACAGGGCAGTACGACGGCCTCTGGATCCAAGTGGACATGGGACAAACGCAGACCTTCAACAAGATTGTGCTGGATGTCGGCGGCAGTGTCAGCGACTATGCGCGGAGCGCAGACGTATACGTATCCACGGATGGAACCGACTGGACCAAGGTTTCTTCCGCAGCGGACGGCCAACGAGTCCACCTGGTTTCCTTCCCGACGCAGACAGCTCGCTACATCAAGGTCGCCAACACCGGCAATGTTGCGCGTAGCTGGTGGTCAGTCGCGGAATTCAACGTGTACAACTGACCTCGGGCTTTCACGTGGGATAAGGGCTGGCCTTGCCCTCGACGCAGAGAAATTGCCTCCGGACAGCGGACAGGGATTGCTGATGTCTTGTCGCCGTAGTGGCTGAAGGCACTCTTCAGATGAAGGGAGTGCTCGGCGGTGACTGCCTGGCCTCTGCAGGGATGCTTCGCGCGCAGCCGGCAGACAACGAAGCCGACCCTGCGCAGCGGCAGCGATGATGTGTGCAAGGTCAAGCCCGGCACAGCACTGCGGGTGCCCACAAGGCACCCGGTCGGCGACGAGCCCATCGCCGTGATCGACGGCACGGTCTGCACGTCATAGCACCGTGCCGTCCGAACCGTCATCCTCGGCCGGACGCAGACAGGTGCTCCGGCCGAGAATGATCCGAAATGGTGGCCTCCGTCACCATCGGAGGCGGTGGCCGCAGCTTGTTCGGCCTCTCAATCGGCCGGAAAGTGTGACGACCCACCAGACCGTTTGCGCTTCGGTGTGCTGTCGGCCGCATTTAGGCAGGTCACGTGAGGTCGCGAAGTGGCTTTGACCTGCGAACATTCTCCAGCTTATTGATCAGAAACTCATGGGGTTCTCGTCCAGGACGTAGCGGACGTGCGGGCCGCCGAAGTAGCCG
>NZ_VTHJ01000111.1:8063-16709 GCF_008386495.1 Streptomyces tailanensis | reverse complement strand
CTCCGCACACGCGATCATCTTCGGCGCGCCGACCTACATGGGGACGGCCTCGGCCGCCTTCCACTCCTTCGCCCAGGCCACCTCCCAGCGTTGGGCGGAGCGTGCGTGGAAGGACAAGATCGCCTCCGGGTTCACCGTCGCCGGCGCCATGAACGGCGACAAGCTGAGCACGCTCCAGTACTTCTCCATCCTCGCTTCCCAGCACGGCATGCACTGGGTCAACCTCGACCTACTGCCGGGCTGGTCGTCGACCACCGGATCCGCCGACGACCTCAACCGCCTCGGCATCACTCTCGGTGCCGGGGCTCAGGCCAATACCGATCAAGGGCAGGAAGGGGTCACCAGGGCGGACCTCGACACCGTACGGCACCTGGCCGGACGGGTTGCCCGGTTGGCCGAAGCCCTGGCCCACTCCACCGGCGCAGGTCTCACGAGACAGGACACGTCCTTCCAGCCAGAAGCTGTCATGTCCGCGCAGGAAAGGGGACATAATGTCCATCGCATCCCAGGTTGACGTGGGGCAGGCGACGATACTCGTCGTACTGGAGAACGAGTTGGTACGTCGCGGACTCCTGAGCATGCTGAGCGCTGTTCCTTCCGTGCGCGAGGCACGTCGCACCGGCAGCGCCGACGAGGCGTCGGCGCTGCTCACCGAGCACCGGCCCGACGTGTTGCTGTGCCGGGGCAACGACAGGAACTCGTCGGCCCTGGCGGTCACCGCCGCAGAGCGTGGTGCACGCATCCTGCTGCTGCTGGAGGACCTGGACCTGGAGGCGGTCGACGAATCCATCATGCTCCTGGCCCATGGCTTCCTGCTGGAGCACGAGGTGACCGTCGGAGTCCTCGGGGAGGCTCTGGAGCGGCTGAGTACGGGTGAGATCTCCCTGCCGGCCGGCCTGGCCCGCATCCTGTTGACCAGGGCGCACAGCCCGGGATCGGCACGCGGAACCCGAGGCGTCTGCCTGACCCCCCGCGAGCAAGAGGTGCTCTCCTTCCTGGCACAGGGCTTGAGCAACAAGCAGATCGCCCGTCGCCTGACTATTTCCGAGCATGGCGTGAAACGGCATGTGACGAACCTGCTCGCCAAACTGAACTGTCCGAACCGCACACTCGCTGTCGCGCTCGCCCTGCAGGAAGGGCTGATTCTCGCGGTGTCAGGGGGAGGGTGATCCGCTGTGTATGCCGCTTACATCGAAAGACTCGGCCCGCCGGAGGCCATCCGCTACGCACTGCTCGCCCCTCCCCTGCCGGGGCCCGATGATGTCCTGGTGGATGTCACGGCTACGACGGTCAACTGGGTGGACACCTTCATACGCTCGGGCTTGTTCATCACATCCGTCGACTATCCGTTCATCGTCGGCCGCGACATGGTCGGTACGGTCAGGACAGCGGCCCACGGCTTCGCTGTAGGCGACCGGGTGTGGTGCAACAGCCTCGGCCATGGCGGTCGGCAGGGTGCCGCCGCCGAACAGGTCGCGGTACCTGCGGACCGGCTCTACCGTCTGCCGGACGGAGTCAGCCCGGTCGACGCGGTCGCCGTGGCGCATCCGGCCGCGACCGCCTACCTCGCGCTCTTCACGCACGGCCGAGTCCGGCGGGGCCAGACCGTACTGGTGGCCGGGGCGGCGGGGAACGTCGGCAGTGCGCTTGTCGAGCTGGCCGCCGAGGCAGGCGCGTGCGTCATCGCCACTGCCGGAGTGAAGGACCTGGAGTACTGCCGCTCGCTGGGCGCTACGCACGCCCTGGACTACCGGGATCCCGAGGTCACGAAGCGGATCGGTGAGGCCGCTCCGTACGGTGTCGACGTACACATCGACACCTCGGGCACGAACGACCTGTCGTCTGCCATCGCCGTTCTGGCCCAGCGCGGCCGTATCGTCCTGCTCGCCGGTGCTCGCAGCCGTCCCGTACTGCCGACCGGGGACCTGTACATGAAAGACGGCTCCATCGTCGGCTTCGTGATCTCGCGTGCGACCGCTGCCGAACTCGCCGAGGCGGCAGGTGCGATCAATGAGCTGCTCGCTGCCGGGCGGTTGCGCCCACGCACCGTGGAGCATCTCCCCCTGAGCTCCGCCGCCGCGGTCCACCGCCGGCTCGAGCAGGGCGAACTGCACGGCCGACGGGTGGTCCTCCACACGCGTGCCACCGGCTGAGCGTTCGCCAGCCATCTCCCAACCTTCGGTTCGTCACCGACAGCGAACAGTGTTCTCCAGGCCGTTCGTGGCCGTCACCCGACAGCGTCGGCCACGAGCGGCCTCGTCACCTGCCGAGGCCGGCACCGCCGTCCACCGTGAGTTCGTGCAGGGTGATGTGCGAGGCATGTTCGGAGAGCAGGAAAACCACGGCATCGGCGACGTCCGACGGAGCGGCCAGCTTCCTCAGGGGGATACCGACCCGGTAGGCATCCGGGTTGCCCTCGATTGTCGATGAAGCGCCGTTCTGGTCCTGCCACATGGAGCGGAGCATCGGTGTGTCCGTCGAACCCGGCGACACCACATTGCAACGGATGCCGTACCGGGAGACCTCCAGGCCGAGGCTCTTGGTGAACATCGACGCCGCCGCCTTGGAGGCCCCGTAAGCGGCCATCTCCTGACGGGGCGTGCCACCGGCGTTCGACGCCACCGTGACGATCGCTCCCGCGGAGTGCGGCACCATGCGCTTGACCACCGCGCGGGACACCAGGAAGACACCGGTCGTATTGGTCATGAAGACGGCCCGCCAATCCTCGAAGGAGAAGTCCTTGACCTCCCCGAGTCGCAGCACCCCGGCGGCATTGACCAGGTACCGGATGGGACCGAGGCGCTGCTCCACCGCGTCGACCAGGGATTCCACCTCCGCTTCGCTGGTGACGTCGACGGGAAAGCCCTCGACGTGCAGACCGTCCGCGGTCAGCTTCTCGACGGTCTCCCGCAGCTGCACGACATCCCGGTCCGCGGCAGCCACGGTGATGCCACGTTCGGCCAGGACCCGGGCGACCGCCGCGCCGATTCCGCTCGCCGCCCCGGTGACCAAGCAGGTCCCCGGCTCAGGTTTCACAAAATGGTCCATGATATGGCTTCCTCTGAAGGTGAATGGAGGAGGAGGGACTTGCAAGCGGTGCTGTTGCGCTCAGCCCTGCCACGCGGATACCACCGCTATGGCCTGTGCGGGATTCAGGCGCGGGTCACAAAGAGTCGTGTACTTGTCAGCGACCCGACTGACGGAGATCTCGCCGCCCACGCACTCGGTCACCTCGTCCGCCGTCGTCTCCAGATGGAGCCCGCCGGCCACACCGCCGGCCGCCCGGACGGCGAACTGGAAGTCCTGAACCTCCCGAATGACGGTGTCCAGGTGGCGGGTCTTGAGACCGTCGGGAGTCATGACGGTGTTCGCGTGCATGGGGTCGCAGAGCCAGATCACCGGATGCCCGATGGCTCGTACGGCTTCGAGGAGCGGCGGTAGGCGGTCGGCCACCGTCCTGGCTCCCATCCGGACGATGAAGGTGAGGCGACCCGGTTCGCGGTTGGGGTCCAGCCGCTCGCACAGGGTGCGGATCTCCTGGGTCGTCATACTCGGACCGACCTTGCAGGCGACCGGATTCACGACGCCTGCGAGCAGGGCGACATGGGCGCCGTCCACTTGCCGGGTGCGTTCACCGATCCAGGGCCAGTGGGTGGAGGAGAGCCACGTCTGTCCCTCGCTGGTTCGCAACAGCGGGACTTCGTAGTCCAGCAGCAGTGCCTCGTGGCTGCTCCACAGCGGGGAATCGACGCGGGACTGGACCGATGCCTGCCAGCCCAGGTGCCCCATGATCTCGGCCGCGGCCGCGTAGCAGGACAGGATGTGCGAGGGGTCAGGGCGCCGCCTCTCGGCAGTGGGCTCGGGGCGGTTCACCATGTGTCCCCGGTATACGGGCAGTACGGTGTCGCCCACCTGTTCCGTGGAGGCGGAACGAGGCTTGCTGAACTGCCCGGCGATCCGTCCGACCCGCAGCACCGGCTTGTGGGTACGCATCCGCATGGTCCCGGCCAGCACGTCGAGCAACGCGGCCTTGCGAACAACGTCGCCGCGGGTGCGGTCCTCCGGGTTCTCGGCACAGTCACCGCACTGGAGCACATGTGCCTCACCGGCGGCGACCCGGGCCAGCTGGGCTCGCAGCGTGAGCAGATCGGCCAGCCGTACCAACGGACTCATCCGGGAGAGGTTCCCGCGCACCTGCTGGACCAGAGACAGGTCCTGCCAATCCGGCTGCTGTTGCGCCGGAGCACTGTGGACGTCGGGCAGCAACGGGGTCACTCCGCTATCAGGCACAAGGTTCCCCAAGTGAATCCCGCACCGATTCCGGAGATGACCAGCAGATCGCCGGCGGCGATACGCTCTCCCCGAGTCGCCTGGTGCAGCGCGGTGAAAATGGAGGCGGCTCCAGTGTTTCCGTATCGGTCCACAGTGATCTCGGCCCGCGAATGGGGAACCTGGAGATCGTCCATGACGTGCTGCAGGATCCTGAGATTCGCCTGGTGCACGATGTAGTGGTCCACCTCATGGGGCAGGGCACCCAGCGGCTTGAGTGCCAGCCGAATGCTCTCCGGAATCCATTTCGTGGCCTCACGCCAGACCGTACGGCCATCCATCCGCAGGTACTGCATGCCTTCTTCCGCGGTTTTCGGCGTCGTGGGTGTGGTCGCGCCGCCCGCAGAGATGCTGACGGAGTGGGAAAGCGCGGCGTTCATGTCCCAGGACATCAGACCGCGGGCAGGTGCGGAGCGGCCCATCACCACGGCCCCCGCGGCGTCTCCGAAGAAGATCCGTGTGGTGCGGTCCTGGGGGTCGGTCACCCGTGAGAAGCAGTCGGCGCCGATGACCAGGACATTGCGCATCAGGTCGTTCTGGAGCAGGTGGGATCCGAGGAACATCCCGTAGACGCCCCCGGCGCATGCGCTTTGGCTGAGGTCCAGAGGGATCGCGTTCGTGGCTCCCAGCGCGTCTCTCACCATCAGTGCCATGGAAGGCAAGGGCTGGTCGTAGGTCGCGCTGGTGGCCACGATGACGGCACCGATCTCCGCAGCCCGCACGCCGCTGTCCTCGAGCGCCTCCTGTGCGGCAGCCAGGCACATGTCGGACGTGGTGAGGCCGGGCTCCAGCCAGCGTCGCTCCCGGATGCCGGTGCGGTCCCTTATCCACTCGTCCGACGTATCGAGGGTTTTCTCCAGGTCCTGGTTGGTGACGACCCGAGAGGGCAGATGGAGGCCGACACCCATGATTCCGGTAGGAACGCGAAGCCCAGACCTGGGCTCAATTTTCGGAGATTCGATGGATTTTTCTTCACTTTTCCACATTACCCACAAGTTTCCTTTCAGGTTACCGGATGGATGTTTCCCGGTTTACCGGAATGCCCGATCGGGAGGAAATTAGCGCCGATGAGGAACCCGCCACAACCACGACCGGACAGGTCGGATACGGATTTTCGTAGTGGCCGGTAGCAGGTATCCACGGGACCTGCCCAGAAGTGCACGTTCGAAAGGAGACGGTCGGTGAGGGCGACAGTGCACGCCGACATAGCCTGGTGGTAGCGGTACCAAATACGTGAAAATCCGTCTCAGCTGTTTCGATGCTGTGCCGGCCGTCGCAGGCAGGCCCGCACAGCAGAGCCGAAGAGAGGACCGTGTGGATATTCGCGGCAACATCGCGCTGGTTACTGGTGGCACGTCGGGACTCGGTCTGGAGACCGCCCGTAGACTGCTTGCCTCGGGAGCCCGAGTGGTACTCATGGGGCGCTCGCCCGAGCGTGCCGAGAAAGCCATAGCGGAGTTGGGTGGGGAAGCGGTCTACGCGCCCGGTGACGTGACTCAGCCTGACGACGTGGCCAAGGCTGTCGCGGTGGCCGGCCGGATGGGGCGGATGGGCATCGTTGTCAACTGCGCGGGGCTCATCACCGCTGGTGGTGTCCTGAGCCGTGGTGGTCCGCTGCCGCTCTCCGAGTTCGAGCGGACGGTGCGGGTGAACCTGGTGGGCACGTTCAATGTGGTCCGACTGGCCGCTGAGGCCATGGCGGACAAACCTCCGCTCTGCGGTGACCGGGGCGTGGTGATCTGCACCTCGTCGATAGCCGCGCAGGACGGCCAGCGCGGACAGGCGGCATACGCCGCGGCGAAGGCGGGAATCGCGGGGATGACGCTGCCGCTCGCCCGGGACCTGGCGAGGCATGCCATCCGGGTGGTGACGGTGGCACCCGGGCTCTTCGCAACCCCCATGATCGATGACGTTCCGGATGCGGTGCGCTCGGAGCTGGTGGCCGGCACCCCGCATCCCGGCCGTCTGGGCCGCCCCAGCGAGTTCGCGTCCCTGGTGGAGCACATCGTGAGCAATCCGATGCTGAACGGCGAGGTCATCAGGCTCGACGGGGCGGCGCGCCTCGGTTTCAGCTGATCCTGCGCCCGAGGCGCCTTACTCCACCCGAAGTTTCGTGACTCGCCGTCCGGCCTGCGGTTCCGCGGACTCCACCGCACCGCAGGCCGGACGGTCCTTATGCGGACGCCGGCATCGAGCGATGCCCCACGCGGCATCCGTATCCGCCGCACGGGGCATCGAACGAGCTTCGTCGGCGCCGGCCGCGGATGAGTGGAAGCATCCAGCGGCGCGGCGATCGGCGTCAAACAATGATCGGGTTGTCCACCTTGCCACTCTTCGGTACCCGGACGACGACGGCGGCCAGGATGAATGCCCCGATCATGATGAAGCCGAGGATCAGGAATCCTGTGCCGTAGCCGTGGCTGAGCGCCTGGTCCGCCACTGACCTTGTCGTGGAAGAGACCTCGCTGATGTCCGGTCGGTTGCTTCCGTCGCCGCCCGGGACCAGCTCGGCCAGGCGGTTGCTGGTGGAGCTGGCGGCGACGGTGGCGAGGACGGCCAGGCCGAGTGCCCCGCCCACCTGCTGCCCGACGTTCAGCAACGCGGACGCGATCCCCACTTCCTCTTCCGCGATCACCGCCACGCTTGCCAGGGTCAGCGGTACGAAGCACAGTCCTGTGCCGGCTCCGGCGAGCAGCAGCGGGCCGAACAGGTCGGTGAGGTAGCTGCTGTCCGTGCCCAGCAGGGAGAGCCAGAACATGCTTCCGGCCGTGATCAGTGTGCCCGCCAGGAGCAGTGGACGGGGCCCGGTCCGATCCATCAGGCGACTGCTCATGGTGGACGTGATCACGACCCCGACGGCGAATGCCAGGAAGGAGAATCCGGTCTTGATCGGGCTGAAGCCGAGGATGCCCTGGATGAAGAGCGTCAGGAAGTAGAAGAGCACCGCGACCATCACACCGACGCCGAACATGATGACGTAGGCACCGGAGCGATTGCGGTTGGCGAAGATCTTAAGCGGCATCAGGGGCTCGCGGGTGCGTCCCTCGATGACCACGAAGGACACCAGCAGGATGACGCCGACCCCCAGGGGAACGAAGGTTCCCATGCTGCTCCAGGGGTGCGTCGCGGAGTTGATGAGACCGTAGACGATCAAGGACATACCGACGGTCGCCGACACTGCGCCGGGCAGGTCAAGGGCTCCCTTCCGGGTCCTGGACTCCTGGAACGCCCTGGTGGTGGTGAGCAGAACAAGCACGCCGATGGGCACGTTGATGAACAGGACCCACCGCCAGCTCAACGCGTCAGTGAACAGGCCGCCCAGGATGTTGCCGAGGGCGCCACCCAGTCCCGACACCGCCCCGTACACTCCCATGGCCTTGTTGCGCTCCGGCCCCTCGGTGAAAGTGGCGGACAGCAGGGACAGCACGGCCGGTGCCACCAGCGCGGCGGCTATTCCCTGTACCGCCCGGGCCGCCAGCAGCCACGCCTGGTGGGTGGCCATGCCTCCCGCCAGGGAGGCCACGGTGAGCAGCGCCATCCCGAAGAAGAGAGTCCTGCGGGCCCCCCAGGTGTCCGAGATGCGCCCGCCCAGCAGGAGAAGCCCACCGAAGGTGAGTGCGTAGGCGTTGACCACCCACGCCAGGTTGAACGAGGAGAAGCCGAGAGCCGCTTGCATCGACGGAAGCGCCACATTGACCACCGAGACATCCAGGATGATCATCATTTGCGCGGTCGCGATAACGGTCAGAGCCAGGCCCTTGGCGGACCGGGGTGTTGCTGCGTCGGTCGTATCCCTAAGCAGGCCGGAACGGGACGACCCGTCCCGTTCTTCGGATTGGGTGGACATTGATTGCTCCTTGGTGGGATTCGCACGCAAGAAGCCGCGCGTGTTCGCTATCGGAAATCCCGTCGTCCGTGTTGGCCGATGCCTCACAGACGAGCACGCCGCCGCAGGCACTGCGGCTCGCGTACGGGGGACCGCCGAAGCAGGCGGCGAGAAGTGCGATGAAGCCCCGGGTCACCCTGGTCCCGCTGCTCGGAACCGGACCAGTTTTTCGGGATTGAGAACGGCGAAAATGTTATGGATAAGCGCGTGGCGAATATCAAGGAGAACCAGGTACTCTCGGCCGTCGACCGTCGTCCATGCCGCGTTTTCCCCATTGGCGACGGTGATGCGCGAGTTCCTGAATCCGTAGGTCCTTATCAGTGCGGCCAGGAAGGACACGACCTCCATTCGGCCACTGACCGGCCGGAGTGCCGCACGTACCCTGCCGCCACCGTCGTTCCAGGCGGTCACGCCTTCACTCAGCATGTCGG
>NZ_VTHJ01000111.1:0-8053 GCF_008386495.1 Streptomyces tailanensis | reverse complement strand
GTGCCGCACGTACCCTGCCGCCACCGTCGTTCCAGGCGGTCACGCCTTCACTCAGCAGGTCGGTGAGAGCGGCCAGGTCACCGCACTGTGCGGCGTCCAGGAAGTGGGTGAGCAGCCTGGCGTGCTCCTTCGGGGAGGCACGGAACCGGTCGCGCCCGTCCAGCACGCGCAACCGCGCCCGGTGGTGGATCTGACGACAGCCGACCGTGGAGAGTCCGGCGATTTCCGCGATCTCCGGGTACGGCATGCCGAACGCCTCACGCAAGATGAACACCGCGCGCTCGGGCGGTGACAGTCGCTCCAGCATGTGCACCGTGGCGTAGGAGACAGTGTCACGTAATTCGGCGGTGTCCAGCGGTCCGAGCTCACCAGCCGTCACCGGCTCGGGCAGCCAGGGCCCCGGATAGACCTCCCGGGTGGCCCTGGCGAGTCTCAGCTTGTCGAGAGCGAGCCTCGACACCACGGTCACCAGGAAGGAACGGGGCTCTCGTATCTCTTCGGAGTCGGTGCGCATCCAACGGAGAAAAGCGTCCTGGATGACGTCTTCCGCCTCCCATACGCTGCCGAGCAGCCGATAGGCCAGCCCCAGCAGCACGGGACGCAGTCGCTCGAACTCCTCAACTGAGTACCCCATTCCGTCCTCCCTGCGGTCAATTACGCGATAATGCCCTTGCCCATGAGCTCATCGGCGAAGCCGATGCGCCAACTCGCGTACTGGGGCCGCCAGTCAAGGTGCAGCTTGGCGCGGGAGTTGTCGGCTCCGCGTAGCTGGGTCATGTACGCGACGCCCCACTCGCCCACCGCTTCCGCGGCCATGGCCGAAGATACGCTCTGCGGCTTCTCCGCCCCGAGAAGTTCAGCCACCACCGGGAGCCACTCGCTCATCGGAGCGGGGTCATCGTCCACCACGTTCAAGGGCTCGGTGACGGTCTTGTCGAGCGCCGCCACCACGGCGGTGGCCGCGTCATGGGCATGCGTGAAGGAGAAAGTGGAATGCCCACCGTCCACGAGCGGGACGTACCCGGCCTTGATCCCCTGAGTGAAGGAACCGTCAGCAGCGTACGCCGACCCCGGACCGTACAGGTGCCCGAACCGCAGCACTAGCCCGCCTGCCTCCTGGGTGAGGCGCTCCAGTTCCTTGAGTGCGGCCAGGACCGGCACGAACTGCGCGGGCGGCTCCAACCAGAACGGAGTGTCCTCGTTGGCGAGATCCTTACTGTCGGGGTTGTACGCGTAGGCCAACCCCTGGGCGATGATGCGTCGCACGCCGGCCTTCTTCGCGGCGTCCAGCAGATTGCGCGCCCCTTCGGTGCGCAGCCGGTTGGTCGTCTCGAACTCTTTGTCCAAATTCTTTGTGTCGATGGCGGCGGGAATCGCCGTGAGCATGTTGACAACGGCGTCCGGGGCGGCCTCGACCACAGCGCGTTCGAGCGCGGCGCGGTCGAGCGCGTCGGCCATCACCACCTCGGCACCCGACCCCTCCAGCACGCCGTTGGGGTCGGCAAGTGCGAGCGCGATGACGTCTTGTCCGACCGACTTGAGCAGCGGAACCAACTGCCTGCCGATTACTCCAGTGGCACCGGCTACGAGTACACGCATAACCCCTCCTTGAAATGTCTGATCCCGGATCTCGGGAACCCACAACCAATGGACGGGCGACCGGCCATGGCTGTGACAGCTTCACGCTGTGATGTAGATCACAAACTTGTCCTCGAAGGCGACCGCGGTATTTCACGCGCGGCTCCACCCGCATTCGGCGAGAGCGCTCTCCCCGCGGTGGTGATGAACCACGCCGAAGGTCTTTGCCTTCGCCGCGAAAGGCACTCATCGCGGGGGCGTCATCGGGGCGCCCGCTATCGGGTACGTTGCACCTTCGGCCGCTCACGAGACATCGCGACGATGGCGTGGGCGGCGGACGCGAGGGTGATGTGCCGGTGCCATCCACCGAACGAGCGGCCGGTGAAGTCCTTGAGGCCGACCCGGTCCCCGATCTCGTCGAAGTCCCGCTCCACTCGCCGGGTCAGGCTGCTCAGCCGCACCAGGTCACCCAAACGTGCCGAGTGCAGGTTGGTCAGCCACAATTCCTGGGGCCACGGGTTGCCCGCGCCCCTCCCCCCCAGGCCCATCAGCAGCAGATCTTCGCGGTGTGCCCGGGAGCCGGCCCATGGGGCCTCCAGCGGCGCGGCGACTTGGACCCCGGCGGCCAGCCCCTCCCGGATGCCGCCGCCAAGAGAGGGATCCGTCCATGCCACCGGGCGCCGCGCCCACCCTGCGGCTTCCATGATCTGCTGAGCGGGCTCGCCCCGCCGCCGATCGGACCTTTTGGCGTGAGGCACGGAAAGGCGTACGTCCCCGTTTACCCGGAGCAGGAAGGGGGCCCCCGCGGCACGGAGTTTCTCCATGTGGGCCAGGCCGTCCCCTTCCCAGGCATCTATGATCACAGGCAGCGGGCGGAACCCCCAACTCAACGTTTCGACGTAGGCGTTGACGCCGCACTCGGTCAGCGTCTCCGCCCCCGCATGGTCAGGTATCGACACCCGGTTCCGGCGGATCGCATTGTCCACCCAGGCGCTGGACAGCTGGAGCCGCCAGTTCACCGGACTGGCGATGTCGCCGGAGACGGCCCAGACGCCGAGCGCTCGCTGAGCGCCTCGCATCTGCCCCGAATCGGGTAATTCACACCGGTCCACCCCCACGGTGTTCACCCCGGCCTTGGGGATGACCACCGGCCTGACCACCCAGGCCCAGGGGGGCCTGGCGCCCACCACGAAGTGCGCCAGTTCCCGCCTCACCGGGGCCCAGCCCCATGTGGAGGCACAGACGAAATGATGAAGGCTCTGCTCCGCGGCTTGCCCGCCGACCAGAGAGGCGATGTTCCGGATTGATTTGCGCCCATTCGCCAGCAGCAGACCCCTGATGTATTTCATGCCCTTCTCGCGCTGGTCGCTACGGCGCAGAGAGGTGAATAACGACGCGCTCAACTTGTCGAGCATTCGTTCGTGTGTGTCCGAGCACAGCGTGGACGTGGCAGTACCGTTCATCAGTTCTCTTGCCCCTTGCGTCTGACCGGTGGTTCCGAGCTGCGGATGGCGGTCACTGCGCTTTTTGCGCCATCTACAGCTGGTGTGAGGTCGGCACGGTTCTGGTGGCACGACCATGAATCTGGACGGGCCGCCCTGGAGGAGCTCGCCTTCGTGGTGTGCCCATGCCTGTCACGACGCCGCAGCCGCGGAATCGGCGAACCTCACCGCCGCCCCGGCGGAGGTATGCCCGGTGGCTCTCGCCTGGCGGAGCGGACAGCGAACGCGGTAAAGGTTTTGCGGCTGTGTCCTGTCGGCGAGCCGGCTCCCCCTGACCGTGGCTGGAGTGCTCGCTTTAAGGCTCCTGCTACCTGCCTGCCCCTGGCCAGATGCCCAGGCAACACACTTGTGCCATTGGATGGTGCCCAGGCGACACGGCATCATTTCGGACAGCGGCCGGCCGGTACCGGGCACGGCTCGGGAAGGCATGCTCACCAGGGAACAGTCTCCGGGAGGGCGCGGCGCGCCAGGGGAAGGGCAGGGACACCGCAGCCGAGGGCCATACAGGTCCCGCCACGCCCGCGAACATGCGAGAACAGCGGGCCCGACATGCCGCTCGTGATGGCGTCCCGCCAAGTGCAACACCGTTGCGTTTGGGCTGCGCGTGCCCTGTCAAGGGGGCGGGACCTCTGGTAGTCCCCGTGGTGTCGAGTCCGGGGACGAGTAATCCGGAGGTCCCGTTGTCGCGAAAGTCTGGCAGCATCCAGCCCGGGGCGACAGTCCCGGATGTGTACGCGCCCGGCCATCTGGGCGAGTTGACGCAGATCATCGATCCCGAACTGGTCGATGCGGTACTCGAGGACACGGGTGCGCGGGAGCGGAGGCTGCGGCTGTTGCCGGCGCGCGTCGTGGTGTACTTCGTGCTCGCCTTCGCCTTCTTCGAGCGGTCGTCCTACCGGGCGGTGTGGGACAAGCTCACGGCCGGACTCGACGCCGTGCCCGTGGCGCGCCCGTGTGCCTCGTCGCTGTCACGGGCCCGGCGCCGTGTGGGCAGCGCACCGCTGCGCCGCCTGTTCGCGATTCTGTCCGGACCGGTCGCCGACCGCGGCCAGTCCTGCACCTTCTACCGGGGCCTGCGCCTGGTCGCCGTGGACGGCACGACTCTGTCCGCTCCCGACGAGGAGGCGGTGACCTGGTACTACCGCAAGCACATCGGGAAGGTCCGTACGTTCGGCTACCCGCTGGTGCGCCTGGTGGCCATCGCGGAGTGCGGGACGCGGGCCCTGCTGGACGCGGCCTTCGGCCCCGACCACACCGGCGAACTCACCTACGCCCGCCGCCTGCTGGGCTGCCTGGACGCCTCGATGCTCCTGCTGGCCGACGCCTACTACGACGCGTTCGACTTCGTGCAGGCGTCTCGGACACGGGAGCCGACTTCCTGCTGCGCTCCACCAGGAAACGGCGGCCGACCCTGCGCCACGCCCTGCCTGACGGCTCCTACCTGACCACCATCCTCAGCCGCGAGCACCGGGCGGGACGGGGATATGAGCGGCTTGAGGTGCGGGTGGTCGAGGCGGGGATCACCATCACCCTCGCCGACGGCACCCGGCGCACCGAGTTGTGGCGGCTGCTGACCAGTCTGCTCGACGCCGACCGCTACCCCGCCACGGAACTGCTCGCGCTCTATCACCGCAGGTGGCAGGCAGAGACCTGCTATTTCTCGCTGAAGTCCACGATCCTCGACCAGCGGGTGCTGCGCTCACGCAGCGTCCCCGGCCTTGAGCAGGAGATCTTCGCCCTGCTGACGGCCTACCAGACGCTGATCCGGGCGGCCGGTGACGTCACGATCGCCAGTGAGGGCGTGTCCGCGCAACGCGTGAGCTTCACCGTCCTGTTCCAAGCCGCCGCCGACCAGATCATCGCCGCCCGGGGCATCGCCACCGCCGACGCCGTGTCGCTGATCGGAGCGATCGGGCGCGCCGTGCTGGACAACCTCCTGCCCGAACACCCCCGTTGGCGCGTGAAGGCCCGTTTCCGCAAGTCAGCGAGCAAGTACACCTTCAAGCGAGGTGACCATCCGCGCACCGTCCAGGCGTACACACTGGACGCCCAGGTGATCAAGAACGGGTACCTTGACGACGGCGCCAACAGGTAAACGCAACGGTGTTGCCGCCAAGTGGTGTAGCCGATCAACTACCCGGAATGCGCAGGTCACCGCCGCATCGACGCGGCTCGGGGCCGCTCGTGTCGCTGACGGCAGGTCAGCCGGACGCGATAAGGGAGCCATGCCCCTGCGGCGTGGCCGGCGCGCGGCTTTCCGGAACCGGCCGAGCAGGGTCGCTTACACCACGAAGCGGGACGCGACCCGGCTCGTCCTCATGCCATCGCGAGCAACTGCTCCGGAACAGCGGTCAGTTGGCGGCCGATGAGAGCGTGGAGCACCGGATAGGCACTGGTATCGCCGACCAGGACGCCACCGAGAAGGGTCATGGCGTCAGAATCCAGGACCAGCTTCGCGTAGGTGGGGGCGGTGTGGTCGGCGAAGACGAGTTCAAGGGCTCCCTCGGTCTCGGCGTGGGCGTCGCCGAAGCTTGCCACATCGACACCGAGGAGTTTCAGCTTGGCCGACATGTCCGGGTTCTCGGGGAACGGGACGCTGTCACGACCAAGGAGTTGGTCGGCGACGATGCCGGCCATCCGGTAGCCGGGAGCGGCCATGCCGTGGCAGCGGCCACGGACCGCGGCGCACTCTCCGATCGCCCAGATACGCGGGTCCTCGGTGCGGCAGTGGGGATCGACGAGGAAGCCTCCGCGCGGCCCCAGAGCGAGCCCCGCCCCGGCGGCGAGTTCGTCCCGGGGGCGGACGCCCGCGGCGAAGACCAGCAGAGCGGTGTGGACGACAGTGCCCCCGTCGAGGAGGAGGGAGTCCACTCGGCCGTCAGAGCCGGGGATGATGGCCACGACGGAGGTATCGCAGTGCACACGGACACCCCGATCGGTAATGAGCTGGGCGAGCATCTCGCCTGCGCCCTCGTCCACCTGGAGCGGCATCAGACGGGGAGCCACCTCGACGACATGAGGCTCCATCCCCAGGACCCGCAGCGCGTTCGCCGCCTCCAGGCCGAGCAACCCACCGCCAATGACCGCACCGGAACGGCCGGGGAGGGAGGCGGCGCGGATCGCGTCGGCGTCTTCGGCGGTGCGGTAGACGAAACAACCCGGGAGATCGTGGCCCGGTACGGGCGGTACGAAGGGCCGGGAACCGGTGGCGAGGACCAACGCGTCATAGGAAATGGTGTCCTCGTCGGCGGTGGTGACGGTACCGCGAACCCGGTCGATGCCCGTGACACGAGTGTTCAGACGCAGGTCCACCACGGGTTGCGTCGGAAAGTCGGGGCTGGCAAGGCTGAGGGCGCGAGAGGAGCCTTCCTGCAGGTATACGGAGAGGGCGAGCCTGTCGTAGGCGGGACGGGGTTCCTCGGACAGGATGACGATCCGCCAGTCGCTCGCCGCGTCTGAGGCTCGAAGAGTCTCCACAAGCCGGTGGCCGGCCATGCCGTACCCGGCCAGGACGAGAGTACGGCAGGGGAGTGTCACGGGCGGTTCCTTCCACAATCACTGATCAAAGTCGCTCCGATGCGTTCCGGTCAGGGGGACGTACCGCGCAGGCACGCCGCACGGCCTGGGCACAGCCGCCGCACCCGGTCGTGGCGCGAGTGGCCGCGGCCAGTTCGGAGAGTTCACGGGCACCATCGGCCCAGGCCCGCGCCAGATCCGCCTTCGTGACGCCGTTGCAGACACACACGATCGCCTCGTCGGGCAGCTCCACCACCCCGGCGCCCAAGGTCGCGGGTCTGCCGAGGAGCAGTGCGAGACGGTCGGACGGCACCGGTAGGTCGCGGTCGTACAACAGCCCCACGTTGGCCATGGCCCGGGGGAGCCCGAGCAGCACAGCGCCGACGATGCGGTCGTCCCGCAGCAGCAACCGGGCATAGCGCCCGGAGGACGGGGCGCTCAGGGTCACGGAGTTGGTGGCGGCAGCATCGGCTGAGCCGTAGACGGCGAGGTCGAGCTCAGGTGCGTTGAGCCGTAGCGCGGCCTTGGCCGGACGGCGGCTGACCGGACGGCCGCTGAGTGTACGCGCCAGCAGCTCGGCCTGGTCCCAGGCGGAGAGAAGCAGCCCTGTGCTGCCGCCTCGGGGTTCGGCGCAGTCACCGAGAGCGTGGATGTGGGGATCCGAGGTGCGCAACCTGGCGTTGACCACCACGCCGCGGCGGACGGCGAGTCCGGCCCGGCGCGCGAGCCTGGTGTCAGGTGCGGCACCGGTGCACACCAGCAGGGTGTTGGCCTGAATCACCTGACCGTCGTCGAGCATCAGCTTGCCCGGCGTGTACTCCACGATGCGGCGGTTCGTACGCACGTCGATGCCGTGGCCGGCGAGACTCATGGCGAGCAGACACCCGGCGTCAGGGCCGAGCTGACGGTTCATCGGATAGGGGCGGCGGTGGACGAGGACGACCTCTCGCCCTGCCCTGCACAGCGCGAGAGCGGTTTCGACCCCGAGGACACCCGCGCCGAGTATCGCCACCGGCCCCTCGGGGAGGGTGCCGCAGTCCGCGAGGGTGCGCAGGGTACGTACCTCGTCGATGCGGGGCAGTTCGTCCGGGGTCTCCGGGCGGGAGCCGGTGACGAGCACCAGGGTCCGGTAGGGATGGACCGAGCCGTCGTCGGTGTGAACGAGGCGGCGGCGGCGGTCTATGCGCATGGCCGTGGTGCGCAGCCGCAGGTCCGTGGCACCGCCCAGAGTCGGCAGCACCACGGCGCGGGGTGGCAGGGCACCGGCCAGTACGGAGGTGAGCAACACCCGGTTGTACGGGGGGCTGGGCTCGGCACAGAGCACGGTCACCGGATCGTGGTGGCCATGGTGGCGCAACCGCTCCACAAAGCGGTGCGCGGCAGGCCCGCCGCCGACGACGACAATGCCGCTGCTCGGGTGCGCTGTGGTGGTCATGATGGCTTCGGCCACGGCTCGA
>NZ_VTHJ01000110.1 GCF_008386495.1 Streptomyces tailanensis | reverse complement strand
CGCCATGCCGACGACCGGCGCCTACGCGCCGTCGTCGACAGGGCAAACGTTGCCTGATCCGGCACTAGCTCTGGACGAGGGGTGAAATTCGACGCCTTCGATGTGACGGATGGGGGCGGCATGGGATTGTCCGGTCTTGATAGGTCCCACCACGTCGGGATCGGGACCTGGCGATGGTCACGGCGGTGCTTGGGTGACCTACCGGCCCGGCGGGCGCCCGCAGTACGCAACGGACGTGCCGACCCCGAGCACGTGATGTCGGTGCAGTACGAGACGACCGACCGGCTCCAGCGGCCTCCGACCGCGACGTGGCGCTCAAGCTGGCAGCCGAGGGGTCGAAGGCCTGCAACCGGAAGATCGAGGTTCGGCCGTTCCTGTGAGCGTGATCGCCGCCCTGACCAGACGTTTGGGTGACCTTGACATCGCCGAGGAGGCAGCGGCCGAGGCGTTCGCGACCGCCGTCGAGCGGTGGTCGGCCGACGGCGTACCGCCCGACCCCGGCGCCTGGCTGACCACGACCGCCAACCGCGAGGCCATCGACCGGGTCCGGCGCGAGAACAAGCGAGGCGACAAGTAGAAGGAGGCTCAGCTGTGTTGTACGACGACGACCCGCCCGAGCCTCTGGGCGCCATCGACGACGAGCGGCTCCGGCCGATCTTCACGTGCGGTCACCCGGCGCTGGCGATGGAGCCCCGGGGTTGACGCTGCGCATGGTCGGAGGTCTGACCGTGACCGAAATCGCCCCTGCCTTCCGGGGCCAAGATCAAGGCGGCTCACATCCCGTATCGGGTGCCGTCCGCGGAGGATCTCCCGGCACGCGTCTCCGGCGTACTGGCCATTCTCTACCTCATCTTCAACGAGGGCTACCTGGCGACCGGCCCAGACACCGATCCCGAACGACCTGACCCCTGAGGCGATCCGGCTCACCCGCATGATCCGTGCCCTCATGCCGGCCGATGGTGAGGTGGCCGGGTTGCTGGCGCTGATACTGCTCATCCAGGCTCGTCGTACCGCCGGAGTTTCGCCGAGCGGCGAACTGATCGCCCTCGACGAGCAGAACCGTAGCGCCTGGGACGCGGAGCTGATCATCGAGGGCCACGGGCTGGTTGGCGAGCGCTTGGCCGAGGGTGTGGCTCCGGGCCGCTAACGGATCGTCACAGCGATCAATGTCGTGCACACCTTCGCCGACGACGTACGCGACACAGACTGGTCGCAGGTCGTCGCCCTCCACGACAAGCTCGTCCGCCTCGCCGTCGCCGATCGTCGCGCTCAACCGAGCCATCGCGGTGGCCGAGCTTGACGGCCACGGCGATGGCGCCAGCGGCCGTCGACCGTCTCGAGGACAAGCCGGCGGGCTATCACGCCTACCACGCGACGCGCCCCAACCTGCTGCGTCGGCTGGGCTTCGGTCAGAATTCGCGCACGGCCTACGACAAAGCCATCGATCTGGCGGGCAGCACCGCCGAGATCGCCTACTTGGCGCGCCGCCGCGACCAGCTGGGATAGCGACCTCCCGGTGTGACCTAATGACCGGTCAGAGAGAACATTCAGCCGTCAACTGGTCTAGAACTGGGAACCGCCACCCAAGAAGCTGTTGTGGTTCCGATCTGAGGGGTGTGCGTCGAACGGGAGTCTCGATCGGGTGATCACCACTCGCGCCGAATCACTGACCCTATGCCTGACCAGTGAAAACGCCACCCTCCGAGTTCGACCGGCTGTCCGAAGTCGTCCATCGCTGGCATGTGCTGCAACAACCCGTCTGACGGATCGCAGCAGACAGCGACATCTCGGTCACCATGATCCGAAAAATGTTCCGAACTGCCGATAATAGTGTGGTTCAGGGGTGCTTGGGGTGCCGTTTTCGCAGTTCTTCCAGCCTTGCGCGGGCCGCGTCATCTCGCCTCGTCGGCGGGGTTGCATGTGCCGGATGAGGTACTTGGGGTGGCGTGGGCAGGCTCAGAGACGACGCTACGAGTGTGAAAATTGCTTCCAGATCAGTGGCGGCACCGTAGGCAAGACCACCCTTGTTCGACCCTCGAAAGCGCGAGTCGTTCCTGCGGAACGAGGCCCAAGCCCGTCCCTTTCGGGTAGTGACGCGACTGCGCTCCGCCTTCGAAGTGTATTCGATCTCGATGTTCAGGTCGCGCTGTTCGGCGCGTGACCACCAAGTACGCCACTGTGGGTCGTGGTGGACCATATCGACTACAGAGCAGGCTGCATCGAAATACGCCGCAGGAATGTCGTTGTCGCCGTGCAGAGCGAGGCTGAGCCAGGGGGCATGCCCCGCCGCAATGGCCATCGACTCTTCGGCTTCGTCCATACAGAATCCAGGCAGTGGGCCCGGCCACGGTTCTCCGGTGGTGATCTCATAGGCTGTGGAGACAGCCTCGGCAAGGCCATCTGACTCGCTAAAGTCCCAGGCGCAGTCAGCCACCCGCTCCGGATTCTTCCGGATGTGCTGGAACCGTGAGCTGCCCGCTGCCACAACCGCGAAGTGGAGATTGATGAGTGCGTCACCAACCAGCGGCGGGATCAACGCATCTGATGGATCATTCACATCTCGGACCGGAATTCCTGTAAGGGGATCACTTGCAAGACGCTGCAGTTTTTCCGTCAGCATGTCGGCGAATTCTTCAACTCGAATCTTTCCCTGTCGTGCCAGGGCCTCTGTCAGTGCGGGAGTGGTTCGCTGGTTTGCCACGCCTCCGAGGAGGTCGATGAGGGACCAGAACTCTTCTTCTGTCATGGATTAGCCTCCTTTCCATCGATGAGTGCAGCGGGTGGGGCACCTTGGCGACACCCCACCCGCCTATCGTTCATTCATCCCTGTGCGCGCGGCACCTTAGGACACCACCGCCGCGCCCGCGCAGGTCGTCTTCGACGTGGCCGAGCGCTGCACGGGTGCCGCCGCGGACTGTCAGCCGGGCGACCTGAAGGAGTCCACCGCCAAGCGCTGGCCGGACGTGCCGTTCGAGCAGATCTGCACCTCCGACACCGAGTGCAAGGACCAGTGGTCGCCGACGTTCTTCTCCCGCAAGCGGCTGGCGAAGGTCACCACGCAGGTCCTGAAGGCCGACGGCAAGACCTACGACGACGTCGACGAGTGAAGATCCACCAACTTCGAATCCGCAGGTCGTTGGGGCTGGTGTGAGTGAGCGATCGTGTGCTCGTACTGGTCGGGGGCGGTTGTCCGTGCCCAAGATCGTCTGCCGGGCCCGTCAGCGTGCGACTTCGGTGTTGGTCAGCACGAGCAGGGCCCGCAGCGGTGTGGTCGCGTAACGGGGCGACATCCGCAGCTTGGTGAGGAAAAGTGTTCTGTCCACGGAGGTTGGTGACAGCGATCATTGACGTGCGATCTTGAAATGGGTGAGGGCCTTCTGGCCTGGTGTGGATGACCTGTTGACTGCACTTTCTCGCCCGCCGGGCTGATGGCCTCGCTACCGTTCGCCGTGCGCTTGGTGGTAGGAGCGCGAGCGCCGTGACGAGCTCTGCGTGGTCGTCGAGTCCTGCCTCGCTTGGGCGGCGCGCTCGCGCTCCCGGATGGAGTGCCGCCGTATGCCGTAGTCGACGAATCCGGCGCTGAGGTGCAGCCGGCCAGCGACTATCTGCGCGATCGGGTACTGGGCGATATCAGCCCGCTGACGTGCCGCCGCCACAGCGGCCAGGCCCCAGGCAGCGGATCGGGCTTCCGGGCGGCAGAACGATGAATCGATCGACAACATATGCCGGTCGCTGATATATATAGGCAGCATGAATGAGCGACCGCTTCAGGAGCCGACGCTGCTCCTGCTCACTGCCCTGGCCGACGAGCCCAGGCACGGCTATGGACTGATTCAGGAGATCGACGCGATCTCCCAGGGCCGTGTGCGGATGCGCACCGGCACTCTCTACGGCGCGCTGGACCGGCTGGCCCAACAGGGCCTGATCCGGGTCGAGCGCGAGGAGGTCGTGGACGGTCGGGCGCGCAAGGTCTACGCCCTCGCCGAGGCCGGCCGAGACGTGCTGGCCGCCGAGACGGAGCGGCTGCGTGCTGTCGTCGCCGAGGCGGAGCGTCGACTGGCCGCCCGTCGCGCCCACGCCATCCGCCCGAAGGGGGCCCTGGCATGACGCAGCAGCACAGCTCACTCGCGTTCCGCTGGGCGCTGCGCCTCCATCCGGCCGCCTACCGCGCTGAGCACGAAGCCGAGTTGACCGCGATCTATGCCGAGGCGACGCAGGATGCCGGCCCGCTCGGTCGGCTGCGCGAGGCGCTCGATGTCGCCGGCCATGGCCTGCGGCGGCGCACCGGCCTGGGCTCCGACCGGATGGCGGGTCAGGTCCTGGCGCAGGCGGCCCCGCCGGCTGTCGCCGTGGCGACGGGTAGCTTCGTGGCGGGCCTGTTGTGGCTCTTCGCCCCCGGCGTCCGGACCGTGCCGGCGTCCTCGCTCCCGAATGTGCTGAGCCTGGCCAACACGGGCCTCACGCCGCTGCTCTGGCTGGCGGCGCTCGCGGCCGTCTGGACCGGGCGCTGGACCGTGGCCCGTGCACTGGTCGTGCCGGCGATGGTGCTGTGCCTGGCCGACGTCCTGCTGGCCGCGTTCGCCTCCTCCGGCTTGCATGGCGCCCCCTCAACCGCAGTGATCCGACTGGCCGTGCCGCTGCTCACCGGCGCCGTCGTCCTCGCCGCACCCAGGGATCTGCTCGGCCCCTCCCTGCCACAACGCCGCACGATCATGGGAACCACCGCCCTGGCGGCCGCCCTGGTGTCGGGCGTGCAGCTCGTCGAAATGCACTACCCCTTTACGCTGGGCGTTCTCAGCGTCATCGGCCCGCTGTGGGCCGGGGTCCTGTGGGCCGGGGTCCTCGCGATCGCCCTGCTCTTCGGCACGCGTAACCGGTTGACCGTCGCGGGCGTGGCGGTGGCCGTGCTGCCCACCACGCTGCAGGTGACGGTCCAGCTCACCCCCGCGGGCGTGGTTGTCCTGCTCCTGGTCCTGCTCAGCAGCACGGTGCCCTTCCTCCGCGCGCGCCGGCGCCACTTCCAGTCAACCCCGCCGAGCGCGGCATAGCTGGCTCCGGGACCCCGGGCCGCACCCCGGATCGGCCCGGCGCTTCTGCCGGGCCTCCTGCTAGCCGGAGACTTCGCACATAGGGAGTTAGGTCCCCAGCCAGCCGGGTCGTGTCTCGTCGACGCCGAGGAGTTCAAGCAGGCGTGCTTGAACTCCTCGGTTGATGAGGCTCACAGGTGCGTCGGTCACGCTGCCGGGGCGGAGAGTCAGGCTGGACAGTTGGCAGAAGATCATGCGGCCAGTGGGGCGGACGGCGCGGCTGTCGGGGTAGAGACCGCGCATGGTCTGCTCGGAGCCCAGGGCTTGGCGGACCTGGCGTCCGATCAGGCAGAACACCAGCAGGGCCAAGCAGATCACGGTGATCAGGGCAGCGATGCGGCGGTTGTGCTGCAAGAACACGGTGCGACGGCGAGCGGGCCCTTGAAGTCGTGGTAGCGGGCGTTCGACCAGCCCCTGCCCCTTGTAGGGCAGGAACACCTCCTGGGCGCTGGCCTGTTCGGGGCTCAAGTTGGTCAGCAACGCGTACCAGCCGTCGGCTGCGGCCTGGGCGTCCAGGACATCCTTGTCGAAGTGCCAGGGCCGGGCGTCCGGTCTCGTCACTGAAATCCACCAACTTCCAATCCGCAGGACGTTGGGGCTGGTGTGAGTGAGCGATCGTGTACTCGTACTGGTCAGGGCGGTTGTCCGAGCCCAAGATCGTCTGCCGGGCCCGTCAGCGTGCGACTTCGGTCTTGGTCAGCACAAGCAGGGCCCGCAGCAGCGTGGTCGCGTAACGGGGCGATAGCCGCAGCTTGGTGAGGATGCGCCATTTCTTCAGGTGCGCGAAGGCGTGCTCGCAGACCGCACGGACGGACGCGATCAGCTTGTTGACCTGCTTCTTCGCCGACGTGAGGGGCTTGGTGCGGGCGGCCTTGTAACCGGTGATGACCACCGGGTTGTCCGGGTCGTCGTCCAGGCCGACGAAGCCGAGGTCACCGATGGCGCCCAGCTTGGTGGCGCGCAGGCGCTCGACGAGCTGGTTGTAGCGGGCCGTGGTGATCTCCGAGGAGCGTCCCGGACGGGCCGCGGAGATCCACAGCAGCCGGCCCCTGTCGTCGGTGAGTGCGAGGAAGAGCAGGCCGTGGGCCTTGTGTTTCCCGCTGTAGTTGCGGCGGTTGTCTTTCCCGGTGCGGCGCCGGGTGCGGATCAGGGTGCCGTCGATCAGCACGACGTGGCCACCGTTTCGGCCGACTTTCTTCAGCGCGCGGTCCAGGCGCTGGGCCCGCGCGGCGAGCAGGCCGAGCACTTCCAGCACCCAGCGACGCACCGTGGTGGCGGAGATGGTGTTGCCGCCCGCCATGTCGGCGAGGCGCTGGTCATGACGTAGGACGGCGAGGACGATCGCGGCGATCTTTCTGGGCGGGAGCTTGCGCCACTGCGAGCGGATCTTCTTCAGGTGGCCGCGCAGCAGGTCGCCGAGGAAGGTCAGGGTGGCCGTGGACAGGGTGAGGCTGGACTGGTAGACAACCGTCTCAGTGTCCCTGGCGGAGCTGGTCTTGTTTCGCATACGACATCAACTGCCGCCAGGGACATGGATGTTACGGCCCGAGCCGTATGACGTCGCCGCCCCAGCGCGCTCACAGCGTGGTGGTGAACTTCCCGTCGACCAGCTTGCGCAGCCAGCCCCGCTCGGCCAGCCGGTTCAGCTTCGCCCGCATCGCCTCCGAGCGGGCCGGCGCGGAGGCGATCCCCAGCTCACCGCAGACCTGCTTCACCATGACCGGACCGTCGGCCCGCCGCACCACTTCCATGATCCGCTGGTAGTCCGCGGGCAGGACCGCCTCGTCCATGCCCCGCTCGCGTGGCGGCACCGCCAGCACCGCACGGC
Organism: Streptomyces tailanensis; assembly: GCF_008386495.1. Classification (GTDB taxonomy): domain Bacteria; phylum Actinomycetota; class Actinomycetes; order Streptomycetales; family Streptomycetaceae; genus Streptomyces; species Streptomyces tailanensis. The sequence goes on along the minus strand of NZ_VTHJ01000110.1, from coordinate 10,272 downwards.
CCGCGACCTGCCCGGCGGGCCCCGTCGCCGTCCGCTCAGCTTCGGTGCGCACCTGCTCGGCCAGCCGACGTGCGACCCGCTCGGCGACGGCGAGCTCCTCCAGCTCGTCACGGGCCCCTGCAGCTGCTGGCTCAACTTCTCTGCCTGCACTTCCAGTTCGGCCCTACGGACCGTGATCAATCCGCGAAGGTCCGGCTCCGGATCCTGGGCCACCTGAACGCACCTCCCGCCCGGATCGTACGGACACCCGCCGCGCACACGCCCGGGAATCCGCAGATCGGTGATCGCCGAAACGGCAGACGATCTTGAGCTCCGACAAACCCCCTCGCCCAGCACGAGTGCCTGATCAACGACTCACGCCAGCCCCAACGACCTGCGGATTCGAAGTTGGTGGATCTTCAGTGGGACCTGGCGCACAAGTACCAGAGCGCCGACACCACGCACGCCCCGGCCATGTGGCTGGAGTCGGTCACCCACTCCGGCAAGGACGGCGCGAACAAGCTGCCGAAGGTCACCTTCTACGAGCGCCAGGACGCCAACCGGGTCCATGCCGACTCCCACGACCGGCTGCCGATGTACAAGTGGCGCATCCGGGCCATCCAGTCGGAGACGGGCGGCACGATCTCGGTCAACTACAAGCCGACCGAGTGCACCCCGTCGAACCTCCCGACCCCCGAGACGAACACGAAGCGCTGTATGCCGTCCTTCTGGTCGAAGGAGGGCACGATCGGGGAGAAGGAGGACTGGTTCCACAAGTACGTCGTCGACACGGTGATCGAGGACGAGGTCACCGTCACCGGTCCGAACAAGGTCACGTCCTACGACTACTCGGGCGCCGCCTGGGCCTTCGACGACAGCGAGCTCGTCAAGACCAAGAAGAAGACCTGGAACCAGTGGCGCGGCTACCGCACCGTCATTGTGCGGACCGGTGAGGCGGGCAGCAAGCAGCTGCGCACCGAGACCACCTACCTCCAGGGCATGGACGGCGACCGGGAGAAGGAGTCCGGCGGCACCAAGTCGGTGACCGTCACGGCCTCCGACGGGACGAAGGTCCGCGACGACAGCCGCCACCAGGGTTTCCTGCTGGAACAGCGCAGCTTCAACGGCGGCGCGGAGGTGACCGGTTCGGTCAGCACCCCCTGGAAGTCCGAGCCCACGGCGACGGAAGGCAACGACGAGGCGTCGTACGCGGCGGTCAAGTCGACGAAGACCCGTACGGCGTTGGACGACGGCAAGGTCCGCCGCGCCGCCATCGAGCACTTCTACGACGCGTACGGCATGCTGGTGCGCTCCTCCGACTCCGGCGATCTGGCGGTCAAGGACGACGACACCTGCACGACGAACGAGTACAACCGCAACACGGACGCGAACCTGCTCACGCTGCTGAAGCGGGTCACGGTCGTCCTGGTCAACTGCGATGACGGCGCGCCGACTTCGTACAAGGGCGAGGCGATCTCCGACGTCCGCACCTGGTACGACGACCGTGACACCTACGGGACCACGCCCACCAAGGGTGACGTGGTCCGCAGCGAGAAGGTCAAGGGTTACACGGCTGACGGCACCCCGCAGTACGTGACCACCTCGACCGCCAGGTACGACGACCGTGACACCTACGGGACCACGCCCACCAAGGGTGACGTGGTCCGCAGCGAGAAGGTCAAGGGTTACACGGCTGACGGCACCCCGCAGTACGTGACCACCTCGACCGCCAGGTACGACGTGCACGGCCGTGTCGTGGAGTCCGCCGACCAGGCGACCAACGCGACGAAGACGACCTACACCCCGACCACCGGTGGCCCGGTGACCGGCATGAAGGTCGAGGACCCGCTCGGCAACACCACCACCTCCACGGTCGACCGCCGCTGGGGCCTGGTCACCGCCACGGTCGACGCCAACAAGCAGCGCACCGACCTGGAGTACGACGCCCTCGGCCGCCTGCTGAAGGTCTGGCTCCCGGGCCGCGCCAAGGCCTCGGACACGCCGAGCCTTGAGTACGCCTACCTGGTCCGCAACAACGACGCGGTGGTCACCACCACCAAGTCCCTGCTGCCCAACGGCTCGGTGGCCACCAGCCACCAGCTCTCCGACGGTCTCCTCCGCCCCCGCCAGACGCAGACCCCGGCCGCATCGGCGAGGTCCGCCACGCCACCGGCACGACCGGGGACGCGGCGATCACTCAGTCGACGACGTATGTGCCGAAGGCCACGGACGCCAAGGGCGGCACGCACGCGCATGCCCTGAAGTCGGCCGAGGTGCGCACCGCGACGGCGGCCAAGGAAGTGACGGCGGCCCAGAGCTTCCAGTACGACGAGACGGGGAACACCGTCCGTCGCACCAAGGCGGCGACGGACCTCTCCCCAGCGGTCGACCAGAAGCTGGACTGGGACGAGCAGGGCCGCCTGAGCGCGGTGACCCCGTACCTGTCCGGCGACAACCTGGACGAGGCGAACAAGACCTCGTACGTGTACGGCGCCGACGGAAGCCGCCTGCTCCGCAAGGAGAAGGGCGCCGTCACGCTGTACCTGGGCAGCCAGGAGATCCGCCTCGACACGGTGAAGAAACTCCCTGTCGGGCACGCGTTACTACTCACACGGCGGCAAGCGGATCGCGGTGCGGACGTCGGCCGGGGTGACCTGGCTGGTGGGTGGCCAGAACGGCACGGCTGAGATCTCGATCAAGGTCGCGGACTCGGCGATCACACAGCGTCGGACGTTGCCGTTCGGTGAGGTGCGTGGCGCCAAGCCGGCGGCGGGCGCGTGGCCCGGCGACAAGTCCTTCGTGGGCGGCACGGCGGACGCGACGACGGGGCTGATCCAGCTCGGCGCCCGCGCGTACGACCCGGCGGCAGGCCGCTTCGTCTCCGTCGACCCCGTGCTGAACGTCGCGGACCCGCAGCACCTCAACGCGTATGCCTACGGCCGCAACAACCCGTTGGCGTTCCCGGACCCGACGGGCCTGTACTGGGGCGAGTCCTGGATCAGCCCGATCGGTCACGGCGCCCTCGACGTCGTGGGCCTGGTCCCCGGCTTCGGCGAGCGAGCCCGCCGACCTCCTCAACGGCCTCTGGTACACGGCCGAAGGCAACTACATCGACGCGGGGCTGTCCTACGCCTCGGCCATCCCGATCGCGGGATACGCGGCGAGTGCGGCGAAGGGCGCGCGGTACGTCAACAAGGCGGTCGACGCCGTCGACACGGCGACCGACACCACCAAGGCGACGAAGAAGACCGAGGACGCGGTCGACGCCGCCGACAAGGTCACGCCACCGGTGGCCCCGAAACCGAAGCCCATCCCCAAGCCCGCCCCTCCGGCCAAGGCCAAGGAAGCGCCCCAGGCGAAGAAGGGCGACTCCGGCGGAGCGAAGACCGAGGGCGGCGGCAAGGGCGGTGACGGCGGCAGGAAGAAGAGCCCCGCGGGCAGCGCCGACGACGACCTCCCCGAGTGGACGAGGGCGGAGGCCAAGAAGAGCGGTACCAACAACACTGCCGGTGCCGGGGCGCGCGACGGGTACACGGGAGAGCGCCGCTACGGCGAAAGCGGTGCTGTACCCGGAAACGTCCACCCCGATCTCGCTCCCCGCCTGAAGGAAGCACAGGACATGCAGGCCCAGGGGAACCATCTGGAGGAGTGGGATCCGGGCACCTGCGCGGAGTTCCACGCGTGCAACAATCTGATGAATGGTGTCGGAGCAAGCCTCGACGAGATCGACTACTTCACCATCACCCGGGCGGACGGAGCGCCGTTCCCGTCGTGCGGCTGGTGCAGAAGAATTCTGGGAGGGGGCGGCGCGCGTGACGGATCGGCCGGATAGCCCTCGCGAGGCAGGACTGCCGGAAAGGCTGTCGGACATCCTGGCGGGGGACGCCCGGTGGATGGCCTCCGAAGCGGACATCCGGCACATCAGGGATGTCTGGGATGAGCTGGGAATCCACTGCTCGCCGACGGCGCTGCGTTTCGTCGAGGAATTCAACGGAACTGGCTTCGATTACCCCCGCCATCCGCTCGATCCAGGGACGCACAGCTGCGAACTGAACGCCGAGCGCGCCAGTCGCATCGTCAACGGCGAAAAGCTGAGGGGATACGAGCAGCGAACGGGAGAGAAGCTGACGCCCGTGGGCACCGCGGCTTCCGGTCCTCTTGTGCTCCTCGTCGCCGAGGGGGGCCGGACGTACGGCGCCTACGATGCGTTTCTCGCCCTCTATGGCGGGAGCCCGGAGGAAGCATTGGTGCATCTGGTCGACAGAGTTCGTCCTGAGCGGCTGGACTGACGGTGGCCATGACACACGACCGCTGGCCGTGATGTGAGAAGGCCTTCGGCCCCCGCCCGACAGGGCGGGGGCCGAAGGCCTTTGAGGGCGGAGGGCAGCCCAGTTCTTTCATCGTGGTGTTGCTGCCGCGTACGTCATGATGCTCCAGGCCGACGGAGCGCAGAAGAAGGCCGAGATCAAGGACGTCGACGCCGACGCGCCGGCCAAGGGATCGTCCTGCGAGGTGGGCAGCAGCTTCGCTCCCGGCACCAAGGTGCTGATGGCCGACTGGACCGAGAAGCCCACGGAGGAGATCGCCACCGGCGACGAGGGTCGGGCCATCGATCTGGCGACCGAGGAAGCGGTACGGCCACGATCACGGCGACAGACGGCCACCCCTTCTGGGTGCAGGAGCTGCACGAGTGGGTCGACGCCAAGGACCTGAAGCAGGGTGAGTGGCGTCGGACGGGTTCCGGAACCCTGGTGCGGATCACCGCGGTCAGGTTGTGGACCGAGACCCGCACGGTCCACAACCTGACCGTCGCGGACATTCACACCTACTACGTGTTTGCCGGGGCCCGACGACGTTGAGGCGCGCCCACCCTCGTCCTGCTGGTGCCTGGTTCGGAACGCGAGTGGTTCCTGGCCGACATCAGGGCCCTCGGCCTGTTGGACCGACTGGATCCGTTCTTAGACCTCCTCGAACTCGACGGGACCACCTACGGTTTTCGGTTTCTCGCTCTCCGGGCGTGTCATCGAGGACCCACTCAGGAACGGATGTGTGCCGAGAAGCGACGCGGGCTGTCGATGGGTGGGAGCTGGGTCGGTGACATGCCCTCTGGCGATGGACTGCGACGCGCGAGACCTGGCACCTGTCTGGAGAACCTGACCGTCTCGGTTCCCGCCGCAGGTTGGCCGCGCACGCCTTCCACCCCCTCGACCGGCCGCTGAGCTCCGCCATCGGGCTCGGCATCCTCACCGCCGGGCACCGGCACGGCTGGGCCGTCGCCGTCGGCGGATCACGCAGGATCAGCGACGCCATGGCCGCACTGCTGACCGACCTGGGCGGGAAGATCGAGACGGGGGTGCGAGTGCGGTCGGTCTCCGAACTGCCGTCGGCTGACGCGACCTTGTGGGACGTGGCACCCACCGCTCTGGCCGACATCCTCGGCGACCGACTGCCGCCCCGGGTCGCCCGCGCCTACCGGCGTTTCCGAGGCGGCACGGCGGGCGGGCACCGTGCATGTGGGCGGTGCCTTCGCGGAGGTCGCCGCCACCGAGCGGGAGATCTACGCCGGACGGATGCCCGAGCGGCCGTTCGTCCTGGTGGGGCAGCAGTATCTGGCCGATCCGCAGCGGTCGGTCGGCGACGTGCACCCGGTGTGGAGCTACGCCCACGTCCCGCACGGTTACGACGGGGACGCCGCGGAGGCGATCACCACGCAGATCGAGCGGTTCGCCCCGGGCTTCCGGGACCGGATCGTCGGTACCGCGGTGCGCACCACACCCGGATTCGCCGCGCACAACCCGAACTACGTCGGGGGCAACATCATGACCGGCGCCAAGGACATCCCCCAGCTGCTGTTCGGCCCCCGGCCCATCCCGCACCCGTACGACACCGGCCTGCGCGGCCACTACCTGTGCTCGGCGGCCACCCCGCCCGGCCCCGGCGCGCACGGCATGTGCGGCGCGCACGCCGCCGCCCGGGCCCTGCGCCACCTGCGAGGGCCAGCAGGCGCCTGAGCCGGAGCCGTCGGCTCCGGCACCGCAGAAGCCCGCAGCCCAGAACCCACAGCCCCGACGAAGGAGTTCCAGCATGTCCCGTCTCCAGAACAAGATCGCTCTCATCACGGGTGCGGCGAACGGCATCGGCGAAGCCGCAGCCGTCCGGTTCGCCGCCGAAGGCGCCACCGTGATCGCCACCGACATCGACGAGGCGGCCGGAAAGGCCGTCGTCGAGCGCATCAAGGCAGCAGGCGGCAGCGGCGAGTTCCTCGCCCACGACGTGACGAGCGAGGACGCGTGGGTCGAGGTGACCGATCACGTCCGCACGGTCCACGGCCGAATCGACGTGCTGGTCAACAACGCGGGCATCTACCTCATCGCCCCGCTCGCCGAGACCACCGTCGAGGACTGGAACCGGCTCATGGCCGTCAACGTGACCGGCACCTTTCTCGGCATGAAGCACACCGCCCTGCAGATGGCCACGGCAGGCGGCGGAGCGATCATCAATCTGTCCTCGATCGCCGGGCTCGTCGGCGTCGCCGGCCACACCCTCTACGGCGCGAGCAAGGGCGCCGTCCGCACCATGTCCAAGGACGTCGCCGCCGAGTACGCCGCCGCAGGCGTCCGCGTCAACTCCCTCCACCCGACCTACGTCAACACCGGCATGGCGGCCTACGGAGCCGCGACCGCCGGAACGACCATCGAGGCCCTCGGCCCGGTCCTGTCCCCGCTCGGGCGGATCGCCGAGCCCGCCGACGTCGTGAACTTCCTGGTGTTCCTCGCCTCCGACGAGACCGCCTACCTCACCGGATCCGAATACAACCTCGACGGCGGCGGCTCGACCCTGCTCAGCGTCGGCTGACCCGAGACAGCCCCACCGTCGTGGCGGGTGCCGTTACGGCTCAGCACCGCGTCAGACCTTCAGGATGCGGATGCCGGGGCCGCACAGCATGTGGAGGTCTTCGGGGTCTGACGTCAGGACGGTCACGGGGGAAGGCGAGGCCAGTGCGGTGGCGGCCACGAGGGCGTCGAGGGCGTATTTGTGGCCGTGCAGGGCGACTGCGGCGAGCAGCTTGCTCGCGTGGCGGGCGATGGCTTCGGTGGGCGGGACGATGTTGACACGCGAGACGGCGTAGTCGAAGCGGGCCTGGTTGGTCTTGGGGTCGCGGGCCTCGACGAGGGTCACCGAGCTCGTGATGACGCGGATGTCCTCCGCCTCGGCCGCAGCCAGCCATTCGGTGAGCTCGGGTGTGCGTCGTACGAGCTTGGACAGGCCTTCGCAGCCCAGGACAAGGGTGCCGCTCACGCGGCGTCCGCCGAGCCGGCCGCGTCGCCGCGCAGGAGCGCTCGCTTGGCATCGACCGCGGCCTGGTCGACCGGGCCGTGCTCGGCTTCGGCGTCTTCGATGAGTTCGCGCAGCCGATCGCGCTCCAGTTGGCGCTGGATGAGGGCTTCGACGTAGGAGGACATGCCGCGCTTGCCGGTGCGTGCCTTGAGTGCCGCGATGGTGCCTTCGTGGAGGGAGACGGAGACCGGGCGGACGGGACCTTCGCCGGGAGCGGGGTCGGGGGTGGTGGTCATGGAGCCATATTAACAAAACTCTTGTTATTGGGTGGGGTGATTCTGCGGCGCTGCGGCTTGTGTGGAGGCAGGTGGCGGATTGCCTCGCGGGGGTACAGGTCTTCTGTGATCACCAAGCGCGGGGATGCGTCCCATGGGCTGACGCGCGAGGAACTGCTCGCGCTGCCCGCGGCCGTGGACCTGGAGACGGCGAGCAGTTCACGCTCCCCCTCTCGGCCGGCTCAGCGACGACCCGCGCGGCGCCTGGCGCACCGTCAGCGGCCTGGTCCTGGCCGGGTTCGTGGCCGGCTTCTTCTCCGTCATCGGGCTGGACATCGACGCTTCCGACAACCACGGCCAGGTCGCCGTGGTGACCGCGGACAGCGCCGCAGCCCGGGACACGGTCACCAAGGCCCGTACCCTGCTGCGGGAAGCGGGCGTCACCGCCACCGTCAGCGTCCCCTCCGAGGACGACTTCGACAATGTGCTGGGCGGCAGCGCGGGCCTGATCGCCCATGTCTCCGGGGGCCAGGACCAGGTGGACACCGCCGTCACCGCGCTGATACCCCTCGGGGCGGGCCCGCCGCCGTTCAGCCAGGACTACGTGAGCGCCCCGGACAACGTGAGCGCGGACCGTGTCGGTGTGGTCGGCATCGCCACCCTGGTCATGAGTTTCCTCGTCGCGGCCGCCTCCGCCGGGCTGACCGCCGCCGCGAACGTCCTCGACCGGCGCCGTGTCTACGGCCTGCTGCGGCTGGCCGGCACTCCGCTGAAGATGCTGGACCGGGCGCGGATCCGCGAGACGGTCCTTCCCCTGGCCGTCCTGGCCGGCGGCACCACCGCGATGGGCGTCTACGGCGCATATCAGTTCAACAAGATGGCCGGGATCTCGATGAACACTTCCGGTGCCGTCCAACTCGCCGTCTGCGTGGTCGTCGGCGCGCTCGCCATGCTCGCCGCGATCGGCTGCAGCAAGCCGCTCCTGCGGAAGGTGACGACCGACGCGACACAGACGGCGGACTGACGACCACCGCTCGGGCGGTCTGACCCCGGGCGGTCCGATACGGAAGACCACGATGGGCTCCGCCGGTGATCGGCGGAGCCCATCGTGGGTGGTGCGGCTTTGCGGTCAGCTCTGCGGCTGGATGATGTCGACCATCCAGGGATGCCGAACCGGTCCGTGCACATGCCGAACACGTAGCCCCACATCTGCTTCTCCGGCGGCACGGACACCGAGCCGCGGCGGACAGCTTCTCCCGGTAGCCGCGCAAGTCGGGGTCGTCGTCGCCGCTCAGGCGCACCGAGAAGGTGGCGCCCGGGGTGTGCTCTGGCCAGGGCCGCGTCCGCCGCCCGTCCGTGCGGCGGACGCGCCCGGGGACGGACTCCATCGCCTGCCAGGCGTCACCGCCGAAGCTCAGGTAGGGGTTGACGCGCCCATGGAGACCTCCCGGAATCGGGCAATCGGTCAGATGCACGCAGCTTGACACGAGGCACTGACAAGGGCCCGCTGGACGGGTCCGGCCTCGCCCCGGTCAGTACCGCTACGGAGCCGGAACCGGGGCCGCATCAGGAGACGGAGCGGAGCCGGGCATGACCGTACGACCGGATCCATCGCCGATACGAACACTGCTGACGGACGCGGTCAGTGCCGCCGTGCTGCTGTCTTCCGCTTCGTCGGCTCCCCGCCCTCATGCTGCAGGAACGCGTTGAGGGGTGCCAGCCATAGCTGGCACCCCTGGCGGTCTCCGCCGCTGTTGCACCCCGCGCGGGGAGAGATCGTGGCCATGGACTGGGTCCGGTTCGACCGGATCAGCGGACACCCGCTACACGGTTGCGTGCGTCATCCGCCGACCCCCGCCGGCCCCCTCCCGGCCACAGCCGGACCATGATCAATCTCAGCGCCGACCACGGTTCGACTGATCCCCGGGGCCGGAGGTGACTCCGGCCCGCGTCACAGCCTCAGCGGCACATGGGGGAACACCACCGGGCCGCGCCGTTCGGCGCTAGGCACGGCAGGTGATGTCGTCGCCAGGCAACCGGCCCGTGACCAGGTAGGTGTTGACCGCCTTGGTGGCGCAGGCGGGGGTGCCGGGGATGCCGTACACGCCGTGATCCCGTCCGCCCTGGACCTGGACGAGGCGTGAGCCGCGCAGGGCGCGGTGCATGGCCCGGCCGTTCGCCGCCGGTGTCTGGGAATCCCACTGGTTCTGCAAGATGAGCGCGCCCACCGTGTTGTTGACTCGCGTGGCCGGTTCGGCGCCACGCGGCCAGAAGGCGCAGGGAGTGATGTTGGAGGTGAAGTTCCCGTAGATGGGGAGGCGAGCACCGTCGCGGAGGGCGTCGTGCCGGTAGCGGGCCGGGTCGCGGGGCCAGGAGGCGGAGTTGTCGGCGCAGACGATCGCCCAGTGGAGCGCCTGGCTGTTGGCGTCGAAGGGGTCCGCACGGCCGTCGGCCGGCCGCGGCCGGGCCTTGCGGAGACTGACGACGTCGCGTGCGGCCTGGTAGGGCTCGTAGAAGAACATCGGCCGCAGTGACTCGCGGATGTCGGCACCGGTGACGGCCCGGTCTGCGAAATCGAGGTCGCTGCCGTTGTACTTGAGCGGCGTGCGGTCGGCGCGGGCGACCAGCTTGAAGAACGCGGCGCGGACCTTCGCCGGAGTGTCACCGAGGTGCTAGTGCCGCATCAGGCAACGTTCGCCCTGTCGACGACCTCGCGGAGGCGTTCGTCGGCGGCGTGCTT
>NZ_VTHJ01000011.1:122022-170650 GCF_008386495.1 Streptomyces tailanensis | reverse complement strand
CGGTCTGGCGATCGCGGTCGAGGACCTCGACTTCCAGGCGGAGAAGACCCGGGAGAAGCACGGCCGCCGGAAGCGGTTCCGCAACCTGATCTCCGGCCTGCCCACCTCCAGGCTGCGGGCCAGACTCGTCAGCAGGCTTGGCACGACCGCCGAACCGGCGACCCCGGAGGCGGAGGCGGACGGCCAGGCCGGCACCTGAGGCAGGCGTCGGCTTCGTCCGTCCACCGCTCCCGGCACACCGACCGGCGGCGGGGCTCATGGTTTCCACGGGGGGGAGCTGTGGGCTCCGCGCGCCGGTCGACTCCATTCGGCGCGCCGACGCCGCCTTCTGCTCACCCTCTCCGGATCCCGCGCTCGGGCTCGGCCGCCGAACCCCGTACCCCCTTGCGAACAGTGTGCGCATTCACGTACGTTGTTCTCGTCAACGTACGACGTGCGACGTGCGAACGCATGCGAGTGCGGTCGGATCGAGGGGGCGGAAGGTTCGTGATGGAGCAGACGGAGTACGCGACGCGCCGCCTCCCGGCCCAGGCGACACCGACCGTTGTCGCGGAACCGACGGAACCGACGGAATCGACGGAACCGAAGGGCCCGTTGGCCGCGTTCGTACGCTTCGTCGTGTGCGGTGGCGGGGTCGGAGTCGTCTCCAGCGGGGCCGTGGCGCTGCTGGCCGTGCTGGTGCCGTGGGTGGTGGCGAACGCGCTGGTCACGGTGGTGTCGACGGTCGTGGCCACCGAACTGCACGCGCGCTTCACCTTCGGCGCCGGGCGCCGGGCCGGACGGCGGGAGCATCTGCAGTCGGCCGGTTCGGCGGCGGTCGCGTACGGAGTGACCTGCGCGGCGATGGCCGTACTCCACCTCGTGCACTCCGCCCCCGGCGTCCTCGTCGAGCAGACGGTCTACCTGTCCGCGTCCGCGCTGGCCGGGGTCGGGCGGTTCCTGGTTCTACGCCTGTTCGTCTTCGCGACGAACCGGCCCGCCGAGGAGCCCGGCGACGGACGCACCGCCCAGCCCGCCCCGGTCCCGACCGCACCCCGCCGCGCCCCGCTCGGCACCACCTCCCGCCGAGCCCGGCGTCACGTCCGCCCCCTGGCCCCCACCCTGTCGTACACCTGGCACGAGTGGACCCGCCCCGGCACCGTACCGGCCGAGTGCGCGACCTGGACGACGGGCGGCTCCTGGACCCTGTGCCTGGCACGGTGACGACCGACTCCGGAGGCGACGTCGGGGGAGCGCTCGCCGATCACCGTGGTCAGGGCCGGCGCCGGCGCTCCGGCAGTCACGTGCGGTGAGCCCGGTACGGCGTAAAGCTGTGCCGGGCTCCCGTCGTCGTGCGGTGGAGCGGGGGCGTCTTGCCGGGGGTCAGGTCGTCACCAGGGAGGGGCGGTCGTAGAGGTGCTGGGTGATGGACGTGCCCGAGGCGATCGGGATGGTTGCCAGGTACTCGTCCGGGAGGGTGAAGGCGTCGACGAGGGTCGTCATGTGGGGGGCCAGGTCGGAGACGACCGTTTCTACGGTTCTCGGGAGGCCGCGTACGTGGTCGGGGCTTATCAGGCCCTCGGCGAGCAGGTCTCCGGTGTGTTCGGAGATCTGCTTGAGGAGGAACAGCCGGCACAGGCTGTGGAGGAGGAAGCGGGCCGTCGGCTGGGTGGCCTGGGCGGCGGTGGCGAGAAAGGCGTCGGCGGCCTGGAGGCGGGCGTGGGCGGAGACCACCTCCAGGGCGGCGGTGGAGGCCTCGTTCCAGCGGCCCACCGGGTCACCGGCGGGGCCCTCGCGCAGGGCGGTGCGGGCTCGGGCCTGCCAGATGGATTCGGCCTCGGCGAGCAGACCGCGCAGGAACTCCAGGTCGGCGAGTTCCTGGTCGGGGGAGAGCGGACCGAGGTGGCCGCGTTCGACCGGCTCGTGTCCGAAGAGCATCTCGCCGCCGGCCTTGAGCCAGACCACGAGGTTGTCGCCCTCCGCGGTGATCGCGCCCTCCAGGTCCTGCTGGAGTTCGGTCAGACCGTTGACCCGGAAGAGCCCCTGCGCACCGCAGCGTTCCCGGCACTCGAGGGTGATGTCCCGTGCCTGCCAGGTGATCCAGCCCTTGGCGATGGCGACCAGACGTTCCACCTCGGCCTGGTCGGCGGGGGTGTGCTCGGCCCACCGGGTCACCACTCTTCGGTGCAGGAACGTCATGGCGTACCCCGTGGCGAGGGCGCGCAGCAGTCGCCCGTGGTGGCTGCGGTGCGCGGCGAGCGGCAGGCGCTGCCCGGCCTTCGGGCCGGAGATGTGCCTGTGGTGGGCGTGTCGTACGGCGATGGCGAGCGCCGTACGGGAGACCCCGATCGCGGCGGCGCTCATGCACAGCTTGCCCGTGGTGACCCGGGCGATGGAGCGCAGGAACCGCTTGCGCCGGTTTCCCACGCCGCTGGTCACCGTGTTGTCGGGGGACAGCCGGCCGTGCTCGGCCTCCAGCAGTGCCTCGCGCGGCAGCCACACCTGGTCGAAGGAGGTGAGGCAGTGGTCGACGTTGCTCCCCAGCTTCGGTGGCAGCGCGCGGACCGTGATGCCGGGCAGATGTCCCCTCTCGTCGCTCAGCGGCACGAGGAAGAGGAAGACCCCCTGGTCCTCGCCCTCCACCAGAAGTCGCGCGGCCACCAGGGCGCTCTTCGGGCCGCCGACCAGGCTGGTGTTGGGCATGAACTTCTGGGCGCCGGGGTGGGGGGTGTCGAGGACGAAGCCGCCCGTGGCCGGGTCCAGGGTCGCGGTGGTCTCCATGGCGGCCGCGTCGTTGCCATGGTCGAGCTCGGTGCACAGGAACGTTCCTGTGCGGTTCATCGACATGTACTCGGAAAGGTCGTGCCGGCGGTCGTCGTGGTCGACGAAGCTGCCCAGAAAGAGGTTGTAGTGAATGCCCGACAGAGTGCCGAGGGCGCCGTCGACGAACCCCGTCCACTCATGCAGACTGGCGAGCAGACGCGGGTCGGAGGCGAGTGCCTCCGGGTTGTCGACCGCGTCGTTGACCAGTCGGAGCCGGTCGTACGACAGCGCCGTGCGCTCGTCCGGTGAGAGGCCCGGGCGGTACGCGAAGGCCTCGCCGCCGACGAGGGTGCGCCAGGTGTCGTGGATACGGGCCCGGTCCTGCTGGTCGAAGAGCAGGTGGGTCAGTTCCTCGGCTGCCGTGGCCCGGACCTCTCGCTGGAGGGGACCCGGCTGGGGCGGAACGCGGTCTGTTTCTCGCGTGTCTGTCTTCGTGGAGACAGCCTTGTCGAGCGTGAGCAAGGTCATGGTCACGACCTCTTCCCCCTGATTAGAGCCCAGTAGTGTGGGATCGCACGGCTCAGAAGATACGAACCAACCGGTTTTTATTCAAGACCCTTCTGCTGGTTCTCTGGCACCTTGTGAGACCTGAACGTCAGTCGTCGCCTACCGGGGGAGTAGTGCGAGGTTCCGCTTCGGAACCGGCAGTTGCCGTTCCGGCCTGCTCTTATGAGGTCGCACCGGGTGGCGGACGGGGCTCCGGCGGGGCGGGTGTGAGGGAGGTTGAAAAACCGGGAGAGCGGTTTTATTCTCGTTCTCGCCGGTCGGTTTCGCGGCTCGATGACTGCCGGACGGCTGCTCCGAACCGTCGGCGCGCAGAGTGGCCGAGCCGCACTTGCCTACGGAGCGTCACCCTGCATAGCATACGAACCTGACGGTATTTTTTTGCGGTGGTGTACGGAGGTGGTGTGTGGTGGCGCGGCAAGAACGAGCGATCAGGACGCGGGAGAAGATCGTCGTGGCGGCGGCCGCCGTGTTCGACGAGGTCGGATACGAGGCGGCGACCATCTCCCAGATCCTCAAGAAGGCTGGCGTCACGAAGGGAGCGCTGTACTTCCACTTCGCGTCGAAGGAGGAGCTCGCCCAAGAGGTCCTCGCCACGCAGGTCAACGCCGTGCCCACCGTCAAGGAACAGGAGTTGACGCTGCAGTCGGCGATCGACGAGGCCCTGTTGCTGGCGTATCTGCTCGGCGAGGGTGACCCGCTGGTGCGCGGCAGTGTCCGCCTCACGGTGGAGCAGGGCGCGCTCGACGGTCTGGACCGGCAGGTGCCCATGCGCGCCTGGGTGGAGCGCTCGGAGGAGATGTTCGCGAAGGCCAAGGCGGACGGCGAACTGCTGCCCGACACGGACGTGCCCTCCATCGCGAGGGTGTTCGTCGGCTGCTTCACCGGAGTCCAGGTGCTGTCGCACATCCTGACGCAGCACCGGGACATGGTGCAGCGCGTGTCCGACCTGTACCGGCACCTGATGTCCTCGATCGCCGTCCCGGGCGTCCTCGTACGACTGGACTTCACGCCCGCGAGGGCGCAGTACGTGTGGGAAGCCGCCCGGGCGCAGGACCGGGCGGGAGAGGAAGTCGCGCTCGGCTGAGCGCGCACGATCAACGGTGCGCCACGGGGGCACTGTTCAGCCGGGTGCGGGAACTGCCAAGTGCAAGACCGATCGACCGACCGAACGGAGAGCACCGTCTGATGAAGACCATCGCCTGCCCGTACGCTCTGGATCCCACGGCACGCGATCTGGCCGGTGAGACCGCCGCGCTGCGGGAACGCGGCGCGGTCGCCGAGGTGAGCCTGCCGGGCGGGGTGACGGCCTGGGCCGCCAACCGCCACCGGTACGTCAAGCAGCTGCTCGCCGATCCGCGCGTGTCCCGGGACCCCCGGCAGCACTGGCCGGCCTACATCGAGGGGCACATCACCGAGGAGTGGCCGCTCTACCCCTGGGTGTCGGCGAAGACCATGCTCTTCTCCTACGGCGCCGACCATGCCCGGCTGCGGCGGCTGATCGCCGGCGCCTTCACCACACGGCGGACCGAACTGCTCAGACCCTGGGTCGAGGAGATGTCCGCCGCGCTCACCGACGGCCTGGCGGCCCTGCCCGCCGGGCAGGAGACCGACCTGCTGCCCGCCTTCGCGGCGCTGCTGCCCATGCGGGTGATCTGCGAACTCTTCGGTGTGCCCGAGGGGTCCAGGCTCCCGCTGGCCGACGCCATCGGCACCACCGTCAGCACCTCGGCGACCCCCTCGGAGATCAACGCGGCCCGCATACGGATCGGCGAGATGCTGGCCGAACTCGTCGCCCTCAAGCGGGTCGACCCCGGCGACGACCTCACCTCCGCACTGATCACGGCCCGCGACGAGGACGACAAGCTCAGCGAGCAGGAACTGGTCGACAGCCTGTACCTCATGATCGCCGCCGGTCAGGAGACCACGACCGGGGCGATCTGCAACGCCGTCGCCGCGCTGCTCGACCGCCCCGACCAACTGGAGCACGTACGGTCCGGCCGGGCGAGCTGGACGGACGTGGTCGACGAGACCGTCCGGGTGCACAACCCCCCGGCGTACGTCCCGCTGCGGTTCGCCGTCGAGGACATCACGCTGGACGACGGCACCACGATCAAGCAGGGCGACCCGATCATCGTCAACTTCGCCGCCCCGGGCCTCGATCCGGAGCGGTACGGGGACGACGCGGCCGTCTTCGACGTGCTGCGCACCGACCGGGACTCCCTCGGCTTCGGACACGGCGTCCACCGCTGCCTGGGCATGCCCCTGGGCCGCATGGAGTCCGCCATCGCCCTGGAGGCGCTCTTCGGCCGGTTCCCCGACATGCGGCTCGCGAGGCCCGTGGCGGAGCTCCGGCCGATGCCCACCTTCCTCTTCAACGGTTACGCCTCCCTTCCTGTGGTGCTGCGCTCCGAGTGAACGGGCGCCCTGCGCAACGGTGTTGAGGGGGGATCAGGATCAGCGTGTGCCCCGCGGCCGAACTCCGGCGGCCGCGGGGCACACGTGTGTCCGGGTGCGTCCCACCCCGCGCCGGTGTCCGTGTCGCTCGTGTGCACATCCCGTGTCCCTTGAGCGGGGGTGATGATTCCGGTGGCGTGGGCTCCGGTTCGGGTACCTACCGTTATGAACGGTGCACCTAACGTCTGATCCGTTCAGTGGCCATCTAGAAACCGCGAGGGCGGTTTGGTACCGTAAGGGTGAGCTAGGGAGCGGGCCAGGGGTCCAGCGGGGGCGTCCCGAGCGCACAGGTCTGCCAGGTTCCCGCGTAGTGACGGAGCGCCCTCATGGCCAAGCAGGAGCGCGCGGTGCGTACGCGTAACGCGCTGATCGAGTCCGCCGCCGAGCTGTTCGACCGTGACGGGTTCGAGACGGCGTCCCTGTCCATGATCAGCGCCCGGGCCGGGGTGAGCAGCGGGGCGCTGCACTTCCACTTCGCCAGCAAGGCGGACCTCGCCGACGCGGTCGGCCATGCGGCGGCGCTGCGCCTGGACCGCATCACCGCCCGGGAGGCCGACGACACCCTCCAGTCGCTCATCGACGCCACCTATGCTCTGGTCGCCGCCCTCGGCCGTGACGCCGTGCTGCGCGCCGGGTTCGGCCTGAGTGACGGGGTCGGGCGGGAGCGGGCCGGCGCCGGGGTGCGGCAGGTCTGGCAGGAGTGGGTGGAGGGCGTACTGGTCCGGGCCGCCGCGGAGGGGGCCCTCGCGCGCGGTGTCTCCGCCGAGGACGCGGCCGCCGTGGTCGTCGCCGCCACCGCCGGCCTGGAATCCCTGGGTCGACATGACCCCCGCTGGTTCTCCCCCGACTCCCTGACCCGCTTCTGGCGGCTGTTGCTGCCCCGGCTGGCCCGGACGTCGAATCTGCGTGCGTCGGCGCCCTCGGTGGCGCCTGGTTCTCTCGCGGCGAGCGGGGCGAGGCGCCTGAATCGCCGGTATTGAAAACCGCGATGCCGGTATGTTTTGATGGAGGGGCAGTCGGCGGTCAGGGTGAAGCCTCCAGACGGATACCCCTGATTTGCTGGCAAAACAGACTCTCGCAGCCGTGCCTACATCCCCCGGGGCACGGCTGCGGGCCGTTTTTATGCCCATACGCCGGAGTGTGGCGAGGGATCCCGCGGCGAGAAACCGGTGCACGAGGGGCTGAAACAATCCGCGCGCCTGGTATGTTTTTGGCGACGGTTGAGAGGGCCACGGGGGAAAGCAGAGCTGTGGCCCGCCCGTACGGGGAGGAGCGAACACGTCATGAACGTCTCAGGCGCTCACGCCGAAACCACTGACCGCCGGGAAGGCCCCAGGCCGGGCCTGCGTCTGGCCGTCGCGGCGGGCACCGACGCGCCGCCGACCGGCGCCGGGCCCGTCGGTGAGCCGGGGCGAGCTCGGCGGCGTACCGCGGTCGTGGACATCGACTCGCTCGACGCCTCCGACTCGCCGCGGCTCGGCGGCGAGAACCGCGACCATGTGCGGATGCTCGCCGAGCAGGAGGAGCCGCTGCCGCCGATCCTGGTCCACCAGCCGACCATGAGGGTCATCGACGGCATGCACCGGCTCGCCGCGGCCCGGCTGCGCGGGGCCGGCACCATCGAGGTCGAGTACTTCGACGGTGGCGAGGACGAGGTCTTCGCCCTCTCCGTCGAGCTCAACATCGCGCACGGGCTTCCGCTGTCGCAGGCCGACCGCACGGCCGCCGCCGAACGCATCCTCAAGACCCACCCCTACTGGTCCGACCGCCGCGTCGCCTCCAACGCCGGGCTCGCCCCCAGCACCGTCGCGGCGATCCGCCGGCGTTCAACGGGGCGAAGTGACCAGTTGAACGCGCCCCGTGTCGGCCGGGACGGGCGCGTACGGCCGTTGCAGGCGACCGAGGGGCGGTTGCGGGCGAGCCAGGTCATCGCCGCGAACCCCACGGCGTCGCTCCGCGAGATCGCCGAGCGGGCCGGGATCGCCACGGCCACGGCGAAGGATGTGCGGGATCGGATACGGCGGGGGGAGGGGCCCTTGCCGGTGGCTCCGCCGGTTCAGCCGAAGGGTGGCGCCGCCGGGCCAGGTGGCGACGTGGGTTCAGGTGGGGCTGTCGGTTCCGGTCGGGCTGTTGGTTCCGGTGGTGCCGCCGGGCGTGAGGGGTCGCGTATGTCGGCTGCGGCTATCGGGTTGATTCTGCCGAATATTCGTAAGGATCCGTCGTTGCGGACCGAGGCGGGGCGGATGTTGTTGCAGATGCTCAGCGTGCATTCGATCGGGGACGAGGCGAAGTGGCAGCGGTTGGCTCGGAGCGTGCCGGGGCATCGGGCACCGATGCTCGCGCAGGCGGCGCGGAGGTGTGCGGATCATTGGTTGCGGTTGGCCAATGAGCTTGAGATGCGGCGGGGTTGAGGCGTCGATTCGCCTAGTCGCCGTAGGGGTGGCTTGTTTGGGCGGCGAGTGCGGGTTGTTTGTGGCTGGTCGCGCCCACGCGGCGGAGCCGCAGATCGACACAGCCCCGCGCCCCTTTGGGGGCGCGGCCGCAGGGGCCGTGAATTTTCGGTCGCTCCCTTTTGCATTTGAACTCTCTGAACTCCCAGAACTCCTATGGAGGACACGCATGTCTGAATACAGTCCCGATCTTCTTGTTGAGACGCCCTGGATCTGGCGGGCTCGGCGGCCTCGTGCTCGGGCTCGGCTTATTTGTTTTCCGCATGCGGGGGCCGGGGCCGGGGCCTACGGGGAGTGGGCGCGGTTGCTGGGGGCGGAGGTCGAGCTCGTGGCTGTGCAGTTGCCGGGGCGGCAGAACCGGATCGCCGAGGAACCGGTGAACGAGGTGAGGCCGTTGGTGAGGGTGCTCACGCAGGCGTTGCGGCCCGTGCTGGACGGGGAGTTCGCGTTCTTCGGGCACTCGGGGGGTGCGGCGCTGGCGTACGAGGTGGCCAAGACGTTGCGGGAGAAGGGCGGGCCCCAGCCGAGTCAGCTGTTCCTGTCGGCCCAGCCCGCGCCCGGCACCGTCGGGCGCGTCCCGGTGATGCACACGCTCTCCGACGCCGAACTCGGCGCCGAAGTGGTGCGGTTGGGCGGGATCGAGCCCGAGATCGCCGAGGACGAGGAGGTCATGGAGGGGCTGCTGCCCGTCCTGCGTGCCGACTTCTCGCTCTGGGAGCGGCACCGCGTGGAGCCGGGGCCGCCGCTCGACGCCCCCATCACCGTGCTCAGCGGCGACGCCGACCCCCGTGCGCCCAAGGACACCCTCTACGGGTGGGCCGCGCACACCACCGGCGCCTTCCGCACCCGGTTCTACCCAGGCGGCCACTTCTACTTCATGAGCGATCCGAGCGACTTGGTCGCCTACCTCGGCCAGTCCCTCGGCCAGTCCCTCGGCCAGTCCCTCGGCCGGTCCGTAAGTCAGTCCCTCAGTCCCGAACTCGCGGGGAGCGCGCGATGACCCTCACACCCCACTCCACACCCGGCGTCGAACCCGTCGTCGCCGCCCGTCTCGCCGCCGCCACCCGCGCGGTACCCGGCGTGCGTGACGCCGCCGTCGTCGTACGACAGGAGGCGCGGACCGCCGACAGCGGCGATTTTGATCCCTTGCCCGTACACATGGAGAACACCGACGAGAGCACCAGGCCGTCGGACACCGACCGGCCCTCCTCCGAGACCTTCGGCGGCGAGCTGCGCATACCCGACGGGGCTCCCATGACCCTGCAGGAAGGGCTGCGGCAGGCCGCCGAACTCAGCTCGCAGCAGGGGACCTTGTACGTGCGGCGGGGAGAGGCGGACGACTTCCAGACATACGCCGAGCTGCTCGTCGAGGCCGAGCGGGTGCTCGGGGGGCTGCGGGCGGCGGGGCTCGGGCCCGGGGACGCCGCGCTGTTCCAGTTCCGGGATCACCGGGCGTACATGACCGCGTTCTGGGCCTGTGTGCTCGGCGGGTTCGTACCGACGCCGGTCGCGGTGGCGACGACGTACGAGAGCCACAACGAGACGACCCGGAAGCTGCACAACGCGTGGCAGCTGCTCGACCGGCCGGTGATCCTCACCGATACCGGTACGGCTCCGGCGCTCGCGGGGCTGCACGGGCTGTGGGGGGCGCCGGATCTGCGGATCCTCCAGATCGGTGAACTGATCACCCACGAGCGGGACTCCGACTGGTACGCGACCACTCCCGACTCGCCGGTCATCAATCTGCTGACCTCGGGCAGTACCGGCGTTCCCAAGTGCGTCCAGCACACCAATGCCTCCGTGGCCGCCCGGGAATGGGCCGTCATCCAGGCGCGGGGCTACACCGGAGAGGACGTCAGCCTCATCTGGATGCCGCTCGACCACGTGACGATGGTCTATTACAACGTCCGGGACGTTTTTCTGCGCTGCCGGCATGTCAACGGGCGCATCGACGACGTACTCGGTGATCCGCTGCTGTGGCTGGACTGGATCGACCGGTACGGCGTCACCAACACCTGGGCGCCGAACTTCGCGTACAACCTCGTCAACGAGTGTGCCGAGGAGATCGGGCGGCGGAGCTGGGATCTGTCGCGGATGCGGGAGTTCGTCAACGCGGGCGAGCCCGTGGTGGCCGCCACCAGTCATCGGTTCCTGGAGCTGCTGGCGCCGCACGGGCTGCGGGCGGACGCGATGGTGCCGTGCTGGGGGATGTCGGAGACCTGCTCCGGCGTCACGTACACGCGGCAGAGCCGGGACGACCGGGAGCTCGGGACCGTTGTCGTGCGGCAGTCGTCCCTGGGCGAGGACCGCCTCGTCTACGAGACGTCGGGTCACAAGGGCGCCGTCGCCTTCACCGAGGTCGGCGGCCCCATCCCGGGCGTGACCATCCGGGTCGTCGGCGATGACGGGCGGACGTTGCCCCGGGACCGGGTCGGGGAGTTGCAGATCCGTGGGGTGACCATGCTGCGGCACTACCACGGGAACGCCGAGGCGAACCGGGACGCGTTCACCGAGGACGGGTGGTTCCGGACCGGGGACCTCGCCTTCGTGCGGGACGGGGCGCTGGTGATCGCCGGGCGGAAGAAGGACCAGATCATCGTGCGGGGCGCCAACTTCGTCGCGCATGAGCTGGAGAGCGTCGTCGAGCAGGTCGAGGGCGTGCGGGTCACCTTCTCGGCGGCCGCCGGGGTGCGGGAGCCGGGGGAGGGGCCCGACCGGCTGGTGATCTTCTTCGTGCCGGTGCGCTGGGACCCCGACACGCTCGCCCGGACCTTCCAGGAGGTACGGGCCGCGCTGGTGCGGGAGGCCGGGATCGCGCCGGATGTCGTCGTGCCGGTCACCGATGCCGAGTTCCCGAAGACCGCCAGCGGCAAGATCCAGCGGGCCGCGCTCGTCGCCGATCTGCGGGCCGGGCGGTTCGCGGACCGGATCGCCGGTGACGAGGAGGTGCCGGACGAGTCCGGGTCGTGGTTCTTCCGGCGGCAGTGGTCCCGGCTGCCCGCCGCGCAGGCCCCGGCCGACAAGGGGTCCTCCCGGCTGGTGTTCTCCGCCGACTGCGGTACGCGCGTGGTGTTCGCCGAGGAGGAGCAGCTCGCCGGGCTGGGGCTGGACGACGAGGCGGCGGTGCTGGTCGGCAAGGGGCGGTCGTTCGCCGAGGTGGACCTCGACCGGTACCGGGTCGTGCCCGGCGAACCCGAGGACCTGCGGCGCGTACTGACCGACGTCACCGCCCACTACGGGCCCATCGACTCGGTGGTGTTCGCCTGGCCGCTGGACGACAAGGACGACAAGGGTGCCGGGGCACGCGAGGGGAAGGGTGCCGGGCCGTTCGACGACAAGGGCGCCGGGCCGGCCGAACGGCTCGCCGCCGTCACCGGTCAGCTCACCGCCCTCATCCAGGTCCTGGGCGAGTTCGGGGCCCCGCTGCTGCTCGTGCTCACCGAGGGCGCGGTCCATGTGCGGCCCGGTGACCGGGTCGACCTCGGTGTCTGCGCCCTGCCGGGGCTCGTGCGCACGGCGGTCGCCGAGAACCCGTTGATCACCGTGCGGCAGCTGGACCTGCCCGCCGACCATGGGCAGTGGGCGCGTGCCGTGCGCACCGAGCTCGCCGACCCGACCCACACCGGGGTGGTCGCCGCGCGCGAGGGGCTGCGCTGGCAGCCGAGGCTGCGCGCGGTCGACGAGGAGACCGAGGCCGAGGGCGCGCCGCCGCTGGTGGCGGGCGGGCTGTACCTGGTCACCGGCGGTCTCGGCGGGATCGCGAGCGACCTCGCCGGGTATCTGCTGGCCGCGTACGGGGTACGGCTGCTGCTTGTGGGCCGGTCGCCGGCCGAGGGCGCGAAGGCGGCCCGGCTGAGGGACCTCACCGACCTCGGCGAGGTCACCTACCGGCAGGTCGACATCACCGACCCGGAGCAGCTCGGGGCCGCGGTCGCCGCCGCCGAGCAGCGCTGGGGGCGCCCGCTGGACGGCGTACTGCACCTGGCCGCCGCGGACGTCTCCGAGCAGTGGAAGAACCTCGAACGGCACACGCTGGCCCGGGAGTCCGAGGACGGCTTCCGTGCCCAGTACGCCGCCAAGGTCGGGGGCACCCTCGCCATCGCCGACGTCCTCGCGGACCGGCCGGAGGCCTCGCTGGTCCTCTTCGGGTCGGTCAACGGCGAGTTCGGCGGCCATTCCTTCGGCGCGTACTCCGCCGCCAGCGCGTTCCTCGTGGGGTTCGCCGACCACTGGCACCACGAGCTCGGCCGGAGTGTGCGCTGCCTCGCCTGGAGCCTGTGGGACGACATCGGCATGAGCCAGGGCCAGTCCACGGCACCCGCACGCCGCCGCGGCTTCCGCGCGATCGACCCCGAGCGGGGGCTGCGCTGCTTCCTCACGGCCACGGCACTGCCGTACCACTACCAGCTCATCGGCCTCGACCCGGCCAACCCCGTGATCGTGGGCGAGCTCGCGCCGGACGAGCTGAGCGTGCGCGAGGTGCTGGTCGCCTACACGACCGACCCGGACGCCGCCGCCGACCCGGCCGCCGTCCACGCCGCGCTCGCCCCGGTCATGGGCGAACTCCCCGTGCCCGTACGGCTGATGGAGGTCGCCCGCATCCCCAAGGACGGCACCGGCGCCGTCGACACCACCCAGCTCCTCCTTGACATGGCCCCCCGCCGGTCCGCCCTCGGCAAGCGGAAGTACACCGCGCCGGAGGGTGAGCTGGAGCAGCGGATCGCCGCCATCTGGTCCGACGTCCTCGGCCAGAAGACCGTCGGCCGCGACGACTCCTTCTTCGACCTCGGCGGCAACTCCCTCCGCGCCACCCGCCTCCTCGCCCGCCTCGCCCAAGAACTCGCGATCCGGCTGAGCACGCACGAGCTGTACGAGAACCCGACGGTGGAGGGGATGGCCGCGCTGGCGGGGGAGCGGCCCGCGACGACGGAGACGGCGACAGGGTCGGGCGCGGAGACCGGGAAGGCGGCGAGGGCCGGGACGGCGGCAGGGGCGGCTGCCGCGAGGGCCGGGCAGTGATCCGGCCCGCCGCCAGGGCTGAGGTGCCTGCGGCTTCGCCGCCGGCACCTGCACCGGCCGCGCCGTCGGCGCCTGCCCCTGCGATGCCCGTACCCCCGTCGCCGGCCCCCTCCTCACCCCCGCCCGTGACACTCCCCGCCCCCGACACCGGCCCCCTCCAACTCGTCGTGCACCTGGCCGGCTGGGTCGATCCCGTACGGATGCGTACGGCCGTCAAGGGGCTGTTCGCCCGGGAGGGGCCGAGGCCGTTCTGGCGGGAGTCGGATCTCGGGGTGCTGACGATCGGGGAGCGGACCGAGGCGCTCGATGCGCTGCTCGCGGCTGACCGGGCGAGCGTCGGCTGCCCCGGGCCCCCGGTGCGGGTCGCGCTCGTGCGGCTGGCGTGGGAGCGGCACCTGTTGCTGGTCACCACGCGGCAGTTGCACCTCGACGAGGGAGCGCTGCGCTCGCTGCTGCGGGCCCTGCTGCGGTCGTACGTCACCGGGGGCGCCGCCCGGCTCCCCGGCTCCCCGGTGGCCGTCGAGGAAGTCGAGGTGCCGTTGAGCGTGGCGGACGCGGGGCGGCTCACCCTGCGGGCGCTGGGGCTCGGGGTCAGCCTGGAGACGGTGGTGCGCGGTGCCTGGACCGTGGCCCTGACCGGCGCCCCCGGGCGCCGGGAGGCGGTGCTCGGCGTCCAGGACATCGGTACGCCCGGGCTCGGCGCCTCCGGGCGGGTCACCGTCACCGGGGTCCGGGCGGTGCACCACGGGCAGCCGCCGCTGGCCCTCGTCCTGCGGGCCGCCCCGGGGCCGCTGGAGCTGCGGCTGCGGTGCGCGCGGGGGCTGTTCGGGGACGCGGCCGCGCGGGACACCGCGGAGCGGCTGGCCGGCGTACTGCGGCGGCTCGCCACGGATTCACGGGCGGCTGTTTCCAGCGACGGTGAATTCCCCGTCCCGCTCGCCCAACTGGTCGGTTGAACACGCTTGTTGGGTAATAGAGGCGACCTTAGGGTCGTTATCGAATCCCTTTCTCAGTAATTTCCTTCCGGTCATTCATGGAATTCCCGGACGGTACCCCCCTGCCCATTCGCGTCATTCCAGTGAGAGAAGAGGTGTGGAAATTGACCGGCGAGCAGGACGCCGGCGCCGCACGCGCCCTGGTTCTGGAGGAGTTCAACGACACCGGCCGTGAACTGCCGGTCACCACCCTCGTCGCGCCCATCGAGGAGCAGGTCCGGCGCACCCCGGACGCGACGGCCCTGGTCTTCGGCGGCGAGACGCTGACGTACGCCGAGTTCGACGCTCGCGCCGACCGGCTGGCCCGCCACCTGGTCGGGCTCGGCGTCCGCCCCGGCAGCACGGTCGCCGTCGCCGTGCCGCGCTCCCTGGAGCTGCTGTTCACCCTGGTCGCCGTACTGAAGGCGGGCGGCGCCTATCTGCCGCTGGACCCGGACTACCCGGCCGACCGGCTCGCCTACATGCTCGACCACACGGGCCCGGCCTGCGTCGTCGCGGACACCGCCGGACGGGTACCCGTACCGGAGGGCATCCCCGTCGTCGTACTGGACGAGGCATCCCTCCCGGAGACGGCCGCCACCCCGTTGCCGCAGGTCACCCCCGACCACCCGGCCTACATCATCTTCACCTCCGGCTCCACCGGCCGCCCCAAGGGTGTGGTCGTCCCGCACTCGGCCATCGACAACCGGCTGCGCTGGATGCAGGCGGAGTACGAACTCACGGCCGCCGACCGGGTGTTGCAGAAGACACCCTCAGGCTTCGACGTGTCCGTGTGGGAGTTCTTCTGGGCGCTGCGGGAGGGTGCGGCGATCGTCGTCGCGGAGCCGGGCGGGCACAAGGACCCGGCCTACCTCGCGCGGACGATCCGCGAACTCGGCGTCACCACCTGCCACTTCGTGCCCTCGATGCTCCAGGTGTTCCTGGCGGAGCCCAAGGCGGCGACCTGCACGGGGCTGCGGCAGGTGTTCTGCTCCGGCGAGGCGCTGCCGCGCGAGGCGGTGCGGGAGTTCGGGCGGCTGCTGCCCGGCGTGGAGCTGCACAACCTGTACGGGCCGACCGAGGCCGCCGTCGACGTGACGTACCACCCCTGCGACACCGGCGCCGACGGTCCCGTACCGATCGGGAAGCCCGTGTGGAACACCCGGCTGTACGTCCTCGACGCCGGGCTGCGGCCGTGCGGGGTCGGCGAGCCCGGGGAGCTGTACCTCGCGGGCGTGCAACTGGCGAGCGCCTATCTGGGGCGGCCGGAGATCACCGCCGACCGGTTCCTCGCGGACCCGTACGGGCCGGCCGGGACCCGGATGTACCGCACCGGCGACCTGGCCCGCTGGACCGCCGACGGCGAGGTCGAATACCTCGGGCGCACCGATCACCAGGTCAAGCTGCGCGGGCTGCGCATCGAGCTGGGCGAGATCGAGTCCGTGCTCCTCGCCCACCCCGCCGTACGGCAGGCCGCGGTCGTCGCCCACGAGGGGCGGCAGCTGGTCGCGTACCTGGTGGCGGACGGGGCCGGGGCCGACGAGCTGCGGGCCCTGGCCGCCGGGCGGCTGCCGGAGTTCATGGTCCCGGCGGCGTTCATGTTCCTCGACGCCCTGCCGCTCTCCCCGAACGGCAAGCTCGACCGCAAGGCGCTGCCCGAGCCCGTCTTCACCGGCGGGGAGTACCGGGCGCCCCGCACCCCGGAGGAGGAGATCCTCGCCGAGGTGTACGCCGAGGTACTGGGCCTGGAACGGGTCGGCGCCGACGACGACTTCCTCGCGATCGGCGGCGATTCGCTGCGCTCGGTGAAGGTGGTGGCACGGGCCCGCGCCCGGGGCCTGGAGATCACCCAGCGGCAGGTGCTCACGTACCGGACCGTGGCCCGGCTCGCCCCGCACGCGGGGACGCCCACCGAGGCGTACGAGGACGTGGTGGGCCCGCTCGTCTCGCTGCGCGACGAGGATCTGGCCGCCTTCCGTGAGCGGTATCCGAACCTGTCGGACGTGTGGCCGCTGACGCCGATGCAGTCCGGGATGCTGTTCGAGTCGATGCTCAGCGACAGCGGCTACGACGCCTACCGCATGCAGTCGGTGTTCACGCTCTCCGGCCGCGTCGACCCCGAACGGATGCGGGCCGCCGGGCAGGCCCTGCTCGAACGGCACCCGGCGCTGCGCGCCGCCTTCGCGTCGGACGCCGACGGCGATCTGGTCCAGCTGGTGATGGACGGCGTCGAACTCCCTTGGCAGGAGCGGGACTTCAGGACCCTGGTGCCCGAGGAGCGGGACGCGGCCTTCGAACGCTTCCTCGCCGAGGACCAGGCCGTGCCCTTCGACCTCGCCTCCCCGCCGCTGCTGCGCATGACCCTGGTCCGGCTGGGCGCCGAGCAGGCGGCCGTCGTCCTCACCCTGCACCACGCCCTCCTCGACGGCTGGTCCGAGCCGGTCCTGGCCCAGGACCTGCTGCGTCTGTACGGCTCCCACGGCGATCCGGCGCCCCTCCCGCCCGCCCGCGGTTTCCGCGACCACCTCGCCTGGCTGGCCCGGCAGGACCGGGAGAGCGCGGCCAGGGCCTGGGCCGCCGAACTCGACGGCGTGGACCGTCCGACGCTGCTCGCCGGCACGGCGGTCGCCCGCGACGAGGCGTCCGGATCGGACGTCGGCACAGTGGCCGTGCCCTTGGCGGCCGAGGACGCCGAGCGGCTCGTCCGGCGGGCCGGCGAACTGGGCGTCACCCTCAACACGCTGGTGCAGGGCGCCTGGGCCGTCGCCCTCGGCGCGCTCACCGGACGCGACGACGTGCTGTTCGGCGCCACCGTCTCCGGCCGCCCGCCCGGGCTGCCCGGCGTGGAGTCGATGGTCGGGCTGTTCATCAACACCCTTCCGGTACGGGTGCGGCACACCCCCGAGGACGCTCTCGGCACGCTGCTCACCGCCCTCCAGGAACGGCAGACCGAGCTGCTCGACCATCACCACCAGCCGCTGAGCGGCCTGTACGAGGCCACCGACCTGGGGGCGCTCTTCGACACCCTGCTCGTCTACCAGGCCTTCCCCGTCGACGACTCCGGCCTCGCCGAGGCCTGTGCCGCCGCCCGCCTCACCCTCGACGGGACGCGCTCGCTCGGCGGCTCCAACTACCC
Source organism: Streptomyces tailanensis (assembly GCF_008386495.1). Lineage (GTDB taxonomy): Bacteria > Actinomycetota > Actinomycetes > Streptomycetales > Streptomycetaceae > Streptomyces > Streptomyces tailanensis. The sequence continues at coordinate 153,308 of NZ_VTHJ01000011.1, read as the reverse complement.
GCTGACCCTGATCGCCGAGACCGAACCCCGGCTGCGGCTGACCTTCCAGTACCAGCGGGGCGTCTTCGAACAGGACACCGCGGAGCGGGTCGCCACCGCCGTCCACACGGTGCTGAGGGCCCTGGCCGCCGACCCGGAACAGCCGGTGGGCGCGCTGGACCTCGGGGGCCCGATCACAGCCGTAGCAGAGCAGGTCGAACAGACCGCCCCCGAAGCGGCCACCCCCGAAACCCCCCTCACCCCCCACCAACAGGCCCTCTGCGACCTGCTCACCGACCTCCTCGGCGCCGACCGCGTCGACCGCGTCGGCGTCCACGACAACTTCTTCAACCTGGGCGTGACCTCGCTGCTCGCGACCCGCCTCAAGAGCCGGATCCGTACGCGGCTGGGTGCCGAGGTCTCCATCAAGACGATCTTCTCCAGCCCCACGGTCGCCCAACTCGCCGACCACATCGCCGGCGGTGCCTCCGCCACGACCACGTCCAGCCCGAGCAGGCCCCGTCTGCGCAGAATGAACAAGGAGTAGTCCGAAGTGATCCCGTTGTCGTTTGCCCAGCGTCGGCTCTGGTTCATCGACCGCTTCGAGGGCCCCTCTGCCACCTACAACGTGCCCCTCGCCCTGCACCTCACCGGCGAGCTGGACACCCGCGCGCTCGCCGCCTCGATCCGTGACGTGGTCGGCCGGCACGAGAGCCTGCGCACGATCCTCTACGACGAGGACGGCGTCCCCTACCTGCGAATACTCCCGCCGGAGGACCTCCGGCTCGACATCCCCGTCGTGGACGTCGAGCCCGAGCGGCTCTCCGAAGCGGTCGCCGAGGCCGTCTCGTACACCTTCGACCTGTACGCCGAGATCCCGGTCCGCGCCCGCATCCTGCGCCAGGCCCCCGACCGGCACGTCCTGCTGTTGCTCTTCCACCACATCGCCGCCGACGGCGAGTCCGGCGCCCCGCTGCTGCGGGACCTCGCCCTCGCCTACACGGCCCGCCGCAAGGGCCGGGAGCCGGAGTTCCCGGAACTCCCCGTCCAGTACACCGACTACGTGCTCTGGCAGCGCGAGTTGCTCGGCGACGAGAACGACCCCGACAGCCTGGTCTCAGGCCAACTCGCCCACTGGGAGAGCGAGCTGGCCAGCATAGCACAGCCCCTGCAGCTGCCCCTCGACCGCACCCGGCCCTCCGTGGCCAGCCACCGCGGTGACGTCGTCGAGTTCGAGCTGGAGCCCGAACTCCTCGCTCAGGTCGAGGAGTTGGCGACCGAACGCGGCCTGAGCGTGTCGATGGTCCTCCAGTCCGTCCTCGCCGTGCTGCTCCAGCAGCTCGGCGGTGGCGACGACATCCCGATCGGCTCCCCGATCGCCGGCCGCGGCGACGAGGACCTCGCCGACCTCGTCGGCTTCTTCGTCAACACCTGGGTGCTGCGTGTCCGCCTGGACGGCAACCCCACCTTCGAGGACGTCCTGGAGCAGGTCCGCGAACGCGCCCTGAACGCCTACGACAACCAGGACGCCCCCTTCGAGATGCTGGTGGACCGGCTCAGCCCCGAGCGCTCCACCGCCTACAACCCCCTCTTCCAGGTGCTGTTCGCCTGGCAGAACATCACCCGCCCCGACCTGGACCTGCCCGGCCTCGAAGCCCGCCTCGACTTCGAGCAGCTCGACACCAAGACCGCCAAGTTCGATCTGGAGTTCAACATCGCCCGGCACCACGACGGGCAGGGGGCGCGCGGCACCATCGAGTACGCCCTCGATCTGTTCGACCGGTCCACCGTCGAGGCCGTCGGCGCCCGCTTCCTCCGCGTCCTGCGGCAGCTGATGGCGGATCCGGCCCTCCCGGTCGGCGCCGTCGACACCCTGGCCCCGGCCGAGCGGCAGCGCTTCCTCGTCGAGGTGAACGCCACCGCCGAGCCGACCCCGATGGTCACCCTGGCCCGGCTGGTCGAGGAGCAGGTCGCCCTCACCCCGGACGCCGAGGCGGTCGTCTTCGAGGGCACCTCACTGACGTACGGCGAACTCAACGCCCGCGCCAACCGGTTGGCCCACGTGCTCACACAGGACCACGGTGTCGGCCCGGAGACGGTCGTCGCCCTCTCCCTGCCCCGCTCCCCGGACCTCGTCGTCGCCCTGCTGGCCGTACTGAAGTCGGGCGGCGCCTACCTCCCGATCGACCCCAAGTACCCCAGCCACCGCCTGGAGTACATCCTCGGCGAGGCCCGCCCGGCACTCGTCCTGACCGACTCCGAGACGGTGCACGTCCTCCCGGAGACGGACACGCCCAAGCTGTACGTCGACGAGCCGGCCCTCACCGACCGGCCGGCCGACAACCTCACGACCGGCGCGCACCCGCAGAACCTCGCCTACGTCATGTACACCTCGGGCTCGACCGGCACCCCGAAGGGCGTCTCACTCAGCCACCACAACATCGTCAACGGGGTGCTCCAACTGGCCGACCGCGTCGACATGGGCAAGGACTCGCGGACCCTCGCGGGCACGTCCGTCAACTTCGACGTGTCGGTCTTCGAGATCTTCACGACGCTCACCCACGGCGGCACGGTCGAGATCGTCCGCGACGTGCTCGTCCTCGGCGAGCGGGCGGCCGCGGGCGACGGCTGGAACGGCAGCCTGATCAGCACGGTCCCCTCGGTCTTCGCCGAGCTGATGGACCAGATCGCGGGCACTACCACCGTCGACACGCTCGTCTTCGCGGGCGAGGCCCTGTCCTCGACGCTCGCCGAACGGGTCCGCGAGGCGTTCCCGGGCGTCCGGATCATCAACGCCTACGGCCAGACCGAGAGCTTCTACGCCACTGCGTTCGCCATCGACGAGAGCCGCCGCTGGGACGGCGAGGGCAGCGCGCCCATCGGCACCCCGCTGGGCAACATGCGTGTCTACGTCCTTGGCCCCGGCCTGACCCCCGTACCGCAGGGCGTGGCGGGCGAGCTGTGCGTCGCCGGCAACGTGGCACGCGGCTACCACGGCCGGTCCGAGCTGACCGCCGACCGGTTCGTCGCCGACCCGTACGGCCCGCCCGGCTCCCGCATGTACCGCACCGGCGACCTCGCGCGCTGGAACGCCGAGGGGCAGCTGGAGTACCTGGGCCGCGGGGACACCCAGGTCAAGGTGCGCGGCTTCCGTATCGAGCCCGGCGAGGTCGAAGCCGCGCTGACCGCCCACCCGGGCATCGCGCAGGCCGCGGTCGTCGCCCGGGCACACGGCAACACCAAGCAGCTCGTCGGGTACGTCGTGCCCGCCTACAGCAGCGACTCCACCAGCACCGACCTGCGAGCCGGCGTGGAGACCGCCGAGCTGCGCGCCTTCGTCGCCAAGCGGCTGCCCGACTTCATGGTCCCGTCCGCCTTCGTCGTCCTCGACCGTCTCCCCCTCGCCCCGAACGGCAAGCTCGACCGCAAGGCCCTCCCCGAGCCGGAGTTCACCGGCGGCGCGTACCGGGCGCCGGGCAACGAGCGCGAGCGGATCCTCGCCGAGGTCTACGCCGAGGTCCTCGGCCTGGAGCGGGTCGGTGTCGACGACGACTTCTTCGCCGTGGGCGGCGACTCCATCCGCTCCATCCAGGTCGTCTCCCGGGCCCGCGCCCAGGGCGTCGAGGTCACCCCCCGCCAGATCTTCGAACACCGTACGGCGGCGGAACTGGCGTCCGTGGTCTCCGAACACGCCACGGCCGCCGTCACCCTGCCGGAGTTCGAGGGCGGCGGCACCGGCGAGTTCCCGCTGCTGCCGATCGCCGAGTACATGCTCGAACTCGGCGGCTCCCACAACCGCTTCTCCATGGCGGTGCTTGCCGAACTCCCGCTCGGCATCGACCGATCCGGCCTCGTCGCCACCCTGAACGCCGTCCTCGACCGGCACGACATCCTCCGCTCCCGCCTCGACGGCCACCGCATGTGCGTCGGTGCGCCGGGGTCGGTGGACGCGGGCACGCTGGTGCGCCGGGTCGGCTGCGACGGGGTGTGGGACGAGTCCTTCGACGCGCGGGTGGCCGCCGAACTCGACGCCGCCACCGGCCGGCTGGACCCCGCGGCCGGGGTCATGGCCCAGTTCGTGTGGTTCGACCCGGCCGACCCCGGTGTCCCCGGGCGCCTGGTCGTCGCCCTGCACCACCTGGTCGTCGACGGCGTCTCCTGGCGCATCCTGCTCCCGGACCTCGCCGCCGCCTGGCAGCAGGTCAAGGAGCGCGGACGGGCGAAGCTGCCGGCCGCCGGGACCTCCGTACGCCGCTGGACGCACGCGCTGATCGAGGAGGCCAACAGTCCTTCGCGAGCGGCCGAACTCCCGCTGTGGAAGCGCATCCTCGACGGCCCCGACCCGCTGCTCGGCTCCCGCCCGCTCGACCCGGCCGTCGACACACGAGGCTCCCTGGACTTCGTCCGCGTACAGCTCGCCGCCGACGTCACCGAGGCCCTGCTGACCAAGGTCCCGGCCGCCTTCCACGGCGGAGTCAACGACGGCCTCCTCGCCGCGCTGGCCATGGCCGTGGCCAAGTGGCGCCGCGCACGAGGGGTGTACGAGTCCTCCACCCTGCTCAAGCTGGAGGGCCACGGCCGCGAACAGGACGTGGTACCGGGCGCGGACCTGTCGTCCACGGTGGGTTGGTTCACGAGCCTGTTCCCGGTACGGCTGGACGTGGCGGGCGTGGATCTGGACGAGGCGTTCGCGGGCGGCCCGGCCGCCGGGCGTGCAGTGAAGGCCATCAAGGAACAGCTTCTGGCAATCCCGGACAAGGGCTTGGGTTATGGCTTGCTGCGCTATCTGAATGAGGGCACGGCAGCAGACCTGAAGGGGCGCGGGGCTGTGACATGTGCGGCTGCGCCGCGTGGGCGCGACCAGCCACATCGAACCCGCAGTGAACCAACGACCTCAGCGGGGCAGATCGGCTTCAACTACCTCGGCCGCTTCTCCACAGCCGACATGCCCGACGCCCTGCGAGGCCTCGGCTTCACCCAACTCTCCGAACTCTCCGCCCCCCTCGACGCGGACATGCCCGCCATGTCCGCCCTGGAGATCAACTCCCTGGTCGTGGACACCGAAGAGGGCGCCCGACTCGACGCCTCCATCGGCTTCCCCGCAGGCCTGTTCACGAAGCAGGACGTCGAAGAACTCGTCGAACTGTGGTTCGCAGCCCTGACCGCACTGACCCACCACGCCGACCAGGAGAACGCCGGCGGCCTCACCCCCTCCGACCTCCCCCTCGTCGACGTAACCCAGGAAGACATCGAGCGCTGGGAGCAGACGTACCCCGGTCTCTCCGACGTCTGGCCCCTCACAGCCCTCCAGTCCGGCCTCCTGTTCCACACGATGCTGAACGACGATTCCTGGGACGCCTACCAGATGCAGATGTCGTTCCACGTCACCGGACAGGTCGACGCGGACCGTATGCGCGCGGCGGGCCAGGCGATGCTGGACCGGCACCCGAACCTGCGGGCCGCGTTCGTGACGGACTCGGCCGGCCACCAGGCACAGGTCATTGTCGACGGCGTCGAACTCCCGTGGCGGGAGATCGACCTGACCCACCTCCCCGAAGCGGAGCGCCACGCGTCCTTCGAACGCTTCCTCGCCGAGGACCACGCCGCCGCCTTCGACCCGGCCGTCCCGCCGATGCTCCGCATGACCCTGGTCCGGATGACCGGCGAGACCTCCGAGCTGGTCCTCACGGCGAACCACGTCCTCTTCGACGGCTGGTCCTTCCCGCACCTGATGAAGGACCTGCTGCACCTGTACGGCTCCGGCGGCGACCCCTCCGTACTGCCCCGAGTCCGTGGCTTCAAGGACTTCCTCACCTGGCTCGCCCGCCAGGACCACGAGGCATCCACGCAGGCATGGGCCCGCGAACTGGAGGGCGTCGAGGAGCCCACCCTCCTCGTGCGCGGCGGCGCCCCGGCGACCGGCAGCCACGGCATCGGCTCGGTCGACGTCCCGCTGCCCCTGGACGACGTCCGCGCGCTCACCCGGCGCGCCTCGGAGCTCGGCGTCACCGTCAACACCCTGGTGCAGGGCGCCTGGGCGGTCCTCCTCGGCCGGCTCACCGGACGGCAGGACGTCGTCTTCGGCGCGACCGTGTCCGGGCGGCCCCCGGCGGTCCCGGACGTCGACTCGATGGTGGGCCTCTTCATCAACACCCTTCCCGTACGCGTCGAGTACGCCCCCGGCGACTGTCTCGCCGACGTCCTGACCGGGCTCCAGCGGCGCCAGGCCGCCCTGCTCGACCATCACCACCAGGGCCTGAGCGAGATCCAGCAGACCACCGGGCTCAGCACCCTCTTCGACACCCTGGTCGTCTTCGAGTCGTATCCGGTCGACCGGGCCGGCCTCGACGAGGCCAACGCGGCGGCGGGTATCGCCTTCACCACCATCCGTCCCTCCACGGGCACCCACTACCCGCTCACAGTGATGGCGGACGCGGACCCGCACCTCCGCCTCGTGCTCCAGTTCCAGGAGCACGTCCTGGACCGGCCGACCGTCGAGTCGTACGCGACCCGACTCGCCCTGATCCTGCGGCAGTTGGCCGACGACCTGACCCTGCCGATCGGCCTGGTCGACGTCCTGGAGCCGGCCGAGCACGACCGCCTCCTTGAGCTGAGCGGCACCACCGCGCCCACCCCGGACGCGACGGTCACCCGCCTCATCGAGAAGCAGGCCGCAGCCACCCCCGACTCGATCGCACTGGTCTTCGAGGGCGCCCGGCTGACGTACGAGCAGCTCAACGCCCGCGCCAACCGGCTGGCCCATGTGCTCGTAAAGGACCATGGCGTCGGCCCGGAGACGGTCGTGGCCGTCTCCCTGCCCCGCTCCCTCGACCTGGCCGTGGCGCTGCTGGCGGTCCTGAAGGCGGGCGGCGCGTATCTCCCGATCGACCCCAAGTACCCGAGCCACCGCCTGGAGTACATCCTCGGCGAGGCCCGGCCGCAGCTGGTCCTCACGGACTCCGGGACAGCGAACGTCCTCCCCGCGACCGAGACGCCGAAACTGTACGTCGACGCCATCGACCACGTCCCCGCCGACGCCATCGACCCCGTCCGCCCGGTGCACCCGCAGAACCTCGCCTACGTGATGTACACCTCGGGCTCTTCCGGCACCCCCAAGGGCGTCGCCATCACCCACGCCAACATCGTCAACGGCGTCCTCGGGCTCGCGGCCCGCATGGGCATCCAGGCGGGTTCCAAGGTGCTGGCGGGCACGTCGATCAACTTCGACGTCTCGGCGTTCGAGCTGTTCACCACGCTCGTCCACGGCGGCACGGCGGAGATCGTCCGGGACGTCCTGGTCCTCGGCGAACGGGACGGCTGGCGCGGCGGTGTCATCAGCACGGTGCCGTCGGCGTTCGCGGAACTCGTCGACCAGATCGCCGACCGCACCTCCATGGAGACCGTCGTCTTCGCCGGCGAGGCCCTCTCCTCGACGCTCGTCGAAAGGGTCCGCGAGGCGTTCCCCGGTGTCCGGATCGTCAACGCGTACGGGCAGACGGAGAGCTTCTACGCCACCACCTTCGACGCGGCCGGCTGGGACGGCACGGGCAGCGCGCCCGTCGGCACCCCGCTGCCCAACATGCGGGCGTACGTCCTCGGTCCGGGCCTCACGCCCGTTCCGCCGGGCGCGATCGGCGAGTTGTACGTCGCCGGGAGCCTGGGCCGCGGCTATCGCGGACGCCCCGACCTGACCGCCGACCGCTTCGTGGCCGACCCGTTCGGCGAGCCCGGCTCCCGCATGTACCGCACCGGGGACCTGGCCCGCTGGAACGCGGACGGACAGATCGAGTACGTCGGGCGCGGCGACACCCAGGTCAAGGTGCGCGGCTTCCGTATCGAGCCCGGCGAGGTCGAGGCAGCCCTGGCGTCCCACCCGGCCGTCACCCAGGCCGCGGTGATCGCCCGCAACGGGCGCGGCACCAACTCCGGCAAGGTGCTCGTCGCGTACGTCGTGCCCGCCGGTGAGGTGGACGCGGAGGAGCTGGCGGCCTACGCGGCCCAGAAACTCCCCGAGTTCATGGTCCCGGCCGCCCACGTGCTCCTCGACCGGCTGCCGCTGATGCCCAACGGCAAGCTCGACCGGGCCGCGCTGCCCGCTCCCGAGTTCGCCGGGGTGCCCTACCGGGCGCCGCGCACCAAGCGGGAGGAGATCCTCGCCCGGCTCTACGCCGAGGTGCTCGGCGTGGACGAGGTCGGCATCGACGACAACTTCTTCGACCTGGGCGGCCACTCCCTCCTCGCCACCCGCCTGATCAGCCGTATCCGCACCGAGTTGGGAGTGGAGATCCCGATCAAGGTGGTCTTCGGCTCCCCGACGGTCGCCGAGCTCACCGCACAGCTCTCCTCGGGCGACACCGTGCGCACCCCGCTGCGCCGGGCCCGCAACCGCCCCGAGCGGCTGCCGCTCTCCTTCGCCCAGCGCCGGCTGTGGTTCATCGACCGGTTCGAGGGCCCTTCGGCGACGTACAACATCCCGATGGCGCTGCGGCTGACCGGTGACCTGGACACCGAGGCGCTCGCCGAGGCGATCCGGGACGTCGTGGCCCGGCACGAGAGCCTGCGGACCGTGTACGGGGAGGACGCGGACGGCGCCGGCTACCAGATCGTCCTGGAGCCGGGGCAGTACACCCTGTCCGTCCCGGTCGTCGAGGTGGCACCGGGCGACGGCCTGACGGACGCGGTCGTCCGCGCGGCCCAGCACACCTTCGACCTGGGGAACGACATCCCCGTCCGCGCGGGCATCCTGCGCTGCGGACCGGGCGAGCACGTGCTGACGCTGCTCATCCACCACATCGCCGGCGACGGCGAGTCCATGGCCCCGCTGATCAGGGACGTCTCCACCGCCTACGCGGCCCGCCGCGAGGGCCGGGCGCCCGACTTCGCCGAACTGCCGGTCCAGTACGCCGACTACACGCTCTGGCAGCGCGCTCTGCTCGGCGACGCCACCGACCCGGACAGCCTGCTCGCCGGCCAGTCGTCGTACTGGCGCCGCGAACTGGCCGCCGTACCGCAGCCGCTGCGCCTGCCCGTCGACCGCCCGCGCCCGCCGAAGGCGAGCCACCGCGGCGAGATGCTCGACTTCACGATCGACGACGAACTCCTCGCCGCGGTGGAGAAGCTGGCGCGGGAGCATGACGTGACCGTCTCGATGGTCATGCAGTCCGTGCTGGCGGTCCTGCTGCACCAGCTCGGCGGCGGCGACGACATCCCGATCGGCTCCCCGATCGCAGGCCGCACCGACGAGGCCCTCGCCGACCTGGTCGGGTTCTTCGTCAACACCTGGGTGCTGCGCGCCGAACTCTCCGGCAACCCCACCTTCGAGGAACTGATCGCCCAGGTCCGCGACAAGGCGCTGGCCGCGTATGCCAACCAGGACGCCCCCTTCGAGCGCCTGGTGGAACTGCTCAACCCCGAGCGGTCCACGGCCTACCACCCGCTGTTCCAGGTGATGTTCGCCTGGCAGAACTTCGCCCAGGCCGACTTCGACCTGCCGGGCCTCGCGGTGAGTTACGTCCCGACGCCGACCGGCACCGCCAAGTTCGACCTGTTCTTCAACCTCACCGAGGTGACGGGCCCGGACGGACGCGAGGTCGAGGGCCTGCTGGAGTACGCCACCGACCTGTTCGACCGGGAGACGGCCGAACGCGTCGCCGACCGCTTCGTCCGGGTGCTGCGCCAGCTCGTCGCCGCCCCGGCGGCCCGGGTCGGCGCGGTCGACCTCCTCGACGAGGCCGAGCGCGACAAGGTCCTGCACCGCTTCAACGACACCGCCGAGCCGACCCCGCACCTCACGGTCGCCGAACTGGTCGAGAAGCAGGTCGCGGCCACCCCGGACGCGGTCGCGATCGTCTCCGGCGACACCACGCTCGCGTACTGGGAGCTGAACGCCCGCGCCAACCGTCTCGCCCGTGAACTGGTCGACCGTGGCGTCGGTCCCGAGACGCTCGTCGCGGTGTCCCTGCCGCGCACCGCCGAACTGGCCGTCGCCCTGCTCGCCGTACTGAAGGCGGGCGGCGCCTACCTCCCGATCGACCCCAAGTACCCGAGCCACCGCCTCGACCACATCCTCACCGAGGCGGCCCCGACCCTGGTCCTGACGGACTCCGAGACGGTCTCCGTACTGCCTTCGGTGTCTGTGCCGAAGCTGTACGTCGACGAGCTGGACCTCACGGACCGCTCCCCGGAGAACCTGCCGGTCACCGCCCACCCGCAGAACCTGGCGTACGTCATGTACACCTCGGGCTCGACGGGCGTGCCGAAGGGCGTCTCCCTGAGCCACCGCAACATCGTCAACGGCGTCCTGCGGCTGATCCCGAGGGTCGGCGTGAAGAAGGGCTCGCGGATCCTCGCGGGCACCTCGATCAACTTCGACGTCTCGGTGTTCGAACTGTTCACCACGCTGAGCGTCGGCGGCAGCGCCGAGATCGTCCGGGACGTCCTCGTCCTCGGCGAACGCGACAGCTGGAACGGCACGATGATCTCCACCGTGCCCTCGGCCTTCACCGAGCTGCTCGACCAGCTCGCGGGCCGGCTCGACGTCGAGACGGTCGTCTTCGCGGGTGAGGCCCTGCCCACGACGCTGGTGGAACGGATGCGCGAGCAGATCCCGGGCGTACGGGTCATCAACGCGTACGGCCAGACCGAGTCCTTCTACGCCACGACGTTCACCGCGAACGGGCCGAACGGCTTCTCCGGTGGCGGCACGGGCAGCGCCCCCATCGGCACCCCGCTCGGCAACATGCGGGCGTACGTCCTCGGCCCCGGCTTCGCCCCCGCCCCCGTGGGCGTGGCCGGCGAGCTGTACATCGCCGGCGACATCAGCCGCGGCTACCGGGGCCGCCCGGACCTCACCGCCGAGCGCTTCGTGGCCGACCCGTTCGGCCCGCCCGGCTCCCGGATGTACCGCACGGGCGACCTGGCCCGCTGGAACGCGGACGGTCAGCTGGAGTACGCGGGCCGCGCCGACTCCCAGGTCAAGGTGCGCGGCTTCCGCATCGAGCCCGGCGAGGTCGAGGCCGCCATCACCGCGCACCCGGGCGTCGCCCAGGCGGCGGTCGTGGTCCGCGAACACGGCAAGAGCAAGCAACTCGTCGGCTACGTCGTCCCGGCGGAGGCCGGGTCGAGCGGCGCCGGCCAGGACCTCGGCGGCACCGACTTCGACCTCACCGCCGGGCTCACCTCCCGCGACCTGCGCGGCTTCGTCGGCGACCGGCTGCCGGAGTTCATGGTCCCGGCCGCCTTCGTGGTCATCGACCGGCTGCCGCTCGCCCCGAACGGCAAGCTCGACCACAAGGCACTGCCCGAACCGGAGTTCAGCGGCGGGGAGTACCGGGCCCCCCGGACCCCCGAGGAGGAGACCCTCGCCGCCGTCTACGCCGACGTCCTGGGCCACGCCCGCATCGGCATCGACGACGACTTCTTCGCCGTCGGCGGCGACTCCATCCGCTCCATCCAGGTCGTCACCCGGGCCCGCGCCCAGGGCGTCGAGGTCACCCCGCGCGAGATCTTCGAACACCGAACGGTCGCCGAACTCGCCCGCGTGGCCCGCACGACCGGCACCGCCGTGCTCCTGGAGGAGTTCGACGGCGGCGGCACGGGCACCCTGCCGCTGCTCCCGATCGCCCAGTACATGCTGGAGTTGGGCGGCCACTTCGACCGCTTCTCGATGTCGCTGCCGTTGGAACTCCCGCAGGGCATCGACGGGGACGGTTTCGCAGCGACCCTGAACGCTGTCTTCGACCGCCACGACCTGCTCAGGTCGCGGTTGGTCGGGGAGAGCTTGGAGGTGGCCCCGCCGGGTTCGGTGGACACGGCCGCGCTGATACGACGGGTCGAGTGCGACGGCGCCTGGGACGAGGAGTGGCTGCGTACGGCGGCCACGGAACTCGACGCGGCGACGGGCCGGTTGAACCCGGCGGCCGGGGCCATGGCCCAGTTCGTCTGGTTCGACCCGGCGGATGCCGACGTCCCTGGCCGGCTGCTGATCGCCCTGCACCACCTGGTCGTGGACGGCGTCTCCTGGCGCATCCTGCTTCCCGACCTCGCCGAGGCATGGAAGCAGGTGAAGGCGAACGGCACGGCCCAGCTCCCGGCGGTGGGCACCTCGGTACGCCGCTGGACACACGCCCTGATGGAGGAGGCGAACTCGCCGCAGCGCACAGCGGAGTTGGAGCTGTGGCAGGCCATCCTGGACGGCCCCGACCCTCTCCTGGGCTCCCGCCCCCTGGACCCCGCCACGGACACCCGCTCCACCCTGGACCACCTGTCGGTCCGCCTCCCGGTCGAGGTCACCGAGGCACTGCTGACGAAGGTCCCGGCGGCCTTCCACGGAGGGGTCAACGACGGCCTGCTGGCGGCACTGGCGCTGGCGGTGACCAAGTGGCGCCGGATCCGGGGCCAGGACGAACCGTCCACGCTGATCCGCCTGGAGGGCCACGGCCGCGAACAGGACGTGGTACCGGGCGCGGACCTGTCGTCCACGGTCGGCTGGTTCACGAGCATGTACCCGGTCCGCCTGGACACGACGGGCTTCGACGTGGAGGAGGCGTTCGAGGGAGGCCGCACAACGGGCGCGGTGGTCAAGGCAATCAAGGAACAGCTGCTGGCGATCCCGGACAAGGGTCTGGGCTATGGCTTGCTGCGCTACCTGAACGAGGGAACAAGGGCTCAGCTAGGGGGCGGCGCCGGACAGATCGGCTTCAACTACCTCGGCCGCTTCTCATCCGCGGACATGCCCGAAGACCTACGGAACCTCGGCTGGACCCAACTCCCGGATGTCACCCTCGCCGCAGACCTCGGCGACATGCCCGCCATGACCACCATAGAAATCAACTCGGCGGTCATGGACACCGACCTCGGCCCCCAGCTCGACGCTTCCGTCGGCTTCCCCACCGGCATCCTCACCCACACCGAGGTCGAAGACCTCATGACCCTCTGGTCGGAGGCCCTGCACGCGATCACCAGGCACGTCACCGAGGACCCGAAGGCCGGCGGTCTCACCCCCTCCGACCTCCCCCTCGTGGACGTCACCCAGCAGGACATAGAGCGCTGGGAGCGGACGTACCCCGGCCTCACCGACGTCTGGCCCCTCACGGCACTCCAGTCCGGCCTCCTCTTCCAGTCGCTCCTCGACGACGACGCCGAACACGACGCGTACCAGATGCAGATCGCGTTCCACGTCTCCGGCCATATCGACCCGGCCCGGATGCGGGCCGCGGGCCAGGCCGTCCTGGACCGGCACCCGAACCTGCGGGCGGCGTTCGTGACGGACGCGGCCGGCTCGCGGCTCCAGGCGGTCGTGGACGGCGTAGCCCTCCCTTGGAGGGAGGTGGACCTGCGCGAACTCCCCGAGGCGGAACGGGAGGAGGCGTTCGAACGCTTCCTCGCGGCGGACCACAAGGCGCACTTCGACCCGGCGGCCCCACCGCTGCTGCGGCTGTCGCTGGTCCGGATGACCGACGACCGCTCCGAACTGGTCCTGACGGCCCACCACGTGCTGTTCGACGGCTGGTCCTTCCCGATCCTCATGCAGGAACTGCTCCACCTGTACGGCTCGGCCGGCGACCCGTCCGTCCTGCCCCGCACCCGGGGCTTCAAGGACTTCCTCACCTGGCTCGCCGAGCAGGACCACGCCGAGACGGCCCGAGCCTGGGCGGCGGAACTGGAGGGCGTGGAGGAACCTACGCTCCTCGCCCCGCAGACCCTGACCGGCGACGACCTCGGTGTCGGCCAGCTCGACGTCCGCCTGCCGCTCGACGAGGCCCGCGCCCTCAACCGCCGCGCCTCCGAACTCGGCATCACCGTCAACACCCTCGTGCAGGCCGCCTGGGCGGTGCTCCTCGGCCGCCTGACGAACCGCCAGGACGTCGTCTTCGGCGCGACGGTCTCCGGCCGCCCGCCCACGGTCACGGACGTCGACTCGATGGTCGGCCTGTTCATCAACACCCTGCCCGTACGCGTCGAGTACGGCCCCGGCGACACCCTGGCCGACCTGCTCACCGGCCTCCAGCGCCGCCAGGCCGCACTGCTCGACCACCATCACCACGGGCTGAGCGAGATCCACCGGACCACCGGCCTGAGCACGCTGTTCGACACCCTCGTCGTGTTCGAGTCCTTCCCGGTGGACAAGGAGGGCATCGACTCCGCCAACAGCGCGGCCGGGATCGCCTTCACCGGCATCCGCCCGTTCTCGGGTACGCACTACCCGCTGACGGTCATGGCGGCCGCCGATCCGCATCTCCAGCTGGTGCTCCAGTACCAGCGGGGCGTCTTCGACCTGAAGACCGTCGAGGCGCTGGGCGACCGGCTGGTCCGCGTCCTGCGTCAGATGGCCGCCGACCCGTCGGTGCCGGTCGGCGCGGTGGACCTCCTCGAACCGGCCGAGCACGAGCGGCTCACCGAGCTGAGCGGCACGGCGGCGCCGACGCCCGGGGTGACCGTCGCCGGGCTGGTCGAGCGGCAGGCCGCGGCCACCCCGGACGCGTCGGCCGTCGAGTACGGCGGGACGACGCTGACGTACGCCGAGCTGAACGCGGCGGCCAACCGGCTCGCCCGTGAGCTCGTCGGACACGGCGTCGGCCCGGAGACGGTCGTGGCCGTGGCCCTGCCCCGCACCCTCGACCTGGCGGTGGCCCTGCTCGCGGTCCTGAAGGCGGGCGGTGCCTACCTTCCGATCGACCCCAAGTACCCGAGCCACCGCCTGGAGTACATCCTCGGCGAGGCCCGGCCTCAGCTGGTCCTCACGGACACCGGGACAGCGAACGTCCTCCCGGAGACCACGACACCGAAGCTCCACCTCGACGAACTGGTCCTCCCGGCCGACGACACCGACCTCGGCCGCCCGGTCCACCCGGACAACCTCGCGTACGTGATGTACACGTCGGGCTCGACGGGCACCCCGAAGGGCGTCGCGATCACGCACGCCAACGTGGTCAACGGCGTACTGCGGCTGGCCGGCCCGGTGGGCATGGCCCCAGGGCGGCGGATGCTCGCGGGCACGTCGATCAACTTCGACGTCTCCGTCTTCGAACTGTTCACCACGCTCGCCCACGGCGGCACCGTCGAGATCGTCCGCGACGTGCTGGCGCTGGGGGAGCGGGACGCCTGGCAGGGCGCCGTGATCAGCACGGTCCCGTCGGTCTTCGCCGAACTCGTCGACCAGCTCGCCGGCACCACCTCCGTGGACACCCTGGTCTTCGCGGGCGAGGGCCTGTCGACCGGGCTCGTACGGCGGGTGCGGGAGGCCTTCCCGGAGGTACGCGTGATCAACGCGTACGGCCAGACGGAGAGCTTCTACGCCACCCTCTTCGACGCCTCCACGACCGAACTCACCGGCGGCAGTACTCCGATCGGAGCCCCGCTCGCCAACATGCGGGCGTACATCCTCGGCCCCGGACTGACCCCCGTACCGCCGGGCGCGGTGGGCGAGTTGTACGTCGCCGGAAACGTCGGCCGGGGCTATCGCGGACGGCCCGACCTGACCGCCGACCGCTTCGTGGCCGACCCGTTCGGCCCGCCCGGCTCACGGATGTACCGCACGGGCGACCTGGCCCGCTGGAACGCGGACGGGCGGCTGGAGTACGCCGGCCGCGGTGACGTCCAGGTCAAGGTGCGGGGCTTCCGGGTCGAACCGGGCGAGGTGGAGGCGGCCCTGACGGCCCACCCGGGCGTCGACCGGGCGGTGGTGGTCGTCAGGGGGTGCTTCGAAAGTCCCGCACAGCACCCGCGGCGCCCGGCACACTCCCCCACTCTCGGCTTCGCTCGAGCGGGAGGGGCCTCCACCGCCGCACCGGCCAAAGACTCAAGTAGCGTCTCCCCCACTCCCGGCTTCGCTCGAGCGGGGGGACCCCCATCGAGGGCCTTCGTGCGGCACGCCGAGGGCACGCACCGGACACCGCGGGCACCGCACAGGACTTTCGAAACACCCCCTGGGCCCCACGGGAACACCGGGCGGCTCGTCGCCTACGTCGTACCGGCCACCCCGGACCTCGACACCGAGGAACTGCGCGCCCATGTGACCGCCGGGCTCCCGGAGTTCATGGTCCCCTCCGCCTTCGTGCACCTGGACCGGCTGCCGCTGGCCCCGAACGGCAAGCTCGACCACCGGGCGCTGCCCGAACCCGAGTTCACCGGCGAGGCCTACCGGGCGCCCCGCACGGCCCGCGAGGAGACCCTGGCGGCCCTCTTCGCGGACGTACTGGGCCTGCAGAAGGTCGGCATCGACGACGACTTCTTCGCCCTCGGCGGCCACTCCCTGCTCGCGGCCCGGCTGGTCAGCCGCGTCCGCCGGGAGCTGGGCCTGGCGCTGCCCATGCGGGCGGTGTTCCAGGCGCCCACGGTGGCCGGGCTGGCCGCGCACGGAGCCCGGACGGCACGGGAGAACACGGACCCGTTCGCCCGCGTGCTCACCATCAAGGCCGACGGCGACCGGGAACCCCTGTGGTTCGCGCACCTCACCGGCGGACTCGCCTGGCCGTACCTGTCCTTCGCCGGGCACCTGCCCGCGGACCGGCCGGCGTACGGAATCCAGTCGCCGGCGTGGTCCTCCGGTCCGGCCGGGAATTCCGTACCGCTGAATTCCGCACTGCCGAATTCCCTCGAATCCCTGGTGACGGAATACGTCGGAGAGATACTCTCTGTTCAGCCCGAGGGACCGTATCACCTGATCGGCTGGTCCTTCGGCGGAGCGGTCGTCCACGCGATGGCCGCGGAACTCCAGCGCAGGGGCCACGAAGTAGCCCTCCTCGGCCTGCTCGACGCGGCACCGAGCGGCCACTTCGCGAACGACCCGGATCTCGAACTGGCCCAGGTACGCGGCCTCCTCGGCGAATTCGTCGGAGAACTCGACGGCACGGACCAGGAGAACCTCCTGGAGCGGTCCTCGGAATTCGTGGTCCACCATGTCGACCTGCTGAAGAGGTTCACCCCGCCCGTATTCCAGGGCGACGTCCTCTTCTTCAACGCGACACTGAACCCCGAGGCGCCTTACACGGGCCAGTGGAAGCCGTACGTCGACGGAAAGGTGACGGCGTACGACATCCACAGCACCCACCACGAGATGTGCCTTCCGGCGCACGCCGCCGGAATGGCGGAAGTCATCGGCCACAAGCTCGACGAGCTCGACAAGGCCCGGGGCGGCAAACCGTCCTGACCCCCTCGCGGGAGCCCTCACCCCCCGGCCCCGCGAATCCGTCCCCGGGGCGAACCCACAAGGAACGCCCCGGGGACGGAAAAACCCTCCCAAGCGCCGAGAATTGGTAGGTCCGAATGTTCGTTCCCGAACCGTACCGGGAGCCGGACGGCTCGTGGATGACCGAGCTGATCCGCCTCAACCCCTTCGCCCTGCTGGTATCCAACGGCCCCGCCGACGCCGACCCCTACGCCACCCACCTTCCTGTCATCCGTGACCCGGAGTGGACCGGCGAGTGGACCGAGAACCTGGCCGGCGGCCGGCTCATCGGCCATATGAACAGGGAGAACCCGCACTGGACGGCCCTGGAGACCGGCACCCCCGTCCTCATCACCTTCACCGGGCCGCACGCCTATGTGTCGCCCACCGTGTACGACATCACGCCCGCCGCACCCACCTGGGACTTCACCTCCGTCCACGTCCATGGCGTCTTCCAGAAGATCGAGGCCGCCGCCCCCGGCGAGGACTCACTGGAGGTCTGCAAGGACACCGTGAAGGCCTACGAACGGGACTTCGGGGCCGAGAAGGCCTGGGACATGTCCCGCTCCATCGACTACTTCGCGACGATCCTGCCCGCGGTCGGCGCCTTCCGCGTCCGGATCACCGGCGCCGAGGGCATGTTCAAGCTCAGCCAGGAACAGGACCAGGAAATCCGGGACCGGGTCCGCGAGGACTTCGCCCTGCGCGACTCCACGCAGTACCGCGAAACGGCCGGCCTCATGGACCGCATGGAGAAGACGGGCACGATCAAGGGCTGCCCGGTCCACCACTGAACCGCTGTCCAGTTCAACTGTCCAGCCACAGCCGTTCGTTGACGCCTGAAAAAGACGCGACGTACCTTTCCAGCACACCACTCGCGGGAGAATTCATGGAAGCTCACACCGAAGCGTACGAGGTCGTGGGAATTGGCTTCGGCCCGGCCAACCTTTCGCTCGCCATAGCCCTGGAGGAGCAGCGAGGAAAGGGCGAAAACCCCCTCACCGCGGCCTTCTTCGAGAAGCAGCCCTCCCTCGGCTGGCACCGCAACATGCTGCTGCCGGACACCAAGATGCAGATCTCCTTCCTGAAGGACCTGGCGACCTTCCGCAACCCGGCCTCCCAGTGGAGCTTCATCGCCTATCTGCACGCCGTCGGCCGCCTCGCCCAGTTCGTGAACAACCAGGACTTCTTCCCCACCCGGAACGAATTCCACGACTATCTCGAATGGGCCGAGTCCAGTTTCTCGGACCGCGTCACCTACAACTCCGAGGTGAGCGCGGTCCACCTCCCCGACGGTCACCCGGGCGACGGCGCCATCGACACCGTACGCGTCGAGGTGCAGGACAACGCCCCGCGCGGCGGCACCCGCCTCGTCGAGGCGCGCAACCTCGTCATCTCCACGGGCCTCGTCCCCAAGATGCCCACCGGCATCGACCGCGGCGAACGCGTCTGGCACAGCTCCGAGTTCCTCGGCCGCTTCCACACCCTCGACAAGTCCCGGATCCGCCGCTTCGCCGTCGTCGGCGCCGGCCAGAGCGCCGCCGAGATCACCCGGTTCGTCTACGACACCGTCCCGCACGCCGAGGTCTACGCGATCATGCCGTCGTACGGCTACTCGATCGCCGACGACACCCCCTACGCCAACCGCATCTTCGACGCCGACGCCGTAGACGACTACTACGGCGGCACCGACCGCACCCGCGACGCGTTCTGGCGCTACCACCGCAACACCAACTACGGCGTAGCCGACGACGAGGTCATCCGCGACCTCTACCAGCGCGCGTACGACGACGAGGTGGCCCGCATCAAGCGCCTCCACCTGCTGAACCTGTCGAGGGTCCGAACCGTGGCCCCGACCCCCGAAGGCGCCCACCTCACGATGCACTCCGTACGGGACGACTCGGCCTACGCCCTCGACGTCGACGCGATCGTCTTCGCCACCGGCTACGACTCCATGGACCCCACGACCCTGCTGGGCGACCTGGCCCCGTACTGCCTGCGCGACGACGAGGGCCGCCTCCGAGTAGAACGCGACTACCGCCTGGTCACGACCCCCGACCTGAACGTGGGCATCTACCTCCAGGGCGGCACGGAACACACCCACGGCCTGGCCTCCTCCCTCCTCTCCAACATCGCCATCCGCAGCGGCGAGATAGCGGACGCGATAGCGATAGACCTGGCGTCCCGCCAACACGCAAAGGTCTGAGCAACCGCCAAAACTGACCACTCAAAGGAGCTGAACTCACCATGAGCACCAACCCGTTCGACGACCCCAACGGCACGTTCCACGTCCTCGTCAACGACGAGGACCAGCACTCCCTGTGGCCCACCTTCACCCAGGTCCCCGCGGGTTGGCGGGTGGTGTTCGCCGAGGCCGGCCGCCAGGAGTGCCTGGAGTACATAGAGCACCACTGGACCGACCTCCGCCCCAAGACCCTGCGCGAGGCCATGACCGCCGCCTGAGAACTCGGGAGGGGTCCCCGCGCCCCTGAAGACAACGGCCCTGCGGGCCGTTGAAAAAGCCGGGCGCAGCCCGCTTTTTCAGGGGCGCGGGGCTGTGTCGATTTGCGGCTCCGCCGCGTGGGCGCGACCAGCCCAAACCCAGGGCCGCGCGAAGCCAACCGGCATCGCGCGGCCCTCACTCATGCACACCACCCCACCCCACCCCACCCTGAACAGTTGAACGCTCGCCCTACAAAACATACCGCTGTCCCGGTATGTTTCAGCCGTCCAATAGAGATCCTGGCTCGCCACCCTTGGATGGAGACAACATGTCGCAGGAAGTCCTCTCCCTGACCTCGAAGTTCGTCAGCACCCCCGGTGGCTTCACGAGCCTGCGCGACCAGGCCCCCCTGGTCCGCGTAACGCTCCCGGACGTCGACACCCCGGTCTGGCTCATCACCCGCTACGAGGACGCCAAGGCGGCCCTGACAGACCCCCGCTTCGTACGGGACAGCACCAAACTCCCCGGCCAGGACGGCCCAAGCATCGCCGACCAGATGATCGAGGCCTACGGCCTCCCCCCGGAGTACCGCGACTACCTCGGCATCCTCGTCCTGGCCGACGGCGAGGACCACACCCGTATGCGCACCCTCATCACCCGAGCCTTCACGGCTCGCCGTATCAACGCCCTCCGCCCGAAGATCGAGAAGATCACCCACGACCTGTACACGGCGATGGCGGAAAAGGGCGAGGCCGACCTCCTGGAGGACCTCAGCCACCCCCTCGCCGGCTTCGGCGTCTGCGAACTCATCGGCGTGGACGAGGCCGACCAGCCCCAGATCTGCCGCTGGATCCGCGACTACATCTCCGGCGATCCGGAGCGGTTCATCCCGGCCCTCAAGGGCATGGTCGAGCACTGCAAGAAGCTCATCGAGGAGCGCACGGCGGCCCGCTCGGACGACCTGATCTCGGAGCTGATCCGGGTTAGCCAGGAGGAGGGCGACTTCGGAGAGACGGAGATCATCGCGATCTTCCTGCTGCTGATCAACACGGGGATCATGCCGCCCGCCCACTTCATCGCGGACGCGATCCTCGCCCTGCTCGACCACCCCGACCAGCTCGCCCGCCTGCGCGACGAGCCCGAACTGCTGGCGGGCCGCGCGGTCCCGGAGCTGCTCCGCTTCACCACACCGGTCCCGATCGGCGCGCCCCTGTACGCCACCGAGGACCTGGAGTTCGCGGGGATGCCGGTCAAGCAGGGCGAGGCGGTCACGGCGGCGCTGCTGGGCGTCAACCACGACCCGCGCGAGTTCCCGGGCGGCGCCGACAAGCTCGACATCGGCCGCGAACTCGGCCGCGGCGTCGGCCACATGGCCTTCGGCCACGGCACCCACTTCTGCATCGGCGCCGCCCTGGCCCGCCTCCAGGCCGAGGTCGTCCTCGACACCCTCTTGATCCGCAACGACGGCCTCACCCTCGCCGTAGACCGCGACGAACTGGAGTACGTGGCCATGCCGGGCGACGGCATCCACCTGGTGTCACTGCCGGTCCGCATCTGACCCCTGCTTTCTCCTCCTCCCATGAACCGACCCCTATGGACTGCCCCCTATGAACTGACTCCTATGGACTGAACACCCATCCTTGGTCGATCCTTGACGGACAGTCGTGGGGGCCGGGTGCACACATCCCCTGGACACCCCGTATCGCCCGTACACCCCGAACAGCCTGACCAACGGCCCGCCCGCAGCGGGCCGTCGGCCGTGTACGGACTCCTCCACGGGGGCACTCCACGGGACGCACCCGGCTCGTCCACCCAGACCCGAGAGGAGACGAGCCATGGCCGACGCCGTTCTGCCCGACCCGATCCTGATCGTGCTGCTGGGCGCGGCCGGCAGCGGCAAGAGCACGCTCGCCGACGCCTGGCCACCGAGCGCGGTGCTGGAACTGGACGAGTTCCGGGAGCGGATCTGCGACGACCCGATCCGCGCGGACGCCACCGACGAGGCCGTCCATGTGCTGGGCGAGGTGCTGGAGGCCCGGCTGGCCCGCCGGCTGACCACGGTCGTCGACGCGGACAGCCCCGACCGCGCGGTGCGCGCGAAACTGCTCGACATCGCCGGCCGCCATCGCGTCCCGGCGGCCGCACTGATCCTGACGACCCCCCTGGAGACCTGTCTGGAGCGCAACGCCCGGCGCCCACCCGGGCGCCGCGTCCCCGACGACGTCGTACGCCTCCAGTACGCGGAGACGGTCGACGCCACGCCCGACCTCCCGGCGGAGGGGTTCGGGCATGTGGAGGCGGTGTACGGAGGACCGCTGCGACTGGTGAGCTGAACCACGGATCCGAACCACGGATCCGACCCGCAGGAAGAGGGCGCCGGCGAGCACACATGCCGGCGCCCTCTTCCACTCGATCTGATTGTCATGACCACAACAGAACCCCTTGTTGGGCGACTCCGCCCCCGGTTACATCGGCAACCCATGCCAATCCGGGAGGGGTCATGACAGTGCGAGCAGCCATAGCCGGAGCGAGCGGTTATGCGGGAGGTGAGCTTCTCCGCCTGCTACTCGGGCACCCCGAGGTGGAGATCCGCGCCCTGACGGGGAACGCGAACGCCGGGCAGCTGCTCGGCGGACTCCAGCCCCACCTGCCACCCCTGGCCGGCCGGGTACTGGAGCCGACCACGACGGAGGTCCTGGCCGGCCACGACGTCGTCTTCCTCGCCCTGCCGCACGGCCAGTCCGCGGCCGTCGCCAGGGAGCTGGGCCCCGACGTCCTGGTAGTGGACTGCGGCGCCGACTTCCGGCTGCGCGGCTCGGCCGACTGGGAGCGCTTCTACGGCTCCCCGCACGCCGGCACCTGGCCGTACGGCCTGCCCGAACTCCCCGGCGCCCGCCATGAGTTGAGGCGTACGACCCGGATCGCGGTCCCCGGCTGCTACCCGACCGCCGTCTCCCTGGCCCTCTTCCCCGCGTACGCCGCCGGGCTCGCCGAACCCGAGGCGGTGGTCGTCGCCGCGTCGGGCACCTCGGGCGCGGGCAAGGCGGCCAAGCCGCATCTGCTGGGCTCGGAGGTCATGGGCTCGATGTCGCCGTACGGCGTGGGTGGTGAACACCGGCACACCCCTGAAATGATGCAGAACCTCGGCGCCGCGGCGGGGGAGCCGGTCTCCGTCTCCTTCACCCCGACCCTGGCGCCCATGCCCCGCGGCATCCTCGCCACCTGCACCGCGAAGGCCAGGTCCGGGGTCACCGCCGACGACGTACGGGCCGCGTACGAGAAGGCACTGCTCGACGAACCGTTCGTCCATCTGCTGCCCGAGGGGCAGTGGCCCGCCACCGCGTCCGTGTACGGGTCGAACTCCGCCCTGATCCAGGTCGCCCTCGACGCCTCGGCCGGCCGGATCATCGCGATCAGCGCCATCGACAACCTCACCAAGGGCACCGCGGGGGGTGCCGTCCAGAGCATGAACATCGCCCTCGGGCTCCCCGAGGACCTGGGGCTTTCCACGATCGGAGTCGCACCATGAGCGTCACCGCAGCGAAAGGGTTCACGGCGGCGGGCGTCGCCGCCGGAATCAAACAGAACGGCAAGCCGGACCTCGCCCTCGTGGTCAACAACGGTCCGCGGTCGGCCGCGGCGGGCGTCTTCACGTCCAACCGCGTCCAGGCCGCCCCCGTCCAGTGGTCCCGCCAGGCCCTCGCCGACAGCCATATATCGGCGGTGGTCCTCAACTCCGGCGGCGCCAACGCCTGCACGGGCCCCGAGGGCTACCAGGACACCGTTGCCACGGCCGAGAAGGCCGCCACCGTGCTGGGCCGGAGCCCCGACGAGGTGGCCGTGGCCTCGACGGGCCTCATCGGCGTACGACTGCCGATGGACGAGCTGCTGGCGGGAGTGGAGAAGGCCGCCGCGTCCCTGAGCGCACACGCGGGGGAGAAGGCGGCCATCGCCATCAAGACCACCGACACCGTGCACAAGACGGCGGTGTACGAGGGCGACGGCTGGACGGTGGGCGGCATGGCCAAGGGCGCGGGCATGCTCGCCCCCGGCCTGGCCACCATGCTGGCCGTCCTCACCACCGACGCCGACGTCTCAAGTGCCGTACTGGACGAGGCACTTCGCGACGCCACCCGCACCACCTTCGACCGCGTCGACTCCGACGGCTGCATGTCCACCAACGACACGGTCCTCCTCCTCGCCTCCGGAGCCGCCGAAGTCACCCCGAACCACGAGGACTTCGCCGAAGCGGTACGAGCCGTCTGCGCCGACCTCGCCCGACAGCTCATCGGCGACGCCGAGGGCGCGAGCAAGGACATCAGGATCGAGGTCATCAACGCGGCCACCGAGGCCGAAGCCGTCGACGTAGGCCGCACGATCGCCCGCAACAACCTCCTCAAGTGCGCGATCCACGGCGAGGACCCCAACTGGGGCCGCGTCCTGTCCGCCATCGGCACCACGACCGCGGCCTTCGACCCCGACGACCTGAACGTCGCCATCGACGATGTATGGGTCTGCAAGGGCGGCGCGGTGGGCGAGGACCGAGCCCTCGTCGACATGACCGGCCGCGAGGTGCGCATCACCGCCGACCTCGCCGCCGGCACCGAGTCCGCCGTGATCTGGGCCAACGACCTGACCGCCCAGTACGTCCACGAGAACAGCGAGTACTCGTCGTGACCCCACTCACCCGAACCGGCGACGACGCCGACACCGACTCCCACCTCACCCCCACCGGCCAGGCCGCCGACCGCAGACAGAAGGCGCTGCCCAAGGCCCACGCGCTGGTCGAGGCGCTGCCGTGGATGGCCCGCCACCAGGGCAAGACCATCGTCATCAAGTTCGGCGGCAACGCCATGGTCGACCAGGCCCTCAAGGCCGCCTTCGCCCAGGACATCCTCTTCCTGCGCCACGCCGGCCTGAACCCCGTGGTCGTCCACGGCGGCGGCCCCCAGATCAGCGCCCAGCTCGAACGCCTCGGCCTCAAGTCCCACTTCACCGGCGGCCTCCGCGTCACCACCGACGAGACCATGGACGTCGTCCGCATGGTCCTGGCCGGCCAGGTCCAACGCGAACTCGTGGGCCTCCTCAACGAACACGGCCCGCACGCCGTAGGCATGACCGGCGAGGACGCCCGCCTCATGACGGCCGTCAAGTGCTACGCGGACGTCGACGGCAAACCGGTCGACATAGGCCGCGTGGGCGAGGTGGCCACAGTCGACGCCGGCGTCGTCCAGGCCCTCATCGACAACGGCCGCATCCCCGTCATCTCCTCCATAGCCCGCAGCTCCGACGCCAAGGACGCGGCCGAGGGCGGCGTCTTCAACGTCAACGCCGACACGGCGGCAGCAGCCCTGGCGGCAGCCCTGGGCGCCGAGATGCTGCTGATCCTCACCGACGTGGAGGGCCTCTACGCCGACTGGCCGCACAGCGAGGAGGTCATCCCCAAACTCACCGCCACCGAACTACGCGACCTGCTCCCCGGCCTGGCCAGCGGCATGATCCCCAAGATGGAGGGCTGCCTCCACGCCGTGACGAACGGCGTCCGCACGGCCCGAGTGATCGACGGCCGGGTCAAACACTCCATCCTCCTGGAGATCTTCACCGACGAGGGCATCGGCACGATGGTCGTCCCCGACGAAACCCGCGCCCGACTGGAGGCGGTGGCATGACACACAGCACCCTCACCCGCCGCTGGCAGTCGGCCATGATGGACAACTTCGGCACCCCCCGCCTCCCCCTGGTACGAGGCCAGGGCACCCGGGTCTGGGACACGGAGGGCAACGAGTACATAGACCTCCTGGCCGGCATAGCGGTCAACGCCCTGGGCCACGCCCACCCGGCCCTCGTCCGCGCCCTCACCGACCAGGCCACCACCCTCGGCCACATCTCCAACTTCTTCGTGGCCGAGCCGACGGTAACCCTGGCGGAACGCCTCCTGACCCTCTCCGGCCGCCCCGGCCGCGTCTACTTCTCCAACTCCGGCGCCGAGGCCAACGAGGCCGCCTTCAAGATCGCCCGCCTGACCGGCCGCCCCCGCATCGTCTCCACCCAGGGCGCCTTCCACGGCCGCACGATGGGAGCCCTGGCTCTAACCGGCCAACCACCAAAACGGGCCCCCTTCCTCCCCCTCCCCGGCCCGGTGGACTACATCCCCTACGGCGACACAGAAGCCCTACGCAGCGCAGTAACGGACGACACGGCCCTCCTGATCCTGGAACCCATCCAGGGCGAGAACGGAGTAGTAGTCCCCCCACCCGGCTATTTGACGGCAGCCCGAGAGATAACGAAATCCACCGGCACGCTTCTCGCCCTGGACGAGATCCAAACGGGCATAGGCCGCACAGGGCACTGGTTCGCAGCCCAGGCAGAAGGCATAGAGGCAGACGTCGTAACCCTGGCCAAGGGCCTGGGCGGAGGCCTCCCGATAGGCGCCACCCTGGCCTTCGACAAGGCAGCCGACCTCCTTGCCCCCGGCACCCACGGCTCCACGTTCAGCGGCAACCCCATAGTCTGCGCGGCGGCGTTGGCAGTCCTGGACACGATCGAGAACGAGGGCCTGCTGGCCCACGCCAAACGCATGGGGGAACGCCTGCGCACAGGCATAGAGTTCCTGTCCCACCCCTCGATCTCCGAAGTCAGGGGCGCGGGCCTCCTCATGGGCATCGTCCTGACGACACCGTCGGCGCCCCAAATCCAACAAACAGCACAGTGCAAGGGCTTCCTGGTCAACGCGGCCACCCCGAACGTAATCCGCCTGGCACCCCCACTGATCCTCTCGAACGAGGACGCGGACCAGTTCCTGACAAGCCTCCCGTCCATCCTGAACACCCACCACGACGGCCCCCCGCCCACGTGACGGCGGAAGCCGGCACGGCCCCGCCCCCACAACGCACCCCAGCCGGCCAGCGGCGCAGCCGCTGCCCTTAGGGGCGCGGGGCTGTATCGATTTGCGGCTCCGCCGCGTGGGCGCGAACAACCCCCACTCACCCGCACCCGCCCCCCAACCCCATCCACCCGAGCTCGAAGGCGCAGCGGGGTCGAAGGGGCGGCAGCCCCTGGGGATGATGGGGGTCGCCCCGCTCGAGCGAAGCCGAGAGTGGGGGAGGGCAGGGGCGGCGGGGGCGAAAACCTCAGAACCCCCGAGCTCTCACACACAGACGGCGGGACCCCGCGGAAACCAATCCGCAGGGCCCCGCCGTCCTCACGAAAGCTCACCGAACCCCGGCGACCTCAGGCGCAACCTCCTCCCCAACACCCCCCTCAGCCTCGGCGGGAGCCTCACCCTTCCCCGCCCCCTTCATCAGGAACAGCGCCAACACAGCCGCCCCCACAACCCCCACAGCCCCCACCGTGAAGCTGCTGGACACCGCCCCGGTGAACGCATCGTGCACAGCGGCCAGAAGCCCGCCGTCCCCACTCTCCGCAGCCACAGCCAGCCCGTCCCCCACGGACTCCTTCGCAGCCGCAGGCGCGCCCTCCGGCATCTCAGCCGTATACGTGCTGGACAGCACAGCCCCCAACACGGCCACCCCAAACGCGGCCCCAGCCTGCTGAATCGTGTCGTTGAGCGCCGACCCGACCCCGGCATGCTCCTCCGGCACGGCCCCCATGAGCGCGGCGATCGCCGCCGGCATGGCAAGACCGGCCCCCGCCCCCATCAGCACCATCGCCACAGCCAACGTCCCGAACCCGTCCCCCGCCGACAACGTCGACAACGTGGCGAACCCCCCGGCGATGACGAGCAGACCGGAAACGGCGAGCGCCCGATTCCCGATCTTCTTCGCCAACGCGGCGCCCACCCCGTTGAAGACCAACGAGGCCACGGCGGCAGGCATGAACGCGAGCCCGGTCTCGGTGGGGGAGTAGCCCATCACGAACTGGAGGTACTGGGTCAGCACCAGCATCAGCCCACCGTTGGCGAACGTCAGCAGCACCAGCGAGAAGCTCGACCCGGTGAACACCCGGTTCTTGAACAGCGAGATCGGAATCATCGGCGAGTCGATCCGGGTCTCCCAGACCCCGAAGCCGACGAGCGCCACGACGGTAACCACGGCCGCAGCCAGGGTCGTCGGGTGCGTGATCCCGTCCTTCGGCCACTCATTGATCGTCCAGACGAGCGCGGTCATCCCGACCACCGAAAGCACCGTGCCCACGGGATCCGGCTTACGCCAAGGCCCCTTGGACTCCGGCATGAGCACCAACGCCGAAATGATCGCGAGCACAGCGATCGGAATGTTGATGAGGAACACGGCCCCCCACCAGAAGTGGGCGATGAGCACTCCACCGAACACGGGCCCGCCGACGAGCCCGATCATGGCCACCACGCTCCACGCACCGATCGCCTTGGGCCGCTCGTCCTCATCGAAGACGGTGATGAGGATGGACAGCGTGCTGGGCATCAACAGCGCACCACCGATACCCATCAGCACCCGGGCGAGGATCAGCATCTCCGCGCTGCCGGCCCAGGTGGCCAGTACCGAAGCCGCGCCGAAGACCGTCAGACCGATGATCATCACCTTGCGGCGCCCGTAGCGGTCGGACAGGCTTCCCGCGGTCAGCAGAAGACCGGCGAAGACCAGCATGTACGACTCCAGGATCCACTGGATGTCCTGGGCGCTCGCCTTGAGGTCCTCCGCGATCGGCGGCACTGCCACCGTCAGCACCATGTTGTCGATGACCAGCACCAGCGTGCTGAGGCACAACACGATCAGGATCAGCCAGCGGCGTGGATGACGTTCCTTGACGTCGACTTCCATGACGAAACCTTTCAAACAGAGTGTGGGGCTGCTCCGGACTGCTGCCGCTCCGGGACTCAATAAAACCAGCAACGCGGTTTGTTATCTACCCTGTTTCTGGCCGCACCCCGCTCGCACCCCGCTCGCACCTCGCTCGCGCAGCGCTCGGCCTCGCCGAACACCGTACGATGTGCGTACACTGTTCGCAACCCCGCACGTCGTCCACATGCGCCGCTACCCTGAACCCGAAGAAGAACGAGGAGGCCGCATGCCCGAGAACCCGGTGAGCCAGTCCGTGAACCCGGTGATCCAGTCCGTCTGGACCCGCCCGCGCCGCCCGAAGCGTGAGCAGCCCACGCTGAGCCGGGACGTCATCGTGGCCGAGGCGGTCAAGCTGCTCGACGAGGAGGGCGCCGCCGCGCTGAGCATGCGCCGCCTCGGCACCCGCCTGAACGCGGGCGCGACCTCGATGTACTCGCACGTGGCGAGCAAGGACGAGCTGATCGAGCTGGTCGTGGACCACATCTACGGCGAGATGGAGGTGCCGGGACCGGATGCCGCGCGGGACTGGCGTACGGCCGCCGCCCGCTGTGCGAACGGCATTCGTTCGACAATCTTGCGCCACCCCTGGATCGCCCCGATGCTGGGCGAGGTGGGCGTCTCCCTCGGCCCGAACTCGATGCGGCTGACGGAGGGCATGCTCGCCATGCTGGAGGAGGCGGGCTTCGACCTGGAGCAGGCCGACCACGTCGTGCGGATCCTCTTCGCGTACGTGATGGGCATGACCACCAGTGAGGCCGCCTGGCTGACGATGCTCGCCCGCAGCGGGCAGAGTCAGGAGGACTGGACGCGCAAGGTGTGGCCGGCGGTCGAACAGGCCACCCGCGACTATCCGCACCTCCGCCGGCGCTACACCGCACAGGAGGGCGGCCGCTCGAACGAGGTCCTCGTGGACAACTTCGGCTACGGCCTCGACTGGGTCCTGGACGGCCTCCAGGCCCGCCTGGACCGGGGCTGAAGCTGCCCCGACCTGTGCATGAGAAAACCGTCCACGGCGTTGAGACCCTCGTGGACGGTTTTTCATTGGCCGACAATGAACGCCGTACGGCCTTGCGAACAGTGTTCGCACTCCGTACGGTGTTCATCGAAGCCACCGCCCGAACCCACCCCCAAAGGACAAGCCATGTCGAAGAAGACGCAGAAGACGCAGAACACGAAGTGGAACGACCTCCGCACGTGGATCGCGACCGGCAGCTGGGAAGCGAGCGACAGCTGGGGTCTGACCGGCACATGGCAGATGGAAGGCGCCTCAGGCACCTGGGACGCCACGAGGGACACGTTCGGCAGGCCGAACCCGGCCCCGACGCCGCAGCCGACGACGACGGCCACACAGGAGCCGGCCCCCACCACCCCCGTCTCGAACGTCATCGAACTGGCCACCGGCCGCCGTGTGGACCTCGGCCACTGGCAGCACCGCCTCGACGAACTCCGCGAGGAGCACGACGTACCCGGCGCGACGCTCGCCTTCGTGGTGGACGACGAGGTCCAGGAGCTGGCCAGCGGTGTCCTGAACCGCCAGACGGGCGTGGAGGCGACCACCGACTCGGTCTTCCAGCTCGGCTCGATCGCGAAGGTCTACACGGCGGCCCTGATCATGCAGTTGGCGGAGTCCGGCGACCTGGACCTGGACGCCCCGGTGGTATCGGTCCTGCCGGAGTTCGCGACGATCGACCCGGAGGCCACGAAGGTCATCACGACCCGCATGCTGCTCTCCCACACCAGCGGCCTGACCTGCGACTTCCACCTGGACACCGGGCGCGGCGACGACAGCCTGGCGAAGTACGTCGAGGCCGCGAAGGGCGTGGCGATGGACTGCCCGCCGGGTACGGCGGTGTCGTACAGCGGTATCGGGTACGTGGTGCTCGGCCGCATCGTCGAGGTGCTGACCGGCACGACCTGGGACCAGGCCCTCAAGGACCGGCTGCTGACCCCGCTCGGCCTGACGCACACCATGACGCTCCCCGAGGAGGTCCTGCCGTTCCGAGCGGCGATGGGGCATCTCGCCGGGCCGGAGGGGGAACAGATGCTCGCTCCGGCCTGGGACCTGATGCCGCGCGCCGCGGGCCCGGCCGCGCGGGTCTGCGCCACCGCCGGTGACCTGGTGCGCCTGGCCAAGCTCCACGTGGACGGCGGCAAGGCACCTGACGGCACGCGGCTCCTCGGCGCCGACTCGGTCGCCGCGATGCAGCACCGCGAGACGGACGTGCCCGACAAGTGGACGGTGAGCGCGGACGGTTGGGGCCTCGGCTGGACCCTCTACGACTGGGACGGCGTCCCCGGCTTCGGCCACGACGGCGCCTCCATCGGCCAGTACGCCTACCTCCGCGTGGTGCCCGGCGCCCGTGTCGCGGTCGCACTCCTCACCAACGGCGGCGGCTCCCGTCTCCTCTACGCCGACCTCATGCGCGAACTCCTCGCCGACCTGGCCGACGTCACGATGCCGACCCCGTTCGCCCCCGCCGAGAACCCGCCCACGGTCGACATCACCCCCTGGACGGGCACGTACAAGCGCGAAGGCGTCCTGATCACCGTCACGGAGAAGGCCGGCACCCCCCACCTGACCTACGCCTTCGTAGACGGCATGTCCGGCTACTCCCCGGACCTGGAAATGGACTTGGTCCCCCTCACCGACACAGTCTTCGCCGGCGCAGGCGGCGGCGCCTCCTTCACCGAAGACTGGATGCCGGTCGTCTTCACCACCCTGCCCGACGGCACGAAGTGCGCGTACATCGGCATGAGGGCAGCCCCGAAGACGGCGTAACGCCCCCTGGGAGACAAGGGGGGCTGCGGTGAGTTGGTCCGTGCGGGTGGGTGGAGGTTGTTCGCGCAGTTCCCCGCGCCCCTAAAAGACACGGCCCCGCGGGCCGATGAAAAGCACGGGGGCGCAGCCTCGTGCTTTTCA
>NZ_VTHJ01000011.1:91393-122012 GCF_008386495.1 Streptomyces tailanensis | reverse complement strand
GCGGGGCTGTGTCGATTTGCGGCTCCGCCGCGTGGGCGCGACAAGCCCCCACCCACCCGCACCCGCCCCTCAACCCCACCCACCCGAGCTCGAAGGCGAAGCGGGGTCGAAGGGGCGCAGCCCCTGGATGGGGGAGGGACGGGTAGGGGCGGCGGGGGCGAAAATCACCCAGCGCGCCGCTCCGGCTCCGCGATCGGCCGATGCGACCTGATCCGGAACCGCCGAAGCAACGGCATCTCCACGAACGTGTAGGACAACCACCCGGCCAACACCGACAGCGCCA
Organism: Streptomyces tailanensis; assembly: GCF_008386495.1. Taxonomy (GTDB): domain Bacteria; phylum Actinomycetota; class Actinomycetes; order Streptomycetales; family Streptomycetaceae; genus Streptomyces; species Streptomyces tailanensis. The sequence continues at coordinate 121,729 of NZ_VTHJ01000011.1, read as the reverse complement.
ACACGAACGGCAGCAGAGCGAAGAACGCCCCGGTCCCCAGCTGCGCGAAGTCACTGTCGAGCAGGTACCAGACGGTGACCTGCATGATGACCAGGTGCCACAGAAAGATCCCGCACGAGTTCCGCCCGAGCCACACGATCGTCGGCCGTGACAGCAACCGCTCCGGCCCACTGCCCCGCGCCAGCAGCAGCGGCGCGGCCAGCCCCACCGCGATCACCATGTGGCACACGTACTTGAACGCCGCCTCGTCCTTGGTGAGCACGATCGAGGCGATGCTCCCCGCCCAGTCGGTGTTGGCCAGCGCGTACGCCAAGCCCGCCGCACCCCAGAACGCCCACGGGTAATTCCGTACGAACTCCACGAACGCGAGCCGCCCCCCGGTCCCGGCCCCGCCGCGCGTCTTCGCCGCGACCAGCGCGAGCAGCATGCCGGCGGCGAGGAACCCGAGGTAGCCGCGCAGCCACCACAGCGACGGCGGCCCCAGCGGGCTGGACGGGCTGGTGGCGACCAGCCAGGTGAAGTCGGCGACGATCACCGCGGTGAGCAGCGCCCCGGCGAGCTTCAGGTTCTTCGTCGCCCGCAGCGCCTTGTGGAGGACGATCGCCAGGACGGGCAGGGCGATGTAGTAGTGCACCTCGGTGGCGAGGCTCCAGGTCTGCGCCCAGTTGGTCATGCCGGGATCGGTGCGCAGATCCTCCCAGTGCTGGACGTGCTGGACGGTCAGCAGCCGGAGGGTGCGCCACCCGTCGCCGAGCTGTTCACGGTTGAACACCAGCAGCGTGGTGATCATGAACAGCCAGTACGCGGGGAAGATCCGCAGGACGCGGTGCCAGTAGTAGTGCAGGGTGTTGGGCGCCTTGCGGCCGCCGAGCGCGGCGTCGGCCCAGGGGCGGTAGAGCAGATAGCCGCTGATGATCAGGAAGATCGGGATGGCCGACAGCGCACCGGTCATCACCGGGGCGAACGGCCCTTCCTTGCCGTTCTTGTCGATCAGCGCGCCGGTCCACTGGGCGAGGTGGGCGACCAGCACCATCAGCGTGGCGACGGCGCGCAGTCCGTCGACCGAGGGCTCGAAGGTCCGCTCGGCGCGTACGGGGGAGTCCTTGGCGCCGGGCAGGGCGCTGACCGGCGGTGCCGGTCGCGGTCTGTCCAGGGAAGTTGTCACGGCGAAGGGACCTCTCGTCTCGGTGTGAGGCGGCGCAGAAGTTGCCCGCAGAAGTTGCCCGGGACGCTAACAAACCGCTCACGCGGTTTTCCAGATTGGCGAAAAACGGCCACTGAACCTCCGCTTTTGTCGGCCACATCGGGGTGCAGGTGCGGATTCGGGGTGTTCAACTGCCTGATTCGCTCACCCCTTGAACTTTCCAAACCGCTCAAGCGGTTTGTTAAGCTGGCCGCGTTTCTCTTCTGACCCCACCCATCTCCTGACCCCACCCAGCGAACTCGACAGGAGTCCCCTTCGCCGTGGCTACGTTCCTCTACAAACTGGGCCGACTCGCCTTCCGACGGCGAGGCCGGACGACACTGTTGTGGCTGCTGATCCTGGTCGGCGTGGGCTATGCCGCCTCCGCCGCCCCGGCACCACCCGCCGACACCTTCTCGATGCCGGGCACCGAGTCGCAGAAGGCCTTCGACCTGCTCAAGGAGCGCTTCCCGGACGCGAGCGCGGACGGTGCCACCGCCCGCGTGGTCGTCCGGGCGCCCGAGGGCAAGGTCACCGACGCCGACCAGAAGGCCAAGGTCGACCAGCTCCTCGCCGACCTGTCCAAGGCGCCCCTGGTCAAGGGCGTCGCCGACCCCTACCAGGCGGGCGCCGTCAGCGAGGACGGCACCACCGCCTACGCGACCGTCCTCTACGAGGTCGCCGCCACCGAGCTCACCGACAAGGCGCACGACGCCCTGACCGAGGCCACCGCCGACGCCCGCGAGGGCGGGCTCACCGTCGAGGCGGGCGGTGACGCCGTCGAGGTGGAGGCCGCCAAGAACAACGCCGAGTCCATCGGCATCCTGGTCTCCGCCCTGGTCCTGCTGCTGACCTTCGGCTCGATGGTCGCCGCCGGCATGTCCCTGCTCACCGCCGTGATCGGCGTCGGTGTCGGCATCTGCGGCATCACCGCCCTCGGCTCCACCCTCGGCCTGTCCAGTACGACGTCCACGCTGGCTCTGATGATCGGCCTGGCCGTCGGCATCGACTACGCCCTGTTCATCGTCTCCCGCTACCGCTCCGAGATGCTGGAGGGCCGCGGCCGCGAGGAGGCCGTCGGACGCGCCATCGGCACCGCGGGCTCCGCGGTCGTCTTCGCGGGCCTGACCGTCATCGTCGCCCTCGCGGGCCTCGCCGTCGTCAACATCCCGATGCTCACCAAGATGGGCCTCGCCGCGGCCGGCACGGTCGCCGTCGCGGTCCTCATCGCCATCACCTTCGTTCCGGCGCTCCTCGGCTACGCCCCGGTCAAGACGCTGCCCCGCCACGAGCGGGGAAGGTTCCGCGCCAAGCCGCTCAGCGCCCGCCGGCAGCGCAAGGCCGCCAAGCGCGCCGCCAAGGCCAAGCCCAACCTCGGCTCCCGCTGGGCGGGTTGGGTACTGCGCCACCCGGTCGCGGTGCTGCTCCTCGGCGTCGTCGGCCTCGGCACGATCGCCGTACCCGCCGCGAGCCTGGAGCTGGGGCTGCCCGGCGAGGGCACGATGGCCGAGGACACCACCCAGCGCAAGGCGTACGACATGCTGTCGGAGTCCTTCGGCGCCGGCTTCAACGGTCCGCTGCTCATCACGGTGGAGGCCAAGGACGCCAAGACGGCCGCCGACCAAGTGGGCAAGGACCTCACCAAGCAGCCCGGCGTCGCCTCCGTCAGCCCGGCCACGGTCAACAAGGCGGGCGACACAGCCATGGTCAACATCATCCCGACCACCGGCCCGACCGACGAGAAGACCGAGAACCTGGTCCACTCCATCCGCGACACGGCCGCCGGCTTCAAGTCGGAGATCGGTGCCACCGTCCTGGTCACCGGCCAGACCGCCCTGTTCATCGACTTCTCGCAGACCCTCGACGACGCGATGGTGCCGTACCTGGCCCTGGTCGTCGGACTCGCCTTCGTCCTGCTCGTCCTGGTCTTCCGCTCGATCCTGGTCCCGCTCAAGGCGGCCCTCGGGTTCCTGCTGTCGGTGACCGCGGCACTCGGTGCCGTCGTGGCCGTCTTCCAGTGGGGCTGGCTCAAGGATGTCTTCGGCATCGACCAGCCCGGGCCGATCATGAGCACCATGCCGATCTTCATGATCGGTGTGGTCTTCGGCCTCGCCATGGACTACGAGGTCTTCCTCGTCACCCGTGTCCGCGAGGCCTTCGTCCACGGCGAGCGCCCCGGCGACGCGCTCGTCACCGGCTTCCGGCACGGCGGCCGGGTGGTCTCCGCCGCCGCGATCATCATGGCGAGCGTCTTCTCCGGCTTCATCCTGGACGCCAACGACTTCGTCAAGATGATCGGCTTCGGCCTCGCCGTCGCCGTCCTCTTCGACGCGTTCGTCGTCCGCATGGCCGTCGTACCCGCCGTTCTCGCCCTCCTCGGCCGCTCGGCCTGGTGGCTGCCGCGCCGGCTGAACGCCGTCCTGCCCGACATGGACGTCGAGGGCGCGAAGCTCGGCACCCGCGGCCGTACGTCGATCCCCCACCAGCGCTCGCCCCGCGAACCGTCCCTGGTCGACTGACCGAACGCACGACCAACTGCTCCATGACGAGCCGGCCCGGCGCCTCACACCGCCGGGCCGGTTCGTCATCTCCCCATCTCCCCGTCTCCGCGCTAACGTCTCGGCACGACCGAGGAGACGTTCAGAAGCCGTATCCGTATAGAAGGGGAGAGCGGGCCGGCGGCGGCGGGCCTGCCGGAAGCTCTACGTGGAGGGGGAGCCCGGGGTTGTCATAGCCTGACCCGAATCGCCGCGAGGCCGCGCTATCCTCACCGGCGGCTCCTTGTGAACGTGAGAGCAAAGTTCCTTTCCGGTCACTCGGTGCCACAGCGAGGAAACGCGCCCTCCCTACCTTCGGACTCATAACCCCCGCACCCCCTAGTACCAACCCGAGCCCGGAGAACCGTGGAGGCGTCATGACAGCCCCGAGCCAAGCCCCCGCCGCGAGCAGGGGAGGCCGCTGGATCGAGCACTGGGATCCGGAGAACGAGGCCTTCTGGAACGAGACCGGCGAGAAGGTCGCCCGTCGCAACCTGATCTTCTCGGTGCTCTCGGAGCACATCGGCTTCTCCATCTGGACCGTGTGGTCGGTGATGGTGCTGTTCATGGGGCCGGAGTACGGGCTCACCCCGGCCGACAAGTTCTTCATCGTCTCGATGGCCACGCTGGTCGGCGCGATCGTGCGCATCCCGTACACCTTCGCGGTCGCCCTCTTCGGCGGTCGTAACTGGACGATCGCCTCCGCGAGCCTGCTGCTCATCCCGACCGTGGCGGCGTTCACGGTGATGGAGCCGGGGACCTCGTTCAACACGTTCCTGATCTGCGCCATGCTCGCCGGCATCGGCGGCGGCAACTTCGCCTCCTCCATGACGAACATCAACGCCTTCTTCCCGCTCAGGAAGAAGGGCTGGGCGCTCGGCCTCAACGCGGGCGGCGGCAACATCGGTGTGCCGGTCGTGCAGCTCGTCGGCCTCGCGGTCATCGGCGCCAGCGGCGGTCCGCGCGTCCTGCTCGGGATCTACATCCCGTTCATCGTCATCGCCGCGGTCCTCGCCGCGGTCAAGATGGACAACATCGCGCACCTGAAGAACGACACCGGTGCCGCCAAGGACGCCGTCAAGGACGCCCACACCTGGATCATGTCCTTCCTCTACATCGGCACCTTCGGCTCCTTCATCGGCTACAGCTTCGCCTTCGGCCTGGTCCTCCAGACCCAGTTCGGCCGTACGCCGCTGCAGGCCGCGTACGTCACCTTCATCGGCCCGCTGCTCGGCTCGCTGATCCGCCCGGTCGGCGGCTCGCTCGCCGACAAGTACGGCGGCGCCAAGATCACCCTGTGGAACTACGTCGCCATGGCCGCCGCCACCGCCGTCATCGTCGTCGCCTCGATGCAGAAGTCGCTGCCGCTGTTCACCTGCGCCTTCATCGCCCTGTTCATCCTCACCGGACTCGGCAACGGCTCCACCTTCAAGATGATCCCGGGCATCTTCCAGGCCAAGGCCCTGGCCAAGGGCCTGGAGGGCGAGGAGGCCGCCGCGTACGGACGCCGGCTCTCCGGCGCCTCCATGGGCATCATCGGAGCGGTGGGCGCGCTCGGCGGCCTCGGCATCAACCTGGCCTTCCGCCAGTCCTTCCTGACGGTCGGCTCCGGCACCGGCGCCTTCGTCTCCTTCCTCGCCTTCTACGGGGTCTGCTTCGCCGTCACCTGGGCCGTATACCTTCGCCGCCCGGCCTCCGGCGCCACCCAGAACACAGTTGCGACGGAGGCGAAGCCGCAGCTCAGCTACGCCGAGGTGTGATGTCGCCCATGCCCTGACACGTGTGACGTAACACCAGCGACATCAAGCCGAACCGAGCCTGTCACGCACCGTTGACAGGCTCGTTCGGCATGAAGGTGCCAAGCATGGTCTGAAGACATCAATGGTCTGAGGACAGGCCCCAGGTGCAACGACTCGAGTGCGGGACGAGAGCCATGTACGACGAACAGCAGGGACCAGAGCGGGCCGAGCGGCCGGCGCAGCCGGAACACGGCCCGCTGGCGGGCTTCACCGTGGGCGTGACGGCGGCGCGGCGGGCCGACGAGCTTGGCGCGCTGCTCCAGCGCCGCGGGGCGGCGGTCCTCCACGCCCCGGCCCTGCGCATCGTGCCACTCTCCGACGACAGCGAACTGCTGGCCGCGACCAACGACATCCTCGACCGGACGCCCGACATCGCGGTCGCCACCACGGCCATCGGGTTCCGCGGCTGGATCGAGGCGGCGGACGGCTGGGGCCTGGGCGAGGCCCTCCTGGAGAAGCTGCGGGGCGTGGAGGTCCTGGCCCGCGGCCCGAAGGTGAAGGGCGCGATCCGGGCCGCGGGCCTGACCGAGGAGTGGTCGCCCTCCTCCGAATCCATGGCGGAGGTACTGGACCGCCTGCTGGAGCACGGGGTCGAAGGCCGCCGTATCGCCGTCCAGTTGCACGGCGAACCCCTCCCCGGTTTCGTCGAGGCCCTCCGCGAGGGCGGCGCCGAGGTGGTCGGCGTCCCGGTGTACCGCTGGATGCCCCCGGAGGACATCGCCCCGGTGGACCGCCTCCTCGACTCGACGATCAGCCGCGGCCTCGACGCCCTGACCTTCACCAGCGCCCCCGCCGCGGCCTCCCTCCTCTCCCGCGCGGAGGACCGGGGCCTGCTCCCGGAACTGCTGGGCGCCCTGAACCACGACGTACTCCCGGCCTGCGTCGGCCCGGTCACGGCCCTGCCCCTCCAGGCCCACGGCATCGACACGGTCCAGCCCGAACGCTTCCGCCTCGGCCCGCTCGTGCAGTTGCTGTGCAAGGAACTTCCGGCCCGCGCCCGCACGTTCCCCATCGCCGGCCACCGCGTCGAGATCCGCGGCCACGCGGTCCTGGTCGACGGCGCCCTGCGCCCCGTCCCCCCGGCCGGCATGTCCCTCCTCCGCGCCCTCTGCCGCCGCCCCGGCTGGGTCGTCCCCCGCTCCGAACTCCTGAAGGCCCTCCCCGGCGCCGGCAAGGACGAACACGCGGTCGAAACAGCCATGGCCCGCCTCCGCACGTCCCTGGGGGCGCCGAAGTTGATCCAGACGGTCGTCAAACGCGGCTACCGCCTGGCCCTGGACCCGGCGGCGGACGCGAAGTACGGCGACTGAGGGGGCGTGTCGCGTTCGGCTGCGGCTGGGTGGGGGCTGGTCGCGCAGTTCCCCGCACCCCTTGAAAGCGCCGGGCGAGCCCCGATCTTTTAGGGGCGCGGGGCTGTGCTGATTTGCGGTTCCGCCGCGTGGGCGCGACCAGCCACGACGGACCCGCACCCGCCGACACACATGCACCCCCGAGCTGGGGGGTGAAGGGGCACAGCCCCTGGAGGGTTCCGCTCACCGGGTGCGGCCGGGCACTGTAGGGGGTACGACCCCTTTCAGGCACCCCTGTGACGCGGTAACCCCAAGGCGGTGACAGGCACATGGCACCGGGTACAGCCCCGCAGGGCCCCCGTTTCGACTGCGGTCACCTCTGCCTGGACCTCCTCGCCACCACCCACCCCGAGGAACAACTCGACTCGGCGGACCGGCTGCGCACCTGGATCACCGCCGCGCGCATCGTCCCCAAAAACACCCCCCTCGACCACATCGCCGCCGACTGGCTGACCGGCTTCCGGGAACTACGCGGCCACATCGGCCAGTTGGTCCGCCCCGACCCGGACCGTAGAACCGACCCCCGCCCCTTCGACATCTCCCTGGCAAGGGTCAACGAACTGGCCCGCGCGGCAACTCCGGCCCCCCGCGCGGCCCGCACGGACGACGGCGCCCTGCCCCTGACCCCCACCCTGGACCGCCCCCCGGACTGCGCCGCCCTGCTCGCCGTCATCGCCCGCGACACCGTCGAGTTGCTCACCGACCCCGTCGCCTGCGCGAGCCTGCGCCAGTGCGCCGGCGACAACTGCCCCATCGTGTACGTCGACACGTCCCGCGGCCGGCGCCGCCGCTGGTGCTCCAGCGAGATCTGCGGCAACCGCGAACGAGTGGCGCGCCACCGCCGCCGAGCAGGCCTGGCCCGCGCGTAGTTGACTCGCGTAACCGAATCGCTCGCCTTCGGGCCCCTTCTCCCCGATTGCCCATCTCCCTTACTGCGCCCAGCAGTTGGGCAACCACCCCGCTTCCGTAAAGAAGCAGCAGTGCTGTTTTTCACACCGCGGTGCGGGCGTCTTCACAATTCCCGCACTTGCGTGCCGGTTTAAGCGTGGATATGGCTGCACTTGTCCCCCGGCAGCCCCAACTTCCCCAAGTTGAATCGAGAAAGTTGTGGCTCAACTCTGAACACACAACTGATTACCTACGTATCCCGATGTGAGCGACCGACTGGGGGAACCCCCGGACACCGGAGGTAGCCGTGCGCAAGGATTCCGCTGTGGCCGATGAACGCCCGCACAGGGCCCGACATCGCGCATCACAGCCCTCAGAGCCTGACGAGGAGCTGATGCGCGCGCTGTACCGCGAGCACGCTGGACCCTTGCTCGCGTACGTGCTGCGTCTGGTCGCGGGCGACCGCCAGCGTGCCGAGGACGTTGTGCAGGAAACTCTCATCCGGGCCTGGAAGAACGCCGGTCAGCTCAATCGAGCGACCGGATCGGTACGCCCCTGGCTGGTGACGGTCGCACGCCGCATCGTCATCGACGGCCACCGCAGCCGGCAGGCCCGGCCGCAGGAGGTCGACCCGTCGCCGCTGGAGGTCATCCCCGCGGAGGACGAGATCGACAAGGCGTTGTGGCTGATGACACTGTCGGACGCGCTGGACGACCTGACCCCTGCTCACAGGGAGGTCCTGGTCGAGACCTATTTCAAAGGGCGTACGGTCAATGAGGCGGCCGAGACGCTTGGCATCCCCAGTGGAACCGTCCGCTCAAGGGTGTTCTACGCCCTGCGGTCGATGAAGCTGGCTCTGGAGGAGCGCGGGGTGACGGCATGAGCAACATCTACGGGGGGTATGGACCGGGAATGCCCGGGTCTGTGCAAGGAGCCCAAGGTTCCGGCGACAACATCCATGAAACCGTCGGCGCGTACGCCCTCGGGATACTGGACGACGCCGAAGCCACACAATTCGAGGCCCATCTCGCCACGTGCGAGTGGTGCGGCCAGCAGCTCGACGAGCTGGCCGGTATGGAACCGATGCTGGCCGCTCTCGCGGACCTGCCCGCAGCACAGGGCACACCCGCGATCGGCGAGTCCTTGGCGGCGAAACCGAGTTCGAAACTCTCGGACCGGCTCGTCGGCGAGGTCGTCCAGCACCGGGCCAAGAAGAACCGGCGCAACTTCTTCATGCTGGCGGCCGGTATCGCGGCGATCGTCGCGGGTCCGACCGCGGTGTTCGCGACGACCGGCGGTGACGGCGACGGCGGCACGTCATCGGCCAACACCTTCGTCGACAACCCGGCCCAGACCATGTTCAAGGGCATGACCCAGAAGGTTCAGCGCACGGACGCGTCCACCAAGGTCAGCGCCACGGTCGCCATGAAGGAGAAGGCCTGGGGCACCCAGGCCGTCCTGGAGCTCAAGAACGTCAAGGGCCCGGAGAAGTGCTCGCTGATCGCCGTCGGCAAGAACGGCGAGCGTGAGACGGTCACTTCCTGGTCCGTCCCGACCTGGGGCTACGGCATCGAGGGCGCCAAGACCGAGCAGGCCAGGAACCCGCTCTACGTCGAGGGCGGCGCCGCCTTCACACCGGACGAGATCGAACGCTTCGAGGTGCTGACTTTCAGCGGCAAGAAGCTCGTCGAGATCGCGGCGGCGTAGCGCACACGGCACACACACGGCGGTACAAGCCGCACAGACAGCGATACAAAAAGCAGGACAAACGGCAGGACAGTGAACACACCCCGGGCGGGCGCATAGCCGCCCGGGGTGTGTTTCGCGTACGGTGGACGGCTGCCCAGCACGTCAGAAGGGGGCCCGGGTGGCCGCTCAGGTTCAGCAGGAAACGCTCGACTCCGCTCACGACTCCGTGCGTGAGAAGGAGATCGGCGTCGAACAGGAACATCTGGACCGGGTGTACCGGCGTCTTGAGGAGAAGATCCACGAGGCGGAGTTCCTGATGAACGACGCCGCCAAGCGCGGCCAGGTCGGCACCCCCGGCGCGCTCGCCGAGCGGGACGCCCAGGTCTTCCGCGCGGGTGTCCACCTGAACCGCCTGAACAACGAGTTCGAGGACTTCCTCTTCGGCCGCATCGACCTGCTGCTCGGCAAGGACGGCAAGAAGGGGCCGGACGGCGCGTACACCGCCATCGAACCGGCCGAGGGCACCGTCCGCCCCGACAACACAGCCGACATCGCCGAGACGCTCCACATCGGCCGCATCGGCGTCCTCGACTCCGAGTACGCGCCGCTGGTCATCGACTGGCGTGCCCCGGCGGCCGCCCCCTTCTACCGCTCGACCCCGGTCGACCCCGGCCGGGTCGTCCGCCGCCGGGTCATCCGCTCCAAGGGCCGCAAGGTGCTGGGCGTCGAGGACGACCTGATGCGCCCCGAGCTCAAGGCCCGCCTCGACGGCCGTGAACTGCCCGTCATCGGCGACGGCGCCCTCATGGCCGCCCTCGGCCAGGCCCGCAGCCACACCATGCGCGACATCGTCGCCTCCATCCAGGCCGAGCAGGACCTGGTCATCCGCGCCCCCGCCGCCTCCGTGACGTACGTCGAGGGCGGCCCCGGCACCGGCAAGACGGCCGTGGCACTGCACCGGGCCGCGTACCTCCTCTACCAGGACCGGCGCCGGTACGCGGGCGGCATCCTGATCGTCTCCCCGACCCCGCTGCTGGTGGCGTACACCGAGGGTGTCCTCCCCTCCCTCGGCGAGGAGGGCCAGGTCGCCATCCGCGCGATCGGCTCACTCGCCGAGGACACGGGCGGCGCGGAGGCCACGCTGTACGACTCCCCGTCCGTGGCCCGCGCCAAGGGCTCGTACCGCATGCTCAAGGTGCTGCGGAAAGCCGCGCGGGGCGCGCTGGAGTCGAACGACGCGCCGAACCGCCTCCGTGTCGTCGCCTTCGGCCGCCGCCTGGAGCTGGAGGCCGCGGAACTGAACCGCATCCGCCAGTCCGCCCTCGGCGGTACGGCACCGGTGAACCTGCTCCGCCCCCGCGCCCGCAAGCTGCTGCTGGACGCGCTCTGGTCCCAGTCGGGGGCCGCGGGCCGCCACAGCGACCCGGAACTCGCGGCCGAGCTGCGCTCCTCCTTCGACGAGGACATCACCAGCGAGGACGACTTCATCACCTTCCTCGACGCCTGGTGGCCCGAGCTGACCCCGCGCGGGGTACTGGCGGCCATGGCCGACGAGCGCCGCCTCGGCCGCTGGGCCCGGCGGATCCTCAACCCGGGGGAGGTACGCAGGGTCGCGCGCGCGTTGAAGCGGGACGGTCTCTCCGTCCACGACGTGGCCATGCTGGACGAACTCCAGGCCATCCTCGGCCTCCCGGCCCGCCCCCGGAAGAAGCGCGACCTCGACCCGTTGGACCAGCTCACGGGCCTGGAGGAACTCATGCCCGTACGCGAGGAGACCCAGCGCGAGCGGGCCGAACGGCTGGCGCAGGAGCGGACCGAGTACGCGCACGTCATCGTCGACGAGGCACAGGATCTGACGCCGATGCAGTGGCGGATGGTGGGCAGGCGCGGCCGCCACGCCACCTGGACGGTGGTCGGCGACCCCGCCCAGTCGTCCTGGTCCGACCCCGACGAGGCGGCCGAGGCCCGCGACGAGGCCCTCGGCACCCGCCCCCGCCGCCGCTTCACCCTGACCGTCAACTACCGCAACCCGGCCGAGATCGCTGAACTGGCGGCAAAGGTACTGGCCCTGGCCATGCCCGGCTCCGAGTCCCCGTCGGCAGTCCGCTCCACCGGCGTCGAACCCCGCTTCGTCACAGCGGCCCGCGACACCCTGGCCCGCACGGTCCGCGCGGAGGCCGCCCGCCTCCTCGACCTCGTCGACGGCACGATCGGCGTCGTCGTCGCCATGAACCGCCGAGAGGAGGCCACCCGCTGGCTGGCAGGCCTCGGCGACCGCGTCGTAGCCCTCGGCAGCCTGGAGGCGAAGGGCCTGGAGTACGACGCGACGGTGGTCGTCTCCCCGGCAGAGATCGCCGATGAGAGCCCGGCGGGGCTGAGGGTCCTGTACGTGGCCCTCACCCGAGCGACCCAACAGCTGACGGTCGTGTCGTCGGACCGGGACGCCCCGGACACGGCGGGGGTCCCGGACCTGTTGCGGGACTGAGAACCTGGCGGCAACACGACCCCCGAAAACAACTCCCGGTACGGGAATGGCCTTACGGGATCTGTTTGTTAGCCTGGGTGTGGCACCGGCTCGATCCAAGCCCCCGGGCCCAACCTTCGTCGCTACGAGCGACCACTTGCCGCGAGGCGAGCATGGCGGGTCGGTGCCACTGAACTTCATACGCACACGAAGAGGTCCACGTCACCTGTGACGTGGACCTCTTTCCGTTGAGAACAAAAAGTTCTCAATCTCACCGGGCTAACGCCTACTCGGCGGTAGGTGCGACGATCGGACGGCAAAACGCAGCAAACGCAGTAGCAGCAGTAGCGCGAAAGCAGAGGAAGTCGGCCATGGCAACGGCGCCCAGCGTCTCCTACTCGATGACGGTCCGGCTGGAGGTGCCCGCGAGCGGAACCGCGGTCTCCCAGCTCACCACGGCCGTCGAGTCCCACGGAGGCTCGGTGACCGGCCTCGACGTGACCGCCTCCGGCCACGAGAAGCTCCGCATAGACGTCACCATCGCCGCGACCTCCACCGCGCACGCCGACGAGATCGTCGAGCAGCTGCGCACCATCGAGGGCGTCACGCTGGGCAAGGTCTCCGACCGTACGTTCCTGATGCACCTCGGCGGCAAGATCGAGATGCAGTCCAAGCACCCGATCCGCAACCGTGACGACCTCTCGATGATCTACACGCCGGGTGTGGCCCGCGTCTGCATGGCGATCGCCGAGAACCCCGAGGACGCCCGCCGCCTCACCATCAAGCGCAACTCCGTTGCGGTCGTGACGGACGGCTCCGCCGTACTGGGCCTCGGCAACATCGGCCCCAGGGCCGCGCTGCCCGTCATGGAGGGCAAGGCGGCCCTCTTCAAGCGGTTCGCCGGCATCGACGCCTGGCCGCTCTGCCTGGACACCCAGGACACCGACGCGATCGTCGAGGTCGTCAAGGCGATCGCCCCCGGCTTCGCGGGCATCAACCTGGAGGACATCTCCGCGCCCCGCTGCTTCGAGATCGAGGCCCGGCTGCGTGAGGCCCTCGACATCCCCGTCTTCCACGACGACCAGCACGGCACCGCGATCGTCGTACTCGCCGCCCTCACCAACGCACTTCGCGTCGCGGGCAAGGCGATCGGCGACATCCGGGTCGTCATGTCGGGCGCCGGCGCGGCCGGTACGGCCATCCTCAAGCTGCTCATCGCGGCCGGCGTGAAGAACGCCGTCGTCGCCGACATCCACGGTGTCGTGCACTGCGACCGCGCCGACCTGGTCGACGCCGCGTCCGACTCGCCGCTGCGCTGGATCGCCGACAACACCAACCCCGAGGGCCTCACCGGCACCCTCAAGGAGGCGGTGCGCGACGCCGACGTCTTCATCGGCGTCTCGGCCCCGAACGTCCTCGACGGCGACGACGTGGCCGCCATGGCGGACAACGCCATTGTGTTCGCGCTCGCGAACCCCGACCCCGAGGTCGAGCCCGCGATCGCCCGTCAGACGGCCGCCGTCGTGGCCACCGGCCGCTCCGATTTCCCGAACCAGATCAACAACGTACTGGTCTTCCCGGGTGTCTTCCGCGGTCTCCTCGACGCCCAGTCCCGCACGGTCAACACCGAGATGATGCTCGCCGCGGCGACCGCGCTCGCGAACGTCGTCACCGAGGACGAGCTGAACCCGAACTACATCATCCCGAGCGTCTTCAACGACAAGGTCGCGGGCGCCGTCGCCGGCGCCGTGCGCGAGGCCGCGAAGACCGCCGCGGCGGTCTGAGTGGCCGCTCACCGCTCATCTGTGACGGTCGCCACGGCCCCGCGTACCGGCGCGTCGCGGGGCCGGAGGCCTTGCGCCCTCTAGGGTGGGCGGCCAGTCCAGGCTTGCCGGGCCGTGTGGGTGTGACTCCCGAGGGTGTTCGTGTGACGCCCCAGGGGTGCCGGATTGGCTTTCCCGCCGCAGGTGAGTGCAGGATGCGTCTCTGGGCGTTGGGTCTGACGACGGACCCGGGTCCGCCTCAACGGCAAGAAGAACACGGGAGTAAGAACATGAACCGCAGTGAGCTGGTGGCCGCGTTGGCCGACCGCGCCGAGGTGACCCGCAAGGACGCCGACGCCGTGCTGGCCGCGTTCGCCGAGGTCGTCGGCGACATCGTCGCCAAGGGCGACGAGAAGGTCACCATCCCCGGCTTCCTGACCTTCGAGCGCACCCACCGTGCCGCTCGCACCGCGCGCAACCCGCAGACCGGCGACCCGATCCAGATCCCGGCCGGCTACAGCGTGAAGGTCTCCGCGGGCTCGAAGCTCAAGGAAGCCGCCAAGGGCAAGTGACCTTGCCGACTATCTCCTACGGGATGGTGTGGCGCGCGTAGAACGCCTGATGGGGGCGGCACCTGGATTTCCGGGTGCCGCCCCCATCGTTGTTCGGCGCGGGTTCGTCGTGGTTGCTCGCGCCCCGCGGCGGAGCCGCAAATGTCACAGCCCCGCGCCCCTTACGGGGCGCGGGTACCGGTCAGCCCAGCGCCTTGCCCGGCAGTTCCACCTTCGCGCCCAGCTCCACGAGCTTCTCCATGAAGTTCTCGTAGCCGCGGTTGATGAGTTCGATGCCGTGGACCCTGGACGTGCCCTGGGCTGCCAGCGCCGCGATGAGGTACGAGAAGCCGCCTCGGAGGTCGGGGATGACCAGGTCGGCGCCCTGGAGCCGGGTGGGGCCGGAGACGACGGCGGAGTGCAGGAAGTTGCGCTGGCCGAAGCGGCAGTTCGAGCCGCCGAGGCACTCGCGGTAGAGCTGGATGTGCGCGCCCATCTGGTTCAGGGCGGACGTGAAGCCGAGGCGGGACTCGTAGACCGTCTCGTGAATGATGGAGAGGCCGGTGGCCTGCGTCAGGGCGACGACCAGGGGCTGCTGCCAGTCGGTCTGGAAACCGGGGTGGACGTCCGTCTCCAGGGCGATCGACTTCAGCTGGCCGCCGGGGTGCCAGAAGCGGATGCCCTCGTCGTCGATCTCGAAGGCGCCACCCACCTTCCGGAACGTGTTCAGGAACGTCATCATCGAGCGCTGCTGGGCGCCCCGGACGTAGATGTCGCCCTCGGTCGCCAGCGCGGCGGAAGCCCAGGAGGCGGCCTCCAGACGGTCCGGGAGGGCCTTGTGGTTGTAGCCGCCGAGCGAGTCCACACCGGTGATGCGGATCGTGCGGTCGGTGTCCATCGCGATGATGGCGCCCATCTTCTGCAGAACGCAGATGAGGTCCTCGATCTCCGGCTCGATCGCCGCGTTCGAGAGTTCCGTCACGCCCTCCGCGAGGACGGCGGTCAGCAGCACCTGCTCCGTCGCACCGACGGACGGGTACGGCAGCTGGATCTTCGTACCCCGCAGCCGCCGCGGCGCCTCCAGATACTGTCCGTCCGCCCGCTTCTCGATCTTCGCGCCGAACTGCCGCAGCACCTCGAAGTGGAAGTCGATCGGCCGGCCGCCGATGTCACAGCCGCCGAGACCGGGGATGAAGGCGTGGCCGAGGCGGTGCAGAAGGGGGCCGCAGAAGAGGATGGGTATGCGGCTCGAACCCGCGTGGGCGTCGATGTCGGCGACGTTCGCGCTCTCCACGTTCGTCGGGTCCATCACCAGCTCGCCCGGCTCGTCGCCGGGGCGGACCGTTACGCCATGCAGCTGCAGCAGTCCGCGTACGACCCGCACATCGCGGATGTCGGGAACATTGCGCAGCCGGCTCGGACCGGCGCCGAGCAGCGCGGCGACCATGGCCTTGGGTACGAGGTTCTTCGCACCGCGGACACGGATCTCGCCACTGAGCGGGGTGCCGCCGTGTACAAGCAGTACGTCGTCAGAGCCGTTGACGGTCATGAATCTCGCGTTCCGTGGAGTTGGGCAGAGGGCGTTTCGGCATGGGGGGAGCCGACCGGTCGACCCGTTGTGCGGGCGGCGGTGCGGCGTGAGCCGGAGAGCTAGCGTAATCGCCGCCTACCCCCCTTCCGTAAGCCCAAGTACTTCTCAGCCAGGTCATGGATTCGCCACAACACGAACCGTTCACCGCCGGGCACATGGGGTCACCATGACGGATGCGCGCGGGGTCCGCACCCCTGAGCCCCTGAGCTGCATTCACACGGCTACCGGCATTGACTCCCCGCGCGGGGGCAGGATGCGGGATCATGTCTGGCATGACCGAGGTGTCCTCGCTCACAGGGCGGCTGCTCGTGGCCACGCCCGCCCTGGCGGACCCGAACTTCGACCGCGCTGTGGTGCTGCTCCTCGACCACGACGAGGAGGGCTCGCTCGGGGTGGTCCTCAACCGCCCCACCCCGGTGGACGTCGGCGACATCCTGGAGGGCTGGGCGGAACTCACCGGTGAACCCGGCGTCGTCTTCCAGGGCGGCCCGGTCTCCCTGGACTCCGCGCTCGGCGTCGCCGTCATCCCGGGCGGCGGCTCCGTGGACCGGTCCCCGCTCGGCTGGAAGCGCGTGCACGGCGCGATCGGCCTCGTCGACCTGGAGGCCCCACCGGAACTGCTCGCCTCCGCGCTCGGCTCCCTGCGCATCTTCGCCGGGTACGCGGGCTGGGGGCCCGGCCAGTTGGAGGACGAGCTGGTCGAGGGCGCCTGGTACGTCGTCGAGTCCGAGCCCGGCGACGTCTCCTCGCCCTCCCCGGAGAGACTCTGGCGCGAGGTCCTGCGCCGCCAGCGCAACGAACTGGCGATGGTGGCCACGTACCCGGACGACCCTTCGCTCAACTGATGCGTGTGAGCTTCAGTACCCTTGGCGTCATGAGCACTCTTGAGCCCGAGCGCGGTACTGGTACGGGGACCCTCGTCGAACCGACGCCGCAGACGTCGCACGGCGATGGTGACCACGAGCGCTTCGCCCACTATGTCCAGAAGGACAAGATCATGGCGAGCGCCCTCGACGGCACGCCCGTCGTGGCGTTGTGCGGCAAGGTGTGGGTCCCCGGCCGCGACCCGAAGAAGTACCCCGTGTGCCCCATGTGCAAGGAGATCTTCGAGTCCTTGGGCGCGGGTGGGGGAGACGACGACGGCAAGAAGTAACCGCCGGACGCCGGTGCGGTCATAACTGGGGGCCACCGCCCCCAGCCCCCGCACCCCTGAAAGCCACGGCCCTCCGGGCCGCCCATTCGCGAGCCCCGCGACAAGGGCTCGCGTTTTTGCGACACGTTCAAGTCGACCGACGACTGGTCTCCGGACCGGGCGGTGCGGTAAAGGACTGACGTGAACGGACTGATTCCCGCGCCCCGCAACGTCGTCGCCGGTTCCGGAGAAGTACGGCTGACAGCGCGTTCCCAGCTCTACGCCTGCACCGGGACGGAGGGTGTCGGTCACTGGCTGCGCACTGTCCTCAGGGAGGCCACCGGCCTGCCGCTGCGCGAGGGACGGGAACTGGATGACACCGACGGAGACGGCGTCGGGCTCCGGCTCGACCCTGAGCTCGGCCCCGAGGAGTACCGCCTTGTCAGCGACTGGTCCGGCGTCCTTGTCGAGGGCGGGAACGCGGCCGGTGTCTTCTGGGGCGCTCAGACGCTGAGGCAGTTCCTCGGCCCCGATGCGTACCGCAGGGCACCGCTCGGTCGCGACCGCATCTGGGCCGTGCCGCATGTCACGATCGAGGACTCACCCCGCTTCCTCTGGCGCGGCCTCATGCTCGACGTGGCCCGGCACTTTCTCCCCAAGGATCAGGTGCTGCGCTATCTGGATCTGATGGCCGCGCACAAACTCAACGTCTTCCACTTCCACTTGACGGACGACCAGGGCTGGCGGATCGAGATCGAGCGTCACCCGAGGCTGACGGAGGTCGGCTCCTGGCGGGCGCGCACGAAATTCGGCCATCGCGCGTCACCCCTCTGGGAGGAGAAGCCGCACGGCGGTTACTACACGAAGGACGACATCCGCGAGATCGTCGCGTACGCGGCCGAGCGGCATATCACCGTGGTCCCCGAGATCGACATCCCGGGACACAGCCAGGCCGCCATCGCCGCGTATCCGGAACTCGGCAACACCGATGTCATCGACACGACCTCCCTCACCGTCTGGGACACCTGGGGCATCAACAAAAACGTACTCGCCCCCACTGACAACACCCTGCGCTTCTACGAGGGCGTCCTGGAGGAGGTCCTGGAGTTGTTTCCGGCCGAAGCCGCCCCGTTCTCGGCCTTCGTGCACATCGGCGGCGACGAGTGCGCCAAGGACCAGTGGAAGGCGTCGGCCACCGCGCAGGCGCGACTCCGGGAGTTGGGGCTCGCGGACGAGGACGCGTTGCAGTCGTGGTTCGTCCGGCACTTCGACAACTGGCTGACGGCGCGCGGGCGTCGCCTGATCGGATGGGACGAGATCCTTCAGGGCGGCCTCGCGCCGGGGGCCGCCGTGTCGTCCTGGCGGGGTTACGCCGGCGGCATCACGGCGGCCCGCGCGGGTCACGACGTGGTCATGTGTCCCGAGCAGCAGGTGTATCTGGACCACCGTCAGGACGGCGGCCCGGACGAGCCGGTGCCGATCGGCTACGTACGCACCCTGGAGGACGTCTATCGGTTCGAGCCGGTTCCACGGGAGTTGACGCCCGAGGAGGCGCGGCACGTGCTGGGCACCCAGGCCAACGTGTGGACCGAGGTGATGGAGGACCACGCGCGCGTGGACTACCAGACGTTTCCGCGTCTGGCGGCTTTCGCCGAGGTGGCCTGGAGTCGTCTGCCGGCGCCCGCCGAACGGGACTTCGCGGAATTCGAGCGCCGGATGACGGTCCATTACCGGGTGCTCGACGCGCTGGGGGTCGGTTATCGGCCGCCTTCCGGGCCGCGTCCGTGGCAGCGGCGGCCCGGTGTGCTCGGACGCCCGATCGAGGGGGCGCCCCCGAACGTGTGAGGCGATGACGAACCCCTACGTCCGAAAGCGCGTTCCCTGCGACGGTGGCCGCACAGGGGAACAAGAGACGCAAGGATTACAGAAAGGTGCCAATCGGCGCCCATGGGTGATGCCGTGCCAAAACGGGCCATCCCTCGGGTGAGGTGGGCGAATGCCGTCTAGCGGACCCTTGCGTTCGGGCCTCGCGAGAATGTGCCAGAGTTGCCACGTCCGCCCTGTCAGCACGTACGGTACGCAGCACAGGCGGACCAGGTGGGGCAGCGGGAAGGGGCAGCCGGTTTGACCACGCACGCACCGCAGGCGGCGCAGGCCGTGACCCTGCCCGGCTCGCTGGACGAGGCCGTGGCGGCCCTCGCCGCCATGCCCTGGGCGGTTCCGGTGGCGGGCGGCACGGACCTCATGGCCGCGGTCAACTCCGGGCAGCTCAGGCCCGCCGCGCTGGTCGGGCTCGGCCGGATCAGCGAGATCCGCGGCTGGCAGTACCAGGACGGACACGCCCTGCTCGGCGCCGGACTGACGCACGCGCGGATGGGGCGCCCGGACTTCGCGGCGCTCATCCCGGCGCTCGCCGCCGCCGCGCGCGCCGCCGGACCGCCGCAGATCCGCAACGCGGGCACCCTGGGCGGCAACATCGCGACGGCCGCCCCCACGGGGGACGCGCTGCCGGTACTGGCCGCCCTGGAGGCCACGCTGATCATCGCGGGCCAGGGCGGGGCCCGCCGCGAGATGCCCGTCTCGCATCTGCTGGCCGGCATGGAGATGCTGCGCCCCGGTGAACTCATCGGGTACGTGCGCGTGCCGCTGCTGCACGCGCCCCAGGTCTTCCTGAAGGCCACCGGGCGCACCGGCCCCGGCCGCGCGCTCGCCTCCGTCGCCCTCGTCCTCGACCCCGCCCGGCGTGGAGTGCGGTGCGCCGTCGGCGCCATAGCGCCGATGCCGCTGCGCCCCCTGGACGCCGAGGCCTGGGTCGCCGGGCTGATCGACTGGGACGGCGAGCGCACGCTCGTCCCCGAGGCGCTGCAGGCCTTCGGCGAGTACGTCGCCGCCGCCTGCATCCCCGATCCGGCCCCCGAGGTCGACGGCTCCGTACCACCGCTTCCGTCCGCCGTACTGCACCTGCGGCGCACTGTCGCCGCGCTGGCCCGACGAGCACTGGGGAGGGCACTGTCGTGACCGACGACCAGCACGGAGAGGGCACCCCGCAGCAGCAGGGTGGCCAGAGCGGCTGGGAGCGACTGCCGCAGGGGGACTACGACGACGGCGCCACGACGTTCGTGCAGCTCCCCGAAGGGGGCATCGACGCGCTCCTCGCCGCCAACAGCCCGCTCGCCGCGCCCGGCCACGGCTATGTGCCGCCGCCCATAACGGCCAACCCCGCCGCCGGAACCGACCAGTCCGGCACGGGCCACTGGGCGATGCCGGCCGAGGGCACCCAGTGGCATGACCCGAACGCCGGGCAGCCGCAGCCCGCCACGCAGGACGGGTTCACGTACGACCCCGGGGCGACCGGGCAGTGGACGTTCGAGGAACCGGCGCAGCAGGAGAACGGGGCTCCTGGTCACGATGTGACCGGGGAGTGGTCGATCCCGGTCGCCGGAGGGGATCTCCCGGACGAATCGGGCGAGTTCAGCGCGTCGGCGCTCGTCGAGCAGTGGGGCGGCACCCCGCCCGCCACGCTCCCCGGCGGCGCCCCCGCGCCCTGGGCCACGTCGACGCCCGCGCCGACGACACCGCCGACACCGGTGCCCACGGAGGCGATCGGCACGGCATGGACCGCGCCACCGCCCGCGGAGCACTCAACCGAAGCCACCGAAGAGCCCGCCGAGGCCCCTGAGGACCCCTCTGGCGAGTCGTACGCCGAACCGGCTCCCGTGACCGCCCAAGACGCCCCCGAGGCCGCCCAGGAGCCCTCGGAGCCCGTACGTGAGGCGGACCCGGAGACTCCCGAGCCGGAGGAGACGGGCGAGCCGGGCGAGGACCCGGCGGACGACGCGGCCGAGGGGCCGGAGACGGCCGCCGAAGCTCCCGAGCCCGAGCCCGAGCCCGGGACCGCGACCGGGGTCGAGGCCGACACGGCCACCGCCGACGAGCCCGGCCCGCCCTCGCCCGACGACCACCCCCTCGCCTCGTACGTCCTGCGCGTCAACGGCACCGACCGGCCCGTCACCGACGCGTGGATCGGCGAGTCGCTGCTCTACGTGCTGCGCGAGCGGCTCGGCCTCGCGGGCGCCAAGGACGGCTGCTCGCAGGGCGAGTGCGGCGCCTGCAACGTGCAGGTCGACGGCCGGCTCGTGGCGTCCTGCCTGGTGCCCGCCGTCACCGCCGCGAGCAGCGAGGTGCGCACCGTCGAGGGCCTCGCCGCCGACGGCCAGCCCTCCGACGTACAGCGGGCCCTCGCCAAGTGCGGCGCCGTGCAGTGCGGTTTCTGCGTGCCCGGCATGGCGATGACCGTGCACGACCTGCTGGAGGGCAACCCCGCGCCCACCGACCTGGAGACCCGCCAGGCGCTGTGCGGCAACCTCTGCCGCTGCTCTGGCTACCGCGGCGTCCTCGCGGCCGTACGCGAGGTCGTTGCCGAACGCGAGGCGCACGCGGCCGCCGGGAACGAGGCCGACGCGGAGGCCGACGAGGCACGCATCCCGCACCAGGCGGGCCCCGGCGCGGGTGGCGTCAACCCGGCGGCGTACGACGCCCAGGCCGCCCCGCCCTCGGGAGCGCAGGACCCGTCGACGCCCGGCCCCGACCAGTCGTACGGCGGCCAGGGCCAGCCGTTCGCCGGCGGCCCGGACGACACGTACGGCGGCCAGGGCCAGTCGTTCGCCGGTCACGACAACTCGTACGGCGGCCAGGACGATTCGTACGGCGGTCAAGGCGATTCGTACGGTGGTCAGGATCGGTCGTTCGGGCAGGACGGAGGCCAGGCGTGAGCAACGAAGCCGTCACCGCGGCGCCCGTGGGAGCTGGGGAGGCCGCGCCCGCCCCCGAGCAACTGCCGCACGGCATCGGCGCGTCCCTGCCGTCCGCCGACGCGCGCGCCAAGTCCGAGGGCACCTTCCCGTACGCGGCCGACCTGTGGGCCGAGGGCCTGCTGTGGGCCGCCGTGCTGCGCTCGCCGCACCCGCACGCGCGCATCGTGTCGATCGACACGTCCCACGCGCGCGAGATGCCCGGCGTACGGGCCGTCGTCACCCACGAGGACGTGCCGGGTACCCCGTTGCACGGCCGCGGCAAGATCGACCGTCCCGTCTTCGCCTCCGAGGTCGTACGCCACCACGGCGAACCCATCGCTGCCGTCGCCGCCGACCACCCGGACACAGCGCGGATGGCCGCCGCCGCCGTCATCGTCGAGTACGAAGTACTCGACCCGGTCATCGACCCGGAGCAGTCCTTCGAGGCCGAGCCCCTGCACCCCGACGGCAACCTGATCCGGCACATCCCGCTGCGCCACGGCGACCCGAACGCCTCCGGCGAGATCGTCGTCGAGGGCCAGTACCGCATCGGCCGCCAGGACCCAGCCCCAATCGGCGCCGAGGCCGGTCTCGCCGTGCCCCGCCCCGACGGCGGCGTCGAGCTGTACCTGGCCTCCACCGACCCGCACACCGACCGCGACACGGCCGCCGCCGTCTATGGCCTGGCCCCCGACCGCGTCAAGATCGTCGTCACCGGCGTGCCCGGCGCCACCGCCGACCGCGAGGACCAGGGCTTCCAACTCCCGCTCGGCCTGCTGGCCTTGAAGACCGGCTGCCCCGTCAAGCTGACCGCGACCCGCGAGGAATCCTTCCTCGGCCACGCGCACCGGCATCCCACGCTCCTGAGGTACCGCCACCACGCGGACGCCGAGGGCAGGCTGGTCAAGGTCGAGGCGCAGATCCTGCTCGACGCGGGCGCGTACGCCGACACGTCCTCGGAGGCGCTGGCCGCCGCCGTCTCGTTCGCCTGCGGGCCGTACGTCATCCCCAACGCCTTCATCGAGGGCTGGGTCGTACGCACCAACAACCCGCCCTCCGGCCATGTGCGCGGCGAGGGCGCCATGCAGGTGTGCGCCGCGTACGAGGCGCAGATGGACAAGCTGGCGAAGAAGCTGGGCATCGACCCGGCCGAACTGCGCATGCGGAACGTGATGTCCACCGGTGACGTGCTGCCGACGGGCCAGTCGGTGACCTGCCCGGCCCCGGTGGCCGAACTGCTGCAGGCCGTCCAGGAGTTCCCGCTCCCGGCACTGCCCAAGGACACCCCCGAGGAGGAGTGGCTGCTCCCCGGCGGCCCCGAGGGCGCGGGCGAACCGGGCGCGGTCCGCCGTGGCGTCGGCTACGGCCTCGGCATGGTGCACATGCTCGGCGCCGAGGGCGCGGACGAGGTCTCGACGGCCACAGTGAAGGTCCACGACGGCATCGCCACCGTCCTGTGCGCGGCCGTCGACACCGGCCAGGGCTTCTCCACGCTCGCCCGGCAGATCGTCCAGGAGACCCTCGGTATCGACGAGGTCCACATCGCCCAGGTCGACACCGACCAGCCCCCGGCGGGCGCGGGCTGCCGAGGCCGCCACACCTGGGTGTCCGGCGGCGCGGTCGAGCGCGCGGCGAAGATGGTCCGTACGCAACTGCTCCAGCCTCTGGCGCACAAGTTCGGCATGTCCACCGAGCTGCTCCAGATCACCGACGGCAAGATCACGTCGTACGACGGCGTCCTGTCCACCACCGTCGCCGAGGCGCTGGACGGCAAGGAGCTGTGGGCCACCGCCCAGTGCCGCCCGCACCCCACCGAACCGCTGGACGGCGCCGGCCAGGGCGACGCCTTCGTCGGCCTCGCCTTCTGCGCGATCCGCGCGGTCGTGGACGTCGACATCGAACTCGGTTCGGTACGGGTCGTCGAGCTGGCGGTCGCCCAGGACGTGGGCCGGATCCTCAACCCCGCCCAGCTCACCGCCCGCATCGAGGCGGGCGTCACCCAGGGCATCGGCATCGCGCTGACCGAGAACCTCCGCACACCCCGGGGCCTGATCCGCCACCCCGACCTGACCGGCTACGCCCTGCCCACCGCCCTCGACGTCCCCGACATCCAGCTCGTCAAGCTGGTGGAGGAACGGGACGTGGTGGCCCCCTTCGGCGCCAAGGCCGCGAGCGCGGTGCCGGTGGTCACGGCTCCGGCGGCCGTCGCGGCGGCGGTACGCGCCGCCACGGGCCGCCCCGTGAACCGCCTCCCGATCCGCCCGCAGGCGGCGGTGGTGACGGGGGCGTAAGCGTCCTCTGACGTGTGTGTTCGTGCGTACGTCGGGCGTTGTCAGTGGGGCGGCGTATGGTTCTTGGCAGTGGGGACGAACCATGTGCTGGGGGAGCCATGAGCACGATGACGATGGGGACAATGGGCCTGACGGACCTGAACGACCTGAATGATTTGAACCAACTGAACGACTTGGCGGTGCTGACCGGAGGTCCGGTCACGCGGTCGCGGCTGGCGCTGGACCTGCCCGCCCGGCTGCTGGACGAGGAGTTCGGGCAGAGCAGAGTGTGGCGCTTCGAGGACTTCGACTTCCCGGCCACGCTCACGCACGAGCCGACCCGCTGCTTCCTGCGGGACATGGGCCTGCCCGAGGAACACACCTTCTTCCACCTCGACACGGACATCCCGCTGCCCACCCTCGCCGAGTACTACGCGGCCGAGCACCCTGAATTCCCCACCGACCGACTCCCTCCCCGCGCCGCCCACTTGATACGCCTGGGCCACTTCGTCGAGGGCAACAGCCTCGTCGTCGACGGCACCACGGGCGCCGTCCTCAACTGGAGCGAGCCCGAGTCCGCCCTGTGCCCCCTGAACGCGGACATGTCCCAACTCGCCTTCTCGCTGTGGCTGCTGCACCGCGAGAAGCGGGAGTCGGAGGCCGTGGCGGGACTCGAACCCGCGTAAGTCGCCGACGGGGGCGTACGACCAAGGTCTGAGGCCGTGGGGGACTCGGGACAGGGGCGAATGTCAGTGGTGCCCCTTACGGTGGCAGGCATGGCCGTCCCGGGACCGCGTGACGTGGATGTCGCGCAAGCAACTGATCCGTCTGTTGTCGTCGATGGTGAGGAGAGGGTGCTGGGGCGCTCGTATCGGGCGCTCAGTGTGGGGATCGTCTCCGTCGTGCTGTTGATCGCGTTCGAGGCGACGGCGGTCGGGACGGCGATGCCGGTTGCGGCGCGGGAGTTGGACGGGATCTCGGCGTACGGGTTCGCGTTCTCGGCGTACTTCACGACGAGTTTGTTCGGGATGGTGCTGGCGGGGCAGTGGTCGGACCTGCGGGGGCCGCTGGGGTCGCTGACTACGGGTATCGGGGCGTTCGCGGTCGGGTTGCTGCTGTCGGGCACCGCTGGGGTGATGGGGCTGTTCGTGCTCGGGCGGGCCGTGCAGGGGCTCGGGGGCGGGATGGTGATCGTCGCGCTGTACGTGGTGGTGGGGCGGGCGTATCCGGAGCGGTTGCAGCCGGCGATCATGGCGGCGTTCGCGGCCGGCTGGGTACTCCCGACCGTGGTCGGCCCGCTCGCCGCGGGTGCCGTGACCGAACACCTGGGCTGGCGCTGGGTGTTCGTGGGGATCCCGGTGCTGGTGGTGCTGCCGCTGGTGCTGGCGTTGCCGCAGATCCGGCGCCGGGCGTCCGGCCCGGTGGAGGGTTCCGCGGGAGAGTCGGCGAGGGAGCCGACGGAGGCACCGGCCGCCGCCGTGTCCTTCGACCGGCGGCGGATCCGGCTGGCCTTCGGCATCTCGCTCGGGGCCGGGTTGTTGCAGTACGCGGCTCAGGATCTTCGGTGGCTGTCGCTCGTCCCGGCGCTGGCGGGGGTCGGGTTGCTGGTGCCTGCGGTGCTGGGGCTGTTGCCGCGGGGGACGTATCGGGCGGTGCGGGGGCTGCCGTCGGTGGTGTTGCTGCGAGGGCTGGCGGCGGGGGCGTTCGTCGGCGCCGAGGCGTTCATGCCGCTGATGCTCGTCACGCAGCGGGGGTTGTCGCCGACGCAGGCCGGGTTCTCGCTCGCGGTGAGCGGGGGGAGTTGGGCGTTGGGGTCGTGGGTGCAGTCGCGGGCGCGGGTGGAGCCGTATCGGGAGCGGTTGATGACGGTCGGGATGGTGCTGGTCGCGGTGGCGATCGCCGTGGTGCCGAGTGTGCTGATCGAGACGGTTCCGGTGTGGACCGTGCCGGTGGCGTGGGCGTTCGGCTGCTTCGGGATGGGGCTCGTCATCTCCTCCACCAGCGTCCTGCTCCTCAAGCTCTCCGTCCCCGACCAGGCCGGCACCAACTCCGCCGCCCTCCAGATATCCGACGGCCTCTCCAACGCGCTGCTGCTGGCAGCGGGCGGCGCCGCCTTCGCCGCGCTGGGTGGCGGCGCGGTGGGCCACGCGGCCACGACGGCTGCGGGCGCCGCGTCCCACCCGGAGGCCTTCGCCGCCGTGTTCCTGCCGATGGTGGGGGTGGCGTTGGTGGGGGCTTGGGTGACCACGCGGTTGCGGGTGGATACTGAGCGGTACTAGGCGGTACCGCGTAGTACCATCCGAGCATGGCTGGACTGAACCTGCGGTTTACGGATGAAGAGCTGGACGCCCTGCGTGAGCGTGCGGCGGCGGAGGGGCGCAGCATGCAGGCCTTCGCTCACGACGCCGTGATCTCGGCCATAAACGAGCACTCGCGGCTGTTCAACGAGGCCGCCGAGCATGTGCTGAAGGCTAGCGCCGAGTTGAACCGGAGGCTCGCCTGATGTACTACCTCACGCTGCCTGAGCTGCTGAACCTCGCGAAGCGGCTTGGTGCGGACGAGGTGCGCGACTACGGGCTCCTGGACTCGGCCTTGGCCCGTGCGCAGTCGAGCGTGTTCGGGGCGGACGCGTATCCGGATGTCTGGCTGAAGGCCGCCGCGCTGATGGAGTCCCTGGCCCGCAACCGTGCCCTCGTCGACGGGAACAAGCGCATCGCCTGGTACGCGACCTGGGTCTTCCTACACATGAACGGGCACCCTTTGGACGCCGAGTTCGACGTGGACGAAGCCGAGCAGTTCGTGCTGGACGTCTGCCAGTGCGCACTGGACGTACCCAAGATCGCCGCCCAGTTGCCCCGCTTCGCGCGCTGACGCCGATGGGCGTCTTTGTGAGGTGGGTCCCACCTGAGAGCGACCCGGCACAGTTCGCGCGTTGACACGGCCGAGCCGCCGGTAGGGTGGCCCGGTTGTCATACCCAGCCGAGCCGCCCGCCCGTCACCCACCACCGCCCTACTCGACGCGCTACGCGCGACCTCTTCGATTCGACCCACCACCGGAGACCGTGACTACCACCGCCGCCTCCTCCTCGAGCCATCACCTCTCACCCGCCTTCCCCGGCCGTGCCCCATGGGGTACCGCCAGCAAGCTGCGTGCCTGGCAGCAGGGGGCGATGGAGAAGTACATCCAGGAGCAGCCGCGGGACTTTCTCGCGGTCGCGACCCCCGGCGCCGGGAAGACGACCTTCGCGCTGACGCTCGCCTCCTGGCTGCTGCACCACCATGTCGTGCAGCAGGTGACCGTCGTGGCGCCGACCGAGCATCTGAAGAAGCAGTGGGCGGAGGCGGCGGCGCGCATAGGGATCAAGCTGGATCCCGAGTACAGCGCGGGGCCGCTCAGCAAGGAGTACGACGGGGTCGCCGTCACCTACGCGGGTGTGGGCGTGCGGCCCATGCTGCACCGCAACCGCAGCGAGCAGCGCAAGACACTGGTCATTCTTGACGAGATCCACCACGCCGGTGACAGCAAGTCCTGGGGCGAGGCCTGCCTGGAGGCCTTCGAGCCGGCCACGCGGCGGCTCGCGCTCACCGGTACGCCCTTCCGGTCCGACACCAACCCCATCCCCTTCGTGACGTACGAGGAGGGGACGGACGGGATCCGCCGGTCGTCCGCCGACTACACCTACGGGTACGGCAACGCGCTCGCCGACAACGTCGTGCGGCCCGTCATCTTCCTCTCCTACAGCGGCAACATGCGTTGGCGGACCAAGGCGGGGGACGAGATCGCCGCCCGGCTCGGCGAGCCGATGACCAAGGACGCCGTCTCGCAGGCCTGGCGTACCGCGCTCGACCCGCGCGGCGAGTGGATGCCCAGTGTGCTGCGCGCCGCCGACCAGCGGCTCACCGAGGTCAGGAAGGCCATCCCGGACGCCGGCGCCCTCGTCATCGCCACCGACCAGGACTCGGCGCGCGCGTACGCCAAGCTGATCCGGGAGATCACGGGGACGAGCGCGACGCTCGTACTGTCCGACGACTCCGGGGCCTCGGACCGGATCGACGAGTTCAGCCACAACACCGATCGGTGGATGGTCGCCGTGCGGATGGTGTCCGAGGGCGTGGACGTGCCCCGGCTCGCCGTCGGGGTGTACGCCACCACCATCTCGACGCCCCTGTTCTTCGCGCAGGCCGTCGGGCGTTTCGTACGGTCCCGGCGGCGCGGCGAGACCGCGTCCGTGTTCCTGCCGACCGTGCCCGACCTCCTCACCTTCGCCAACGAGATGGAGGTCGAGCGCGACCACGCCCTCGACAAGCCCAAGAAGGAGGGCGAGGAGGACCCGTACGCCGAGGAGGACAAGCTCCTCCAGGAGGCGGAGAAGCAGCAGGACGAGGACACCGGCGAACAGGACATGCTGCCGTTCGAGGCGCTCGAGTCCGACGCCGTGTTCGACCGGGTCATGTACAACGGCGCCGAATTCGGCATGCAGGCCCACCCGGGGAGCGAGGAGGAGCAGGACTACCTCGGGATTCCGGGGCTGCTGGAGCCCGACCAGGTGCAGTTGCTGCTCCAGAAGCGGCAGGCCCGGCAGATCGCGCACAGCCGTAAGAAGCCGGACGCGGAGGCCGACCTCGTCGAACTCCCCGCCGACCGGCGGCCCGTCGTCACCCACAAGGAGCTGCTCGAACTGCGCAAGCAGCTCAACAGCATGGTCGGCGCGTACTCCCACCAGAGCGGCAAACCGCACGGGGTCATCCACACCGAGGTACGGCGCGTGTGCGGCGGGCCGCCGAGCGCGGAGGCCACGGCGGGGCAGCTGCGGCAGCGGATCGCCAAGGTGCAGGAGTGGGCTACCCGTATGCGGTGACGCCGGGGTCCCACGCGGCGGAGCCGCATATCGACACAGCCGCGCGCCCCCTTCGGGGCTCCACGCGCCGTACGTATCAGGACAAACCGGAGTTGTCCGTACCTGTCGCTGACCGGATTCTGGACGGAGTCTTCCGCTCAGCGAACCCGCTCGTCTACTGTCCCGCTACGCACACGCCCCGTGGCAGCGCCGCCGCGGAGCGCAGCCGTGAAGCGACTCCGCCCGGTTCCCCCGGGTCCAGCCGACCGGCGGCCTCTGTAGCGCGTCGCCGACGGGACCGGTGACGGACCGTCGTGAATGGGGTCGCCGCCCTCACTGCAAAGGAGTGGGCGTCGTGACCGCGGAGACCTCTCAAACCCTCGACCGGGGACTGCGCGTCCTCAAGCTGCTCGCCGACACCGATCACGGGCTGACCGTCACCGAGCTGTCCAACAAGCTCGGGGTCAACCGGACCGTTGTGTACCGCTTGCTCGCCACGCTGGAGCAGCACTCTCTCGTGCGGCGTGACCTGGGCGGACGTGCTCGGGTCGGGTTGGGGGTGCTGCGGCTGGGGCGGCAGGTGCATCCGCTGGTACGGGAGGCCGCGCTGCCCGCGTTGCGATCGCTGGCCGAGGACATCGGGGCCACGGCCCATCTGACGCTGGTCGACGGCAGTGAAGCGCTGGCCGTGGCCGTCGTCGAGCCGACGTGGACGGATTACCACGTCGCCTATCGGGCCGGGTTTCGGCATCCGTTGGACCGGGGGGCGGCGGGGCGGGCGATTCTGTCCGCTCGGCAGCAGCTGGGGGACTGGCCCGGGTACGCGCTCACGCATGGGGAGTTGGAGGCGGGGGCGTGTGGGGCCGCGGCGCCGTTGCTCGGGGTGACCGGGGTCGAGGGGAGTGTGGGTGTCGTGATGCTGGCGGATGCGATACCGGAGCGGGTGGGGCCGCGGGTCATGGACGCGGCTCGGGAGGTGGCCGACGCGTTGCGGTGACCGCGGGGTGTGAGGGTGCCCTGTGTGTTTGAGGGCGCCCGGCGGTTGGTGCTGAGCGCGGGCGGGGTTTCGCTCACCGGCGCCGGCCGGGTGCCGCTGCGCCCACCCTCCCCCACTCTCGGCTTCGCTCGAGCGGGGGGACCCCCATCGCCCCAGCGGCACGATTGCCCGCAGCTATGCAGGTGTGATTGGCCGCAGCCAGGTCAGTAGGTGTTGGCGAATGTTTCTGGCTGTTCCATGTTGGGGTAGTGAGCCGCGCCCTCTATCGAGATGGTCTCGCTGGGGCCGGTGACCGTCGCGACCAGGCGTTCGGCCATGGCTGTGAGGTCGGGGGCGTCGAGGGCGCCGTTGAGGGCGAGGACCGGGGCGGTGATGTTCGCGGCGCACGCCCGGGTGTCGGTCACCGGGACGCGCCAGTCCGGTTCGCCGAGTGTGTGCTTGGACACGGTGTGGCGGCTCAACCGTTCCTGCGGACTGAGCAGAAGCGAGTCC
>NZ_VTHJ01000011.1:0-91383 GCF_008386495.1 Streptomyces tailanensis | reverse complement strand
CTGGTCCCCGGCGTACTCGACCCCGGGGCGGCGACACGGATCCTGTCCGTGGTCCGGGCCCGGGAGGCTGGTTCCCTCACGACCTGGCCAGGTGGGTACGGCCAGAGGCGACGGGGAGGCCCCGAACCATCACTCCGGTGGAGCGGGGGTCCCGCACACTGGCGCCGTATCCGGCGTCCGAGATCGCACGGTCACCGTAGCCCGAACAGCCCAGGACACCGCAAGCCCGGAAGCCGACCATCACACGATCGAGTCAAACCGTCCTCGTTCACGCTCCTTGGTGAGCAGCTGGCAACCCCCGTACGAGCCGTGATCGGTGATGACAGCTGAGCCGGTGGGTGCGCACGTACCACCGCCCCTGGCCGGAAGTGAACCTCACGTTAGATTGATCCCGTGCTCTCTCGCCTCGCCAGCCTTTCGCGCCCCAAGGCCGTAGCCGTCTGTGCCCTGCCCGCCGTGGGGCTGCTCGCCACGGCGGTGTTCGCGCCGTTGCCGTTCACCGTGGCGCAGCCGGGGATGACGGCGAACGTCCTCGGCGAGAACAAGGGCGAACCGGTCATCACGATCACCGGCGCGGAGACCCGGAGGACGAGCGGTCAGCTGCGCATGACGACGATCGAGGCGACGGGCCCGGAGGCCCGAGTCGACCTCGGTGATGTGCTCGACGGCTGGTTCCGCACCGACCAGGCCGTCATGCCGCGCGACGCGGTCTACCCGAGCGGCGAGACCGTGGAGGAGATCGAGGAGTACAACGAGGCCGAGATGAAGGAGTCCCAGGACACGGCCACCACGGCGGCCCTGAACCACCTCGGTGAGGACGCCGGCGACATCAAGGTCACCCTGCGCCTCGCCGACGTCGGCGGCCCCAGCGCCGGCCTGCTCTTCTCCCTCGGCATCATCGACAAGATCGACGGCGACGGCAGCGGCGGCGACCTCACCGGCGGCCGCGTCATCGCCGGTACGGGAACCATCGACACCGAGGGCAAGGTCGGCGCCGTCGGCGGTGTCCCCCTCAAGACCCAGGCCGCCCGCCGCGACGGCGCCACGGTCTTCCTCGTTCCCAAGGCGGAGTGCGCCGACGCCGAGGCCGAACTGCCGAAGGGCCTGCGACTCATCCCGGTGACCACGCTGAAGGGCGCGGTGAACTCCCTGGTGGCCCTGGAGACGGGCAAGGGGACCGTCCCGAGCTGCTGAACCCGTATCACCCTTCTCTGGCGAATCACCCTTCTCTGGCGAACCCCTCCGCCGCCTGCTCCACCAGCGGGATGATCCGCAGCGGAACGGGGTTCTCCATGACGATCGCCGTGGCGGCCCGGACGATGCCATCGAAACCGACGACCCGGTCGATCACCCGCTGGAGATCGGCGTTCGAACGGGCCACCAGCCGGCACAGCATGTCCCCACTGCCGGTCGTCGTATGCAGCTCCAGCACCTCCGGAACGGTCGCCAAGTGCGCCCGTACGTCCGCCCCTTGGCCCTGCCTGATCTGCAGCGTCGCGAAGGCCGTCACCGGATAGCCGAGCGCGGCGGGGTCCACCTGCGGCCCGAACCCCCGGATGACGCCATTCGACTGAAGCCGGTCCAGCCGTGCCTGGACGGTCCCCCGCGCGACCCCGAGCCGCCGCGACATCTCCAGCACCCCGATACGCGGCTCACGCGCGAGCAGGATGATCAGTTGCCCGTCCAGATGATCGATCGCCACGAGATCCTCCCGGGTGGTCATCCTGTACAGAAAGCCCGCGATTATGCGTATGCGGCTATGCACATTGTCCAGCCAAAACGCGAACTGTTGCGCACCTTGCGGGAACGGGAGGAGTCTGCGGCCATGACGCAGACCACCCACCACATCCCCGACACCGCACGGCAGGCAGACCCCTTCCCGGTCAAGGGAATGGACGCTGTCGTCTTCGCCGTGGGCAACGCCAAGCAGGCCGCCCACTACTACTCCACCGCGTTCGGCATGCGCCTCGTCGCCTACGCCGGCCCCGAGACCGGCAGCCGGGAGACCGCGTCGTACGTGCTGGAGAACGGCTCGGCCCGTTTCGTCCTCACCTCGGTGGTCAAACCGGCCACCACCTGGGGCCACTTCCTCGCCGAGCACGTCGCCGAGCACGGCGACGGCGTCATCGACCTCGCCATCGAGGTCCCGGACGCCCGCCGCGCCTACGCCTACGCCGTCGAACACGGCGCCCGCTCCGTCGCCGAGCCGTACGAACTGAAGGACGAGCACGGCACGGTCGTCCTCGCCGCGATCGCCACGTACGGCACCACCCGGCACACCCTCGTCGAGCGCCGCGGCTACTCCGGCCCGTATCTGCCGGGCTTCGCGGCCGCCGACCCCATCGTCGAACCCCCTGCCCAGCGCACCTTCCAGGCCATCGACCACTGCGTCGGCAACGTCGAACTCGGGCGCATGAACGACTGGGTCGAGTTCTACCACCGGGTCATGGGCTTCACGAACATGAAGGAGTTCGTCGGCGACGACATCGCCACCGAGTACAGCGCCCTCATGTCCAAGGTCGTCGCCGACGGCACGCTCAAGGTCAAGTTCCCCATCAACGAGCCCGCCATCGCCAAGAAGAAGTCCCAGATCGACGAGTACCTGGAGTTCTACGGCGGCGCGGGCGTCCAGCACATCGCGTTGAACACCAACGACATCGTGCAGACGGTCCGCACCATGCGCGCGGCCGGCGTCCAGTTCCTCGACACCCCCGACTCGTACTACGACACCCTCGGCGAATGGGTCGGCGACACACGCGTGCCGGTCGAGACCCTGCGCGAGCTGAAGATCCTCGCCGACCGCGACGAGGACGGCTACCTGCTCCAGATCTTCACCAAGCCGGTCCAGGACCGGCCGACGGTCTTCTTCGAGATCATCGAACGCCATGGCTCGATGGGCTTCGGCAAGGGCAACTTCAAGGCCCTTTTCGAGGCGATCGAGAGGGAACAGGAGAAGAGGGGCAATCTCTGACGCCGGGTGCGGGTTGTTTGTGGTTGCCCGCGCCCACGCAGCGGAGCCGCATATCGATACAGCCCCGCGCCCCTTAAAAGCCAGGGGGCACCCCCAGTTTTTCAGGGGCGCGGGGAACTGCGCGACCAGCCCCCACTCACCCGCACCCGCCAATCGAACGGATTGATCCTCCTCGCCTCCTCCAAGTGCCGCCTCGCCGGACCCGCAAGCCCCAACGCCTGCTCGATCTCCCCCTGGTGGTAGGCGTACGCCGCACTCCGCACCTCCCCACCCCGCGCCTTATCCGTTGTCCGCCTCGCATACGACAGCGCCTCCCCGTCCTCCCCGGCCCGATGCAACGCCCACCCCAACGCATCGGCCACCCGCAGACTCGGGTGTCGCCCCCACTCGGCCCGCAGCACCCGAACGGCGACGTCCGGATCCCCGTGCTCCGCCTCCAACGCCCCGAGGACGAGCGCCTCGTTCACCCCGGCCGAAGCGGACCTCCGTACCAACGCCCGCACCACCCCGTACTGCTCCTTCGCCGCCTCGACCCGCCCCATCGACTCGTACAACTCGCCCAACTCCAGGGCGACTTGAGCCGAACCCCGCTGAGACAACGCCGCCCGGTACGCCCGTACCGCCTCCCCCGTCCGCCCCAGCGCCGCCAGCGCACGCCCCCGACAGGCACCGGCATCCGGATCAGCCACAGCGGCCGGCGAAGCCGTGCAGTACCGCAACGACTCCCGAGGCTCCCCCCGCTCCCAGGCCAGCTCTCCCGCCCGCACCCACCAAGCCGAGCGCTCCGCGGGCGTGCCGGCGGCGGCCGCCGCGTCGGCGATCACCGTGGCCGCGTCCTCCCGCCGCCCCTGGTCCCAGTAGACCCGCGCGGCCCGCGCCCGCACCGCCGGCCCGGACCGCAGCTTCATCAGCTTCTCCAGCGTCCAGCGCGCGTCCTCGTACCGGCCGAGCCCGTGGTACGCGTCGATGAGCAGCGCGTACGAGGTCCAGCGCCCCGGCGCCACCCGTACGGCCTCCTCGCCCCACCGTTTCGCCGCCCGGAAGTCACGGCGGGCGCCCGCCAGCGCGGTCAGCCCGTCGAGGGCGTCGGCGTTCCCGTGCGGCCGGAGCCGCAGCGAGGTGCGCAGGGCCCGTTCGGCCTTCGGATAGTCGGCGACGGCACCGGTGCGCCGCGCCCGTTCGACGTACGCCGTGCCGAGCACCGCCCACGAGGCGTGATCCCCCGGACGGGCCCGTACCCGGGCCTCCCGATCACGGACGACCGCCTCCGGCCCGGGCGCCGCCGCCACCACACCCTCCACTCGCGCTTCCCGCCCGGCACCCCCATCCGGCGGCACCACCATCAACACACCCCCGAGCACGAAACACCCGACGACCGCCCCGACCACGCCACGCCCCCGGGACGGCGGCCACGCCCACCGCTTCTCGTTCGCCACAGACATGCCGCTCACTGTGCGTCAATACGACGACCACATCCGGGCACCCGAACCCTCGCGCCGACGGGGTTCACACCGATGGCCGCGAGTGCGAACCTGTGATCATGAGCCGTATCGAAGCCTCCATCGTCAAAAGCGCTGCGACCACCGGCAACCTCGTCGACCGTCTGCTGAGCGGCCTGCCGCCGGAGGCCGTGCTCACCGATCCGGACATCACGGCCTCGTACGCGAACGACATGGCCAGCTTCTGCGAGGCGGGTACCCCGGCCGTCGTCGTCCTGCCCCGGACCGTCGAACAGGTGCAGCACGTCATGCGCACCGCGACCGACCTGCGCGTCCCGGTCGTCCCGCAGGGCGCCCGTAGCGGCCTGTCGGGCGGAGCCAACGCCTCCGAGGGCTGCATCGTGCTGTCCCTCACCAAGATGGACCGGATCCTGGAGATCAACCCCGTCGACCGTATCGCCGTCGTCGAGCCCGGCGTCATCAACGCCACCCTCTCCCGCGCGGTCAACGAACACGGCCTCTCCTACCCGCCCGACCCCTCCAGCTGGGAGATGTGCACCATCGGCGGCAACATCGGCACGGCCTCCGGCGGCCTGTGCTGTGTGAAGTACGGGGTGACCGCCGAGTACGTCCTCGGCCTCGACGTCGTGCTCGCCGACGGGCGGCTGATGTCCACCGGGCGGCGTACGGCGAAGGGCGTCGCCGGGTACGACCTCACGCGGCTCTTCGTCGGCTCGGAGGGCTCGCTCGGCATCGTCGTACGCGCGATCCTGGCGCTCAAGCCGCAGCCGCCCCAGCAGCTGGTGCTGGCCGCCGAGTTCGCGTCGGCCGCGGCCGCGTGCGACGCGGTGTGCCGGATCATGGCGGGAGGGCACGTCCCGTCCCTCCTCGAACTCATGGACCGTACGACGGTGAAGGCCGTCAACGACCTGGCCGGCATGGGCCTGCCGGAGACGACGGAGGCGCTGCTGCTCGCCGCCTTCGACACCCCGGACCCTGCTGCCGATCTGGCCGCGGTGGGGGCGCTGTGCGAGGCCGCGGGCGCCACCCAGGTCGTACCGGCGGACGACGCGGCGGAGTCCGAACTGCTGCTCCAGGCACGGCGGTTGGCGCTGACCGCGCTGGAGGCGGTCAAGGGCACGACGATGATCGACGACGTGTGCGTGCCGCGCTCGAAGCTCGGTGAGCTGATCGAGGGCGTGGAGCGGATCGCCGGGAAGTACGACCTGACCATCGGGGTCTGCGCACACGCCGGCGACGGCAACACGCATCCCACCGTCTGCTTCGACGCGGCAGACCCCGACGAGTCCCGGCGCGCCCGCGAGTCCTTCGACGAGATCATGGCCCTCGGCCTGGAACTCGGCGGCACGATCACCGGCGAGCACGGCGTGGGCATCCTGAAGAAGGAGTGGCTGGCGCGGGAGATCGGCCCGGTGGGGATGGAGATGCAGCGGGCGGTGAAGGCCGTCTTCGACCCGCTGGGCATCCTCAACCCGGGCAAGCTGTTCTGATCCTCTCCGACCGGGTGCGTCACCGGGCCAGCAGTTCGGCCAGGCCGTCGTCGATGCGCAGGAGGGCCTGCTCGGAGCCCGGCGGGACCACCCGCAGGGTGCGCTCCAGCCAGGCCGACACGGTGGCGGCCGGCGCTTCGAGCAGCGCGTCCCCGTCCGGCGAGGTGAGCGCCATCAGGACGACGCCGCGCCCCGACACCTTCCTGGGCCACACCCGCACGTCCCCGTCCCCGTACGGCCGGAACACCCCCTCGACGAGCAGTTCCCGCGCGAACGTCCAGTGCACCGGGCGTTCGGAGTTGATGTGGAAGGTGATGTGGACCGCGTACGGGTCGTCGCTGCGGTAGCCGAGCTTGGCCGGTACGGGGACGCTGCGCTCGGGCGACAGAACGAGCCGGAGCTCCAGCTCACGCTCCACGACGGTGTGCCCCATGGTGATCATTCCTCTCACGGATCTGACGGATCTGACGGATCTGACGGATCTCTCGGATCTCTCGTACGGGCCCCTGTGCGTGGGCCCGTACGAGTGAGAGGGGAGGGGGACCCGAACCATTACGCGGGTTCGCGAAACTTTTTCCGAGAACTTTTCCGACGAGGGCTCCGGCGTACGGTGGCCCCGCTCGTCCCGTAGCAGATCCGTGCTCGAAAGGGGTGGGTCCGGCGGCAGGGGGCATGGGACTTGCGCGCGTCTGGTAGATGTGGATGCCCCCTTATCAACCCCCGAGCAGATACGGGACGACGGACATGAGCGCCCCAACCCCGGCCCCCGGCGACGACAGGCCCCGCGAAGGGTATTACCCGGACCCGTCCATTCCTGGATATGTCCGGTACTGGAACGGCGCCGCCTGGGTGCCGGGCACCAGCCGTCCGGCGCCCTCCGACGGCGAGCCGCTCGCCCCGCCGCCCGACTCCGGCAGCGGTACGCCCGCGGCCGTGGAGGAGACGGGCCCGCACTTCTTCGACGAGGAACCCGAGTCGGCCGATGAGCCGGGTCGGCCGAACCCCGCCGACTCCCTGCACGGCAGCCGTCCCGAGCCCGCCTCCGCGTGGGGCGCCGACCGCTCCCGGCAGACCGGCTTCGGCGGCGACAAGGACCGCCGGGTCTCCTGGGGATCGTCGGGCTCGGTCCCCGGCCCCGCTCCTCAAGGCCCCGACCCGCGTGACCCCCGGATGTCGCTCGCGGCGGACACGGCGGACCCGGCCGATGCGGCGGGTGACTCCGGGCGTACGGCGAGCACGGACGGTACGGCGACGATCCCCCCGGCGGGCGCCGACGCGGACGCCGACGCCCCGCAGGGCACGGTCGTCTTCCGCCGCCCCGACAGGTCGTCCGAGGGCGCGGAGGTGTCGCGGGCCGACGGCACGATGACCTTCCGTCCGCCTTCTCCGCGCGCGGGGGAGCAGGGCGGGGGTGCGGGCGGCGCCGCGGCCGCCGCTGCCTTCGGCGCTCCCCTGACCAACGCCCAGGCGGCCGCGCAGCAGGCGCTGGGGCTGTCGCCGCAGCCTTCGTCGACCCCATCGACCCCATCGACCCCATCGACCCCATCGCCTTCGCCTTCACCTGCCCCGTCCTCACCGGCACCGTCCGGGCCCCAGCAGACCCCGCAGGCTCCCCGCGGCCCGCAGCCGGCCGCCACGCCCCCGGCGGCCCCGGTCACCCCGACCACCCCCGCGCAACGACAGCCACAGCAACCGGCCCTCGGCGGCGGCTTTCTCCCGCAGGCCCCGCAAGCTCCTCAGGCCCCGCAAGCCCCCGCCGTACCCCAGCAGACCGCTGCTCCCCGGCCGTCGGCCGACACGCCCATGGCCGTCGGCCCCGGTGGTGGGCAGCCTTCCTGGGCCCAGCAGGTGCACCGGCTGGCCGGTGGTGAGGGCGAGCAGCCGGTCGCGCCGTGGAAGCCGGTGGTGGAGGACCCGTTCCAGGCGGCGGCCCGGCGACAGGCGGAGGCCCGGCCCGCGGGGCTCGGCAAGCGGCTGGTCGCCCGGATCGTCGACAGCGCGGTCGTGGGCGCCGTCACGGCCGCGGCCGCCGTGCCGCTCGGTCTGAAGGCGCTCGACCACATCAACGGCAAGATCGACGAGGCGAAGCTCTCCGGCGAGAAGGTCACCATCTGGCTGCTCGACGGCACGACCTCGGTGTACCTGGGCATCGTCCTGGGCGTCCTGTTCGTCGTCAGCGCCCTCTACGAGGTGCTGCCCACCGCCAAGTGGGGCCGCACGCTGGGCAAGAAGCTGCTCGGCCTGGAGGTCCAGGACATCGAGGGCCACGAACCCCCGACCTTCGGCCGCTCTCTGCGCCGCTGGCTCGTCCACACCGTCCCCGGGCTGCTCGGCATCGGCGTGATCGGCATCCTGTGGTGCGTCATCGACAAGCCCTGGCGCCAGTGCTGGCACGACAAAGCGGCCCATACGTTCGTGGCCGCCAAGTAGCGGGAGGGGCCGGAGCCTCGTACCCCGGACGCGCGGAGCCTCGTACGTACCCCGTACGGCCCCGCGCCGGATGCGGAGCCCGGGGCTTCGCGGTCGACTCGGGCCATGAGTACCGAACCGCCGCCCTTCGGCTCCGGTCAGTCCCCGGAGGACGACCCGTTCAGGAAGCAGCCGCCCCCGCCGGACCAGGGCGGCGGGGGCGGCTCCCCGTACGACACCCCGCCTCAGGAGCCGCCGTACGGCAGTCAGCCCCCGCCGCACGGCGGGGGTCCCTACGGCGGTGACCCGTATGGCGGCGGGCCGTACCGCACCGACCCGCTCTCGGGCATGCCGCCGCTCGCCGACAGCGGCAAGCGGGTGCTCGCGCGGATCCTCGACATGATCCTCGTCGGGATCGTGGTGGGCCTCCTGGCGTGGGCCTTCCGAATCAGCCAGTACTCGATGGACACGGGCGACATCGAGGTCGGCAAGTCGCTGGCCCAAGAGGCGCTCGCCGCGGTCCTCTACATCGCGTACGACACCTTCTTCACCGTCCGCAATGGCCAGACCCTCGGCAAGCAGCTCATGAAGCTCCGGGTGGCCAACCTCGACGACGGCTCCACGCCCTCCGTGCAGACCGCGCTGATGCGCGCGGCGGTGCTGTGGATCCCCTTCGCCTTCTGCTGCGCCTGCGTCTGGACCGCGATCGCGGGCGGCTGGAGTTTCTTCGACAAGCCCTACAAGCAGGGCCTGCACGACAAGGCGGCCAAGACGGTGGTGGTCAGCACCAGTTGATGGTCGGCACCAGCTGATTCAGGAACCCGTCTGATTCAGGAACCCGTCGGCTCGTGCACAGGCTCCCGCACCGGCTTCCGTACGGGCTCGGAGGCGGCCGGAGCCGGCACCGGGGCCGGGGCGGCGGCCTTGGGGCGCTCGGGGGCCCTGGCGGGCCGCGCGGCGGCGCTTGGTGTCGGTTTCGGCAGCGGCACGGTCAGTGCGACGAGCAGGCCGAGGGCGAGGGCGGAAAGGGCGATCACCGCGATGCCCACGCCGGAACTCGTCTGTGACAGCAGCAGCATGGCGAGGGTGGACAGGATCACGGTGCAGGAGCCGTAGGCGAGCTGTGCGGTCGTCGGACGAGGCATGGCAATCGTGTCCTCGGGTGGGAGTCCCCCCGTGCCTCTCACGATGAGGGGAGGTTACGGATACGAATCAAAGGTGAAGCAGTGCCGTCGGCTTGGCTTTCGCCGACTTCCGGCGCTC
This sequence comes from Streptomyces tailanensis, assembly GCF_008386495.1. GTDB lineage: Bacteria > Actinomycetota > Actinomycetes > Streptomycetales > Streptomycetaceae > Streptomyces > Streptomyces tailanensis. Next base: position 81,790 of record NZ_VTHJ01000011.1, on the reverse strand, counting down.
CGCCAATCGACTCTATTCGCCAGGGTGCCCTAGTGGAACGACAGGTAAGCGTGACCTGACCCACGGCGCCCGGCGCACAGGGGGCGCACCGATTCATGGTGTCCGGCAAGTGGACTGGTCCACGCGCCGCTTGAGGGGCGATCGGGGCTCACTCCGAGCGATCGTAACGTCCGTATAACGAACAAGCGCTTCCCGTAGACGCGATAGTGCACTTGACCTGTCCAAGTCAAGGTCTGTTTTTTCTCTCGAAACTCCGGTCGAATGTCGTCACTTGACTACACGCGTATACCGCGCGCGGAATTCCTCCACGACCAGGACCATCCCCTCCGCGCGAACGGACGCGGGGGAGGACCTCAAGTGAACAGTAGACCCTGGACGTTCAGGGCGGCGGCGATCAGCGTCGCCATCGCCACGGCCGCGGCGACGATCTCGACCTTCGCGGTGGCGCAGGCCGACGAGGGCACGCCGACGGCCGCTGCCAACCGGCACGACCCGGCGGACCACGAGCACGCGCACGATGACCACGCGCACGATGACCACGCGCACGACGACCACGACCTCGACGGGCCCCTGAGCAAGACTCAGGCGGCTCAGCGCGAGGAGGCCCTGCGGCAGGTCATATCCGGCGACGCCACGGTCAAGGACCGTGACGGCTCGAAGGTCGTGAAGCTGCAGAGCAAGAAGGGCAAGAGCAAGTACGTCGAGCTCGGCCGTGAGAAGACCGACAAGATCTTCACGATCCTGGTCGAGTTCGGCGACGAGATCGACAGCCGCTACGGCGGCACCGTCGGCCCGCTGCACAACCAGATAGCCGAGCCGGACCGCACCCAGGACAACTCGACGGCCTGGCAGGCGGACTACAACCAGGCGCACTTCCAGGACCTGTACTTCGGCACCGGCAAGAAGACCGAGTCGATGAAGAAGTACTACGAGAAGCAGTCCTCGGGCCGCTACTCGATCGAGGGCGAGGTCTCGGACTGGGTCAAGGTCCCCTACAACGAGGCCCGTTACGGCAACAACGCCTGCGGTCAGTCCACCTGCAACAGCGTGTGGAACGTCGTCAGCGACGGCCTGACCTCATGGGTCGCCCAGCAGAAGGCGGCGGGGCGCACCGACGCGGAGATCAAGGCGGACGTCGCCGAGTTCGACCAGTGGGACCGTTACGACTTCGACGGCGACGGCGACTTCAACGAGTCCGACGGCTACATCGACCACTTCCAGATCGTGCACGCCGGTGAGGACGAGTCCGCGGGCGGCGGCGCGCAGGGCGAGGACGCCATCTGGGCGCACCGCTGGTACGCGTTCGGCACCAACGCCGGTGTGACCGGCCCGGACAACAACAAGCTCGGCGGCGCCAAGGTCGGCGACACCGGCATCTGGGTCGGTGACTACACCATCCAGCCGGAGAACGGCGGCCTCGGTGTCTTCGCCCACGAGTACGGCCACGACCTCGGTCTGCCGGACCACTACGACACCACCGGCGGCGGCGAGAACTCCACCGGCTTCTGGACCCTGATGTCCTCCGGTTCCTGGCTCGGCACGGGCAAGGAGTCCATCGGCGACCTGCCCGGCGACATGACCGCCTGGGACAAGCTCCAGCTGGGCTGGCTCAACTACGACACGGCGAAGGCCGCGACGAAGTCGAAGCACAAGCTGGGTGTCGCCGAGTACAACACCAAGGACGCCCAGGCCCTCGTGGTCGAGCTGCCCGAGAAGAAGGTCACCACGGAGATCGTGGCGCCGGCCGAGGGCGCGACCCAGTGGTGGAGCGGCAGCGGTGACAACCTCTCCAACACCCTGACCCGTTCCGTCGACCTCACCGGCAAGTCCTCCGCCGCGCTGACCTTCGACGGCTGGTACGACATCGAGGCCGAGTACGACTACCTCTACACCGAGGTCTCGACCGACGGCGGCGCCAACTGGACCGCCATCGACGGCACGGTGGACGGCGCGGCGATCCCGCGCGACGCCAGTGACAAGCCGGCGCTGACCGGTTCCTCCGTCGACCACAAGAAGCTGTCGTACTCCCTGGACGCCTACGCGGGCCAGAAGATCGACCTGCGCTTCCGCTACGCCACCGACGGCGGCGTGGCCCCGAAGGGCTTCACGGCGGACCAGATCACCGTCACGGCCGACGGCTCGGCCCTCTTCTCCGACAACGCGGAGAGCGCGGACGCCGCCTGGGCGACGAAGGGCTTCTCCCGCATCGGGGCGTCCATCACGGACGACTACGCCCAGTACTACATCGCCGAGAACCGCCAGTACGTGTCGTACGACAAGACCCTGAAGGTCGGCCCGTACAACTTCGGCTTCTCGACGACCCGTCCGTCCTGGGTGGAGCACTTCCCGTACCAGAACGGCCTGTTGATCTGGAAGTGGGACACCTCGCAGGCGGACAACAACACCAGCGTCCACCCGGGTACCGGTCTGGTCCTCCCGATCGACTCCCACCCGCAGGCGCTGAAGTGGGCCGACGGCACGGTGATGCGCAACCGCATCCAGTCCTACGACTCGCCGTTCAGCCTGTACCGCACGGACGGCCTCCGGCTGCACAAGGCGGATGTCCTGACGAAGATCCCGTCGAAGAAGGGTGTGTCCACCTTCAACGACCACGTCAGCACGTACTACGACGAGTCGAACCCGCTGGGCGGTGTCAAGATCACTGACACCAACACCAAGATCAAGATCCTGAAGGAAGCCAAGGACGGCTCCACGATCTCGCTCCAGGTCGGCCCCGCGGCGAAGTAAACAGCATTTCCGCAGGTCAGAGTACGTCCGGCCGCGACCCCCTTGGCGGGTCGCGGCCGGACGTGTTTAGGTGCGTGCTGTGGCCTTCTTATTGACACTGACGCGCACGGGGGTGTGACCTGCATGGCCGCAGGAGGTTTCTGCAGACTGCCGGACGGCAATGTCGTCGTCGCCCTGAACCTGCCCGGAACGACGACGGGGGGCGTGGCGGTGACGCCGCCGCCCCGGCCCGCCGGGGGCCTGCCGGGTCCCGCTGCGGGGGAGCCGCACAGTGCCGCGCCGGGGGCTGTGCCGTACGACGGCTCCGTACGGGTCCTCGTCCTGGCCGGGAACCGTGCCCGCGCCCTCACCCGGCTCCGTAACCTCGGCCTCCGGGCGATCTACCTCCGCGGCAACGCGGCCCCGCCGACCCCGGACGAGGTCACAGCGGTCCTCCACCACCCCGACGGCCTCATATGGCGCACGTCCCTGGCGGCCTCCCAGGTCTCCCGGACCTCCACGGCACCGGAGCTGTGGCGCCCGATCAGAGCCCTGCTGAGGAGACCGCCGGTACGGGTGTAGGCGGCTGAGTCGGTTCCTACACCACCGGCTTGCCCGAGAGCTCCACGCCTGCCTCGCGCAGCTCCTCCAGGGCCTTCTCCGTGGTTTCCTCGGCGACGCCGGCGGTGAGGTCCAGCAGGACGTGGGTGTGGAAGCCCTCCCGCGCGGCGTCCAGGGCGGTGGCGCGTACGCAGTGGTCCGTGGCGATGCCGACCACGTCGACCTCGGTGATGCCGCGGGCGCGGAGCCAGGTGGCGAGGGTCACCCCGTTCTCGTCGGCGCCCTCGAAACCGCTGTACGCGGCGGCGTACGCGCCCTTGTCGAACACGGCGTCCACCGCGCCGGAGGCGATCGCGGGGGCGAAGTTGGGGTGGAACCCGACCCCCTCGGTACCGGCGACGCAGTGCGCGGGCCAGGAGTGGACGTAGTCGGGGTTGTCGGAGAAGTGGCCCCCGGGGGCGATGTGGTGGTCGCGGGTGGCCACCACGTGCTGGTAGCCGGGGCCGGCCGCCTGGCCGATCAGCTCGGTGATGGCGGCGGCCACATCGGCACCGCCGGCCACCGCGAGGCTGCCCCCCTCGCAGAAGTCGTTCTGCACGTCAACGACGATCAAGGCGCGGCGCATGGTGTCGGTGTCCTTCGACTATGGGGTGGTTGTGGGCCCGGCCGTTGTGCTGGACTTTCGAAACTACGAACTTCCGAGCCTAGAGACTTGAAGAGCTGTGCGGGAGGGTGCATCCGGCGCTCGCCCGATGCGCGGACCGGGGCACGAGCCGGGCGCGCGGGCGCTGAGCGGTTCACATGGCTCGCACAAGGGCGCGCCCGGGTTACGACAGGGAACACGCACCCACACGCACTCCGGTTCACCCGCACCCCAGCGTGCCCCGGCCCGCACCGCCCGGCATCCGGTGACGCGCACTCGGGCGCAGGGCGCAGGGCGCAGGGCGTACGCCGGTCGCGGTCAGACGTACTCCGTCGGTATGACTGGCTCCCCGCGCGACAGCTGCGTCGCCGACAGCGGCAGCCGGGCTCGGGCGGCCACGTGCCGTTCGCGTACGACGTCCAGTGACTCGCGGGCCAGGACGTGGCCGTTCTCGATCAGCGGGACCAGCAGCTGCCGGTCCTGGAGCTCCTCGGGGACGGGCCCGGTGCCGACGACCTCGGCCTCCGCGACCCCTTGCTCGTCCAGCCGCCGGGCCGCCCACTTGCGCCCGCCGATGGAGGTCTTGCCGCCGCTGGACTTCTTCGCCACCGGCACGAGGGGAGCGGTCGGGTCGGCGGACTCCGTGCGGGCGACCAGCTTGTAGACCATGGAGCAGGTCGGATGCCCGGACCCGGTCACCAACTGCGTACCCACCCCGTACGCGTCCACGGGCGCCGCGGCCAGTGAGGCGATGGCGTACTCGTCGAGGTCGGAGGTCACGATGATCCGCGTGTCCTTCGCCCCCAGTTCGTCCAGCTGCTGCCGTACCCGGTGTGCGACGAGGAGCAGGTCCCCGGAGTCGATGCGCACGGCGCCGAGCTCGGGCCCGGTGATGTCGAGGGCCGTACGTACGGCCTCGGCGACGTCGTACGTGTCGACCAGCAGCGTGGTGTTCCGGCCCAGTGAGTCGACCTGGGCCTGGAAGGCGTCCCGCTCGCGGTCGTGGAGGAGGGTGAAGGCGTGGGCGCTGGTGCCGACGGTGGGGATGCCGTAGCGGAAGCCGGCGGCGAGGTCGGAGGTGGAGGTGAAGCCGCCGACGTACGCGGCGCGGGAGGCGGCCACGGCGGCGAGTTCGTGGGTGCGCCGGGCGCCCATCTCGATCAGGGGGCGCTCCCCGGCGGCGCTCGACATCCGGGAGGCCGCGGCGGCGATCGCCGAGTCGTGGTTGAGGATGGAGAGGATCACGGTTTCCAGGAGCACGCATTCGGCGAAGGTGCCCTCGACCCGCATGATCGGCGAGCCCGGGAAGTACACCTCGCCCTCCTGGTAGCCCCACACGTCACCGCTGAAGCGGTAGCCGGCGAGCCAGTCGAGGGTCTCCGCGTTCACGATGGAGCGCTCGCGCATGAAGCCGAGGACGCCCGGGTCGAAGCGGAAGTTCTCCACCGCGTCCAGCACCCGCCCGGTACCCGCCACCACGCCGTACCGCCGCCCCTCCGGCAACCGCCGGGTGAAGACCTCGAACACCGAGTGCCGCCCAGCCGTACCCGCCTTCAGCGCGGCCTGCAGCATCGTGAGTTCGTAGTGGTCCGTGAAGAGCGCGGTCGAGGGCACATCCACCGGCAAACCAAGGTCCGCTGTGTTCATGGCAAGAGATCGTACCCCCATCTCGTCAGTCTGACGATTTCCGGGGGGGTGCGGGGGTGGCCGGGCGTGGGTCTTGGGGGTGGCCGGGCAGAGCTGTTGGTGCGGGCAGGGCGGGGGCCCTTGGCGGTGGCCGGGCGCGGGGCCTGGTGGCGGTCGGGGCGTGGCTGCGCCGCCGCGGCCGGCCAGGGTGAACGGTCGGGTGCCCCCCGGGCGGAGGCCGGACATGGCCCGGGCGCGCCGGGGATGGAGGTCGGGTCCCCCCGTGAGGCCCGGTGCTGTCTGGGTACGCCGGGGTGGCGGGTCGGTGCCGTCGGGGTGCGGCCCTCGCCGTCAGCCCGGCTGCCGGCGATCCGAGCCGCAGGCACTGGGTGATTGGCGGATTCGTCTCAGCGGTCGAGCCATAAACGCGGCGTGTCGCCGGACCAGAGCGCCGCGCTGCGGGACGAATCCGCCAATCACCCAGTGCCTGCGGGGTTCGCCGACGCCGTCCCATCGGGCTCACGGCCCCCGCTGTCGCCGACCCGAACGCCCCGGCGTCATTTGGACGTAGGCCCCGCTGCGGCGGAGCGGAGCGCCCCGGCGTCGTCTCTCCGTAGGCCCTGCTGCGGGCCGAGCCGAGTACCCGCCGCCCCGCCGCAGACCCAGTTGCCGCAGACCCGGTTGCCGCCGAGCCGCTGTCCTGGGCGCCGCCCCTCAGCCCCGCCCCCTCCCGCCGTCAGCCCCGTTTGTGCGTGCACCCCCCTGTGGTGGCAGCATGGGCCGTGTGACGGCAGCCGCACCTATGGAGATCGAGAAGACCGAGTCGGCGGAGGAGGTCTTCGCCGTACCCGAACCTGACGTGCCATGGGTGACGATCGTCCACAACGACCCGGTGAACCTCATGAGCTACGTGACCTATGTCTTCCAGGCGTATTTCGGGTACTCGAAGGACAAGGCCACCAAACTGATGCTCGATGTCCACCACAAGGGCCGCGCGGTCGTCTCCAGCGGAACACGCGAGGAGATGGAACGCGACGTACAGGCCATGCACGGCTACGGTCTGTGGGCCACCCTCCAGCAGGACCGGAAGTAGCGACCGCCTTCATGCCAGGACAATTCGAACCGCTCCCCGACGGCGGCGCGGCCGTCGCGCTCGACGAGGTCGAGATCTCCATCATCCGCTCGCTGGCGGTGCAGCTCCTGGAGCTGATCGGCCCGGGCCCCGCCGAGGACGCCCCCGACGACCCGCTCGCCGAACTCTTCGCCGAGGGCCCGAGCGAGCCCCCGGAGGACCCCGTCCTCAAGAGGCTCTTCCCCGACGCCTACAGCGACCCCGAGGGCACGCCGACGTCCGAGAAGGCCGAGGAGCAGCGGGCGTACTCCTCCGAGTTCCGTCGCTTCACCGAGAACGACCTGCGGGCCGGCAAGCGCGACAACGCGCTCGCGGTCGTCCGCTCCTTGGACACGCTGTCCGCGGCGGGCGAGGGCGGGGCCGTACTGAAGCTCTCGGCGGACGACTCCCGGCAGTGGCTCGGCTGCCTCAACGACCTGCGCCTCGCCATCGGCTCCCGCCTCGACGTCGTGGACGAGGAGGACACCGACCTCCTCTACCGCCTCCCGGACGAGGACCCGCGCAAGCCGATGGTGATGGCCTACCTGTGGCTGGGCGGACTCCAGGAGTCACTCGTCGCGACGCTGATGCCCTGAGAGCCGGCGCGTGCAAGTTCCCTTCGGTCCCCTCCGAATTCGCTGGGGGTTCGCTCAGAGGACGCTCAAATCCGGATAACGATCCTGTCACCGCCCCTGGGGTTTCCACCCTTGGGGCGGTTTTACGTGATCTGCCTCACTCAAGAGTGAGTAAAGGGCGTGGTAAGACTTCCCGAATCCAGCGCGGTGACACCCCCACAAACCGTCCCGCTCCCCAACCGCCCAACGGACAACGGCGACCGCGCCACGACCGCAACCCCGCACTGGTGCACGAACTCGCCAGCACGCCCCCCCATCCGCGCCACCGAGGTAGCTCGATGTCACTCGAATCCGTCACCACCTCCATCGACGACGCCGTCAGCGGGTTCTTCGAACCCGTCGCCGAGAACGTCGGCAAATGGGTCTTCTACTCCGTACCCGTAGACATCGGCGACGGTGAGACCGACTTCCCGCTCATCGTCGGCTGGCTCGTGATCGCGGGTCTGGTCTTCACCGGCTGGTTCGGGTTCATCCAGGTACGCAAGTTCAAGCTCGCCTTCGACGTCGTACGCGGCAAGTACGACGAGAAGGGCTCGACCGGTGAGGTCAGCCACTTCCAGGCGCTGACCGCCGCCGTCTCCGGCACCGTCGGCCTCGGCAACATCGCCGGTGTCGCGGTCGCGGTCTCCATCGGTGGCGCGGGCGCCACGTTCTGGATGATCCTGTGCGGTCTGCTCGGTATGGCGACCAAGTTCGTCGAGGTCACCCTCGGTGTGAAGTACCGCGAGGTGCACGCGGACGGTACCGTGTCCGGTGGTCCGATGCACTACCTGCCCAAGGGCCTCGCCGAGCGCTTCGGCAGCGGTGGCGCCAAGTTCGGCAAGGTGCTCGCCATCGCCGCCTCCGTCTTCATCCTCTTCTTCGGCCTGTTCGGCGGCAACCTGCTCCAGGCCAACCAGAGCTACGTCCAGGTCTCCTCCACGTTCGGCGGCGAGGACGGCTTCTTGGCCTCCTCCGCTGGTGCCGTCCTCTTCGGCCTGGTCATCGCCGCGCTGGTCGGCCTCGTGCTGCTCGGCGGCATCCGCTCCATCGCCTCGGTCACCAGCCGCTTGGTCCCGGCGATGGCCGGCATGTACATCGTGGCCTGCCTCGTCGTCATCCTGACGAACATCACCGCCGTGCCCGACGCGGTCACGAAAATCGTCGAAGGCGCCTTCAGTCCGGCGGGCGTGGCCGGTGGTGTCATCGGCGCACTGATCCAGGGCTTCAAGCGTGCCGCCTTCTCCAACGAGGCCGGTCTGGGCTCCGCCCCGATCGCCCACTCTGCGGTCAAGACCAACCACCCCGCGTCCGAGGGCCTGGTCGCGCTGCTGGAGCCGTTCATCGACACGGTCGTCATCTGCACCATGACCGCGCTGACCATCGTCATCGCCAACCCGGCCAGCTGGGCCGAGGCCCGTGCGGGCGAGGATATCGGTGGTGTCACCATCACCTCCGACGCCTTCGCGACCGTGCTGCCATGGTTCCCCAACCTGCTGACCGTCGCGGTGCTGCTGTTCGCCTTCTCCACCATCCTGACCTGGGGCTACTACGGTCTGAAGGCCTGGTCGTACCTCTTCGGCCGCAGCAAGGCCAGTGAGATCATCTTCAAGGCCATCTGGAGCCTGTTCGTCATCCTGGGCTCCCTGATGTCCCTCAGCTCGCTGATCGACCTCGCCGACTCGGCGCTCTTCCTGCTGTCGATCTTCAACATCATCGGCCTTTATCTTCTGGCCCCGGTCGTCAAGCGCGAGCTGAACTCCTTCCTGGAGTTCGTCCGGCGCCGCAAGGCCGGTCTGCCGGACACGGACGAGCAGCTGGAGACGGCGAAGATCCTGTGATCAAGGGCGACGACAGCCCGGTTGGCCGAGGGCGATGACAGCCCCGTCCACCATATGGGCCGCCCCGTACCACTCTTCGGTACAGGGCGGCCCTCTGCTTATCCTGACAACCATGCTGACCATCACCCAGGCCCTCGTCGACCAGATAGTCGCCCACGCGCGCAAGGACCACCCCGACGAGGCGTGCGGCGTCATCGCGGGCCCGGCGGGCTCGGACCGCCCCGAGCGCTTCATCCCGATGCTGAACGCGGCCATGTCGCCCACGTTCTACGAGTTCGACTCGGGCGACCTGCTCAAGCTCTACCGAGAGATGGACGACCGCGACGAGGAGCCGGTGGTCATCTACCACTCCCACACCGCCACCCAGGCCTACCCCTCCCGCACCGACATCTCCTACGCCAACGAGCCCGGCGCCCACTACGTCCTCGTCTCGACCGCCGACACCGACGGCCTCGGCGACTTCCAGTTCCGCTCGTACCGCATCGTCGAGGGCGAGGTGACGGAGGAGGAGGTGAAGATCGTGGAGGCGTACTGACGCGTACTGATCCTTCGGTGGGCGGAATTCGCGGCTACGGTATGGCGTACGCACGCACGCGCACGCACACAACTGCCCGCGACGGAGACGGTGTTGACACCACAGACGCCACGACAGACGCAATGGCAGACGCGGCGACTGCCCGGCCGGCGCCCCACGCTCGACGACGTCGCACGCGGCTCGGGGGTCTCGAAGTCCACCGTGTCGCGGGTGATCAACGGCGAGGACAAGGTGCGCGCGGAGGTCGTCGAACGCGTCCGGGAAGTGATCGACGAGCTGGGCTATGTGCCGAACTCCGCCGCCCGCCAGCTCGTCACCCGCCGCAACAACGCCATCGCCGTCGTGGCGAGCCAGCCGCAGAACCGGCTCTTCATCGACCCCTTCTTCGACCTCCACCTCCGGGGCATCCGCAAGGAGTTGGTGGCCCACGGCGCCCAGCCGGTCCTCCTCTTCCTGGAGGAGCCCGAGGAGTACCCGCGCGTCGGTGACTTCCTGGGCGGCGGCCATGTCGACGGCGCCCTGCTCTTCTCCCTGCGCGCCGACGACCCCCTGCCCGGCATGATCGAACGGCTCGGCCTCCCCGCGGTCTTCGGCGGCCGACCCCTGGCCCGCGGAGGCGAGCGGGTCCGCGACTGCGTGTACGTGGACGCCGACAACCGCGGCGGTGCCCGCGAGGCCGTCCGCCATCTGGTCTCCCTCGGCCGCGAGCGCATCGCGACGATCACCGGCCCCTATGACCAGGAGGCGTCCGCGGTCGACCGCCTGGACGGCTACCGGGACGTCCTGCTCGACGCCTCACCCGAACTCGTCGAACGCGCCGACTACACCAGGCAGGGCGGCGCCGACGCCATGGCCGCGCTCCTCGACCGCCGCCCCGACCTCGACGCCGTCTTCGTCGCCTCGGACCTCATGGCCTCCGGGGCGTTGCAGGTCCTGCGCGAGCGCGGCCGCCGGGTGCCGGACGACGTGGCCGTCGTCGGCTTCGACGACCTCGCCCCGATCGCCGAACACACCGGCCCACCCCTGACGACCGTGCACCAGGACATCGAGGGGATGGGGCGGCTGATGGCACGCCTGCTGTTCAGCCGCACCGGGGAGACGGGGACGGCAGGGGCGGCTGGGGCAGCCGAGGCGGGGCGTCCCCTGTCGTCGCGTCTCCTGTCGTCGGTGGTCACGCCCACGAAACTGGTGGTGCGGGAGTCCGCCTGAAAGGCGCGCCCGACCCGGGTATCTCACTCCCCGGCCCGAATCCGTCCGCCATGTGGGATCACATTCCAGGACCCGGACCGGGAATCGATACGATGAGCCCATGGTTTTTGACGACGTGAGCGAGAAGACGCCGGGCGCACTGCTCGTGGCGCGGCTGCACGTCGACCTGTGCAGGCTAGCCAGCGCCATCTGTTGACGCCGACCCCTGTCGCCGTACGGCCATGAGCCGCGGCGCCACTATCCGTGTGACCACGCACTTCGCGCTGCCGCGCGCCACCGACTGACCACTCCCGACAGGAGCCGCAAACCATGGCCATCGAGGTCCGCATCCCCACCATCCTCCGCCAGTACACCGACGGTCAGAAGGCGGTGGAGGGGGCCGGTGCCACGCTCGCCGACCTGTTCGCCGACCTCGAGACCCGCCACACGGGCATCCAGGCCCGCATCGTGGACGGCGGTGAGCTGCGCCGCTTCGTCAACGTCTACCTGAACGACGAGGACGTCCGCTTCCTGGACGGCATCAACACCAAGCTGTCCGACGGCGACAACGTGACGATCCTGCCGGCCGTGGCCGGCGGCATGGCCTGATCGGCCGCTGATCCCCGATGCGCTACGACTCCCCGTTGGCCGCGGTGGGCAACACCCCTCTGGTGCGCCTGCCGCGGCTGTCGCCGTCCGCCGACGTCCGCATCTGGGCGAAGCTGGAGGACCGCAACCCCACCGGTTCGGTCAAGGACCGCCCCGCCCTGCACATGATCGAACAGGCGGAGAAGGACGGCCGCCTGACCCCCGGCTGCACGATCCTGGAACCCACCTCCGGCAACACCGGCATCTCCCTCGCGATGGCGGCCAAGCTCAAGGGCTACCGCATGGTCTGCGTCATGCCCGAGAACACCTCCCAGGAGCGCCGCGACCTGCTCGGCATGTGGGGCGCCGAGATCATCTCCTCCCCGGCGGCGGGCGGCTCCAACACGGCCGTACGCGTCGCCAAGGAGCTCTCGGCCGAGCACCCCGACTGGGTGATGCTCTACCAGTACGGCAACCCCGACAACGCGGGCGCCCACTACGCCACGACGGGTCCGGAGATCCTCGCCGACCTCCCGTCCATCACCCACTTCGTGGCAGGCCTGGGCACGACGGGCACCCTGATGGGCGTAGGCCGCTACCTCCGCGAGAACAAGCCCGACGTCAAGATCGTCGCCGCCGAGCCCCGCTACGACGACCTCGTCTACGGCCTCCGCAACCTCGACGAGGGCTTCGTACCCGAGCTCTACGACGCCTCGGTCCTGACAACCCGCTTCTCGGTCGGCTCCGCCGACGCCGTCACCCGTACCCGCGAGCTCCTGCAGCAGGAGGGCATCTTCGCCGGCGTCTCCACCGGCGCCGCCCTCCACGCCGCGATCGGCGTGGGCAATAAGGCGGTAAAGGCGGGCGAGCCCGCCGACATCGTGTTCGTGGTAGCGGACGGCGGCTGGAAGTACCTCTCAACGGGCGTCTACACCGCGGCGACGACAGAGGAGGCCATCGAAACCCTCCAGGGCCAGCTCTGGGCGTAGCCCCCGGACGCCTGAGAGCCCGAGGATGCGGTTTGTGTGGCGGCTGCGGGTGGTTCGTGGCTGATCGCGCAGTTCCCCGCGCCCCTAAGAACAACGGCCCTGCGGGCCGTTGAAAAACTGGGGCGCAGCCCCGTTTTTCAGGGGCGCGGGGAACTGCGCGAACAACCCCCACCCACCCGCACCCGCCACACAACCCCACCCACCCGAGCTCGAACGCGGGGGTCGAAGGGGCGCAGCCCCTGGGGATGGGAATGGGTAGGGGCGGCGGGGGCGAGAAAACCCTCAGTTGGACAGATGCCGCACCTGATCCCAAAGAACCGGATCCACCACTCCAGCCCTACGGCGAAAGTCCCGCACCGGCACCTCCCGCAACTCCCCCGTCTCCAGAAAACTCGGCCGCCCCCGCGCATCCCCCACCACCCCCGGCGGCAACGGAATCACCCCACCCCGCTCATCCCGGTACTTACTGGTGATCTTCGCGACCCGAGCCCGATCCCCCCGAACCGCCAGCACCAGACAGGGCCGATCCTTACCTCCCGGCCCATCCTCGAACGGCACACTCGCCCACCAGATCTCCGCAGGCCGAGGCCGGGGCAGAACCCCACCCCCCACCTGCTCAGCGGGCCGCCGCCCCCGCCGCCCCCACCCATCAACCAGCGCCGCGACCAACGCCAGCAACACCACCGCCGCGAGCGCCAACCACCAGAACCTGTCCACACACAGGACGGTACCGGCGCACTCCCCACCCCGCCCGCTCCACCGCCCGCCCCCACGCCCATGAACGCCCCCTCACCCCGACCTGCGCGCACCCCAACAGCCCCACCACCAGCCGAACCGGTGACACCACAGGTGAGTTCGCCCACAACGGCCCCTGGCGGAGGAGCGACCCACCCTTTTGCGCCTTACGCTCAACGGACCGCACAACCCTGGTTGCACCCAAGTCAGTCCTTCGCAACCCCGCTAACTGCAATAAGCAATCTGCTCGCAATCTGTACGTCACGACTGTCACGACTTCACGCCAGCGCGGAGGTTCCAGCTCTTATGAAGCTCACCGTCGTCGGCTGCTCGGGGTCGTTCCCGTCCGCGGAATCGGCCTGCTCGAGCTACCTCGTAGAGGCCGACGGCTTCCGGCTGCTTCTCGACATGGGCAACGGTGCCCTGGGTGAGCTGCAGCGCCACTGCGGTCTCTACGACCTCGACGCGATCTTCCTCAGCCATCTGCACGCCGACCACTGCATCGACATGTGCGCGTACTTCGTCGCGCGCTACTACCGGCACGACGGCGGCCGCTGCGCCCCCCTCCCGGTCTACGGACCCGAGGGCACCGAACAGCGGCTGACCACCGCCTACGCCGACACCCCGTCCGCCTCCTCCATGAGCGAGGTCTTCGACTTCCACACGGTCAAGCCGAGCACGTTCGACATCGGCCCCTTCACCGTCCACACCGAACGGGTCGCCCACCCCGTGGAGGCGTACGGCATCCGTATCGAACACGGCGGCCGCACCCTGACCTACTCCGGGGACACCGGAGTCACCGACGTCCTCGACGAACTGGCCCGCGACGCCGACCTGTTCCTGTGCGAGGCCGCCTTCACCCACGGCAAGGAGAACATCCCCGACCTGCACCTGAACGGCCGCGAGGCCGGCGAGACGGCCGCCCGCGCCGGCGCCCGCCGCCTGGTCCTCACCCACATCCCGCCGTGGACGGACCCGCAGGTCAACCTCGTCGACGCCCGCGCGGTGTACGACGGCCCGGTGGAGCTGGCGGTGCCCAGGAAGTCGTACGAGATCTGAGCCCCGTACATATGAGAAGGCCCCCGGATCACCGGGGGCCTCTCGTATACGGGCGCGATACTCGGGAGTATCCGCTACTTGGCCTCCGCCTTCTGCAGCTCCGCCAGCTCCTCGTCCGACTCCCGGCCCGGGGTCGGCAGGTTGAACTTGACGATGGCGAAGCGGAAGACGACGTAGTACACGGCGCCGAAGCACAGGCCCACCAGCACCAGCATCCACGGCTTGGTGGCGATGCCCAGGTTGAGGAAGAAGTCGATCGCGCCGGCCGAGAAGCCGAAGCCGTCCTTCATGCCGAGTGCCCAGGTCAGGGCCATGGAGACACCGGTGAGGACGGCGTGGATGGCGTAGAGGACGGGGGCGATGAACATGAACGTGAACTCGATCGGCTCGGTCACACCGGTCACGAACGAGGTCAGCGCGAGCGAGAACATCATGCCGCCGACGACCTTGCGGCGCTCCGGGCGGGCCGTGTGGTAGATCGCGAGGCAGACGGCCGGGAGGCCGAACATCATGATCGGGAAGAAGCCCGTCATGAACTGGCCCGCGCTCGGGTCACCCGCCAGGAAGCGGGCGATGTCGCCGCTCTTGCCCTCGTACGAACCGGCCTGGAGCCACGGGAACGAGTTCAGCAGGTGGTGCATGCCGACCGGGATCAGCGCACGGTTGGCGACACCGAAGATGCCCGCGCCGGCGGCGCCCGAACCGACCAGCCACTCACCGAAGTTGTGCAGACCGGTGCCGAGGACGGGCCAGATGTAGCCGAAGACGATGCCGATGAAGAGGCCCGCGAACGAGGCCAGGATGGGCACGAGGCGGCGGCCGCCGAAGAAACCGGCCCAGTCGGGCAGCTTGGTGCGGTAGAAGCGCTGGTAGAGCAGGGCGACCACGAGGCCCATCACCACACCGCCGAGGACACCGGCGTTGACCGCCTTGTCCACCATGACGACCTTGCCGTCGACGACCGTGGCCTCCTGGGGGAGGTTCGGGTCGGTGAAGGTGGCCAGCACCTTCTGGAAGACGAGGTAGCCGACGACCGCCGCGAGGGCCGTGGAACCGTCCGACTTCTTCGCGAAGCCGATCGCGATGCCGACGGCGAACAGCAGCGGCATGTTGTCGAGGATCGCGCCGCCGCCCGCGGCCATGAAGCCCGCGAACTTGGTGATGAACTCCGGGAACGACTCCCGCCCCAGCATGTCGTCGTTGCCGAGGCGCACCAGGAGCGCGGCCGCCGGCAGGACGGCGACCGGCAGCATCAGGCTGCGGCCGATGCGCTGCAGTACCGCCATGGTGCGCGAGCCCCAGCCGGGCCCCTTGTTGTCTGCGGCCGCGGGAGCGGCACTGGCCGTGGTCACGGACTTCCTCCAGAGCAGCGCGAACAGGTCTACACCACTCAGTGGTGTAGACCTGTTCTAGCACGGTGGAGGGCGCCCAAGGAACCCGTGATTCCCGTTTATGTCTTCACTTTTATGCCTTCACTTATGTCTTCTCTTGGCGGCCGTTCGGTGGGTGGTGTAGACCAACCTAGGACGGTTCCGCAGTGGACCAGGCAGTGGACCAGGCAAGGAACAGGGAGAGAAGACATGGCCACCAAGGCTGAGAAGATCGTCGCCGGGCTCGGCGGCCTCGACAACATCGACGAGATCGAGGGCTGCATCACGCGCCTGCGCACCGAGGTCAACGACCCCTCCCTCGTGGACGAGGCCGCCCTCAAGGCCGCCGGAGCCCACGGCGTCATCAAGATGGGCACGGCGATCCAGGTCGTCATCGGCACGGACGCGGACCCGATCGCCGGGGAGATCGAAGACATGATGTGAGCCCTGCTCACGCACATACGGGGCTCCTTCCCGGCGAGGGAGGAGCCCCTTCCGTATCTGCGGCTAGGCTCATGACCATGTCTCGAATCGACGGCCGCACGCCCGAACAGCTCCGCCCGGTCACCATCGAACGCGGCTGGAGCAAGCACGCCGAGGGCTCCGTCCTCATCTCCTTCGGCGACACGAAGGTCTTCTGCACCGCCTCCGTCACCGAAGGCGTCCCGCGCTGGCGCAAGGGCAGCGGTGAGGGCTGGGTCACCGCCGAGTACTCCATGCTCCCCCGCTCCACCAACACCCGCGGCGACCGCGAGTCCGTACGCGGCAAGATCGGCGGCCGCACCCACGAGATCTCCCGCCTCATCGGCCGCTCCCTGCGCGCCGTCATCGACTACAAGGCGCTCGGCGAGAACACGATCGTCCTCGACTGCGATGTGTTGCAGGCCGACGGTGGCACGCGTACGGCCGCGATCACCGGCGCGTACGTGGCGTTGGCCGACGCCGTCGCCTGGGCCCAGCGCAAGAAGCTCATCAAGGCCGGCCGCCGCCCGCTGACCGGCACGGTCAGCGCGGTCTCGGTGGGCATCGTCGGCGGCGTCCCCCTCCTCGACCTCTGCTACGAGGAGGACGTGACGGCCGACACCGACATGAACGTCGTCTGCACCGGCGACGGCCGCTTCGTCGAGGTCCAGGGCACCGCCGAGGCCGAACCCTTCGCCCGCGAGGAACTCAACGCCCTGCTCGACCTGGCCGTCTCCGGCTGCACGGAACTGGCCCTCCTGCAGACCAAGGCACTTGATACGGTCCTCGAAAAGTAAAGGACACACCAAGAGCGGTGACCGCCGACGGCAACCACGCGGCCCCCGCTCGCGTCCTTGCAAGTACGGGCGCGCGGAACACCACCGTGCGCCCGGCCACACCGGCAGTAATCGTTCACGCACCACACACGGGGGCCGTTCAGGCCTGCAACCAATAGCCAGTAGTAGCCAGTAGTAGCCAGTAGGAGGACCGTTCCATGGCCGCGAGCCGCCGACGTCGTATCACCACCATCGCCGGAGCCATAGCCGCCGTCGCACTCACGGCCGGCCTCACGACCGGCTGCGACGCCGTGAGCAAGGCCCTGGACTGCGTCCAGACCGCCGAGGCCATCGCCCAGAGCGTCGGCGACCTCCAGCAGGCCGTCGAGAACGCCGCGAACGACCCGACGCAGCTCGAGGAGTCCCTCAACTCCATCGACGAGAACCTCAAGGAGATCGGCGACAAGACCGACAACGCCGACGTCAACAAGGCCGTCGACGACCTCCAGAAGGCCGTGGACGACGTCCAGACGGCCGTCGACAGCGGCGACGCGACCCCCGACGTGAGCGGCGTCGTCGACGCGGCGGGCGAACTGACGAAGGTCTGCACCTCGTAACCCTCCAGGGTCGGGGCTCGGGATACTGGTGGGCATGACCCGCCTGATCCTCGCCACCCGCAACGCCGGAAAGATCACCGAACTGAGGTCGATCCTCGCCGACGCAGGTCTCCCGCACGACCTCGTCGGCGCGGACGCCTACCCCGACATCCCCGACGTCAAGGAAACCGGCGTCACCTTCGCCGAGAACGCCCTCCTGAAGGCCCACGCCCTGGCCCAGGCCACCGGCCTCCCGGCCGTCGCCGACGACTCCGGCCTCTGCGTCGACGTCCTCAACGGAGCCCCCGGCATCTTCTCCGCCCGCTGGGCGGGCCGCCACGGCGACGACAAGGCCAACCTGGAGCTATTGCTCGCCCAGCTCTCCGACATCGACGACGCGCATCGGGAGGCGCACTTCGCGTGCGCGGCGGCGCTTGCCCTGCCGGACGGCACGGAGCGGGTGGTCGAGGGTCAGCTGCGGGGCGTACTGCGGCACGCGCCGGTCGGCACGAACGGGTTCGGGTATGACCCGATCCTCCAGCCGGAGGGCGACACGCGGACCTGCGCCGAGTTGACGCCGGAGGAGAAGAACGCGATCAGCCACCGGGGGAAGGCGTTCAGGGCGTTGGTGCCGGTGGTGCGGGAATTGTTGGGCTGAGGCGCGCCCACTGGGGAGGTCCGGCTTGCGGAAGTCGCAAGCCGGACCTTGAAAGTGAAGGTGAGTGCGGCCTGAGGGATTCGAACCCTCACGGGATTGCTCCCATCGCGCCCTAAACGCGAGGCGTCTGCCGTTCCGCCAAGGCCGCTAGCCACCCGTCGTCGAGCATGACGGGCGGCTGTAAGTGTACGGTGATCGGCGCCTATCCGGCGAGTGGCGTTCGCTCTTTCTGTCGGCACCACGTATCTGTCAGCGCGTGGCAGTTCGGGCACAAGTACCGCAAGTTCTCCTGGCGGTTGTCGTGCCAGTCCCCGTTGATGTGGTCGATCTGCAAGGTGATCCGGCGCCCCAGCCATTCACCGGTGCTGCCGCAACTCGCGCATGCGTACGGCACTCCGACTTCGGTCAGGGCTCGGTGCAGTTGGGCCCTGTTGGTTCGTCCGGCGTGCGCGGGCAGGACGATGAGTACGCGATGAGCCGTCGGTGTGGGGGCTGGCCTATCCGCCTTGCCCCAGGCGCGGCGCTTGAAGTGGCTGGTGTCGAGTCCGAGGCGCGCCGCAGCCCGCCGCACGCGTCGATGGTTGGTGTCGTTGACAGCCAGACCGAGGCCACGCATCACGTCGGCATAGCTGGATGCCTGGGGGATCAGGGTGCGAAGTGCTTCCTCGCCAATTGGTACACGGGTGTGAGTGAAGTGCTTGGTGTCAATGTGCTGCTCGCGCAGCATGCGTAGCAGCGTGGCGCGCGAGCGGCTGTCGTCCGGAACGCCCAATACGCGCGCCACTTCGCGCACGCTGTGCGCTGTGGCCGTGGCTGCTCTCAACTCCTCGGTCGTGAAGGGCAGGTCCAGCTCGGCGCGGTCGATGCCGGGGAAGTGGCTGATGTCGATTCCTGCCGCGTCGATGCGGCGTCGGATATGGGAAAGCGTGCCGGTGGCCGGAGTGGCGCCCAGCTTCAGTGCTACCTCGCGCAGTGAGGAGGAAGAGGTGGTGGCTTCGGCGATGGCGGCGTCCGGGTATTTGCGCCACGGGCTGCGCTTGGCGAAGTGGCTCGTGTCGAGTCCGTGGCGTGCCACCTTCTCCTGGAGTACGCGCCGCTGCCCCCCACTTGTCTTGAGTCCGAGCTTTCGCATCAAATCGGTCCAGTTGCGAGCTTCGGCGACGGCTGGTGCGAGCCGCTCCTCGCTGTAAACGCTGTCCCCCATGGAACCCCCTCCGTTCCGGCCACCTGTTCGTGACTCGTACGGAGTAACGAGACGTTGATCGGACAGTCACGCCCGAAATGCGGAACGGCTGGTACCGGGTCACTCCGGTACCAGCCGTTCTCAGACGACGAAGCGGGCCTCAGATGCCCAAGTCCTTGATGATCTTCGCTACGTGGCCCGTCGCGCGGACGTTGTACAGGGCCCGTTCGACCTTGCCCTCCTCGTCCACCACGATCGTGGAGCGGATGACGCCCATGTACGTCTTGCCGTAGTTCTTCTTCTCGCCGAAGGCGCCGTAGGCGTCCAGGACGGTCTTGTCGGGGTCTCCGAGGAGGGTGACCTTCAACGACTCCTTCTCGCGGAACTTGGCGAGCTTCTCCGGGGCGTCGGGGGAGATGCCGATGACGTCGTAACCGGCGCCGGCCAGCAGTTCCAGGTTGTCCGTGAAGTCGCAGGCCTGCTTGGTGCAGCCGGGGGTCAGGGCGGCCGGGTAGAAGTAGACGATGACCTTGCGGCCCTTGTGGTCGGACAGGGACACCTCGTTGCCATCGGCGTCGGGGAGGGTGAAGGCGGGGGCCACGTCACCGGGCTGGAGTCGCTCGCTCATCGATCCAGCGTAATGGCGGGCCCTGGCGGTGCGGCGCCGGGTGGAGCTGACAGACTGTCCGCAAACAAGAGTTTTCACCGACAACGGGAGGCGGCGCGGTGGCGGACACCTCGGACACCAGGACCCCGGCCGAGATCGAGGCGGACATCAAGCGCCGCCGCGACACCCTCGCCGAGACGCTCGACGAGATCGGCGTCCGGGTGCACCCGAAGACCATCGTCGGGGACGCCAAGGCCAAGGTCGTCTCCAATGTCGACCACACGCTCGGCAAGGCGTACGTCGGCGTCAACCAGGTGGTGAGCGACGTCAAGGCGCAGTTCGTCAGCGAGGACGGCGCGCCCCGGCTCGAGCGCATCGTGCCGGTCGCCCTCGTGGTCGTCGGCGTCGTCGGACTGCTCGCCCTCGGGACTCGGCGCCGCAGGGGCTGACGAAGACAGGTAGGTTCGTGGGTGTGAGCGAGAAGACCCACCACGACAAGTTGCCCATCCGGATGCTGCACGACCGTGTGCTCGTGCGGCAGGACACCGCCGAGGGCGAGCGGCGATCCGGGGGCGGCATCCTGATCCCCGCGACGGCGGCGGTCGGCCGGCGCCTCGCCTGGGCCGAGGTCGTCGCGGTCGGCCAGAACGTCCGGACCGTCGAGCCCGGCGACCGTGTCCTCTACGACCCCGAGGACCGCGCCGAGGTCGAGGTCCGGGGCGTCGCGTACGTCCTGATGCGCGAGCGCGACCTGCACGCCGTGGCCGCCGACCGCTTCGAGGGGTCGGAGGACTCGACGGGCCTGTACCTGTAATTCGTACGTACGCGAAAGGGGCCGGTGACCACCGTCACCGGCCCCTTTCGGTGGTTCAGGGGTGCGGACCCGCCGGGCCCGCTATGGGAACGTCCCCTCCGTCGTTTCGCCTCCTGTTGTGGCTCCGCCGTCCGACGTTCCTCCGCCGGTGGTGGTGGCTCCGCCGTCCGACGTTCCTCCATCGGCGGTCGTGCCGCCGCCGGTCGACGTGGTGCCGCCGTCGGTCGTCGTGCCGCCGCCCGTGGTGGTCGTGCCGCCGTCCGTCGTCGTACCGCCGGTGGTCGTCGTTCCTCCGTCGGTCGGCGTGCCGCCGGTGGTGGTGCCGCCGTCCGTGCCGCCGCCGGTCGGGTCGTCGGGGGTCTCGCCGCCGGTGGTGGCGCCGTTGTCCTGCTCGTCGCCGGTGGCGCCGGGCTCGTCGGCGGGGGTGCTCGGCGGTACGACGACCACGTCGGCGCCCTCCTGGAGCTCCAGGTCGAAGTCCTTGACCTTCTTGCCCTTCAGGGCGTCCTTGGTGAACTGGGCCCAGATCTCGGTCGGCGCCCCACCACCGTTGATGCGGGGCAGGCCCATGGCGCCGTACAGCGACTCGTGGGCGCCCGTCTCGGGGTTCTGGGCCATGACGGAGACGACGGTGGCGAGGTCGGGGGTGTAGCCGGCGAACCAGGCCGCCTGGTCCTCCTCGGCGGTACCGGTCTTGCCGGCGGCCGGCTGGCCGGAGGCCTGCGCGGCGGTGGCGGTGCCGCCCTCGACGACGCTGCGCAGGACGGAGGTGGTGGTGTCGGCGGCCTTGCGGCTGACGGCCTGCTGCGGCTCGGTCGAGGGCAGCTTGATCACCTCGCCGTCCTTCGAGATCTTCTCGATCATCGTGTACGTGCCGTGCTCACCGTGGTTGGCGAGGGTGGCGTACGCCTCCGCCATGTCGAGGACGCTCGCGGTGGCCGTGCCGAGCGCGACGGACGGGTACGGGTTCATGTCCGGGGTGTCCTTCGGTACGCCCAGGTCGATCGCCGTCTGTTCGACCTTCTCGGGGCCGACGTCCACGGCCATCTGCGCGTACACCGAGTTCACGGACTTGTCGGTGGCCTGGCGGACGGTGATGGGGCCGTAGTCGACGTAGTCCTCGTTCTCGGGGGCGTACGTCTCGCCGGGCCAGCCGACGACGGGGCGCTCGCTGCTGCCGTCGTAGATGGTGTTCGGGGTGATCGCCTGGCCTGTCTGGGTGTTGGAGGCGTTCTCCACGGCGGCGGTGAACACGAACGGCTTGAAGGTCGAACCGACCTGGTAGTCGCGGCGGGTGGCGTTGTTCACGTACTGCTTGGTGTAGTCGATGCCGCCGTACATCGCGATGACCTTGCCGGTCTTCGGGTCGATGGAGACGCCGCCGGCGCGGACGTAGTTGTCGACCTTGCGGTTCTTCTTGTCGAGCTTGTCCATCAGGTTGTCGTCGACGGCCTTGATGAACGCCTTCTGCATCTTGGGCTCGATGGTGGTGGTGATGCGGTAGCCACCGCCGTTCTCCAGCGCCTCCTCGTCGATGATCTTGTTCTCGATGAGGTACGACTTGATCGCCTCGACCAGGTAACCGCGCTGCCCGGAGAAGGCGGTGGAGGTGGTCGTCTGCTTCGGCGTCGGGAACTTCATGCCCTCCCGCTCCGACTGCTCCAGCCAGCCCTCCTTGACCATGCCGTCGAGGACGTAGTTCCAGCGGGCGACGGCCGCGTCCTTGTTCTCCGGGTGGGCGACGACGTCGTACATGCTCGGCGCGTTGACGAGCGCGGCGAGGTAGGCGCCCTGTTCGGGGGTGAGTTCGTCGGCGTCGACGCCGAAGTAGGCCTGGGCGGCGGACTGGATGCCGTAGGCGTTGCGGCCGAAGAAGCTGGTGTTGAGGTAGCCCTCCAGGATTTCGTCCTTGGTGACCTCGCGGTCCAGCTTGATGGCGATGAAGAACTCCCTCACCTTGCGGGTGACGGTCTGGTCCTGGGCCAGGTAGTAGTTCTTCACGTACTGCTGGGTGATCGTCGAGCCGGACTGCTTGCCCTTGCCGGTCGCGGTGTTCCAGGCGGCGCGGATCATCGCCTTGGGGTCGACCGCCGACTCGGTGTAGAAGTCGCGGTCCTCGGCGGCCAGTACGGCGTGCTGGGCGGCCTTGGAGACCTTCGACAGCGGTACGTTCTCGCGGTTGACCTCGCCGTCACGGGCGATCTGGGTGCCGTCCGCGTAGAGGTACACGTTGGACTGCTTGGTTGCGGCGTCCTGCGGCTTGCTGGGGATGTGGACCAGGGTGTAGCCGAGAACGAAGGCGCCCATGATCAGCATGATCCCGATGAGGAAGGCGCCGAGCACCATGCGCCAGGTGGGGATCAGCCGCCTCCACCCGGTCCGCTTGGGCCGCTTGGCCTTCTTCTGTTTCTTCGCCTTGCCGCCGGGGGCCGCCGGGTCGGGCGTGACGTCGGGGACTTCGGCGAGCGCGGCGGTCGCGGCGCCACCGGGACCTCCGGTGCCGCCGGGGGGCGTCGTGCCGGGCTTCCCGCCGGGGGTGGGGCCGCCGTTCCCGGCACGCGTGACACCGAGCGTCATGGTGTGCTCGGCGTCGTTCGCCGAGCCGCCGCTCGCCGCACCGGGCGCACCGGGCGCACGGCTGGCTGCAGCGCCGGCTGCCGCGCCGGCCGCAGCCCCGGCGGCTGCCGCGCCGAGCTTCCCCCCGGGCGCCGAACCGGACTTGCCGCCGGGCGTTCCACCCGGTGTGGGGCCGGTCTTGCCGGGGCGCGTGACACCGAGGGTCATGGTGTGCTCGACGTCGTCCGCCCGACCGGGCGTCCGGTTGCTCGCCGCACCGGGCGCCGCCGAGCTGGGCTTTCCGCCGCGTGCCGCGTTGGGCGTCCGGCCGGGTTGTCCGCCGGCAGCCGGGCCGGATGTCCCGCCGGGGGGCGTCTGGGGCGTACGGCCGGGCGTTCCGCCAGGGGCAGCCTGGGGCGTTCCACCGGGTGCCGAGCCGGGCGTACCACCGGGCTTGCTGGCAGCAGCGGAGCCGGAAGTGCTGCCGGGTGCCGAGCCGGGCGTACCACCGGGCCTACCGGCAGCAGCCGAGCTGGAAGTTCCGCCGCGGGCAGTCTGAGGCTTCCCGCCGGTGGCCGAGCCGAGCATTCCACCAGGGGCCGCCTGCGGCTTGCCGCCAGTCGCCGAACCGGCCGCACCGCCGGACGTTCCGCCAGGGACCGCCTGGGACTTGCCGCCGATGGCCGAGCCAGCCGTACCGCCGGGCTTGCCGGATGCCGAGCCAGCCGTTCCGCTGGTCGCCGAACCGGAGGTTCCCCCAGGGCCCGCCTGGGTCTTCCCGGTGGGCGCCGAGCCAGCCGCACCGCCGGGCGTCGAGTCGGACTTCGCCCCGGTGGGCGAATCGGCCCTCCCGTCGGCAGAATCGGCCGTCCCGGCCGCCGTTGCCTCAGGCTCTGCTTGCGGCGTGCTCTCGGCGGCGGACCTGTCGCCGGGTTCCGGGACCGGGCCCGGAGCGCGGGGCTCCGGATCTCTCGGTGCCCAGCCCGCCGGGCTGTTCCGCTTCGGCTGCGGCTCGTCGCTCATCGT
Organism: Streptomyces tailanensis; assembly: GCF_008386495.1. Lineage (GTDB taxonomy): Bacteria > Actinomycetota > Actinomycetes > Streptomycetales > Streptomycetaceae > Streptomyces > Streptomyces tailanensis. Next base: position 57,525 of record NZ_VTHJ01000011.1, on the reverse strand, counting down.
GCTGCCGTGCTCCTGTTTCGCGTCGTACGTTCATTTCCGTACGGCCTCGTACGCTTTGCGCCCGCTCCGGGCAAGTTTTGCACCCCTGGCTAAAGACTCCCGTACCGGCCGATCCGTTCCCGGATCCCGGCACGCGCCCCGCACGCCCCCCTGCGCCCCCTCCGCCCTGTCCGTCCCGTCCGAAAACCCATGGCACACCGATCCGGCCGCGGAATAGGCTTGTGCGCTTCGGCCCGGATCGGCCTCGACCTCGGCTTCTCGCCAGACTCTTCGCAGCGGATGGGGGTTTCCTCGTGGGCACAGGGCGGTTGTACGCCGCCGTCGCCGCCGGTGGATTCAGGCGGTACGCGACATATCGGGTGGCCACCGCGGCGGGGGTGTTCACCAACACCGTCTTCGGCTTCATCCTCGCATACACCTACATCGCCCTCTGGCACGAGAAGCCCCACCTCGGCGGCTACGACCAGGCGCAGGCACTCACCTATGTCTGGGTCGGCCAGGCGATGTTCGCGGTGATGGTGCTGGGAAGTGCCGGATTCGAGGCGGAGTTGATCGAGCGGATCCGTACGGGCGACATCGCGGTCGACCTGTACCGGCCCGCCGACCTCCAGTTGTGGTGGCTCGCCGCCGACATGGGCCGGGCGTTGTTCCAGCTGCTCGGACGGGGTGTCGTCCCCATGGCGTGCGGCGCGCTCTTCTTCGATCTGGCGCTGCCGGACGGCCCGTTGCCCTGGCTCGCCTGCCTCGTCGCGGTCGTCCTCGGCGCCCTCGTCAGTTTCGCGATCCGGTACATCGTCGCGCTGTGGGCGTTCTGGCTCCTCGACGGCGCCGGAGCGATGCAGATCACGTGGCTCACCGGTGTCTTCTTCTCCGGGATGCTCCTGCCGCTGAACGTCTTCCCGGGTGCGCTCGGCGACCTCGCCCGCCTCCTGCCCTGGTCCGCGCTGCTCCAGGCGCCCGCCGACGTACTGCTGGGCGAGGCCGACCCGCCCGGCACGTTCGCCTTCCAACTCGGCTGGGCGGTGGCACTGCTGGCGGTCGGGCGGCTGATCCAGTCGGCGGCGACGCGGAAGGTGGTGGTCCAGGGTGGCTGACCTCGACGAGCGCGCGGTCGCCCGGCCCGCGGAGGATCCGTTCGGCGAGTACGGCGTCTACAGCCGCGTACGGGACGGTCTGCGCGCCTACCGCATGATCGCCGCCATGTGGATCCGCTCCACGATGGCCTACCGCGCCTCCTTCGCCATGACGACCTTCGGCAACTTCGCGGCGACCTCCTTCGACTTCGTCGCCATCCTGCTGATGTTCTCCCAGGTCGACGAACTCGGCGGCTACGCCCTGCCCGAGATCGCCCTCCTGTACGGCACCTCCGCGGTCGCCTTCGGCCTCGCGGATCTGCTGATCGGGTCGATGGACCGGCTCGGCCACCGGGTGCGCGACGGCACGCTGGACACCCTCCTCGTACGGCCCGTGCCGGTGCTCGCCCAGGTCGCCGCGGACAAGTTCGCGCTGCGCCGCCTGGGCCGGGTCACCCAGGGGCTGTTCGTCCTCGGGTACGCGCTGGCCACGCTGGATGTCGCCTGGACACCGGTGAAGGTGCTGATGATCCCGCTGATGGTGGCGAGCGGCGGGCTGATCTTCTGCGCGGTGTTCGTGGGCGGGGCCGCCTTCCAGTTCGTCGCGCAGGACGCCTCCGAGGTGCAGAACGCGTTCACGTACGGCGGCGTCACCCTCCTCCAGTACCCGCCGAGCGTCTTCGCCAAGGACCTGCTGCGCGGCGTGACCTTCCTCCTGCCGCTCGCCTTCGTCAACTGGCTGCCGGGGCTGTACGTCCTGGGTCGGCCCTACCCGCTCGACCTGCCGACGTGGGTCGCCTTCGCGCCACCCCTGGTGGCGGTCGCGTGCTGCGCGCTCGCGGGGGTGGCGTGGCGGGCGGGACTGCGTACGTATCGGAGTACAGGGAGTTAGGAAGCCATGAACGATCGGTTCATCGAACTCGACCGGATCGAGAAGGTCTTCGACGTCCGCAAGAAGACCGGTTTCCTGCGCCGGGAGCGGCGCGAGGTGCGGGCCGTCGACTCGATCTCCTTCACCGTGGCGCGCGGCGAGATGGTCGGCTACATCGGGCCGAACGGTGCCGGGAAGTCCACCACCATCAAGATGCTGACCGGCATCCTGACTCCGAGCGGGGGCCGGCTGCGGGTCGCCGGCATCGACCCCTCCCGCGAGCGGACGCGGCTCGCGCGCCGTATCGGGGTCGTGTTCGGGCAGCGTACGACGTTGTGGTGGGACCTTCCCCTCATCGACTCCTACCGGCTGATGCACCGTATGTACCGCATCCCGGACGCCCGTTACCGCGAGAACCTCGGCCGCTGTGTCGAACTCCTCGAACTCGGCGCCCTGTTGGATGTCCCGGTACGGCAGCTGTCCCTTGGCCAGCGCATGCGCGGCGACATCGCGGCCGCGCTGCTGCACGACCCCGAGGTGCTGTACCTGGACGAGCCGACGATCGGGCTCGACGTCATCAGCAAGGCGAAGGTCCGCGAGTTCCTGAAGGACCTCAACACCGAACAGGGCACCACCGTGCTGCTCACCACGCACGACCTCCAGGACATCGAGCAGCTCTGCCGCCGGGTGATGGTCATCGACCACGGGCGCCTGATGTACGACGGCCCGCTGACCGGGCTGCACGAGGTGGGCGAGAGCGAGCGGACCCTCGTCGTCGACCTGGAGCGGGAGTTGCCGCCGATCGAGGCCGCGCCCGCCCGGGTCGTACGGGTCGAGGGGCCCCGGCAGTGGCTCGCGTTCCCGGCGTCGGAGTCGGCGGCGCCGCTGGTGGCGCGGATCGCGTCGGCGTATCCGCTGGTGGACCTGTCGGTGCGGGAGCCGGACATCGAGGCCGTGATCGCCCAGATGTACGCGCAGCAGGCGGTGAGCAATGCCGTCTCGTAGCCGGGCGGGGCGGTTCCTCGTACGCTGATTCGTATGACGGACGATCTCCCGGACCTTCCGGCCTCCGCGGACCTTCGGGCCTCCGACGCCGATCGTGAACGAGTCGCCGAGCAGTTGCGGGACGCCCTCGCGGAGGGGCGCCTCGACATGGAGGAGTTCGAGGACCGGCTGGAGGCGACGTACAAGGCGCGGACGTACGGCGAACTGGCGCCGGTCACCCGTGACCTGCCCGGCGCCCAGGCAGTGGCCCCGCCGTCGGTCTCGCTGGTCAAGAAGCCGACGGGGGACGGGAGTTGGACCGATCGGATCGTCGGCGGCGAGGGCTCGTCCCGGTGGGGCGTCGCGGTGATGTCGGGGTTCGAGCGCAAGGGGCGCTGGACCGTGCCGAGGCGGTTCGACTGCGTCGCGTTCTGGGGCGGCATCGAACTCGACCTGCGCGAAGCGAACTTCGCCGATCGCGAGGTCACCATCAACTGCGTCGCCGTCATGGGCGGCGTGGACATCGTCGTGCCGCCGGGCGTCGAGGTCCTCGTCCGCGGGGTCGGCATCATGGGCGGCTTCGACTACGGCGAGGACGGCGTCCCGGGCGACCCCGACGCGCCCCGCGTGATCGTCACGGGGTTCGCGTTCTGGGGTGGAGTGGGGGTCACGCGGAAGCTGCCGAAGTCGGAGCGGCAGCGGCTGAAGGAGGCGCGGCGGCAGGAGAGGCTGGAGCGCCGGGAGGCGCGGCGTGAGCTGGGCGCGTCCCGGCGTGACCATCTCCACGATCTGCATGACGCCCACCGTGAGGCGATGCGGGAGCATCGGGAAGCCTTGCGGGAGGAGCGGGATCGGCGTCGGGGCGGGGAGTGACTCCTACTGACCCCTACAGCTCCGCCGGAGCCGCGCCCTTCAAGTCCTCCAGGTCGAAGACCTCCCCCATCCGCTCGTACCCCCTGTCGCTCGGGTGCAAATGGTCCCCCGAGTCGTAGTCACTCCGCAGGCGCCGTGGGTCGTACGGGTCCCGGAGCGCCTTGTCGAAGTCGACCACCGCGTCGAACACACGGCCGGAGCGGATCTGGTCGTTGATGGCCCGGCGTACGGATTCGCGCTGGTCGGTGTAGCCGCGGTGGCCGTGGAAGGGCATGAGGGTGGCGCCCACGACGCGCAGGCCGCGGGCGTGGGCGCGGTCGACGAGGTCGCGGAGGCCGGCGACGATCGCGTCGGGGTCGGCCTGGCCGGGGTTGCGCAGGATGTCGTTGACGCCGAGGACGATGACGACGGCCTTGACGCCCGTACGGCCGAGTACGTCGCGCTGGAAACGGGTCAGACCGCTGGGGTTCCCGGCGGGGCGGCCGAGGCCGCTGACAAGGACCTGGTTGCCGCCGATGCCTTGGTTGACGACGCTGTAGCGGGGCGCGTCGGAGGAGCCGGCGGCGGCACGGAGGCGGTCGGAGAGGACGTCGGTCCAGCGCCGGTTCTCGCCCATGGTCGAGGTGATGCCGTCGGTGAGGGAGTCGCCGAGGACGACGACCGTGCCGTCGGCCTCGTTGCTCAGTACGTCCAGGGCGGTGACGTAGCGCCAGTGCGTGGACTGCGTGGTGTACGGCGTCCCGGTGACGTCCGCCGCCTGGTCGCCCTCGGCGGTGTACGAGATCTGCCGGGCCTGCGAGTGGTAGGTGGCGGGGCCGGACGGGGTGGGGGAGTAGGTGGTGATCAGTACGTCGCCGTCGTGCGGGATCGCGACCCGTACGGCATCGCTGACCACCTGTCGGCCCGCGGCGATGACCACGGTGGTTTTGCCCGCGAAGGTGAGGCGGCGCATGGTGTCGGCCGCGGCGGCGGGGGTGTTCGCCGTGGCGGCGACGGCGAGCGAGGCGTGGGTGATGGTCAGCGGCCGCTGTCCGTAGAGGTTGGACAGGGTGACGCGGGCGCTCGTACCGGCGGCCGACGTGTGCACGACGTTGCGGACCGAGTGGCCCGCGAGGCCGTTCGTCTCGGTGCCCGCCTCCGGTCCGCTCGGCGAGGCCGACCAGGCGCCGACCCAGACGCCGGTGGAGGCGGGGGCGGCGCTGCCCTGCGGGGCGCGGGTGAGCGCCTCCTGCTTCCGGGTGGTGCCGTCGTCGATGCCGACGCCGACGTAGATGACGGCCGAGATCCCCAGGATGAGGGTGACGATGCCCGCCAAGACTGCGCCGTGCCTTGTGGGGGACACCCCCACCCCCCCGGCGTGACGCTTGGTCATGCGGTGTGTGACTCCTTGCGCAGTGGAGCCCAAGGCTCCGTTGTGGTCACCCCATGATGCGTCATGGGGTGGGGGTTGCTTGCGAGAACCCCCATCTGTTCCCCCGCCCGGACAGACGCCGGGAACTCCTGATCCGTTCCGGGAGTAGGTCATGCAGTGGGTCACGCGGGCATGAAGGTATGGAGAAGGCGGAGAAAGGGACAATGTGTACGGGGGACAGGAACGGGTGGAGTGAATGGACCGTACGACAGCGGGAACGGACGGAACGGACCGTACGACGGCGGAAGCGGACGCCGAGCCGTCGCCGCGCGTCTCGCATCGCACCATGACCGTCTTCAGCGCCGCCGACGAGGAGAAGCAGCGCGGCGTCCGGCGGATGAAGCTGACCGCGACCGGGATGCTGCTCTTCGTGGCGGTGGTGTACGTGCTGGCCAAGTGGGCCTCGCACGCGGGCGCCGGCACCTGGGCGGACTATGTCGCGGCGGCCGCGGAGGCGGGCATGGTGGGCGCGCTGGCGGACTGGTTCGCCGTGACCGCGTTGTTCCGGCACCCCCTCGGCCTGCCCATCCCGCACACCGCGATCATCCCCACCAAGAAGGACCAACTGGGCGTCACCCTGGGTGAGTTCGTGGGGGAGAATTTCCTCTCCGAGGACGTCGTACGGCAGCGGCTGCGGGCCGTCGGCATCGGGAGCCGGCTCGGCGCGTGGCTCGCCGAGCCGCAGAACGCCGACCGGGTGACGGCGGAGCTGGCGACCGCGCTGCGGGGTGCCCTGACGGTGCTGCGCGACTCGGACGTCCAGGCCGTGGTCGGGGAAGCCATCACCCGGCGGGCGGGCGCCCAGGAGGTAGCGCCCGGCATAGGGAAGCTGCTGGAGCGGGTCGTCGCCGACGGCGGCCACCGGCGGGCCGTGGATCTGATCTGCGCCCGCGCCCAGAACTGGCTGATCCTCAACGAGTTGCAGGTGATGGACGCGATCGAGGGCGGCGCCCCCGGCTGGACCCCGCGTTTCGTCGACCGGCGGATCGGCGAGCGGGTCTACAAGGAGCTGCTCCGTTTCGTCACCGAGATGCGCGACTCGCCCGCCCATCCGGCGCGGGGCGCCCTCGACCGCTTCCTCACCGACTTCGCCGTCGACCTCCAGTCGGACACCGACACCCGCGCGCGGGTGGAGCGGCTGAAGGGCGAGGTGCTGGGCCGGGGCGAGGTCCAGGACCTCATCGCCTCCGCCTGGACCGCCGTACGGTCGATGATCGTGGCCGCCGCCGAGGACGAGCGCAGTGAGCTGCGGCTGCGGGTGCGGGCCTCTCTGCTGTCGCTGGGTACGCGGATGGCGACCGAGCCGTTGGCGCAGGCCAAGGTCGACAAGTGGCTGGAGGGCGCGGCCGTGCACGTCGTGACCACCTACCGCAAGGAGATCACCTCGCTCATCACGGAGACCGTCGCCGGCTGGGACGCCGAGCACACCACACGGAAGATCGAGGCCAACATCGGCCGTGACCTGCAGTTCATCCGGATCAACGGCACGGTGGTGGGTTCACTGGCGGGGCTGTTGATCTATACGGTGTCGCGGGCGCTGGGGGCGTAGCCCCTCCTCGTACTAGCGTCGGCCGTCCGTCAGGGCCATGGTGTGATGGCTCATCAGGATGCCGAGCGTCCCCTTCGTGTAGAGGACCGCTCCCGCGATGGACACGGGCACGCAGAGGCCGAGGACACCGAGCAGACGGGGCCAGGGGCGCTCGGCGGCACAGTCGGGGACGTTGCCGTCCGCGGTCTTCTGCCTCTCGAAGAGCGCGCCGTCGCAACCGCTGCTCTCCTCGGGGAGGAGCAACTGCCAGGCCACGTAGCCCCACAGGAGCGCGGCGAGGATCAGCAGCACGGTGCCGCGGTCCTTCCACTTCCCGGCCCGGTCCAGGACCATCCGATGGAGCTCCGCCTTCGGTATCTTCGCCGGTATCTCCGCGTCCCCCACGCGTGCCTCCCTCTGTGCCGCAAGTCCGGCATGTCCGATGGTTCCAGGCTAAGGGCCGAGGGGCGCCGCTACCTAGGTACGGGTAAGTACCGGTGCCGCCCCGAGGTCTGAGTACCCGTACTCTGTCCGCCCGCCGCCGCCCCCGGAACCCTCGTACGCATGACCGAGAAGCTGCTCCGCCCCCTGCGCACGCGCCCTTGGCCGGAACGCTGGCTGACCCGCCTGCTCGGCGCCGCCCTCGCCGCGGCCGCGTACCGCCTCTGTCTCCCGTGGGATCTGCGCAACCGGCCCGAACTGGAGGGATCCCTCAGCGAGACGACCCCCGTGACCGTCACCGGGGTGGTCGTCCTCGCCCTCGTCCTGCTGCTCCTCGCGGCCTACTTCGGCCGCCGGGACGCCCTCGCGTGGCCGTTGCTGCTGGTCGCGGTGGTCCCGTCCGCCCTGATGTACGTCTCCTTCCACGCCCACCCCGAACCGCCCGACGCCGCCGTCTGGCCCCTGGCCTGGGCGTTCTTCACCCTGGTGCTCGGCGCGTGGGTACTGGTGACGGCGTCGGTGGCGCGGCGGTTCAGGAAGGAGCCGGTGGACCGCGCGGCCGAGGGGTGGCTGATCAGGAGCGGGTCGTAGTCAAGGGGTGTCGCACGCTTTGGTCGTCGCCGCTCAGCCGTAGAAGTAGCTCGCGGCCTTCCGCTCCAGGTACGAGGAGTACGCCATGCCGATGGCCGGAGTGCCGCGGTACGTGCCCACGTACTGCTGCGTGCTGTCGACGACGACGGGCCGGGCCATGCAGGCCCACTTGTTGCGCTGCTGGGCCTCCGCCCACCGCACCGCCGCCGGGTCCACGCGGTCGCTGACCAGCAGGGGGAAGACGGCGATGCCGGTCTGCAGACCGGCCGGCAGGCCGCCCTTCGTCTTCTTCGCGTACGCCATCACCTGGTCGGTGAAGGTCTCGATGGTCGGGATGGTTATCTCGTGGACGGCCGCCGCCACCGTGAACAGGTGCAGCTTCGTCGCCATCCAGCGCCACCGGAAGTCGGCCCGGCGCCCGACGAACACGGGCACTCCGGCCCAGTCCTCCCACCAGGTACGGCATTCGTCGGCGGCGACGCGGGCGGCTACGGAGGCGAGGTAGGCCTGGGAGGCCGAATGCTGTGGGTGCATGGCCGGATCATGCCCGCACCCGAGCGCCGCTGGGAAGTCACGCCCCCGTGGTGGAACCGGGCCGAACGATCATCAGGATCGTGACGGTGGCCCACAGCAGGTTGAACACGCCGGTGAACATGGCGAGTTGGGCGGTGACTTTGAGGTCGGGGGAGGAGGCGGCGGAGTTGCCGACGCCGTCCAGGATCTCCTCCTGCCGGGGCAGTACGAGGGCCAGCAGGACCATGGCCGCGAGGCCGGTCAGCACCATCGACACGATCAGCCAGGCGTCGCTCAGCACCCCCATGCTCATCGCGGTGGCGAGCCCGAGCACGGGTACGGCGATGCCGACACCGCCGTAGACGCGGCAGATGCGATGCAGCAGCCGTACGACCGACACGGCCCGTTCGCTGTCGGGCTCAGCCAGCGCCTTGCGCGCGCTCGGCGGGAACATGCTGGCCGCGACGGTGATCGGCCCGACGGCGATGATCGCGGCGAGGACGTGGAGGGAGAGGAGGAACTTGGTCACGGTGGGACGGTAGGGCGCGGAACGATCTCGTAGAAGTGGCGGGATTGCCAGGCCTCAACGGATTCTCGCCAGCGCTGTGAGGGCAGGCCACAGGAAGCACATGTCCGCTTGTGTCTACTTGGCGGGAACCCGGCGCATGCCTACGCTCCCGCCATGCACACCGTGGCCGTACTCGCGCTCGACGACGTCATCCCGTTCGACCTCTCCGCGCCGATCGACACCTTCGGCTGGGCGCGGCTGCCGGACGGGCGGGAGGCGTACCGGGTGCGGGTCTGCTCGGTGGAGGGGGACGGGGAGGTGAAGGCGGGGCCCTTCAGCGTGCGGGCGCCGTACGGGCTGGAGGCGCTGGCGGAGGCGGACACGATCATCCTGCCGGGCACCCAGGACCCGACCGTCCCGCTGCCGCCCGGGGTGACGGAGGCCCTGCACGCGGCGGCGGCGAGCGGTACGCGGATCGCCTCGATCTGCGTCGGCGCGTTCATCTTCGCGGCGACGGGCCTGCTGGACGGGCTGCGTGCGACGACCCACTGGATCGCGGCCCCCGACCTGGCCGCGAGACACCCGGAGGTGACCGTCGACCCGAACGTCCTCTACGTCGACAACGGCCAGTTCCTGACCTCGGCGGGCGCGGCCGCGGCCATGGACATGTGCCTGCACATGATCCGCAAGGACCACGGCTCGGCGGTCGCCGCGTTCACCGCCCGCATGTGCGTCATGCCCCTCGAACGCGAGGGAGGCCAGGCCCAGTTCATCGTCCAGGACCAGCCACCGGCCCCCGCCGGCGCGACCATGGAACCCCTCCTGCGCTGGCTGGAGGAGAACGTCGAACGGGACCTGACCCTGGACGACATCGCCCTCCACGCCGGCACCAGCACCCGCACCCTGAACCGCCGCTTCCGCGAACAGACCGGCACGACGCCGCTCCAGTGGCTGCACCGGGCCCGGGTACGCCGCGCCCAGTACCTCCTGGAGTCCACCGACCACACCGTCGAACGCATCGCGACCCAGGCGGGCTTCGGCTCCCCGACGGCGTTCCGGGACCGTTTCAAGAGGGTGGTGGGGACGAGCCCACAGGCGTACCGGCAGGCGTTCCGGGCCTCCTGAGAGGCAGGGGCTCCTGGGACTGTGGGGTTACGCCCGCCGGTCGGTGACCACCCAAGAGGCCAGGGCCACCGCCCCAGCCACTCCGAACACCGCAGGCCAGGCTCCGACCTTCTTCGCCAGCGGGTGCGACCCGGCGAACGCGGCCACATATCCGGCGGCCAGTGCCCCGGCGGCCCTGCCCCCGGCCCGCCGTCGCCACTGCTCAGCCGCCGCTGCCCCGGCCACGGCGAGCGCGACCCCGCCGAGTTCCCGCTTCTCGGCCCACCGGGCCACGCTGTAGCCGCCGACCAACCCGACCGATTTGCCGCCACGATGGCCGAATTCCTCAACGGCCTTTAAGGGAAGGCGAGTTGGACATCGCGAACACCGCGCGGATGTGACTCAGGTCACCGGTGTTTGGTGGGGGAAGTGGCATGCCGGGTTCCATGATCCTGGCATGCTCATGCATGACTACTGGGGGGTAACCACCTCTTTCGCGTGCCATCCCTCACGTGCCATCAGTCACCGCTTGATCGAGTTGATCAAGCACCTCATGAAGCGCACCGTTCCTAGAAACTGAGCGGGAGTGAGTCCTGTTGCCAGAACCCATGCTCAGCCGAACGCCCCGAACGGTGTTGGGCGTTCTGGTCCCCCGCTTTCGCTCCGCATCCGGCGCGCACGGATCGTGTCCGTGGTCCGGGAATACGGGGGCGGTGTCCCTCACGCCCCGGAGTGCCCGGTCTGGCCTGGACGGTCCGATGCCCCTGCTTATCACTCCGGTGAGCAGGGGGCGGTGTCGTCCGTCGCCGGATCGGGTGCCCCAGGGCGCGCCTTCCGATCGCCACGGCTGCCGCCTGGTGGCGAGTGGTCTTGCGGGTCTTGCTTGTCAATGGCTTCTGCCAGTGCTGGGCTCCCCACCGGCTGGTGTAGGCCGGGTCGACGGCGATGACCGGGATGCCGAGTTCGGTCGCCATCGACACCAGCCGGGTCCGCAGCCGGGAGGTGGGCAGGTCGGAGACCAGCTTGCGGAACCGCTTCCTGCGGCCGTGCTTCTCCCGGGTCTTCTCCGCAGCGAAGTCGAGGTCTTCGATCGCGATGGCGAGGTGGTGGCGTCTGGCCCAGTGGAGCAGCCGGATCAGCGCGTGCCGGATCTGGGCATCGCGGTGAGCGGCGGTGCCGGTGAGGTCGTAGCCGAAGCGGAGCGGGGTGCCGACGGGGTTGCCGTGCTCGTCGAGGCGCCAGGCGGCAAGGTGGTCGGCGTTGGTGTCCACGCCGATCAGGCCATGGGCTCGGGCCGCTTCCAGCGGCACGGTCTTCACTGGGGGGATCGTCCAGGACGCGGTCAGGTACCAGCGGCCCCTGCTCACGTCTTCGTGGATGCGGTAGGCGACAGCCCGGTTCGCGGTGATGCGGTCGGCCCACTGCTCGCCCCGGTGCGCGAACGCCACGCGGGAGGTGAGGACGTACCGGCCGTGCGGGGCGTTGGCCAGGTGCGTAAGCGGTGCGGGCAGCTTGACCGACACCTCGCCGTCAGCAGTGACGCGGATGGTCTCGTTGCCGAACCGCTTGCCGGACTCGCCGTCGGCCTTCAGGAACCGGCGCCCGGCCTGCCACCGCGCACGCCACTGCTCCTCGGTGAGCTGAGCGGCGTCCAGGTGGTGGCGGGTGTTCAGCAGCCGCTTCCCGCCACGCACCACGCGCACGCATCCGGCCTCCCGGTCCGCCCGCACCGCCTGAAGCCGGTCCTCGAGCACGTGCAGGCGGCGGGACTTGGCAAACCACACCTGCCGGGTGCCATAGCCACCCGGAGCCTTCTTGGTGCCTTTCTCACCCACGGGCAGGGACAGGCGGTGCGTGATCGTCTCGATCCCGGCTTCGAGGCTCTGGATGTGGGCGAGCTGCCCGCGCCGGGCCAGCGCCCACTGATCGTGGGTGGCCTTCGTGATCGACCCGGCCCAGCGCGAGGAGGACTCCTCGGTCAGGACACGCTTGCGCTGCGCCCACTGCTCGCTGTCATGCTCCAGACCGGCCGCGCACCGCGCATTCAGGTCCCGGGAGGCCAGCGAACCCAGATGGTCACCGACGAGACGAAGAACCTTCTCGTCGTCGGCGGTCAGGTCCTTGAGTCGGGTACGGACCGCGACCCCCGAGGGGCCGGGCACCATGAACGGTGCCGCTACATCCCGCAGCCCACCCACCCCGTCACCCCCACCCGGTGCCGCAGACATCTGTCATCACATCAACGGCCACCACTGGTGAAGGTCACGCATTCGATGAAAGAACTTTCGTTCCCTACTTGTGGGCGCGCTTGCCGCTGCCCGAAGGCACACTCCTGCGCGCCAGGACGCACTCATGTGCCGTCCACCGCCACCTGTTCACAACCCCCATCAACCGCTCCCGAGGATCACGCGTGCACAAGCTCAGAAGACATGCCTTGCTTTCGGCGCTGTCGGCGGTCACCGTCGCCACCCTGCTGACCACCGGCTGCTCCGCCGACTCCGGTTCCGCCGCCGCCGACAAGGCCCCCGCCGCGGCGGCCGAGACCCCCGAGCCCGCGGCGGCCGAGGAGCAACTCGCCGTCGTATCGGCCGCGACCGGTGGCGCGACCCCCACCGCCGTGGCCGACGCGGATGCCGCCGCCGACCAGGGCAAGGCCAAGAAGTCCGCGCTCAAGGTCGCGTCGTACGACAAGAAGAGCGGCCGGGCGGTGATCTCGGCCCCGACGAAGTCGAACGACGACTCGTCCCCGACAGCGCCCTCGAACTCACCCTCGCCTTCCATCTCCGCCCCGGACGCGGACAAGACCCCCGACACCCCGGACGCGGGCGGGAAGCCGAAGGCCGCCGTCGCCGTCGGCGACGTCATCGCCAGCGCCCCCGCCCCCGGCGCCCCCGACGGCCTGCTCGCCGAGGTCACGAAGATCGTCGGCCCCGCGGAGGACGGCGGCGGCACGACGGTGGAGACGGAACCGGCGGAACTCAGCTCCGTACTGGGCGAGACCACGGCCGACGGCACGGTCCCCGTGGACCCGTCCACCATGGAGGTCGACCCGCTCGTCCAGGGCGTGAAGGTCTCCTGGGCGAAGACCGGTGACCTCACCTTCGGCCCCGAGGGCGCGAGGCTCCCGCTCGGCAGCCTGCGCATCGACGTCGGTGCCGCCGTGGCCACCGCGGAGGACGCCCCGGCGTCGGCCGCCGCGTCGGTCGAGGGCTTCGTGCAACTCGCCCCGGAGGTCTCCTTCTCGTACGACGGCTCCGGGTCCGGCACGGGCTCCTCGCCCGGCGGCGCGTTCCTGGGCCTGACCGGCGACTGGGCGTCGCAGTGGTCGTTGAAGGGCCGCGCGGCCGGCTCGACCGAGGGCAAGCCGATCCGGATCCCCTTCGCCGAACTCCACGCCGACCCCGTCATCCAGGTCGGCCCGGTCCCGATCGTCGTCAACCTCGACCTCGTCTGCTACTTCCAGGTGGACGCCGACGGCCGCGTGACCGTCGACGTCGAACAGGACCTCAAGGGCGACTTCAAGGTCGGCGGCAACTTCACCTGGTCCAAGGGCTGGACCGGCGTCAGCGAGTCCCGCATGACCGGCGAGCCCCTGAAGGCGACCGTCACCGCGGTCGGCGACGTCAAGGCGGCCCTGGGCGCCGAGGCCACGGTCGGCCTCTACGGCACGGTGGGCGTCACCGCCGACCTGGCCCCGTACCTGCGGGCGGAGGCCGAAGGCACGGCCGAGGGCTCGGCGAACGGCACGGGCTCGGCGTCCGGCTCCTGGGCCCTGTACGGCGGCGTGGACCTCACCGGCACCCTGAACCTCCAGCTCTCCATCTTCGGCACCCCCATCTTCCAGAAGAAGATCCCCCTGGGGGCGCTGCACGAGGAGTGGCTGCTGACGAAGGGCGAGGCGACGACGCCGTAGCTCCTACGGACGAGCCGTAGCGCTTACGGCAATCCTCACGGCCACGCGGGCTGTGCCTCAACCCCCGGGCACAGCCCGCGTGTTGCTCAGAATTGGCCTTTCGGTCGGATCGCCGCATGCAGCCTTTTCTGCGAAAACCCCCGCATGTTCTCCGTGACCCCCACCGGCCGGATGCGTACGATGCCAAGCCGCTCGGAATTGGCATGCGCACGAAACCGCGTGGAAACGGGGGGTTCCGTGGCTCTGGAATACCGACTGCTCGGCCCGGTCGAGGTCTGGTCCGGCGGCCGCCGGCTCCCGCTCGGCGGGCCCAAGCCCCGCGCCCTGCTGGCCGCGCTGCTGCTGCGGCCCGGGCAGGTGGTCCCCGCCGGGACGCTGATCGACGCGGTCTGGGGCGACGAACCGCCGGAGTCGGCGCGCGCGCTGATCCAGACGTACGTCCACGGACTGCGGCGCGCGCTGCCCGCCGGGGCCGCCGGGGCCGCCGGGGCTGACGGGGCTGACGGGATCAAGACCCGTCCGCACGGGATCAAGACCCGTCCGCACGGCTATCTGCTGCACGTGGACGGCGACCACGACCGTATCGACCTCGCGGACTTCGAACGGCTCACGGCGGCCGGGCGACAGCGGGCGGCCTCCGGCGACCACGAGTCCGCCTCCCAACTCCTCGGCGAGGCACAGGAGTTATGGCGGGGCTCGGCCCTCGGCGGGGTCGGCGAGGCGCTGCGCGTCGAGGCCGAGCGGCTGGAGGAGGCGCGGCGGGCCGCCCTGGAGGACCGGATCGCCGCCGATCTCGCGTTGTCCGGCCGCGAGCGGAACCTGGTCGCCGAGCTGACCGCCCTCGTCGACACTCACCCCACCCGGGAGCGGCTGCGCGGCCAACTGATGCTCACCCTCTACCGCCTGGGGCGACAGGCCGACGCCCTCACGGTGTACGCGGAGGGACGTGCCGTACTCGCCGAGGAGCTGGGCATCGATCCGGGCCCGGAGTTGCGCCGGTTGTACGAGGCGATCCTGCGGGCGGACGGGGAACTGATGCCGACCGCCTCCGCAGCCCCTCAAGCCCCTCAAGCCCCCCAAGCCACCCCCGAAGCCCCTCAAGCCACCCCCGCAGCCACCTCCAAGGCCGCCCCCGCCGACGCCTCCACCCGCGTACGGCCACCACACCCCAGCCCCCATCCCAGCCCCATCCCCCTCCCCCGAGCCGCCCTCGTCCCGCCCGCCATCGGCGACTTCACCGGCCGTCGGCAGGAACTCGCCGAAGTGGCCGCCATGTTGACCGGACCCCGCACCGCGATGCCGGTCGCCGTCGTGACCGGACCCGGCGGAGTAGGGAAGTCCGCGTTCGCCGTGCAGGTCGCGCACCGCGTCGCCGCCGACTACCCCGACGGCCAGCTCTACGCCGAACTGCACGGCTTCGCCGACCCGGTGCCGCCCGACGAGGTGCTGGGGCGGCTGCTGCGCGCGCTGGGCGCCGAGCCGCCCGAGGGTCTCGCCGAACGTGGCGACCTGTTCCGCAGCCTGCTCGCCCGGCGCCGCGTCCTGCTGGTCCTCGACGACGCGGGCAGCGAGGCGCAGGTACGGCCGCTGCTGCCGGGCAGCGAGAGCTGCGGCGTGCTGATCACCTCCCGTGCCCGGCTGGCGGGCCTCGGCGGCGCGGCCCGTACCGGACTCGGCGTACTGGACGACGAGTTGGGGCTCGAACTCCTCGCCCGGATCGCCGGCGGCGGGAACGTCGGAAGCGAACCCGAGGCCGCGCGGCGGATCGTGGCGTTGTGCGGCGGGCTGCCGCTGGCCCTGCGCATCGCCGGCGCCCGCCTCGCGACCCGCCGGCACTGGACGCCGGGCATGCTCGCCGACCGCCTCACCGACGAACGCCGCCGCCTCGACGAGCTGGCCGTCGGCGACCTGGAGGTACGCACCGGACTCGGCCTCGGCTACGACGCGCTCGACGCCCCCGGCCGCACCGCCCTGCGCCGCCTCG
This sequence comes from Streptomyces tailanensis, assembly GCF_008386495.1. Taxonomy (GTDB): domain Bacteria; phylum Actinomycetota; class Actinomycetes; order Streptomycetales; family Streptomycetaceae; genus Streptomyces; species Streptomyces tailanensis. The sequence goes on along the minus strand of NZ_VTHJ01000011.1, from coordinate 41,731 downwards.
CCCTGCTCGGCGCGCCCGACGTGGCCGCCTGGACGGTGGCCGCGCTGCTGGACCTGCCGAGGACGGCGGACGCCGAGGACGTCGTGGAGCGGCTCATCGACGCCCAGCTGCTGCACTTCACGGGCGTCGACAGCGCCGGGCAGCCACGCTTCGGACTGCACGACCTGGTCCGGGTGTACGCGGCCGAGCGCGCCGAGGCGGAGGAGCCGCCCGCCGAGCGTGCCGCCGCCCTCCGCCGCGCGCTCGGCGGCTGGCTGTGGCTCACCCGCCGTGCGGCCGCCGCGGCACCCTCCGGCGAGGTGGTGCTCCAGGTCCCGCGCACCCTGTGGCCGGTCGACGACCGGGCGGCCGGGCAGGTGCTGGCCGACCCGGCCGCGTGGTTCGAGGCGGAGGCCGGCGCGATCGCCTCCGCCGTCGAGCGTGCCGCCGCCATGGACCTGCACGCGCTCGCCCGCGAGGCCGCCGTCACCCTGTGCTCGACCGCCTACATCGTCAACAACCGCTTCGACTCGTGGTCGCGCACCCACGAGGCCGCGCTGGCCGCCGTACGCCGCGCCGAGGACCGCCCCGGAGAGGCCCTGCTCCTCATCGGCCTCGGCCAACTCCAGTACGAGCAGGACCACTACACCGCGGCCGTGGACCTCTACCGGCACGCGGCCGCCCTGTGCGCCGACCTCGGCGACGTACGGGGACACGCGGCGGCCCTCACGGGGCTGGGCAGCACCTACCGCGAACAGGGCCGGTTGCGGGACGCGTCACGCGAACTCACCCGCGCCATCGAGGACTTCAGGCGGCTCGACGACGCGACGGGGCTCGGTCTCGCCTGCCGGTACGCCGGTTCCGTCCACCTCGAACTCGGCGAGTACGCCACCGCCCGCGCCCTCCTCGACGAGTCCCTGACCGCCTACCGACGCCTCGGCAGCCGCCGCGGCGAGGCGCTCGCCCTGCGGACGTACGGCCTGCTGCACCGCGCCCTCGGCGACTACGCGACGGCAGAGGAACTCTCCAGCCGGTCCCTCGCGATCCTCCGGGACTTCGGTGACCGCCTGATGAGCGCGTACGCCGCCCAGGCACGGGCCAAGGCCCGGCTGCGGCTGGGGCGCACACGGGAGGCGGCGGCGGACCTCGACGGCCTGCTCGACGTGTGCCGGACGTACGGCGACCGGTACGGCGAGGCGCTGGTCCGGCACAGGCTCGGTGAATGCGCCCTCGCCGAGGGGCGGTCGGCCGACGCGGAGACCCACCTCACCGCGTCCGTCGCCCTCTGGGACACCCTGCGGCTCGCCCTGCCCCGGGCCCGCGCCCTGCGCACCCTCGCGGCCCTGCGGGATTCCCTCGGCGACAGCCGGACGGCGGCCGTCCTGCGGGCCGAGGCGGGTGAGGTGTTCACGGCGTACGAGGCGCGGGAGGCGAGGGAGGTGGACACCGGCTTGAAGGGCCTTGAAGAGGACCTGCAGGGAAGCTGAAGAGGTCCCCGCGACGCTTCTTGGTGTCGGAGGGAAACGGGAGCAACCCGAACTCCCCCGACACCACGGGGATTTCAACGGGGAAAGGACTTCCGATGACCGGCATCACCAAGCCCAGCAAGGCCAAGGCGCCCGCGCGCCGCGCAGCCACCACCCTCCTGCTGATCACGGCCCTCGCGGGCGGCACCCTGACGGCCCAGACGGCCTCGGCCGCGCCGGCCGCACAGACGTCGTCGTCCTCGGCGTCCGCAGCCGGGGTGACGCTCCAGAAGGCCATCAAGAACCTGGCGCAGAAGCAGGTGAAGATGTCGCCGCGCAACCGCGAGATGGCCGGCAACTGCAACTACTACAGCGCCGTCGCCACCGACCCTAAGAGCGGGGAGGTCGGCAAGTGCAAGAAGGTCGGCGGCCTGCAGTGGCGCACCAACAACTGGTGCGCCGACTTCGTCCGCTACGTCTGGAAGAACTCCGGCGCCCGCACGAAGAACACCGACGCGTTCGCCGGCTCCTTCTACCGGGCCCGCAACTCCATCGGCACGTGGCACGCCCGGGGTTCGTACCACCCGAAGGTCGGCGACGCGGTCCTCTACGACTGGGACGGCGGCACCCCGAGCCTCGGCACCAACGGCTGGGACGTCGACCACATCGGCATCGTCATCGGCTACAACAGCAAGACCAAGGCACTGACGACCATCGAGGGCAACACGACCAAGAGCGGCAACGGCGGCACGGAGGGCGTCTACCAGCGCACCCGGTACAACACCAAGGCCGGTGACGTCGTCGGCTACGTATCGCCCAAGAAGAAGTAACGAGCAGCGAGCAGCGAGCAGCGAGCACGACGGCACGACGGGGGCTTTCCCGTCGTGCCGTCGTGCTGTGGTGGACCCGACCTGACCGGATCGGGCACAGAATGTCGGGCCCGGCAGGATGTCTGCCTCCTAGCGTGGTGATCACGAAAGAGGAAGGAGACCGGGCGTGCTGGAGCGGCTCAACCAGGCGATGGAGCACATCGAGCACCACCTCGACCAGCCCATCGACGCGGCCGAGTTGGCCCGTATCGCGGCGACGTCGGAGTACCACTTGCGCCGGATGTTCTCCGCGCTGGCGGGCATGCCGCTGTCGGAGTACATCCGCCGGCGGCGGCTGACGCTCGCGGGCGCCGAGGTCCTGTCACGGCAGGACTCGCTCCTGGAGATCGCTGTGCGCTACGGCTACGGCTCGGGCGAGGCGTTCGCCCGCGCCTTCCGCGCCATGCACGGCGTAGGCCCCGGCGAGGCCCGTCGCACCGGCGCCGAGCTCGTCTCCCAGCCCCGGTTGACCTTCCGCCTCACCATCGAAGGGAGCAGCAGCATGCGCTACCGCGTCGTGGACCGCCCGGCGTTCACGGTCGTAGGCCCGAAGACCCGGGTCCCCCTGATCCACACGGGCCCGAACCAGTCGATCATCGACTTCGTACGAGGAATACCCCCGAGGACGAGGGACCACCTGGAGGAATTCGCGAAACTCTCGAACCAGGACCCCCAAGGCACAGTGGCGGTCTGTGACGACCTGGACCCCAGCCGAGCCGAGGGCACCGAACTCGACTACTACCACGCCGTGATCACGACACCGGAGTCCGCCGAGTCGGCCATGGCCACAACCCCCCTCGACGACATGGCCGTACTCCCCGTCCCACCCGGCACCTGGGCGGTCTTCACCACCTCCGGCCCCGCCCCGGAGGCCATCCAGCACCTCTGGCGAGACATCTACGCGGAGTGGTTCCCGTCCAACCCGTACCGCACCCGCCCCGGCCCGGAGATCCTCCGCACGCAACTCTCCCCGGACGGCAAGCAAGCCGAAGCCGAACTCTGGCTCCCCGTGGACCGCGAACACCCCTGACCACCCGAGGTCAGAGTTCGGCAACAGCCCGACGAAGGGGGAGCCATGCCCGAGATCAACATCAGCCTCGACGCCGAACTGGTAGTGGAAGCGATGGTCCTCTCCGGCATCGGCTCCCCGCTGGTGATCCCTCGCCTCCTACGAGTGTGACCGCCGCCTCCGGCGAGGTTGTGGTTCCAGGCCCATGGCGGCGCGTCGTTCATCGAGACGCTCAGGGTCGGCGATCGGCTGAGGCCGCAGTTCCGTGCCATCGGCCTCATGGGTGTACTGGGTCCCGTACAGCTGGGGTTGGCCATCGGCGACGAGTACGCGGTCCGTCAGGTAAGCGAGATGGCGAGCACTGGCATCACCGACCGACACCGCCACCCCGCAGCAGCCCCATGGCCTCCCTCAGGTAGGTGGATGGAGCGTTGGTCTATGTCAACAACTCCTGTCCCGGTACCCTCACCCGTGGCCAGTAGCGCACCATCCCCCCCACACACACAGGTTGCGTGCCGGCGTGGACGACACCCACCCAACTCTGCCCCTGGCCGCCGGGTGCCCTCCCCCCGTTCGCCGCCTCCAGGAGGATCACGGTGAAAGTTCGCACCAGAAGCTCGGCGATCATCGGCACCCTCTGCCTCGTCGCTTCCCTCGCCTTGACCACGGCGGCTGCCGACGAGCCCGCCGCCCCACCTCAGGCAGCGAAGGTCACACTCAAGAAAGTGGCCACGGCCCAGAATCCATCCGCAGGCACCGCCGGCCCCGGTGGCACGGTCTGGATAGCCGAACGCGCGGGCACAGTAAGGGCCTTGGACGACGAGGGGCTCGGCGAGCCTGTCCTCGACATATCCGGTGAGACCACCACCGACGGCGAACGCGGCCTGCTGGGCATCGCGTTCGACAAGGAGTTCGCGCACTTCTACATCTCGTTCACCAACCGCCAAGGCACCAGCACCGTGGACGAGTTCGCCGTGCGGGACGGCAAGATCCAGCCGGACACCCGGCGCACCGTCCTCACCCAGACGCAGCCCTACGCGAACCACAACGGCGGCGACATCAAGTTCGGCCCCGACGGCTACCTCTACATCGCGTTCGGCGACGGCGGCTCGGGCGGCGACCCGCACGGCAACGGGCAGAACCTCGACACGCTGCTCGGCAAGCTGCTGCGGATCGACCCGAGCGGCGGCAAGCCGTACGCGATCCCGCCGGACAACCCGTTCGTGGACGACCCGAACGCGAAGGACGAGATCTGGGCGTACGGGCTGCGCAACCCGTGGCGGTTCTCCTTCGACGCGGGCACGCGCGACCTGCTGATCGGTGACGTCGGCCAGAACGCCTGGGAGGAGATCGACTGGGCCCCGGCGAACAGCAAGGGCGGCGAGAATTACGGCTGGTCCCAGATGGAGGGCAACCATCCCTTCCGGGGCGGCACGGAGCCCGCGAACCACGTACCGCCGATCCACGAGTACGACCGCAACGGGCTGGGCTGCTCGGTGACCGGCGGATACGTCTACCGAGGCAAGGCGATCCCGGACCTCAGGGGTCAGTACGTGTTCAGCGACTTCTGCGATGGCACCGTCCGCGCTCTGCGGATGGAGAACGGCGAGGTGACCGGCGTGAGCGACCTCGGAGTCGACGGCGGCAGTGTCGTCTCGTTCGCGCAGGGAGGCGATGGCGAGCTGTACGTGCTCGACCTGCGCGGCAGCGTCTCGCGCATCGACCCGGCGTAACGACTACGGGATGAGGAAGCCGCCGAGTAGCGGGCATCACCCAGGTCGGCCGGATCACCTGCGGGACCTCCGGCCCGCTTGAGACACGCCCGCCGCCCCGGCCCGAGAACCTTGACGTCCTTCGGTGCAGGACCTGCAGTTCGGCCACCTTCGCCGGACGACGCTGAGTCAGTGTTGTGCCCTCGGGGCCGTATTCGGGTCGGGGCTCGCCGGGCTCGGCCCGGAACGAGCGGCAGGCCAGCCCGTTCACGGAAGACCGTCAGATCCCTTCAGTTGTCGGGTGCGCGCGAGACTTGGCATGGCTCAGCCCTTCGGCTGGTGCGTCCACGGCTCAACGGCCAACTGAAGGAACTGCAGGCCGGCTGACCGCGCGCAGATCGAACAGGTCAGCAGGCCCCCGTGCCCGATGGCTCCCAGGACAGACGAAGGCGAGGCAGGTGACGTCCTGGCTGTGACCTGGATGGTGCCGATGCGGCGCTTCCGATAGCGGGAGGCGTGATCGAATGCAGGAATGCTGCAGGCCCTGAACAGCCTTATCGCCGTCGTCGGTACCCTCCTGGGCGCTTCCCTCACCTACTGGTTCCAGCGCCGGGCCGCTGACAGGAGCGAGCGTCGTACGGTGCTGAGCGCGTTCGCGGCAGCGGTGATGGAGCAGCGCCGCGGGGAGTACGACCGTTGGTGGCGCTGTTCCGAGGACCCCGCCGGTGCTGCATACCTGGAGGCCCGTACCGAGTCATACAGGTTGCGTTCTGCGGCCCGACAGCAGTTCTACCGAATACGCCTGCTCACCGGTGACGCGGAACTCCTGCGCCTCGCCGAGCGGGCGATTACGGTGACAGCGCAGATCCACAAGGCCCGCGAGCGTGCGGCTTTCGAGGCCAACGGTGCTGCTGCGGAGCAGGCTCTGGAAGCCTTCCTCGCATACGCCGCACGCCGACGTTGAAGGCGGAATCAACCAATTCCCTTTGCCGGTCCCGCCCCGGAGCGACGACAGGACCAGGCGCCCGTATCGGGTCGTGAGGGCTGCCGCCGTGGCGGCGACCGACAGGCCGAGGGCGATGAGGAGGTGCGCCACCAGGCCGTCTTCCACGGCCCGTAGCGTTCCGGCAGGTCACGCCAGGAGATCCCGGTCCGGATCTTGTAGACCATCCCGTTGATGACCTGCCGGTCTTCCCGTGCGCGGCCGCCCCGTGGCAGCCCGCGGTATCAGCGGAGTGAGTAACTCCCACTCCTGATCGGTAAGTTCATGACGGCGTACCACCTCACCGTGATCCATCCTCTGGCGATCCCTTGAAGACGGACCCCAGGGGCCGCAGGCGACAAGAAATCCCCGGCAACCAGCCGCCGTGCGGCGAACCTCCTGGCACACCCTGAAAAGTTATAGGGACCTGTTCAGCACCAGGCCACCTAGCCTGACCACGGCCAACAATCCGATCGTGATCAACACGAGTGTCGGTGCATAACAGAGGGGGAGTTCAGCTATGGACAGGATCGCTCGGTTCAGAGCGAAGGTTGCCGCTACGGCCGCGGGTGGCACGCTGCTGGCTGGCCTGGGGCTCGGGTTCGCCGCGACTCCGGCGCAGGCCAGCTGGGATGACTGCGACTCGGGCGCATTGTGCGCGTACTCACAGACCTACGGGGGCGGTACCCCCGGCCAGGTATGGGGCAACAATCACAACCTGCGGCAGTACAGCAAGTTCGACAACGCCAAGTCGCTGCACAACAACGGCAACAACTGCGACGTCATCCTCTACACCAACACCTGGTTCCGGGGCACGGCCCAGCTCTTCCCGCGTGGCTATTACGTCTCGGATACCAACGGCACCAACTTCGAAGACGGCGTCGGCTCCAACTACTGGACGAACTGCTGACCCATGCGACGACTGCTCTGGAGAGCGGCAGCCGCTGCACTTCTCACGGCCGGGTGCGCAGCACCTGGCCGTGAGGCCGCGACCGAGGCCGAAGTACCCATCCCCCGGCCGTTGTCGGGCGCCTTGCACTTCTCGGCGGCCGAGCAGACAGCCCTGCGCGACTCCGAGGAGGCTCTGATCCGGGCATGCATGCGGGAACAAGGGCACGAATATCGGATCGGCCCTGCCCGTGACGCCCGACGCGCAGCCGCCATCAACCCCTATACGTTGTTGTCAACGCAGTGGTCGAAGAGCGATGGCTATGGGCTGACCGGCGAGGTGCTGGAGGGGCCACCGAACGATCCGAACGAGGACATGCTGGCCGCCCTTCCGGACGCGGAGCGGGAAGAGTGGCAGCAGGCGCTGCTCGGCCGCCAGGACGATCACGTGGAGGTCTCACTCCCCAGCGGCCGACGCATCAGCTACTCCCCCCACTCGTGCGCCCAGACCGCACGGGACGACGTCTACGGCGAAGGCTGGTCCGAACTGCGCTATGTGGTCGAGGACCTGAGCAACGACGCCATTCGGCGAACCCTGGAATCCCCCGGCTTCCACGAAGCGGAGGCGGACTGGGCCAGTTGTATGGCCGACCTGGGGTACTCCTACACCACGCTGGAGGACCCCCGCAAGGAGATCCTCGGCCAACTGGCAGAAGCCGAAGGTGATCACGACCAGGTACTGGCCGTGGGAGATCGGGAACTAGCCCTGGCCCGGGACGATCTGAGCTGCCAGCTCGAAAGGCATACACATCAGCGAATCGCAGACGTTCAGGCGAAGGCTGAGAGACCGGTTCGCGCGGAGGCCAAGGAGGAACTGGGCCGGTTCCAGCAGGCAAAGCGGGTGGCGCTCAGCCGAGTCCTCCAGTCCGAGGACTCCTGACCCGGTGTGCGAAGTGCGGCCCAGCCTGGGCTACGGCCACTGTCGGCACGCCATCTATGAGGGGAGGTGACCTGAGCCTGGATGGGGAGGCTCCCGGCATTGCCCCAGAACCTAGAAATATGCTCCACGCCTCTGACAAGCGAGGCTGTAACCGCACCGCGAGCACAAAAGGCTCCGCAACCGCATGACCAGGAGGGGAAGAAGACCGATGAGGAACCGCTCGACACGAACCCGGATCGCGGCAGCCACGGTGGGTGCCCTGGCTGCCGCTTCCCTGGCGCTCAGCGCCACGCCAACCGCCGCCAACTCTAGCGATGGCTACGTTCGCGGCTACGACGAGTACGAGGGAGACTGGGGGGACGAAGGGGTTCTGAAGCTCGGCAACCCTTACGCCAACTCCAACGCCACATGTCTGTGGCAGAAGATCCTTTGGGCGGAGGGCGCCACTGAGATCGACGGCACCCAGTTCGACGCGGCAGACATCGACGGAATATTCGGCCGCAATACCGAACTGGCGACCTCATCGATGCAGGGCAGGTGGCGCCTGGACTACAGAGACGGGATCGTGGGTTCCGCTACCTTTGCACGCGCCGACGACAAGCTCACGATGACTGGCGGTAGCGAGGAGAGAGGCAGGACGCTCTACCTGACGTACTACGGTTCGCGTGTCAGCTTCCCGGTGATACGCAACACTGAAGGCAAGTACATGTTCAAGGACCGTAACGACATCTGGCGAACCGCCGGCTACAACACCTGGACCTGCAGCTGACGCTGGGGGCGAGCCCGTCCCGTCGGAGTAGTCGGTCCAGATGTCAGGATGGACGGCATGACGACGATCGACGGTGAGGTCGCGGCTGGATTCGAACCGGTGCGTGAGGCGTTCGCAGCGAACTTCTCCCAGCACGGGGACATCGGCGCGGCGGTATGCGTGTACCAGCACGGCCGACCGGTCGTGGACCTGTGGGGTGGCGTCGCCAACCCGGAGACCGCTCGCGTGTGGACGCGGGAAACGCTGCAACTCGTCTACTCGGCCACCAAAGGGGCGACCGCGACCGCGGCACACATACTGGCCGAGCGCGGTGCACTGGACCTAGACGCACCGGTGGCGAAGTACTGGCCGGAGTTTGCCGCGAGCGGCAAGGCGGACATCCCGGTGCGCTGGCTGCTGTCCCACCAGGCGGGCTTGATCGCGCTAGACCAACCGGTCCCGCTGGACGAGGCGTTGGCCTGGCATCCGATGGCGGCCGCACTGGCCGCTCAGCGTCCCTTGTGGACACCGGGCACAGCTCACGGATACCACGGTCGGACCTGGGGCTGGCTTGTCGGCGAGGTGATCCGCCGAGTGTCCGGCCGGACACCGGGCTGCTTCTTCGCCGACGAGATCGCCGCCCCCCTCGGGCTGGACTTCTTCATCGGATTGCCTAAGGGTGAACGCGGCCGGGTCAGCAGCATGGCTTACAAGCGGCCGGACGTCGATTTCACCACCGTGCCCACCGAGTCGATTCCCGAGGAACTCCGCGAACTGGTCGCCGCCTGGCGCGACCCGAACTCATTCAGCAACAGGGCGTACGCGGTAACCGACCCCGCCGAGATCGACTTCGATTCGCCCGAGGTGCAGGCCGCGGAACTCCCGGCCTCCAACGGCGTTGGAACCGCACGCGGATTGGCGCGCATGTACGCCGCGCTGATCGGAGAGGTGGACGGCGTGCGCCTGCTCGCGCCGGAAACTCTGGCTTCGGCGACCAAGGAGCAGGCAAGCGGGAAGGACCAGGTGATGCTGATCCCGAGCCGATTCAGTGCCGGATACATGCTGCCCACCGAGACCAACCCCATGACCGGCCCGAACGCCTTCGGCCACACAGGCAGAGGCGGTTCACTCGGCTTTGCCGACCCTCAGAGCGGTATTGCCTTTGGCTACGTCATGAACCACATCATTGGGGGCTCCGATGATGCCCGTGCGACATCGCTGGTTGACGCGGTGCGACGATCACTGGCGTAAGAAGGCGTCGAGACGGTCTGCACCGCGCCGAAGCCGATCGTCTTCGTACGGGTGGAGGTCCTGTCGGTGCTACAGGCTTGCGGCGGGCCGTCCCTGTATGCCAGCTGTCTTGCCCGAACTTCTACGAGCTTTCGCTCCGCCGTATGAGGTTGCGTGCCTCAGTCACCCTCGGCCACCAAGGTCCGGATGAAGGCTTGCCATGAGCTGCTCCCAAGAGCGAGTACAGGGCCTCCAAGCGACTTGGAGTCGCGCACGAGAGCATGGTCACGGGTTATCGCACACTCGACGCACTCGCCTCCGGCGCCATTGCTGTACGACGACGTGAACCACGTCGGACGGTTGTTGTCGCTGGACGCTGCCCTGCTCACCCTGTGAAATCCTTTAGGACGGATTTGATCAACTGGACGGAACGCTGAGGACTCAGGGCCGCGGCTCGCAAGCCGTCGAACGCCCTGGTGTACTCACGAACATGATGCTCGCCTTCCAAGTAAACGGCATCAGTGATGCCGTCCCGATACACCAGGTCCGGGTCTTCAGGGGCGGGGAAGCCGAGCATCGTGAACGAGCCCGTGGCCGGGCAGGTACCCGAGTCGAAGGGGAGGACCTGGAGGGTGACGGCCGGTAGTTCGGCCGACTCCAGGAGACGTTCAAGCTGGATGCGCATAAGGGCCCGATCCCCGATGACGTTGCGCAGCGCACCCTCGTTCACGATGAACCAGGCATCAGGTGCGTCGTCCCGCGTCAACATGGTCTGGCGTTCCATACGAACACGTACGGCTCTGTCGATGTCCTGGGCCGACATGTGCGCGCCTGTCGTGTGGAGTTCGCGGGCGTACCCCTCGATCTGCATGAGGCCGGGCAGCAACTCGCACTGGTACTGGCGGAGCGTCGAGGCGTCCTGCTCCAGGCCGATGTAGATGTTGAACCACTCGGGAACACCCGCGCCGTGCACCTGCCACCAACCGCGCGTCTTGGCCTGTCGGGCCAGCGACTTGAGGAATTCACGCAGCTCGTCACTCGTGCTGTAGAAGCGGCACAAGGCATCGATGTCGGACGGCTGGACCCGGCCACTCCCCGTCTCCATCCGGTTGACCTTCGAGCCGCTCCAGTCCAGCGCCTCGCCGACCTGGGCGCAGGTGAACCCGCTCGTCTCGCGCAGCTTCTTCAGCTCGATCGAGAGACGACGACGCCGCGCCGTCGGTGAACCGGCCATCTCAACCCCTTGTCAACGACCCGTCGAATAACCGGCGTTCAGTCTCACGCCAAGGGGGTGTGCCTGCCAATCACTCAGAAGTGGGAATCCCGCTGTGCACATTGCATCTCGGGATGTGCCGGCGTCATTCTTACCAGCAGTGCGACTCACCGTGAGTGCACGTCACGCTCCGCTGATGGTGTGAGGTCGGAGAGGCGAGACGTGCGACGAGAGAGAGGCCCCTGTGATTCAGGAAGCGTGCATGTCACGAAAGCCGTGGGACTTGGCCTTCACAGCCGAACCCGAGGAAGTGGCCGCCCTGCGACGCATCATGCGACTTCATCTGGGAGTTTGGGGCCTGCACGAGGTCTCCGACGCGGCCCAACTCTGCGTGAGCGAGCTCGTGTCCAACGTGATCACGCATGTCGGCAACGGCACCCCGGTGACCCTCGCTGTCTCCATGAGCGGGACGTACCTGCGCATCGAGGTCCACGACCCCGACACACGTGCCCTGCCGACCCTCATGGCCGCGGATTCCGATGCCGAGGGCGGACGAGGTATGGCTCTGATCGACGCTATCGCCGACCGTTGGGGCGTTCAGCTCCGTGACGACCGGAAGGTGACCTGGTGCGAGCTGGCAACGAGCCTCGCCTCACCGACCGGTCACGTCGGAAGTCCGGGCGTGACGCGAGCCGAAGCGCTACTCGGCCTCTACGCTGCGACCAAGCTGCCTCGTGGTTCCGAGACGGGCCGACTGAGCACGACCGTTGCCGAGGAGGCGGTGATCGATGTCATTACGGACTTCCTCCACTGGCTCCGGGCGCATGGCTGTGACGGGGATGAGGTCCTCGACCGTGCCCAGACCCATTTCGAGGCCGAGTTCGGAGGTGTGGGAGAGCTGTGAAGGGCCGTCACCCAGCCTTGATCGTCGAGTACGTCCAGACATCTGCCGGGATCTTATGCTTCAGCCGCCAGTTGATCGCCATGGGCTTGCTGCCCCTATGGCCGTCGTACTCGGCAGGGCCAAGCAGCATCCACGGCTGCGCGCCGCCGATGTCGGTGCTCTTGTAGCGCCGGACGAAGAGCAGTACGTGGCTGCCCTCAGCTACGTGATGTTGGTAGCGCCGGCCAGTGGGGGAAGTTTCCGAGGTCTGGTTCTGGGATTCCCAGTGGAATTGGGTCTCACTCTTTGCATAGTCGTGGTAGCGAGTCTGCGGGGAGAAGTCCTTCTCGTCCTTCTCCAAGGTGATCAGCAGAGCGTCTGTCTTGATCGACTCGCACCACTTCACCCCCTCGCGGAAATCCCCTGGCATGAAGCCGCCAATGGCGGACTGCCCAAGAGCGGGCAGGATCTCCTCGCGGGTGTAGGAGGCATGCACTGTCAGCGGGATTCCGGCCTTTCCGCCTATCCCAGCAAGTGGGATCGGGACGTGCTCGGTGTGGGCCAGGTTGTATTCCAGCACCTGCCGCAATTCGCCGCGCAGCGCGTGGTGCTTGCGCAACGTGGTGAACCCAGCGTCGTAGCTCGTGAATCCCTTGCGTGTTACGCCACCGAGGGGCCACAGCTGGAAGAAGAGCATGCGGGCGTAGGCCTGTCCCTGCTCATCGAGCTCGCTGTAGGCGGGCGCGTCATCCTCCAACACCTTTGTGTAGGCGGCCACTCGCAGCGGGTCGTCCACGTGAAGGAAGGGCGAGACGCGCTTGAGGAGGGCTGCTTCGCCCTCGGGAGCCTCACCCTTGAGGAGTCCTGAGCGGCGGAGCAGCCCAGTCCAGGAGTTCCCGTTGCCTCGGTAGAGCTCCTTGAGCTCACGACCGCTCTCCTCCAGATAGCGGCTGAGTCTTGGCTCGGCGTAGTCAGCAACTTCGCGAGCCAGTGCCGTGACATTAACGCCGATCTGCTCCTTGATGTTGGCGATGATGGCTTTCTTCGCCTTCTCCTCAAGGATGATCTCGCAGCCGGACGGCAGCTGAGGGAAGTCGCGATCGATGTTGTCCAGCAGCCGCTTGCGGGTCAGGTTGGTTAGCGCCCGGAACTGGTTCTCGAAGCGGAACTCCTTGCGGTGCTGCCCGATGAAGTCGAGGACAGTGAGAACCGCTTTGTCCTCAGTGCGACGGAGCCCGCGGCCGAGTTGTTGCAGGAACACCGTGGCGCTGGAGGTAGGGCGAAGGAGCAGCAAGGTGTCTACATCGGGTATGTCGAGGCCCTCGTTTAGGAGGTCGACCGAGAAGATCACCTGGAGTGCTCCGGAACGTAGGTCGGCTAGTGCCTGCTTGCGCTGCTCTGCAGGGGTCTCGCCGGACAGCGCGATGGCATTGAGGCCGGCGGTTCGGAAGACCTCCGCCATAAAATGTGCGTGCGCGACCGATACGCAGAAGCCCAGTGCTCGCATGGTCCCAGGCTCGGCAACCTTCTCCTCAACGGCCTTTACGACCAGCCGTGCTCGCCTGACATTGCTCGACAGGACGTCACTCAAAGCGTTGGCGTCATACGCCCCGCGCTTCCACTCCACCGTGCTGAGGTCGGTGTTGTCGCTGATGCCGAAGTAGTGGAAGGGGCTGAGGAGTTCATTCTCCAAGGCCTCCCACAGGCGCATCTCGGCAGCGATCCGGCCATCGAAGTACTCGCCCTGGATGTTCTTCCCGTCCATGCGCTCAGGGGTCGCAGTGAGTCCGAGCAGCTCCAACGGCTGGAAGTGATCGACGATCTTCCGATATGTTGGCGAAGTTCCATGATGGAACTCGTCGATCACGATCACATCGAAGTGATCAGGGGGGAGACGATCGAGCGCTCTGGAATTGAGGGACTGGACGCTGGCGAACACATGCGTCCAGCGCTCTGGGATGTCCCCGCTGTGGAAGGGCTCGCCAAAGTTGGGATCCACCAGCACGTCCTGGTAGGTCCGCATGGACTGTTGCAGGATTTCTTTGCGGTGCGCGACAAACAGCAGTCGCAGATCACGACCGTGCTTCTTCCGTAGTTGCTTGTAGTCAAGTGCGGCCATGACGGTCTTGCCGGTACCGGTCGCCGCAACGAGTAGATTCCGATCCCGGCCATGCACCTCCCGCTCGACCTCCAGTCGCTCCAGCATGTCGCGCTGATGCGGATACGGTCGTACTTCGAGACCGGACAATGTGATCCCGCGGTCGGTGGCGCTTGATGACGACATACCGCCCGCGATGGCCAGGGCTTCCTGGAGTCGTCCTCCGTCAGCTTCTGGGTCGTACGTCTCGAAGGAAGGATCGCTCCAGTAGGCCTCAAAGGTGGCATCGAACTTTCGCAGCACGTCGGGAGTGGCGACGGAGGAGAGGCGGACGTTCCACTCCAGACCATCGAGAAGCGCGGCCTTGGACAGATTGGAACTGCCGACGTAAGCCGTGTCGTAGCCGCTCTGGCGGCGGAAGAGCCAAGCCTTTGCGTGCAACCGCGTTGATCGGGTCTCGTAGTTGACCTTGACTTGGGCGTTGAATTTCTCGACCAGCCGGTCCAGCGCGCGCCGCTCGGTGGCGCCAATGTAAGTCGTGGTGATGACCCGTATCGGCACGTTCCGCTCGTGGGCCGCCTTCAGAGACTGCTCAATGATTCGCAGCCCGTGCCACTTCACGAAGGCGCAGAGAAGGTCGACACTGTCAGCGGTGGCGAGCTCGGCGCGCAGTTCAAAGCCGAGGCTTGGATCCTCCGGCGAGTTGGTGATGAGCGCCGTATCGGAGAGCGGGATGCCCGGCCTCACTGCAAAGACGCCTGGGGCTTCTTGCCGAGTCAGGGCGAGAAGCTGTCGGGGCCCTTCGGCCACGAGATCCACCCACTCCTGTGCACCTTTCAAGGTGCTGATGGACTCCAGGATGTGGTTCGCCGCGTAGACGCGCTCCTCGGCCGGAAGGTTCTGCAAGACATGCCGGACCGTTCCTGCAACATGCCTCGCCAGGACATGAGGGACGGACTCCAGCCCGACCGCGTCACTCACGGGATGCCATCCGAGGTCGGCGAGCTCCTTCAACTGCTGCTGGAGGCGCAGCGTAATGAGCTGCTCGTAGAGGCCTGCATCGGGCTGTGAAGGCTCTACCAGCTTGGTCACTTGGTTCCCCCGCTCAGTCGGACAGTTGCCTCATGTGTAACAGAGGGCACTGACACTGGGGCATGGGCGGTCAGGTTCAGCAACATCACGCGCTGCAACCGATCGAAATCGCTGCTTGTTTGACGTAAGTGATCAAGTCCAGTCGAGTGTGGCCTCGCTGGAATCGAACGGGTGATTGGGTGGATTTAAGGTGTCGGTGTGGGAGCCACTTCCCCAGCCGACGCCGTGATCGGGGGCCAATCTGCATCAGACCAACCAGAATTTACTAACCCAGGGGTGAGTGACGGACCGATTCGCAACGGGTTACTTACCCAATCGGGCGCCTATTCGGACTCATAGACGATGGATCGACCTGTCGCGTCTTCGATCAGATCAATGAGGAGACTCAGCCGCTCCCGCAGGAATGCTTCATATGCTCGCCCCATCAACCCGCCTCCTTCACCAGTTTCGATGAGGTGTGATTCAAGCACCTCCGAAAGTTTCTTCTGAGAGGCTGGATCTTCGGCTTCCACGTAGTCCGCAATGTGACGGTCTCGAATTGCCCGCTTGATGCCTCTATTGACCAACACTCGATTTAGAATGAGGTCGGGATCGCGCAGTTCTCCGTCTTCAAAAGCGGATTCTTGGATGAACTTCCTCGGGAAAACTCGGATGTGGTCAGGGGTCGTCGCCGAGATACTAGAAACAGCCTGAGCAGACTCGAAGTCCTTTGCTCCGGCACGAATCAGCAAGGTCATGACTCCGCGAAAAAGTGCCTTCCTGTTTGCGCGGGCCAACAGGAGATCTGCATCCACAAGGTTGAAATTTTCGACGGCCTCAGGAACACGCTCAGGTTCTTCTGTGAAGAGCCAGTCGCGCAGTGCGCGATAGTCAGCGCCTGCCTGACTATTTGCTCCTTGGTCATAGTTTTCAGAGAAAACCGAGCACCAATAGAAGTGCCCCAGTTTTTCCAGGGCTTCAATTCTCGCCTTTGAGCGCAAATCTGTTATCTCTGTAAAAACCGCAGCCATGGGCACGAGGATCATGCTGTACGGAAGCCAGGTGCTTGACACTGCACCACATTGGCTCTTCAGGTAGTCGAGGGCGTCAGACATGCCCCCGACAGTTGAATCCCAGTGGGAATGAACTTCCTGGGCCGTCAACTTGTTAAGGACGTCTGCCCGCTGCGCCGTTCCGCGTACCCGCAAGGATACCGCCTGGAGAAGACCGTACGCATCTACACCGAACTCGCTGATCAACGGATAGCGGTTCAAGGCGTCATTCCACAGGTCGCGCATATGAACGCCCAGTGGATAAAACTTGGCCGTGAGAAGGTCGAAAGGAGTGAGCTCCTTGCCAGTTCTGTTCAACGTTTCAAAGATGTTGCAGACCGCGACGAGTGGCGTACTGGCCGGCAGGTCTACGACAGGAAAAGCGTAGGATTCTAGCGGCTGAAGGTAGCTGTCACGGAATTGATTCAACAGCTCCTCAAGCTCATCTGCGGCATCGCGATCCGGCTCCACCTCCCGTGCCAGCTTCTTGAACCAAGGACGTAGGCGATCGTACTCCGATACGGGGAATGTTGCGTTGTCGATCTGCCAGGCCATGTCGTTTGGATTGAATCGTGACCGAGCACGAGAATCGTGCGCAAAGATTGCATCATCGAGCTCTACGTCATCGAGCGACCGAAGGCATCCGGCCTCTCGATCGATGAAAGGCCAGACTCGAATGAAGAACTTGTGGTCACCGGTTCCAGTCAATGCTTGATAGATGGATGTGAGCCGTTGCTGCCCGTCAAGTACCAGACGATTTGGCCGCCGCTCTGGCCCACTTACGCCATCAAAATACCTATACCCGAAACTTACGTCATCATTTTGCGCCCAAGTAAGCAAGGTGCCGGCAGGATAACGAGAGATGATGGATTTGAGGAGTTCAACCGTTCGCCTGGGTTCCCATACAAAATCTCGTTGAAAGTCTGGTAGCGCTATCGATCCTTTTTTGATGGCCACCACTAGAGAGCCTGTCGATTCAGGCAGAGCCTTGAATACAGGGTCCTCCTTGAACATGGACGACATGGTGCTCTACCCTTTCTTGTAATCTTCAAATGCGGAGATCAACGACGTTCGAAGATCCGACAAGTTTTGGAAACGGTTAACTGGCTCCTCCGCCACACAACGAAGTACTGTCGTTTTGAATTCCGAGGGAATCTCGTTAAGGCGGTTCCCTCCAGGAGGAGGCATGTTCCAGGTAAGGCAGTGAATGAGGATCTTGCCGATCGCGAAGATATCTGCCGTTTCCGTCACTACATGGGCGTCATCATATTGCTCTGGCGCGGCGTAGATCAGGGTACCGACGAGCTTTTCAGCATCAGTTATCCTCAAGCTCTCAGAGTTTACGTTGCGGCAGAAACCGAAATCTGAGACCACCCATTCGCCCTCAAGTAGGAGGACATTGTTAGGCTTCAAGTCTCGATGTATTACGCCTTCAGTGTGAGCATACTCCATACCGTCAATTACCTTATGGATCGCATTTAAGGACCAGTCGACCTCTTTTCGCTCAGAATCAAGGAAATCCTGAAGTGATGCCTTAGCGAGTGGCATTGCATACCAAGGCTTCTGCCCGCGCCCCGAAAATCCTAGGACGGGCATTATGTTGACGTGGTTCAAGCGGCTCTGTTCTCTGACTTCACGAAGAAAGCGAATTCTTTCCTTGTCGAGCGTGGTTGGGTTCGACTTTTTACTTCCTTCGGGTGTCAGATATTTGAGAGCGACTTCCCGACCTGTATCCACGTCGATTCCACGATGGATCGTTGCCTGACCCCCGACAGCGATCCGAGCAAGCTTCCTGTATCCCGGCATCCCACCCCTGGCCCCTGTAGGTCGCAGAAGTCTAGTACTACAGCCGCAGTTGCAGTGACTGGCGGTCGGGCTGGTCGTTGGGCTGGTCATGGGTGGGGATGTCACGCTTGATGAGATGCATCGCTGGGCGGCTGGGCTGGATGCCCTCCATGCCCGGATCGGCCGGTATTTTCGCAGGTCGGAGCCGCGTGATCGGGCGAGGCAGTATCTGCGCGGTTTGCTCGCGCCGCTGGAGCGCAAGAACGGTTGGACGCTGGCCGAGCAGGCAGGTGAGGCGTGCCCGGACGGCATGCAGCGCCTGTTGAACCAGGCCGACTGGGATGCGGACGCAGTGCGGGACGAGGTCCGCGGCTTTTTGCTGGAACAACTCGGCACCGAGGACGGCGTGTTGATCGTGGATGAGACCGGCTTCATCAAGAAGGGTGTCCGCTCGGCCGGGGTACAGCGGCAGTACATCGGCACCTCTGGGAAGGTCGACAACTGCCAGTTGGGCGTGTTCCTGGCCTACGCCTCCTCTGCGGGCCGGGCATTGATCGACCGGGAGCTGTATCTGCCGACATCCTGGACTGAGGATCCGGCCCGCCGGGCGGATGCCCGGATCGGCGATGAGGTCGGCTTTGCCACCAAACCCGCCCTGGCCAGAGCGATGCTGGCGAGGGCGGTGGATGCCGATGTGCCGTTTCGATGGGTGACCGGCGACGAGGTCTACGGCCAGGATCCGGTGCTGCGTGGTTGGCTCGCCGAGATGCGACTCAGCTACGTGCTGGCGATCGGCTACAAGCACCGGTGCGGGCCCCGCGGGCAAAACGCCCGCACTGTCTCGGCCATCCTGCCCGAGGAAGCCTGGGAGGTCCGCTCGGCCGGTGACGGTACCCACGGCCTGCGCGAATACGCCTGGGCGATGGTCCCGCTGCCCGGCAACGGCGCGGACGGCTTCGAAGATGCCCTGCTTACCCGCCGGTCCCTGGCCGACGGTGAGCGCGCCTACTACCTCACGCATGCGCTCGCAGGCACCCCGCTGGCGGAGACTGTCCGTGCTGCCGGAGCCCGCTGGGCGATCAAAGAGTGCTTTCAGGCCGCGAAGAACGAGGCCGGCCTGGACCACTACCAGGTCCGCCATTATCCGGCCTGGTACCGGCACATCACCCTGGCCATGGCGGCCGCCGCCCATCTGACCGCCCTCCGGGCCTCTACTGGCGAAAGGGGAGACACCGAGGCGACTTCAGTCGACTGAGCCTGAACGAGATCCGCCGCCTGCTGAGCAAAATCGCCCGCGCCATCCGGCACGAAATCGAACACATTCTGCACTGCTCACGCTCGCGCCGACGCCACCAACACCGAGCCCGGATCAGCCACTGCTGCCGCCGCGGCCACGGACCCCCGTAACTGCGGCTGCAGTATTAGAGGGGCGTCCACTGAGGAGCGGTGCCCCATCACTGTCACCGCGACCTGCCCAGGCGCGGTCTCGCCTCGCCAGCACGCCGGGTTGGTTTGGCGGCTGGCGGGACGGTGGGCCGGGCGGGGATCTTGGGGCTTACTGCGCGCCGTGGCACCCCTCATACGTCTGGCCAGACCCGCACCAGCAAGCTGACCCCTTCTGCGGGGGCCACGCCACCGCCAAGCCCCGCGCCGCCAGTGTCGTCGCGTACTGGGGGAGCAGGGCCGGTTCTGCGGGGGAGGAGCTCTCCGAGGCTGCGAAGGCCTCGTACGACGGGACTGTGCCGGTGACGATGCCCAGGTTGGGGGTGCCGGAGGTGGAGAGTTCTCGGAGGGAGGACTCTATGGTCGCCAGGTGTTCCTTGTGGGAGGGGTACTCCGTGGCCAGGATCGGGTAGGCCGCCACCAGTTCGGCCAGTTCGGGCGCCGGCCAGTGCAGTACCGCCACCGGGAACGGGCGGGACAGGGCCTCGCGGTAGGCGCCCAGTTCTGCTCGTAGGCGGGTGATCTCGGCCTGGAGTTCTGCTGGGTTGTCCGAGCCCAGGGACCAGACGCGCTTCGGGTCGTGGAGTTCGTCCAGGGAGATTGAGGACGAGTGGAGGGTGTCTGCCAGGGCGTCCCACTCGTCGTGGGCTGCGCCCAGCATGCGGCGGACCCTGTGGCGGCCGACGAGGAGGGGGCGGGTGGTGTAGGGGGGTTCCGGGACGTCTGTCAGGAGGAGGGTCACGGCTGTCGTGAAGGTGTCGTGGGCCGCTTCCAGCTCGTCGTGGGATTCCAGGGCCTCCGCGATGATCACCCAGGGGGCCGGGTCTCGGGGGGCGGCTGCCCTGACGCCCTCGATGATCGCCCTCGCTTCCGCCTCGTGGCCGTATTCCCAGAGGTTGGAGGCCTTCAGGGCTCGTACCAGGTGGGGGTTCTCCAGGGGGGTGGAGGAGGAGAGGAGGCGGTCGTAGAGGGTGGTCGCGGCGGGGCGGTCGCCGGACAGTTCGCGGTGGGCGGCGGCCTGGAGGAGGAGGTGTTCGGCGTCCTCGGGGTAGAGGTCGGCGGTTCGCTCCAGGCGGGCCGCCTCAGCGGGGTGGTCGACGTTCTCGGCAGGCGTGTCGGGGCGCATGGACGACACCGTACTGGCCGAGGGGGCGGTGGGGTGAGCTACGTCCAGGTCGGGGCTCCGTTCATTCCGGACGGGGTGCCCTGCCTGGTCCCGCGGCGCCGTGGGTGCCTATTGGCAGATTCGTCCCGCCTGGCACGTCTTGCTACCGCGTGCAGGCGAGACCAATCTGCCAATTGGTCGGTCAGTCATCTGCGGGGTTCGGGGAGGGGGCGGGTGGGGCCCGGGGCGGCTCCCGCCCGCCTCTCCTGGCTGCCGGCTCCTGGCGGCTAGATCGTCACGCCGTCGATCTGAAGCGTCTGCACCGCTCCCGCCGCGAACGGGACCGCCACCGACTTGCCGTTCAGGCGTGTGTCCGAGTACGCGCGGTAGCGGTCGGTGCCGCCCGACGTGTGGGTGTTCCAGCGGGGGACCAGGCCGTTCGTGCCGCCCGTGACCGTCGTGAAGCGGGAGAGGTCGAAGGTGAGGGTCTGGGCGGCGTTGGTGGTTTCCACGGCCACGATCACGAGGCGGCGGGCCGTCGCGTCGTAGGCCGCCGCCGCGTAGCTCACGCCCGTGTCGATGATGGTCATGCCGGGGCGGATATGGCGGCTGAATTGCGCCATGACGTAGTGCTTGGTCTGCACAGTTGTCGGCTGGAGGGTGTTCGCGTCGTACGCGATCATCGCCCAGCCCGCCGTCGGGTCCATCACCTGCCAGTAGCACCAGGCCGTGGGGTGCAGCCAGCGGAAGTCGTAGCAGAGGTTGCGGGCGAGGGTCCAGCCGGTGCCGTCGCTGTCGCCCGTTTCCGAGTTCCAGAGTTTTTTGCCGGACGTTGTCACTACGTCCGTGTAGAGCAGGTCTCTGCGGCCGCCCGCGCCCTGGTAGCCGTGTACGTTCACCTGGCTTACCAGGGCCTTTGTCGATGCGCCGAAGGAGCTCCATGTCGAGCGGGCCGTGTCGTAGTTCGTTTCGTCCGAGGCTGAGATGCGGACGGACGTGAGGCCTCGCTTGTCCAACTCGCTGCGCATGTACGGGAGTACGGCCGCCTGGACCGCCGGGTCCATGTGGCAGCCCTCCTGGGTGCCGGTCGCCGTCCACCAGGTCGACGCCGGTTCGTTGAAGGGGTCGACCGTCGCGAAGTTCACGCCCCAGTTGTTCTTGGCGTAGAGGGCCACCGCCGCCAGGTGGGAGGCGTGTTGGCGGTAGTTCCAGGACTGGAGGTTGTTGCCGCCGCCCGCCGCGCCCGAGGGGTTGTGGTTCAGGCACATCCACCACATGGGGGAGTTGGCGAAGAGTTCCGTCGTCGCGCCTCGCGACACCGCCTTCGAGAGGGCCGCTCGCTGGTTCGCGTCCGCCGTCCAGTCCCAGGCCGAGGAGGTCGGGTCCTCGTTGTTCCAGTCCTGCCAGAAGCCCTCTATCTGTTTGAAGGCCGGGATGTTCGGCGATTCGACCATCGTCTCGCCGCCCACGCTGTTCCAGCTGCACGCGCCCAGGTTGTAGCGGGCGATGTTCATGCCCAGGCCGGGGAGCGCCGTGCCGTTGTACGTCGTCGTCTTCGTCGTGAACCAGAGGTCGGCGAAGTCGTCCCGGGCGCCGAAGACGTTCGCCCACCAGGCGAGCGAGGTGCCCCAGCCCTCCCAAGTGCCCCACTTCGTGGCCGGGTTGACGGCGATGGTCGCGTCCGCGTGTGCGGTGCCGGTGCCTAGGGCGGTGCCCGCGAGCGCGCCGCCGGCCGCTGCCAGCAGGGCGCGTCTGCCGAACGCCGGGGAGCGGTCCTTGGGGGGTTGAGGGGTGTTCTGGGGTGTTGGTGATGCGGTCATGTCAGCTCCGTGGGGATGCGGGTGCCGAGCGAGCGGGGAACTGCGGTTGAGCAGGGGAACTGCTGGTGGGGCGAGAACGGCCGCCTGGGGTGGGGTGCGGTCGCCTTTCGGAAGAGTCAGGTGTGAACCGTGGGGTTGTCGAGAGGTGTGACAGCGCTTTCTTCGATTTCTTTCAAGGGTTGTGAGAAGGGGAGGAGGAAGTGGTTCCCCTGGTGTGGACGTGCGGCGGTCTGGTTGTCCGCGGAGGCGGCCTCTATCGTTCGGCCCGTGAGGGCACCCCTGGTCGTCCACCACGGCGTCCGCCGCCGACGGGCCGCGTACGCCCGTGTGTTGTGGACCGCCGCCGAGCTCGCCGTCACCCTCGGCCTGGTCCTCCTCCTCTTCGTCGTCCACCAGTTGTGGTGGACCAACCGGCAGGCCCAGGAGGCGGCGCGGCGGGAGGTCAGGGCGTTGGAGAAGGAGTGGGCGGCCTCGCCGAAGTCCGCGCCGGACGCGGGTGCCGACGGCCCGGCTCCGACCGAGGTTCCGGGTACGGCCGCCGCCCCCTCGACGGCTCCCGCGCCCTCCTCGGCCCCCGACCCCACAGACGCCTCCACCCAGGCCTACGCCGTCCTCGCCATCCCCCGCCTCGGCCTCCGCGTACCCGTCGCCGAGGGGATCGGCCGGGCCGACGTCCTCGACAAGGGATACGTCGGCCACTACCCGCGGACCGCGCAGCCGGGCCGCCCCGGGAACTTCGCGCTCGCCGGGCACCGCAACACCCACGGCGAGCCCTTCCGCCACCTCGACCGGCTGCGGGCCGGCGACGAGGTTCGCGTCGAGACCCGGGACGCGGTCTACACGTACGCCGTCGACCGGACGCTCCCGCAGACCACGCCCGGCGACGGCGGCGTCCTGGAGGCGGTCCCGCGCAGTGGAGTGCGGCCGGAGTACGGGTACGGCGAGCGCGGCTACTACCTCACCCTCACCACCTGCACCCCCGAGTACACCTCCACGTACCGGCTCGTAGTGTGGGGGAAGCTGCGCTCGGTGCGGCTCAGATGAGAGCATGTGTGCGACCAGTTCGTACGGGGAGGAGGCGAGCCATGATCCGCAGCTGGACCAAGAGCTGGGCCAACCCGCGTCCCGCCGCCATGCTCCTGCTGTTCCTCTTCGAGGTCGCCCTCCTCGACACCGGCACCCTCTCCGCCGCCGTCGCCTTCGCGGCGACCGCCGCGGCCGGGTCCGCGTTCGCCGCCTGCGCGGTCATCGCCTCGCGCTGCGCGCCCGTCGTACCGCGGACGCGCGTACGGACGGCGATCCGTGACCGTGAACGCCGTACGGCGTTCCTGCCCCAACGGGATCCCGACGCCCGCGGTCGTACGCGACCCCGGGCGCCCGGACGTGCCCTCCTGACGGCCACCGCGTAGGGCACGCCCGCAGTCACCACGCAGTTCCACCTGTACGTGCCCCCTTACGCGGGCCGTCGCGCCAAGTCCCCCATTCCTTGGACTGCTTCCTTGGACTGCTTCCTGGCACGACGAGACCCATGGAGGGCTCACACCCATGTCCGTTTTCGCCGACCTTGTCGCGCGCCTCGCCGATCTGCTCCAGCCGCTGTTCGACGCCTCCGCGACGGCCGTCGCGATCGTCCTGTTCACCGCGCTCGTACGACTGCTCGTGCACCCTCTCTCCCGGGCGGCGGCGCGCGGGCAGCGGGCCCGGGTCGCCCTGCAGCCGAAGATCGCGGAGCTGCGGAAGAAGCACGCGAAGAACCCGGAGAAGCTCCAGAAGGCGGTGCTGGAGCTGCACGCGGCGGAGAAGGTGTCGCCGCTGTCCGGGTGCCTGCCCAGCCTCTGCCAGCTGCCCGCCTTCTTCCTCCTCTACCACCTGTTCTCCAACACGACGATCGGCGGCGAGGCCAACGCGCTGCTCGGCCACAAGCTGTTCGCGGCGCCGCTCGGTGACCGCTGGTTCGACGCGCTGGGGGAGGGCGGCGTGTTCGGGGCGCAGGGGCTCGTCTACGTCGGGCTGTTCGTGATCGTCGCGGGGGTCGCGGCCTTCAACTACCGGCGTACGAAGCTGATGATGGCGGCGGGGTCGGCCGGTGTGCCCGCGGTGGGGGACGAGCAGGTGCCGGGGCTGGCGGCGAGCATGGGGGCGGTCGGCAAGGTCATGCCGTTCATGTCCTTCTTCACGCTGGTGACCGTGGCGGTGGTGCCGCTGGCGGCCGCGTTGTACGTGGTGACCAGTACGACGTGGAGTGCGGTGGAGCGGGCGTTTCTGTACCCGGTGAACCCGGCTCCGGTGGGGTCTTCGGCCGGTACCGCCAAGTAACCGGCTCGAGGACGCGTAGGTGGTGTACGCATGCACGTTTGGCTGATTTGTTTCCGTCGGGGATCTCCCTTCGAAAAACGGCTGCTATCTCCCTCGTTCGTCACGAATGATGTGTCTGCTTCAACATCAACAACCAGTGAAACGGGGGAAACCATGAAGCAGACAGGAAGAGGCAAGAGAGTGGCGTCCGTCGGGGCGGCCGCCTCGGTGCTGGCCGCGGGACTCGTACTCGGCGTCGCGGCACCTCAGGCGAGCGCCGTGGACTGGGACTCCTTCACCTACGAGGTCGACGGCTCCGTCAACGTGACGGTGTACAACGGCAGCAGGGTTGCCGGGTTCGGCGCGTGGGCACGCGACCCCGGTGACCTCGGAAGCGCCACCGGGGACACCCTGATCGCCAACGACCAGTTGGCGGACGGCTACGGCATCGAGGCGCGTCTGGACACGGGCAGGGTCGCCACGACCCGAGGACACGAATCGCCGTACACCGACCGCGTGACGGGCGACCTCCGAGAGGACGTCACGCACTACATCACCGTCTGCGTCGTGCAGGGTTCGTTCAGCAAGTGCTTCGGCACCCACGCCGTCAAGTCGTGACCTGAGCACCTGAAAGGGGCCCGCCACGAGCGGGCCCCTTTCGCATGCCGTGCCGTTACCTGCCGAGGAACCGCTCCAACGCCTCCACCACCATCGCGTGGTCCTCCAGTTGGGGCAGGCCCGACACCGTCACCGTGCCGATCACGCCCGCGCCCTCCACCGCCAGCGGGAACGAACCGCCGTGTGCCGCGTAGCGGTTCGGGTCCAGGCGGGAGGAGTCCTCGAAGGTCGTGCCCTTGGCGCGGAAGCGGGCGCCTACGAGGTAGGAGGAGCTGGCGTAGCGTTCCACGACCCGGCGCTTGCGGTCGATCCAGGCGTCGTTGTCCGGGGTCGAGCCGGGCAGGGCCGCGTGGAATAGCTGCTGGGGGCCGCGGCGGATGTCGACGGCGACCGGGGCCCGGCGTTCGCGGGCCATCTCCACCAGCAGTGAGCCCAAGGCCCACGCGTCCTCGTAGGTGAACCGGGGGAGTACCAGGCGGCGTTCCTGGGCTTCGAGGTCCTCGATGGTGGGGGTCCCTTCCGGGGTCCCGGTCATGGTCTCGGTCATGGTCTCGGTCATGACAGCTTCACCGCCACGCCCTCGCGCGCCGACCTCCGCGCCGCTTCCAGTACGTCCAGCGCGGCGGCCGCCTCGTACGCCGTCACCGGATTGTCGCCGGTGCCGCGCAACGCCGCCGCCACGGCCGCGTAGTACGCCGGGTAGTCGCCCGGGAGGGTGGGGACTTGGCGGCCGCCGCCGGTCAGGGGGGAGTCGCCGGCGCCCACTCTGCCCCACAGAGACTCGGGCTCCAGGCCCCAGTCGGTGCCGGGGGCGGGGCGGTCGCCCTCGCGGAGGGCCGACTCCTGAGGGTCCAGGCCGTACTTCACGTAGCCCGCCTCGGAGCCCAACACCCGGAAGCGGGGGCCGAGTTGGGGGGTGACGGCGGAGGCGTAGAAGTGGGAGCGGACGCCGCCTGCGTGGGTGACGGCGATGAACGTGTCGTCGTCCGTCTCGGCGCCGGGGCGGCGGAGGTCGGACTCGGCGTAGACGAGGGTGGCGGGGCCGAAGAGGGTGAGGGCCTGGTCGACGACATGGCTGCCCAGGTCGTAGAGGAGACCTCCGATCTCCGCGGGGTCGCCGGACTCGCGCCAGCCGCCCTTGAGCTGGGGGCGCCAGCGTTCGAAGCGGGACTCGAAGCGCCGGACCTCGCCCAGTTCGCCGTCGGCGAGCAGCTTGCTCAGGGTCAGGAAGTCGTTGTCCCAGCGGCGGTTCTGGAAGACGGAGAGGAACAGGCCGCGGGAGTCGGCGAGGGCGGCGAGCTCGCGCGCCTCGGCCGCCGTACCGGCGACGGGCTTGTCGACGACGACCGCGAGGCCCGCCTCCAGGGCGGCGGTGGCGAGCGGGACGTGCGTCTTGTTCGGGGAGGCGACGACGACCAGGTCCAGCTCGTCCGCCCGCGCCCACAACTCGTCCGCCGCGGCCGCGAGTCGGACCTCCGGGAACTCCGCGCGGGCCTGCGCCTGCCGCTCGGGGTTCGAGGTGACGACCGTGTCGAGGGCGAGGCCCTCCGTCGCGGCGATCAGCGGGGCGTGGAAGACGGAGCCCGCGAGGCCGTATCCGACCAGGGCCACGCGGAGGGGGGAAGTGCGATCCGTGCCGGTTGCGGTGCCTGTGCCTGTCATGCGGCCACTTAAGCAACGCTGTTGCCAAAGTGCAAGCACGAGGGACAATGGGGATGTGAACGGGAACGGGAACGGTGGTGCGGGTGATCTCAACGGTCGCCTGGGCGGTCTCAACGGCGGCACGGGAGGTCGTACGGTCGGCGTCGCGGGCGTGAACCTGCTCGCCCTGCGCAGCCACAACGGCGCGCTCATCCTCGACCTGCTGCGTACCGCCGGGCCGGCCGGCATAAGCCGTCTTGAGCTGGCCGACCGGACCGGGCTCACCCCGCAGGCCGTCAGCAAGATCACCGCTCGGCTGCGTGCGGACGGGCTGGTGACGGAGGCGGGCCAGCGTGCGTCCACCGGCGGCAAGCCGCGCACCGTACTGCGGCTCGTCCCCCACGCCGGCCACGCGGTCGGCCTCCACCTGGACCGTGACGAGCTGACAGTCGTGCTCTGCGATCTGACCGGCGCCGTGGTCGCCATGCGGCGGGCCGCGCTGTCCCTGGGGGCTGGGTCGGAGGCCGTCATCGAGGGCGCAGCCGGTGAGGTGGAAGCGCTGCTGGAAGGGGCGAGCAGGGTTCCCGTCGATCTTGAAACAGAGGCCGCGCCCACGCCTCCACCCGGTCCCTCGACTGTCCCGGTCCTCGGCGTCGGCGTCGCTCTCCCCGGGCCCCTCGACCATCTGCACGGTGTGCTGCACCGGGTCACCGGGATTCCCGAGTGGGACGGGTTTCCGTTGCGGGCGGTGCTCGCGCGGCGGCTGGGGATGCCCGTGGTCGTGGACAAGGACACCAACGCGGCGGCCCTCGGGCTGGCGGCGGTCACCGGCGGGCACGGGTCCTTCGCATACCTCCACCTCGGTACGGGGCTGGGGGCCGGACTGGTGATCGACGGGAGGGTTCACCGGGGGGCCCGGACCCGGGCCGGTGAGTTCGGGCACCAGGTCGTCCAGTTGGACGGGCCGCTGTGCGGGTGCGGCAACCGGGGCTGCATCGAGGCGCTGTGCCTCGCGGCGGTGGCGCGGGGTGATGTGGAGGAGGCGGCGCGGGTGCTCGGCACGGGCGCCGCGAACCTCGTCGGGCTGCTCGACGTCGAGCTCGTACTGCTCGGCGGGCGCACGGTCGAGGCGTGTCCCGAGGTGTTCGTGCGGGGGGTGGGGGGCGTGCTCGACGAATGGGCTCGGCTGCAGGGGGAGGATCCGCAGGTGCCCGTGCGGGTTGCCTCCGGCGGTGCGACGGGGGTTGCGGAGGGGGCGGCTCAGTTGTTGTTGGCGCCGTTGTTCGGGCGGGCGGATGTTTGACGTGGGTGGGGTGCCCATTCGCCGTAGGGGAGCGGTTAGTGGGCGGCTTCGGGTTGTCTGTGGCTTGTCGCGCCCACGCGGCGGAGCCGCAAATCGATACAGCCCCGCGCCCCTGAAAGCGGCGGCGGTGTCCCTGCTCCCCGCCTGAAAGGCGCCCCCGGCTCCGCTGATCGAGCGGACTTTCGTCCCCGGTCCCCAGCCCCTAGGCGCGGCGGGCCGCCCCGTCCCCGGAGGGGGCTGTCAGGTTATGTGTTCATGCGACTGTGTACGTGCCTGACTCTTGCCCTCGTCACCGCAGCCGCCCTCGCCAGTGGTCCGACAGTGGCGCTCGCGGCAGTGGACGCGCCTCCCCCTACCTGTGTCGGCGCTGACAGCAGCACCTTTCCCATCCGGACCCGTATCCACGGAGGACCCGCGAGGTATGTCGCCGGTGGCGGCTTCCGTACCTGGGCGCTGGAGTTGACCAACACCACCTCGCGGCGCTGCGAGAACATCCACCCGGTGGTCGTACTGGCCGATACCGCGCGCACGCTGAAGCGGACGCAGCCGCAGCTGGAGTTCTACGAGGACGCGGAGTCCACCACCTCCCGCCCCGTCACCTTCGAGGCGACCGACTCGGACGAACTCGTCGGGGTCATCGACGAGGACGGCCCCGGCTTCACCGTGCCGCCCGGCCGCACCCTCACCGTCAAGGTCCGCCTCTCCCTCACCTCCGACACGGCCGCACCCAACGCCGTCGTGGCGAACGCGGCCGTCGTCCAGCGGCAGGGCGGCGACAGCGAGTGGGTGGGCGAGTCGAACGACTACCAGTTCAAGATCACCGACAGGGAGGACGGGGAGGAAGCGGACAAGGACGGCGAGAAGGAGAGCCCGGAAACAACAGAGGACGAGCGCAAGGATGAGAGCGAGGGCGGTGTACGGGACGGGCAGCCGTACGCCGACGAGCTGGCCGAATCAGGGGTACGGCAGGTCCTGCCGTACGGCATCGGGCTGCTGCTTCTCCTCGCCGGAGGGCTGCTGGTCGGCGTCGTCCGCAAGGCGGTTCGCAAGGGGGACCACTGACCTGACGGTGGCGGTCTCAGCCGCCAAGATCGGCCTCCTTTTTTCGGCCATCTCTCACTAGGGTGGGCACGGACCCGGACCTGGGGGTGCTGTGAAAGCCCCGCACAGCACCCACGGCGCCCGGCACGCACCCCCGGGAGATCGCACATGGCAGAGCGCAAGCCCATCGAGTCGTGGCTCACCGACATGGACGGTGTGCTCATCCACGAGGGCGTGCCGATCCCCGGCGCCGACGCCTTCATCAAGAGGCTGCGGGAGTCCGGGCGCCCCTTCCTGGTGCTCACCAACAACTCGATCTACACCCCCCGTGACCTGCACGCCCGCCTCTCCCGCATGGGCCTGGACGTGCCCGTCGAGAACATCTGGACCTCCGCCCTCGCCACCGCCCAGTTCCTGGACGACCAGCG
Organism: Streptomyces tailanensis; assembly: GCF_008386495.1. Lineage (GTDB taxonomy): Bacteria > Actinomycetota > Actinomycetes > Streptomycetales > Streptomycetaceae > Streptomyces > Streptomyces tailanensis. The sequence continues at coordinate 12,112 of NZ_VTHJ01000011.1, read as the reverse complement.
GCCCGGTGGCACGGCGTACGTCATCGGGGAGGCGGGCCTGACCACCGCCCTGCACGACATCGGGTACGTCCTCACCGACCACGAACCGGACTACGTCGTCCTCGGCGAGACCCGCACGTACTCCTTCGAGGCCATGACGAAGGCGGTACGGCTGATCAACGGCGGCGCCCGCTTCATCGCCACCAACCCCGACGAGACCGGCCCGTCCACCGAGGGCCCGCTGCCCGCGACCGGCGCGGTGGCCGCGCTGATCACCAAGGCGACCGGGCAGAAGCCGTACTTCGCGGGCAAGCCGAACCCGCTGATGATGCGCACCGGCCTGAACACGATCGGCGCGCACTCCGAGAGCAGCGCGATGATCGGCGACCGCATGGACACCGACGTCCTGGCGGGAATTGAAGCCGGCATGGAGACCTTCCTCGTCCTCACCGGGCTGACGACCCCCGAGCAGGTCGACAAGTTCCCGTACCGCCCGTCGAGCGTCGTGAACTCGATCGCCGACCTGGTCGACCGGATCTGAAACCCGCGCCCCGGCACAGTCACCCGTACGGAGCAGCCGCCCGGCCTCCCGAGATGCGTCCCCGTGCCCGGCGGGGGAGTCTCAGATGTCTGGAGGTTCACCATGGGTTCACTGCGACTCACTCTCTGTGCCGGGGCTCTCTGTGCCCTCTGCGCCGGGGCGGTGGCCATGACCGGTCCCGCGCCCACGGCGTACGCGGCCGACTCCGGGGACATCACGGTGGTGCCGGCCGAGCCGGCGCCCGGCAGCGACATCCGGGTCCACGCCGAGGGCTGCGGCGGCAAGTCGGGCACCGCCTCCTCGGCGGCGTTCGTCGCGGACGCGCAGCTCACCCAACTCGGCGGCAGGGGCCGCGAGTTGGCTGGCGAGACCCGCGTACGGTCCACGCTCGCACCCGGCACCTACGACGTACGGGTCTCCTGCGACGGCAGGGAGGAGAAGGCCAAGGGCACGATCACCGTCGGCGACGGTAAGCCCCCGACCACCGAGCCTTCCGCGACCGAGCCCGCCCCACACCACCCCTCTGCCCCCGCCTCCCCGGTCGCCCCCGTCCGTGCGGGCGGCGGCGGAGCAGCCACCCCGCTGGCGGTGGACTCCACGGACCCGGCGAACTCGACCGACGCCCGGCACACCGGCCCCGGCGCCCCGCACACCGTCATCGGCCTGGTCCTGGCCGGTGTCGCGGCGGTCGCCGTGGTGGCGCGGAGCGCGCGCCGCCGGGGCCGCGACCGAGGCACGGAGTAAAGGGGCGCCGTGTCCAGCCACAAGTACTCAGACGGAAGTTACGCGGACTACGGAAACTACGGAGACCACGGAAGCTACGGAAACCACGGAAGCTACGGAAACCACGGTCGCGGAACCGGGATCGGTCGGCTCACCGCCGGTGTCGCCTGGGCCGTACTGCTGCTCGGCCTGTGGCTGTGGGGCGGCGAGGTCACCGACGTACGGCAGGGCATGTCCGCGCCGATGACCGGTGACGTGGCGGCGGTCGGACGGCCCGCCCACGCCGAACTGCCGCCCGCCGCCCAGCCGTTGCCGGCCGCGCGCCCCAATCGGATCGACATCCCCTCGATGGGCGTGCAGGCACCGGTCGTGGCGCGCGGCCTGGACCTGAACGGGGCGATCGACCCGCCCGCCTACGACCAGCCGGGCGTCGTCGGCTGGTACGCGGCCGGCACCCGCCCGGGGGCCACCGGCGCCGCCCTGTTCGTCGGCCATGTCGACACCGAGACCCGCCCCGCGGTCTTCTACAAGCTGAGCGCGCTGCGGATCGGCGAGAAGATCCGGGTGGCCCGCGACGACGGCACGGTCGCCGAGTTCACCGTGGACGACGTCCAGGTCGTCGGCCGCGACGACTTCGACGCCGGACAGGCCTACGGCGTACGGCAGTCGGGGCGCGCCGAGCTGCGCCTCGTCACCTGCGGCGGCACCTTCGACAGGACGAGCCGCACCTACACGGCGAACGTGGTCGTCTCCGCGTACCTCAGCGGCACGGAGGCCTGACCCCGGGCTCGCCAATAACAGGTTCTCGGCCAAGGCGCCAACGACCTCGTGGTCCATGCGGGACTTATGTCAGGATTGGGACTTACGACACGGTGCACCCAAGGGGGAGTTGGATGTACGCCAGTAGGGGGGCGGGGGTACGGGCGTCCGTGGCAGTGGCGGGGGCGGCGTTATTGCTCGCCGGCTGTTTCGGGGGAGACGGCGACGGTGGGGACGACGACAAGCCTTCGGGTTCCGACATCACCCAACAGCCGAACGACACGGACCCGTTCTGGGTCAATCCGGAAGGGAACGCCGCGGCCCAGGTCGCCGCGTACGAGAAGGCGGGCAAGGACGACGACGCCAAGCTGATCCGCAAGATCGCCGAGCAGCCCACCGGAGAGTGGATCGGCCCGGAGAATCCTGAGCAGGAGGCCAAGGGCTACACCGAGGCCGCCGCCAAGGCCGACCGCGACGCGATCCTCGTCCTCTACAACATTCCGCACCGCGACTGCGGCCAGTACTCCGGCGGCGGCGCGGCCGACGGCGACGCGTACCGGGCGTGGATCGACGGCGTCGCCAAGGGCATCGGCGACCGCCCCGCCACGGTCATCCTGGAGCCCGACGCCGTACTCCACGTCGTGGACGGCTGCACCCCGGGCGAGTTCCACGAGGAGCGGTTCGACCTGCTCAAGGGCGCGATCGAGAAGCTCGGCGCGCTGAAGAACACGAAGGTGTATCTGGACGCCGGGAACGCGGGGTGGGGCGACCCCGACAAGATCTTCGACCCGTTGAAGTGGGCGGGGGTCGAGCAGGCCGACGGTTTCGCCGTCAACGTCTCGAACTTCTACACCACCGAGGACTCCATCGCGTACGGCAAGCGGCTCTCCTCGAAGGTCGGGAACAAGCCGTTCGTCATCGACACCAGCCGCAATGGCAACGGGCCGTGGACCGAGGGCGACGAGTCCGAACGGTGGTGCAACCCGCCGGGGCGGGCACTGGGGGAGGCCCCGACGACCGAGACGGCCGATCCTTCGGTGGACGCGTATTTGTGGGTCAAGCGGCCGGGGGAGTCGGACGGCGAGTGCAAGGGGGGGCCGAAGGCGGGGGAGTGGTGGCCGGAGTACGCGTTGGAGTTGGCCAAGGCGTCTGAGTGAGGCGTTGGGTGCCTAGTGGGGTGGGGGTGTGGGGTTCGTTGGCGGCTGCGGGTGAGTGGGGGTTGTTCGCGCAGTTCCCCGCGCCCCTGAAACACGGCCCTGCGGGCCGAAAAGCGACGGGCCTGCGGGCCAGAAAGACGGGCTGCGGGCCGGGAAAGACGGGCTGCGGGCCGATAAAAAAGCAGGGGGCGCAGCCCCCGCTTTTTTAGGGGCGCGGGGAACTGCGCGAACAACCCCCACTCACCCGCACCCGAAAAACGAACCCCCGAACCCCGAACCCCCTACGGCACCTTCACCCACTGCGCCTTACTCGGCGTCCCCGCGTCATCCGTCACGAACAGCATGTACCACCCCGACTGCACCAGGTTCCGATTCTTCGGCACCGTCACCGTGATCTCATCCCCGGACGTCCTGAAGTCCACCTCGATCGACTTCTGATCCACGTCCGTCACATGCGTGGACGCACTCGGCCGGATCAACCGCGCCGACTTGATCGACGAGGCGTGCTGGGTCTTGAACGTCGCCTTCCCGCCCCGCGCGACCGTCTTCGGCCCACCCGACAGCGACGGCTGCGCGTCCCCGTACAGATACGGCGGCGTATAGATCTCGATCCGCTGCTCGAACTCGCCCGGCTTGGAGTTGGCCTTGTCGGCGTACAGGGAGTCCGAGCCGAAGAAGACCACGCGGCCGTCGGGCAGCAGGATCGACCCGGAGTGGTAGTTCCGGCCGACCAGCGGGTCGGCGACCCGCCGCATCTTCCCCGTCTTCGCGTCGTACAGGCGCGCCTCCAGGATGTTGGAGTCGCCGCGCCCCCGGTAGTCCTCCGAGCCGCCCGAGATGAGGACGGTGTCGTCGGGAAGGATCGAGGCCTGCGGATAACGCGTGCCCTTCTCCAGCGACGGCCCATCCACGAACCGCGGCTCGTCGGTCAGCAGGTCGATCACCCGGGTCTTCTTGCTGGACCGCTCCGACTCGCCGACCCCGCCCCCGCCGATGACCATGTACTTCTCGTCCTGCGCCGGAGGCAGCAGCACCGTACCGGCGGTTTCGAGCAGCTTGGGGTCGCTCATGCCGGGGACCTTGGTGAACTTGTTGGTCTTCAGGTCCCAGATGCCGGGGTCACGGCCGATGTCGTCCGGCCCGTACCCGGCGTTCGCGCCCGAGTAGAACAGCTTGCCGTTCTGCATCAGGGAGATCGCCGGGTAGGTCGGGAACTGCCGTTCGTCCGCGGTGTACGTCCACTTCTTGGTCTCGGGGTCGTAGACCTCGTTCTTGCCCGGGACGAGCTGGCCGATCTCGTCCAGGCCGGACAGCGACAGGACCGTACCGTCGGTGAGCGTCGTCAGCGTCGGATACCAGCGGGCCTCGTTCATCGGGTCGACCTTGATGTACTGCTCGGCGACCGGGTCGAACTCGTAGGCGTCCTTGATGCCTTGGAAATCCTTCTTGTCGAGGGCCAGCTTCTGCGCGATGCCGTAGGTATTGCGGGCGTCGGCGCCGGTCAGGCCCACGATCCGGTAGTTGTCCTCGGTGCCGGTCTCGTACTTCTTGCCGCTCTTCTCGGCCTCGACGTAGGCGCGCGCGATGCCCGGCTTGTTGCCGGTGAACTTGCCGGTGTCCGGGTCGAAGGTCTTGGTGGCCTTCTTGAGGGAGACCTCGTCCTTCAGGACGAACGTCTTGCCGTTCTCCTTGCCGACGAACTTCGTCCCCGGCTTGAGCTTCATCCCCTTGTCGGGGTTCTCGTTGTGGATGATCATCAGGCCGCCGGCCTTGGTGACGTCACCCTTCAGCTTCTCGTAGCGCTTGGTGCCGCCCGCGATCAGCAGATTGCCGTTGGACAACTGCGTGTGCCCCGTGCAGAACAGGTCGGCCGGGGTCGGCACGCTCTTGATCGTCTGCTTGACCGGGTCCCAGATGCGGGTGTCGAACTTCTTCGCGTCGAAGTTGTCGGCGTCGTTGCCGGAGCCCGCGATCAACAGCACCTTGCCGGTGTGGAGCAGCGCGGCGTGGATCGTGTTCTGCCGGTACTTCTCCGGGAACTCCACGATCTGCCAGTGCCCGTTGTCGGCCTTGTACTCGGGTCTGTTGATCTTGTACTCGTGGTACTTCTCGGTGCCGACGCGGTACAGCCACGGCCCGTTCATACCGGCGAGCGCGAGGACCACCGCCGCGCCGATCGCGAGCCGACGGGCACGGCGGCGGCCTGCACGGTCCTTCATTCCTTACGTCCCCCAAGTCCGCCCAGGGCGATCTGCATGGTCTGGTCGCTACCCCCGCCGCCCGACCCGGACGCGGCCCAGCTCGGCTTGTGCTGGGGAGCGTGCGGCGCTTGCGGGGCGTGCGGCGCGAACGGCGGCGCGGCTTGCGTGTGTTGCGCGGGAGCCGCCTGCGGCGGCGCCACCATCGACCCTTGCAGTTCGGCCGCGGCGGCGGCCTTCTTCTTGTCCTGCCGCAGCATGTGGCGCCAGACGAAGATGGGGAGGGCGGTGATCAGCATGGCGAACGTGGCCCAAATGATCATCGCTGGGTGGGAGTTGCCGTAGACGAAACCGGCGGCGATCGAGCCACCGAAGATGACGATGAAGTACCAGTGGTAGCGGAAGGTGCCGAACCACCTGTCCGGGCTCGCCGAGTCACCCTTCGGCGTCACGACGAACTTGCTCTTGCGGCGCAGGGCCGAATCGATCAGCGCCTTCGCGTAGAGCGGCGCGGACAGCGCGGACATCACCATGCCGGCCACACCGCCGGAGCCCTCCGGCTCGTGCGGGGAGACGTTGTGCCGGCGGTTCCAGACGTACAGGCCGATCTGCAGCGCCGAGGCGTTGCCGTAGAGCATCAGCCACACGGTCGGGTCGATGTTCACCCCCGAGGCGCCGAGGCCCAGGAACAGGGCGCAACTCAGCGCCGCCAGAATCCAGTTGAGGGCGGACATCGGGTAGAAGATGATCATCATGGTGTAGTTGAAGAGCTTGGTCGGCGGCAGCGAGTACCAGCCCTTCCAGTACTGCTTGAGGATCGTCTCGTACGTCCCGCGCGACCAGCGCATCTGCTGCGTGAAGAAGTCCGTCCAGGCGCTCGGCCCTTCACCGACGGCGAGCACGTCCGGGGTGTACACGGACCGCCACTTCTTCCCGGTGGCCGGATTCCTGTGCCGGTGGATCTCGAACCCGGTCGCCATGTCCTCGGTGATCGAGTCGTACAGCCCGCCGATCTGCTTGAGCGCCTTGATGCGTACGGCGTTCGACGTTCCCACGAACATCGGGGCGCCGTAGCGGTTGCCCGCGCGCTGGATGAGGGCGTGGAAGAGGAACTGCTGGGACTCGGCGGCCTTGGTGACGAAGTTGTCGTAGTTGCCGTACACCTGCGGGCCGATGACGAAGCCGACGTTCGGGTCACGGAAGAACCCGAGCATCCGCTCCAGGTAGTTGGGCAGCGGGATGTGGTCGGTGTCCACGGAGGCGAAGAAGTCGTAGTCGTCGCCGTGGGCGTCCAGCCAGGCGTTGTAGTTGCCGTGCTTGGTCTTGGCACGGTGCGGGCCCTTGGGCCGGTTCCACTTCTCGACTCCCTTGCGGGAGAAGTGATGTACGCCGAGCCGCGCGCACACGGCCTTGACCTCGGGGTCGTCGCCCTCGTCCAGCAGCCAGATGTGCAGGAGCCCGCGGTGACGGAGCTTGACCGCGGCCTCCAGGGTCTTCGTCACCATTTCCAACGGCTCCTTGCCGGGCACGAAGGAGGTGAGGAAGGCGACTCTGGTGCCGGTCTCGGGCACCACCGGGATCGGGTCCCGGGCCACCAGCGTGGCGTGCGCGTTCGACAGCACGTTCATGCAGCGGAAGAACTCGATCAGACCGATCGAGACCAGCATGACGACGTCGAGGGTCGGCAGGAAGTCGTAGGTGGGATAGTCGCGCTTGGTCCAGTGCACCGGTTGCAGCAGCCAGGCCAGCAGGACGACGGAGAGCAGCGGCGCGGCGGCCAGCATCAGGGCGACCCTGATGCGGTGCGGCTCCTGGGAGATCAGGGAGCGGTACTGCACCTTGTAGGGCTTGGTCGGGTCGGGCTGAGTGAGGGGCCCCGCGAGCCGGCTGTAGTGCTCGTAGTCGTATCTGGGAAGGGTCTTCTTGAGTTTTCGGAAGGCGCCGGTCCGGTGCGACGGCATCTTGAGCTGTGTCGTCTCGGACGGGTCGTGGTGGTGCCGGGCGCCCGTCGGCGTCGACGTCATGAGTCATTCCCCCCGCACACACGAACGTGTGTGTTAGTCGGTCTTCCGCCCGCTTCGGTCCCCCTCGACCTTTACGGACGCATCAATGGTGGATCGTCGTCACCATGTGCCCTACACCATAGAGTCACGGGACGACGACCTTCTGTTGCATTGATGCCCCCCTCGGCATCTGCTATGAGCGCGTACGTGTGTGCGTCGTATGGAGGGCCCTCGATCCCCATCCCCGGGCGCATATCGCCCACGGCCCCCCAACTGCCATGTATCCGCAGTCTCTTACGGCCCAGGGTTCTACGGCGCTCATCTTGATCGCAAGATGCGAAACGCGGTGTTTACCGGTCATACGCGGTCAATGGGGCATCGGTGGAGGATCTGTGAGGAGTGAGAGGGGGAGCGAGCAGGGAGTGCCCCGAAGTGACGTGCACATGCGAAAAGGCCCCTCGCGCTTACACTCTCGCGAGGGACCTCTCCGTACGGTGCGCCGCCAGGGACTCGAACCCCGGACCCGCTGATTAAGAGTCAGCTGCTCTAACCAACTGAGCTAGCGGCGCGTGCGAAGAAAGTTTACCGGAGGGTCGGGGGTGCCCTTGACCATGGCGTCCTTAAAGCCAGGGGGCGCGTCCGGTTCTTTTAGGGCGCGGGGAACTGTGCGACAAGCCCCCACTCACCCGCAGTCGCCAACCCACCCACTCAACCGAGCTCTCAGGCGGGCCCGGCTCGAAGGGGCGGAGCCCTACGCAGGGGCGAGAAAACCCATTTGGCCCGTCAAAATGCGACAACACCCGACAGTTGCGAAACTGCCGTCGTACAGAAGCACTCATGCGCGGAGGCATGGAGGCACGTATGAGTACGCCCGAAGGGCTCGCACCCCCCACCCGGCTCATCCACAACGAGACGACCACCGAGATCCCCGTACACCTGCTGTTCCGAGACGACCCGACCCCACTCACCCCCGCTGTCGTAGGCCGCCGACGCGGCACCGGCGAGCAGCCACGCCTACGCCGGCCCCCCACTCCGGCGAAGCCGCGCCCCGCCATCGAGGCAGCCCCCGACCTGGTCGAACGCCCCGCACGCGTGCTGCCCGGTGTGGCCGGAGTGCTCGCCGGGATCTGCGGGCTGGCCGGATGCGCACTCACCACGTGGTGGGCCGACGTGCTGCCGGGCCTGCCCACCCCGTACGCGGGCTACGCGTACGCCGGACTCGGCCCGGCTCAGTGGGCCACATACGCCGGGGCCGGAGTCCTGACCCTGTTCGGTTTCGGCGGCCTGACCCGGGGTCGGACAGGCCGGGCCTGGGCGCTCACCCTGTTCGGCCGGTACCGCGGAACCGCCCGCCGCACCGGCCTCCTCTGGCTCAACCCCCTCCTCCTGCGCCACCGCGTAGACGTACGCCTCCGGCACTGGCGCAGCGACCCGCTTCCGGCCGTCGACGCGAACGGGGTCGCGCTGCAGGCCGTCGTCCTCGTGACCTGGCGGGTCAAGGACACGGCGAAGGCGGCGCTCGGGATCGAGGACCACGAGCAGTACCTGCACGCGTGCGTGGAGGCGGCGCTCACCCGGGTACTGTCGCGGCTCCCCGCCGACGTGGCGCCGGGCGCGCTGGTCAGGGACGCGACGCTGCGCAACACGGAGGTGGTCGGTGAGGAGCTGACCCGCCTGGTGGTGGCGGACGCGGCGCCGGTCGGCCTGGAGGTGTTCTCCGCCCAGCCGACCCGGATCGAGTACGCACCCGAGGTGGCCGCCGTGATGCAGCGCCGCCGGATCGCCGCACTCGACGCCCAGCACCGCGACACCGTCCTCACCTCGGTCGTCGACTCGGTCGAGGACACGGTCACCCGGCTGACCATGCGCGGACTGGTCGAACTGGACGACTGCGAGCGCAAGACACTGGTGAAGGACCTGACGGTGGCGTTCTATGCGGGGCGGCGCGAAGTGTCGCCGTGAACCGTGGAATTGGTATGGACATGTTCAACTGCCGCTCATAATCCGGGCCTTGGTCTAGACCTGGAACACCCCCACGCACTCCAGGGGGCGGCAGTATGCGAAAAAAGACCAAACCCCCGTAAACGCGCCAAGTGGTGCGCCGTCGGCGTGGGCCTCGCCACCACCGGCGCCCTCATCCTCTCCACCGGTGGCGCCCCGCATCTTCCCGGCGGAGCCGGGCAGTGCTGCCACTGACCGTGGTATGTTCATCACCTCGCGTGAGCCCTGAAGGCACAACTCCGACTTCGTGTCGGTGGACCCGGTTTCCCTGGGGTGACGACCGCGAAGAACTGCCGGGTGCAATTCCCGGCACGCGGGGTCGCTGTCAATGCCCCCAGCTCCCGTACAGGGAGCAGGACGCGGCCAGTTCGTCGAAGCCATCGACGCACCTGAGCTGCAAGTTCGGCTGTTCACAGCCGAGTGATTGACGTACTTCGTCACCAAGCCGGGCTGGAACCAGAACCACGCTCTGTCCCGCTCCGACCTCAACCTCACCCCGTTCCTCACCGTTCCGTACAACGGCCAGCGCCCGCCGGCCACCCTCTCCCACACAGGACGCCTGCCGGCCGGGCTCAGCGGCCATCATGTGATCCTCGCGGTGTGGACGGTCGCGGACACCGACAACGCGTTCTATGCCTGCTCGGATGTCACCTTCTGATCGCCCTCGGGCAGGACTCCGCGTGCGTCGCGCAACGACGCACGCGGAGCCGCAGTAGCCCGTCCGAGTTCTGAGCATCCCTTGAGCTGATCACGCCCCCCGTGCGGGTACGTTCCCCACGCGCCCGCTGACCAGGGCGCTCGCCGAATCTCGGGGGCATACCGATGGACTTCCTCTTCTACCTCATCCCCACGGTCATGATCGCCTTCATCGCCTTCTGGGCCTACCGCGTACTGCGCCGCTGGCTGCAGATCCGGCGCGCCTGGAACAGCGGGCTGACGGCCGAGGGGCGCTGCCTGAAGGCGTTCACGACGGTCAGCAAGAGCATGGGTGAGCACAGCAGCGTGCACACGGCGATCCACCACGTGTACGAGTTCAAGACGCACGACGGCCGCCCGGTCCGCTTCGAGGAGGAGGACGGCCCGATGACCACGATCGAGGGCGACTTCGTCACCGTCTACTACGCCGACGGCCCGAACGTCGTGGCCACCGCCCACGAGCCCGGCCGGCTGAAGCAGGCGGCGGCCGGCTTCGGCATCCTGGCCTTCCTCGGGGTGGCCTTCGCGTTCTGCGTCGGCTTCATGGTCACGTACCAGCAAATGGTCTCGGACACCTCGTTCCCGACGCCGTGACCCTCCCTATCTGACGGCCCGTCAACTACCGTGCGCCCCCATGGAGTCCACGGAGTCCACGCAGTCAACGAGGCGTACGGTCGCGGAACTCGTCGCCGACCGGTGGGGCGACCACCGCCCCGGGCTGTGGTGCGAGGACCAGATCCTGACCCATCACGAGGTCGCGGCCGGAGCCGCCGCCCGCGCGGCCCTGCTGGCCGACCTGTTGCCACCGGGCGCCGAACCCCACCTCGGCGTCCTCCTCGACAACGCCCCCGAGTACCCGCTGTGGCTGAGCGCGGCCGCCCTCGCGGGCGCCGCCGTCGCCGGTATCAACCCCACCCGCCGGGGACCCGAACTGGCCCGCGACATCCTGCACACGGAATGCCGGATCCTGGTCACGGAACGCGCCCACCTGCCGCTCCTCACCGGCCTCGACCGAGGGCTACTGGCGCAACCCCGAGGCGGACGCGGCCCGCCGCCACGGCGGCTGGTACTGGACGGGCGACCTCTTCTACCGCGACCCCGACGGCTTCCTGTACTTCGCCGGCCGCACCGACGACCGCCTGCGCGTCGACAGCGAGAACCTCGCCGCCGCCGTCATCGAGAACATCCTCGCCCGGTACGAGGGCGCGGAGGCCGTCGCCGTCTACGCGGTGCCCGATCCGGTGGCCGGCGACCAGGTCATGGCGACGATCGCGGGCACCTTCGACCCGGACGACTTCGCCGAGTTCCTCCTCGCCCAGCCCGACCTGGGCACGAAGATGACCGTTCCTAAAGACTGAGCGGGAGTGAGTCCTGTTGCCAGGACTCATGCTCAGCCGAACGCCCCGAACGGTGTTGGGCGTTCTGGTCGACCGCTTTCGCTCCGCGTCCGGCGCGTACGGATCGTGTCCGTGGTCCGGGGATGCGGGGGCGGGTTTCCTCACGCCCTGGGATGCCCGGTCGGGCCTGGACGGTCCGATGCCCCTGCTCATCGCTCTGGTGAGCAGGGGGCGGTGTCGTCCGTCGCCGGATCGGGTGCCCCAGGGCGCGCCTTCCGATCGCCACCGCTGCCGCGTGGTGGCGAGTGGTCTTCCTGGTTGTGGTGGTGAGGGGTTTCTGCCAGTGCTGGGCGCCCCAGCGGCTGGTGTAGGCGGGGTCGACGGCGATGACGGGGATACCGAGTTCGGCCGCCATGCTGACGAGCCGGGCCCGCAGTTTGCTGACGGGCATGCCGGAGATGAGGTTGCGGAACCGCTTCTTGCGGCCGTGCTTCTCGCGGGTCTTGTCCGCTTGGAAGTCGAGGTCCTCGACCGCGATGGCTAGGCCGTGGCGCTGGGCCCAGTGCAGCAGGCGGATCAGGGCGTGGCGGACCTGGGCGTCGCGGTGGTGGGCGGTGCCGGTGAGGTCGTAGCCGAAGCGGAGGGGTGCGCCGACGGGATTGCCATGGGCATCCAGGCGCCAGGCGGCCAGGTGATCGGCATTGGTGTCCACCCCGAT
>NZ_VTHJ01000109.1 GCF_008386495.1 Streptomyces tailanensis | reverse complement strand
TTCTTCCAGAACCCGCCCCCTCTCCCTCTCTCAGATTCCCTCTACGGCTCCTCTTCCTCCTCCTCGCACTCCAACGCCGTACTCCGCGACGGCCCCCCGTACTGCGAACTGATCCGTACGTCCCCCGCCTCATGGACCGTGAGACGGGTGAACTCCGTCAGCTCCCCGTCCGACTCGCGGTCGGCGGTGAGGCAGCCGTTGTCGGCCCAGAGCCAGGGGGAGTAGGCGACGCGGACGATGACCTCGCCGGGCCTCGGCATGTGGACGACGAGGTTGGCGCCGTCGGCGGAGACGACGGAGGCGGGCGCGTCGACCAGCGGGGTCGCGTTCTTCACCCGGTAGATCTTCCAGTTGGCGTCCTGCCAGACACGCTCCAGATACTCCGGTTCGCTGGTCACCAGGGCGTGTTCGAGCTCGGCGGGCCCGTCCGGTTCGCCGTTGACGAGGACGACGAAGCCGACCGCCCACTGCGAGAGCCAGGCCTTGTACTTGGCCGGGGTGAAGGCGCCCTTGGGGACTTCGGTGCCGCCGTGGCCCTCGTAGAAGAGGCGGCCGCGTTCGACGTCGGCCTGGCGGTTCCAGCCGCGCGCCATGTTGATGTACGGGGCGAGGATGGCGGCCTCCCGGTGGTCGCGGGCCGGTACCACCTCGACGCGGGTCTTCCAGGCGCCGAGTCGCTTCAATTCCTGCACCACACCGTCGGTCTTCACCGCCCACTCGGGGACCTTGGTGTTGGTGACGATGTCGGCGGTCGTCTTGCCGGTCAGCCAGGTCAGGGAGAGGACCAGGGCCACCACGACGGCCACCTGCCGCCGCCCGGGCGTGAACCAGGACAGGGGGAGCCGGGAGTCCGCCGCGCGCGCCTCGCCCCGGTACAGGGCGATGGCGAGGGCCGCGGCCGGGCCCGCCAGCTCCAGGAGCCGTTCGACGTTCGTGCCGATCGGGGTCGGAATCAGGTAACACAGCACCACGCCGAGCGCGTAGATCGCGGCGCCGAGGCGGAGCACCCGCCAGGCGCTCGGCGCGACCAGCACCACCACCGCGCAGATCACGACCGGCGGCCATATCCGGCTGAACGCCATGGGCTGCTCGCCCTCGAAGGGGAACAGCAGCGTGGTGACGGCGACGACGGCCACCGGCGGCACGAGCAGCGCCGCCGCCCGCCCCCACTCGCGGCACAGCAGATACGCGGCGCCGACCACGAGGAGGAAAAGCCCGGAGACGGGGCTCCCCATCGTGGACAGCGTCGCGCACACCGCCGCCACGGCCAGCTGCCGCCCGCCGCGCCCGCTCACCACAGCCAGCAGCGCCCCCAGGGAGAAGGCCGTGCCCAGCATGAACGTCGAGCGCCCCGACACCACCTGGCACCACAGCGAGAACGTCACCGCCAGCGCGATCCACACCGGTCTGCGCACGCCTGTTCGGGTGACGACCTCGCCGGCGAGCCAGGAGGCCGAGAGCCCCGACAGGAGGGTGACGGGTACGACGCCGAGCGCCGCCATCAGGTACGGCGAGAGCACGCTGTAGTTCGCCGCGTGGAGTCCGCCGTACCAGAACAGGTTGACCGCGGAGTCCGGGTACATCTTCGCGAACTCCGCCCACGCCACCTGGGCCGCCAGATCGCCGCCGCCGGTCGCGAAGACCGCCCACCACACGACGTACAGCGGAAGGGCGCACAGAGCGGCCGTGAGGGGCACTCGGTGGCGCTCCCGCCACGGCTCACGCGTCGGCGACGGCTTGTCGGCGCGCGAGACGGGGCGTTGTGGGGTCAGCTCGGCAAAGGCCACTGCGGCTCTTCCGTTCCGTTTCGGCTCGTGCGGGCGGGTGGGTGCTGGTCCTGCCTGGAGTTGGTCTTTTGTTGAGGTAGACGCTAATCACCCGCTGACAGTTGGCTGACAGGATGTGCGCGTTCGGTTACGGCCGTAGGGAAATCCCTTACCCCTACGGCCGTAGCCGCGCAGCCAAGGTCAGGAGGCGACCGGGAACGCCACGTCGCACACAGGGTCCTCGGGACCGGCCGCGTCCCAGTCGGCGAAGTAGATCTCACGGCAGGGGCCGGTGATCCTCAGACCCCGCTCGGCGATCCACCGCTCGACCGCCTCGAAGGCGGCGAGGATCTGCGGATGGGCCACCTGCGCCTTGGTGATCCGGGTGTACGCGAGCCGCCCAGCGGGCTCCACGCGCACCTTCGTACTCCAGGCCGACCCCTGCTCGGCCGCCCACACCTCGGCGGCAGCCCGGTCGGCCACCGGCACACACGACTCGGCCGGGCCGTCGCTCTCCATCGACACCTCGGAGTGGTACACCACGAACGGCGCCCCGGTGACCCCGCCGCAGGCCCTGGCGCCCTCCTCCAGCCGCCCCAGCGACGCCCCGATCCACGCGGGCAACTCGTCCGCCATCGTGTGCCGCGACTGGGTGAGCACGATCTGCGCGGCCGTGTCGACTGTTGCGACCGTGAACTTGCCGTATACCTCGTTCATCCCGGGTTCCCTTCCGGAGAGTCGTCCACGGAGGTAGGCGGCGAGGGTCCGCTGGGACGCGAACCGTTCCTCGGCCTCGGCCCAGTACACGGTGAGCCGCTCGGCGGCCTGCTCACCCTGTAGCTCGACCATCTCGGCGATCCGCGCGAGAGGCATGTCGAGCTGGCGCAGCAGGGCCACGAGGCGGGCGCGTTCGACCTGGTCGGCGCGGTAGTACCGGTAGCCGTTCACCTCGTCGACGTACGCCGGGGTGAGCAGGCCCAGCCGGTCGTACAGCCGCAGTGCCTTCGCCGACAGCCGTGCGCGGGCGGCGAAGGTGCCGATGGTGAGCAGATCGTCGTGCACTGGGTCATCCTCCGTCGCCGGGCGCCCTCCGCCCGGCGAGAGGGACGGTGGCCCTTGCCCCTGGGGCAAGGTCAACGGCGACCTCTGCGGCGCGTCAGCCGAGGGCCTTCTCCACGGCGGCGACCAGTTCCGCCGACTCGGGCTCGGTCTGCGGGGAGAAGCGGGCGACGACCGAACCGTCGCGGCCGACCAGGAACTTCTCGAAGTTCCAGCGGATGTCCCCGGTGTGCCCCTCGGCGTCCGCGTGGCCGACCAGCCCCTGGTACAGGGCGTGCCGCCCCTCCCCGTTGACCTCGATCTTCTCGGTCATCGGGAAGGTCACGCCGTACGTCGCCGAGCAGAACTCCGCGATCTCCTCGGCCGACCCCGGCTCCTGCCCGAGGAACTGGTTGCACGGCACCCCGAGCACGGTGAAGCCGCGCTCGGCGTAGCGGGCCTGGAGCGCTTCGAGGCCCGTGTACTGCGGGGTGAGACCGCACTTGGAGGCCACGTTCACGACGAGCACGGCCTTCCCGGCGTACTGCGAGAGCTCCGCGGAACCGCCCTTCAGGGCGCCTATCTCGACGTCGAGGACGGAGGTACCGGCGTTGTCAGTAGTCATGAGCGGATGCTATCTCCGGTAGCTCACGCCCCCTCCGCACGGGTTCACGCCCCTCTGGGGCCCTCTTTCGGAAGGGCCGGTGCCACGGCCGTCACCAGCACCTCCCCCGCCGCCGTCCGCGCGTACAGTACCGACCGCGCGGCCCGCCTCCCTCGGACCAGCCCGGCGTTCAGCAGCACCTTCAGGTGGCGGCCGACGGCGCCGAGGGTCTGCCCCGTGACGGCGTACGACTTGGTCGTGCTCATGGGGGCGTTGAGGAGGGCGAGGACCCGAGCACGGGTACACGACGGCGTACCGCTCTCCCTCCTCCCACGCCCCCCACCCGGCGCGCTGCGGGGTGACCGGCACGAGACCAGCTGGGCGCCCAAGATCTCGCGCGGAGGGTACTCGTGCAGGTTCACCTGGAGCCGGATAGGGTCTCGGCGCAAAAGCGCCGGGGCCTTCGTGATCGGGCTGAGGTCTGCGCACTGGTGGCTGGCCTCATGAGCCACGCTCCCCGCTCGTCTGTCAGCGAAGCTGTCCTGTACGGCGGTGGCGCGTTCGCTGGCTGCTTGATCCTCTGCCTGGCGGTGCTGTCGGCCATTGGTCTTCTGTGACCATGCGAAGGCCCCGGAGGCTGACGATGCTGTTGCAGCATCGCTGACCTCCGGGGCCTTCGCGCGATCGTCACGGTGTCAGGATTCCTTCAGTGATCAGCCGCGCCGCCGTCCATCTGCCAGAGATCGCGGTAGAGGGCCACGACCATCCTGCACTTGTCGATCAGATCGAGAGCCTCCTCGGGCGGCACGGTCTCGCAGTAGTCACGGATGTCACCGAGGATCTTCGCCAACGCGGGGTCGATCTCCTCTGTGAACGCGAGTCCTTTGTCTTCACTGGCCATGCTGATCACTTCTTCGCACAGAGGGCGCGGCGCTCAGTCCCGGAGATAGGGCCGGTGCCAATGGCGTTCACTGAGGACTTTGGTCCACTCGGCGGCGAGCCGCTCCCGCCTGTCGTCAGGAAGCTCGCCCAAGGTGGGGCGCAGTCCCTCGATGATCTTTGCGACCTCCTGCGGGTCGCGTCGGACGGGCAGACCGAGGTGGTGGGCGATCGTGCGGAGGGTCATGGCGGGTCATCTCAATCCAAGTATTTCCCGGACTGCGCTCCCCACCCACCTGCGTTCATGCAGGTCGAGCACAGCGCTCACATGTCCATACTGCGCGAGTATGCCGAGGACTGGCAGGACAGCTGCGGATCGCCCTCAACCACGCGAACAACTGGCGCCTGGTACAGCTGACCACCCGCGTCGGCCTCTGGTTCCAAGGGGCACCCGCCCGTCACGGCCAAGTGCGCTCGATACGGTCGTGTCGTACGGCATACGCCGCCGGGCCGCCCTTCTCGACGGCCCGGCGGATGGCGTCACGGCGTGCGACGAGCCGCTCGACCATCTCGGCGCTGCGAAGCTGCTGGTTGTCCAGGTAGAACAGCACCGCCTCACGCTCCAGAACGGCCCCGGAGTCCTAGCTCAGACACCTGCCGCAAAGTAACGGGGTAATCACGTGCTCGCCGTCACGGCTGCTTGCTCGTCGTGTTCACGCAGCATCCGCATGACGGTCGCGGGCGATGGATGCTGGCCCTTCTTCGCGCCGACGGTGATGACGAGGCGCATGGCGATGTCGCGCAGGCTCATCTCCTGGTCACGCAGATGAAGGGCCATGGACAGCATGGACTCGTCGGTGACGCCCGCGCCTCCGATGGTCTTGCCGCGCTTGCGGGCGGACTCGTGGCCTTCGAGGGTGCGGTCGCGGATGTACTCGCGCTCCATCCCGGACATGGCCGCCAACACGGTGAACACGATGCCGGACGGGTCGTGTGAGCCCTTCAGCTCTCCGGTGAGGAACTCCAGGCCGACATCGCTCGCCTTCAGCTCCTCGGCGAGCATGGCGAGTTCGATGCCGCGGCCGAGCCGCTTGTGCTCGTGAACGACGAGCGTGACGGCGACGCCGGAGGAGCGGATCTCCCCAGCGAGCTTCACGGCGGCCTCCAGCTCGGGCCGCTTCGTGGCACGGGTGGAGATCTTCTCCGAGAAGATGCGGGTCACCCCGGCCTCGGCGAGAGAGTCGAGCTGTGCGTCGAGGGACTGCCGGGCGGTCGAGGCACGGGCATAGCCGAGGCGGACGTGCCCGACGGGTTCGGCGCCGGCGCTGGCGGGGGCCGGGGCAGCTCGGTCCACACCGACCCCGGCTTGCGTACGGCCGGGGTCGGCACGCTGAGCGTCTTGACGAGTTGGGGCACGAGGCGGAAGCGTGCGGTGTGGTACTGGATGGTCACCTTGCCCTTGCCGGTCCGGCACGGGGAGCCCGCTGGGGCGGCACAGGTGGACATCGGGCAGGCGTGCGATTCCACGTGCTTGAAGTCGTCGTTCACGCCCCAGGCCGTTTCATGAGGGTGTTTCAGACGTCCAGCCGTTTGCAACAACTCATGAAACTTGATCGTCTCAGGTGGGTCGCCGGGCGGCCGGGTGTTTCACGAGCGACCGGCTATGAAACAGCTCGTTTCGCCGATCTACGAGGCGCGCCGCGTCCGCCGTTTGCCCGGGCTCCTGTCGCTTGCCCGGCACAGAGTGATCGCCGCTGCCTTCTGGCATGTCTCACCTCATTACTCCTGGTCGTTCCCAGCGCCCTGTCATGCCTCGGCGAATCGGAGGCGCAAGCGGCACGAACGGCTACCTGGATGCGATGTGCTCCCAGGTACGCCGGGAGTCTTCCAGCGGGTAGGGGGCGTCGGTGGGGAGTGTGTCCCAGATACGGGTAGTGGGGCTGGGGTGTTCGGGCACGAAGCGCGGCCAGCCGGGGTCGCCGATGGCGGCGAAGGACGTCCAGGCCGTTCGGATGCGCTCCGACAGACCGGCGAAGTCGGCGGGCGGCGGGGAGCCGAGGAACCGGGCGGCCGGGCGGTTCGTAGCGTTGCCGAAGACGAACGGGACGTCGATGCCGTGGGCGGCGCCCAGGGTGGGGCCGCGCCAGGTGAAGTCGTAGAGCCAGGTCCGTCCGCCCGCGCGGGCATGGGCCTCGGCGACCCAGGTGGTGGGCATGCGGACGAGCGCGTCGGACAGCATCACTGTGAACAGGTCGGCGTCACTGACGCCGGGATGGCTCTGCCGGTAGGCGGCGGCCGACTCCTTTTCCAGCCCGACCGCTTCGGCGACGATCGCCAGGTCGACTCCGGACGGGGGCTGCGGTCCCTGGCCCCGGTATTCCTCGTGGGTGAACCCGCAGACCAGGTCCACGTCCCGGCCTGCGCCGGTCCGGAGCGTCGTCCAGGGCGGTCCGGTCACGAGGTCGCCGTCGATGACGGGGGCGAACGCGGTGAACCCCTGTCTGTCGCGCAGCGGCGCGTCCTGGACGGCAAGGATCGTCTCGGGCGGCAGTGCGGCGAACGCGTCCCAGGTCGGCGCGATGCCGAGGGCTGCCGCGATCGTCGCGGTGACGGACTCGGCCTCGGTGCCGGTGCGGATCCCGGAGGGGATGCTCTGGGTGATCGCGCGACGGAACAGGCCGCGCGCGGCGGGCGCGGCCATGAGCAGGGCGGTGGAGGCGGCACCGGCGGACTGGCCGAAGACGGTCACGTTGGCGGGGTCGCCGCCGAACGCGGCGATGTTGTCCCGGACCCATTCCAGGGCGGCGATCTGATCACGCAGCCCGCGGTTGTCCGCGACCCCGGGCAGGTGCCCGAAGCCCTCGAAACCGACACGGTAGTTGAAGGTGACCACCACGGTCCCGGAGTCGGCCAGGGTGGAGGCGTCGTACTGCGGCATGTTGGAGGAGCCGTGCTTCCACAGGCCGCCGTAGATCCACACCATGACCGGCAGGCCCGCCGCGCCGATGTCCGGGCTCCATACGTTCAGCGTCAGGCAGTCCAGCCCGGCATCGGGCCGCCACGCTGGCGGAGCGGTGGGTGCCGGTGCAAGTTGCGGCGGGGCCGCGCCGAACCCGACGCAGTCGCGGACCCCGTCCCACGGCGCGGCCGGTGCCGGGGGCCGCAAGCGCAGCATCCCCTCAGGGGCTGCTGCGTAGGGCACTCCCTTGAACGCCGCGATGCCACCAGTACCGAGCCCGCGGACCCGGCCCGTCGTCGTCCTCGCAATCATCTCGACCACCTGGCGGGGACGGTCGGGTCACACTGGGTCGCCATGGTGGGCTCCTGGGGTGTCGGGTACGGGCGCGGGCAGTGCAGGGACTTCATCACGGGGCGTTGCCTTCTGTAGGCGGCTGGCGCAGGGGTGCGATTCCCGCGTGCACCAGGCGGAGGAACAACGCCTTCCGCTGCTGCCGCAACTGCGGGTCCGCGCTCGTCTTCTTCAGCCCGTCCGCGACCGCGAGGAGGAGAAGCACGATGTCCTCGGCGGTCGCGTCGGAGGTCGAGAACTGCACTTCTCCCGCTGCCGCGGCGGTATGCAGCGCGGAGGCGAGCCGGACGACCAGAGCCGCATGGGCCTCGCTGACGATGTCCCCGGCGACGTCGAGGCTCGCATCGAGGACTTCCCCGCCGTGCACGCTCGACGAGATCTGCGCCAGGAGTCCTCCGAAGTAGGCGGCCATCGCGGCATCGACTCGGGACAGCACGTCGCCCTGCTGGGTGAGAGCTGTTTCCACCTCGCCGAGCGCCCGGGAGTGCGCCCGGCGGGACCCTGCCCGGAAGAGATCTTCCTTGCTGGGGAAATACAGGTACAGAGCAGCCCGGGACATCCCGGCGGCACGGGCCACGTCCTGCATGGTGGTCTTGCCGTAGCCGTACTGACAGAAGGCGGTCAGTGCGGCATCGAGGATGTGTTCCGTTCGGTCGTCTGCCATGCTGCAATCCTGACGCAATGGACTCCCAGCGTCAATGAGTCCAATTTGGCTGGTCATCTCGGGTTTCCACACCCGGCGCCTGGCCTCTCGACCCATCAGGAGTGAAACCCCCATGACGCAGACAGCAGCCGTCCCGGCCGGTGGTGCGATCGCCGAGCAGATCCGCGACGTCGAGCGGGCCAGGCTCCGAGCGCTCGTCGCAGGCGACATCCGTGCCGCTTCCGAGCTGCACGCACCCGACTTCCAGCTCGTCACCCCCGTCGGCCACGTGCTGTCCAAAGACGCATACCTCCAGGCGATCGCAACCGGAGACATCGACTACGTGGAATGGGAACCCGGCCCCATCGACGTCCGCATCCACGGGAACGCCGCCGTCATCCGCTACCAGGCCACGCTGGAGGTGATCTTCAAGCACCGCCGGGTACCCCGCGCGAGCTACTGGCACACCGACACCTATGAGAACGCAGACGGCCAGTGGCAAGCAGTCTGGTCCCAGGCAACCGCAATCGAGCAGATGACGGAGCGCCCCCGCCTGTAGCGGACCGCCGGACCTGAGAGCGCCGTAGCTCCCCGGGGCGTGGGCGCGTCCGCGGACGCTTGCCGCACGCTCTGCTCACCTCGGTTCCGGCCCAGGCGGGCCGCCGGCCGGTCCCGCCACAGCTCATCGCGTCTGCGTACTTGATCGCTCGGCGGCGTCCGCCGGTGCGCGGGGGCGGGGCACGGCGGCCGCCGGCCCCAGGTCAAGGCGCTTGCTCATGTCCAGGCGGAAGGTGCCGTACGGATTGACGTTGGACCAGAACAGCGCGGTCAGTCCGCGCCGGTCCTGGTCGCTCGTACAACTCGCGTACGGCGGTTTCGGTGATGGGTTCGCCGGGTTCGCTCTTGCCGACGGTGGTGGAGGAGCTCCAGGCGGAGGCGGACCGGATCCTGGCCGAACTCGCCGCGGCCGAGGCGGTGTTGGAACGCCGGGTGATCGCTCGGGCGGAGCTGGCCGAGGCCCTGGCCGCCCCTGGTGTTGCGGCAGAGGCGGCCGTGGAGGAGGTGACGGAGCCGGTGCCGGCGGCCATGGCGGCGAAGGTCCCGGTCGCCGGGTCGATCGTGCCGCACTTCAGGGAGGGGATGACGGTGGAGGCGCTCGCGCCGGACTACCGGCGGATCGTCGATGTGCTGGAGTCCGGTCCGGGGAGTGGTGAGGGGGTGTCGGCGAAACAGATCGCGGCCGGGCTGGGGCTGGAGCTGGTGCCGGCGAAGATCGAGGGGGTGCGGTCCAAGGCGAGGCGTCTGGCCGGACGGGGCTGGCTGACGCTGTCGCCATCGGGACGGTTCACGCCGCGGCAGCCCACCGCGACTGCTCCGGCCGCAGCCGGGAAGCCGGACGAGCCAGGCGGCGGCTCATGAGCATGGCCGCCGAGAAGTAGATGAACGCCTCGCTGCTGGCGGGCAGCGTCTCGAAGTCCCGCACCAGGTGCCGCGAGCGCATCAGCCACCCCAGGCTCCGTTCCACCACCCAGCGTCTCGGCAGCACCACGAACCCCTTCACGTCATCGCTGCGCTTCACGATCTCGAGAGTGAGGTGGAGCTTCTCCTTCGCCCAGGTGACCAGGCGGCCGGTGTAGCCGCCGTCGGCCCACACCAGGGTGATCTTGCGGAACCGTGTCCGCAGGCGGGGCAGCATGATGCGGGCGGCCTGGCGGTCGGTGACGTCGGCGGCACACACCAGCACCATCAGCAGCAGGCCGAGACAGTCCGTGATGACGTGCCGGCGCCTGCCGTTGATCTTCTTGCCGCCGTCGTAACCGCGTGAGGCCGCGGGCACCGAAGCGGCGCCCTTGACCGACTGTGAGTCGATGACCGCCGCGGTCGGTTCCGCCTCGCGCCCCTCGGCCTCACGAGCCCGGCCGCGCAGCCGGTCGTGGAACTCCTTGACCAGGCCGTGCTCCCGCCACCGGCGGAAGAAGGCATACACCCGGTCCCAGGCGGGGAAGTCGGCAGGCATCGAGCGCCACTTGATGCCGTTGTCGGTGACGTAGAAGATCGCATCCAGCATCACGCGGTGGCAGTAGCCCTCCGGCCGGCCACTCCGGCCCTCCAGACAGGCCGGCACCGGGAGGGCGTCCCGCACCACCGCCCACTCCGCGTTCGTCATGTCCGACGGATACACCGGCACCCTCTCCGGCTGGTCGGCCGCGTTCCCGAACCGGTGAGCGAGGCAATCGCACACCGACGACACCGAGTTGAACTCCGGGGACGACACCGCATAGAACTGCATCAACGGGGCCTTCCTGGCAGACGAGTTGGCTTCAGCAACCCTCGTGCTGCACCGGAGGCCCTGCCTTCATGCGCTCACCCCGCCAAGATCACCCGACCAGGCACCCCAATCGAACAGAACCGTCCTCACGATCGATAGAGACACGGCTTATATCCGAACACGGGCAGTGGTGTCGGGTCGGCTGCACCTTGGGAGGTGTAGCCGACCCGAGGGTTTGTCAGTTGGCGGTCTGGGTCGGTTCGGCTGTCACTTTGCGTAGGAGCGGCTTGCTGGCGCTGATCGCGGTGAGCATGGCCAGGGTGCCGATGGTGACGCAGGCGGCGAGTTGGAGGGCGCCGGAGGTGTTCATTGTGCTGTCGGCCGCTTTGTTGAGCTGGTAGGCGCCGTAGACGCCCATGGTGGTGGTGCCGCCGGCCAGGACGGCCAGGGGGAGGGCTGTCTCGCGGACCCGGGCCCGGTCCAGCACCTTCAGCGGGGTACCGGTCAGGCGCAGCAGGTTGTAGACGCGGCGCCGGTCGAGGACGTTGGCGGCGGCGGTCAGGCCGGCGGAGGCGGCCGCGATGAGGAAGCTCATGGCCAAGGTGGCGGTGCTGACCATGCCGAGGCGGTCGGTGACCACGTTGTCCATGGCATTGGGGTAGTCCTGGGTGTACGGCAGCCTGCCCGCTGTGAGGGGGGTCAGCGCGGTGACGGCGGTGTCGATCTGGTCCTGGCCGCCGGTGACGCGGGCGATCAGGCCCGGGCTGCCGTGCAGCGGGTTGTGGAAGTCGTCCTCGGAGGGGACGGTGACGGTGGCGGTGACGCCCGCTTCGCGTAGGAGTGTGCGGGCTTCGGCGGCGGCGCGCTGGGCGGCCGCGGAGTCTCCGGTCACCACGGCGACCTGGCCTGGCTGGTCGGGGAAGCCGAAGGAGAGCTGGCTGACGGAGAAGAACCCGGCGACGAAGCCGGCCAGCACCAGGCCGCTGACGGTGCGCCAGGCGCCGCTGGGGTCGTCGCTGAGCCGGCGGGCGGCCAGCAGGGTCGCCGGGCGGCGGGCGAAGCGGCCCGCGATCCGGCCGAGCCGGTCCACGACCCAGGGACCGAACAGCCAGAACGCGCCGTAGAACAGCGCCAGCAGGGCGACCAGTTGCCGGGTGCCGAGCTGGCTGCCCTGCGTGGAGAACGTGACGTAGCCCAGCACCGCCACGAACAGCACGAGCCGGATCATGCGGGTGCGGCGCGGGTTGGCCTGCTGGGCGACGCCCAGCGGGGAGGTGGCGACCCGGTGCAGCATCGTCACGGCGCTGACGGTGATGAGCGCGGTGACCGCCAGCACCACGGCGGCGAGCCAGGGCAGGCCCACCCACAGCTGCCAGGTGTACCAGGCGCCGATGCCGTAGGGGATCTCGGCGAGGGCGGGCAGCAGCGCGCCGTAGGCGAGGGCGCCCGTCAGCGCGCCGGCGGCGCCCACGGCCGCCGCCTCGGCGGCGGTCATCGCGATGATCTGCCGTGGGGTCGCCCCGGCCAGCCGCAGCGCGGCGAGCCGCAGCTCGCGCCGGGCCGCGCCCAGCCGCCCGGCCGCGGAGCCCAGCACGATCACGGGCATCACCAGCAGCACGACGCCCAGCACCGCCATCTGCTGGTCGAGGCCGGTGAACAGGCTCGGCTTGGGGGAGGAGAAGGTGGCGATGGTGGCGCGCTCGGTCTGCCCCTCGTCGTAGAAGTTGCCGCCCTCGGCCGCCGTCGAGACGGCGGGGTCGGTGGGGACCCGTCCCACGACGGCGACCAGTTCGTCGGGGGAGGCGAGGCCGGCCACGCCGATCGTGCCGTACGAGCCCCTGGCGGGCCCGGGGAGGCGGTCGGCCAACTGGTCCGCGGGCAGCTCGCGGACCAGCTCTACCAGCGCGGGCGAGAGGTACACCTCACCCTGCTCCGGGAAGGCGCTCAGGCCGGGCGGGGCGGGCGTGGCCTCACGGCCGGGCAGCTGCGCCAGCGACACCACGGTGACCGGCTCGTGACGGACGTACGTCGTGGTCAGCGCCTGGATCGCGGTTGCTGCCTTGGCGGGTACGGCGTGCGGGGTGCGCCACGCGGTGCGGTCGGCGCGGTCGCCGGAGCCGAGGCTCGCGGCGATCATCAACAGCAGCACGAACGTGCTGACGGCGGCGACCACGGCGGCCAGCAGCTGGCTCTGCAGGCCGCGACGGCCGGAGGACCTGGCCAGATGCCAGGTCAGGGACAGGACGGGGGAAGACATGGACGGCTCCGGGGCGTGGGCTGTGAGGTCAGGCGACCGTGTACTGGTCGTGGCTGTGGATCCGGCCGTCGCGGACCTGGAGGATCCGGCCGCAGTGCGCGGCGACGTCGGCGTCGTGGGTGACCATCACCAGCGCCGCGCCGGAATCCCGGGTCACGAAGGTCAGCAACTGGATGACCTCCGTGCTGGTGGCCTGGTCCAGCGCCCCGGTGGGCTCATCGGCGAAGACCACGTCCGGCTCGACGGCCAGCGCGCGGGCGATCGCCACCCGCTGGGCCTGCCCACCGGACAGCTGCCCGGGGCGGCGCTGCTCCAGCCCCTCCAGGCCCAGCGGGCTGAACCAGCGCCGCGCCCGCTTGACCGCCTCCTTGCGCGGGACGCCCTCCAGCATCAGCGGCAGGGCGACGTTCTCCTCGGCGGGCAGCTCCGGCAGCAGCTGGCCGAACTGGAAGACGAACCCGAACCGCTTGCGGCGCAGCGCGCTGAGCCGGTTCTCGCCGAGCTGGTCGATGCGCTCGCCGCGCAGCAGCACCTGGCCGCCGTCGGGGCGGATGATCCCGGCCAGGGTGTGCAGCAGGGTCGACTTGCCGGACCCGGACGGGCCCATGATGGCCAGCGAGTCGCGGGCGCCGACCTCCACGTCCACGCCGGCCAGCGCGGTGGTGGAGCCGTACTTCTTGATCAGGCCGTGCCCGGCCAGAACGGTGCTCATGATCGTGTGCGTTTCCTTCTCGCCTCTCGAGCTCAGCGCTCGAACTTCCAGGTGATGGACTTGTCGCCGGCCTTGACCACGCTCACCGGGATCTTGATCTGCTTGCCGTCCGCCTTCGCGGTGCAGGTCACCTTCGTCCCGGCCACCGCCTTCAGGTCCGGGCAGCGCACGTCGGACACCTCGCTGCCGACCCAGGGCAGCGGGTGGTACTTGTTCTGGGTGCGGAGGCCGACGATGCCGCCAGACAGCGCCTTGTGACCGTCCACCGTCACGGCGGTGTCGCTGGCCAGCCTGGTGTTGGACTCGGTGCCGCTCATCGCGTAGGTCCCGGCGCCCAGGACGGCCGCCGCGATTCCGGTGATGATCAGGGGCTTGCGCATGAGGTGTCTCCTTGGGTCGGGGTGGTTGATCTGCCTCGACTCTCGCCGCCGGAGGGCACCGCGCGCCTCGGCCGAACGGCCATCGTTTTGCGGCCCGGACGCCGCCAGGGTCGGCCGATCGGCCGACCCGCCGCTGCCGGCCCCCTCCGTAGGGTGGTCGGCGTGAACCTTGTGCACGCGATCGACGACCCCACCGCACCGCGCACCCGCCGCCAGGGCTGCCTGCGAGACGTCGGCATCACCGTCCTGGTCATGCTGGCCATGATGGACCTGCTGATCGCGGCCTCTGGCGGCGGCTTCGGCTGGGCGGAGCTTTCGGCACCGGCATCCGGCCTGGCGGCCGTGCTCTGGCCCGCCGGCAGACGGCCCGCCTGGCTCACCCCACAGCTGCGCACAGCCGTGCCCGCGGGTATCTCCGCGGCGCTGACGGCCGTCGTCCTGCTGACCGGTCGGCCGACGGGATTCGGGCCCGGCGAGGCGGCGGTCCTGCTGTGCCTGCTGCTGGTCGCGGTGCGCGCCTGCCCACCGGCCTGGGTCGGCGTGTGCGCCGCACTGAACGGCGCGGCGGCCATCGCCCTGCCGCTGCGCCTGTACGAGGGCACCGCCCGGGAGGACAGCCTCGACACCCTCGACACCGTGGTCGTGGCCATGGCGGTACTCGTGCTGCTGGTCGCCGTCATCGCCGGGCTCGGCGGCTACCTGCGCACCCTGGACCACCGCCGCCGCGTCGCGGTCACCGAGACCCGCCGGGCCGAACGCCTCGCCATGGCCGCCGACCTGCACGACTTCGTGGCCCACCACGTCACCGGAATCCTGGTGCAGACGCAGATGGCGCGGATGATGGCCACCTCCGCACCCGAGCGTCTGGACCCGGTGCTGGCGGGCATCGAAGGCGCCGCCACCCAGGCGCTCGCCTCGATGCGGCGCACGGTCGGCATCCTGCGCGACCACGACGACCAGGCCGACATCGTCGGCCAGCGCCCGCCCGGTGACCTGGCCGCTCTCACCGACCTGGTCGACGGATTCGACGGAGTCGGCAATGCCGACGGGCACCGGGCCGTGCTGCACCGCGACCCCTCCGTGCCGGACAGCCTGCCACACGAGGTGCAGGCCGCCGCCCACCGCGTCGTCCAGGAAGCCCTCACCAACGTACGCCGCCACGCCGCCGACGCCACCGCGGTCACCGTCGCCCTGGCCTACGACAACGGCACCCTCCACGTGACCGTACGCGACAACGGCCGCGGTGGCGCCCGTCTCCCCGAGGCGGCCCGGGGCGGCGGCTTCGGCCTCGTCGGCCTGACCGAACGCGTCACCGCCCTCGGCGGCGAACTGCACACCGCCCCCCGCCCGGACGGCGGCTGGGAGGTCCTGGCCCTGCTCCCGGCCGCCCACGTCGGCACCAGATGAACCTCCGGGCCGCGTCGCAGGCCCTGCCCGGGCTGGACGAGCACCAGGTCCGCCTCTGGCACTCGTGGAAACGCTGGGTCACTGTCGTCGGTCACTGGATCTGAGCAGGAGTCGGTTTCCTGACCTGCGGTCTCGACGACAAGGGCGTGATCCCCTCGATAAGCCGACGTCTGGATGCCAAGTAGGGCCCTCGCTGTGCTGAGAAGCTGTTGTCTCTCCGAGAATGACGGCTGCGTTTCCGCTGGTCAGGCATAGGGGTGGTGTTTCGGCGGCAGGGACGAGGTGTCGTGTCGTCTCTTCGGTGGAGGTGCCGGGGTGCCGTCGGTAATGGGGTTGCTGGAGGAGCGCGAACGCGCCGCTCGGCAGCGAGTGGAGGCCCTTCAGGCCGAGCTGCGAGAGGCGGAGGCCGTGTGGGAGCGGTTCGTGATCGCCCGTGAAACGGTGGGCGAGGTTCTGGCGGAGTCTCGCAGAGGCAAGGAAGTACCGCCAGTCGTGATGGCCGACGGGCGGCCGGTGAAGGTCACGGCGGCGGTGCCCGGTTCGGTGGTGCCGCACTGGCAGGAAGGGCTCGGCCTGACGGTTCTGGCGCCGGACTACCAGCAGATCATGGACGTCCTGGCCGATCGGAACGGGGCGCGTGAGAAGGCGATGGACTGCCGGCAGCTTGCGGAGGCAGTCGGGCTGGAGCCGGTCCCGGCGAAGGTGGAAGGGGTGCGTTCGAAGGCGAAGCGCCTGGCCGCGCGGGGCTGGCTGGCTGGCTGGCAGAGGAACGCCCGGGGCTGTTCAGCGTGCCCGCCGGACGAGCCGACGGCTCATGAGCATGCTCATCGACCACCGGATCACCGCCTCCGAGCTGTCGGTGCGTGTCTCGTAGTCGCGGGCCAGACGGCGCGAGTGCATCAGCCAGGCGAACGTGCGCTCCACCAGCCACCTCTTCGGCAGCACGGTGAAGCCGCTGGTGTCGTCGCTGCGTTTGACCACCGTCAGCGCGACGCGCAGGACACCACGGGCGAAGTCGACCAGGCGCCCGGTATAGCCGCCGTCGGCCCACACCCGCGTGACGCGCCAGTGCCGATCGCGCAGCCGGGCCAGCAGTGTCTGCCCCGCGTCCCGGTCGGTGACCGAAGCCGCGGTCACCGTCACAACCAGCACCAGCCCCAGGGTGTCCACCACGATGTGCCGCTTACGGCCGTTGACCTTCTTTCCGCCGTCGAAGCCCCTGGTCGCGGCCGGCACCGATGCGGCTCCCCTCACCGACTGCGCGTCGATGACGCCAGCCGTCGGCTCCGGATCCCGGCCCGCGGCCTCGCGGACCCGGTCGCGCAGCCGGTCGTGGAACTCGGCGGCCAGGCCGTTGTCCCGCCAGCGCCGGAAGAAGGCGTAGACACGGTCCCACGCAGGGAAGTCCGCAGGCATCGCCCGCCAGGTGATGCCGCCCGCGACCAGGTAGCGCACCGCGTCGACCATTTGCCGGTGGCAGTAGCCCTCCGGTTGCCCGCCGCGGCCCTCCAGGCAGCCGGGGACCGGCATCGCGTCGCGCACGACCGCCCACTCCGCCTCGCTCATGTCGGACGGATATCTCGGCCGTCTGTACGGCCGATCACCGGCGTTCCCGAACCGGTGAGCGAGGCAATCACACGTCAGGGAAGCCGAGTTGGACGACAACGACGCCGACACGGAAGACTGCAGCACCAGGGGCCCTCCTGCTGCTCGGTTGGATTCGACACCCACGAGCTGTGCGGGAGGCCCCGCTTTCATGCTCAGCCAGCCAGAAGATCACCCGACCGAGTCGACGACCTCGAACTCACGCTCACCAAGATCGATAGAGCAACGGCCTCTGAGCTTGGCGTTTAACGTCGCAGGTCATCCGACCTGCTGATCTGCGGTTCTTTCCAGGACAGCGGAGGCGGCCGTTCTCCACGCTTCGAGATGTCG
>NZ_VTHJ01000108.1 GCF_008386495.1 Streptomyces tailanensis | reverse complement strand
CTACCGAGCCACCCTCGCCGAGGGACTGGCCGCATAGATCGTCTCCACGCTGCGAGGGGATTGACAGTGCAGGCCTCCCCCGGAACCGCGCACATCGTGGGCCGCGCGTAACCGTTGACTGTCCGGCAGACGCATCCAGCACACGGCCCCGTATCCGGCGAACATCGCCGGATACGGGGCCGTCGTCCAGGAATGGACCTCTCAGTTCGTCAGCAGCGCTTGACGTCCCCCTTCCCGCGGGGAGACGGGGCCCAGGACGCTGCTCACCGAAGCTCTTGGCTGACGAGGCGGTCCAGCATGCGCTCCAAGGGTTGATTGTCGCCCAGGAAGCTCTTGATCGAGGCGTGCTCGTTCTCGTCGGCGTCCAGCCCGGCCCAGTTGATCGGCCAACCCGCCTGCCTGCCCAGTTCTGTGAGGAAGGCGCGCTGGGTGCGTCCGTTGCCTTCACGGAAGGGGTGCAGGGCGTTGGTGTCACCGTAGAGTCCGGCTGCCGCGCGGACGAAGTCGTCGCGGGCCAGACCGCGCAGGTGGTCGGCAGCTCGGAGACGGCCGAAGACCTCCGCCGCGTATGCGGTCATGTGCTGGAGGGGACAGAACGGGGTGTGCTTCGCTATGTCCACCGTCCGCAGTTCACCCGCCCAGTGGTACAGATCTCAGAAGATCGCGGCGTGGAAACGGCGCAGGTGGTCCAGGTCGAAGTCACCTGGCGGAGGATGTCTGTCCACCTGGAGAAGACGGGCACGCGTGATGTCGGCCTCGGCGGTGGCGAGCGCGACAGCGTCGGTGACACCGAGGCGGTTGCGCAGGACGCCGTTCGGTAGGGCGTACGGGTCGTTCATCCGGCTGCCTGGCGACTCTCGGGGCTATGGCGGGCCAGGGCGCGGGCAACCAATTCCTCGGTCGACAGCGTGCCCCGTACGTAGGCTTGCACGTCCTCATCGGAGGCGGAGGTCGGTCGCAGGCCCTCGGCGGCGAGTGAGCCGGTGACGGACTCTGCCGCCTCCCTGCGAGCAGCGCGTTCCGTCAGCCTCTCGTAGGCCTCGATCGAGAGCAGCACACCTTGCGCTTTGCGGTGGGCACCGATCAATACGGGCTCCGCCTGCGGGCCGGCCTCGGCCAGCTCGGCCAGTATCCGTGACAGGCCACTCCTGGCGTCGCTCACTGTGACGATCTCGGGTACTCGCATGAACAACACTCTACCCGAAACCGGGGCAGAATTCTGTACAGATTTCTGCGAGGTGCGGTCTCCGGGGGCGGCACCGCTCACATCGTGGGGCGCCCCTGGGCGTGGGGAACTGCGCGCCCGTTGTGGCTGGTCGCGCAGTTCCCCGCACCCTTGACTCTGCTGTCCCTCAGCGCTGCTTCACGTCCCCCTTCCCGCAAGCCAACCCATCCCTGTTCCGGTCCAGCCTCAACGGATCGTCCTTGCCGTTCACCTTCAAGCGGCCGTAGTTGTTCTCCTTCAGCCACTCGCAGCGGGACGCGGTCGTCTTCTTGACCTCCGCCGGGAAGGCCGTCGGCACGCAGACGTTCGCCGTGCCGTAGTGGCGGTCGCACCCGGCGATCGTCGGGCTGACCTTCTTCGACTTGGTCTTCTTCTGCGGGCCCGTGGTCTTGCCCTGAGGGGCGTCCGCGAAGTCGTGGACGTGGGCCGAGGGAGCCTCACCGGAGGCCTCCGCCAGGGCGGACGGGCCCTGCAAGTGGACCCATTCCGCCACCGACGGGACGCCGTTCGCGTCCACCGCGAAGAGCATGTACCAGCCCGGCGGGGCCAGGTTCGGGTTGCTCGTCACGTTCAGGTCCACGTTGTTGCCGTCGACCGACAGCGGGAGGTCCACAAACCTCTGGTTCGGGTCCGACGAGTGCGTGACCGCCGCCGGGCGGATCAACTCTGCCTTCGCGATCGGGCGGTCCACCGTGATGCGTTGCGTGTCGCCGTACACCCACTCCTTGTCGATCACCGAGGTGATCGCCGGACGCTGCCCCTTCAGCAGATACGGCGGCGTGTAGATCGATACGTTGTGGTTCCAGGACCCATTACCCGGGTTGTCGCCCGTCGCCATCACGCGGCCATCAGGGAGCAGGAACGCCGAGGAGTGGTAGCCGCGGGCCTCGGGGTCCACCGCCACCGGGTCGAAGGTCTCCGTCGCCGGGTCGTAGATCGACGTCTCGAAGACCGGGTTCGCGCGGTTGTGCAGGGCGCCGCCCGTCTCCAGGACCTTGCCGTCGGGCAACAACACCGCCGAGACGTACATCTTGCCCTGGTTGCCCGTCTGAGCGACCTTGCCGTTGCCCAGGTCCACCGTGCCCTGCGGAATCGGCGGGCCCGCCACGTACGTGGGGTTCGCGGCCTTCAAATCAATGATGTCCGTCAGGCGGTTCGCCTCGGGGTTGGAGTCGATGTTGCCGCCGCCCAGCGTCAGGACCTTCTGGTCCTGGGCCGGGGGCAGGAGCACGCTCGCCGACTGGTCTCGCTCGTCCTTGTTCTGCAGGCCCGGCACCGAAGTGATCGTGTTCGCGCCGTAGTCGTAGATCGCCGAACCCGTGCCGGGGATGTTGTTGCCGAAGACGTGGCTGCCTGAGTAGAAGAGGCGGCCGTCCTGCATCAGGATCATCGACGGGTACAGGCCCCAGTACGACCAGGTCTGGTTGACCTTCCAGAGCTCCAGCCACTTCTGCTCGGCGTCCGACCACAACTCGGCCGTCACCGAACCCGTGGAGTCCTCGCGGAGGCCGCCGAAGGAGATGACGTCGCCGTTGCCGAGGATGGTCGCCGACGGGTACCAGTGGCCGTCGTTCATGTCGTTCGTCTTGGTGTACGTCTCCGTCGCCGGGTCGAAGATGTACGAGTCCTTGTAGCCCTGGTAGCCGATCGTGCCGTCCGCCGACGGGTAGCCCTTGTTGCCGCTCATCACCAGCACACGGCCGTCGTCCAACTGCACGTGGCCCGCGCAGAACATGTCGTCCGGGGTCGGGATCTGCTTGTACGTACCGTTCTGCGGGTCGTAGACCGCGGAGGTGAACGTGCCCGCCTCGAACATCTCCTCGCTGTTGCCGGAGCCGGCGATCAGCAGCACCTTGCCGTTGTTCAACACCACGGAGTGCATGGAGCGGACCGGGTTCTGGGTGGGCAGGACATCCCAGCGGCCGTTCTGGCATTCCTCCGGCGTTCCCGTGCAGTCCGGCTCGGGGACAGGGTCGGCGACCTGTTCCATCGTGTAGTCGTCGGTGATGACGTAGCCCGTGCCGTAGACGGAGGCGCCCCAGGTGATGCGGTCGGTGCCCGCCGGGACTTCGGGAGTGCGGACCGTCGCCTGGGTCCAGCCCCCTGCCATCTCCAGCGTCTTGAGGTCGGTCCAGTACTGCCAGCCGGCCGTCGTGTCGTGCCGGAAGAGGGTGATGGAGACGTCCGGGGTCGTCGACTTGTACCAGAGGCTCAGGTCGTACTGCTTGCCCACCGAGACCGGCGGCGCGCAGGTCGCCGACTCGGTGATCAGCGCCTTGCGGTCGCCGTCGACCCGGCGGGTCAGCTCGACCTTCATGGCCTTCGCACCCGAGTGGGCGTCGGCGACCGTCGAGAAGGTGAAGTCGTTGTCGCCCCAGCCCGACTTCTCCCAGCAGTACGGCATGTCGTCCGTACCGGCCGTCTCGAAGCCGGGGTTCTGGACGAGGTTCGCGGCGGACGCGGGTTGGGGCGAGATCAGCAGCAGGCCGGCGGCCAGGGCGCCCACCGCCAGCAGGGCTGTTCTGCGTCTGGGGCGGATACGAAGTCTGGGTCTGATCCGAATCTTCAAACGGTTCTTCACGCGACTCTCCTTGCGGGCTCAGCCGGCTCCCCCTCGCCGCGCTCCCCACGGCGAGGCTTCCTGCGCGGCAGATAGACCAGCGCTTCGGTCCCTACGAAGCGCAGGAGGAATGTCGTCACCAGCGCGAGCGCGGTGGCGGACAGGGCGTGCATCCCGAACTGGCCCACGAACAGCGCGATCAGCGGGATACGCAGCACCAGGTCGGCGTTGGCGAGCAGCGCGAAGCGGCTGATGCGGTCCCAGCCCTTCCGGTATCCCCGTCGCTCGCGGAAGCACAGGTGCTCGATGAGGAAGAAGTTCCACGCCACTCCGAGCTGGTTGGCGAGGATCTCGGCGGGGACGTAGTGCATGCCGAGTGACGTCAGCGCGTACAGGCCCGCCAGGTTCGGGATGAAGCCCGTGACTCCGATCAGGCCGAAGACGATCATCCGGGCCAGCGGGGACGCCGTGCGCAGGCCTACCAAGTGGCGCAGGAATCTCAAGCCCTCCTGCGCGGTCGACTTCGACTCCCCCGCGAAACGGTCCTGGAAGACGAACGGCACCTCCGTCACCTCGCGCGGGCGGCTGCGTACGGCGAGTTCGAGGAGGATCTTGTAGCCGAGGGGCTGGAGGATCTCGGCGGTGACCGCGCTGCGGCGGATGGCGAAGAAGCCGCTCATCGGGTCGCTGATGCCGTGCAGTCGGCGGGGGAACAGGGACTTGGTCAGCCAGGTTGCTCCCCGCGAGACGGCCACACGGTAGCTGCCCGCGAGTCCGGCGCGGCTGCCGCCCTTGATGTAGCGGCTCGCCACCACCAGACCCGCCGACGACCGCTCCCCGGTCGCCACCAACTCCGGTACCAGGGACGGCGGATGCTGAAGATCGCCGTCCATCACCACGATCCAGTCCGAGCCGGCCGCCTTGATGCCCTCCACCACCGCGCCGCCGAGCCCGCCCACCGGGTCGTCGCGGTGCAGCACGGTCACCGGGAACGGGCAGTCCTGCGCGGCCTCGTTGATCACCTCGGGGGTGTCGTCGGTGGAGTCGTCGACGAAGACGACCTCGCAGGGCAGCAGCCCCGGCACCGTCTCGGTGATCTGGTGCAGCAACTCCCGTACGTTCGCGGACTCGTTGAAGGTCGGTACGACGATGGTGACCGCGCCGGGCTCGGGGACCTCGGCTCCGCGCATGGCCGGATCGCCCAGTTCCTCGGGGACGATGGACTCGTAACTGCCGCCGCTCATCGGTCGCCTCCCGCGCCCTGGATCTTGCGGATCTCGATGCGGTCCTCGCCGGTGCCGAAGGTGACGACCGGGGTCGAGTTCTCCATCGCGGCCTTGACGTTGGGCAGGTCGACCGCGTCGCGCCGTACCGTCGGGGAGGCGACGACGTAGTCGAGGTCGCGCCAGCCGCGCGGCATCGTCTTCGTCACCGCGGGGTCGAGGTCGGCCTTGTAGAACCAGATGACGCCGAGGCCAGGCTTGTAGCCCTCGTGGACGAGGTCGAGCCAGAGCGCGTCGTCGACGAGGACCCGAGTGTCGGCCGGGTTGTCGACCTCGCTGCCGAGCCACTTGGCGGCTTGCTGGTAGGGGGCATTGGCGTTGAAGGTCATCGCGGTGTGGTTGCCGTCGTACCAGCGGGGGACGACGTACGCGGCCGCAGCGGCGGCCAGCACCACGGCGACCACGTGCCGCGCCCAGGTCACGGGCCTCCTCTCCGTCGCGCTCCGCCAGCGGCGCAGTACGCCGTGGGTGACGCTCGCGGTGCCGCCCGCGAGGACGAGCGCGAGGAAGGGCAGGGCCTGGAGGACGTACATCGCGGGCAGGTAGCCGGGGCGCAGGGCCATGCCGGCGAGGATCGCCACGGCGAGCGCGGGGCCGGCGAGGGCGCGGGCGGTCACCGACCAGCGCCAGGTGACGAGGAGCAGCAGGGCGCCCGCCAGGCCGCCCAGCGGGAGTATTCGGTCGTAGTACAGCCAGGACTGCAGGACGCCGTACGAGCCCGTGCCCTCGGTGAGGATGAAGCCGGAGCCGGGGCGGCTCATCTGGTAGACGATGCCGTCCCACAACGACACATGGCCCGCGCCGGGGAACAACTCGCCCTTGAGCAGGGCGAACAGCGGGTACGACATGCCGATCAGGGTGCATGCGGTGATGGCGCCGGTGATGGCGAACTTGCGGGTGTCCCGGTGGCTGTGCCGCCACATGGTGAGCAGCACGGCCGGTAGGACAAGGAGCATCGTTTCCTTGGTGAGGACGGCCGCCGCGGCGGCCAGCCCCGCGCCGAAGTGGTGCCAGAGGTGGCGGTTCGGCGAGGCGGCGAGGCAGAACGCGAGGAGGGTCCACATCACGGCGATGTTGTCGAGGAAGATCTCCCGCTGGAGGACAACCGACAGCGGGGAGAGTCCGAAGAGGGCCATGCCGAGGCCTGCGGCCCAGCGGGGCAGCGAGAGGCGGCGGCCGAGGACGTAGACGAGGATCGCGCTGATCGCGCTGATGACGAGCATCACTGCGCGCATCGAGCCGACGGTCATCGACTCGGGGGCGAGCTGTGCGGGGATCCAGGTCAGTACCGCGATCTGGATCCAGCCGAGGGGCGGGTGGTCGTACCAGTAGGTGTAGTGGGCGAGTCCTCTGCCCTCCTGGACGGCCCAGGCCTGGGCGAGGTAGGTGCCCTCGTCGTCGCTGAGGGTCGGGTAGTCGGCGATGTTCCAGCCCTGCACGATCATGATCGCGACGAGGAGCAGGCCGCAGAGGATCAGATCGGGGCGCGAGTCGCGCAGGCGCTTCGGTGCAGGCGAAGCGGAACCGGAAGTCGTTGTTCGACTGGTCGAACCGGCTGTGGGCGCGGCTGTCCGCTGCGCGGGGACCTTGACTTTCGTCTGGGTCTCCGCGGGAAGTATGGAGGTCACGCAGGAACGTCCTCTCGGTTCACGTGCGCGAGATGTGCGCCGACATGACTGGTCAACTCCCAGTCGTTGCGGCCGCGTTGCTCACGCCAGACCGCGCGTACGGCGGCGAAGGCGAGGAGCACCTGATAGAAGGGGCCGCCCACGATGAGCTTGAAGTAGTGGACGAACCGGACGCGCAGGCCGTACTGCTTGCCGAAGTCGTGGAGTCCGACGACCTCGAACACGAAGGTGACGAAGGCGGTGACGGCCGGCAGGAAGGTGATGAAGGC
Source organism: Streptomyces tailanensis (assembly GCF_008386495.1). Lineage (GTDB taxonomy): Bacteria > Actinomycetota > Actinomycetes > Streptomycetales > Streptomycetaceae > Streptomyces > Streptomyces tailanensis. Next base: position 11,723 of record NZ_VTHJ01000108.1, on the reverse strand, counting down.
GACGCCGACGGGGACGTCGAGGAAGAGCGCGATGGCCACGTTGAGCGGGATGATCACGCCGGAGATGGCCTGAAGATACGGGGTCATCAGGGTGTAGCGGGCCAACAACCGCTGCCGGAAGCCGGGCAGTTGCTTCCAGTCCTTCTTGCGGTAGACCTGGAGGAAGCCCTGGTTCCAGCGGGTGCGCTGCTTCATCAGGGACATCAGGCTGCCGGGGGTCTCCTCGCGGGTGACCATGTCGGAGTCGTAGGCGACGACGACCTTCTTGCCGACGCTGGACAGGCGTACGCCCAGGTCACAGTCCTCGGCGAGGCAGTGGGGGTCCCAGCCGTCGGCCTCGCGCAGCACCTTCGTCCGTACGAAGACGGTGTTGCCGCCGAGCGGGATGAACCCTTTCTGCGCGTGCAGATGCAGGCGGGACCGGAACCAGAAGAAGTACTCCAGGCAGTTGCGCAGGCTGTACCAGCTGGAGTGGAAGTTGATGAGCTGCACGCCGCCCTGGACGACATCGGCGCCCGTGGCGCTGAAGGCGTGGTCGACGTGGGACAGCAGCTCGGGATGGACCTGGTCCTCGGCGTCGAAGACCCCGACGACGTCGCCGCGGCAGTGCGGTAACGCCGTGTTCATGGCCTTCGGTTTGTTCTTCTTCTCGTGGGTGTCGACGACGACGCGGACGCGTGGATCCCGCTCGGCCGCCCGCTCGGCGACCGCGGTGGTCTCCGGGTCGTCGTGCCCGACGATCACGATGATCTCGAAGTGGTCGTGACTCGATTCGAGGAGTCGTTGGATGGTGTGGTCCAGCACGGCCTGTTCGTGGCGTGCGGGCAGCAGCAGCGAGAACGAGACGTGTTCGTCGCCGTCTGGTCTGCTGAAACGGGTGGAAGCGAGCACTTCGGGCGTGCGCCACGCGTGCATCTGCCACCACAGGGTGAAGGCCGCCATCCAGAACAAGGCCAGCGAGACAACGGCAATGAAGACAGACGTCAGCAAGGAAGATCCCCCCAGATCTCATGAACCCCCTGTTCGCAACAGGGAGTTACTCCTGTCGCGTCACAGTGGAGAGACTAGGGGGAAACTGTGAAGTCGGGAGCACTTTCGGTTAAATAACGTGTTTCCGTTCGGGTGAACACGTAATCGGACGTGTCGCCACACGGGCCCACTTCAAGTCGGTTGTTCGACCTTGTCCCGGCCGTTTTCCAGCGAGTTTCAGCCGGTTGGACCGGTTGGAGCCGTTCCGAGGGCCGCACGCAGACGGTCTACATCCGTCGTGGGACTGTCACATGTGAAGTTACGGCAGACGTACGCGGTCGGTTCACCGCCGACGAGCGGACGGTCGGCCAGCAGCGGCAGCTCGTCACTGTCCGTAGTCCCTACGGCGACCACGGCCCCCGGCGCGGTCCCCAGCAGCGCCGCCCGGTGCAACTCCCGTGTCCCCGGATGGTCCTGCGGTCCTTCCGGTCCGACGACCGCCACCTCGCGCGGCCCGTCCAGCAGCGCCTCGGCGGTGGCGAGCCCCCAGCCGAGGAACCGCGGAGCCCGCGGGCCGAGCGCCTTCACCACGCCCAACGCCCGCTCGGCGGCGGCCCGATGGGGCTCGGAGCCGGTGTGCGCGGCATAGCTCAGCAGTGCGCCCGCGGCCGCGCTCCACCCCGAGGGGGTGGCGTTGTCGGTGGGGTCCTGCGGCCGCCGGATGAGCTTCTCCGCGTCGGCCGCCGTGTCGTACAGGGCACCCGACTCCTCGTCGACGAACCGCACGAGCACATGGTCGAGCAGGAACCCGGCGAACTCCAGCCACACCCCCTCCCCAGTGACCGAGGCCAGCGCCAGGAAGCCCTCGGCGACGTCCGCGTAGTCCTCCAGCACCCCCGCGTTCGCCCCGACCTGCCCGTCCTTGCTGGTACGGGCGAGGCGGGCCTTCTCGTCCAGATGCAGTCGTACGAGGAGGTCGGCGGCCTCGATCGCGGCGTCCACCAGGTCGGGGCGGTCGAAGTAGGCGCCGGTCTCGGCCAGCGCCGCGACGGCGAGGCCGTTCCAGGCGGCGACCACCTTGTCGTCGCGGCCGGGGGCGGGGCGCCGCGAACGGGCCTCGTTCAGCCGGGTCCTGATCGACTCGATCTTTTCGGCGTCGAACACGCCCTCGTGCTGCGGGAGTTGGAGGACGGACGACCCGTGCTCGAAGGTGCCCTCGTCCGTGACCCCGAAGTGGTGCGCGGCGAGCCGCGCGTCCTCCTCCCCGAGCACCTCGGTGAGCTGGTCCGGCGTCCAGACGTAGTAGGCGCCTTCGACGTGCTTGCCGGTGCCGTCGTCGCTGTCGGCGTCCAGCGCGGAGGCGAACCCGCCCTCGTCCGTGCGCAGTTCACGGACCATGAAGTCGGCGGTCTCCAGCGCCACGCGCCGGGCCGGCTCGGAGCCGGTGGCGCGCCAGAGGTGGGCGTAGACGCGGCAGAGCAGGGCGTTGTCATACAGCATGCGCTCGAAGTGCGGCACGATCCACTCCCGGTCGACGGAGTACCGGGCGAAGCCGCCGCCGAGCTGGTCGTAGAGGCCGCCGCGGGCCATGCGTTCACAGGTGTCCCGCGCCATCTGCAGCGCGCCCTCGGAGCCCGTGCGGGCGGCATGCCGCAGCAGGAACTCGATCACCATGGACGGCGGGAACTTGGGCGCCCCGCCGAACCCGCCGCGCGCCGCGTCGTACTCCCGGGTCAGCCCGAGCAGCGCCTGCGCGAGCTCCTCCTCCCCCGGTACGTCGATCGCCGCGAACTTCAGCTCCCGCCCGGCCAGGTCCCGCACGATCTTCCCGGCGACCTCGGCGACCTCGTCCCGCCGGTCCGCCCATGCCGCCCGGACGCCCTCCAGGACCTGCCGGAAGGAGGGCATCCCGTGCCGGGGGGCGGGCGGGAAGTACGTACCGAAGTAGAAGGGCTCGGCATCCGGTGTCAGGAACACGGTCATGGGCCAGCCGCCCTGCCCGGTGGCCGCCTGCACCGCCTCCATGTAGACGGCGTCGACGTCTGGACGTTCTTCGCGGTCGACTTTGATGTTGACGAAGTGGTCGTTCATATATGCGGCGACTGCTTCGTCCTCGAAGCTCTCCCGAGCCAGGGCATGGCACCAGTGGCAGCTGGAATACCCGACGCTCAGCAGTACCGGGAGTTCCCTCCGCCGTGCCTCCTCGAATGCCTCTGCCGACCAGGGCCACCAGTCCACCGGGTTGTCGGCGTGCTGGAGCAGGTACGGGGACGTTTCGTGAGCCAGTCGGTTCGGCATACCTCCATCCTGCCCCACGGCTTCCGGCAAGTCCCGGGACGGCTCGTACCTCAGCCCGTCGCCCCTGTCGGCTCCGCTTGATCGCACCGCCATACAGGTCGCACTCGGGAGGGGTCCCAGGATCGATTGCCCTTCACGCCCGGACGGACGACGCAGTAGGCCAGGGCAGACTTGATGCTCCTGCGTTTCTCTTCGAGATCGATCTCTCCGGACATCCAGCGCAGACGCGTGGCGTCCGGCAGCAGCGCGTGCGCCGGAGCTTCGGAGAACATGAGCCTCTCGAGGACCTCATCGACCAGCGGCCCGCTGATGCTGCATCGCCCGCAGTCGCGACAGGTGTAGACATAGGGGCTTGTCTTGCTCCTTGCCTTCTGAGCACACAAAGCGCCGCGACACACTGTGCCGTCAGAGCTTTCCGCCCCACACCGCAGTAGCCCAGTCGCGAGGTGACGGGGAGCGGCCTTGCGCTGGTCGGTGAGTCGCGGAGCGCCGCTTCCCCTGTGCAGGTAAAGGCTCCCGGGCGAGAACGTGGCGCACACCGCATGCCACTGGCCCGGAGGCACAATGGGCTCCCAGCGGCCGAGCACCGGCTGGCCGGTCTCCGGAACCAGCAGCAGTTCACCTCTGTTGGCCCGATAGCCGCAGACCCTGGGGGCAGTCATGATCTGTGTGACGGTCTGGGCATTGGGCCTGCCGCCCCGAGTCCCCTTGACCCCCAGGTCACACCAGTCGCGTGCGATGGCCCGGGCGGCCTTCCCCCCAATGCGGTCGAGGATGGCCTGCTCCACAAGCTGCGCCTCATCGGGATGACGCGTGATCCGGTCCTCCTGCCAGCCGAACGGGCGTGGCCCGCTGTGCGGCACTCCGTCGACAGCACGTGCCCAGTGCCAGTCCGACAGCCGCCGACTTCTGACTCGTGTCTCCGTCACCGCCGCCTCCAGCGACCGAACGGCTTGCAGCAGACCCTCCCGCGAGTACGGATCTCGCATGCCCCGCGGATCGACATAAACGCGCCCTGGCCGACTGGTAAGGGCGGCGAAGAAGCGGGCAAGGTCCTCCGCCCGCCGGTACAGCCGGTCGTCCGCGACACAGACGACGCCTGCGATCGGCTGTCCCGTGTCGGTGTACCCGCGCGCCAGATCCGCGATCAAGCGGTCGAATCCATGCCTCACCACTCCGGCTTTGGATGCGCTACGACCGTTGTCGCTGTATGTCGCGACGATCTTGCATCCATGTTGATGAGCGGTCCGCTCGTTGATCCGCATTTGGTTGCGCACTCCGTGCCGGTCCCGTTGACGGACGTCCTCTGACGTACGCGCATAGGACACGATCGGGACCAGTCCGGTCGGCTCGTGCATGGCAAGGCGGTTCATGGCGCCCCCGTTCAACAATTCGGCAATTCATCCGACAGCCACAAAAACGAGCGAGTGACTTGGAAGTCACCGAATCGGATCCGACGATCGCCCCCCTGTGCGCCCCCGCACACACGCCCGCCGCCCCACTGCGGCGAGGGCCCTGTGCGAGAACCCGGCGTGAGAATCCCGTGTCGGCCTCCCCTGCGGGGGCACGCCCTCTCGCCAGTGCGCCCCATTCGCTCCACACTGGCCAGGGGAAAGCCGTCACCACGAAGGGGGAGCGTGATGCGGGACAGCCACCGGGGGGAGGCCGAACGGCTGTTGGTCCGGGCGGTCGAGGACGAGGTCCGCAGGTCGGGCGGCCGTATCGACGGCGTCGTACTGCTCGGCCGGGCCCGCGCGGCACTGGACACGATGGACCGGAACGCCGCGGAGGAGTACGAGGCGTACACCCGCGCACTGGACGAGTCGGAGGCCGGCCGGCTGACCTTCGGCCAGCGGTACGCGCAGGAGGGCGCCGGAACTCCCCTGCTGGTGGCGGCCGTCGCGGCCGGTACGGCGGTCGTGGCCGACCTCTCCTTCGGCGTCGCCGCGGGCACGGCGGTGAGCACCGGAGTGATCGTCGGTGTCGCCAGTGCCGTGGCCACCGTCCTGAAGGTGACCGCGTCCCATCTGCCCGCCGCCCACCACCATGCGGGCGCCCTGGGCCAGCCGGGCGGCCCGGAGCAGCTGCGGTTGCAGTGGCTGACGGCGCTGGAGGTGCGCGGGATCCGCCCCTTCCTGGACCAGCAGCGCGTACTCGCCGCCTCCACAGCGAAGAAGAAGGCACCCCAGCTGCGCGGCGCCGACAAGAGCGCGGCGGCCCGGCGGCGCAACGTACTGGAGCAGTCGTTCACCCAACTCCCCGAGGCCGACGACCGGTTCGCGGACCGGCGGGCGGAGATGGGGAAGATCCGGCAGTGGGTGCAGGCGGCCCGTGCCGAGACCGAGACCCGGCCGACGGTCGTCGTCCTGCACGGCGCCCCCGGCTCCGGCCGCACCGCGCTCGCCGTCCGCGCCACCCATGACCTGCGGGACTACTTCCGCGGCGCCTGCGTGGTCGACCTGCGCGCCGACAGCCCGGAGGAGACCCCGCTGACCACCCGGGACGCGCTGATGCACCTGCTGAACCGCCTCGGCGCGCCCCGCGAGCAACTCCTCTTCCGTGAACGCACCTCCCAGGACCAGCAGGTCAAACGGCTCAGCGAGCTGTACCACCAGCACCTCACCGCCCTGCCGGTCACGATCGTCCTGGACGACGCCTCCGACCCGGAGCAGGTCCGCGCCCTCGTCCCCGAACGCTCCGACAGCCTCGTCCTGGTCACCGCCCGCGCCCCCCTCGCCCTGCCAGCCGACCTGCCCGCCTGGGTGCACCAACTGCCCGTCGAGGAGCTCGACGGGGACGGCGCGCGGGAACTGCTGGGCACGGCGGCGCAGGACGCCTCGGCACTGGCGGCGGGGCCCGGAGGCCAAGGGTCCGCAGGAGCGCATCCGGAGTCCTCCGAGGCCGAATCCGTCGACCGCATCCGGCAGTTGTGCGGCGGCCTGCCTCTCGCGCTGCGTGTCACCGGTTCGTCCCTCGGCCCGCGTACGCCCCGTCAACTCGCCGCCGACCTGGGCGCGTACGGCCCGGTCGAGCCGATCGAGCGGGCCCTGTGGCTGCGCTACACCGACCAGTCGGAGCCCTCCCGCCGCCTGCTGCGCCGCCTCGCCCTGGCCGGCCGCGCCTCCCTGGGCGCGGCGGCCGCCGCTTCCCTTCTGGCCACGGACGAGACGGAGGCGACCCGTCACCTCACCGCGCTCGCCCGCGCGGGCCTGATCGACCACGTCCACGGCAACCGCTACCGCCTGCACGACCTGGTCCGCGCCTTCGCCCAGGCCCGCCTCCTCGACGAGGAGGAGCCGAGCGAGCGCACGGCGGCCCAGGAGCGCCTGATCGTCACGTACGCGGACCTCGCCGACTCGGTGCTGCGCCTGGTCGACGGCAACATGTCGACGCGCTCGGACCGCTTCGGCCATCACGGCTTCGTGTCCCTGGACGAGGCGCTGCGCTGGCTGGACGACGAGACGAGCTTCATCACCTCCACGCTCCGGCACGCCGAGGGTGTGAACCAGGCGGCGGTCCTGAGCCTGCTGGGCGCCCTGTGCGACTACTGCCTGCTGCGCGGCGACCTCTACCGCCTCGGCGAGCTGAGCGAACTGGCCCAGTCGGTCGACCAGGGCCTGCTGACCCGCTCGGTCCAGTGGCGTACGGGCATCGCGGCCCGCCAGCTGGGCGAGCTGGACAAGGCCCGTACGACGCTGGCGTCGGTGGTGGACCTCTACATGGAGACCAACCACGACGCGGGCGCCGCCCGGGCCCTGTGCTCCCTGGGCATCACCCTTCACCACCAGGGCAACCTGACCGAGGCCGCGGCGAAGCTCATGGAAGCCCTGACCATGCAGAACGTGCCGCAGCTGGCGGCGGACCGCGCCTGGACGATGCACGCCCTGGCCGCCGTGGAACGCGACCGCTCCCGCCTCGCCGACGCCCTCGACCTGCTGACCCGCGCCCTGGTCATCCACCGCCAGCAGGACTCCCTGCACGGCGAGGGCTGGGCCCACTTCCAGCTCGGCCAGCTGCTGCTGCGCATGGGTGACGTGCCGCGCGCGGAGGGTGAGCTGCGCACGGCGCTGGACCTGTTCGGCCGCACCCGCGACGCCCGCGGCCAGGCCTGGGCCATGACTCAGCTGGCCCGCGCCCGCATCGTCGCCGGTGACGCCTCCGCCGCCGTCGACGGCCTCCGCCAGGCCCTGACCCACCACCGCGACAACGAGGACGCCCGGGGCGAGGCCTGGACCGGCTACTACCTGGGCCAGGCCCTGGAAGAGACGGGCAACCTGGACCAGGCGGTGAGGGAGCTGGAGCGTTCGCGGACGAAGTTCTCCCGCATGCGCGACGTCTACGGCCTGGCCTGCGCCCGCCACCACTCGGCCCGCGTCACCCGCGACCAACGGGCGGTCCAGACGGGCTCGCTCCGCAACTCCGGCTTCGCCCGCCAACTCCTCGTCGACGCCCGCGCCGACTTCCAGCGCATCGGCGTCGCGCACGGCGAGGCCTGGACCTGCCTCGAACTGGCGGTCGTCGACGCCGGCAACACCCGCACCCCCCAGGCCCTCGCCCTCTGCGACGAGGCCGCCCGCCTCTTCGCTTCCTACGGCGACCGCCGGGGCGAGGACTGGGCCCGCTTCCTGCGCTGCACGATGCTCCCGTACGCGGCCCCCGGCGGCGTCGAGATCGGCACCGCCGTGGCCCAGGAGGAACTGTCCCAACTCGCCCGCACCTCCCACCCCCTGCGCGACGAGAAACTCGACGAGTACGTCGAGGCGTACCTGCTGCTGCTGGAGCGCGGCGTGAATCTGGAGGGCGGCTGGCGGGGCTGGACCCTGGGCATGGTCCCGAACCGGCACGCCCGGGAGGTGATGGGGGTGCCGGTGACGGCTCAGCCGGCGTGAGGGACGTCGCCGTGTGAGGGCCGTCTCCGAGGCGCTCCGGGGCGAGAGACGTCACCGTGTGAGGGCGGTCTCCGAGTGAGAGACGCCACCGAGTGGGGGCCACGTGCGGCACAGCATGACTCCGCGCCACCCACTGGGTGTCACGGAATCATGCCGTTACGTCATCACTGGCGGCGCTCAGCCCTTCGCGGGCGTCGCCTTCCCGCCCGCGCCGGTGACGTCCTTGGCCGAGGCCCCGGACTCCGCCTCCGGCGTCTCCTCGAAGTCGACCTTGCCCATGTGCTTGTTCATGGACTTCATCAGGCCCCACACGGCCACGGCCATCACCGCGAAGACGATGAAGCCGAGGACGCCGGGGGTGACCTTGTCCTTGTCCAGCTCCTTGGCGAGGGGGACCAGGTGTGTGACTGCCAGGCTTACGCTCATGTCTGGCATTGTCCCCCAGGGCTAGCGGATGCCCGCAAAGAGGTCGTCCTCGGGGAGCGAGGTGTCCACCAGGGTCTTGGCGAGCTCGTACTCCTCGGTCGGCCAGACCTCTTTCTGGAGCTCCATCGGCACGCGGAACCAGCCACCGTCGGGGTCGATCTGCGTGGCGTGCGCGATGAGCGCCTTGTCGCGGATCTCGAAGAAGTCGGCGCAGGGGATGTGCGTGGTCAGTGTGCGCGGGGTGTGTTCGAACTCGTCCCAGCGCTTGAGCCAGTCCCCGTACGGCGACTCCAGGCCGCGGGCCAGCAGCGCGTTGTGCAGCGCCTCGGTGCGGGGGCGGTTGAAGCCCTGGTTGTAGTACAGCTTCTGCGGCTGGTACGCCGGGCCGTACTCCCCCTCCGGGTACTTCTCGGTGTCCGCCGCCCCCTCGAACGCCACCATGGAGATCTTGTGGGTCATGATGTGGTCGGGGTGCGGGTAGCCGCCGTTCTCGTCGTAGGTGGTGATCACCTGGGGGCGGAACGCGCGGATCTTCCTGACCAGTTCGCCGGACGCCTTGTCGACGTCCTCCAGGGCGAAGCAGCCCTCGGGAAGGGGCGGAAGCGGGTCGCCCTCCGGGAGGCCGGAGTCGACGAAGCCGAGCCACTCCTGCCCGACCCCGAGGATCTCGCGGGCCTCGTCCATCTCCTTCCTGCGTACCTCGTGAATGTTCTCCTCGATGTACTTGTCGCCCTGCAGTTTGGGATTGAGGATGGAGCCGCGCTCGCCGCCCGTGCAGGTCACGACCAGCACGTCCACCCCCTCGGACACATACTTCGCCATGGTGGCCGCACCCTTGCTCGACTCGTCGTCGGGGTGCGCGTGCACGGCCATCAGTCGCAGCTGGTCAGTCAAGACTCATTCCCTCGTAAGTCGGCGCCCGGCCTGGTAGTTCGGTTACTTCGGTGACTCGGCCCGGCGCGATCCGGTGAGTCAATACTGCCGTCCCGCAAGGACACCCACTGTCGGGGCGGCCGTCAGGCCCTGGGCGGGAGGCTTCTATAGTGACCGAATCGGGGGGCGGAAAATTCCCGGTCCGGACCCTGGACACCGTTTACGGGACCGTCGTCCCGCCCCTTCCCGAGAGGACGATCATGAGTACGGCGAGCACTCGGCTGCCCGAGGGGCGTTACGGCCGCTCCGCGGACGAGCGCGCCGACCACAAGCTCAAGGTCATCGGCTCCGTCCTGGGCGCGGCCCTGCTCGTCCTCCTCGGCTGGTTCGCGTACCACTACGTCGCCGGCAACAAGATCAACGTCGAGATCTACGCGTTCGAGACCTCGGCCACCTCGGTGGAGGTGCACCTCAGGGGCGACAAGGACGCCGGTGTCAAGGGCTACTGCATCGTGCGCTCCCAGTCCGAGGACGGCGCCGAGGTCGGCCGCCGCGACGTCCACTTCGCCGCCGACACCACCGACATCGACGAGGTCGTCACCCTCCATACGACGTCCCGCGGCACCACCGCCGAGATCGTCGACTGCCAGGTCGGCTGACCCGCCCGGCCCCGCCGTCGCCGCACCCGTCGCCGCATCCGCCGGCATTGACGAACGTCACTCGCCGTCGCACCGCCCTGACCTGCGTTGACGTAACGGTTGTGGTTTATGTCCTCCCCCTTCCGTCGCTGAATTGTTAGGCTCGTGGTTTCGCCCACTCGTGAAGGAACATTCTTCTGTGTAGGGCGATGCTTTGTATTCCCAGTACCTACGAGGAGCACCTGTGACCCAGACCAGCGAGAACGTCACCTGGCTGACCCAGGAGGCGTACAACCAGCTCAGGGCCGAGCTGGAGTACCTGTCTGGTCCTGCGCGCACGGAGATCGCCGCCAAGATCGCGGCCGCGCGCGAGGAGGGCGACCTGCGTGAGAACGGCGGGTACCACGCGGCCAAGGAAGAGCAGGGCAAGCAGGAGCTCCGTGTGCGCCAGCTGACCCAGCTTCTGGAGAACGCCAAGGTCGGCGAGGCTCCGGCGTCGGCGGACGGCGCCGTGGCACCCGGCATGGTCGTGACGATCGCCTTCGACGGTGACGAGGACGACACCCTGACGTTCCTGCTCGCCTCCCGCGAGTACGCGAGCTCGGACATCGAGACCTACTCGCCGCAGTCCCCGCTCGGCTCGGGCGTGACCGGCAAGAAGGTCGGCGAGGACGCCCAGTACGAGCTGCCGAACGGCAAGTTCGCCTCGGTGAAGATCCTCAAGGCCGAGCCCTACCAGAGCTGAGCGGCGCCGGAGCAGGGCCGCGCTCACCCGCCGCCCCCTCCGCTCGCCCCACGAGCCCCCGGCACCCCCTCGGCGCCGGGGGTTTCGTCATGCCCGGGCGGGGTCGCCGCTCACACCATCCGTCGGGTCGCGGCTCATGCCGTCCGCCCCGCTCACGCCGCCGCCGAGCGGTACTTCCGTACCGCCAGGGTCCGGAATATGACGATGATGAGGACCGAGTAGACCAGGGAGACCCATATCGGGTGCTCCATGGGGCAGGCCCCCGATTCTCGCGAAGCCCCGTGGTATCGCCGTGTCTGCCCGGCCGCGTAGTAGCCGATTGTCATGCCCGGCGGAGCCGGGGCTGCTGCCGCACGGTGACGGCTCACTCGGTCGGGTGATGGGGTGGCGAACGTACGGTGGGCTGCCGTACACGTGCGTAGGTTTCGTCATCGTGAAGCAGGTGGTGCAGGCCCCTACACTGCTGCCGACGCCCGAGCAGGCGGCGGCGCTTGAGGCGACCCTGCGCGCATGCAACGAGGCGGCGACCTGGGCCGGCGGCGTGGCGTTCGAGAGGGATGCGAAGCGGAACTTCGCGCTGCGCGAGCACAGCTACAGTGAGATCAAGGCGCGGTGGGGGCCGGGGGCGCAGGCCGCCCAGCACGTGATCAAGAAGGTGTGTGACGCCTACGCGGTGCTGAAGGCGAATGTGAAGGCCGGGAACCTGGGCAGGCCGGGCTCGAAACGCCACCGCAGGGCGAGACCGGCCGGTGGGACAGGACGCAGGCGCAGCGCCACAGCCAGTGACGCCCGCTGTGCAAGCCCGTCGCTCTAGCTACAATGCCGCGTAGTTAAGCCGCAGGGTGGGTCGGTCAAGTTGGGCTGGGCTTGGGTCGGTACGAAGAC
>NZ_VTHJ01000107.1:26346-46320 GCF_008386495.1 Streptomyces tailanensis | reverse complement strand
GGGGCAGGGCGAAGCCGCCCGGCCGCCGTACCCGGGTGTTGAAGTTCTCGAAGCCGGGGATCACGCGCTCGATGCGGTCGCGGATGCGGTCGTAGTCCGATGCGAACTCCTCCCACGGCACCTGCGGGTCCGCTTCACCGAGGGTGGCCCGTGCCATCCGGCAGATGATCGCGACCTCGCTCAGCAGGTGCTGGGACGCGGGCGCGAGCCGCCCCCGCGAGAGGTGCACCATGCCCATGGAGTCCTCGACCGTGACCAGCTGGGGGCCGCTCGGCCGCAGGTCGGCCTCGGTCCGGCCGAGGCACGGGAGGATGAGGGCCTGCTCCCCGGCGATGACATGGGAGCGATTGAGCTTGGTCGAGATCTGGACGGTGAGACGGCACCTGCGCAGCGCCTGCTCGGTCAGGTCGGTGTCGGGAGCCGCGGCGACGAAGTTGCCGCCCAGCGCGACGAAGACCTTCACGTCCCCGTCACGCATGGCGCGGATGCTGTCGACCGCGTCGTGGCCGTGGTGGCGCGGGGGTGTGAAGGCGAACTCGGCGCCGAGCCGGTCCAGGAAGGCGTCGTCCGGCTTCTCGTAGATGCCCATCGTGCGGTCGCCCTGCACGTTGGAGTGGCCGCGCACCGGGCACAGGCCGGCGCCCGGGCGGCCGATGTTGCCGCGCAGCAGAAGGAAGTTGACGACGTCCCGGATGGTGGGCACGGAGTGCTTGTGCTGGGTGAGTCCCATCGCCCAGCAGACGACGATCTTCTCGGCGGCCAGCACCTGGCGGAACGCGGTCCGGATCTCCTCCTCGGGCAGACCGGTGGCCTGAAGGATCTCGTCCCACGACGCCTTGCGGGCGTGCTCGGCGAACTCCTCGAAGCCGTGCGTGTACCGCTCGATGAAGGAGGTGTCCAGGGTGCCGGGGGCCTCGTCCTCCGTCTCCAGCAGCATGCGGTTGAAGGCTTGGAAGAGTGCCTGGTCGCCGCCCAGCCTGATCTGCAGGAACTGGTCCGCCAGCTTGGTGCCGCCGCCGATGACGCCGGAGGGCTTCTGGGGGTTCTTGAACCGGAGCAGCCCGGCCTCGGGCAGGGGGTTGACCGCGATGACGCGAGCGCCCCGCTGCTTGGCCTGCTCCAGCNGCAGCCCGGCCTCGGGCAGGGGGTTGACCGCGATGACGCGAGCGCCCCGCTGCTTGGCCTGCTCCAGCGCGGAGAGCATGCGGGGGTGGTTGGTGCCGGGGTTCTGGCCCACCACAAGGATGAGGTCGGCCTCGTAGAGGTCCTCCAGGCTGACGCTGCCCTTGCCGATGCCGATGGTCTCCACCAGGGCCGAGCCGCTGGACTCGTGGCACATGTTGGAACAGTCCGGCAGGTTGTTGGTGCCGAAGCCGCGGACGAAGAGCTGATAGAGGAACGCGGCCTCGTTGCTCGCCCGTCCGGAGGTGTAGAAGGCGGCCTGGTCCGGGTGGTCGAGCGCGCCGAGTTCGCGGGCGATCACGGCGAACGCCTCGTCCCAGGAGATCGGCCGGTAGCGGTCGGCGCCGGCCGGGCGGTACATGGGGTGGGTGAGGCGTCCCTGCTGCCCCAGCCAGTAGTCGCTGCGCGGGAGCAGGTCCTCCAGGGTGTGCCCGGCGAAGAACTCCGGGGTGACCCGGCGTACGGTGGCCTCCTCGGCCACGGCCTTGGCGCCGTTCTCGCAGAACTCCGCCTTGTGCCGGTGGTCCGGCTCGGGCCAGGCGCACCCAGGACAGTCGAAGCCCTCCTTCTGATTGACCCGGAGCAGCGTGAGCAGGCTGCGGCGGGCCCCCATCTGTTCGCCGGCGTGCCGCAGCGAGGAGGTGACCGCGGGGATGCCGGCGGCGTACTCCTTCGGGGGGCCGACCCGCAGTCGGGCATCGCCGGGGTCCTCAGCAGGTGGCTTGCGAGTCATCTGAAGCGCTACTCCGCGGTGTAGGGGAATCAGAGCCATTCCATCGCCGGGCATCGCGGCCGTCGTACGGAGAGCCGCCACCGGAGACGAGCATGTTGCTAATTGCACAACAGTATCGCCATACGCAACGCACCTAAGGAAGCCCCACTTGCGGCCTCCTGTCAAGGCCGCCACCCTGCCGTTTCGAGGCAGCGCCCGGCTTATGCACCGCCCTCGTCGCGGTAGGCGCCGAGTGCGCGATCGACCGCGCGCCCGGGCAGGCAGAACGACCTGCCGACCATGGACGACGAGCAGGGACAGCAGCAGCACCGAAGCACGACCGGAGATGTCCGCGGCCCAGCGATCGCCACAGATGCCCCGCAAAGCCGACTTATGGCAGCTGGGGACCATCACGGCGAACACCAATCGGACGGGGGCGGCACCCTGGAGAGCGTGTTCGGCTGCCCCTCGTCGAACGACCTTGCCAACGTGATGCCGCATCGCAGCGGTGACCAGATGCCTTCAAGGGCTCGCTCAGCGCTCAGTCGCCACTAGCCGGCGCCGTCGTTGCGTCTTCCAGCGGGGCTGGGCAGCCGACCTGATAGGCGTCGAGCAGACCAGCCCGATTATGAGCCTGATCCGGTGCAGTGCCACAACCCGCTCGGTCCCGGGTAGGACTCCAGCGGCTCCAGGTCGAAGTCCTTCGCCTCATCCGCGGCTCGGTCGCCGTCCGTGCGTGCGCTGCACGTCAGCCGTCTGCCGGCGCAGCCCGACACAGCGGAGGGCGACTGTGTCGGCGTCTGACGGCGCCCACGCCGCGGACGCGATCCTGCACGGCGTGGGCGGCCGGGAGAACGTCACCCGGCTGACGCACTGCTTCGTCCCTCTCCGGTTCCGGTTGCGCGACGCGGCAGCGGCCGACATCGACGCCCTCGGCTCTCATCCCCTCGTGGCGTTCACCGTGTGGCAGGCGGACGAACTGCACGTCGCGCCCCGGCGCGAACTCTTCCAGCTGTTCGAGGACGTGCGGGACGCGCTCGGCGACATCGCCACCCCCCTGACCCGCCCCCGAGGCTGCTATGTCGTGGCAAGCCGCTTGGGGCATCGCCGCGCGTCGCGGGGGCTCTTGGCCTCACCGATGTGGCGGGCAACGTACGCCTTCGCGGCAGGGGCGAGCCGCATCTTCATCACGGTGATCGCCCCCTCTTCACAGTCAGCTCTGACTGTGAGATGCTCCGGTTTACAGTCAGAGCTGACTGTGAAAGGTGGCATGTTGTGGGCAAGCGGGACGAACAACGCGACGCCACGCGGACCCGGATCGTGGACGCGGCGGTGGAGTCACTGATCGAGCTGGGCTTCGCGGCGACGACAACCCTGGAAGTGCAACGGCGGAGCGGTGTCAGCCGGGGTGCGTTGCTGCATCACTTCCCCACCCGGGAGGAGCTGTTCGGGGCTGCCGTCAGTCAACTCGTCGCGCGCAACGAGCAGGCCGTACGCCGCGAACTGACCGCGGCGGACCCGGCGGGCGACCCTCTGATGCGCTCGCTGCGCGTGCTCCGCACAGTGATGCGCAGTCCGGCGTTCACCGCAGAGATGGAGCTGTGGGCGGTGGCACGCACCAATGCGCGCCTGTGCGAGGTGCTGCGTCATGCCGAGGGGGCGGCTCGCCGGGACCTGTACCGGGTGGTCGACGAGGTGATGGGCCCGGAGCTGACCGCCTCGCCCGACTATCCGGCGGTGGCCGAACTGACCGTGCACCTGCTGCGCGGCATGACGATCTCCGACGTGCTCCACCGGGAGGACGCGGACCGCGACGCGCTGCTGGAGCAGTGGGCCCGGATCGTACGGCCGATGCTGACCGGAGCGGGCAGTTACTGAACTCCGCCCGGCCGGCACACCAGGGCGGCCCGGCCCGGCACGCCCGCGGCGGCGGCGCCCGTGCGGGCAGCCGGCAGTGCGAGGTCGGTTGCCAGGGCGGCACGAGGGCGCAGTGTCCGGACGGACGCGTAGAGCGCGGCCCGCGCACCCCACTTGCTCAAAGCGTTCCGCCAGAGAGGAAGGCGGCCCTCATGGGTGACCCCACCGAAGCGTTCGTCTACGACGCGCTGCGAACCCCGCGCGGTCGTGGCCGGGTCGGCGGTTCACTGCACGGCGTCAAGCCGGTCTCGCTCGTCGCCGGACTCCTCGACGCAGTGGGCTCACGCCATCCGAGCTTCGACCCGCTGCGGGTGGATGACGTGATCCTGGGCGTGGTCTCGCCGATCGGTGACCAGGGCGCGAACCTCGCTCGGACCGCCGCGCTGGCCGCGGGCTACGAGACGTCCGGCGCGGGCTTCCAGCTGAACCGGTTCTGCGGTTCGGGGCTGGAAGCCGTGAACACCGCCGCGCAGAAGGTCCGTTCCGGGTGGGAGGACCTTATCCTCGCGGGCGGGGTGGAGTCGATGTCGCGGGTGCCGATGGGCTCGGACCAAGGCCCGGCGATGATGGACCCCGAGACCGCTTACGGCACCGCCTTCGTCCCGCAGGGGATCAGCGCCGACCTCATCGCCACGCTCGAGGGTCTGAGTCGTGGGGACGTCGACGCGTTCGCCGCCGAGTCCCAGGCCCGGGCGGCCAAGGCGGTCGCCGACGGCGCGTTCGGCCGCTCGCTCGTCCCCGTGCGCGACATCAACGGCCACACCGTGCTGGACCACGACGAGCTGGTGCGGCCCGGCACGGATCCTGCCGTACTCGCGCGCCTGAAGCCGTCGTTCGCGGCGATGGGAGAGCAGGGCGGTTTCGACGCCGTGGCGGTGCAGAAGTATCACTGGATCGAGCGGATCGACCACGTCCACACCGCGGGCAACTCCTCCGCCGTCGCCGATGGCGCCGCGCTGACGGTCGTCGGCAGCGAGCAGGCGGGGCGCGACCTCGGCCTCGTGCCGAGGGCTCGCGTCGTCGCCACAGCCACCGTGGCCGACGAACCGACGATCATGCTGACCGGTCCTGCGCCCGCCGCGCGCAAGGCTCTGGCGAAGGCGGGGCTGGCCGTCGGGGACATCGACCTGTGGGAGGTCAACGAGGCCTTCGCGTCCGTGGTGTTGAAGTTCCTGCGCGATCTGGATGTCCCGCACGAGAAGGTCAACGTCAACGGCGGCGCGATCGCGCTGGGGCATCCGCTCGGTGCCACCGGCGCGATGCTCGTCGGCACCCTCCTCGACGAGCTTGAACGCCGCGACCTGCGCTACGGCCTGGCCGCCATCTGTACCGGCGGCGGCATGGGGGTCGCCACCATCATCGAGCGCCTCTGAAGGGGAAGCCTGACGGCTCCAGGCCAGGGAACCGAGCCCGCCCCCGATCCCGCGAAACGGGCCCCTACGGCCGGCGGCCGAGCCCATCCGGGCCCGCGCATCGAGCGCTGCCCCGAGGGACACCCTGCGACATACCCAGACGCCGAGGACCAAGGACACCCAGGAAGCGGGAACCACCTCATGACCGACCAGAACACCATCCGGTGGGAGCAGGACACCGACGGCGTGGTCACGCTCACGCTGGATGACCCGGGCCGTCGGGCCAACACCATGAACGACGCCTTCCGCGCCTCGCTCGCCGCGGTCGTCGAGCGGCTCGTCAGCGGCAAGGACGCGATCACCGGCGTGATCATCACCTCCGCGAAGGACTCCTTCCTGGCAGGCGGGGACCTCCGGCAGCTGATCCAGGTCACCGACGCGAACGCGGCCCGATTCGCCGCGGACGTCGAGCAGACCAAGGCGTGCCTGCGCACGCTGGAGACACTGGGCAAACCGGTTGTCGCGGCGCTCGGCGGTTCCGCTCTGGGCGGTGGTCTCGAACTCGCGCTCGCCTGCCACCACCGCATCGCGCTGGACTCCCCGAGTCCGCGGTTCGGTCTGCCGGAAGTCACCTTCGGCCTGCTGCCGGGTGGCGGCGGAGTGGCACGGACCACCCGGCTGCTCGGTGTCCTGGACGCCCTGACGAAGGTCCTCCTGGAGGGTCCCCGGTACACCGCCGCCCGGGCGCTGGAGGCCGGGCTGGTGGACGAACTCGCAGCGAACCCCACGGAGCTGCTTGCCAAGGCCCGCGCCTGGATCACAGCGCACCCCCACTCGGTGCAGCGCTGGGACGCGCAGGGCTACGTCATCCCCGGCGGCACCCCGGCCTCCCGGGGGCTCGCGGCTATCCTGCCGACCCTCCCCGCCACCCTGCGCAAGAAGCTCAGAGGTGCGCCGCTACCGGCCCCGCATCACATCCTGGCCGCCGTCGTCGAGGGTGCCCAGGTGGACCTGGACAGCGCACTGCGGATCGAGGGCCGGTACTTCGTCGACGTCGTACGCGGCCAGACCGCCAAGAACATGATCCAGGCGTTCTGGTTCGACCTGAACACGGTCAAGGCGGGCGGCTCACGCCCGCAGGGTCACCCCAGGCGGCCCGTGTCCAAGGTCGCTGTGCTGGGCGCGGGCATGATGGGCGCCGGCATCGCCCACGTCTGCGCGAACAGCGGCATCGACGTCGTTCTCAAGGATGTGTCCGTCCAGGCCGCCGAGCAGGGCAAGGACCACTCCCGCGGGCTCCTCGACCGGGCTGTGGCACGCGGGAGGACGAGCGAGACCGGGTGGGAGGAGGTTCTCGCCCGGATCACACCGACTGCCGAGTACGCCGACCTGGCAGGCTGCGATCTCGTCGTGGAGGCGGTGTTCGAGGACGTGGGCCTCAAACGGGAGGTGTTCGCCGAGGCGGAGAAGGCGGCCGCCCCCGACGCGCTGCTCGGCTCGAACACGTCCACCCTGCCCATCACCGGCCTGGCCGAAGGGGTGCGCCGCCAGGAGGACTTCATCGGTGTGCACTTCTTCTCGCCCGTCGACAGGATGCCGCTGGTGGAGGTCGTCCGGGGTGAGCGGACGAGCGACGCGGCCCTGGCACGTGCGCTGGACTTCGTGGCGCAGATCGGCAAGACGCCGATCGTCGTCAACGACAGCCACGGGTTCTTCACCTCCCGCGTCATCGGGACGTTCGTCTACGAGGCCCTGGCCATGCTCGGCGAGGGCTTCGCCGCGGGGACCGTCGAGCAGGCTGCCTGGCAGGCCGGATACCCGGTCGGCGCACTGCAGTTGGCGGACGAGCTCAACCTGGAGCTGCTGCTGAGGATCCGCGACGAGAAGCGCCCCGCGGACGGCGACGGCCACCGTGCACACCCTGGGGAGGCGGTCGCCGAGACGATGGCCCGGCTGGGCAGGCCGGGCCGTGTGCGCGGCGGCGGTTTCTACGACTACGACGGCTCGGGCAGGCGTACCGGCCTGTGGCCGGGGCTCGCGGCCACGTTCCCCGCGCATGGTGATCCGGCGCGGACCGATCTCCACGAGCTGATCGAGCGGCTGCTGTTCGCCGAGACCGTCGAGGCGGCGCGCTGCGTGGCCGAAGGCGTGCTGACAAGTACGGCGGACGCCAACATCGGCTCCCTGCTGGGCATCGGATTCCCGCCCTGGACCGGCGGCGTCCTGCAGTACGCCAGCGGTTACCCCGGGGGCTTGCCGGCCTTCGTCGCCCGAGCCGACCAGCTGGCCGCGGCGCACGGCGAGCGGTTCACGCCGAACACGCTGCTGCGCGAGAAGGCCGCGCGCGGCGAGACCTTCTGATCCACCACTCATCCCATCCGGGCTGACGCCCCCACTTGATGAACGGAGCACCTGTGAGCGACGACCAGCAGTCCACCGTCCTGTACGAGGTGAAGGGCCGCAAGGCGTACCTGACCCTGAACCGGCCCGACCGGCTGAACGCGATCGACTTGCGCATGCCGGGCGACATAGCCGCGGCCGTCCGGCGCGCCAACGACGACCCCCAGGTTCACGTGATCGTGCTCCAGGGCGCGGGCCGGGCCTTCTGCTCCGGATACGACCTGAAGATGTCCGCCGAGGAGGGCGGGGGCACCCAGGGCTCCACCGACGGCGACACGGTGTGGGACCCGATCAAGGACTTCGCCTGGATGAAGGGGTTCAGCGACGACTTCTTCACGCTGTGGCGGTCACTGAAGCCCACCATCGCCAAGGTGCACGGCTACGCCGTGGCCGGCGGCAGCGACATCGCCCTCTCCTGCGACCTCGTGGTCATGGCCGAGGACGCGCAGATCGGCTACATGCCGTCCCGTGTGTGGGGCTGTCCGACCACGGCGATGTGGGTGTACCGGCTAGGCGCCGAGCGCGCCAAGCGCATGCTGCTGACCGGCGACACCATCGACGGCCGTACCGCCGCCGACTGGGGCCTGGTCCTGGACGCGCCACCGGCCGGTGAGCTGGACGCGCGGGTGGAGGAGTTGGCGGACCGGATGGCGGGGGTGCCGGTCAACCAGCTCGCCATGCAGAAACTGATGATCAATCAGGCGTACGACAACATGGGCCTGCACGGCACCCAGGTCCTGGCCACACTCTTCGACGGCATCACCCGGCACTCGCCCGAGGGCCGCTGGTTCCAGCAGTTCGCCGCCACCCACGGCTTCCACGCGGCGGTCAAGTGGCGCGACTCCGGCCGCTGGATCCCCGAAGGCGGCGGCCCGATCCCCACCGCGCAGGATCTGGAGGACTGACGATGACCCCACCCGCCTTGTCGTACCGGCCCGCCGACACCTCCCGGCCCGTCCTCGACCTCACCCTCGGCGACATCCTGCGCCAGGCCGCGTCGACCGACCCCGACCGCCTGGCCCTGATCGAGGCCGCCCCGCCCGGCGCCGTCCTGTCCGGTGCCGACCGCACCGACCGCACCTGGACCTACGCCCAGCTCCTGGACGACGCCGAGCACGCCGCGTCCTGGCTGACCGAACGCTTCGCGCCGGGCGAGCACATCGCCGTGTGGGCGCCCAACCTCCCCGAGTGGGTGATCCTCCAGTACGGCGCGGCCTTGGCCGGGCACGTCCTCGTCACCGTCAACCCGGCGATGCGCGACGCCGAACTCCAGCACGTACTGTCCCAGTCGGGGGCCGTGGGCCTGCTGCTCACCGACTCCTTCCACGACACCGACATGGCCGCAGCGGTGGAACGGATCCGTTCCGGGCTGCCCCGGCTGCGTGTGCAGGCCTCCTTCACCGGATGGCTCGCCGATATCCGCCGTACCACGCGCGCCCCGCTGCCGTCGGTCGACCCCGGCGCGGCCGCACAGATCCAGTACACCTCCGGCACGACCGGCACGCCCAAGGGCGCCGTCCTGCACCACCGCGGACTGGTCACCAACGCCGCCTTCGTGGCCGCCCGCGCCGGATTCCCCCGGCACGGGACCTGGGTCAGCGCGCTGCCGCTCTTCCACACCGCCGGGTGCGACCTGACGGTGCTGGGCGTCGCCGCCAACGCCGGCACGCTCGTGCTCGTTCAGGTCTTCCAGCCCGACCTCGTCCTGGAGGCGCTGCAGAAGCACCGGGCCGACTTCTTCGGGGGAGTCCCGGTCATGCTCTCCGCGCTGCTGAACCACCCCTCCTTCGACAGCCACGACCTCAGCGCCTGCTCGGCCGTCCTGTCCGGAGGCGACCGGGTACCCCCGGAACTGATCGCGGAGACCGAGCGCCGCTTCGGCGTACGGCTCTCCGTCCTGTACGGGCAGACCGAACTGAGTCCCGCCGTCACACAGACCGCACCGGACGACGATCCCGACGACAGGCTGCACACCGCGGGCCGTCCCCTGTGGCAGGTCGAGGTCAAGATCGCCGACCCCCGCGGTGGTGATCCGGTGCCGGTCGGTGAGCCGGGCGAGATATGCGCCCGCGGTTATCAGGCCATGCTGGGGTACCACGACCTCCCCGACGCCACCGCCCAGACCCTGGATCCCGATGGCTGGCTGCACACCGGCGACCTGGGCGTCATGGACGAGCGTGGCTTCGTCACCGTGACCGGCCGCCTCAAAGACATGATCATCCGTGGTGGGGAGAACATCTACCCGGCCGAGATCGAGGCCGCTCTCCTCGCCCACCCCCGTGTCCGCCAGGCCGCCGTGCTCGGCGTCGCGGACCCGCACTGGGGCGAACAGGTCGCCGCCGTCATCATCCCCGCCGACCACGCCGATCCTCCCACTGCCGCAGAACTCCACGCCCACCTGCGCGCGACCCTGGCCCCCCACAAGACGCCGCGCCACTGGTATTCCGGTGACGCCATACCCGCCAACGCCATGGGCAAGATCCAGAAGTTCCTCCTGCGACGGCAGATCGGCCACGGCGACCTGAAGCCACTTCCGTAAGCGGGAATCCACTGGACAGGGGCGCCCTGGTGGCCGGTGGGACGGACGGCCAGAACGAGCAGCAGATGCGGGACATGCTCGCCATGTCGGCCGCCAGGCGTCTCGGCACCCCGGACGACATCGCCGCAGCCGCGGAGTTCCTGCGCAGCCCCCAGGCCGGCCACATCACCGGCACCGACCTGCTCGTGGACGGCGGCGTGACGCGACCGTTCACTCGTCGACGCCCATCGACTGATGCCCGCGCTCGGCCGGCGGGGAGCGGATCCCTCTCGCGTGCTCGTGCGGTGCCTTCTCCCTCGCCCCAACTCCGGCTCAGCCACACCATCCGACACCTCCCGTGACATGTGGGGGTCACCCGTGGCTGAGCTGCACGGCCACTGTCGGGGGCTTCGCGCTGCGGCTTGGCCTCGTTCTTCGCCCATGCGCTGCGGTGAGCGGGACGAACATGGCGAGGGCAGCGGTGGAAGGCGGCTGGGTGCGCGCGTCAGCGTGGTGCACATCAGTGCGAGGACACCGGGAATGTCGGCCAAGGGCGGCGACGCCCTGCGCATCACCGGAACAGACCGGCGCGCGAGAGCTCCGCCTCGGGCGGGACTCTCGTCGACGGTCGTCCGGTCGAACCCCTGCTCGCTGAAGACCCGGAGCGCCACCGCGACCACTTCTGCCAGTGTCACCACGGTAGCCCTGCGCACAGGGACCCCGCACCGCCCGCCGCGTCCGGTGCAGGCGCGTCGAAGTGCCTGCACCCGACTGAAGCGGATAGAGGCGTCAGTCGATCACCATCGCCACCAGGGCCAGGCCCCACCATCGGCCCGCTACCGCCGTGCGGGCAGGCCTCTTCTCGACGCAGCGGCCTTCCTTGACCGCAGCCCTGGGTCAGTTTTCGATGATGCTCACCACGCTCAGCGGCACCCGGCTGCCCGACTGGATCACCGAGGCCACGGGCGCCAACCTGCCCGGCATCAGCAGCTTCGCCGGCGGCCTGCACAGCGACTTCGACGCGGTGACCGCCGGTCTGACGACAGACTGGAACTCCGGCCCGGTCGAGGGAGCAGTCAACCGGATCAAGATGCTCAAACGCCAGATTTTCGGCCGCGCCGGATTCGCTCTCCTGCGCAAGCGAGTACTCCTCGCTTCATGACCTCTGTCAGTGGCTGCTGGAATGCTGCCTCAGCCAATGATCAGCGATACCAGGAGCCGAGCATGGGAACGTGGGGAACCGGCCCATTCGACAGTGACCTCGCCGCAGACTTTGTTGATGAACTGGAGGGACTCTCCTCTGAGCAGATCATCGATGTGCTGCACGGGGCCCTCCAGCGTGTCGCAGACTCCGGCACACGGGTGGATGGCGGAGACGGGGTGGAAGCCGTCGCCGCTGCTGCCCTGGTCGCCGCTCAGGTTCCTGGCAGCGGGATTCTGATCGACCCTGACGACGGACCGAAAGAGCCGCTGCTCAACTGCCAGTATCCTTACGTGCACTGGCTCGCAGGGCCCTCCACCGTGTCGCCGAAGACGGGTCCGAGCTAACGCAGGGCTGGGTGGACAGCAGCGACGCCATCGCATGGCACCAAGAGGTGCAATTGATCCGTGATGCACTGGACACAAGCGACTGACGACGGTCACGCGCAGTGGTGGAACCACGGAACTGGCGCCAGACCCCAACGAGGTTCTGGATCACTTTCAGTGCCGGGGCCACGGAGGGTCACCACAAGCGCGATCATGAACGGCCTCACGCCGCGAGGAGGACCCGATTGCGGAGCAAGTCGAAGTTGGCGCGGCCGAACATCTGCCGCTTGATCATCTTGATCTTGTTGTTGTGGCCTTCGACGGCGCCGGAGCTGTAGCGGAGGCTGAGCCCGGCGACGACGGCGTCGAGGTCCTGGCCGAGGCCGTTGACGAAGCCGTGCAGGGCGGGCACGTCGTCAGCCTGCACGCCATCCATCCACTGGCCGAGGTCCTGGCCCCGACGGTCGTTCATCAACTCGGCGAAGGCGCGGACGTGTTCGGCGGTTCGGTCGAGGGCGGGGCAGCGGGCGAGATCCTGCTTGAGCTGCTGGGCCTGGTCGTCGTGGAGGCGGTCGGGGTGGCGGGTGATCCAGCTGGTCACGTCGCGCACGGACGGCGCTTTGCGGGGCGGATCGTCGTGCGGGCAGGCTTCGCGGAGCCGTTGGACGTACCTCTTCACCACGCTCTCGCCGCCGGGATAGCCGCGCTCGCGGACTTCCTCGAACAGGCGGCGGGCAACGGTGCAGCCTTCTGCCCATCGCTGATGGCGACGCACCCGGTTGTGCTCGGTGTCGATCACGGTGACAGCACTGTCACCGGAGTCCGCGACGTAAGCGCGGCTGCCGCTGCGGTTCATCGCGATCCCCGTCGGTGTAACTCGATCAACACGGGACGCCCGGCGACCGCAGTATCGGAAAGGCGGCGCACGTATCGGCTGTGCACCCGGCCCGACACCGTCCCGCAGGCGGGACATGCGGCCCGCTGCGCCGATGCGCGGGCCCGCACGACCACCAACTCGCCGTCGACCACTGCGTTTTCGATCACTACACCTTCGACCTGGTGGAACCACAGGCCCTGGAGGAACACATCACCCACGACCGTTCATGATCGCGCTTGCGGCGACCCTCCGTGGCCCCGGCACTGAAAGTGATCCAGAACCACTTTTCAGCCGTCGCCGACACAGAGCTACTTCATTCCCGTGGTGGCGATTCCCTTGACGAGGTAGCGCTGGCCGACGAGGAAGACGATGAAGACCGGAATCAGCGTGACGACGGACATCGCGAACAGCGATCCCCATGAAGCCCCGCTGGTGGCGTCGACGTAGTTGCGCAGGGCCACGGGTGCGGTCTGCAGTTCCGGTTTGGTCAGGTAGATCAACTGGCCCAGGAAGTCGTTCCACGTCCAGATGAAGGTGAAGATGGCGGTGGTGGCCAGGGCCGGCAACGAGATGGGCAGCAGGATTTGGAAGTAGATACGCCAGTACCCGGCTCCGTCGATCTTGGCCGCCTCGTCCAGCTCGGTGGGCAGACTCCGGAAGAACTGGATCATCAGGAAGATGAAGAAGGCGTCCGTGGCGAGGAACTTGGGAACGATCAGCGGGAGAAACGTGTTCACCCATCCGATCTCCGAGAACATCACGTACTGCGGAATGATGAGTACGTAGATCGGCACCATCAGGGTCAGCATCATCATGCCGAAGAAGAACGCCCGCCCGCGGAACTTCAGCCGCGCGAAGGCGTAGGCCGCCATGGAGCAGCTGACCAGGTTGCCGAGCAGTGCCCCCAGGACGACGATCGCCGAGTTCAGCAGGTACACCCCGAACGGGTGCGACAGCGCGTTCCAGCCGTCGGAGTAGTGGCCGAAGTCGGTCTCCGTAGGCAGCAGGGAGGGCTCACGGAAGATGAGAGCGTCCGGTTTGATCGAGCTGGCGATCATCCACAACAGCGGGTAGACCATCACGAGGCCGAAGGCGATCAGTACGACGTGCTTGGTGAGCGCGCGTATGCGAGCCACCCTCCTACGGCGCTGCGCGGCGGGAGCAGGCGCAGGAGCAGGAGCAGGAGCAGGAGCAGGCGAAGGAGTGTCTTCGGCCTTCAGGAGTGTCATCTCACTTACCGTCACCGTAGAACACCCATCTCTTGCTGAAGTAGAAGTTGATCGCGGTCAGGGCACCGACGACCACCACGAGCAGCCACGCCATGGCCGAGGCGTATCCCATGTGGAGCCGGCCGAAGCCCTCCTCGTACAGGTACAGCGAGTAGAAGAGGGTCGAGTCCGAGGGACCTCCCGTCCCCCCGCTGACGACGAATGCCTGGGTGAAGGACTGGAAGGAGCTGATGACCTGCAGAACGAGGTTGAAGAAGATGATCGGGGTGAGCAGTGGCACCGTGACGTGCCGGAACTGGTGCCAGCGGCCGGCGCCGTCGAGGGCGGCGGCTTCGTAGTACTGCTCGGGGATCTGCCGCAGACCGGCCAGGAAGATCACCATCGAAGAGCCGAAGGTCCACACGTGCAGGACGACGAGGCTGTACAGCGCGGTGTCCGGGTTGGAGATCCAGCCGGGCCCGTGGATGCCGAACAGTCCGAGGAACTTGTTCACCAGGCCGTCGGTACCGAAGACCTGTCGCCACAGGATGCCCACCGCGACCGAGGCACCGAGGAGCGACGGCAGATAGTAGACGGACCGGTAGAACGCCAGTCCCCTGATGCCCCGGTTGAGGATCATCGCCAGGGCGAGGGCGACCGCCAGCAGCAACGGCACGCTCAGGGCGACGTAGGCGAAGGTCACGCTCAGGGATGTGCGCAATCGGGGGTCGTCGAGCATCTTGCTGTAGTTCTCGAAGCCCACCCACTCGGGAGAGCTCAGCAGGTTGTAGTCCGTCATCGAGAAGTACAGCGAGGCGATCATCGGGCCGAGCGTGACGCCGGCCATGCCGACGAACCACGGCAACAGGAAGACCCATGCGGTCCGTTCTTCTTTTCTGGCCGCCTGGCTGAGGGGGCTGCGGAGCACAGTCATCGTCCTCGGGTTCTTGGTTCGGGTGCGGGTTCAGGAGTCGCTCGACGACGGCTCGGCGTGCTGCGACGCGGACAGCGGACAGCGCACGACGGCGACGTCCGCCGCGTCGAGGACGAGCGTCTGCCCGGCCTCCAGGCGGCATCCGGTGATCAGGTCGGTGCCGGAGCGGTCGAGGGTGACGGTCGCCTTGTCCTGCCGGTGGTTCAGCAGGAACAGGTACACATTCGTGTCCGTCCGGCGCTCGGTGACCTCGACGCCTCGTGGTGCGGCGTGCACCGGTCGCACCCCGGCACGATCCAGGACGTGCCGCACCAGGGCCTTGAGGGCGTCGTCGTCCAGACGTGTGCCGACGTACACGGCGCGACCCTGGCCCAGTTCGTGCTCGACCACCGCGGCTTTGCCGGCGAGATGCCCCTTTCGGTAGACGGCGAGCGGTCGGGCGGTCTCCGTTTCGAGGTCGTCCTGCCACAGGGAAGCGGTCGCGAGGAAACCGGTCAGGGCGGTCTGTTCGGCTGCCGCCCGGACCGGCACCGTGGCCTCGGCGGGCAGCGGAGAGAACTCCTGCACGTGCGCGCCGATCACCTCGCGCAGGGCCCCCGGATATCCGCCTTCGACGATCCGGTCGTCCTCGTCGACGATCCCGGAGAAGTACGAGACGACGAGATGGCCGCCGTCCTCCACGAACCTGTGCACAGCCGCACTGTGCTGACGTGTCATCAGGTACTGGTTGGGGATGACCAGGACACGGTAGGGCGACAGGTCGTCGTCGAGGGTGACGACGTCGACGGCGACCTGGCTGTTCCACAGGGCCCGGTAGTGCCGGGCGACGGTGTCCCGGTAGTCGAAGGCGTTGTCCGGGTGGGCGCAGCCTTCCACGGCCCACCAGTTCTGCCAGTCCCAGACGATCGCGGCCTGGGCGCTGGTGCGCGCTGTGGCGATCTCGTCGATGGCCCGCAGTTCGTTGCCGAGGGCCTTGACCTCCTGCCAGGTCCGTGTCTTCTCTCCGCCGTGCGGGAGCATCGCGGAGTGGAACTTCTCCTGCCCCTGGCGTGAGGCCCGCCACTGGAAGAACATCACCGCGTCGGAGCCGTGCGCGACGGCCTGGTAGGAGCCCAGACGCATCCGGCCAGGCTGCTTGACCTGGTTGGTCTTCCACTGGCTCACCGCGCCGGCCGCCTGTTCCATCAGCAGCCAGGGCTGCCCGCCGCGCAGGGTGCGCATCAGGTCGTACTGGAAGGCGGCGACGGACATCGAGTGCGGCTTGCCGGGGTCGGGGTAGCAGTCGAAGGCGACGACGTCGAGTTCCTTCGCCCACCGGTGGCTGTCGGTCAGCCGGCACCCGAAGAAGTTGGTGGTCGCCGGCACATCGGGGGTGATCTGGTGGAGCAGGTCGCGCTCCTGCGTGACCAGTTCCAGCAGGAGGTCGGAGGTGAAGCGGGAGAAGTCCAGCTCCCGGGTGGGATTGACCCAGCCGCGCACGGGTCGGGGCAGGTGCACCTGGGACCAGTCGCCGTAGCGCTGGCTCCAGAACTCGGTGCCCCACCGGTGGTTGAGTTCGTCGAGGGTGCCGTAGCGCTGCCGCAGCCACTCGCGGAAGCGGTCGTCGCACAGGTCACAGAAGCAGTCGGAGTGGTACTCGTTGCCGATGTGCCACATGGCCAGTGCCGGATGGCTCCCGTACCGCTCGGCCAGCTTGGTGGCGATGCGCCGGCTGCGGTCCCGGTAGGCCGGGGAGGAGGGGCAGAAGTGTCCTCGACTGCCGATGCCGTGCCGCACTCCCTGCCGGTCCATTGACAGGATCTCGGGGAAATCCGTGGCGAGCCACGGAGGTGGCGCGGCGTTCGGCGTCGCGAGGTTGACATGGATGCCGTTCGCCCACAGCAGGTCCATGATCTCGTCGAGCCATGAGAAGTCGAACTCGCCGTCGGCCGGCTCCAGCATGGCCCAGGAGAAGACGCCCAGGCTCACGAGCCGCACGCCCGCGGCTCGCATGAGCCGGACGTCCTCCTGCCACACCTCCCTCGGCCACTGCTCCGGGTTGTAGTCCCCGCCGTAGACGACTCCCGGCAGTCGACTGCGAAAGGTGTTCATGCGCGGATCGTTCGTGCGCGGATCGGACACAGCGGGATTCCTTCCGGAAGCGCTACTACATGTGGCAGCTCAGAGCTGGGACTTGATCTCGGAGATGAACTTCTTGGCCGCCGCCTTCGGCGACAGACGGTCGAACAGCACGTCCTCGTTGAGGCGCTGGAAGATCTCCGGGACAGCGGGACCGGCCTCCGCGTTGGGGAGGTGCACCGCGGTCGGCTTCAGGGCGTTGGCACGGCGCAGGTAGTCGGCGATCCGCTTCTCCGCGGGGGACAACTCGGGCGTGATCGCCTTGAGCACGTCGGGGTTGACGGGAACACCACGGTCGAACTTCCCGATCTTGCCCGCCTCGGGGGAGTTGACCAGGAAGTCGAGCAGCTGCGCGGCCTCCTTGGGGTGTTCCGTCCGCGCCGAGGCCCCGTAGAAGACGCCCGGCTTGGTGTAGGCGCCGACCTGGGCGGCACCGTCCTCGCCGGGGAAGAGCAGCAGCTTGGTCTCGCGCCCACTCGCGGCCTCCAGCGCGCCGAGCTGGGTGACGGACATCTCGGTCATGGCCGCCTTGTGCTGGGCGACCAGGTTCTGCTCGATACCGGCTCCTGAGGCCAGGGCCTCGACCGCTGCCTCGGGGCTGGTCGTGCCACCGCTGTCACGCAGCTTGACGACCCACTCCCAGTAGCCGGTCATGGTCTTCTCGGTGAAACCTATTTCGCTGCCGTCCTCGGTCCAGTAGTCCTCACCGTGCTGCCGCAGCCACGGGCCCACCATGTTGGGGTAGAGAGGCATCACACTGCCGACCAGTTTCGACTTCGACTTGGCGATGGCGGTGGCGGTCTTCACGTAGTCGTCCCACGACCACTTGGTGTCGTCCGGAATGGGCACACCGGCCTTCTTGAACGCCGCCGGATCCACGGCGACGCCGAACGCGCTGTCGCCGGCCGGGACGCCGTAGAGGCCGCCCTTCACGGTCGTCATCGACATCGAGTTCGGGGGCAGCTTGTCGGTGTTCAGCACGTCCTTGACCTTCTTCAGGTCCATCAGCTGCCCGTTGTCGATGTACGAGTACATGAACGGGTCCGTGATCTGCAGGACGTCGGGCATGTCACCGGCGGCCGCCCCGGTCGACAGCTTCTTCCAGTAGTCGTCCCAGTTGGAGTACTCGACCTGGACGCTGATGTTCTGGTGCTCCTTCTCGAACAACGCGATCATCTGCTTGGTCTGCTCGTGCCGGACGTCCGACCCCCACCAGTTGAACCGGATGACGGTCTTGCCGCCGTCGTTACCGGAGGAGTCCGCGGCGCAGCCCGCGGACAGGACGAGGGCGAAGACCGAACAGGTCAGCCCGACCGCACGGAGTCGAGAGCGTCTGCTCGGACGGGACGAGTGGTTCATGGTGGGGCTCCTCTGCTGCCATCACTGGGCGGTGCGCCCAGACGGGGGAAACGTCGTCTCAGGAAGCCGGCGTAGGACGCCGGCTGTCTCGCCGCGTGGCGGCCAACTGCGCAACCCGGCTGCTTTGCGTGCCGCGAAAGTTACTTGCGATCCGGTCGCCTGCCGCTGGCCCGGCTCGTCGGGATCCCGGGTGGGCCGCAGCGGCTCTGACAGGGGTTGTTGTGAAGGTACGCTGGAGCCTTGGGTCGGTGTGCCGAGCTGATCCGCGGGGTTGACCGCGAGCGTCGCGCCGAGTTGAGGGCTGTGTGCGTCAGCAATAGTGAACGTTCACGCGGCGAGCGTAGTAACCGGCCACATCTCGGTCAAGAGGTCTCTACATAACGCTTGGGTGCTTAGTGCGACTTCACCGGTTCCGGACCGGTACGGAAGCGGAACGCCACCGCGCGCGAACATGCCGGGTCAGCGTGTTCCGCGCGGTGCGGGACGGGGGTTCGGGCGCGTATGTCCGCCCGGACGCCCGTTGCACGACGGCCGGTTGGTGGGGCCGACGGGCTACATGGTGTGGTTCGTCCTCGCCGGTCCGGACGACTCGCGCAGCACGAGGCGGCAGTCGAGGTCCAGATGCAGTTCCGGCTCGGTCTCCTCTCGGATGCGGGCGAGCAGGGCCCGCATGGCCCGCCGGCCCATGGCCTCGCGGTCGAGATCCACGGTGGAGATGGACGGGTTGAAGTACGCGGTGAACTCCTGGTTGTCCCAGCCGAAGACACTCACGTCCTCCGGGACGCGCCACCCGCGGTCCTGGAAGCCACGGATCACGCCCATGGCGACGTCGTCGTTGGCGGCGAGGACCGCGGTGACACCGGAGTCCGCCGACAGGCCCTGGGCCGCGTCGTATCCGGACCGCACGGACCAGTCACCATCGATGACGGCGTAGTTCTCCAGGCCCCGCTCGGCGACCGTCCGCAGATAGACCTCGCGTCGCTTGCGTGCCGACATCCAGTCCGTGCTGCCGGCGACATGGACGAAACGCCGATGGCCCAGGGAGACGAGGTGATCGATGATCATCGCGGCCGGCTCGCCGTCAGCCGTGATTCCGTGGGACCGCATCTGGTCGTCGTACTCACCTATGACGACGGTCGGCGTATGGTCCAGCCCCAGCTTCTCCAGGTCGCCGATGGGGGTGAAGGTCAGCACTCCTTCGGCCTGACCGGAGTCGAGCAGGGCGCGGACGCGGTCGCCCCTGACCCGTTCGTCGCCTTCCAGGCCGACGATGTCCAGCAGGTAACCGGCCGCCTGTGCCTCGGCGGACGCTCCCCGCAGGATCTGCGAGGGCACGAACGTCGTCATGGCCGGCAGGACCACGGTGACGCGGTTCGACTTGCGGGTGCGCATCGACCGCGCCACCAGGTTGGGCCGGTAGTCCAGCTCGGCCACGGCCTGTTCTACGCGGGCCACCGTCTGCGGCTTCATGCCACCGTTGCCCCGCAGGAAGCGCGAGACGGTCTGATGCGACACCCCCGCGTGCGCCGCGACGTCGAGGATGGTGGGACGCTTTCCGGACGGCGGCTTCGGCCGTTTCACGTCCCGCTCCGCTCTCTCCGGTCCCGTGTCCGCGTCCACCGTGCCGCCCCCCGCCGCATCTCCACGCCCGCACGCCCATCGGTACTGTACTGCCGAGTTCTCCATGGCAGGCCGGTCCCTTTCCTCTTGCCGTCCCGCCGGAGCCGACCGCATCGGCCGGTCGAGCCCGGCTGTCCCGCTGATCGTCCGGCCCGGCCGACCACATGGTCCCTGTCCGGGCCGTGCGGCCGGCCGCCGAATCCGCCGTCACCCGGCGGCTCGCGTTCCTCATGTCAGACCTGCACGGTCC
>NZ_VTHJ01000107.1:12450-26324 GCF_008386495.1 Streptomyces tailanensis | reverse complement strand
TCCTCATGTCAGACCTGCACGGTCCAGTGCTGGTTCGTGTGCGACTCGTCGTTCCAGCAGGTGTACTGCAGCAGCCGGGCGCCGTCCGTCGTGAGGGCCCGGTCCACGTCGAGGCACTTGCCGGAGTGACGGGCGATGATCGCGACGTAGCCGGTGCCGGCGTCGCTCAGCCGCCACTGCTGGCTGGTGCGGCCGTCGCAGGTCTGCTGGACGATCGCGGCCGTGTTCGCCGTGGAGGAGCCGGCCACGTCGAGGCACAGTCCCGAGTGCCGGGAGAGGATCTGGTAGTAGCCCCCGCCGACGTCGTGCAGCTGCCACCGCTGGTCGTCGCCGCCCGAGCAGCCGGCCTGCTCGATCGCGGTGCCGGCAGTGGTCGAGGAGCCGACCGCCTCGGCGCACTTGCCGGAGTGCCGCGCCTTGAGTGTCGTCGTGTCGGCCAGCTGGGACAGTGCCGA
This sequence comes from Streptomyces tailanensis, assembly GCF_008386495.1. GTDB lineage: Bacteria > Actinomycetota > Actinomycetes > Streptomycetales > Streptomycetaceae > Streptomyces > Streptomyces tailanensis. The sequence continues at coordinate 25,869 of NZ_VTHJ01000107.1, read as the reverse complement.
TGTGAGGACGGGCACGTAGAAGTCGGTGATGCCTGCGATGTTCGGGTGCGTCCCGGTGCCGCCACTGCCTGGGAAGGTGTTGACGAGGTTGTCGAACGTGTACGCCACCCGCTGGGCGTCATCACGCGTGTCGAGGGTCGCGTCCGCGAAGACGTCGGCCACCGCGATGCCCCACTTCTGTGCGGCTTGCAGGTACACCTGGCGCAGGGCGAGTTGGGTGTTCCAGTCCCGCGAGCCCATTCTGTGGGCGGCCACGTACACGAGCTGGGCGGACGGCCACTTCTGCCGCATCGTGCGGATGGTGGTTTCCAGTGTTCCGGCGTACGTGCCGGTGTCGAACGTGGCGGGGTCCTGGGAGGCGCTGACAGTGCCGACCGTGTAGGTGTGGTTGCTGAAGATCTCGCCGGCGTCGTTCGTGCCGCCGTCGAAGACGACGAAGTCGGGCGCCTGCGAGTTGGCGTTCTGCACCTGGGTGAGGATCTGGTTGCTGGTCGGACCCACGGTCGCACCGTTCACCGCGTACTTCGTCAGCGTCATGCCTTCACGTTCGGCGAGGAAGTTCATGAAGCTGCGGGAGTACTTGTGTCCCCAGACGATGCTGTCACCGAAGGCGTAGACGGACGAGCCAGTGAGGGATCCGTAAGCGGGGTTCGCGGGGCGGGTCAGGCGGAAGTTGTCGATGGACTGCACACCGGTGCCGTAGTAGTTGCAGGCGACGAACTTCGCCAGGTTGGTCCCCGTGATGGTTTTCGTGCCGGAGGCCAGCACGATCGGCGCGGCCTCCTTGCTGGTGATCGTGTACTGGACCTTCTGGAGGGTGAAGTCCATGTGCAGATCGACCGTGTGCCACTTGGTCCGGTCAAAGCTGATCTTGGTCCAGGTGGGATTGAGTGAGTCCGGAGCGGAGGTGGAGTCCGAGTCGGGCCCGGTCACGGCGTAGCGGAGTTCCGCTGCGGTCGCGGCCAGCCCGAAGACGAGGTGTCCGGCGTTGTCGCGCAGTTCCAGACCGGTCTTCATCCCGGTGCTGGTGATGGCCGTCTTCCAGTCGAACCGCAGGTCGAGCGTCTTCTCCTGGGTGATCGACGACGCGAACGGCCGCACGGACGTCGTGTAGTTGCCCATGCCCTTCGTGACATCCAGTACGCCGTTGCCGATGGCGGCCCCGACCGGGAAACCGAAGTTCGCGGGGTTCGTCTGAGCGTCGAACGTCTCGTTGATGAACGTCGCGCCGGGGGTTTCGGCGGCGGAGGCGGCCGGAGCTGTGAGGAAGGCCGCGAGGAGCAGGATGCCGGCGGCCAGGGAGCCGGCCCATCTTCGGGGCCGACGGCCCGTTCTGCGTATGACCGTATACACGTGATCTCCCTTGATCTGGTGATACCGACCGGTGCCCGGCGGGGAGGAAGGGCCCGGCCGTGACTCGGCCCGAGGGCGCACAGAAAAGCCACGAAGTACCGGGAGTGATGAGGTGTCCGAGAACAGCAGGGGCAATTTAGTGATCGTTCACCTGAGCGGTCAAGGTGTCTGCAGGTGATCGTTCACTACGCGGGGGCCCCACCGGCACGACCGGAGCCGACCCGCTCTGGACTGCGGCGAAACTCTCTCCGTCCACACCATTGACACGCAAGCGTTACAGCCAGTCTTATGTGCGCCATCGTTGATTTCGGTCAGCATCTGATCGCCAGGGCCCCGCCATCGCCTGTCGGCTCGATCGCGCTGCGCCCGACCCCCCTGCCTCGAAGGTTCCTGACGGGCCGTCGAACACTCAATCGTGATCGTTCACTATCCGGCAGAAGTTCACCACACGGAGGTAATGCAATGAAGTCGAACACCGGCCCTTGGTCGCGCCGCAGATTCCTCGCCACGAGCGGGGCGGCAGCCCTCGGGGGCATGGCGCTGAACCTCGTCGGCGGCCTCCCGCGGGCCGCCGCGGCCGGCGGCGTGGTGTCCCACGTCGACACATCGAAGTCCACGTACGACAAGATCACCTTGATGGTCGACGGGAAGCCCTTCTTCCACAGTGGGGTCCAGTTCCGGTACGAGAAGCACAAGTACACGTTCGGCTGGACGGACGCCCAGTTGAAGCCGGTGCTCGGGATGATCCGCGACGACGGGTTCACCGTGGTGAACATCCCGATCTGGTGGTCGCAGATCGAGCCCTCGAAGGACACCTTCGACTGGACCGACATCGACAAGTACCTGGCCTGGTGCGGGGAGTACGGCCTGAAGCTGGAACTGCTGTGGTTCAGCCATGAATCGACCGGTTCGTCCATCGCGGCCCGGATGCCGGCCTATGTGATGAACGACTACGAGTTCGTGGTGAGGTCCGACGGCACCAGGCTGACCCTGAACGGCAACCCCCTCCTGGACAAGACCGATCCGAACCTGCTCGCCAGGGAGAAGTTCGTCCTCGGCCGGCTCATGGCCCACCTCGCGTCCGCCGACACCGCGCACACCGTCGTCGGCATCCAGGTGCTCAACGAACCGAACGTGTCGAAGCAGCAAGGCGGCTCCGCCATCGACCGGAGCTACAGCACCTACAGCACCGACCGCTGGAACAGCGGCGGGTACACCGACGCGGTGAAGTTCCGCAAGGACGTGCTGCTGGACTACCTGACCCAGCTGGGTCAGGTGATCAAGCAGTCGGACTACTCGGTGTACACCCGGGTGAACCTCGCCGGCAGCGCGGACACGGTGCCGGTCGCCGAGAACGAAGTCCTCAGGAGCCAGGGAACGGCGACCATCGACTTCTTCGGAAGGGACCTGTACACCAAGGGCCTCGACACGCTCTACAACTACGGGAGGGACGGCCTCTGGGCCCAGGGGAAGAACTTCCCCATGGTCCCGGAGAACTTCGGAGGATCCGCGGCGGCGGACGTCGAGAAGTTCAACGCCATCGCCGGCAACACCGCCCTCAATCTGTACGCCGCCCTGGACCCGGACTCCAGCACGGGCAGCAGCGACCACGGCCTGTACAACTTCAACCCCACCACCAAGGTCGTCACCCGCAAGGCCGTCTCGGACAGGGTCGCCCGGCTCAACCGCGCGCTGAACAAGATCCACCGGGACCTCGCCAGCAGGACTCCGGTGGAACGCGGGGGAACCAACCTGCAGACCTTCAACCGGGCCGCGACCGCCGACGCCACCACCACCAAGCCCGTGGGCGGCGTCGACATCACCTTTACGACATCGAGCGGTGCGCAGGCATTCGGCGTCAGGCGCGGTCCGGCCGAGTTCGCTTTCACCACCACGACCCAGGCCACGTTCACCCTGCCGGGCACCATCGGCGTCGTACGGTCCGTCGAGGTCGGCCGGTACGACACGAACGACAACTGGGTGAAGTCCGGCACGAAGGCGTACAGCACCGTGTCCGGGAACACCGAAATCACCCTGGCGGCAGAGGAATGCGTGCGGGTCGCCTACCTCGTCAGCGGCGCGCGGTACAAGCTGAGGAACACGTCCTCGGGCAAGTACCTCGACACCGATGCCAACGGCGCGGTCATCGTTTCGTCCGGGACCATCTATGACGACCAGGACTGGATCGTCGCCAGGGACACGTCAGGATCGTGGACCATCAAGAACGTGCGGACGGGACGCTTCTACCTGGAAGCCGGCGCGAGCAACAACGACGTCATCTGGAACACCGGCACCGTCGCGGACGCCTCGCTCTGGAACCTGGAAGGGGTCGCGGCAGGCGGGCTCCGCGTCAGGAACACCCACACGGGAAGGGCCTACCTGTACGGGAACTCCGCGGATCAGGCGAAGTGGAACACCGGAACGCAGGACGCGAGCACGGTCTGGGAGTTCCAGCCCAAGTAGCCGCCCCCGCCGTCCCCTCTCCCGCGAGCCTGGAAAAGGCGATACACGCGGGGGAGAGGACGGCGCAGGGTGCTCGTGTAATGATTGCTGCATGACTCAGGCCGACGTGTTGGCGGCTCTGGACGCCAGGGCCGCCGACCAGTGGGGTCTGGTGACCACCGCGCAGGCGAAGCTGGACGGCGTGCAGGGCGTCCAGCTCCTGCGGCTCGAGCGGTCCGGGGCACTGGAGAGCGTGGGACACGGGGTGTACCGCCTGGCCGCCTCTCCCCCGCCGGAGCACCTCAGGATCAAGGTCGCGTGGCTGCGGCTGGATCCCGGGACACCGGCGCGAGACCGCCGTGCGGACGCCCCCGGGGCGGGCGTCGTCTCCCACACCTCCGCGTGTGCGGTGCACGGCCTGGGGGGCCGGCCCGCCGACTTCGTGGAGCTGACGGTCTCGTCCCGCCGTACCACTCGTGACGAGACCGTCGTGCTGCATCGCGCCGCCATGGACGCCGAGGACATCACCGTCGTCGACGGGCTGCCCGTGACCACCGTGCCGCGTACCGTCGTCGACCTGCTGGAAGCCCGTGCCGACGCGGCCCGTACGGGCACGTTCGTCGCCGAAGCCGCCGCCCGTGGCCTCGTGCGCGTCGACGACCTCGCGCCACGGGTCGCGGGCTTCGCCGGTGTCTACGGACTGCCCGCGGAGGCGTCCGGCGCGGAGCTGCTGGAGTTCCTGTGCGAGCAGGCGGGGCGCCCTCTGCGGGCACGGAAGGCCGGTCGGCCCGCCGCGAAGGCCGCCGGTCCGGCGGCGGCCTCCACCCCGGAGAGGAAGCGGCCCACCATATGGGAGGTCGCCAAGCGGGCCGGCGTGTCGCACCAGACCGTGTCCCGGTTCCTGAAGAACGACAGCGGCATGAAGCCGACGACGCGAGCGAGGATCGAGCGTGCCGTCGCCGAGCTGGACTACCGGCCCAACCTCATGGCGCGGTCGATGCGCACGCAGCGGTCCCACCGGATCACCATCGTGCTGCCCGAGTTGAGCGGCTTCGTTCCGATCCCTCTGCTGAGGGGTGCCGCGGCCGCGGCGCACGAGGCCGGGTACATGACCGACGTCGTCGGACTGGAGGGCGGCGAGTCGCGGCGCGCCCGCAGCGTGCTGTCCCTGCTGGAGGGCCGGCAGGCGGACGGGGTGCTGTCGCTGGTACCGCTGGGGGATCTGGCAGGCGGCCAGGGCGCCGGCCAGTGGCCCGTGGTGGTGCTGGGCGAGTACGACGACAAACTCCAGTCCCGGGGACGGCTGGCCGACGGACGGCCCGCCGAGGAGATCCTGCGTCACCTCGCGGACCAGGGGCACCGCCGGTTCCTCCACGTCGCCGGCTCGCAGGACTGGGCCTCGGCACGCAACCGGCGGGCGGTCTACGTGGAGGCGGTCGAGCGACTGGGCCTTACGTCCTACGGCGTCGTCGACGGGGACTGGTCCGTGCGCTCCGGCTACGAGGCCGCGCGGGACCTGCCCGCTGATTCCGGCGTGACGGCCGTGCTGGCCGCCAACGACTACGTCGCGCTGGGGGTGCTGCGCGGCTTCCAGGACCGCGGAACGCGGGTGCCCGAGGAGATGAGCGTCTTCGGCTGGGACGACGAGGAGTTCACCCGGTACTTCTCGCCGAGCATCTCGACGGTGCACATCAACAAGGAAGAGGTAGGCCGGCAGTCGATGCTGTCGCTGCTCGCTCTCCTGCGCGGCGAGCCCGAGCCGAAGTCCGAGGTGACGAATCTGTTCCACCTCGTGCCGCGAGGGTCGAGCGGCCCGGTCAACCGCTGAGTCCGGTCGGCGTTCCTGGTAGGGCGTCACGCAAAATGTGAACGATCACTACGCAACTCTTGACCACGAAGGTGACCGTTCACTACGTTCGGGCTGCCGCCCTGTTCGTATCGGCGAGAGCCCAGTTCGTCCGACAGAGCCGTTCCCCTCGACCGCACGGTCACGCGTGCACGCCTTGGGCTGAGCAGGTCGAACCGACCTTCTTCGTCAGCGGTTGACGAACCCCCGGTGCCGCGCCCAGGCACCGCCCGAGCTTCTACGAAAGAGCCACATGACTGAGTACAGCCAGCCCGCGAGGGTGGCGATCGTCGGTGCCGGCAACATCGCCGACGGCTGCCACATGCCCGCCGTCCAGGCCCAGAACGGCGAGGCGACCGTCATTGCCGTGGTCGACGTCGACCTGCGGCGCGCCGAGGCGTTCGCTGCCCGCTGGGGCATTCCCGCCGCCTACGACAGCCTCGACCGGATGCTCCAGGAGCAGCACCCGGACCTGGTCATCGTCTGCACGCCCCCGATCGCCCACGGCGAGGCCATCACCGCCTGTCTGGACGCCGGCGCGTCGGTGTGGTGCGAGAAACCCCCCACCCTCTCGGTCGCCGAGTACGACGCCGTCGCCGCCCACGAGCGCGAGGGCGGCCCCTACGTCTCCTACGTCTTCCAGCACCGGTTCGGGTCCGCCGCCCGGGCCCTGCGGGAGCACATCCGCACCGGCAGCCTCGGCGCTCCTCTGGTCGGTGTCTGCCACACCCTGTGGTACCGGGACGACGCCTACTTCGACGTCCCGTGGCGCGGCAAGTGGGAGACCGAGGGCGGCGGTCCCACCATGGGCCACGGCATCCACCAGATGGACCTCATGCTGGCCCTGATGGGGGAATGGACCGAAGTCCGCGCAGCCGTGGGCACGTTGGCCCGCGAGGTGGAGACCGAGGACGTCTCCATGGCAATGGTCCGCTTCGCCAGTGGCGCCATGGTGTCCATGGTCAACAGCCTCCTCTCCCCCCGCGAGACCAGCTACCTACGCTTCGACTTCCCCGAGGCCACGGTCGAACTGTCCCACCTCTACGGTTACGACAACACTCACTGGACGTGGACCCCCGCACCTCACCGGGCCGAGGCCACGGCCGCCGAGCTCGGGGCACCGCTCGACGACGAGGCCAGTTCGCACGCCGCGCAATTGCGCCTGCTGCTGCGCTCCCTGCGCGCCGGGCAACGCCCCGAAGCCAGTGGTGACGACGGCCGCCGCGTCCTGGCCTTCATCGCCGCCCTGTACCAGTCGGCGACGACCGAACGTCCCGTCACCCCGGACATGATCAGCCCGGACAACCCCTTCTACCACTCCATGAGCGGCCGCCTCCGCGCCGCCCAGGACAACGCCGACAAGGAGAAGACCGGTGTCTGACAGTCACTTCCGGATCGAACACGACGAGGCCGGGACCGAGTTCGTGGTGTCGGCCGCGGGCACGGACCTCGCCACGTACGTCTACCGGCCGGACAGTCCTCTCGAGGAATCCCCCAAGCCGTATCTCTACCCGTTGAAGACCCTCTCCGGTGCGCCCGTGGGTGTCTACCGGCCCTGGGACCACCGCTGGCACAAGGGCCTGCAGATGACCTGGTCGCATCTGTCCGGCGACAACTTCTGGGGTGGGCCCACCTTCGAACAGGGGGCGCCGGGCCACGGCTACGTCTGGCGCGAGAACCACGGACGGCAGGTGCACCGCGGCTTCGGCCGGCAGGACGACCGCGGCAGCGAGGTGTCGATCTCCGAGGTCCTGGACTGGGTGGCCTCCAGCGACGAGGTGTGGATCGACGAGACCCGCACCCTCCGCTTCCACAGCGCCGACACCGACGACGGCGTCTGGGCGCTGGACTTCACCACCGACCTGACCAACGTCCACCACGAGCCGCTGGAACTGGGCAGCCCCACCACCCACGGCCGCCCCAACGCCGGATACACCGGACTGTTCTGGCGCGGGCCCCGGGCGTGGACCGGCGCGGACGTCATCGCCGACGGGGGTCATGAAGGCGACGCCGTCATGGGCACCCAGGGCGCCTGGGCGGCCATCACCGGCGAACACGACGAGATCGACGGCGGTGCCACGGTCCTCGCCTACGCCGGCACCACCACGGCCGCCGTCCCGCTGAAGTGGTTCGCCCGCAGCAGTGCCTTCGCCTGCCTCAGCCCGTCGCCCGCCTTCGACACCGAGATCAAGCTCGAGCCCGGTGAGACCCTGTCCCTGAGCCACCGCTTCGTGTTCATCGACCGCATGGTGGACCGTCGTGAACTCGAGCCGATCGCCCAGAGGTTCACGCCGTGACCGCCCTCCCCGACTTCCCCGGAGCCGTGGGACTGAGCCAGCTCGAGGTGTACCCCTGGCCCACGGCGGACGACGAACACGGCGGCTCGCCCCACATGCACCTCGTCTGCTCGGAGTGCTACGTCGTCGTCAGCGGCCACGGCCGGCTGGAGACCCTCAACCACAAGGGCCACACGACGACCGAGCTGCACCCCGGAGACACGGTCTGGTTCACCCCGGGCACGATCCACCGCGCCATCAACGACGAAGACCTGCGCGTGATCGTCGTCATGCAGAACAGCGGCCTTCCTGAGGCGGGCGACGCAGTCATGACCTTCCCGCCCGCGCACCTCTCCCCCGAGACCTATCCGGACGCGGCCTCGCTCCTCGACGCCGACGGGACCCCCGACCCCGAGCGCGCCCAGGCACGCCGGGACCTGGCCATCGAGGGGTTCAGGGAGCTGACGCACCAGTGGCGGCGCGGCAACCGCTCGGCCTACGAGGACTTCTGCGCGGCAGCCGTGCGACTCGTCCAGCCACGCCTGGACGCCTGGGAGAAGACAGTCGACGACGGTGCGCTGGCCGCCGCACAGGCGGCACTGCGGCAGATCGATTCGCTGCGCAACGGCGACTTCAACCACCTGTACAAGGCGACCGTCTCACGTATCGCCCAACCGCCTCGGCAGACCCTGGGCATGTGCGGTTTCCTGCGCGCCTACGACCCGGCCCGCCGGGCCGGCACATCGGCCGAGCCTCAGTGACGCCCCACCACCCGAACACGTCCGAACCGGTGCTGATCAGCCCGGGTTCGAACCAAGGAAAGTATTTCGCATGAGTTCGATGCTGCCGGAAGACGGTAGGCGCGCCGACGCGGCCCCCACCCCGGTCTTGTCAGGGATGTATCCCGATCCATCGGTGTGCCGAGTAGGCGAGGACTACTTCCTGGCGAATTCGTCGTTCGAGTACAGCCCCGGCGTCCCGATCTGGCATTCCCGGGACCTGGTCTCCTGGCGTCAGATCGGCAACGCCCTGACGAGGGACGATCAGTTCCCCGCGGGCCGGTCGCCGTCGAGTCGCGGCATCTACGCTCCGACGCTGCGCCATCACGGGGGACGGTTCTGGCTGATCACCACGAACATCGACGATGCTCGCGGTGGTCATCAGGTCTACCACGCGACCGACCCGACCGGGCCGTGGTCGGCGCCGGTGTGCCTGACCGAACTCGACGGCATCGACCCGGACCTGGTCTGGGACGACGAGGGAACGTGCCTGGTCACCTACTGCTCGTGGTCCGAGACCGAGATCGGCATCAGGCAGGTCGCGGTCGATCTGGAGCAGGGCGTGGTCCTCGAGCAGCCGCGATGGATCTGGCACGGCACCGGCCTGGCCCATTCCGAGGGGCCGCACCTTTACCAGCGCGGCGACTGGTGGTACTTGGTCATCGCCGAAGGCGGCACCGACCGGGGCCACGTGGTGTCGGTCGCACGCTCACGCAGTCCCCGCGGGCCGTTCGAGGCAGCCCCGCACAATCCGGTCTTCAGCCACCACAGCACGGCTCATCCCGTCCAGAACGTCGGTCATGCCGATCTGGTCGAGCGCCCCGACGGGACCTGGGCAGCGGTGTATCTCGGCACACGGCCGCGCGGCCGCAGCCCGCGCTTCCACGTCAACGGGCGTGAGACATTCCTCGCCGACGTCTCCTGGGCGGAGGACTGGCCACACTTCAAGCCGGCGAGCGCAGGCGTCCCCACCGGGCAGCGGGACTTCGAGGACGACTTCTCCGCGCCCGGACCGCATCTCAGGTGGGTCTCGCCAGGGGAGCGTCCCGACCGGTTCGTCCACAGCGTGCCGGAAGGGGTGGTCGTGCGTCACGCACCGAGCGAGACCGGCGAGCCCTCGGGCCTGTTCACCCGGGTCGGCGGAGACCACTGGGAGGCCGACTTCCTCGTCGATCCAGGGAAGGGTGCGTTCACCGTCGCGCTACGGCTCGACGGTGCTCATTGGTACGGGCTGCGCGTCGCCGACGGCGAAGTCACGGCCGTCGCACGGATCGGACAGATCCAGACGACTCTCGGCTCCCGCCCGCTGCCCGACTCCCCTGTCACCCTCCGCATCCGATCCACGCCGCCGACCTGGAACGGACCGGACGACATCGAACTGGGCATCGGTGACGGAACCGGCACCAATGTCCTCGCCCGCCTGGACGGACGCTATCTCTCCACCGAAGTGGCGGGCGGGTTCACCGGGCGCTTGGTCGGCCTGTGGACCGAGTCTCGGGAGGTCCTTGTCCGCCGGGTCCGGTTCGCCGAACAGCTCGTGTGACACCGTCCCGTGACGGACTCACTCCTATCCCCCAGGCTCTGCCTCACGAGGCACTTTCCGGCTTGGCATACGGAACCGACATGGCCCAGGTACCCATGGCGTCGAGGACGTCGCGCAGCCCCCCGCGGGCATGGCGTTCAGCCGACGGCGGGTGCCTCCTCGCACGGCTTCCACCAGAACGACTTCTGGGGAGCTGACCGTCCCGGTCCAGTGTGCATGGACTGTTCAGTCGACGTCGCGGCGGGCGCTGGGGTGCGTTCTGTGCGTCGACGGCAATCAGCGGGTCCGGTGTCCTGTGTGCCGGGAGGTCGCGTTCCGGCATGGGGAGTTGTCGTCGGCCAAGGAGCCGGCGGCCAACCCCGCCCAGGACAGAGCGACCCGGCACACAACGGGCTGAGCCCGCCGCCACGGTCGTGGGCGCGGAGGTTCGTCAGGACGGGCAAGAGATGCGGCGTCGTGGAGTGCATCCGCGTGTACGCGCGTCGCCCCAAGTAGTTCCAGAACCTCGGTGACGTTGCGCCGGGTCGATTCTGTCCAGGCCGCCTCCAATTCGTCGTAGTGGCGAGTCGTCACGAAGGGCGACGGCCAGCACCTCGTTCTTGCCCGATCCAGGCGCTGAGGAACAGCACCTCGACGACCACCACATTGACGATGACGAACGCCCACATCGCCCAACGCGCCGTGTCCCCCGCAAGCACGGTGCCAAGGATGACTGTTCGCTGCCGTCGCCCTCCAAGTACACCGGTGTAACGCACCTGGGCACTGCCGGGGCGCCTTCACCTGCGCGCGGAGATCTCGCCTGGTGGAGCAATCGCGGCGGAGCCACACCCGGCGATTCCACAACCGTTACAGTGTTGCCGACCCTGTCCACCGCGCCGGAGCCGACCTTGCCGAACCTGTCCAACCTCGAGGAGATCTTCTCCGACGAGGGTGACGGCGTCGTCGGCCCCGTGCGGTCGCCCGGCTGGCAAAACAACGTATCGCCGCAGGGACTCACGGTGACATTGATCGCCGACTACACGTTCCCCGGCCGGGCGTGGTTGCCCTCTGCGGCGATCGTGGCATTGCTCGGAGAGTTCCAAGTGACCGCGGGCGCCGCCCGTACGACGATCAGCAGGCTGATGCGCCGTGGGGTGCTGGAGGGCAGCCGGCAAGGGCGGTACAGCTCCTACCGGCTTACGTCGCGGGCCGCCGTCGATTTGTGGAGCGGCGCCAGCTCGATCGCCACCTTCACCACCCAGCCCGACTCATGGGACGGCCGGTGGACACTGATCGCCTTCTCCGTCCCGGAACAGGAGAGCACGCGGCGGCGCGCACTGCGCACCGCGCTGCGCTGGCGCGGATTCGCGCCGCTGTACGACGCGCTCTGGGTGTCGCCGCACCCCCTGACCCCCAAGGGGCGGATCGAGGTGGCCGACCTGGCGCGGGGAGCGGTGACGGTGTTCCGCGCGCGGCAGGAGGAACTGGACACGGAGGTCGACCGCAACCCGGTCGAGGCGTGGGACCTGCGCGGCATCGCTGAGCACTACCAGGCTTTCATCGACCGTTGGAGCGGCTTGCTTCCACACATCAGCACCGACGGCGTCACCGGTGCCGACGCGGTGCGCGCACGGACCGAGGTCATGCACGCCTACCGGCACTTCCCCATCCTGGACCCGCTGCTCCCCATCGGGCTGTTGCCGCCCGGCTGGCCCCGGTCACGGGCGCGGGAAGTCTGCGTCGCGGTGTACGACGGCCTGCTCCAGCCGGCTCAGGATCATGTCCGCGCCGTGGTGACCCGATTCGCGGAGGGACCGCACCCCGACATCAGGGCTCATACGATCGCCGGCATGAGCGCAGGTATCAGCCACGGCTGACGGCCCGCCGCGAGTGTGATCGAGCGGTCCGCGGAGACACCACGCAGCACCTCCCGGCCCCTGCGATCCATCGAATTCGTTTCGAATGCAACAGAGTTGGGCGCCGATGATTGACAGATCGGCACCCGATCGGGAATCTACCTGTTGCAAGATAAGTGGGAACGCTCCCACAGGCGCAGCACACGAAGAGCGGAAGGAGAGGCACCCCCTGCGCCGCTTCCGCAGAATCAACACCTCCCCGTCAGATAGGCGGGCAGGTAGGCGCGAAGGGCTTCTCCCTCAACGAGTCACGGTTCGGCCGGTGTTCAGCGGCTCGCCGCGCCTCTGCCGACAAGGCCACACACGCCGATGACCACCACGGGCAGGCCCGGAACGTCCCCCCATGCGCGATTCGCCGTCCTGATCCCCCCGGCCACTCCCCCACCCCCTCGGTCAGCCTCACCGCCGCGGCTTCACCAATGCCTCTGCGCGACACCTGACCGAGCAGCGCTCCGCACACCCCCCACACCAGGAGTCCTCATGACCATGCAACGGCGTAGTTTGCTGACCCTGAGCGCAGCCGGAGCCGCGGGCGTAGGTATGTCCCTGCTCGGTACGGGACCAGCAGGTGCCGCCGCGAGGGCCGGAGCTCCGACCCAGCGGTTCGCGGTCGGCGTGCGCCCATACGCCTGCAGCCGCGGCAGCCGCCGGTGGACCAACTACGTCTATTACCCCGCCACCGGCGCCCCCGGTGGCTCCCCGGTCGCCAACGCCCCCGTTGCCCAGGGCGTCTTCCCGGTCTGCGAGTTCATGCACGGCTTCAGCAGCAGCCCGCAGAATTCCCTGGCGGTGATCCGTCCCCTGGCCGAGGCCGGGTTCATCGTCCCCGCCCCCCACTTCGCCAACCTCAGTGGCCAAGACGTCTACAACGGCAACCAGTCCAAGGACGTCTCCGAGGTCATCACCCGGACCCTCGCCCTCAACACGGCCGGCGACCCGCTGGCCGGCCACATCAACACAGCGGTCGGAGTCGGCGTCTCCGGCCACTCGATGGGCGGCATGACCACCCACGGCCTGCTCACGGCCTGGCCGGACGCACGGATCACCGCCGCGATCCCCATGTCCTGTGTGGACATGGGCAACCCGAGCCCGTCGGTCCGCGCCAAGGCCCTCTTCATGCACGGCGACCGGGACGGAACGTGCCCGATCTCCTCCGCTCGTCAGGCGTATCGGGAACTGCCCGCCGCCAAGGCGTTCCTCACCTTCCGCGGCGCCGGCCACAGCAACTATTTCGGCGACTCCCGGACCATCAACACGTTCGTGGACTGGATGCGGTGGAGCCTCT
>NZ_VTHJ01000107.1:6609-12427 GCF_008386495.1 Streptomyces tailanensis | reverse complement strand
CGTTCGTGGACTGGATGCGGTGGAGCCTCTACGGCGACACCGCGGCCCACGACCGCCTTCGCGCCGACGCCACTTCCTCCACCACCACCTGGGAATCCGTCCTGAGCTGAGGAGCAACCACGCACGGCCCGGGTGCGCGCGTCTGCCGTGGTCGCCGCGCATCCGGCCGCGCAGGGTGCGTGGCCGCCCACGGACGCCCGCGAGGTCAGCCGCCGCGCAATCGACTGTGTTCGTTTCCAGGCCAACGTGGACACCACCGCCCGAACAGCAGGCGGCTCCGGCCGCTCCCACTCACACAGATAGATCCACTTGGGGGTCCGACACCCTCAAAAGGATGCAAGAGAGGAAAGCTCATGGTTTCACCAGCAGGGAAGATCAGAGTCATTTTCCTTGCCGTCCTGTTGGCAGTTGCCGCATCTGTGTACGGCGCGGCGCATCAGGCATCGGCCGATACCGTGGCACAGTCGAGCGCTTCGCAGATCGTGGCCGACATGGGCGCGGGATGGAATCTGGGGAACCAGCTGGAAGCCAATGCCAACGGGTACCCCAACGAAACGGCATGGGGACAGCCGGCCGTAACACAAGCCCTCATCGACAAAGTAAGGGCGGCCGGGTTCAAAACCATCCGGATCCCGGTCTCCTACCTGGGATACATAGGGCCCGGCCCGGATTACACGATAAACCCCTCCTGGCTGAACAGAATCCAAGAAGTCGTCAACTACGCCTACAACAGGGGCCTGCATGTGATGATCAACATGCACGGTGACGGCTACAAGAGCATCAGCGGCTCCTGGCTGATCTGTGATTCACCCTCCCAAACAGCGATCAAGGCCAAGTACCAGAAAGCTTGGCAGCAAATCGCAAACAGGTTCAAGAACTACGACCAGCGCCTGATCCTGGAGTCCATGAACGAGGAGTTCGACGGGCAGTACGGCAACCCGACCCAACCGTGCTACTCAAACATCAACAGTTACAACCAGATTTTCGTCGACACCGTACGCAAAACCGGCGGAAATAACAGCTCAAGGTGGCTGCTCGTTCCCGGCTGGAACACAAACATCGATTACACGGCGGGGAACTACGGCTTCGCGATTCCGTCCGACCAGTACCGCTCCCCCTCCATTCCCGCCAATGAACGGCGAATCATGATCTCCGTTCATCACTACAGCCCGTGGGATTTCGCCGGAGAGGAAAGCGGCACCATCACGCAATGGGGACGAGCGGCGACCAACCCATCGAGGACGTCCACCTGGGGACAGGAAGACTATCTGGACTCGCAGCTGAAAAAGATGTACGACACATTCGTCGCGAAGGGGTATCCGGTAGTTGTCGGCGAATACGGCGCCATCGACAAGTCACCGTTCGATTCGTCAAACAACAGATATCGCGCGGACTTTGCACGGGCCGTCGCGGCCACCGCCAAGAAATACGGCGCGGCCACCGTCTACTGGGACAACGGTGCAACCGATCGGTACGGGTTCGGGCTGTTCAACCGGCGCTCCCTCACGGTCACCCAGCAGGGCATCGTCAACGCCATCATGACCGGCGTTACTGACTTCGGCTCGTCAGGGTGAGCTTTCCTGAAGTCCCTGCTGTGCCTGGGGTAGTGGCTGTANGTTACTGACTTCGGCTCGTCAGGGTGAGCTTTCCTGAAGTCCCTGCTGTGCCTGGGGTAGTGGCTGTATTCCGTGGTGTGTGAGGTATGCGGATGGGGGCGGGCTGACCCCTGTGGGACGTCAGCGCCGGGAGACGGTGCGGATGCAGGCGGCCGAGCTGTTCGAGCAGAAGATCAAGCCGTCCGAGGTGGCACGGCGCCTGCGGGTGAGCCCGAAGTCGGCCTACCAGTGGCATCAGTTGTGGCGGGACGGCGGCGTGCGGGCGCTGGCCTCCCGCGGCCCGAGTGGATCGCGGTGCCGGCTGTCCCCGCGCTGTCTGGAGAAGCCGGCCGCATACCTCGATGAAGGACCCGCCGCGCACGGATGGGTGGAGGACCAGGTGTGGACCGCCGCCCGGGTAGCCACGCTCATCGGCCGGAAGTTCCGCATCTCCTACAGCGTTTCGGGAGCCACGAGGCTGATGCACCGGCTCGGCTTCAGCCCGCGGGTCCCTGCACGGCGGGTCGCCGAACGCGACGAGCAGGCCGTGACCCTGTGGAAGGAGGCGACCTGGGCCGAGGTAAAAGGGCCCGGGCGGCCTGCGGGGGCTACATCTGCTTCGAGGACGAGGCAGGCTTCACGCGACAGCCGCCCAAAGGACGCACCTGGGGCCGACTCGGCCACACCCCGCAGGTGACGGTGAGCAGTCGACGCTCAGGGCGCCTGTCGGTGGCCGGACTGATCGCCATGCGGCCAGGCTCCCGCACCCGGCTGTGCCACCGCCTGCGCACCCACCCCGCGGGCAAAGGCAAGCGCCGCAGCATGGGCGAGCGCGACTTCACCGCACTGGCAGACGGCGTCCACCAGCTCGCCAAGGCATCGATCGTGCTGGTCTGGGACCGGCTCAACACCCACGTCTCCCACGCCATGCGTGAGCTGATCGCCGAGCGTGACTGGCTGACGGTTTTCCCGCTGCCCGCCCACTCGCCGGACCTGAACCCCGCCGAGTGGGTATGGGCGCACGTCAAGCGCAGTCCGGCCAACCTCGCCGTGGTCGCTCTCGACCGGCTCGAAGCCCTCGTACGCAACCGGCTCAAACGCCTCCAGTACCGGCCCGAAACCCTCGACGGCTTCACAGCGGGCACCGGCCTGACCCTCGACGCCCCAGCCTCACCTTGACGAGCCGAAGTCAGTAANGGCTTCACAGCGGGCACCGGCCTGACCCTCGACGCCCCAGCCTCACCTTGACGAGCCGAAGTCAGTAACGGCAGTGTTGCCGACTCTGGCCTTCCGTCCGGCACGTAGCAGGACCCCGAGTCTCGGCGACGGGTACATACCTCTACATACCTCGTGGGCGCGCAGTTGGGCCGGGTGGCGATGCCACACGGTGTGCGATCTCGTCAACTGCGCGCCGACCAGCCGGAGAAGCTACCTACGCTGCTCCGCATCTGGGAGGTGGACGGCTGCTGCGGGTGAGCAGTCCCGCCGGGTGGCGTCACGGTCTCTGTGTCCTGGCGGTGCCGGTGGGGCCGGCTTCTCGGGACACGATTCACGCCGAGACGGACGCGGCATGCCCTCGACCCTGGAGGAGCGCGGCGGCCGGCGCTCATCACGATCGGCATCCGCCTCACCAGGACTTCGGTAGGGCCCCGACGTCGACTGTGGGGGACCCAGCGCGATACAACGAGCGGACGGTTTTGGGACGACTCCGCTCTGTACCACTGCCGTTGGTACGTCTGGCAGCAGCAGACTGAGCGGGCCGGCGGCTTCTCACGACATCATGGCCGCTATCCGGGCATGACGAAACGGCGGCCGCCTCGTTCGCGTACGGCCGCAGTGGTCCAGTGGCGGAACGGAATCCAGGTGATGGGCAGGACGCCGGCGCGCACGGTTCCGGTGCCGTCGCCGACAAGCCCCTGGCCAGGACGCCGTCGTCGTCGGCTTCGGCGACATCGGCCCAGTGGTGGGCGTCGTCCTGGAGCTGGTTTCCGTGACCGTACCCGCGGGAGTTACGAAGACGCCGTACGCTTGGTGTCGGCCGACCGTGATCGGCGCGGCGGTGGTGTTGAGCGCCTCACCGGCCGACCGGCCGGCGCCTTCGCGAGGCGTGCTGTCGGCTACGCGGCAGGGTTCCGCTGACGGGATCGGCGGCACACCACCATGAGGCCAAAAGAAGGCGGCACCGGATCCCCGGACTTCAGCCTGGTCCGCGCGACCGCCTCCGGCAGGTCCTGTACCCCAAGAACACCCTCAGCGGGCCGCGTGCACCACCGCCGGTGCTCCGTTACCCATGCCAGGTTCCACTCGTTCGACAAATACCCCTTCCCTGATGCTTGAACTCGCTCAAGCATCAGGGAAGTCGGCTGTCCAGCTCAGAGGCTGTTCGGCAGCGCGACGGTGGGGCGGGGTGGCGTAGGCATGTTGCCGCCGATGAAGAAGCTGGGGTGCGGGGGCTGGTTGTAGGCAGTGTTCTGCCAGGCCAGGGCCGTGCGGTACTGGGTGTCGTGGAGGAGGGTCGTGATCCGCGTATTGGTCTGGTACGGCGTGGAGTAGATCCGCAGGGCCGTGTTGTTGGACGTCGGCCAGATGACCTCCTCGCGCCAGTCGCCGAGGAGGTCGCCGGACAAGGACGGCGTCGACTTGGTGCCGTTGTTGGAGTGGACTCCGGAGCCGGTGAGCAGGCGGGTGTCGCCGGAGGTGCCGTACTTGTCGATGTGGGTGCCGTCGAGGAGTTCGCGCGTGGTGTCGCCGTCCCACCACGCCAGGAAGTTGCTGGACCCGGGCTTACGACTGGCGACCACCGCGCCCTTGGGGTTGCGGACGCCACTCACGAGCGACGACCACGACTCGGCGCCCGCGCTGCCGGACCAGATGTCACCGGACACCCCCCGGCCGTTGTCACCGCCGGCCGGGGTGGACCAGAGGATCTGGCCGGTCCTCGCGTCCGCCATCCAGGAGGACGGCTTGGAGCTGTCCTCGTCGACCTTGAACTCCTCCAGACCTGGCCGGGACGGGTCGAGGTCGCCCACGTGCATCGCGTCCCCGTGGCCGTTTCGCGTCGTCCACAGGCCGTTGCCGTTGTCGTCGACGGCCATCGCGCCGTAGACGACCTCGTCCTTGCCGTCCCCGTCCACGTCCGCGACCGACAACTGGTGGTTGCCCTGGCCGGCGTAGCCGCTGTTGGCGTTGGAGTCGAAGGTCCACCGGCGGGTGAACTGCCCGTTCCGCCAGTCCCAGGCCGCGATCACCGCGCGGGTGTAGTAGCCACGAGCCATGATCACCGAGGGTCGGGAACCGTCCAGGTAGGCCGTGCCCGCCAGGAACCGGTCCACGCGGTTGCCGTAGGAGTCCCCCCAGGACGACACCGTGCCTCGGGCTGGGACGTAGTCGACGGACTGCATCGCCTTGCCCGTCTGCCCGTTGAACATCGTCAGGTACTCGGGGCCGGACAGCACGTAGCCCGTGGAGTTGCGGTGATCGGCCGAGGAACTGCCTATGACCGCGCCGGTTCCGTCCTTCGTGCCGTCGGCGGTCTTCATGGCGACCTCGGCCTTGCCGTCGCCGTCGTAGTCGTACACCTGGAACTGTGTGTAGTGGGCACCGGAGCGGATATTGCGGCCCAGGTCGATACGCCACAGGCGAGTGCCGTCGAGCTTGATCCCGTCGACGATCGTGTTGCCGGTGTAGCCGGACTGGGAGTTGTCCTTGGCGTTCGTCGGCTGCCACTTCAGAACGATGTCCAGGGCACCGTCGCCGTCGAGGTCGCCGACGGAGGCGTCGTTGGCCTCGTAGGTGTACGGCGAGTTGCCCGGTGAAGTGCCCCCGGGCGGCGGGGAGATCGGCACATCCTTGTACCCGGTGCGGAACTGGAGCGCGTGCTCGGACGGCGCCTGCTCGATGCCGTTCACCACCGCGCGCACCGTGTAGTCCGCCGAGTCCGGGGCGCCGGCGTCCAAGTAGTTCGTCGAGGTGGTCAGGGGCGAGGAGTTGAGTCTGGTGCCGCCACGGTAGACGTTGAAGGCCACGTCGTTCGGGTCAGTGGCCAGCCACCGCCACGACACCAGGTTCCCGCTGCCGGTGTGGACGCTGGTCAAACCCCGATCGAGGCGTTCCACCTGCCGGGCGGTCGCGGCGTGCGCGGTCTGCGGCAGTCCGGTGAGTGCGGAGAGGGCCAGTGCGGTGGCGGCCGTCAGGCCGCCGAACAGCCGATTGCTGGACCGGCG
>NZ_VTHJ01000107.1:0-6586 GCF_008386495.1 Streptomyces tailanensis | reverse complement strand
CAGGCCGCCGAACAGCCGATTGCTGGACCGGCGTTGGAATCGCCATGGGCGCGATGCGGTGCGCGGATGCCGGTGCGGGTCAGTCACTATGACCTCCGATGTGGGGGTGGTATGAAGATCGCGGAGACGGCGGTCTGACCACAGGTGTGGGAACGCTCCCATTCGCTGCGAGGGTAGAAATTCACTGATAGCCCGTCAAGCATTCTGTTGGCCTTTTCTGTTCGAGCATGTTCGGATGCGAGCCAACGAGATGTCCCGTGCGCAGCCTTGTCCCTGTCGCCGCATTCCTTCTAAAAGGGCACTTGAACTGGGCCGACTCCCGGCCGTTTCAGACAGCTCACGGCCGAGGCACGGCGAGCCCCCGTCCACAGGATCGCACTGCTTCTTCCATGGATTGATGAGCAATGGTTGACAGCTTCATGCCCGATCGAGAAGCTGCATGATGCACCTCAAGTTCGTTGTGATGCGATTGCGCACTTCCGTCGCAACCCCCCTGTGATCGCTCACAGGTCTGACCTGGAGGAGCGTCCCTGGCACGCCCAGGCCGCCCCCTTCGACACATGCCACTCGTAAGCACTCCTGCCGTAGTTGTTGCCCCACAGAGGGAGGCGCATCGGCTGGATCGCACGCGGCCACACCAACTCCGCGAGCCTGAGAGTCAGTTGCTCCACCCATCCGCCTCGCTCCTCGAAATCTCTTTCTCACCACCCCCCTCTCCGCCGACCGCGACGGCTCACTCGCTGCCGACGGAAGGAAAGGACCGACCATGTCCCCGCAACCCCCCACACCAGTTGCCGGGCGCATCAGCCGGCGAACCCTGCTCAAGGCCACCACCGCCACCGCCGGAGCGCTCGCCACCGCCGTCGCGTTCGCCGAACTCGAGACGCCCGCCGAGGCCGCGGCGAGCTTCGTCAAGGGCGTCGACATCAGCTGGGCACCTCAGATGGAGGCACGCGGCTACTCCTGGAAGAACGCCAGCGGGCAGACCCAAGACCTGCTGACCATCCTCAAGGGATACGGCATCACCGCCGTACGCCTGCGCACGTTCGTCAACCCTTCCAGCGACCCGGCCAACGGGCACTGCGGCATCAACGAGGTGGCCGCCTTCGCCAAGCGGGTCAAGGCCGCCGGGATGTCGATCATGCTCGACTACATGTTCGGCGACACCTGGAACTCCGTCGGCGTGCAGAACCCGCCCGCGGCCTGGCGGAACATGAGCTACAGCCAGATGCGCACCGCGATGGGCACATACGTGAACCAGACCATGACGGTCATGAGGAACAACGACGTGATCCCCACCTGGGTGCAGATCGGCAACGAGATCAACAGCGGAATCTGCCGCCCAGTCGGCAGCGTCTCCAGCCCGGCGCAGATGACCGGACTACTCAACGCCGCATACGACCAGGTCAAGGCGGTGTCACCGATCTCGACCGTGTGTATCCACCTGGCCCAGCCGCAGAAGTACGACGCGATGACGACGTTCTTCAGTCGCTTCGCCGCGAACGGCGGCAAGTGGGACATGTCGGTGTTCTCCTCCTACGGCAGCACCGACGTCGCGGCCGGGATCGTGGGGAACATGAAGAGGATCTCCGACGCCTACGGCAAACCGTTCCTGCAGAGCGAGTTCGGTGGTCGGGTGGACCGCGCCTCCTCCACCCAGGCCGCGCTGGTCACCTACATCAAGGCCCTCAAGGCCAACGGCGGGCAGGGCATCTTCTACTGGGAGCCGGAGTGCATGTCCCCGTTCACCGGTTACAACATGGGCGCCTGGGACTCCGCCACGAAGCGGCCCTCCGTCATCATGAGCGGCTTCACCCAGGCCTGAGCGACGGGCCACGGACCTCAACCCGGACAACTCTCCGGTCAAGGACGGGATTGGTGATTGTAATGGGCATGACATTGGGTCTCGAAGGGCACGGGATCAGGCTGGGAGCAGTGGGTCTGCTGACCCTCGCGACGCTGGTCGGCACCGGTGCGGCGCATGCCGATGCCGCCACGCGGGCACTGCCGGCCGGTTGTTCCGGCACTGCGCCGATCAAGTGTCACTACGCGGTCTCACCCGGCAACTACGACGTGACCGTCTCCATCGGCGGTGCCACAACCGCCGAGACCGACATGTGGGTGGAGGCCCGGCGCCTGATGCTTCCGGCGACGAAGACGGCGACCGGCGCCGCCGCCACGTACTCGTTCACGGTCAACGTGCGGCAGCCGGAGGGGCAGCCGACCGGCCAGGGCGGCACCGGAAACCCCGGTCTGGACATCCGGTTCGCGGGGAGCAACCCGCAGGTGTCGGCCGTCTCCGTGAAACCCGCGCCCCAGCCGCTGGTCGCCTACCTGGCCGGTGACTCGACCGTGTGCGACCAGCCCGTGGCCCCGTACACGGGATGGGGCCAGATGATCACGCCGGCGGTGGGTCCCGGAGCGTCCGTCGCCAACTACGCCGACTCGGGGGAGAGTTCGGGCAGCTTCCTGAGGAACTCAGCGCTTTTCCCGGCCCTGCTGCCGAAGGTCAAGGCACACGACGCGGTCTTCATCCAGTTCGGCCACAACGACAAGCAGACCAGCGCGTCAGCCTTCCGGAGCAACCTCACCTCCATGATCACGCAGGTCCGCGCGAAGGGCGGCGTCCCTGTTTTGGTGACCCCGCCGGTCCGCCGGCAGTTCAACGGCAGCCGGCTCACGCCTACAGCACTGCACGTCAACGGCCTCGGAGTGAACCTGCCCGCCGAGATGCGCTCGGTCGGCACCGCGCAGAACGTGCCGGTGATCGATCTGACCACCAAGAGCAAGACGCTGGTCGAGTCCCTCGGCCCGTCCGCCTCCGCACAGCTCTTCCTGCGCTCATCCGTCGACGGTGTCACGGACAACACCCACTTCTCGCAGTACGGCGCGAGCCAGATGGGCGGGCTGGTGCTCCAGAGCATCCGCGAGCAGCGCCTGCCCCTGGCCGCGTACCTGCGCTGACCGACACCCGGCGCCAGTCCCAAGGAGGGACCCGTTGAGGAACTTACGGATTCTCATCACGACCGCGCTCATGATCGCCTTGTCGAGCCTCGGTGTCAGCGCCGCATCCGCGGCGGACCGCGTCGCCACGAACTGCATCAGTGCCTCCCGCGCCCAGGCGCCGGCCGCACGGGCGGTCGCCGCGCCGGTCACCGTGTGGCTGGCCGGCGACTCCACCATGGCCAACCCGAGTTCCGGCCGTTGTCCGGTCGGCTGGGGCAGCCAGTTCGACGCCCTGTTCAACAGCGACGTGACCGTCAAGAACCAGGCCGTCGGAGGCCGCAGCATCCAGACCTGGCTGTACGAGGGGAACGTGAGCAGCACCAAGGGCTCGAACGGTGAGTGCCGCCTCACGTCCACCGCGTACTCGTCTCGCTGGCAGGCGATGCTGAACTCGAGCACCGGAATGAAGGCCGGTGACTACCTGTTCATCCAGTTCGGCATCAACGACTCCTCCTCGACCTGCCCCCGGCACGTCGGCCCGGCCCGGTACCAACAGCTGATGACCATGATGGCGCAGGCAGCCCTGGCCCGGGGCGCGCACCCGGTGCTGCTCACCCCGGTGGCCGCCATCACCTGCTCCGGCGGCACAGCGACCAAGAACCGCGGCTTCGTCAACGAGACCTTCGCCGCCGGATCCGCCACCAGGGCCCCCGTCATCGACCTACAGACACTCAGCGTCTCGCTCTACAACAGTCTGCACTTCTGCCCGAACAACGGCGACTACGGAGGCACCGGTCCCCTGGGCACCTTCTTCTGCAACGACCACACCCACTTCGACACCTACGGCGCCCAGCGGGTCGCAGGGCTCGTCGCCGGTGACGTGCGCCGCCAGAACCTCCCGCTCGCCGCGTATCTCAGGTAGCACGCGGCGGTGGGCGCGAACCGAGGCCGGTCGGTTCGCGGGTGGCCTCAATGACGGCGGTGCCGCAGACCGAGGACGCAGTCGTCCCTACCTGACGGTGGCGTGCGGAAGCGGCTTGGCTCCGACCGGGCCGCGGCGTGCGACGAAGGCGGAGGCCGGGGCGAGGGTACGGCCGCGAGGCAATCTCCGCATCGGTGGTGACAGGAGGCCTCTCCATGGGTGAGTCACGGCTGGTCGGCTCAACAGTTGCGGTGGTTCCGGACCAGCGTGCGAGTTGGAGCCCTCGGCGGCCAACTGCACAGCGAGGAACTGGAGTCCGGCATGTGCGCGGTGCCGGTGGACACGACGTGCGCGCCGTACTCCACCACCCACCCAACGGCCAACGCAGCCCGGGCACGCACGCCCGAGGGTCGGATGATCGCGTTCCCCATGGACACCGGCCCCACCGGGCTGTTCTACCGCGCCGACCTGCTTCAGGAAGCCGGGATCACCACCGACCCGAAGGAGCTCGCCGCCCGGGCCCCGGACTGGGACGGCTTCGTGGCCCTGGGCAAGGAACTGCGGAAGTCCCAGGAGCGCGCGGTGATCTGCCCCAACATCCACCACGTCTGGAGCATCCGGCTCGGCCAGCTGGCCAGCATGTTCATGACCCAGGACGGCCGGTACATCGGCGACCGAGACGAACTGCGCGAGGCATTCGAACTGGCCTACCGGCCTGACTTGGGAGATGACGCTGTGAGAACCGCGAAGTTCGGCACCCCTGCCCTCCTGATCTCGGTGGTCACGGCGAGTTCCGTCGCCATGGCCCCCGGCTCGGCGTCCGCGAGCGCCGCGGCGGCCGGAAACACCTACTACGTCGCCCCGAACGGGAACGACGGCGCAGCAGGTACGCAGGCCGCCCCGTGGGCATCGATCGCCCGTGCACAGGCCGTCGCCAAGGCAGGCGACACGGTCTACTTCCGGGGCGGCACCTACGCCTACACCCGCGCGAACAGCGCCTGTCCGAGCCAGACCGCCAAGGTCGACGCGATCACCCTGAACAAGAGCGGCAGCTCAGGCAACCCGATCCGGTACTGGGCCCAGCCGGGCGAGAAACCGGTCTTCGACTTCTCGCGGATGACGGACAACTGCCGCATCAAGGGCTTCAACGTCACCAGCAGCTGGATCCACCTCAAAGGACTGGAAGTCAAGGGCGTTCCGCAGAACAACAACCGCAACGCCGAGTCCTGGGGGATCTGGGTCTCCGGCAGCAACAACATCTTCGAGCAGATCAACACCCACCACCACATGGGTACCGGCCTGTTCATCAGCGGCGGGGGCGGCAACCTCGTCCTCAACTCGGACGCGCATGACAACTACGACCTGCGCAGCAACGACGGGCCCGGTGAGAACGCCGACGGGTTCGGTTCGCATTACACGCCGGCCGGCCGGGCCGCGAACGTGTTCCGGGGTTGCCGCGCGTGGTGGAACGCCGATGACGGGTTCGACCTCATCTCCACCTACTCGCCCGTGATCATCGAGCACTCGTGGGCCTGGCGCAACGGGTACGTGCCAGGGACGACGACGCCCTCCGGCAACGGAGCCGGCTTCAAGTCCGGCGGCTACGGGGGCGACTACGAGGCCAACGCGCCGAAGCACACCGTCCGCTCCTCGGTGGCGTTCCTCAACAAGGCGGCCGGCTTCTACGCCAACCACCACCCGGTGGCCAACGACTTCTTCAACAACACCGGCTACGGAAACCACCCCAACTTCAACATGCTGGGAATCGACTCGCGCGGCGCCGCCGTCGGCCGGGGCAACCTGCGCAACAACATCGCCTACACCGGAACGCCAACGTCGAACATGAGCGGCACGAACGCCGCGTACAACACCTGGAACCTCGGCGTCCCCCTGGCCGACTCCCAGTTCCACAGTGTGTCGACGTCCGGCTGGGACGCGCCCCGCCAGACCGACGGGAGCCTGCCCGTACTGCCCCATCTCCGTCTCGCGGCGAACAGTGCCCTGATCGACAAGGGCACCGCCGTGGGACTGCCCTTCAACGGAAGTGCGCCGGATCTCGGCGCCTTTGAGAATGACGGAAGGTGACCTCTTGAGGCAAAGATCGCGTGTCGTCTCGAAGTACTGGAAGTTGGCCGCCGCCACCCTGTTGTCCGTGGCGTTGGCGGCGCCGCTCTCGGCGAGCACTGCCGCGGCGGAGGCACCTGCAACGCAGAGACAGGCAACGGAGCTCCAAGACCAGGGGGCGGCTGCCGGACCGGTGGTGGATCGCGGCCTCAAGTTCCTGGTGTCCGACTACCAGACGCGCATTCCGACGAAGTACACGGCTGACTCCTGGAAGCCCTTCGCCAAGGCGTTGACCGCCGCGGCCGAGGTCGCCGGCGACACTTCGGCCACCACGTCGGACGTCGCCGACGCGAAGACGGCACTGATGACCGCCGCCGCCGATCTGAAGCCCGCTGACGAGGGCACGTTCCAGACCATCACGAACAACACCTTCTGGAACGACACCAGCGGCAACCCCATTTATTCGCAGGGTGGTGGGGTCTTCAAGTTCGGCGACACCTACTACTGGTACGGCGTGCATTACACCGGCGCCGAGCTCTACCGGGCCAATCCGACGAGGAAGTACGACGGCAACGTCAGCTTCGTCTCGATCCCCGTGTACTCGTCCAAGGACCTGGTGAACTGGAAGTTCGAGAACCGGGTCGCGACGCGCTC
>NZ_VTHJ01000106.1 GCF_008386495.1 Streptomyces tailanensis | reverse complement strand
CTTCGGTATCAGCGGCACCAACGCGCACCTCATCCTCGAACAGGCCCCCATCGAGGAGGAGCCGGACGCGGAGACGGCCGGTACCGAGCTTCCGCTGCTGCCGTTCGTCCTGTCCGGCAAGACGCCCGAAGCCCTCGCCGCACAGGCGCGCCGCCTGCTGGCGCACCTGGCCGCCGACCCCGTGCCCCGCATCCTCGACATCGCCTACTCCCTCGCGACGTCGCGGGCGCCCCTGGAACACCGCGCGATGTTCCTCGCCCACGACCGGGACACACTGGCACGGGAGGTGACGGCGCTCACCGCCGACGCCACCCGTGCCACCGTCGCCGCCGCCCCCGCCGGGACCGGTGCCGACGCGGTGTGGGTGTTCCCTGGGCAGGGTGCCCAGTGGGTGGGCATGGCGGCGGATCTGCTGGAGTGGCACCCGGTGTTCGCGCGGCGGATCGCGGAGTGCGAGGAGGCACTCGCGCCGGTCGTGGACTGGTCGCTGCGCGCGGTGCTGCGCGATGAGCCGGGGGCTCCCTCGCTGGAGCGGGTGGATGTGGTGCAGCCGGTGCTGTTCGCGGTCATGGTCTCCCTGGCCGAGGTGTGGCGGGCCAGTGGCGTGCGTCCGGCGGCGGTGGTGGGTCACTCCCAGGGTGAGATCGCCGCGGCCTGTGTGGCCGGGGCGCTCACGCTGGAGGATGCCGCGCGTGTGGTCGCACTGCGCAGTCAGGCCATTGTCTGCCTTGCGGGCAGCGGCGGCATGGTCTCTCTCGCCGTGCCCGAGGCGGAGGCCGCCGAGCTGATCGGCGCCTGGGCGGGCGCGGTGTCGGTGGCGTCGGTGAATGGTCCCACGGCGACGGTCGTCGCGGGGGACACCGGTGCGTTGGAGGAGTTGATGGCGCAGTGCGAGCGCCGCGAGGTGCGCGCTCGCCGCATTCCCGTGGACTACGCCTCCCACTCGGCTCATGTGGAGCCGCTGGAAGGCAGGTTGAGGGAGCTCCTGGCGGGCATACGGCCGTGTGCCGCGAGCATCCCCATGTATTCCACGGTCACCGGGGCGCAGCTCTCCGGCGAGGAACTCGACGCCGGCTACTGGTACACCAACCTCCGGCAGACCGTCCGCTTCGCCCCCGTCATCGACGCCCTCATCGGGCAGGGCCACGGCGCGTTCGTGGAGGTCAGCCCCCATCCGGTGCTCGCCGTGCCGATCGGCGAGAGCCTGGAGCAGGCCGGGGTCGCGGGCGTAGTCACGAGCACCCTCCACCGCAACGAGGACGGGTTCGCGCGCTTCCTGGCGTCGCTGTGCGCACTCCACGCCGCCCGCGTGCCCGTCGACTGGCAGCGGTTCTTCGAGAGCACCGGAGCCCGCAGGACCGAGCTGCCGACGTACGCCTTCCAGCGGAAGCGGTTCTGGCTGCGGCCGGGCGCCGCGGCGGCCTACGCAGGCGGCGCGGGCATGGAGGCGGCCGGGCACCCGCTGCTCGGCGCCGTGATGGAGATGGCGGGGCGGGACGAACTCGTCCTCACCGCCCGGCTGTCGCTCGGCACCCACCCCTGGCTGGGCGGCCACGCCGTGCACGGAGCGGCCGTGCTGCCGTTCGCCGTCGTGGCCGAGATCCTGCTGCACGCCGGCGCGCGCGTGGACTGCCCCTCGATCGACCACCTCACCGTCACAGGCGCCCCGGTCCTCACCGAGGACGGCGCGCTGGACCTCCAGGTCGTCGTCGGCGAACCGAAGGAGACCGGCCGTCGGCCGGTCACCGTCCACGGCAGGGACGCCGGGTCCGGGGTGGCATGGCAGCGGCTCGCCACGGCGCTCCTCGGCCCGCGGGCCGAGGAGCCGCCGGCGCATGGCGGCCAGTGGCCCCCGGCGGGCGCCGAGCCCCTCGCCGACGTCTACGACGAACTCGGCGGCCGCGGCTACGACTTGGGGGTGCTCTTCCAGGGCGTCACGGCGGCCTGGCGGCGCGGCGAGGAGCTGTTCGCCGAGGTCAGTCTCCCGGAGGAGTCCGCGGAGGAGACCGCGGGCTACGGCCTGCACCCGGCGCTGCTGGAGGCCGCCGTGCACCCCGCCGTCGCCGTGGGCGAGGAGGCGGGACCCCGTGTGCCCCGGCGGTGGACGGGAGTCCGGCTCCACTCCCAGGGCGCGGAGGCCCTGCGCGTACGCATCACCCCCGCGGGACCGGGAGAGGTGCGGCTGGCGCTGACCGACGAGTCGGACAGCCCTGTCGCCACCGTCGACGCGGTCGCGCTGGACGGCCTCGGCCACGCCGAGGTGTCCGGGGCCGCCCCCGCCCAGCGGGTGTTCGGCCTGCGGTGGACGGACGAGGCGTTGCCGCCCGCGGCGACGCGGCCGAGGTGGGGCGTGCTGGCCGGTGCGGCGGAGGACGCCGCATCCGGCACGGCGCCGGTCTTCCGCGAGGTGGAGGCGGCCGCGGCCGCCGTCGCCTCCGGGGAGCCGGTGGACGCCGTTCTGCTCCACCACCGCGGCGCGGCGGAGCTGCCCGTCCCGGAGGCGGCGCTCGCCGGAACGGCCCGCGTTCTCACGTCCGTTCAGCGATGGCTGCTGGAGGAGCGGCTCGGGAGCACACCGCTCGTCGTGGTGACGCACCGCGCGGTCGGGCCGGACGCCGACGACGCCGCTGCCGCACCCGTGTGGGGCCTGCTGCGCACCGCGCAGTCCGAGAACCCCGGCCGGATCCTGCTCCTCGACACCGATGAGGACGAGCCGTCCGCCGAGCTCCTCGCACAGGTGCTGGCCTCCGGCGAACCGCAGGTGGCCGTGCGCGGCGGCCGGACGCTGGTGCCCCGCCTGGCGGCCGCCGGCGCGGGGAGCGCGCCACGCTGGACCACGGAGGGAACCGTGCTCGTCACCGGAGGAACCGGGGCGCTCGGCCGCCGGATCGCCGCGCACCTGGTGTCCCACCACGGCGTCTCGCGGCTGCTCCTGGTGAGCCGGCGCGGGGGGCAGGCGCCCGGGGCCGATGCGATCTCGGCGGAGCTGTCCGCGCTGGGAGCGCACGTGACGCTCGCCGCGTGCGACGTCGCCGACGGCCGGGCCCTGGCCGAACTGCTGGCCGGGATACCGGTGGAGCATCCGCTGACCGCCGTGGTGCACGCGGCGGGACGGCTGGACGACAGCACCGTCACCGGGCTCACCACCGCCCAGCTCGACGCCGTCGCACACAGCCATGTGACCGGCACCTGGAACCTCCACGAGGCCACGAGGGAGCTGCCGTTGGACGCCTTCGTCCTCTTCTCCTCCGTGGCCGCCACGTTCGGCACCCCGGGCCGCGCCGCCTACGCCGCCGGCAACGCCTTCCTGGACGCGCTGGCCGGACACCGTCAGGCTCTGGGGCTGCCCGCGGCGTCCCTGGCGTGGGGGCTGTGGGACGTCGCCGACGGGCTCAACAGCGGGCTCGCGCAGTCGGAGCGGGAACGGTACGCGGCCGACGGCTTCCTGCCCGTCGGGGAGGAGGAAGGCCCCGCGCTGTTCGACGACGCGCTGGGCACGGACCTCGCGGTGCCGGTCGTCGTCCCGCTGGACCTGACGGCACTGCGCTCCTCGCGGCGGCTGCCCGCGGTGCTGCGCGGCCTCGTGCCCGTCCGGGAGCGGCGCCGCGGCAAGAATGCCGCCGAGCCGCTGCACAGGCGGCTCGCCGCCCTCGACCCCACCCAGCGGTACGACCTGGTGCTGGACCTCGTCCGCACCGAGGCGGCCGGAGTGCTGGGGTACGCGGGGCCGGGCGACGTGCCCAGCACGCGCACCTTCCAGGAGCTCGGCTTCGACTCCCTGACGGCCGTCGAACTGCGCAACCGGCTCTCCACCGCGAGCGGACTCCGCCTGCCGCCGACGCTCGTCTTCGACCACCCGACGCCGGAGGCGGCCGCGGGTCGGCTGCTGGAGGAGGCCGCGCCCGCCGCGGAGGCGTCCCTGCATCCGCTCCTTGCCGAACTCGACGCCCTGGAGCGGCGTTTGGCCGAGGCCACCGTCGACACGGACGTGCGGGCGGCGGTCCGGGACCGGCTGCGGGTCGTCCTGAGCAGCTGGACGGAGACCGACGGCCGGGACACCGCGACGGTCAGCGACATCGAGTCCGCGTCCGCTGACGAGCTCTTCGCCCTGATCGACGACCAGCTCGGCACGAGCACATGACGGGCGACCGCCGCCCCCGTTCTCGACCGGCCTCCCAAGGAGCACAGCCCCGATGACCAACTCACCCTCGTACAACGAAGAGAAGTACCTCGACTACCTCAAGCGGGTCAGCGCCGACCTCCAGCGGACGCGGCAGCGGCTGGCCGAGGTGGAGGAGCGCGCCGGCGAGCCCATCGCCGTCACGGGCATGGCCTGCCGCTACCCCGGCGGCGTGTCCTCGCCCGAGGACCTGTGGCGCCTGGTGACCGAAGAGACCGACGCCATCAGCGAGTTCCCCACGGATCGGGGCTGGTACCTGGAGGCCCTCTACGACCCCGAGCCGGGGCAGCGGGGCAAGAGCTACACCCGGCACGGCGGATTCCTCGACGACGCCGCCGGGTTCGACGCGGAGTTCTTCGGCATCTCCCCCCGGGAGGCGCTGGCCATGGACCCCCAGCAGCGGATCCTGCTGGAGACCGCCTGGGAGACGTTCGAACGCGCCGGCATCGACCCGGAGACCCTCCGGGGAACCCCGACCGGCGTGTTCGCGGGCTTCGCGGGCCAGAGCTACGTGGGCCTGGACGAGACGGCCGCCGAGACCGAGGGCTACCGCATGACCGGCGGGCTCGGCAGCGTGCTGTCGGGCCGGCTCGCCTACGTCTTCGGGCTGGAGGGCCCGGCCGTGACGGTGGACACCGCGTGCTCCTCGTCGCTGGTCGCGGTCCACCTGGCCTGCCAGTCGCTGCGCCAGGGCGAGACGAGCCTCGCCCTGGCGGGGGGAGTGACGGTCTCCGCGACGCCCGGCGGGTTCGTGGAGTTCTCCGCCCAGCGCGGGCTCTCGCCCGACGGGCGGTGCCGCTCCTTCGCCGGGGCGGCGGACGGCACCGGCTGGTCCGAGGGCGCGGGACTGCTGCTGCTGGAACGGCTCTCCGACGCGCGGCGCCACGGCAGGCGGATCCTGGCCGTCATTCGCGGCTCGGCGACCAACCAGGACGGCGCCTCCAACGGGCTGGCGGCGCCCAACGGCCCGTCCCAGCAGCGGGTGATCAGGGACACCCTGACCCGCGCCGGGCTCCGTCCCTCCGACGTCGACCTCGTGGAGGCCCACGGCACGGGTACCCGCCTCGGCGACCCGATCGAGGCCCAGGCGCTGCTCGCCACCTACGGCCAGGACCGCGCCGGGGAGCCGCTCCGCCTCGGCTCTCTGAAGTCGAACATCGGCCACACCGCTGCGGCCGCCGGGGTCGGCGGCGTCATCAAGACGGTGATGGCGCTCCGGAACGGCCTGATGCCGCGCACGCTGCACGTGGACGAGCCGACGCCGCTGGTGGACTGGTCGGCGGGCGAGGTCGAACTGCTCACCGAGGCGCGGCCCTGGACGCGCGGGGACCGGCCGCGGCGCGGCGCGGTGTCGTCGTTCGGCATCAGCGGCACCAACGCCCACGTGATCCTCGAGGAGGAGCCGGAGCCGGAGCCGGAGCAGGCCCCGGAGGAGGAGGCCGCGGCGGGCGGGCCGGAGCGCCGGCCTGTGCTGCTGCCCTGGCCGGTGTCGGCGAAGAGCCCCGAGGCGCTCCGCGCTCAGGCCGGCCGGCTGCTGGAGTGGACGGAACGTGAGGACGCCGACCCGGCGGACGTCGCCCTCTCCCTCGCCGCCACCCGCGCGGGGCTCGGCCACCGCGCCGTCGTCCTGGGCGCGGACGGGGAGGAGCTGCGGCGCGGCCTCCGGGCGCTGGCGGAGGGCGGGGAACTGCCCTCCGTCGTCCGGAACGTGACGGGGACGTCCAGCAGAACCGCTTTCCTCTTCACCGGCCAGGGCGCGCAGCGCGCCGGGATGGGCCGGGAGCTGTACGAGGAGTACCCCCCCTTCGCCGCGGCGTTCGACGAGATCTGCCGCCACCTGGACGGGCCGCTGGGGCGGCCGCTGAAGGAGGTCATGTTCTCCGACAGCCGGGAGCTGGTGGACCGGACGGAGTTCACGCAGCCCGCGCTGTTCGCCTTCGAAGTGGCCCTGTTCCGGCTGCTGGAGCACTGGGGGGTCCGCCCGGCGCTGCTGGCCGGGCACTCCATCGGGGAGCTCGCGGCGGCCCACGTCGCCGGGGTGCTCAGCCTGCCCGACGCGGTGGCGCTGGTGGTCGCCCGGGGCCGGCTTATGCAGTCGCTGCCCGACGGCGCGATGGTCTCGGTGCTGGCCCCCGAATCCGCGGTCGCACCGCTCCTTGAGGGGCGGGAGGACGAGTTGGGCGTCGCCGCGGTCAACAGCCCTGGCTCCGTAGTGATCTCCGGTACGGAGGAAGCGGTGACGGTGGTTGCCGGAATCCTCCGGGAGCAAGGGCACACGACGCGGCGGCTGCGCGTCACCCGCGCGTTCCACTCTCCTCTGGTGGACGCGGTGCTCGACGACTTTCGCACGGTCGCCGAAGGGCTCAGCTACAGCCCGCCCCGCATCCCGCTGGTCTCCGGAGTGACGGGTGCCGTGGCGGAGCCGGGGACTGTGGACAGCCCCGAGTACTGGGTACGCCATGTCCGGGACAGGGTGCGCTTCGCCGACGCCGTCGGCACCCTCGCCGAGCGCGGCGCCGGCGTCTTCGTCGAGCTCGGCCCCGACGCGATGCTGACCGCGCTGGTCGCCGAGACGCTTGAGGCGCCGGCCGCGGTCCCGCTCTCGCGGCGCGAGCGGCCCGAGCCGGGAACGCTGGTTGCCGCGCTGACCCAGCTCCACTGCCAGGGCGTTCCCGTCGGCTGGAAGCGGTACCTGGAGGACGCCGGTGCCCGCCTCGTCGACCTGCCCACGTACGCCTTCCAGCGCAAGCGGTACTGGCTGGCGCCGCGCCCCAAGGCCGCGCCCGGCACGGCGGGGGCCGGGCATCCCGTCCTCGACACCGTGACCGACGTCGCGGGCACCGACCAGGTGCTGTTCACCGGGCGTCTCGCCCGGCACACCCACCCTTGGCTCGCGGAGCGGATCGACGCGGGTGATCCCCTCCTGCCTCCGGCGCTCTTCGTCGAGCTGGCCATCGCGGCAGGCGACGCCGTCGACTGCGACTTCCTGGACACCCTGGCCATCCACGACGTCCCCCGGCTCCCCGCGTCCGGGGCCTGCCGGATCCAGGTGGTCGCCGACCGCGCGGAGCGTGCCCACGGGCAGAGCGTCCGCATCCACGTGGGCCCGGACCGCGCGGACGCGCCGTGGACGCTGATCGCCACCGGACGGGCCGGACTGCGCGCCCCCGAGCCGGAGTTCGACTTCGGCACGTGGCTGCCCGAGACCGCTGAACCCCTCGGCACCGGGGTCTGGCGCGACGGCGACGCGGTGCTGGCCGAGGTCGCCCTCCCTGAGGAGGACACCGCGGACAGCACGGGCCCGGTCTTCGGCCTCCGCCCGCAGCTGTTGGACGCCGCCCTGCACGCGGTGCTGCGGCCGCTCGGGAGCGGCCCGGCCTCGGCCCTCGGCTGGAAGGGCGTACGGCTGCACGCGGCGGGCGCCACCGCGCTGCGCGTACGCCTCACGCCCCTGGGCGACGGAAGGTACGGCCTCCGGATCGCCGACCAGTACGGGCGGCCGGTGGCCTCGGTGGAGTCGATGAGTCTCCAAGAACCGGAGCGGCAGCCCACCGCCGCCACCGGCGGGCTGTTCTCCGTCGGCTGGAAGCCCCTGGCCCTGCTGTGGCCCAACACGCCCCTGGAGTGGGGAGTGTTGGGCGAGGAAGGGTACGCCGATGTGGCCGACGTGACCGCCCGGGTCCGGGCCGGCGAGCGCATCGACGCGGTGATCGTGCCGTGCGTCTCCGACGCCGGGGTGCTGGAGTCGACCCACGCCCACGCCGCCCGGCTGCTCCTCCTGCTCCAGGAGTGGCTCGCCGAGGAGGCGCTCTCCTCGGTGCGGCTCGTCGTACTGACCCGCGACGCCGTGGAGACCGGCCGCAACGAGCTGACGGACGTGGCGTCGGCGGCGCTGTGGGGCCTGGTCCGCTCGGCCCAGGCCGAGCACCCCGGCAGGCTCGCGCTCGTCGACCTGGACGCGCTCGAGGCGTCGGCCGATCTGTTGCCGATGGCCCTGGCCTCGGGGGAGCCGCAGCTGGTACTGCGCGGCGGCAGGGGCCTGGTGCCCCGGCTGGCCCGGGCCGATCTGTGCACCTCCGCCATCGAGTGCGACCCCGAGGGGACGGTGCTCGTCACCGGCGGAACCGGCGCGCTGGGCGGGCTGTTCGCCAAGCACCTGGTGACCCGGCACCGCGTGGCGCGGGTCCTGCTGGCCAGCCGGCGCGGCGCGTCGGCCCCGGGCGCAGAATGCCTGGGCGCGGAATTGGAGGCGCTGGGGGCCGAGGTGGAGATCGCCGCCTGCGACGTCTCCGACCGCGAGGCCGTCGCAGAACTGCTGGCGGGCATCCCGGCGGAGCGCCCCCTGACGGCGGTGGTGCACACCGCTGGCGTCCTCGACGACGGCGTCGTCACCGGCCTGACGCCTCAGCGCGTGCGGACCGTCCTCCAGGGGAAAGTGGACTCCGCCTGGCACCTGCACGAACTCACCAAGAACCACAGGCTGTCGGCGTTCGTCCTGTTCTCCTCCATCGCCGGAACCTTCCACTCGCCCGGACAGGGCAGCTATGCGATGGCCAACGCGTTCCTCGACGCGCTGGCCGAGCACCGAGCGGCACAAGGCATGCCGGCGACCTCCATCGCCTGGGGACGCTGGGAGGGCGTCGGCGGCATGGGCGCCGACCTGGGCTCCTCCGAGCTGAACAGGGCGGCCAGGGCCGGGCACCTCCCCCTCCACCCGGACGAGGGGCTGCGGCTGTTCGACGAGGCCATCGCCCTCAACGGCGCGGCAGTCGTCGCGACGGGCCTGGACCTATCCGCCGTGCGCGCTTCGGGCCCCGTGCCCCCGATCCTGCGCAGGCTGTGCCCCGCAGCGGATCGTCCGCGGTCGGGCGACGCCCCGCCCGAGGACGCCGGGTCGCTGGCCGACAGCCTGTCCGCGCTGCCCGCCCAGGAGCGGCACCAGGCCCTTCTGGAGCGGCTGCGCACGGAGACGGCGACGGTGCTCGGCATGGCCGCGCCCGAATCGGTCAGCGAGAACCGGCCGTTCACGGAGCTCGGCTTCGACTCGCTGACGGCGGTGGAGTTCCGCAACCGCCTCACCTCCCTCACGGGCCTGCGGCTCGGCTCCACCCTGGTCTTCGATCACGACACCCTGGACGCGCTCACCTCCCACCTGCTCGGCGAGCTGTTCGGCGCCGGGGAGGGCGGATCCGAGGGGAACGGCACCGACTTCGAGGCCGAGGCACGCCTAGCCGAGGGCGAGGACGCCTGGCTCCGGCGGTTCCGCCGCAGCAGCGATCTCGCCGCGGACGCGCCGAGGCTGCTCTGCTTCCCGCACGCGGGCGGGTCGGCGAGCACCTTCTTCCAGCTCGCGGCCCAACTCGCCCCGGACGTGGAGGTGGTGGCGGTCCAGTACCCGGGACGCCAGGACCGGAGGTCGGAGGCGGCGGCGACGGACATCGGCGTCCTCGCCGACCGCATCGCCGGCGTCCTCGCACGGGACACGGCGCGCCCCTGGGCGTTCTTCGGGCACAGCATGGGCGCCGTGGTGGCGTACGAGACGGCCCTCCGGCTCACCGCGCAGGGGCTCCCGCCTCGGATCCTGTTCGCGTCGGCCCGCTCCGCGCCCTCGCTCGTACCCTCCGAGGGGGTGCACGGGCTGAGCGACGACGACCTGCTGGCAGTCGTCGAGAAGCTGGGCGGCACGAGCCCGGAACTGATGCAGGACGCGGAGGTGCGGCGCATGCTACTCCCCGTCGTCCGCGCGGACTACCGGTTGATCGAGAGCTACCGCTGCCCGGCGGACGCCGCGGTCCTCACCTGCCCCGTCGTGGCCCTCACCGGGGACGCCGACCCCATGACCACGGTCGACGACGCCCGAGCGTGGCGCGGGCACACCTCAGCGGACTTCGATCTGAGGGTCTTCCCCGGCGGGCACTTCTACCTCACGCAGCAGCTCTCGGCCGTGGCCGACGCCGTCACCCAGCACCTGGGCGCCGTCGTCCGACAGCCGTGATCCGGGAGGACTTCGTGGACACCCCGACCGGCCTGCGCCACCGGAGCAGCTCCGGCAGCTCGACTTCCTCCTCGGCCCGCACCTGTGCATCGGCGAGGCCCGGGAGGAGGGCGTCGACTCCTTCGAGATGCTCTCGACCGGCACCCTCATGCTCCAGGGGCACTGCCTGGTGCTGGACCTGGTGCTGCCGGGCACCTTCGGGCGGTGGATGTTCGGGTGAACCCTGGCGGAGGGGCACTTCGTCAGCTACTACCTGGCGGCGGACGGCAGCCACGGAACTGCCACTTCACCGGGGCTCAAGGAGAACTGCCAACTCGAGTTCAGGGGCCGATACGCCGACACCGACAACGGCGGCCACGTGGTGAAGCGCGATGTGTTCACCCTCTACGACGACGAGTTCCTCGACGCCGATAGGCGGATCGCCTCCGCATCTGCTGGGCGCGGTGTGTTCTCCTCGGCTGGGGCACCGGATCGGGGCCGTGGCCGCAGCATGCGGCGGGGCATGCTGCTTTCGCCGAGTCGAAGATCTGCGGGCAGCGGCAACTGCCCCGCCCAGCGCAGCAGCCGGTGCAGGGCGGTGGGTTCGGTGTGCATGTAGTACGTCTGCCGACCCCACGAGGCGTCCCGGTCGGTTCGGGTCTGACGGGCGAGGATTCCGTGCAGACGGTCGGCGTTCAAGGGGTGCTGGGGTTCAGCGGTGACGGCGATGACTGCTTCCAGGAGCTCGTCACCTTGGCCGTGCGTGTCGGCGGCTTCCCGGAGCAGGGTGACGGTCCGGTCGGTGATGCTGTGTGCGCTGCGCATCGGAATGGTGCTGACGATGCTGCGCGCCATGGCCGCCTGCCGGCGCTTGGCCTCACGGTCGTCTCTTGCGCCCGTGGCGGTCACCAGGTGAGGATGTCGGCCAGTTCCCCAGGACGTCTGCTCCAGCCAGGCGCGCAGCCGGGACTCGCCGGGTAGCGCTGCGTCCGGTGGGATGTGGTCCAACTCGTGACGGTACAGGTCCATGACGGCGCGGACCACGCGGTCGTCGCCGAATGCCTGGTAGGTGAGGGGCCACGAAGTTTCCGGACAGGTACCCAATAGGGTTGTCCTGAGCGAGGAAACGAGGAAGAAGTGGCGCCACCCAGTAAGTACTCGCCGGAGTTCCGCGAGGAAGCCGTCCAGATCGCGTTGAGGTCCAGCAAGACGGTCTCCGAAGTCGCCCGGGAGCTTGAGCTGAACTCGGAGACGCTACGCGGCTGGGTGAAGAAGTACCAGAAGCAGCAGGAACCGGCCCCCGATGCGGAACTGACGGTGAACGAGCGGGCACGCCTGAAGGAACTCGAACGACGCAACCGCGAGCTGGAGATGGAAGTTACCTTCCTGAAAAAAGGTGTGCCACGAACGCGGAGGCTGCTTGCGGTAGTTGAGTAACTGAACGCGGTGCTGCACGAGAGATGAAGGACTTTCGGCCCTTCGGAGTCGCCCTGCGGGGGGAGGCTTCAAACCGCGTGTCACGAACGTAGAGGGGAGTTCAGGTAGGAGGAGCTTCTTGATGCGGTGCTGTGCGAGAGATGAAGGATGGTTGGCCCTTCGGTGCCGTCCTGCGGGGGATGGTGCCAAACCGCCACATGCTGCGTTGGTTGACGATCGTCGTGGTGAGCGATGTGGAAAAGGCGGCGGTAGAGCCGTCAGGTAGGGATCAGGAAGACGAACCCAAGTGAATCGCTGCTGAAGTGTCGTTAGAAGATAGATGACATCAGAACCGGAGATTTGTGGTTGCTCCGGGATAAGTCTGGCGGGAGTCCCGTCTACTGGCCAGGCGGTGTCCGGCACGGAGGCGACGTGAGCCTGATCTGCGGCTTTCGCATGGAACGTGAGAAGGCATGCCCAGATAATGCCGCTTGAGTAATAAGGGTGGCGAGAGGGAGTGGCCCAAGCGGAAGAACCGTGAGGGCTTGAGTACCGACGCGGGGCGTGCTGGCGGACCGGCTCGTAGTAGTGAGGAACCCTTTGTAATGAAGGGGGAGCGAAGGGGTCGGGTCATTCGTGACTGATTGTTCGTTCGGTCAACCGGAAGTTCTCCGGGAGGAGCTGGGTGGACCAGTTGAAATCATCCGACAAGCCGTTTGAGATCTCGAAGTGGGAGGTTCAGGAGGCGTACGAGAAGGTCAAGGCAAACAAAGCTGCGCCAGGGGTGGACGGGCGTTCCATCGAGGACTTCGAGAAGGATCTGAAGAACAATCTCTATCGGATCTGGAATCGCCTGTCCTCGGGGAGTTACTTTCCCCCTCCGGTGAAGGGTGTGGAGATCCCGAAGTCGCATGGGGGCAGGGTTCGTTTGCTCGGTGTTCCTACCGTGGCGGACCGAATCGCTCAAACGGTTGTGGCCCGGCGTCTTGAAGAAAAGGTCGAACCGATCTTCCATCAGGACTCCTACGGCTACCGTCCTGGGCGGTCCGCGTTGGACGCGGTCGCGGCATGCCGAAAACGCTGTTGGAAGTACGGCTGGGTGATCGATTTGGACATCCAGAAGTTCTTTGACAGCGTGCCATGGGACCTTGTCATCAAAGCGGTTCAGGCCCACACCGATCTTCCCTGGGTAGTGCTGTATGTGCGGCGGTGGCTTGAGGCGCCGTTGCAACTGCCCGACGGGACCTTGCAGCAGCGTGATCGGGGAACCCCGCAGGGATCTGCGATCACGCCCCCAACGCAATGGGCAACTTCTGCTTCGAGGTGACGCTCGGCTACCGCCGACTGGAACTCCTTCTCCGCACGGAGGGTAAGGGGCGTCACAATGGGTAGTAGGTTTGTGACATGGTGCGTGACCGTGTCGATAGCGTCGAGTACGCCCGGCGGGTCAACGCCGCCGCGGATCTGGCCGCAGCGGGTGTGCCCGTGGCCGCAGCCGCCCGCACGTTGGCGAGTACGTACAGGGTGTCGGTGCGTCAGGCACGCCGGTATCTGGAGCAGGCCATGGCCGCTGGACATCTCGAAGTCCCCGAGTCGAGCGTGGTGTTCACCGTCAAGCTGCCGGAATCTCTGGCAGGACGGATCCGCGCCCGTGCCCACGAGAGCGACCGGGCGATCTCCGCGGTGGTGGCCCAGGCCCTGGCCGAGTTCCTGCAGCGGGATGCCCCGGAGGGCCGGCCGGGCAGGTGAGCGACCGGCCGGTTCAGGTGGAGGCGGTCTTCGACCGCCATGCGGCGGCGGACCTGGCCGCGGCCTACGCGGTGTTGGTTCCGCAGCGGCGAGCCCGGATACCGGATCGCCTTCAGCAGGCAGGAGTGAGCGATGACAACCAGTGTGGCGATCTACGCCCGGGTGTCCTCGGCCCGGCAGAAGAAGGACCAGACGATCGGCTCGCAGACCGCGGCCCTGCGCGCGCACGCCGCCGAGAAGCGTCTTGAGCTGCCCGAGGAGTGGGTGTTCGAGGACGAGGGCCACTCCGGGGCGACCCTGGTGCGGCCCGTACTGGAGCGACTGCGCGACCTGGTCGCCCAGGTCGGCGTGGATGTGGTGCTGTGTTACGCACCCGACCGACTCGCCCGCAAGTTCGCCTACCAGGCTCTGCTGATCGAGGAGTTCGCCCACGCCGGCACCCGGGTGGAGTTCGTACGCGGCCCGCGTGGTGACAGCCCCGAGGACCAGCTGATGGTCCAGTTCCAGGGCATGTTCGCCGAGTACGAGAAGGCCCAGCTGATGGAGCGCTACCGGCGCGGGAAGACCTACCGGGCCCGTACGGGGTCGGTCAATGTGCTGGGCGGCGCCCCGTTCGGCTACCGCTACCTGCGCAAAACCCCCGGATGCGGGGCCACCTACGAGATCGTCGAGTCCGAGGCGGCGCTGGTGGTCGAGCTGTTTCGCCGCTACACCGACGACGGAGCCTCCATCGCGGACCTGACCCGCTGGCTCACCGACAGCGGCACCCCCACCCGCACCGGCAAGACCCACTGGGACCGCAGCGTGGTCTGGAGCATGCTCCGCAACCCCGCCTATAAAGGCCAGGCCGCCTTCGGCAAGACCCAGATCCTGACAGCCCAGGGCGCTGGGGTTCGGCAGATCGCCCGCCGGCTCGGCCGCGACCCGGCGACCATCTCGCGGGAGTTGCGGCGCAACGCGGCCACTCGGGGCGGGAAGCTCGAGTACCGGGCTTCGGTAGCGCAGTGGAAGGCGGAGCTTATGACGCGACGCCCCAAGACCGCGAAGCTTGCCGCCAACGAACGGCTCCGCGAGTACGTCCAAGAGCGGCTCTCCGGCCAGGTCCGCCGGCCCAGCGGGACGCCAGTGGCGGGACCTGAGACCGCACCGTGGAAGGGCCGTAACAAGCCGCGACGCGAAGACCGCAGGTGGGCCACGGCATGGAGCCCGGAGCAGATCTCGAACCGGCTGAAGTTCGACTTCCCCGATGATGAGTCCATGCGTATCTCGCACGAGGCGATCTACCAGGCCCTCTACATCCAAGGGCGCGGCGCGCTCAAGCGCGAGCTGGTCGCCTGCCTGCGTACCGGGCGTGCCCTACGGGTCCCGCGAGCACGCTCCCGGCAACGCGCCAACGGTCACGTGACGCCCGAGGTGATGATCAGCGAGCGGCCTGCCGAGGCAGAGGACCGCGCGGTGCCGGGCCACTGGGAGGGCGACCTCATCATCGGCACCGGCCGGTCCGCGATCGGCACCCTCGTGGAACGCACCACGCGGTTCACCATGCTGCTGCACCTGCCGCGGATGGACGGCTACGGTGTCGAGCCACGGGTCAAGAACGGCCCGGCCCTGGCCGGCCGCGGCGCCGAGGCCGTGAAAGACGCGATCGCCACCACGATCACCACGCTGCCCGAGCAACTGCGCCGCTCGCTGACCTGGGACCGCGGCAAGGAGCTGGCCCAGCACGCCCAACTCCGTGTCGACACCGGCCTCGCGGTCTACTTCGCCGACCCGCACAGCCCCTGGCAACGGGGCACCAACGAGAACACCAACGGACTCCTGCGCCAGTACTTTCCAAAGGGCACAGACCTGTCGCGATGGGAAGCCGGTGAGCTCGAAGCCGTCGCTCTCGCACTCAACAACAGGCCCCGCAAGACCCTCGGTTGGAAGACACCTGCCGAAGCCCTCAACGAACATCTACTATCGGTCCAGGAAGCCGGTGTTGCGTCGACCGGTTGAGTCCGGGCAGTACACCTCTCGCGAATTCGCCGATCTGTGCGGCGAGTTGGGCGTCACCCAGTCCATGGGCGCGGTCGGCACCTCCGCCGACAACGCCGCCTGCGAGAGTTTCCACGCCACCCTCAAACGGGAGACCCTGCGCGGCGCCCACCACTACCCGGGAGCGGAACTCTGCCGACGCACCGTCTTCCGGTGGCTCACCCGCTACAACACCCGCCGCAGGCACTCCGCCAACGGACACCTCAGCCCCGTCGACTACGAACACCAGCACCAGCAGGAGTCCGATAAGCTCACGCTGGCCGCATAACCACCCGAACGCGTGTCCACTTTCGCGGGGGAAGGCCCGAGTGCTACGGGCGCACCACCTGACCAACGGCGACATCGTCATGTGCGCGGTGGATGAGCGCAGCGCCGAGGACCCCGAGGGTGACCGCTTCCGCGGCGAACTATGGGTGCTCCAGCGGCCCTTGGGTACACGCGGCCCGGTCCGTCTCGGCGAGAGTTGCTGGGAGGGCGTCGCGGTGTCCAAGCAACCTGGTTCCACCCGCATCGCGTGGAACCAGTCGACCATTGACTTCACCAGCCCGGACGTGATCGTCGACGCCCTGTTCGGCAAGTCGAAGATTCTGACGGGCCGGATCGTCTACCGCAACGGCATGCCAGAGATCGCCGACCGGCGGGTTGCCCTCGACGAGCGCGATGTCTCCCTGGCCACGCCGGCCGTCGAGGCTCAGGACTTCCGGTCCCTGCCCGATGGCGACGCCGACCCGGACGACGAACTGATCTTCTCCGCCTACTTCCACAAGGGCGGACAGGCCATGGGCGTCAACCTCAGCACCGGCAGCGTCAAGGATTACGCGCCGACCTCGCTGTTCTACGAGGAAGCCGAAGGCACGGACCCGGCCGGCCGCTACACGATGGTCGAGCGAGACCTCGCCTTCGTCCTGTTCCCCGGCATGGTCGACATCTGGCGCCTCTCGCTGGACGGCTCCGGGACGTTCGAGCGGATGACCACGTTCAACCACTACAAGGGCTTCGGGGCCAACAATCCGGTCGTATCGCCCGACGGCACGCGCATGGCCTTCGGTCTCAAAATCGAGGGCGGCGCGGAGGGCGAGGGCGACGGCATCCTCCTGATGGACCTCCGCACGTGAGTTGGTTCGTCCCGACGGCCGACGGCGGCCGTCGGGACGGCCTTGCCGGCTCCTGTATGGGCGGGTTGCCCCCGGGCTGCGCCACTGAATCGTTTATAGCGGTGGCTGCTGAGTGCGTTGGAGTCCGCGGCCTCGCGGTCGCAGTCCCACGGAAGCGGGCAAGGGCTCAGCGCGTCCCCGATCGCCACCGAGGAGCGTGGGTTAAAGCGTTTGCGTGGTCGCTGGAACTTGGGACCGGATCGCCGCGCGATCATCACCTGGGTCGACAACGAAGACGACCGTAGCGCTTGACACGATCACGTCATCGGCAGTAGTAAACGTTTCAACACGTCTTAGACAACGGCGCCAATGCCTGAGCACTCCCATCTCTCTCCCGGTCGGCGCCGCACTCCGCGGCGAAGATCGCCCCTCACCACACCGGCGGGCTGGGCCGTGCCGACGAAATCATGACCGACGGTGATCACCTGCCCTGTCCCTGCACGGGAGGATCTATGAAACGTTCCATCAGGATCTCGATGGCGGTCAGGCAACCCGCTGTGGGAACCACGAAGTTCGTCACCCGTGCCCTCCTGGTCTCGGCGGTCACGGCCGGCTCCGTCACGATGGTTCCCAGCTCGACGTCCG
Source organism: Streptomyces tailanensis (assembly GCF_008386495.1). Classification (GTDB taxonomy): domain Bacteria; phylum Actinomycetota; class Actinomycetes; order Streptomycetales; family Streptomycetaceae; genus Streptomyces; species Streptomyces tailanensis. The sequence continues at coordinate 1,910 of NZ_VTHJ01000106.1, read as the reverse complement.
CGAGTGATGCGGCGGCCGGGAACACCTACTACGTCGCTCCGAACGGGAGTGACAGCGCAGCGGGTACGCAGGCCGCTCCGTGGCGGTCGATCGCCCGTGCGCAGGCTGTCGCCACGGCGGGTGACACGGTCTACTTCCGGGGCGGCACCTACGCCTATACCCGCGCCAACAGCGCCTGTTCGAGCCAGACCGCCAGAGTCGACGCGATCACCCTGAACAAGAGCGGCAGCTCCGGCAACCCGATCCGGTACTGGGCCTATCCGGGCGAGAAACCGGTCTTCGACTTCTCGCGGATGACGGACAACTGCCGTATCAAGGGCTTCTCCGTCACCGGCAGCTGGATACATCTCAAAGGACTGGACGTCACCGGCGTTCCGCAGAACAACACCCGGAATGCCGAGTCCTGGGGGATCTGGGTCTCCGGCAGCAACGGCGTCTTCGAGCAGATCAATACCCACCACCACATGGGAACCGGCCTGTTCGTCAACGGCGGGGCAGGCAACCTCGTCCTCAACTCGGACTCGCACGACAACTACGATCTGCGCAGCAATGACGGGCCCGGTGAGAACGCCGACGGGTTCGGTTCGCATTACACGCCGGCCGGCCGGGCCGCGAACGTGTTCCGGGGTTGCCGCGCGTGGTGGAACGCCGATGACGGGTTCGACCTCATCTCCACCTACTCGCCCGTGATCATCGAGCACTCGTGGGCCTGGCGCAACGGGTACGTGCCGGGGACGACGACGCCGTCCGGCAACGGAGCCGGCTTCAAGTCGGGCGGCTACGGGGGCGACTACGAGGCGAACGTGCCGAAGCACACCGTCCGCTTCTCGGTGGCGTTCCTCAACAAGGCGGCCGGCTTCTACGCCAACCACCACCCGGTGGCCAACGACTTCTTCAACAACACCGGCTACGGAAACCACCCCAACTTCAACATGCGTGGCGTCGACTCGAGCGGCGCCGCCGTCGGCCGGGGCAATCTGCGCAACAACATCGCCTACACCGGAACGCCAACGTCGAACATGAGCGGCACGAACGCCGCGTACAACACCTGGAACCTCGGCGTCCCCTTGTCGGACTCCGAGTTCCAGAGTGTGTCGACGTCCGGCTGGGACGCGCCCCGCCAGACCGACGGGAGCCTGCCGCTGCTGTCCCACCTCCGGCTCGCGGCGAACAGTGCCCTGATCGACAGGGGCACCAATGTGGGACTGCCCTTCAGCGGAAGTGCGCCGGATCTCGGCGCCTTTGAGAATGATGGAAGGTGACATCTTGAGGCACAGATCGCGTGCTGTCTCGAAGTACTGGAAGTGGGCCGCCGCCGCGGTGTTATCCATGGCGCTGGCGGCCCCGGTGTCGGCGAGTACCGCTGCGGCGGAGGCACCGGTAATGGAAAAACTGACGGCGCAGGCGCCGGAAAAGGAGGTCCAGGACCGGCGTGCCGCTGCCGCACCGGCGAAGGAGCGCGGCCTGAAGCACATCGTGTCCGAGTACCAGACCCGGACTCCGTCGAAGTACACGGCCCGCTCCTGGAAACCCTTCGCCAAGGCGTTGCGGACCGCGGCCGCGGTAGCCGACGACACATCTGCCGGCAAGTCGGAAGTCGCCGACGCGAAGACAGCCCTGATGACCGCCGCCGGCGATCTGAAGGCCGCTGACGAAGGCACGTTCCAGACCATCACGAACAACACCTTCTGGAACGACACCGACGGCAACCCGATCTATTCGCAGGGCGGCGGCGTCTTCAAGTTCGGCGACACCTACTACTGGTACGGCGTCCACTACCGGGGCGCCGAACTCTACCGGGCCAATCCGACGAGGAAGTACGACGGCGACGTCAGCTTCGTGTCGATCCCCGTGTACTCGTCCAAGGACCTGGTGAACTGGAAGTTCGAGAACCGGGTCGCGACGCGCTC
>NZ_VTHJ01000105.1 GCF_008386495.1 Streptomyces tailanensis | reverse complement strand
CGCGTCCCCCACCAGATCGCTCACACCCCATCAACGACCCAGAACCCAAACCGTTTCGGATCAATATGAACCCCTCGTAATAGGCGCTGTACGCCCAGGTTCCGGCGAAGCAGTCGGCTATCAGTTCCTTGTTCTTGTCTTTTTCCTTGAAATCAGGAACAGGCACACCATGCTCCTTGTACTGCTTGAGGATCTCGTCCTGTATGTGGTGACCGAATTCATGCGCGACCACCATCGCCGCCGCGAAGTCGCCTGTGCTCTTGGGCGCTCGACCCAAGAAGTCTCCCTCCCAAATCCTCGCGAAGGCGTTGACGGGCAAAACTATATCCCCTTCACCGGTCGAACAATAGTACGCGTTTTGGTTATCAGCGTCGATGGTGGCGCCCCCGCACTCTTCCGAGAGGGTGTAGGTAGGCTCCGCGTCTGTTCCCACGAGGTGATACGTGACGAACGGTTCCTCCAAGCCGGGCGTCTGCGCGAAATAATCCACCCAGACCTGATCGGCATTACGGGTCACGTCGGCGAGGAATTTGGGGACGTTGATCTCGCCGCCCGACTTAATGCTTCTCAAGGCTTCGTTCTTCTCCGCCTTGGGTAGCTCCTCCTCTTCCGGAGGAGGTGGGGTCGGTTGGCTGCGTATGTTGCTCATCGAGGCAGGCGAGAAGGAGGCCTCAAGGGGAGAGACTTCTGAGACGGGTGCGACACCTATTGCTGCACCAGCAATAGCGGACAGAAGGAGTCGACCTTTACGTTTCGTATTCATTGGAAACCACCGACTAGCTGCATTGCGACCAGGGTCGCCACCGCCCCGTAGCCTCGGCAAAGGCCCAGTCGCTCGCGCGAGGTACACGAAGATGGTCCGGGCCTGGCCAAGTAGGCGTAAACAGCGAACTGTACGCACGGGTGATGCGCCTGCATCTGCCGGGGAGGGATGAATCTCTGTCAGCGTGATTGACAACCTCAACCGTTCACTTTTTCTGCAGCGCCTGGAAAATGATTGCCAATCATCCGGCGGAGATAGCACTCCACGGACCTGCAGTCTTATGGAGATTCGGTGCGGCACCTCGAAACCGATGTCCGCGACTGTCAAACGCGACACCACAACGATACCGCCGGCCCGACGCTTATTCATCTTGAGGCAGAACACGGTCGTGCCCCTTGTCGTGCAACACCGCTGCTTTAGCTCGATCGTTCATGAGGGTCCATCAGCTTGCTGATGGACCCTCATGAACGATCGAGCTGATCTCCCTTATATGCGGGAGGGTTGGGCACCACCGGAACGTGCCATCGTGGCTGATCGCCGCCGCAGCGGAGCGGAGTCCGTGATCATGTCCGCCGGAACGTCAAGGTCTCCCCCAACGCCCCCGCCCGCCACAGGTCGTTGCAGGCCTCCGCCATCCCGGCCAGGCCCTCGACCACCTGGCCCCAGACGATGCCGGGTACCCAGCCCACGTCGCCGTTGAGGAGGAGGTTGTTGCGTTCGTAGAAGAGGGCGAGGTCGACGAGGGTGGTGCCGGGGTGGACGTCGCGGTCGTAGCCGTAGGAGCTGGTGGCGAGTTCCGTGCCGGCGAAGGAGAAGTAGCAGAGGTCGCCCGGGATGGGAGTGACGGTGGGGTTCTCCAGGGGTGGCTCGTGTTCGGCGAACGGCGGGAAGAGGGCGTAGATCTCGTTGCGGGCGTACTTGGCGTGGTAGACGTCGCCGCTGAGGGGGAGCGCCTCCCACACCGCCGAGCAGGTGACCGGCGCTCGGTCGTCGAGCAGTCGGGCCCTGCAGCGCACCCCGCGCCGGTCGAGCGCGACCTCGATATGCCGTTCCGCCACTGACACGCCTCCTCACATCCCGGAACGCCCCGGAACATCCCGGTGCCCTTGGGACCACCTGCCCCGTCACTCTTGTTTCAATCTGTCCCGTTCGCCGCGCCGCGCGTGAAGGAGCGGAAAAGAACCGGCATACCCGGGGGCAGCCCGGGTAGCCGCGCGCCCATGGCTCGAATGCGCGCAAACGACACAGGCAAACGACGAACGAGCAGATCCGCCCCCACCCGGCGCACCCTGCTCTCGGGCGCCGCCGCCCTGGTCACCACGGGTGCGGTGGTCGGCGCGAGCAGCGGGTGCAGCCGGGTGGCGACCGCGGACACCGGGGACGGTGGGCATCTGCTGGACCAGCTGCGCGCCCGGGGCACCGTGAAACTCGGCATCGCGGGCGAACAGCCGTACGGATATATAGGCACCGATGGCCAGATCACGGGCTCGGCGCCTGCCATCGCGACGCGGATCTTCCGCAGACTCGGCGTCGAGAACGTCGAACCGTTCCCGACCGAGTTCGGTTCGCTGATCTTCGGGCTGAGCTCGCTGCAGTTCGACGTCGTCGCCGCCGGCATGTACATCAACCCGGAGCGCTGCGAGCAGGTGCTGTTCGCGGACCCCGAGTACCAGATGAAGGACGCCTTCATCGTGCCGAAGGGGAATCCGAAGAAGCTGCGCACATACGAGGACATCGCGCGGACCGGGGCCCGGATGGCGACCGGCATCGGCTACGCGGAGATCGACTACGCCGAGGCGGCCGGGGTGAAGAAGATCGACACCCTGCCGGATCAGCTGGCCGGTCTCCTCGCCGTCGAACAGGGCCGCGTCGACGTCTTCGTGGGCACCGCCGTCACCGTACGGAATGTCGTCGCGCAGACGAAGAGCACGAAGGCTGAGGCGACCGACGAGGTCACCCCGTACCTCGACGGCAAGCCCGTCGTCGACGTCGGCGGCTTCGCGTTCCGGCTGCCCGAGCGCAACCTGCGGGACGCCTTCAACCGGGAGCTGCACAAGATGAAGCGCAGCGGCGAACTGCTCGACGTCATGCGGCCCTTCGGGTTCACCAAGGACCAGATGACGGACATCAAGGCCGAGGAGAAGTGCCGCTCATGAGCGACTTCAGCTTCAGTCAAGGTCTGTGGGAGCTGCTGCTCCGCGGTGTCTGGATCACCGTCCAGCTGACCGTCTACAGCGCCGCCCTCGGCGCGGTCGTCGCCTTCACCGTGGGGCTCGCCCGTACGCACCGGCTGTGGATCGTACGGTTCCTGTCGGGCGCGTACTTCGAGATCTTCCGCGGCACCTCCGCCCTGGTCCTGATGATCTGGGTGTTCTTCGTGGTGCCGCTCACCCTGGGCTGGCAGCTCGTCCCGATGTGGGCGGCCGTGCTCACCCTGGGCTGCACCTACGGCGCGTACGGCTCGGAGATCGTGCGGGGCGCCGTGGCCGCGGTGCCGGTGGCGCAGCGCGAGGCGGGGGTGGCGCTGAGCATGCCGCCCGCGATGCGGATGCGGAAGATCCTGCTGCCGCAGGCCTGGCCCGAGATGGTCCCGCCGTTCTGCAACCTGCTCATCGAGCTGCTGAAGGGCACCGCCCTGGTGTCCGTCCTCGGCGTCGCCGACATCACCTTCGCGGCCCAGCTGGTCCGCAACGCCACCGGGCAGAGCGCGCCGGTCTACACGGTGATCCTCGTCATGTACTTCGTCCTCGCCTTCGCCATCACCCGGGTGATGCGGCAGGTGGAACGCAGGGCCAAGGCCGGTGTCGGCCGGGCCCCGGCCAAGGGCACCCCCCAGGCCCGTAGGGCCGTCGCCGGCCGACCGCAGGACCTGGCCGGCGTCGCCCAGCGGTCCGCCGCCCCCGGCAGCCCCGGCCCGTCCACCTCCGGAGGTGCCTCGTGAATTTCGACTGGTCCAACCTGGGCGACTTCATGCCCGCCTTCTGGGACGGCGTACTGGTCACCCTGCAAGCCCTGCTCGGGGGCTCGCTGCTCGCCTTCTCGCTCGGTCTCGTCTGGGCCCTGGCCCAGCGGTCGTCGCTGAAGGTGGTGAGCTGGCCGGTCAAGGCGGTCGCGGAGTTCATCCGCAACACCCCGCTGCTCGTCCAGCTGTTCTTCCTCTTCTACGTACTGCCCGAGTGGGGCCTCACCCTCTCCGCGCTGGCCACCGGCATCCTCGGCCTCGGCCTGCACTACTCGACGTACACCGCCGAGGTGTACCGCGCCGGCATCGACGGCGTGCCCGCCGGCCAGTGGGAGGCGGCGACGGCGCTCAGCCTGCCGCGCTCACGCACCTGGATCGCGGTGATCCTGCCGCAGGCGCTGCGCCGGGTCGTGCCCGCGCTCGGCAACTACGTCATCGCGATGCTGAAGGACTCGCCGATGCTGATGACCATCGGCGTGCTGGAGATGCTCGGCGAAGCCCGCCAGTTCGGTTCGCAGACCTTCCAGATGAACGAGTCCATCGTGGCCGTCGGCATCGCCTTCATCGTCATCGCCTATCCCGCCTCTCTTCTCCTGCGAGCCCTGGAGCGTCGTCTTGTCCGCTGACACCCCGCTGATGAAGGAACCCGACGCCAACCCCGAGGGCGCCACTCCCACCGGCAGTACGACCGACCGTGCCGAGCTGATCCGCTTCACGGACGTGACCAAACGATTCGGCGGCACCACCATCCTCGACCGGCTCTGTTTCTCGGTCGACGCCGGCAAGCACGTCACCCTGATCGGCCCCTCCGGCTCCGGCAAGACCACGATCCTGCGGCTGCTGATGACCCTGACCAAGCCCGACGAAGGCACGATCACCGTCGGCGGGCAGCAGCTCTACCCGGCGAGCGAGAAGCAGTGCCGCGAGGTCCGCAAGAACATCGGGATGGTGTTCCAGCAGTTCAACCTGTTCCCCAACATGAAGGTGCTGCGCAACCTCACCGAGGCCCCCGTCAACGTCCTCGGCCTCAGCAAGGACGAGGCCGAGCAGCGGGCCCGCGAACTGCTGGACCTGGTGGGCCTCGCCGACAAGTGCGACGCCTACCCGACCCAGCTCTCCGGCGGTCAGCAGCAGCGGGTGGCCATCGCCCGCGCCCTGGCGATGCGCCCACAGGTGCTGCTCCTCGACGAGGTGACGTCCGCGCTCGACCCCGAGCTGGTCGCGGGCGTGCTCGACCTGCTCAGGGACATCGCCCGCACCACCGACATCACGATGCTCTGTGTGACCCACGAGATGAATTTCGCCCGTGACATCTCTGACCAGGTTCTTATGTTCGATTCTGGCCAGGTCATCGAGTCGGGCAGCCCAGAAAAGATCTTCGGCGATCCGACACACGAACGAACCCGGGAGTTCCTCGGCGCAGTCCTCTGATTACCCCGAGTGAACGCGCGAACGCGTGGGAACGTCCGAGGTCCGCCCGCCGAGCCATGACTGTGGCATATGCCAGAGTGCTGGTCCGGCAGCTGAGAGGCCCGGAGCCGCACGGAAAATCTCGCGAACAACCCCTGCGCGTAAGCCTCTTGGGCCGTATCGTGGGACACGGCAAGCTGTCCGAAAAACGGCCCAAGAAGCGCAGGGGGAAACCGTGGCGCTCAAGCACGAGCCGACCGCGCCGTACCACTCGGCCCAGGACGCCCTCCGCGTCCTGGAGACGGTGGCGCGGCACGCAGGTGGCGTCACCGACGCCGAGATCGCCCGTCGCACCGGCCTCGGCAGCGAGCGGTTGACCGCGCTCCTGCGGATGCTGCGCCGCGAGGGGTACGTCGAGCAGACCACCGACGGCGCCTACGTCACCGGGATCACGCTCGCCAGGCTGGGCTCCGCACAGGGCCATGACCAGGCCCTTCGCGAGCAGCTCCAGCGCACCCTCGACGGACTGCGCGACTCCGTGGGCGCCGCCGTCTACGTCACCCGTTACCTGGACGGCGAGATCCAGGTCACCGGCTGGGCCGACAGCCCGGCCATGCCCGCGGTCCACGAATGGGTCGACTTCCGCTCCTCCGCCCACGCCACCGCGTTCGGCAAGGGCCTGCTGGGCCAGCTCGACCTCAACGCCCGCCGCGACCACCTCGCCCGCCACCGGCCCGCCCGGCTCACCTCCCACACGATCACCAACGAGAAAGTACTGCTCAGCAACCTCGCCGCCCAGTCGCCCACGGTCCCGGTCCTCGACCTCCAGGAGTACGCGCCGGGCACGGTCTGCGCGGCCGTCCCCCTCACCGCGGGCTCCTCCGTCGGCTGCCTGGCCCTGTCACTCCCGCTGTCCGACGCGCACCGGCTGCGCCAGGCCGCGAACACGCTGAACCGGGGGGCCGCCCCGGTCCTGCTGTCCTTGGCGATCTAGGCCGTGTTTTAGGTCGGGGTTTAGACCCTCTCCGCTGGCTGGAGATCCACGTCACGTTTAGTCGGTCGAAGGCACCCCTACGGACCAGGTAGTATTTTCTCTGTCGCCAGCCGCGAAAGCAGCAGAGCGACAGAGTCTGCGCCGCTAGCTCAGTTGGTTAGAGCAGCTGACTCTTAATCAGCGGGTCCGGGGTTCGAGTCCCTGGCGGCGCACAGAAGAGAAGGTCCTCCGCTCCGGCGGGGGACCTTCTTCGTTACCCCCGCAGGTATGCAAGCACCGCCAGCACCCTCCGATGCGTGTCCTCCGCCGGAGGCAGATCCAGCTTTCCCAGGATGTTGCCGATGTGCTTGCCGACCGCCGCCTCGGTGACGACCAGGGCGCGGGCGATCGCGGCGTTCGACTTGCCCTCGGCGACCAGGCCGAGCACCTCCCGCTCGCGCGGCGTCAGCGCGGCGAGCGGATCGCGGCGGCGGCGCAGCAGCTGTCGTACGACCTCGGGGTCGACGACCGTGCCGCCGGCCGCGACCCGGTCCACGGCCTCGGCGAACTGTTCGACCTGGCCGATGCGGTCCTTGAGGAGATAGCCGACGCCGGTGCCGTCGCCGGTGTCCAACAGCTCGGCGGCGTAGGCGCGTTGGACGTACTGGCTGAGGACGAGGACGGGCAGCGAAGGGTTCGCGGCGCGCAGGTCGAGGGCCGCGCGCAGGCCTTCGTCCGTCTGGCCCGGCGGCATGCGTACGTCGGTGACGACCAGGTCGGGGCCGTACGACGTCACGGCCCGCTTGAGGGACTCCGCGTCGCCGACCGCCGCGGCCACCTCGTGGCCGAAACGGGCCAGTACGCCGACGAGTCCCTCGCGGAGCAGCACGCTGTCCTCGGCGAGCACGATCTTCAGCGTTCGTGGCACGGGATCTCCAGGGACAGGACGGTCGGGCCGCCGGCCGGGCTGTGGACGGACAGTGTGCCATCGAGCACGGCGAGTCGGTCGGCGAGCCCGGTGAGGCCGGTACCGAGGGCGGGGTCCGCCCCACCCTCCCCGTCGTCCCGCACCTCCACCCGCAGCCGTCCGCCCTCGTACCGGCCGGTGATCCACGCCCGCTCGGCCCCGCTGTGCCTGGCGATGTTGGCGAGCGACTCCCGGACCGCGAAGTACGCGGCGGACTCCACGGACTCGGTGAACCGCGGGAGGTCCACGTCCACGTCGACCGACACGGGTACGGCGGAACGGTCGGCCGCGTCGGCGAGGGCGTCCGGGAGGCCGTAGTCGGCGAGGACCTGGGGGTGGATGCCGTGGATCAACTCCCGCAGCTCGCCGAGGACTTGGTCGGCCTCCTGGTGGGCGGCGGCGAGCCGGTCGGCCAGTTCGGGCGGGGCATCGAGACGGGCCAGGCCCAGGGCCATGCTCAGGGAGACGAGGCGCTGCTGGGCCCCGTCGTGCAGATCACATTCGATACTCCCCCACTCTCGGCTTCGCTCGAGCGGGGGGACCCCCATCGCTCGGCCTCGAACGCGGCCACCAGCCGGGCCCGCGACCGCGTCACCTCCGCCAGCCGCCGCTCCGCCTCGGCCTCGCCCGGCGCGAGCAGCAGCCGGGCGAGGGCGGCGCGGGCCCGGGAGTACCGGGTCAACGGCCACAGGAGCGCGAGGAGGAGGACGACACCGGCGGCCGTGCAGAGGAGGGCCTGGCCGTAGGTGTCGATCAGCCAGAGCTTGGCGATCCGCGCGTCCCCGCTGGAGCTGCTGGTCGTGGCCAGCTGCACGGGCGCCCCGATCATCGCTGCGGGCATGCCAAGCGCCCCGAACAGCACGAGCACGTCAAGGGGCCAGAGCGCGAACCCGAGCAGAACCGTGTACGCCAGCTCCCGCCAGGTCGCCCGCTCGGTGAACCGCAGCCGGGCCCAGGCGGCGAGACCGGGTTCGGCCGGGGTGGCGTGCGGGTCGGGCGGCGAGGGGGTACGGGTGAGCGCGAGCCGCCGCCGTTCCAGGGCGCCGACGGGTACGCCGGACAGCGCGGCCAGGGCGAGCAGCGGCAGGCCCACGAGGATCGGGGCCAGGGCGAGGCCCAGGGTGCCCAGGACCAGGAGCACCACGAGCAGCGGGGCGCCGACCAGCACACCGCTCAGCAGGTAGGCCACCGCGCGCGGCACGTCCCGTACGACGGTTCGGATCATGGGGTCACGGCAGGTGGGGGCACCGGGCAACGGCCATATGCGCAGGGGGCGTTCCCCGGGTATGCCTGGCCCTACCTTGGAACACGCTTTTGCAGGCGGTTGGGGAGGCTCGTGGTGCAATTCCCTGAGAGCGACTGTCAGTCTCTCGGTCAGCCATGGCTAAAACCACACCCTTGACGCATCTGCGCGCGCGTCGGGAGGGTCCATGCGTAGAAGTCCTTGCAATCCGCATAGCCCGGGAGGCTGCTGTGTCGCTACGGTTCATCGCCAAGGACCCGAACACGGACGGGGCGAACTGCCCCCCGGTGTGGATCGACGAGGAGAAGCAAGAGATCGTGATGCAGGGTTGGACGGTGGACGAGGCGACGCGCGCCGAGTGCCTGAAGACCGGCTCGATCCCCGGCAGTGAGGCCGTCGTCCGGCTGCCTATGCGTATGGTCGCCGCCATCAGGGAGGCTTGTGATGCCGCAGACGGCGCCACCGTTCAGTGAGCTGCTGGCGAACTGCCGGCGGTCCGCCGTGCATCTTGAGATGCGCGACTCTTACGACGACCCGGACGAGGCTCCGCGCGTAGCGGCGTGGAAAGCAGGGCATCGGCCCGACCCGAACCACCGCGCTTCCTGGTGGCGTCCGTGGCTCGACATGGTGTCGGACGCCGTCTCCCGTGGTGTGGTCATCCGCCGGGCCCGGATCGTCTCGGAGCCCGTGAGCGAGTACACGCGGTACCTCTACGACGGCACGTTCACCAACATCGCAGCCGGTGAGCAGATCCGTTGGCTTCCCCGCCGGAGTGCATCTGATCTTGCGCTGCCGGGAAATGACTTCTGGTGCTTCGATGACCGGCTGGTGAGGTTCGGCTACTTCTCGGGCGAGGGTGTCTACCTCGGAGACGAGGTAGACGACCGCACCGACGTGGTCAAGCTCTGTGCCTCGGCGTTCGAAGCCGTCTGGGAGCGAGCCACCCCACACGACCGCTACAGGATCTGAAACCTCACAGCATCAATGGCCCGTTCACCTTCATCCAGCGTCCAGGCGGCCCGTGAGGCGCTCGCAGCACGTCTTCGGGAGATCCGCCTGGACGCTGGCCTTACGGCCCGCGAGGTGGCGATAGCGGCTGGCTGGCACCCCTCCAAGGCGAGCCGCCTGGAGAACGCTGTCACGCCTCCGTCCGATGCCGATGTCCGCACTTGGTGCCGCCTCTGTGGAGCCGATGACCACGCAGCCGACTTGATCGCTGCGTCTCGCTCTGCCGAGTCCATGTATGTCGACTGGCGGCGGCTTCAGCGCACGGGTCTCCGTCGGCTGCAGGAGTCCTACGTACCTCTCTTCGAGCGGACGCGCAATTTCCGGATCTACTGTTCCAACGTGGTGCCTGGTCTGCTCCAGACCCCTGCGTACGCCACGGCGTTGCTCTCTCAGATCACGGACTTCCGGCAGACGCCCAACGACGTCACGGAAGCCGTCGCGGCCCGCATGGACCGTGCGCGGGTACTGCGTGAGGGTGATCACCGCTTCGCGATCCTCGTTGAGGAAGCCGTCTTGCGGCACCGAATCGGTGACGCGGAAGTCATGGCCGGGCAACTCGGCCATCTGCTCTCGATCATGTCCCTCCCGGCAGTCTCCCTGGGAGTCGTGCCGTTCACTGCCACGCGTTCCATGTGGCCGTTGGAGACGTTCAGCGTCTACGACGGCGAACAAGCTCAGGTCGAGCTACTGACGGCCGCTGTGAACGTCACCGCTCCCTCGGAGATCGAGCAGTACGCGAGAGCCTTCGACCGGCTGTCTCAGGTGACCGTCTACGGGGCCCCTGCACGGGCTCTGATCACTCAGGCGATCGAAGCCCTCGGCTAACTCGCGTGCAATTTCGTAGAACTTCGTGGAACCGCCACATGGCCCGTTCCTAGCGTGGTTGTCCCAACCGAACGAGGGGCGAGTGACATGCCGAGTGATGCACGGGCCCGACTGGCCAAAGCAATCGCAGAGCACGGGGACGCCGGGCGGCTGATCTTGTTCAAGGACCCGTTGGACCCCGGCGGTTTCAGCGCGGAAGGTGCGGATTTGGCTCCGCACTCAGCTTTGACCGTCCCGACGGACGGCCGTCCATCACTGACTGATCGCCTCCGGGAGGTCAACGCCCGGAGCCGGGGCGGCTTGCTGTGACACAACCGACAGCTGCCTCGCAGTGACCCGTGGCTCTGTGCCGGAGACGTACAGCAATCACGAACGCCGCCACCCCGCTGCCGCCCCGACCTACTGCCGGCTTTGCGCTGGACTCCGGGCCATCTGGTGCGACAACTGTTGCGGCTTCGGAGGTTGTCACCGTTGTGGGTGGTCAGAGAAGCGCCCGTGTCCTGCGTGCGTCAACGGCGGCGCTGAGCCGATCCATTGGTGAGAGTTCCCCCAGCCTCGGACGAGGAGCGACAGCATGAGCACAGCCGCGACACCCCCCGCACCGCCCAACCCCGACCCGGTCCCGCCGGGCGGGCACGTAGCCAAAAGAGCGCATCGACCGCGCACCCCTGGACTCTGCCTCTGCCAGGCGTGACCTGACTCGCGTTCCCTCCACACGTCCGGGAGTCCCCGGCGGAGGTGGGCAAGCCCCCGTGCCGCAGACAGCGGAACGACTCAACAACACAATCGAAGCAGGAGACAACGAGCATGAGTGTGTGGTGGCAGACCATGGCGACTGGCGGTAATCCCCAGGACGACAGCGACAGCGGCAACAAGCATGGGGGCGGCGGCTCCGACGAGGGCGGCAACACGAACGACGGTCAGGGCCCGGCGGACGGCCGCTGAACGTGACTACGCACAGTACGGATGGGGCGGGCCCGGATGGGCTCGCCTCTGCGCTCATGGAAAAGGGCGCACTAAAAAGTGATTGGTTGCCCGCCTATAAGGCGGTGCCCCGGCATCTTTTGTGCCCGACGTGATCTGGCCCGGCCGCGCTGGCATGAATAGACAGGATGACCGAGTAATCCGCAGCGAGGACCCCGAGACGTGGCGGGCGGCCTTTTACCGTGACGCGCCGATCACGACCCAATGGGATGATGGGACGTACACCGGGCCCGGAAAGGGCAAGATCCCGTCAAGCTCCAACTCAATGCCGACCATGGTGTTCTCAATGCTTGACGCGTTGAACGTTCAGCAAGGTCACCGGGTATTGGAGATCGGTACGGGTAGTGGATGGAATGCGGCTCTGCTGTCTCACCGGGTCGGTTCTGAGAACGTGGTAACGGTTGAAGTGGACGGGGCCAGCGCGCGAGATGCACGTAAGCGTCTCAATGACGCTGGATTCGATCCGGTCTCGATCATTGGAGACGGGGCCAAGGGATACGCCGACGCGGCCCCGTACGACCGTCTGATTGCGACAGCCTCCGTCGGCAGCATTCCCCGGCAGTGGATCGCTCAGACGAAACCGGGCGGGATCATTGTTGCTCCCTGGGGGCCGGCTTACGGCGGCGAAGCCGTGGTGCGGCTGACCGTGGCCGGAGACGGTACAGCATCCGGCTGGTTCGTGGGTTCCTCGGCGTTCATGCGGCTACGCGCTCAGCGCGTGCAGCGCACTCCCGTTCGCGAATATCTCGGCGGTCGAAAGTGGCCGGCGGACGGAATCCGCAGCATGACGAACCTGTCCCCAGACGCTGTGGGGGATTGGCACATCATGTTCGCTGTCGGAGCGCAGGTTCCTGAAGCGTTCCCTTGGATGGAGCCGTACGACGACGGCTCTTACACGCTGTGGCTCCGGGACACGGCCGTAACGTCATGGGCCACAACGGACTATGAGCAAGACCGCGAGGAGTTCGAGGTCTACCAGTCCGGTCCTCGACGGCTCTGGGATGAAGTGGAGACCGCCTATCAATGGTGGGACGCTCAAGGGCGCCCCAGATTCGACCGGTTCGGCCTCACGGTCACCGGTGAGGGCGAGACCATTTGGCTGGACGCCCCAGGGAATCCAGTGCCTCGAGTCTCCGGATGAACGAAAAGGTCAGGGGCACCCGGTCGGATGCCCCTGACCTTCGAGTCGGTCCGCCCGTAGCCCGGTGAACATCTCGATCCGCACCGGCTCGGCCCTCACCCCCACTCAAGGGAGATGCCAGCCTACGGACTTCTGGAACACGCTTTACTCCTGTGGCAGCGCAGCTCCTCGGACACCGAGCTCCCGTGACGTCGTAGCGCTAGTCTGGTGCGAGTGGTCCGGGGGAGGAACGTTGACAAAGGTCGTCTTCGTACACGGTGTCGGCAAGCAGTACCTCAGCGAAGACTCGCTGGCCAGGGATGTCGTCCCGGAGCTGCGGGGCGGCGTACGGCTCACCGGCGCACCGGTCCCCGACGCCGCTGATATCGAAGTGGCCTTCTACGGGGACTTGTTCAGGCCGAAGGGCACGCGCAGTGCCCAGGAACTCCCCTATGACGCCACCGACGTGGAGAGCGACGACGAGTTCCAGCTCCTCATGGAGTGGTGGGAGGAAGCCGCCCGTACGGATCCAACGGTCCCCGGCCCGACCGCTCAGGGAACGCGCGGCCGTGTGGGATGGGCAGCGTCCCGCGCGCTGCGACTGACGGCGGTCCGCTCCGCCCTGGACGCCCTCACCGGCGCGGCCTATCTGCGTGGCGTCATCGACCGTGTCCTGATCAGCGACCTGAAGCAGTTGGTCGGCTACTTCACCGACGAGGACATACGCGCCGAGGCACGGGCGCGTGTCGCGGCCCGCATCACCCCCGAGACCCGTGTAGTCGTGGCGCACTCGCTGGGGTCCGTGGTGGCGTACGAAACGCTGTGCGACAAGGAGTACAACGCCGACTGGGACGTCCACATGCTGGTGACGCTTGGATCGCCCCTCGGTATGCGGGCCGTCGTTCTGGACCGGCTGTGCCCGCGACCCGACGGGCGCCGGGCCCAGTGGCCCGAACGGCTCCGGGAGTGGACCA
This sequence comes from Streptomyces tailanensis, assembly GCF_008386495.1. GTDB lineage: Bacteria > Actinomycetota > Actinomycetes > Streptomycetales > Streptomycetaceae > Streptomyces > Streptomyces tailanensis. The sequence continues at coordinate 5,935 of NZ_VTHJ01000105.1, read as the reverse complement.
ACGTGGCGGACTCTACGGACATCGTCGCCGTCGTACGAGATCTCAGTCCCGCCTTCGGTGACGCCGTGAACGACATCCTGGTGCACAACGGTAGCCACATGCACGACTCCACCCGCTATCTCACCGCGGTCGAAACAGGGCACGCGATCGCCACGGGGCTCGGCGGTCTCCCGGTGGCACCGGGTGTCTGAGCAACAGGCCGGGGGACGACGGTATCTGATCGCTGCCGGCACGCGGCGTTACGCGGAGTTCGATGAGCTGCCCGAGGCCCACACCGACGTCGAGCGGATCGTTTCGCTGTTCGAGACGATGGGATACGAGAGAGTACTCGGCGAGGTGTCCCGCGACCCCGGAGCGGAACAGTTCGAGAACGCCGTGGCCGACTGGTGCGCAGACACCGAACTGGCCTCCGAGGACGTACTCGTCCTGTACTACGCAGGGCACGGAGACCGCCCCGCCGCCGGGGGCTATCGGCTTGCCTGTCCCCTCAGCACGGCGCAACGGCCGCGCTCCTGGCTCTCCCTGGAGAACCTCGCGGCCACTGTCTCCGATTCGGCCCTGCGGAACGTGCTGTTCATCATCGACGCCTGCCATGCGAGCGCAGGGGCCACGCAGATCGGTGCCGTGGCCGACTCCTTCACCGCGATCAGGCCGCGCCGCGACACCATCGGCTCCGGCACTTGGGTCATGGCGTCGGCACGCCATCGGGACCTCGCCGACGACGGCGCGTTCACCGTCGAGTTGGAACGGGCCGTCTCGATGGGTGACGGACCGTCACAGCGCTACCTGTCGCCCGCTGGGCTGGCCGATCGTGTCACGCGCGCCTTCGAGCGCAGTGGCCGTCAGCAACACGCCGTCTGCTCGGTCACGGACCAGGCCGCCCAGCCGCCCTTCTTCCCCAACCCCCACTACGAGCCCGGTGCCGAAGTAGGCGGCTCCGACCACAGCGGCGAAGCCACAGACTTCACCTCCCACTTCGCCCCTCGTGGCCGCGGTGTCGAGTACATCCACGACCCCGGTTCGTACTTCACCGGCCGCAAACGTGCCCTGGACGTACTGCGCGGACACCTGAACGGCCCCGGCGGGAACGGCCCGGTCGTCGTCACCGCGGCCCCGGGTTCCGGGAAGTCGGCCGTGCTGGGGCGGCTGGTGCTCGACGGGAACGGAACGGAAGCGGGCTACCGGATCGACGTCTCGATCAACGCCCGGCACCAGACCATGGACGAGCTGGTGGCCCGACTGGCTACCGCCGCCGACGTGACGGCAGCCAGTCCCAGCTCGCTGCTGTCGGCGCTGGCTGACCGGACTGCGGCGTTCCATGTCGTGATCGACTCTTTGGACGAGGCGGGACCGGCCGGCGACAAGGCGGAGGCTCGACGGATCGCCTGGGACCTTCTACGCCATCTCGCCACCGTGCCGTGCGTACGCTTGGTCATCGGGGCCCGTCGTGAGCTGCTCCTCCATCTGGGCGACCGGGTACCCGTGGTCGACCTGGACAGCGTCGAGTACAGCGAGGACACGAGCACCGCCGAGTACATCGAACGCATCTTGACCGACGTCGGCTCCCCCTACGAACGCCACCACCCCACAGCACGGGTGATCGCCGAAGGTGTGGCACAGCGCGCCGACAAGTGCTTCCTGGTCGCCCGAATGACCGCCAGCGCGCTTCGTCGCGGTGAGCCGATCGACATCACCGTGCCCGGATGGGCACGGCAACTGCCTTCCGACGCGGGCGGAGCGTTCGAGGCGTATCTGTCACGTCTGCCGAACGACCGCCGGGTGACGGCCATCCCGCTGCTGACCACGCTGGCCTTCGGGGAAGGCCACGGCGTGCCCCGTACCGGAGTGTGGACCCGTGTGGCGTCCCGAATCTCCGGCACCACGCTCGCCGAGTCCGATGTCGACGCGCTGCTGGAGGAGGACAGCTCGTACCTCACCGCTGTGGACGTCGACGGGCGAAAGTATTTTCGGCTCTACCACCAGGAGTTGGCGGACCATCTCAAGACGCGGGCATTGCGATACCGCGATCTCAGGGACGTCCAGGAGTGTTTCGTCGGCACACTGCTGGAGCTGGTTCCCAAGGCACGGGGTACCGACGAGCGCGACTGGCCGCGGGCCCATCCGTACATCCGCGACCATCTGGCCACGCACGCCGCAGCGGCAGGTCTGATCGACGATCTGGTCGAGGATCCCGCGTTCGTACTCACAGCAGCCGCTCCGGGGTTGGTGCCGGCCGTGCAGCACGCGAAACGCAACACTGTCCTAGCCATGGTGGTCGAGCGGTGCGCGGAAATGCTGGTCGGCCGGAACGACCCCGGCCTGGACCGCGCCGCCGAACTGGCCTTCGTGGCACGAGCCCATGGCGCGATGGAATTTGCACGCCGAGCAACCAAACTGTCCGGGAGCGTCGAGCGCCTGTGGATCGAGCCACGCCAGGTGACGGCCCACAGGATCGTGGGACGGCACTCCGAAAGCACGTACTCGACCACATCTGTCAAGTACGGGTGGGTGATCCGGGATGTGGTCACCCCTCAGGGTCGTCATGTGATCGTGGCGCTCTCCCGGAGCGCGACGCATGTGCATTTCTGGCCGCTTGACGACCCGTCCCAGGCCACAGTGCTGCCACACTCCCATGCTGTGCGCGACCTGGCCGTGCTGACCGACGCCGAGGGGCGCGCCCTTGCCATAACTCTCGACGACGTCGGAGAGTTGCGCGTCTGGAATCTGTCCGACCTGTCGCTCCTACATCGGCATCCGGACACCGGATGCTCATGGCTCGGAGACCAAGAGCTCCTCAGTGACGGATCGCCCGTCGTCGTCGGGTGGGGCAAGGAGCAGGTGGTCGTGATCAACCCCCTGAGCGGGGAGGTTCGGCTCACGGTGTACTGCGCCTCGGAAGACAGGTCACCATGGCGAAATGGTCCGAGCGCCCGGTTTGTTCGTTGCGGTGGACCTGACATCTGGCTGACGATCTGCGACAAAGCGGCAGGAACACTCACGTTGCACCCGCTGGAAAATCAGGTGGGTGGCGGCATGTTGTTGGACGCACTGCACAAGCCGTCCCTGCAGTCGAAGGCAGAGGAGCCGGACGGAACCACGGTCGTCGCGTTGCGGGAGCCAGGAGATGTCAATAAGGATCGACCCTCCCGCTTGACGCTGATCAACGTGGTGTCGAAACAGACCACGGTCTCGGAGGAGAGTTCCCTGCACTCACAACGCTCGGGCGACTTCGTGACAGTCGAGGGTAGCCGGGCAACTTATGTGGCCGCCGATCGCCGCTCGCAGAAGACACTGCAAATGGGCACGGACCCGTGCGAGCGGCCTCTGCGGATTTGGCCCGACAACTTCACTGTCGCGCCTTTCGCGCACGATGGACGGCCCCACGCCATCGTGGCAGGGACTTACGGCGGCGTCCGCGTCCTGGACTGCACAACCGGCCGTACCGTCGGCAGCCCGCTTCGGGGGCACGAGAGTGCCGTCTGCGCAGTCCATCTCCTGAGCACCTCCACCGCCGACGCACTCGACATCCTGGCCGTGGGCAACGACGGGACCGCCCGTCTGTGGCACTGGGCCTACACGGACTCCAGTTCGGTGGACGAACAAGACAATGAAGCCGGCGTGGACGAGTTCGCCGTGGCGCACACGGAACTGGTACGTGGGTGGCCGACGCTCCCGACCGAGGTGATCGCAAGCTCTTGGAGGGGCATCCGCCGTCTTGACGCACGAATGCTCGACCAACCTGACGGCGAGGATCCACCCATCAGCTCCGTCCATGTACTGGATACCTCTCCGATCATGGACGAGCACTGCGCCGAGGAACCTGCTACTGGGGTCCTGAACGTGTTGGCCAAAGAGGAAGAGCACGGCGCACGCTTCAATAAGTTGACGTCTGCTAAGTTCTCCTGGCTCCGCCTACACCGAGACGGGAGAATCGACACTTTCGCTCCCGCAGAACTGTTCCAGGTTCCGTGGGCCACCGAGGCACATGTGCTGCCACCGTCCGGCAATCGCCCCCGCACCAGCGTGGTCGCCTACGACCCCACGAGCGCGTCCATCGTCCTGCTGCCCTCGCAGCAAGAGCCTGCCGACACCATGAGGGCACCCTGGCCTGTCGAGGGGACCGACGCCGTCTACTCCACGGCATACACGTCCCGCCCCGGGCAGGCGATCCTCTTCACAGTCGTCAGGCAGGCGACACGAGGCGACACGACGGTGAAGGGCACCTATCTCACCAGACACACCGAGGACCCGGGAGGTCCCACTCTCGGCTACTTCTGGGACCTCGAGGCCAAGCGGCAGCTTCGCGCCGAACCGCTCGAGCTGCCCCCGGACATCAATGTTCTATCTCCCTGCCACACACCACGCGGCGCCTCCCTAGTCGCCCTGGCAAGCCACCGCGGATCGGCAGTCGTCCTCGACGTGGAAACCGAACAGCAGCACGTCGTCCGTGGCGAGCGGGTCGACATTCCCTACCGTGACCACAGGTTCCGTCAACTGGCCCATGGGCATGGTTACTTCATCAGATGGGCCACCACGCGTGCGGGCGACCCGGTTCTCCTATATATGGATCCCGTTGGGGAGGACGACAACGCGTACTCCCCAGTGGCCGTCTGGAACTCCACGGAACCGGACTCGACACAGCAGCTTCCTGTTCACGCATCGCGCCTCCTGTGGACCGGCCACGCCCTCAATGGCGAGGCTCTGGTGGCGGTGAGCGACAGGCACGGAGTGGCGTTGTGCCACCTACCCAGCTGCCAGAAGGTCTGGGGCATCCCCGTACCGGCCCTGGTGACCTCTCTGGTGGTACTGCCGAACTTCGACATGGCGATCGGAACCCAGCAGGGGGTGGTACTGCTGAGGCCTCGTCTTCCCTCAACCTGGCGCCACTTGGCCGACCACGCCTAAGGGCCTGGGCGTACAGATCAGCTCGCGGACGCAGGGTCGTTCGCCGAGCTTCCGGCGAACAGCCAAGGCCTTCCCTGCCTTCGGTACCGGTTCTCCAACGTCTCGACGTCCGCCCCGCTCAAAAGCCGATACGTGGACTCCCCCAGCGGTCGCCACCACGCCGGGTCAGGGCAGCGGAAGCCCTCGCGGCGGAGGGTGGCGCGCTGGATCTTGTTGGTGGCGGTGACCGGCATGGACGGCACGACCCGTACGAAGCGGGGGGTGGTGAGCAGGTGGCAATCAAGGACACACGAGCGTGTTCTGGTGTGCAGGAGTGAGTCTCCGGCCGGCGGCAGGAGGACTCCCGGGGGAAGGGAACGGAAGTTCTTGCATCGAATGCGTGACCTTTTCCGGTGGTGGTCGTTGGGTGTGGTGACGGATGTCTGCGGCACCGGGTGGGAGGTGACGGGATGGGTGGGCTGCGGGAGTTGGCGGCGCCTTTCGTGGTGCCTGGCCCGTCCGGGGTGGCGATCCGTACCCGGCTCAAGGGTCTGACCGCCGGGGACGAGAAGGTCCTGTGCCTGGTCGGGGACCACCTTGGCTCGCTGGCTTCCCGTGATCTGAAGGCGCGGTGCGCGGCCGGGCTGGAGCACGATGCCGAGGCGTGGGCGCAGCGCAAGCGCGCCCTCACGCAGGAGTCCTCCTCCCGCTGGGCCAAGTCGGTCACGAAGGCCACCCATGATCAGTGGGCGCTGGCCCGGCGCGGCCAGCTCGCGTACATCCAGAGCCTTCAGGCCGGGATCGAGACGATCGAGCACCGGCTGTCCGTGCCGGTGGGTGAGAAAGGCACCAAGCAGTCGCCCGGCGGCTACCGCAGCAGGCAGGAGTGGTTCGCCAAGTCCCGCCGCCTGCGCCTGCTTGAAGACCGGCTTCAGGTGGTGCGGGCGGACCGTGAGGCGGGGGTCGTGCGCGTGGTGCGGGGTGGGAAGCGGCTGCTGAACACCCGCCACCACCTGGAGCAGGCGCAGCTGTCCGAGGAGCAGTGGCGGGC
>NZ_VTHJ01000104.1 GCF_008386495.1 Streptomyces tailanensis | reverse complement strand
GTGGGCCCGCAGCTCCAACGCTGCGGGCCCACCGACGTTCCCGTAAAAAAACCGCCGGGGTGCCCCGACCCATCAGGTTCAGGCCACCCCGGCGGCACGTTTCTGCTGAGCCCCGTCCGAGGCGTCAGGCCTCCTCGTGGCTGACCGCGCGGCGAGCGTCCGCGTCGAGGACGCCCCAGCTGATCAGCTGCTCGGTGAGGACCGAGGGGGACTGGTCGTAGATGACGGCGAGGGTGCGCAGGTCGTCCTGGCGGATCGACAGCACCTTGCCGTTGTAGTCACCGCGCTGGGACTGGATCGTCGCCGCGTAACGCTGCAACGGACCCGCCTTCTCGGCCGGCACATGGGCCAGGCGCTCAAGGTCGAGGACGAGCTTCGGCGGCGGCTCGGCGGCGCCACCAGGGGTCGTACCGGGAAGCAGCTCCTGCACCGGAACCCCGTAGAAGTCCGCCAGCTCCGCGAGGCGCTGCACGGTGACGGCGCGGTCGCCGCGCTCGTACGAACCGACCACGACCGCCTTCCAGCGTCCCTGGGACTTCTCCTCGACACCGTGGAGGGAAAGGCCCTGCTGGGTGCGGATGGCCCGGAGCTTGGCCCCGAGCTGTTTGGCGTATTCGCTGGACATATAGCTCCCCGGACGAAGGCTGGTGACTCACTGTGAGGTTACGCAGCGTGACTCTGCCCCGTCAAGCCGAATGGTCCGGACCGACTCTTCCGTGGTAACCGTTGTCGGTTGCGCCAGGGGGGTGATCAGGGGCGTTGCGGGAGCCTGCTAACGTTGATGGCGCAAATCCGACGTCCTTTAAGGTCCGTCCCGTGAGGCGGAGAAGGAGGTCCGTTTCGTATGGACACGCAGGAAAATCCGCAACCGGATCAGCCGTCGTCCGATGCGAGGCCCGTTCTCGAAGGCCCCGACATCGCGCGCGTCCTGACCCGCATCGCCCACGAGATCGTCGAACGCGCCAAGGGCGCCGACGACGTGGTGCTCCTCGGCATTCCGACCCGAGGCGTCTTCCTCGCCCAGCGGCTCGCCGCCAAGCTGGCGGAGATCACCGACCGCAAGATCCCGGTCGGCTCGCTCGACATCACCATGTACCGCGACGACCTGCGCATGCATCCGCCGCGTGCGCTGGCCCGCACGGAGATCCCCGGCGACGGCCTCGACGGCCGCCTGGTCGTCCTCGTCGACGACGTGCTCTTCTCCGGCCGCACGATCCGTGCCGCGCTCGACGCGCTGAACGACATCGGCCGCCCGCGCGCCGTACAGCTCGCGGTCCTCGTCGACCGCGGCCACCGCGAACTTCCCATCCGCGCCGACTACGTCGGCAAGAACCTCCCCACGTCGCTGCGGGAGACGGTCAAGGTCCAGCTCGCCGAGGAGGACGGTCGGGACACCGTACTGCTCGGCGCGAAGCGGACCGCCCGGGGCGCGCAGCACTAGCGATCGCCCGGCGTACGGCGCTGCCATGCGCCCCAGGATCGCTCCAGCGCGCCCGCCTGCCCGGCTGTCCCCGGCCGGTCGGGCCCTCGCCTCCCACTCTGAACCGCCTTACGGAGCCTGAAAGATGCAGCGTCATCTCATCTCGGCCGCCGACCTCACCCGTGACGACGCCGTCCTGATCCTCGACACCGCCGAGGAGATGGCCCGGGTCGCGGACCGGCCGATCAAGAAACTGCCGACCCTGCGCGGCCGTACCGTCGTCAACCTTTTCTTCGAGGACTCCACCCGCACCCGGATCTCCTTCGAGGCCGCCGAGAAGCGTCTGTCCGCGGACGTCATCAACTTCTCCGCCAAGGGCTCGTCGGTGTCGAAGGGCGAGTCCCTCAAGGACACCGCCCAGACCCTCGAGGCGATGGGCGTCGACGCTGTCGTCATCCGGCACGGCGCCTCCGGAGCCCCGTACCGGCTGGCGACCTCCGGCTGGATCGACGCCGCCGTGATCAACGCCGGTGACGGCACCCACCAGCACCCCACTCAGGCCCTGCTCGACGCCTTCACCGCGCGCCGCCGCCTCGTCGGCCGGGACGCCGGGCTCGGCCAGGACCTGTCCGGCAGACGCATCACGATCGTCGGCGACGTCCTGCACAGCCGCGTCGCCCGTTCCAACGTCGACCTGCTGCACACCCTCGGCGCCGAGGTCACCCTCGTCGCCCCGCCCACCCTGGTCCCGGTCGGCGTCGAGACCTGGCCCTGCGACGTCTCGTACGACCTCGACAGCACGCTCGCCAAGTCCGACGCGGTGATGATGCTGCGGGTGCAGCGCGAGCGGATGAACGCCGCGTTCTTCCCGACCGAGCGCGAGTACTCGCGGCGCTACGGCCTCGACGGCGACCGCATGGCACGGATGCCCGAGCACGCCATCGTGATGCACCCCGGCCCGATGGTCCGCGGTATGGAGATCACCGCCGAGGTCGCCGACTCCGACCGCTGCACCGTCGTCGAGCAGGTGGCCAACGGAGTCTCCATCCGGATGGCCGTGCTGTACCTGCTCCTGGGCGGCAACGAACCCGCCGTCGCCCACCCGTCGCCCACCACCACCCTTGCATCGAGGCGCTTCGCGCCCACCCCTGCATTCCGCACCACCGAGGAGAAGTAAGACGATGAGCAAGATCCTGATCCGTGGTGCGAAGGTGCTCGGCGGCGAGCCGCAGGACGTGCTGATCGACGGTGCGGTGATCGAGGCGGTGGGCAGCGGGCTCTCCGACGAGGGCGCCGAGGTGGTCGAGGCCGGCGGCAAGGTTCTCCTGCCCGGCCTCGTCGACCTGCACACCCATCTGCGGGAGCCCGGCCGTGAGGACTCCGAGACCGTGCTCACGGGTACGCGGGCGGCGGCCTCCGGTGGCTACACGGCCGTCTTCGCCATGGCCAACACCTTCCCCGTCGCCGACACCGCCGGTGTGGTCGAGCAGGTCTGGCGACTGGGCCGGGAGCACGGCTACTGCGACGTCCAGCCCATCGGTGCCGTCACCGTCGGCCTAGAGGGCAAGAAGCTCGCCGAGCTGGGCGCGATGCACGAGTCGGCCGCCGGGGTCACTGTCTTCTCCGACGACGGCAAGTGCGTCGACGACGCCGTGATCATGCGCCGGGCCCTGGAGTACGTGAAGGCTTTCGGAGGTGTCGTCGCCCAGCACGCGCAGGAGCCGCGGCTGACCGAGGGCGCCCAGATGAACGAGGGCATCGTCTCAGCCGAACTGGGCCTCGGCGGCTGGCCCGCGGTGGCCGAGGAGTCGATCATCGCTCGGGACGTCCTGCTCGCCGAGCACGTGGGGTCCCGCGTACACATCTGCCACCTGTCGACCGCGGGCTCGGTGGAGATCGTCCGCTGGGCCAAGTCCCGCGGCATCGACGTCACCGCCGAGGTCACCCCGCACCACCTGCTCCTCACCGACGAGCTCGTGCGGACGTACAACCCGGTCTACAAGGTCAACCCGCCGCTGCGCACCGAGCGCGATGTGCTGGCCCTGCGCGAGGCGCTCGCCGACGGCACGATCGACATCGTCGCCACCGACCACGCGCCGCACCCGCACGAGGACAAGGACTGCGAGTGGGCCGCGGCCGCCATGGGCATGGTCGGGCTGGAGACCGCGTTGTCCGTGGTCCAGGAGACGATGGTCGACACCGGGCTGCTCGACTGGGCGGGCGTCGCGGACCGCATGTCCTTCAAGCCGGCCAAGATCGGGCAGGCCAGGGACCACGGCCGTCCCGTCTCGGCAGGTGAGCCCGCCAACCTCACGCTCGTCGACACGGCATACCGTGGGTCGGTGGATCCCGCGGGCTTCGCCTCGCGCAGCCGCAACACCCCGTACGAGGGCCGCGAGCTGCCGGGCCGTGTCACGCACACGTGGCTGCGGGGCAAGGCCACGCTCGTCGACGGGAAGCTCACGTGACACCTGTAATTCTGCTGGCCGCCGAGAAGGAATCGGCCGAGGTCACCGACTGGGCCGCGCGGATCGGCTGGCTCGTCGGACTCGCGCTCTTCGTCGCGCTCGTCTACTGGCTGATGCGCGAGGGCTGGAAATGGCGCGGCACGCTCCAGAGCGATCTGCCCGCCCTCCCCGACGCGCCGGATGAGCCCGGTCCCGTGAGACTGAGCATGAGCGGCCGCTACCACGGCTCCACCACCGCCGGGCAGTGGCTCGACCGCATCGTGGCGCACGGCCTGGGCACCCGCAGCCGGGTCGAGCTCACGCTGACGGACGCGGGCCTGGATGTCATACGCCCGGGAGCGACGGACTTCTTCGTCCCGGCCCGGGCCCTGCGCGAGGCCCGGCTCGACAAGGGCATCGCCGGCAAGGTCCTCACCGAGGGCGGGCTGCTGGTCGTCACCTGGGAACACGGCGACAGGCTGCTCGACTCCGGGTTCCGCTCCGACCGCGCGGCCGAGCACAACGAATGGGTCGAGGCCCTGAACAACATGATCAACAAGACGGAAACGGAAGGCGCACGATGACGACCTCCACCCGGGGAGCCACCAAGGCTCCCGCCGTACTCGTCCTGGAGGACGGCCGGATGTTCCGCGGCCGTGCCTACGGGGCCGTGGGGGTGACCTTCGGCGAGGCCGTGTTCTCCACCGGGATGACCGGCTACCAGGAGACCCTCACCGACCCGTCGTACCACCGCCAGGTCGTCGTGATGACCGCCCCGCACGTCGGCAACACCGGAGTCAACGACGAGGACCCCGAGTCGAAGCGGATCTGGGTCGCGGGCTATGTCGTACGCGACCCCGCGCGCGTGCCCTCCAACTGGCGCTCCCGGCGCTCCCTCGACGAGGAGCTGGCCGGGCAGGGCGTCGTCGGCATCAGCGGCATCGACACCCGGGCCCTCACCCGCCACCTGCGCGAGCGCGGCGCCATGCGCGTGGGCATCTTCTCCGGCAACGCGCTGCCCGACGAGGGCACCATGCTCACCGAGGTGCGCCAGGCCCCCGAGATGAAGGGCGCCGACCTCTCCACGGAGGTCGCCACCAAGGAGCCGTACGTCGTCCCGGCGATCGGCACGAAGAAGTTCACCGTCGCCGCCGTCGACCTCGGTATCAAGGGCATGACCCCGCACCGCATGGCCGAGCGCGGCATCGAGGTGCATGTGCTGCCCGCCACGGCGACGGTCGAGGACGTGTACGCGGTCCAGCCCGACGGAGTCTTCTTCTCCAACGGACCCGGTGACCCGGCCACCGCCGGCCACCCGGTCTCCGTCATGCGGGCGGTCCTGGAGCGCGGCACCCCGCTCTTCGGCATCTGCTTCGGCAACCAGATCCTCGGGCGCGCGCTCGGCTTCGGCACATACAAGCTGAAGTACGGCCACCGCGGCATCAACCAGCCGGTGCAGGACCGTACGACCGGCAAGGTCGAGGTCACCGCGCACAACCACGGCTTCGCCGTCGACGCCCCGCTCGACAAGGTCTCCGAGACCCCCTACGGCCGCGCCGAGGTCTCGCACGTCTGTCTGAACGACCAGGTCGTCGAGGGGCTCCAGCTGCTCGACAAGCCTGCCTTCAGCGTCCAGTACCACCCCGAAGCGGCAGCGGGCCCGCACGACGCCGCCTACCTGTTCGACCGCTTCGTATCCCTGATGGAGGGCCAGCGTGCCTAAGCGCACCGATATCCAGTCCGTCCTGGTCATCGGCTCCGGCCCGATCGTCATCGGCCAGGCCGCCGAGTTCGACTACTCCGGCACCCAGGCGTGCCGTGTCCTGCGCGCCGAGGGCCTGCGGGTCGTCCTGGTCAACTCCAATCCGGCGACGATCATGACCGACCCGGAGATCGCCGACGCCACGTACGTCGAGCCGATCACCCCCGAGTTTGTCGAGAAGATCATCGCCAAGGAGCGGCCGGACGCCCTGCTGCCGACCCTCGGTGGCCAGACGGCGCTCAACACGGCCATCTCGCTGCACGAGAACGGGGTGCTGGAGAAGTACGGCGTCGAGCTGATCGGCGCCAACGTCGAGGCGATTCACAAGGGTGAGGACCGCGATCAGTTCAAGCTGGTGGTTGACGCGGTCAACAGCAAGATCGGGTATGGCGAGAGTGCACGATCGGTGATCTGTCACTCGATGGAGGATGTGATCGCCGGTGTCGAGGAGCTCGGCGGCTACCCGGTCGTCGTGCGCCCCTCCTTCACCATGGGCGGCGCCGGCTCCGGCTTCGCACACGACGAGGAGGAGCTGCGCCGCATCGCCGGCCAGGGCCTCACGCTCTCCCCGACCACCGAGGTGCTCCTGGAGGAGTCCATCCTCGGCTGGAAGGAGTATGAGCTGGAGCTGATGCGCGACAAGCACGACAACGTCGTGGTCGTCTGCTCCATCGAGAACTTCGACCCCATGGGTGTGCACACGGGTGACTCGATCACGGTCGCGCCCGCGATGACGCTCACGGACCGCGAGTACCAGATCCTCCGTGACATCGGCATCGCCGTCATCCGCGAGGTCGGCGTCGACACCGGCGGCTGCAACATCCAGTTCGCTGTGAACCCTGTTGACGGCCGTGTCATCGTCATCGAGATGAATCCGCGTGTATCGCGGTCGTCCGCGCTTGCCTCCAAGGCGACCGGTTTCCCGATCGCCAAGATCGCCGCCAAGCTGGCCGTCGGCTACACGCTGGACGAGATCCCGAACGACATCACCGAGCAGACCCCGGCCTCCTTCGAGCCGACGCTCGACTACGTGGTCGTCAAGGCCCCGCGTTTCGCCTTCGAGAAGTTCCCGTCCGCCGACTCCTCGCTCACCACGACCATGAAGTCGGTCGGCGAGGCCATGGCGATCGGCCGCAACTTCACCGAGGCCCTCCAGAAGGCGCTGCGGTCGCTGGAGAAGAAGGGCAGCCAGTTCACGTTCGTCGGCGAGCCCGGCGACAAGGCGGAGCTGCTGGTGGAGGCCGTGCGGCCCACCGACGGCCGTATCAACACCGTCATGCAGGCCATCCGGGCCGGTGCCACGCAGGAAGAGGTCTTCGAGGCCACGAAGATCGACCCGTGGTTCGTCGACCAGCTCTTCCTGATCAAGGAGATCGCGGACGAGCTGGCCGCCGCCGACAAGCTGGATCCCGACCTGCTCGCCGAGGCCAAGCGGCACGGCTTCTCCGACCAGCAGATCGGTGAGATCCGCGGCCTGCGCGAGGACGTCGTGCGCGAGGTCCGGCACGCGCTGGGCGTGCGCCCGGTGTACAAGACGGTGGACACCTGCGCCGCCGAGTTCGCGGCGAGGACGCCGTACTTCTACTCCTCGTACGACGAGGAGACCGAGGTCGCGTCCCGCGAGAAGCCGGCTGTGATCATCCTCGGCTCCGGCCCGAACCGTATCGGCCAGGGCATCGAGTTCGACTACTCGTGTGTCCACGCCTCCTTCGCGCTCAGCGACGCGGGCTACGAGACCGTGATGGTCAACTGCAACCCGGAGACCGTCTCCACGGACTACGACACCTCCGACCGCCTGTACTTCGAGCCGCTGACGCTGGAAGACGTGCTGGAGATCGTCCACGCGGAGTCGCTGGCCGGCCCGATCGCGGGCGTCGTCGTCCAGCTCGGCGGCCAGACCCCGCTGGGCCTGTCGCAGGCGCTCAAGGACAACGGCGTACCGGTCGTCGGTACCTCCCCGGAGGCCATCCACGCCGCCGAGGACCGCGGCGCGTTCGGTCAGGTGCTCGCCGAGGCCGGGCTCCCGGCGCCGAAGCACGGCACGGCGACCACCTTCGCCGGCGCCAAGGCCATCGCCGACGAGATCGGTTACCCGGTCCTCGTCCGCCCGTCCTACGTGCTCGGCGGACGCGGCATGGAGATCGTGTACGACGAGGCCCGGCTGGAGTCGTACATCGCCGAGTCGACCGAGATCAGCCCCTCCCGACCGGTCCTGGTCGACCGCTTCCTGGACGACGCGATCGAGATCGACGTCGACGCGCTGTACGACGGCGAGGAGCTGTACCTCGGCGGCGTCATGGAGCACATCGAGGAGGCCGGTATCCACTCCGGCGACTCGGCGTGCGCCCTGCCCCCGATCACCTTGGGCGGCTTCGACATCAAGCGCCTGCGGGCCTCGACGGAGGCCATCGCCAAGGGTGTTGGCGTGCGCGGCCTGATCAACATCCAGTTCGCGATGGCCGGCGACATCCTCTACGTCCTCGAAGCCAACCCGCGCGCGTCCCGTACGGTCCCCTTCACCTCGAAGGCGACCGCGGTGCCGCTGGCCAAGGCGGCCGCCCGGATCTCGCTCGGCGCGACCATCGCCGAACTGCGGGCGGAGGGCCTGCTTCCGGCGAACGGCGACGGTGGTGAGCTGCCGCTCGACGCGCCGATCTCCGTCAAGGAGGCCGTCATGCCGTGGTCGCGCTTCCGCGACATCCACGGGCGCGGCGTCGACACGGTCCTCGGCCCGGAGATGCGCTCCACTGGTGAGGTCATGGGCATCGACTCGGTCTTCGGCACGGCGTACGCCAAGTCGCAGGCCGGCGCGTACGGGCCGCTGCCCACCAAGGGCCGCGCGTTCATCTCGGTCGCCAACCGCGACAAGCGCTCGATGATCTTCCCGGCGCGTGAGCTCGTCGCCCACGGCTTCGAACTGCTCGCCACGTCCGGCACGGCCGAGGTGCTCAAGCGCAACGGCATCAACGCCACCGTCGTCCGCAAGCAGTCCGAGGGCACCGGCCCGAACGGCGAGAAGACCATCGTCCAGCTCATCCACGACGGCGAGGTCGACCTCATCGTCAACACCCCGTACGGTACCGGCGGCCGCCTCGACGGCTACGACATCCGTACGGCCGCCGTGGCCCGGTCCGTGCCGTGCCTGACGACGGTCCAGGCGCTCGCCGCCGCCGTCCAGGGCATCGACGCGCTCAACCACGGTGACGTGGGCGTCCGTTCGCTCCAGGAACACGCGGAACACCTGACCGCGGCCCGCGACTAGCAGCCCTGAGGGGGACACCGGAAACGGTGTCCCCCTCTTCGTGAGGCTCATGAGGCTTCAAGAGGACACTGACTATGTACAAGCTTTTCTTCCGTCTGGTTTTCAAACGGATGGACCCTGAAGAGGCCCACTACCTGGCCTTCCGCTGGATCCGCCTCGCCGCACGCATCCCTGTGCTCCGCACCTTCGTCGCGGCCGCGCTGGCGCCCCGCTACGAGGAACTGCGCACAGAGGCCTTCGGACTGCGCATGCACGGCCCGTTCGGGCTGGCCGCCGGCTTCGACAAGAACGCCGTAGCGATCGACGGGATGTCGATGCTCGGCTTCGACCACGTCGAGATCGGCACGGTGACGGGCGAGGCACAGCCCGGCAACCCCAAGAAGCGACTGTTCCGTCTGGTCGCCGACCGGGCGCTGATCAACCG
This sequence comes from Streptomyces tailanensis, assembly GCF_008386495.1. GTDB lineage: Bacteria > Actinomycetota > Actinomycetes > Streptomycetales > Streptomycetaceae > Streptomyces > Streptomyces tailanensis. Next base: position 10,309 of record NZ_VTHJ01000104.1, on the reverse strand, counting down.
CATGGGCTTCAACAACGAGGGCTCGCTGGCCGTCGCCGCGCGCCTGGCCTCGCGTACGCCCGTCTTCAAGACCGTGGTGGGCGTCAACATCGGCAAGACCAAGGTCGTCCCGGAGGATGAAGCCGCCGGGGACTACGTGAAGTCGACCGAGCGTCTTGCCCCGTACGCCGACTACCTGGTCGTGAACGTCTCCTCGCCCAACACGCCCGGTCTGCGCGACCTCCAGGCCACCGAGGCGCTGCGCCCCCTGCTGACCGCAGTGCGCGAGGCCGCCGACCGCACGGTGCGCACGCGCCGCGTCCCGCTGCTGGTCAAGATCGCGCCGGACCTCGCCGACGAGGACATCGACGCCGTCGCCGACCTCGCCGTGGAACTGGGCCTGGACGGGATCATCGCCACGAACACCACCATCGCGCGCGAGGGCCTCGGCCTGAAATCCGAACCCTCCCTCGTGAAGGAGACGGGCGGTCTCTCCGGCGTCCCCGTCAAGGCCCGCTCCCTCGCGGTCCTGCGCCGCCTCTACGCGCGCGTGGGCGACCGGATCACCCTGGTGGGCGTCGGCGGCATCGAGAACGCCGAGGACGCCTGGCAGCGCATCCTCGCCGGCGCCACCCTGGTCCAGGGCTACAGCGCCTTCGTCTACGAGGGCCCCTTCTGGGCGCGCGCCATCCACAAGGGCCTCGCCGCACGCCTGCGGACCAGCCCGTACGCCACTCTCGCCGACGCGGTCGGCGCCGACGTGAGGAAGAAGACGGCATGACTGAGCCCTTCGGTGCGCGGCTGCGCCGTGCCATGGACGAGCGCGGCCCGCTGTGCGTCGGTATCGACCCGCACTCCTCCCTGCTCGCGGGCTGGGGCCTGAACGACGACGTCGCCGGCCTGGAACGCTTCAGCCGCACGGTCGTCGAGGCGCTGGCGGACCGGGTGGCCGTCCTCAAGCCGCAGAGCGCGTTCTTCGAGCGCTACGGGTCGCGCGGCATCGCCGTCCTGGAGAAGTCGGTCCAGGAGGCGCGGGCGGCCGGCGCGCTGGTCGTCATGGACGCCAAGCGCGGCGACATCGGCTCCACCATGGCGGCGTACGCCGAGACCTTCCTGCACAAGGACGCCCCCCTGTTCTCGGACGCGCTGACCGTCTCGCCCTACCTGGGTTATGGCTCCCTGAAGCCTGCGGTGGACCTCGCGCGAGAGAGCGGGGCCGGGCTGTTCGTGCTGGCGCTGACCTCCAACCCGGAAGGCGGTGAGGTGCAGCACGCGGTCCGTGCCGACGGGCGGAACGTCGGGGCGACGATGCTGGCGCACCTGGCGGCCGAGAACGCGGGGGAGGAGCCGATGGGTTCCTTCGGTGCCGTCGTCGGCGCCACGCTGGGCGATCTGTCGTCATACGACCTGGACATCAACGGACCTCTCCTCGCGCCCGGAATCGGCGCCCAGGGAGCCACACCGTCCGACCTTCCGGGGGTCTTCGGGGCGGCCGTGCGCCATGTGGTCCCGAACGTCAGCCGGGGTGTTCTTCGTCACGGTCCCGACGTCGTCGCGCTGCGTGACGCGTCGGATCGTTTCGCGGACGAGATCCGGGCCGCGGTTGCCGCTGCCTGAGACCTCCGATGAGTGCCTCTCGGACGACTTGAGTCTGAATACATTCTCAAATCCTGGGCAATGTGCCGGTTATGTCCGACTCCAGGGAGGCTGACCAGGACTTTTCCGCTGTTCTCGCTGACTCGGGCGGAGTTGGCCGCTAGTCTCCGAGCAGTGGGGCATCTCCCACACCTTCGAGGTTGTGGGGGAGAACGGGCAAGCGTGTTGCTCGTAGCTCCCCAGGTGTGGGGCGACTAGGTTCCTCACCGGTCCGTATCCGACAGTTCGACATCCGAGGTGACGTAGGCGTGGCTCTTCCGCCCCTTACCCCTGAACAGCGCGCAGCCGCGCTCGAAAAGGCCGCCGCGGCTCGCCGGGAGCGGGCCGAGGTCAAGAATCGACTCAAGCACTCCGGCGCCTCCCTGCACGAGGTCATCAAGCAGGGCCAGGAGAACGACGTCATCGGCAAGATGAAGGTCTCCGCCCTGCTCGAGTCCCTGCCGGGCGTGGGCAAGGTCCGCGCCAAGCAGATCATGGAGCGACTCGGCATCTCCGAGAGCCGCCGTGTACGCGGCCTCGGTTCCAACCAGATCGCTTCTCTGGAGCGTGAGTTCGGCAGCACCGGTTCCTGATCCCGGGTAACTGACGGGAAGGGAGTCCCGGGCACTCCGGGACAGCTGGAATAATCGCTGCATGGCTGCAACATTCCGGGGGACGACCCCCGAGCCCCCGGACGTACGTCCGCGGCTGACCGTGCTCTCCGGCCCCTCCGGGGTCGGCAAGAGCACGGTCGTCGCCCATATGCGCAAGGCGCACCCCGAGGTCTGGCTCTCGGTGTCGGCGACGACCCGCAAGCCGCGCCCTGGCGAGCAGCACGGAGTCCACTACTTCTTCGTCACCGACGACGAGATGGACAAGCTGATCGCCAACGGCGAGCTGCTGGAGTGGGCCGAGTTCGCCGGCAACCGCTACGGCACCCCCCGGGCCGCCGTGATCGAACGCCTGGAGCGGGGCGAGCCCGTTCTGCTGGAGATCGACCTCCAGGGCGCACGGCAGGTCCGCGAGACCATGCCAGAAGCCCAGCTGGTGTTCCTGGCGCCTCCCTCCTGGGAGGAACTGGTACGCAGACTCATCGGGCGGGGCACCGAGGCGCCCGAGGTCATCGAACGCCGCCTGGACGCGGCGAAGGTCGAGCTGGCGGCCGAGCCGGAGTTCGATGTGACCTTGGTCAACACCTCCGTCGAGGATGTGGCGCGCGAGCTGCTAGCCTTGATGGATGTTGTGTGATCACGGGTTCTCCGGATTCTCTGGGCTCTCCGGGATCCTGAGGGGTTCAGTGATCACGACCGATCTTTTCCCATCCATCGGAAGGTAGAGCGTGTCCTCTTCCATCTCCGCGCCCGAGGGCATCATCAACCCGCCGATCGACGAGCTCCTCGAGGCCACCGACTCGAAGTACAGCCTCGTGATCTACGCGGCCAAGCGTGCCCGCCAGATCAACGCGTACTACTCGCAGCTCGGCGAGGGCCTCCTTGAGTACGTCGGTCCCCTCGTGGACACCCACGTCCACGAGAAGCCGCTCTCGATCGCCCTGCGCGAGATCAACGCGGGTCTGCTGACGTCCGAGGCCGTCGAGGGCCCGGCGTAAGTCGTATTTGTAGACCGCAGTAGGTTTTTCCACAGGCCCGGCAGTGCGACTGTCGGGCCTGTGGTGTGGGATGGACGCGTAGGTCGATGAGCCGCGCGGTGCGGACATCAGGTGCGGACATCAGGTTCGGGTTCGAGTGCGGGGAGGCCCGGTGGGCAAGCCGAAGGTCGTTCTGGGGGTCAGCGGTGGGATCGCCGCCTACAAGGCGTGCGAGCTGCTGCGTCGGCTGACCGAGTCCGGGCACGACGTGCGCGTCGCACCGACCGAGTCCGCGCTGCACTTCGTCGGCGCCGCCACCTGGTCCGCGCTCTCGGGCCACCCGGTCTCGACCGAGGTGTGGGACGGCGTCCACGAGGTGCCGCACGTCCGCATCGGCCAGGAGGCCGACCTGGTCGTGGTGGCCCCGGCGACCGCCGACATGCTGGCCAAGGCGGCCCACGGCCTGGCCGACGACCTCCTCACGAACACCCTGCTGACCGCCCGCTGCCCGGTCGTCTTCGCCCCCGCCATGCACACCGAGATGTGGGAGCACCCGGCCACCCAGGAGAACGTGGCGACGCTGCGCCGCCGCGGCGCCCTCGTCATCGACCCCGCCGTGGGCCGGCTGACCGGCGTCGACACCGGCAAGGGGCGCCTGCCCGACCCCGTGGAGATCTTCGAGATCTGCCGCCGGGTGCTGGCCAGGGGCGTCACACAACCGGACCTCGTCGGCCGCCACGTCGTCGTGAGCGCCGGCGGCACCCGCGAGCCCCTCGACCCGGTCCGCTTCCTCGGCAACCGCTCCTCGGGCAAGCAGGGATACGCCCTGGCCCGTACGGCCGCCGCGCGGGGCGCCCGGGTCACGCTGATCGAGGCGAACACCGGGCTGCCGGACCCGGCCGGTGTGGACATCGTGCGGGTCGGCACGGCGGTGCAGCTGCGGGAGGCGGTGCTCAAGGCCGCCCCGGACGCCGACGTCGTGGTGATGGCGGCCGCGGTGGCGGACTTCCGCCCGGAGAACTATGCCACCGGCAAGATCAAGAAGAAGGACGGCCAGGACCCCGAGCCGATCGTCCTGGTGCGAAATCCGGACATCCTCGCAGAGATATCGTCCGACCGTTCCCGTCCCGGCCGCTTGATCGTCGGCTTCGCCGCCGAGACCGACGACGTCCTCGCCAACGGCCGTGCCAAGCTGCGACGCAAGGGCTGCGACCTTCTCGTGGTGAACGAGGTGGGGGAGCGTAAAACGTTCGGCTCCGAGGAGAACGAGGCTGTGGTGCTCGGAGCTGACGGGAGCGAGACCCCCGTGCCGTACGGACCCAAGGAAGCCCTGGCCGAAACGGTGTGGGACCTTGTCGCGAGCCGGCTCGGCTGACTGATCCAATCGCGCCATCGCTCCCTGGAACCGCGCACATTGAGGCGTGGCGACCCTGGCGAACACGGACGGCCATTGGGCAGAATGCACGTGCCGCAGGTCACAGGCTCCCGAGAGACGAGACAGGTGGGCCGGTGGCCGAGCCCGACCGATAAACTGTTCTCGGACGACGCCGGGCGCAGCCCCCGACCGTCCGCCAATGATCAGCCAGCAGCCGCTGCAACCACAGGGAGCGTTGTGTCCCGTCGCCTGTTCACCTCGGAGTCCGTGACCGAGGGTCACCCCGACAAGATCGCTGACCAGATCAGCGATGCCATTCTCGATGCGCTCCTGCGCGAGGACCCCACGTCCCGTGTCGCAGTGGAGACGCTCATCACGACCGGCCTGGTGCATGTGGCCGGCGAGGTCACGACCAAGGCGTACGCGCCGATCGCCCAGCTGGTCCGGGACACGATCCTGGCGATCGGCTACGACTCCTCGAAGAAGGGCTTCGACGGCGCCTCCTGTGGTGTGTCGGTGTCGATCGGCGCGCAGTCCCCGGACATCGCGCAGGGCGTCGACACGGCGTACGAGTCCCGGGTCGAGGGGGCCTCCCAGAGGGACGAGGGTGACGAGCTGGACCGGCAGGGCGCCGGCGACCAGGGTCTGATGTTCGGTTACGCGACGGACGAGACGCCGACGCTGATGCCGCTGCCGATCTTCCTGGCCCACCGTCTGTCGAACCGTCTGTCCGAGGTCCGCAAGAACGGCACCATCCCCTACCTGCGTCCCGACGGCAAGACCCAGGTCACCATCGAGTACGACGGCGACAAGGCGGTCCGCCTGGACACGGTGGTGGTCTCCTCGCAGCACGCCAGCGACATCGACCTGGAGTCCCTCCTCGCCCCGGACATCCGCGAGTTCGTGGTCGAGCCGGAGCTGAAGGCGCTCCTGGACGACGGCATCAAGCTGGACACCGAGGGCTACCGCCTGCTGGTCAACCCGACCGGGCGCTTCGAGATCGGCGGCCCGATGGGCGACGCCGGCCTCACCGGCCGCAAGATCATCATCGACACCTACGGCGGCATGGCCCGCCACGGCGGCGGCGCCTTCTCCGGCAAGGACCCGTCCAAGGTCGACCGCTCCGCCGCGTACGCGATGCGCTGGGTGGCGAAGAACGTCGTCGCCGCGGGCCTCGCCTCCCGCTGCGAGGTCCAGGTCGCCTACGCCATCGGCAAGGCCGAGCCCGTCGGCCTCTTCGTCGAGACCTTCGGCACCGCCAAGGTCGACACCGAGCGCATCGAGAAGGCCATCGAAGAGGTCTTCGACCTCCGCCCGGCCGCCATCATCCGCGACCTTGACCTCCTCCGCCCCATCTACGGCCAGACCGCCGCGTACGGCCACTTCGGCCGCGAGCTGCCCGATTTCACCTGGGAGCGCACGGACCGCGTGGACGCCCTGCGCGGGGCCGCGGGGCTGTAAAGCCGCAGGTTTCGGTTCTTTCGCGAGGCCCGGTGTCCCTTTCGGGGGCGCCGGGCCTCGGCGCGTCCAGCGCGGGTGCGCCCTCGTCGATGGGGAGGTCGGGCGGCGTCGGTTGTCAGTGGGGTTTGGTAGGAATGCAGGTGTGAGCAGCGAGGATGGGAAGAGGGGCGGCGGCGCGGGGGACGCGGTGCCGGAGCAGCTCGCGCTCATTCGGGACGCCGTACGGAAGAACAAGGCGCCGAAGGCGAAGCCGCGGACCTGGCGGGGGGCCGCGCTGGCGAAGGAGTTGCCGGTCGCGCGCGTTGTGGTCGACAAGGGGGTGCTGCACCTCGATCGGTACTTCGACTATGCCGTGCCGGAGGAGTTGGATGCCCTCGCTCAGCCGGGGGTGCGGGTGCGGGTGCGGTTCGGGGCCGGGGGGCGGAATGTCAGGGAAGGGCGGCGGGAAGGGGGCTCGCTGATCGACGGGTTTCTCGTCGAGCGGGTCGCCGAATCCGACTATGCGGGGCCGTTGGCCGCACTCGCGCAGGTCGTGTCGCCGGAGCCGGTGCTGGGGCCTGAGCTGCTGGGGCTGGCGCGGGCGGTGGCGGATCGGTATGCCGGGAGTCTCGCGGATGTGCTGCAGTTGGCCGTTCCGCCTCGGCACGGCAGGGCTGAGGCCGTGGAGATGGGTGGGCCGCCTCCTCCGCCGGTTCCGCCCGACCCCGGGTCCTGGCGGCGGTACGGGCGGGGGGAGGAGTTTCTGCGGGCGCTGGCCGACGGGGGGTCCCCCCGGGCCGTGTGGACCGCGTTGCCCGGGCCGGACTGGGCCGAGGAGATCGGGCGGGCCGTGCAGGCGACGCTCGCGTCGGGGCGCGGGGCGCTGGTCGTCGTACCGGCCGGGCGGCCCGCCGCGCGGGTCGACGAGGCGCTCAGGAGATTGCTGGGGGAGGGGCAGCGCGCGCTGCTGACCGCCGACGCGGGGCAGGAGCGGCGCTACCGGGAGTGGCTGGCCGTGCGGCGAGGGGCCGTGCGGGCTGTCGTCGGGACCCGTGCGGCCATGTTCGCGCCCGTGCGGGATCTCGGGCTCGTTGTCGTCTGGGACGACGGCGATGCCAGCCACAGCGATGACAACGCTCCCTTCCCGCATGTGCGCGAGGTGCTGGAGCTGCGGGCCACACGGGACAAGTGCGGGTTCCTGCTGGGGAGTTGGAGCTGTACGGTCGAGGCCGCGCAGCTCGTCGAGAGCGGGTGGGCCGCGCCGCTCGTCGCCGGGCGGGAGCAGGTGCGGGCCGCCGCGCCGTTGGTGCGGACCGTGGGCGACGGGGAACTGGCGCGGGACGAGGCGGCTCGGGCCGCGCGGCTGCCGAGCCTCGCCTGGCAGGTCGCCAGGGACGGGTTGCGCAGCGGGCCCGTACTCGTCCAGGTGCCGCGGCGGGGGTACGTCCCGCGTATGGCCTGCGCGCGATGCCGGGAGCCCGCGCGGTGTCGGCACTGCGCGGGGCCGTTGGAGGCGCAGGAGAGCGCCGGTTCCCTGACCTGCGGGTGGTGCGGGCGCGCGGAGGCGGACTGGCACTGCCCCGAGTGCGGGGGCCACCGGCTGCGGGCGCAGATCGTGGGGGCGCGACGGACCGCCGAGGAACTGGGGCGGGCCTTTCCCGCGGTGCCCGTGCGGACCTCCGGGCGGGAGCAGGTGCTGGACACCGTGCCGGGGACACCGGCGCTCGTGGTGAGCACGCCGGGAGCCGAACCGGTCGCCGAGGGCGGGTACGCGGCTGCTCTGCTGCTCGACGGGTGGGCCATGCTCGGGCGGCCCGACCTTCGGGCCGGGGAGGAAGCGCTGCGGCGTTGGATCGGCGCCGCCGCGCTCGTACGGGAACAGGGAGCGGGCGGCACGGTCGTCGTGGTCGCCGAGCCCACGCTGCGCCCTGTGCAGGCGCTTGTGCGGTGGGATCCGGTGGGGCACGCGGTGCGGGAGCTCGCCGAGCGGGCCGAGCTGGGGTTTCCACCCGTGTCACGCATGGCTGCCGTGTCCGGGACGGCTCAGGCCGTGGCCGAATTTCTCGGTGGGGTCGAACTGCCGTCGGAAGCCGAGGTGTTGGGGCCCGTACCGGTGCCCGTCATGGAGGCGGGGAGGGCACGGCGGGTGGGGACACCACCGCCGGGCGAGGTGTGGGAGCGGGCCCTGATCCGGGTGCCGCCCGGGAGGGGCGCGGCGCTGGCCGCCGCGTTGAAGAGTGCGCAGGCGGCGCGGATGGCACGTGGGGGAAGTGAGGGGGTGCGGATTCGGGTTGATCCGCTCGATATCGGGTGAGGGGCACTGCGCGAGTGGGCCGCGGGGGATGAGACTGCCTCCCGGTCGGGTACCGGGAGGCAGTCAGGGAGGGATCAGCCGTTGCGCGGGCCGGGGAAGGCCGTGGGCCTTGCCTCGTCGCGGAGGGTGGGGCTACCGGCTGTCGGCTGGGTCGGCATTTGCGTGGGCATCGGGGCCGGCATGCTGCGGGCCGCGGGCACCGTGGGCATGCCCGAGCCGACATTGACGGTGCGGGAGCCCTGGGGTTCTCCTGTGCGCTCGGCCTCCGCGGCGGCCTGGGCGGCGGCGCGGCGGGCGCCGTAACGGCGGTGTACCGCTTGTTTGGTCACCCCGAGGGCCGAGCCCACCGCGTCCCACGAGAAACCGAGTGAGCGGTCGAAGTCCACGGCGGCCGTGACCAGGGTCTCGACACTGTCCCGCAGCTCCTGGGCGAGGCGGACGGTCGGGGCGGGGGCGCGTCCGTAGACGACGAAGCCCGTGGAGGGGCCGGAGCGGCGCGGGCGGTAGACGTTGCCCAACTGGGCGGTGAGGGTGCGCAGTGCGTCCACCTGCCGGCGGACCCGCTCGATGTCCCGCACCAGCAATTGCAGGCTGGCCCGAGCCTGGGCGTCGTGGGTTGCGTGGTCGGCCATGAACAAGCCTCTCGAACCGGCGTTGAAATAAGGATGTGCCGCTGATTGCGGCCCGTATTGGTCAACTCTTTCTTGACCAACGCGGATTCGCTCCGCTGGTAACGGGGTGGGGGCGTAGGGGCATATGCGCGGGGCGCGTGGGGGGTGAGTGCGCCCCCGCTGCCGCTGGGCTTTTGCGGGGGTCTCCCACCCGCGCACCGCCCGTGCGAGTCGGCTGACAAGTACGGGTTTCCCGTGGGGGCTGATCGCCATGGGCGGCTGCGGGTTGCGGGGGTCATAGACTGGTGTGCTGTCCCGCGTCTTGTGCGCGGGAGTGTGCGAACTTCCGTGCGAGAGGCCGATAGTCACCCATGAAGCTTGTCTTCGCTGGTACCCCAGAGGTCGCGGTTCCCGCGCTGGACGCTCTGGTCGCGTCGGGGCGGCATGAGGTGGCCGCTGTCGTCACGCGGCCGGACGCGCCGGCGGGGCGGGGGCGGCGGCTGGTCGCGAGTCCTGTGGCGCAGCGGGCGGAGGAGGCGGGCATCGAGGTGCTGAAGCCCAACAGGCCGCGGGACGAGGAGTTTCTGGCGCGGTTGAGGGAGATCGGGCCCGACTGCTGTCCTGTGGTGGCCTATGGGGCGCTGCTGCCGCGTGTCGCCCTCGATGTCCCCGTCCACGGGTGGGTCAACCTGCACTTCTCGTTGCTGCCGGCCTGGCGGGGTGCCGCGCCCGTGCAGCACTCCATCATGGCGGGGGACGAGATCACGGGGGCGTCGACGTTCCTGATCGAGGAGGGGCTCGACTCCGGGCCGGTGTACGGAACCGTCACCGAGGAGATCCGGGCGACCGATACCAGTGGTGATCTGCTGACCAGGCTCGCCTTCGCGGGTGCCGGGCTGCTCGCCGCCACCATGGACGGGATCGAGGACGGGTCGCTGAAGGCGGTGCCGCAGCCCACCGAGGGGATCACCCAGGCGCCGAAGATCACGGTCGAGGACGCGCGGATCGACTGGGCGACGCCCGCGCTGCGGGTCGACCGGGTCGTGCGGGGATGTACGCCCGCACCGGGCGCGTGGACGACGTTCCGGGGTGAGCGGCTGAAGCTCGTCCAGGTCGTGCCGGTGCCCGAGCGGACCGAGCTCGCACCGGGCGCGCTGGAGGTCGGCAAGAACAACGTGTACGTCGGGACCGGCTCGTACGCCGTGGAGCTGCTCTGGGTGCAGGCGCAGGGCAAGAAGCCGATGCGTGCCGCCGATTGGGCGCGTGGGGTGCGGATCAGCTCCGGCGAGTCCGTCGGGAACTAGGGCCTGTATCTGGTTTCGATCAAGGGGTGGCCCGCGCGAGCTCCTTGATCCAGATCATCGAGC
>NZ_VTHJ01000103.1 GCF_008386495.1 Streptomyces tailanensis | reverse complement strand
CCGGCCCGGTCGAGATCGGACGCGGTGGGGCCGCTGCGGAGAACCTTTTCGGCGACCTGCGAAGTACGGGTCCAGGGCCTTGCCGGCAGACCCCTTCGGGGGCCGCGGAAGGACCTCGTCGACGAGGCGTCGCGGCCCCGGGAAAACGGGCGCGGCCCGGGAACGTTCGCTCCCCGGCCGCGGCCCCCGTCACCGACGGGACACCCTCACGTCGTGCCGTACTCCGAGTTCAGTATGGCCAGTTGGAGATCCTGGAGCGGGGCACCGGGTTCGATCCCGACCTCGTTCACGAGGCGCACGCGCAGGCCGCGCAGCACCCCGAGAGCCTCAGCCCGACGGCCACCGAGCGCGAGCGCCCGCACGTACTGATGGTGCAGGCCCTCATGGAGCTCATGCTCCCGGGTGACGGCGGCGAGCTGGGTGACGGCCCTTTGATGCAGACCGGCCCCGATGTGCGCCTCAGCCCGCATCGCTATGGCGTCGAGCCGGCACTCCTCGAAGAGCCGCCGTTTCGAATCGAGCACGGGCCCGAGAGGCACATCCGCCAACGCGTCCCCGCGCCACAACTCCAAGGCCGTGTCCAGCAGTCGAATGCCCTCCGCCGTGTCTCCTTCCGCCAGGCATTTACTGCCGAGCTGTGTCAGCCGCTGGAAATCCAGCCAGTCGAGCTGGAACTGGGCGCCTTTCAAGACGTACCCGCCCGACCGGGTCGCCAGCACCTCCTGGGAGATACTCGCCGCCGGACGTCCGCTCACTCGCGCCAGTAGTTTTCGACAATTCAATATGTAGGTTTGCAGGGTGCGCAGCGCGGTTGCGGGCGGCTGCTCCGGCCACAGCTCACGCACCAGAACCTGGACCGGGACCACCTGGTCGGCATGGACCAGCAACATGGCCAGGACCATACGGATCTTCGGCGCGACCGCAACGGTTTCGACCGACCCGTCCACACCGACGTGCAGTGCTCCCAGAACCCTGCCCTGCACACGGGGTTGAGCACTCTGGACCTCGGGGACCTCCCGCGCGACATGAAAAGCAAAGCCGGGTTCGGTCACGTACTCCGATCGGTACACCTATCCCCCATCGCTCAAATCCGGTCACCAATTACCAACAAAAGGCGAGATGAATTGACTGAGGCGATCTCAATGTAACAGCATTCTTTTGCTCCACCAGAACCACTTCCGGCAGACCTGGCCGTAAACGGTCGAAACATTTGCGTCGACCGGGTTTCCTCTCTGTGCAACTGAGGAGCTTCCTCAGTTGCACAGGCGCCCGCACCCCACCGCGTTCAAGCGACGCCCGGCCATCACCACCATCGCGAGCTGTGATTCAACGATTCCTTCGACCGTTTCTTGAACGCCCCCTGTGACGCTACAAGCACCCCACCGAAACCCATCTCCGCCGGTGCCATATCACCCGCAGAAGGAGCACTCGATGGCGCGTGCACTATTGACCGGCAGATCGATACGTTCCGCCAGGCTGTCCGGTCACGAGGACGGGCGACTGCTTCTCGTCCCCCTGGACCACTCGGTGTCCGACGGCCCCATCGCCACGGCCGCGGGCTTCGACGACCTGATCCGCGACATCGTGGCCGGCGGCGCGGACGGCGTCGTCGTGCACAAGGGACGGGCCCGGCTGCTCGCCCCCCACCTCTTCGTCAGCTGCTCACTGGTCGTACACCTCAGCGCCAGCACCTCGCTCGGCCCGGACAGCAACGCCAAGGTCCTCGTCGGGGACGTCGAGGAGGCGGTCCGGCTGGGCGCGGACGCGGTCAGCGTCCATGTGAACATCGGCTCCGACACCGAGCCCGAACAACTGGCCGCCCTGGGCACGGTGGCGGCGGCCTGTGAGCGGTGGAGCATGCCACTGCTCGCCATGGTCTATCCGCGGGGCCCGCGGCTGACCGGCCCCGCCTCCCCCGAGCAGGTGGCCCACGTGGTCAATGTGGCCGCCGACCTCGGCGCCGACCTGGTGAAGACGGTCTTCGTGGGCCCGCCGGACCGCATGGCCGATGTGGTCGCCGCCTCACCGGTACCGATCCTGGTCGCCGGCGGTCCGGGCGGCGAGCAGAGCCTGACCGACTTCGCCCGTACGGCGCTGGCCACTGGTTGCCAGGGCCTCGCGGTGGGGCGGCGCGTCTTCTCGTCCCCGGCCCCCGGCCAACTGGTACGGGACATCGCGGACATCGTGCACGGTCCGACCCCGGTCCCCGTTTCCCTCCCTTCCCGAGACATGGCAGGTGTGATGTGAAGCTCAGCTGGATCGACATCCGCAACGTCGGCTCCGCGAAGGACGCCATCCTCCAGGAGGCGATCCACGCACGCGTGGACGGCATCCTCGCCTCGGCGCCCGAGGATCTGGAGCATCTGCCGCCGACCGTGAAAAAGATCCTGTTCCCCCAGGACCGTCCGCTGCCGGAGGACTTCGGCACCGCCGACGTCGTCGTGGTCGACCCGGCCAAGCACGGGGATCCCGCCGAGCTGGCCGGGCGACACCAGGGCGTCGAGTTCGGTCGGTATGTGGAGATCACGGATGCCGCGACCCTGGAGGACGCCTGCCGGTCGGGCCGCACCGACAAGTGGAGTCTGCTGTACTTCCGCGACCCCACGAAGATCCCGCTGGAGATCGTGATCGCCGCGGCGGCCGGGGCGAAGGGCAGTCTGATAACCGTCGCCCAGGACGTCGAGGAAGCGGAGATCATCTTCGGCGTACTGGAACTCGGTTCGGACGGAGTGCTCATGGCACCGGCTCGCGTGGGCGACGCCACGGCACTCAAGCAGGCGGCCGAGACCGGCGTCCCCGACCTGGAGCTCGCCGAACTCGAGATCACCGCCACCGCCCATGTGGGCATGGGCGAGCGAGCCTGTGTGGACACCGCCACCTACTTCCGCGAGGACGAGGGCATCCTCGTCGGCTCGCACTCCAAGGGCATGATCCTCTGCGTCAGTGAGACCCATCCGCTGCCGTACATGCCCACGCGGCCGTTCCGCGTCAACGCCGGGGCGATCCACTCGTACACACTGGCCAAGGACCAACGCACCAGCTACCTGAGCGAGTTGCAGGCGGGGAGCAAGGTCACGGCCGTGGACATCCACGGCAGGACCCGACTCGTGACGGTCGGCCGCGTCAAGATCGAGTCCCGTCCCCTGCTGTCCATCGACGCCATCGGGCCCGACGGCCGCACCGCCAACCTGATCCTCCAGGACGACTGGCATGTGCGGGTCCTCGGCCCGGGCGGCACGGTGCTCAACAGCACCGAACTCAAACCGGGCGACAAGGTCCTCGGCCATCTGCCCACGGAGGACCGGCACGTGGGCTACCCCATCAATGAGTTCTGTCTGGAGAAGTGACCTCCTCCCCGGCCGGGCGACCACCGCGGTCCCCGGCCGGGTGCGTGCGTCTGGACAAACTCCTGGGCGATCACCCCGACACCGACGCGAGGAAGCCACAGGGAGGGTGACTCATGCTCGGCGGCACACGCATTTCCCTTCATCCCGCGGACTCTCCAGCGGGCTCCGGACCGGTACGGCGGCGACGGACGGCCTTCGAGCTGCAAGGGCTGGCCCTCCGGTTCGTCATGATCATCGGGGACCGGCGGCTGGCCGAGGCCCAGCACGTCCTGTGCGACCAGGACACCGTGGTGGTGGACTTCCCCGAGACATCCGTCCGCATCGGCCTGTGCCGGCTGCTGCCCGGCTCGGACGGTGGCATCGTGCTCGACTGCCGAGTCGACTACCGCCCTGGGGCCGACGTCCCGCGTGCGGCCCCATCTGTCTCGTGGCAGCGGATACTCACCGGCCGGCCGGGCTCCCTGCATCAGCGGGAGGCGCTGCTGCGGGAAGTCGTGGCGGCCAGGAGCCGCGCCCCCGGTCGAGCCGTCGCCCGCCCCGCACTGGCCTCGCTGCGCTATCTGGCGGCGGCTGTCTGAAGCCGTGCCCATGGCCTGTCGCCCGGATCGTGCCGATCCGGGCGACAGGCCATGGGCATCGCGGTGACCGCGGGAGAAGGGGCTACTTCTCGACGGGGTCCTCGAAGCGGAGCACCCCGGGTACGGCCAGGCACAGCAGGCTCGACACGGCGACGACGGCGCCTCCGACGATGAGCGTGCCGGTCATCCCCAGCACGGCGACCGTGGGCCCGACGAGCGCGAACCCGAGGGGCAGCAGGGCGTACGCGCCGAGCTGATCCAACGCGAAGACCTTGCCGAGGAGTTCGTCGGGAAAGGCCCGCTGCAACGCGGACACCCAGTACACGAAGAACAGCTCCACCACGAAGCCGCCCAGCGCGAAGCAGAGCATCACGACGGGCAGCGGGAACGGCGCGGCCAGACTCAGCGGCAGCAGGGCGTACCCGGTCAGCCCCAGCATCGAAACGGCGCCCCGTGCCCTGGGCTGCCAGCGCCCGGCCAGCGCGATGGCCGGGAGGGCGCCGATTCCCATGGCGGCCAGCACAGCGCCGTACGCCACGTCGCCGCCGAAGTCGCGGCGCGCCACAATCGGCAGGAGGGTGAGCGCGGTCGCGGATCCGGCGAAGAGGTGCAGACACACCGTTCCCATGACGGTCAGCACCCAGGGGCGCCGTCGAATAGCCCGGAGCCCGGCGGCGGCCTCACCGAGCGCGGAGGTGCGGGAAGCCGTCATGGGTCTGGTGTCCGAGACACGCCAGACGCAGAGCGCGGCCAGCGCGAACACCGCGCTGGTCACCAGCAGGGCGGGCCGTACGCCGATCAGGGTCACCGCGGTCACCCCGACGAGCGCACCGCAGACGGCCGCTCCTCGCTGCGCCGCGGACACCAGGGCGTTGCCGCGCTCCAGCAGGGCATCGGGCAGCAGATTCGGCAGCAGGGATCGCGACGCCGGCCGGGACAGGGCCTCGCCTGCGCCGACCAGGGCGGTGACCAGGGGCAGCAGACCGAGCGGCAGCCAGGCGAGGAGGAGCGCGGTCGCGAGCAGGATGACGGCGCGGAACCCGTCGGCGGCGATGAGGATACGGGTGCGGCGCAACCGGTCCGCGATCACACCGCCGATCAGCAGACACACCACCAGGGCCACGGCCCGGCCCGCCAGCACCAGGCCGACCTGACCCGCGCCGCCTCCCTCGTGGAGGACGTACAGACTGAGCGCCACCGGGAACACCTGGTCTCCGACGGCGCCGCTGGCCTGCCCCGCCCACATCCGCAGGAACTGCGGATGGTCCCTCAGGTTCCCACCCGGCGAAGGGGGCTGCCCCTCGCCCTCGCGATCTCTCGGTTTCCCAGCGGGCGACGGGGGTTGCCCCTCGCCCTCGTCGATACGGCCGGGTGCGGTGGTGTCGTCCGTCATCAGTCGTCGGGATCGCTTTCTCTACTCGGTGAGCCGTCCGGCCGCGCGGTGTGCGACGCGGCCGCACCTTGAGGGGTGGCAGAGGGAGGCAGCAGCAGACCGATGTCGACCAGTGCCGCGGCCACCTTTCGCGCGTTGTCCTCTCCCAGTGCCGCGGTGAGCCCCGCCATGTCCGCGGCCCGATCCCGGCACAGCGCCGCCAGGAAGGGCGACACCGCGGCGGGCAGCCGCACGCGCCGGCCTCCCACCGAGAGCTGAACGCCATCCTTCACAGCAGCCGTGTGAAAGTACACGCCCGCCCGAAGCCGGTGAACACCCTGTGGGCAGACATCGCCGCTCACCGGAAGGATCGGCACGGGCTCGGGAGTCTGCTCCCGGAACGCGGTTTTCCGCAGCGACCACATCACGTCGTCGGGGTCGACGTCGGCCGCCAGCGCCGCCAGCCGTTCACCGGCCTCCTTGAGCAGACTCCGGGTCAGCGCGGCATCCTCGACCAGCCGGTCCGTCTCGACGCCGACGCGCATCCAGTCGACGTCGGCGGCCCGCCGTACGAGTTCGGTGAGCACGTCGTGGCGGGTGATGGTGGAGACGGCGACGGTGAGATGGATGGACAACGTGTCCAGCGCCATCGGTGAGTGCATCGTGCCCCGGGGCAGATAGAGGCTGTCGCCGGTCCGCAGCACCAGATCCGCGAGTGGCTCGCTGGCCGCGCGCATCTCCTCCCGTCGCCGGTCCGGTACGTCGAACCAGGCGTGGGCGGACAACGGGTCGCGCAGGGGCGGTGTGCGCAGCAGCCACCGCTTGTCCCCCGCTATCTGCAGGACGATCACGTCCTGGACGTCGAAGTGCAGGTCCACCCCCTGGGACCCCGGGGGTGTGACGAACGCGTTGACCTTGACGGGGTGGCCGATCTCGGCGGCGAGTTCATGTGCGAAGCGCCGGATCGGCGGATGGAAGCGGTGCAGGGAACGCACGATGAGGGTCTGTCCGGCGGCGAGCCCGGCACGGATGCCGTCGGTGCTGGGGAACGGCGCGGCTCCGGGGGCGTCACCGGACTCGGGGACTCGGTCCCGGGCGACATCGCGTTCCACACCGTCACGCACCAGTCGCAGCGACGAGGTGCGCAACCCGCCCGAAACCAGCTCCTCCAGGGCTTCGGGCGAGAACAGGCCGGTGAAGTCGTCGGCCAGTTCGGCGGCCTTGGTGTGGAGGTACCTGTGGCCGAACACCGACGAACGGAACTCGTCGGGCGGCAGTGCGACACAGCGCTTCAAACTCATGGCCTACTCCTGCGGCAGAAGGCCCGGGGCAGCAGACGGACCGCTGTGAACCGCTGGGTCACCGCACCGCTCCCGGGCGGGGAAAGGCGAAGTCGGCCGGGAGCAGCGAGGCGGGCCCCTCCGGTACCCCCGCGGCCAACAGATAGACGGCGAACTCCTCGTCGGGGTCGACGCCGAGGAACCGCTCCAGCCGACTGTCGGCGAAAGCGACGGTCTGAAAGGGGCCGAGGCCCAGGGCCGTGGCGGTCAGGGCGAAGGTCTGGCCGTAGTGGCCGGCGTCGTACATCCACAGGCGATAGGCGCGCGGATGACGGTACTTCCAGGCCAGACGGTTGGCCACGGCCGTCGTGACGACAGTGAACGCGCCCTGGTACGAGGCTTCCTGATAGTAGGTCAGCTCAGCCAGTCGCTCCCGGTCCGCATCGGCGTCCAGGAGTTCCAGCGCGTGGCGCACCACCGAATAGTGGTACAGGCCGGGCGGTACCCCGATGACGTTGTGGACGACGATGTACGCCTCCACTTCGTGACGCCCGCCCGCCGAGGCGCTCACCCGGCACTGCTGCACCCCGAAGTCGCCGCCGTCGATGAACCGGTGCGGCGCGAAGCTGTGGAAGAGCAGCGTGCCGAGCTGATCGAGGGAGACGGCCGTGTCGGCGAAGCGGCGATGGGTGCGCCGTCCGGCGAAGACGTCGTCGACGGACGTCGACAGAGGCAGGGGCCGGCGGGGCAACGGCACGACGGGGTGGTCCGGGTACTCCTTGAACGCGGGTGGCGCGTCGCTCTCGGCCAGAATCGCGTCCGCCTCGTCGGCCCGCCGGGGTGAGTCGACGAGATAATCGGCGTCCCGCGCCTCGAGGTGGAAGCGCCGTGCCAGCCCGCCCCAGCGCTGCCACAAGGGAGGCATCCGAGCGGCTTCGTCCACGGGGGTGAGAACCCCGAGTTCGAGCAGGGCGGTGACCGCGTGGCGCACCTTCGCCTCGTGTTCCGTACCGAAGGCGCCCGCCAGTTCGTCCAGGTCGATTCCGTCCCCGGCCCTGTCCAGCACCTTGCGCAGATCGGCCGAGAGCCTGACCCACTGTGCCCGCCCGGGGAGTCCGACTTCGAGCCCCTCGGGAGGCCACCGCAGGACCAGGTGTTCGGGACGGCGGACCTTCATTCACGTCTCCCTCTCAGCAGCCGCGCTCTCGCTTGTGGTCCGGCCGTGATGCCCGAGGCATCACGGCCGGACTTACCGTTCGTCCTTACCGGACGATCAGGTGGACGGGTGGTGCAGCAGCACCTGGCCGTCCTCGACGATCTCGATGTCGAGCTCCATTTCTGTCACCTCCTCTTGCTGAATAGCATTTGTCCGACCGTCGGCGAGAAGAGAAAAGAAGTCCGTTCGCAGCCTGGACAGCTATTCGCTCCGCCGACGCATTTGACATTAGACGCAGCCTTTTGGGCCCCGCAAGCACCCCAACAATTCCTGGCTGAAAATACGGCGACCACTGGACCGAAGCAGGAAGAAAACACAGGTGAGGGCCGGTATCAGCACACGGCAGCCATAGCCCTACGGTTCCGGAATCAGTCTCCACCGAACCATGAAACAGGTCTTGAGCGGTTCTCGACAGGCCACCACTAGGATGCCCGAATCAACAATCAAGAAGAATCCTCACTCACCCGCCTTCAGCATTCCTCGGGTGCGGGTGATTACGTTCTCAGGCGCGGGCGATTTCACTCTCGGACCCGCTTGCCCCACCCTCGTACACGGGCGTTCCGCCCCCGACCCACCGCGATACGCGATGGCCGATTTCGGACCGGACCGGGGACTTGCGGCGACAGCGCCGATATGCATTCACCGGGACCGATGGACTACAGGCCGGGCTCCCGTCGGGCACGCCCGGTTTCACAGTCGCCGCGCCCTACTCGAAGGTCGGCTGGAACGCCTCCGACACCCGGGAGCTGTCCTTCTCCGACGTACGGGTCCCCGCGGAGAACCTCCTCGGCGAACTCGGCCGTGGCTACGCCCAGTTCCTGCGCATCCTCGACGAGGGCCGCATCGCCATCTCGGCCCTCGCCACGGGCCTCGCCCAGGGCTGCGTGGACGAGTCGGTGAAGTACGCGAAGGAACGTCACGCCTTCGGCCGCCCGATCGGCGCCAACCAGGCCATCCAGTTCAAGATCGCCGACATGGAGATGAAGGCCCACACGGCTCGACTGGCTTGGCGGGACGCGGCCTCACGCCTGGTCTCCGGCGAACCCTTCAAGAAGGAGGCGGCCCTGGCGAAGCTGTACTCCTCGACGATCGCCGTGGACAACGCCCGCGACGCCACCCAGATCCACGGCGGCTACGGCTTCATGAACGAGTACCCCGTGGCCCGCATGTGGCGCGACTCGAAGATCCTGGAGATCGGGGAGGGGACGAGTGAGGTACAACGCATGCTGATCGCGAGGGAGTTGGGACTGGCGGGCTGATCTCCGGTCTCCCTGGCGTCAGGGGAGCAGCAGTCGTTCGAAATGGGCCGGTGGTCTGCGCCCGACGAGCGGGCCGAGTTCGGCCCGCGAGCCCGTGTCACCGGCGAGGACGCCGCCCAGGAGGCTGCCGGTGTCGTGCTGGAGGAACACCTTCGCGTAGCGGGTGGTGTCCTCGGCGAAGACGATCTCGACAGCCCGGCCCGCCGCGGGATCGGTGGTGCCGAAGGTGGCCACGTGCACCCCGAGGAGTTTCAGCTCCGTAGAGGTGTCGGGGACACCGACGGCTTCGACGGGGTGGCCCGCGAGCCGACGGGCCACCGTGTCTGCCATGCGGTAGCCGGGGGCCACGAGACCGTGGCAGCGCCCTTGGACGGCGGCGCACTCCCCGACGGCCCAGATGCGTTCGTCGGTGGTGCGGCAGTACTCGTCCACGACGATGCCACCGCGATCGCCGCGCTCCAGGCCGAGGGCGGCGGCGAGTTCGTCCCGGGGGCGGACGCCCGCGGCGAAGACCAGCAGAGCGCAGTCCAGGACCGTGCCGTCGGTGAGCCTGACGGCGCCTACCGTGCCCTCGGGGTGGGCCTCGATCGAGGCGACGGCGGTTCGGCAGCGCAGGTCGAGGCCGAGCTCCGTGGCGCCGCGGTGGAGCACCCGGGCCGCCCCGGCATCGAGTTGGGTCGGCATGGGATGCGGCGCGCTCTCCACGACATGGGGGCGCATCCCCAGCCGGCTCAGGCCGTGGGCGGCTTCGAGGCCGAGGAGCCCGCCGCCGACCACGACGGCCGGGAGACCGCGACGGGCGGCGCGCCTGATCCCGTCGAGGTCGTCAAAGGTCCGGTAGACGAAGCAGTGCCCCGCGTCCCGGCCCGGAACGGGCGGCACGAAGGGGCGCGAGCCGGTGGCCAGGACCAGCGCGTCGTACGGGACGTGCTCGCCGTGGGCCGTGAGGACCGTACGCGCGCCCCGGTCGGCGGAGACCGCGGGGCATGCGAGGCGGAGATCGACCCGGGGGTCGTCGAGAAAGGCCCGGTCGGCGAGAGCGAGGTCGTTCCTCGTCCGGCCGGTCAGATACGAGGACAGCGCCATACGGTTGTAGGCGGGATGGGCTTCCTCGGCCAGGACGACGAACCGCCAGTCGCCGGAGGTATCCAGGGAGCGCAGCCGGTCGACGAGCCGGTGGCCCACCATGCCGTGTCCGACGACCACGAGGGTGCGGGTCACCGGGCCCGCTCCGGTGCCGGCCGGGCCTCGTGCTCCCAGTCGTCGCACAGTCGCGCCACCAGCGGCCCGCATCCGCCGCAGCCCGTGGTGGCCCGGGTCGCCCCCGCCAGCGCCGTGACGGTGCGCGCCCCCGACTGCCATGCCTTCACCAGGGCCGGCCGCCGGACGTTGTTGCACAGGCAGACCAAGGCGTCCTCGTCCGTCTCGGAACCGACCGGTGCGGGCCGTGCCGGTGGGCCGAGGAGCAGCCCCAGCAGGTCGGAGGGGACCGGTCGGCCGTACCGATGGGCGATGCCGAGTGCGGCGATGGCCTCCGGCACGCCGAACAGCACTGCGGCGACGAGGTGTTCGTCGCGCAGGGCGAGGCGTGCGTGGCGCCGGTTCGCCTGGTCGGTGAGCGTGACCGTGCGGGCGCCGGGGCGGTCGAAGTCGGCCGGGTCGCCGACACAGGACACGTCCGCGAAACGGGTGCGCAGCCGGAAGACGGTCGGAGTCGGCCGGTGGACGGTCGCGTGCCCGGTGAGGATCGCCGCCAGGGCGTCCGCCTGCGCCCAGGCCGTGTCGACGCCGCCCGGGGCCCGGCCGTTGAGTTCGGCGCAGTCCCCCAGGGCGTGGATGTGGGGGTCGCTGGTGCGCAGCCGATCGTCGACCACGATCCCGGTGCGTACCCGCAGACCGGCCGCTCGGGCGAGCCGTACGTCTGGGGCGGCGCCGGTGCACAGGACGAGTGTGTCGGCGCGCAGATTGGTTCCGTCGTCGAGGAGCACCCGGTCGGGGGTGCGGCGCACCACGGTGCGCCCCCCGAGCATGGTCACCCCCGCCTGCTCCAGCGTCTCGGTGAGCAGGGCGGCGCAGGTCTCGCCGAGCCGCTCGTGCAGCGGGTGGGGGTGGGCGCAGATCAGCGTGGTGTCGGTCCCTCGGGCCGCGAGGGCACTCGCGGTCTCCACACCGAGCGGCCCGCCACCGAGCACGACCACGGTCTCACCGGTGATCCGCGCGCAGTCCGAAGCCGTACGCAGGGTGGTCACCCCCGCCGCGAGGTGCCCGTCGCCGCCGGTCGCGCCGACGATGTCCGGGACGACGGGGCGGGCTCCCGTGGCGAGAACCAGGGTGTCGTAGGAGTGGACGGTCTCGGTCCCGCCTTGGCGGGCCCGCACTTCGTGCCGTGCCCGGTCGATGCCCGTCACCACCGTGCCGGTGCTCACCCTCGTGTCCGGCAAGGGCGGCAGGCGCACCGCTTCGGCGGGGAGCCGGCCGGCGACGACGTCGGTCAACAGCGGGCGGTGGTGGGCGGGTTCGGCGCCGAGGACGGTGAGGGGGCCGGTGTGGCCGTGCCCACGCAGGCGCTCGGCGAGGCGGTGCGCGGCCGGTCCGTCGCCGACGACGAGGATGCCGCTCACGGCGTCGCCTCGGGCACCGCGTCGAGTCGTACGGCGCTCACCTTGAACTCGGGCATACCGCTGCGCGGGTCCAGGGCGGGGTGGGTGAACAGGTTGGCGCGGCCGTCGCCGGGAAAGTGGAAGGGGACGAAGAGGGTGTCCGGGCGCATGGTCGGGTCGAGACGTACCCGGGCGGTCATGCTGCCCCGTGCCGAGGTGACCCGGGCGAGGCCGTGGTCGGCCAGGCCCGAGCGGGCGGCGGTGTCGGGGTGGACCTCGATGAAGGGTTCGGGTGCCGCCGCGCTCAGCTCCGCGACCCGGCGAGTCTGCGCCCCGGACTGGTAGTGGGCCAGGACCCTGCCGGTGGTGCCGTGGAGCGGGTACGCGGGGCTGACCTTCTCGGCGGGACCACGCTGGTCGACGTCGGTGAAGCGGGCCCTGCCGTCGGGGTGTGCGAAGCGTTCCAGGAAGAGTCTGGGTGTGCCCGGATGGCGTTCCTCGGTGTCCGGGCAGGGCCAGTGCAGACATTCGCCGGTGTCCAGCCGCTCGTAGGAGATGCCGGAGTAGTCGGCCTTCCCGCCCCGGGAAGCCGCGCGCAGTTCCTCGAACACCTCGCGCGGGACGCTCGGATAGCGGCTCGGGGGTTCGCCCAGCCGCACGGCGAGGTCTCTCAGTACCAGCAGGTCGCTACGGACCTGCGGCGGTGGCGGCAGCAGGGCGCGGCGGCGTAGCAGTCGGCCCTCCAGGTTGGTCAGCGTGCCTTCCTCCTCGGCCCACTGGGTGACGGGCAGCACGACGTCGGCCATCCGTGCGGTCTCGGAGGGGACGAAGTCGGCCACCACGAGGAGGTCCAGGGACGCCAGCCGCTCGACCACGTGAGCGGCGTGCGGCGCCGAGACCGCGGGGTTCGACCCGAAGACCAGGAG
This sequence comes from Streptomyces tailanensis, assembly GCF_008386495.1. Lineage (GTDB taxonomy): Bacteria > Actinomycetota > Actinomycetes > Streptomycetales > Streptomycetaceae > Streptomyces > Streptomyces tailanensis. The sequence goes on along the minus strand of NZ_VTHJ01000103.1, from coordinate 7,494 downwards.
GGCGCGGGGGCCGTGGTCGCCGCCCAGCGCGTCGAGGAGTTCGTAGGCGCTGCGCCCCGGGCCCGGAAGGTCGTCCGGCGCCACGCCCCAGACTCCGGCGACGTGGGCGCGCGCGGCGGCGTCGGTGAGGGGACGGTAGCCGGGCAGTTGGTCCGCCTTCTGCCCGTGCTCCCGGCCGCCCTGGCCGTTGCCCTGTCCCGTCAGGCACCCGTATCCGCCGCGCCCGGATCCCGGCAGGCCGAGGGCGAGGGCGAGGTTGATGAATCCGGCCGCCGTGTCGGTTCCCTGGCTGTGCTGCTCGACGCCCCGGCCCGTCAGCACGTAGGCGCTCCCGGCCCGTCCGAGCATCCGGACGGCCTCGCGCTGGGCGCTCGCCGGCACACCGGTGACGGACTCGACCCGCTCGGGCCACCACGCCATGGCCCGGCGTGCCGCCGCTTCGAAGCCGAGGGTGCGGCGCTGGACATAGTCCCGGTCGAGCAGCCCGTCCACGACGGCGATGTGCAGCAGGCCGAGCGCGAGGGCGAGGTCGGTGCCGGGAACGGGTTGCAGATGCAGTGTCGCGCGCCGTGCGGTGGCGGTGCGCCGGGGGTCGACGACGATCAGTTCGGCCCGGTCGAGGTGGTGCACCAGGGGCGGCATGGTCTCGGCGACGTTGGCGCCCGCCAGCAGCACGGTCCGCGCGTCGCGCAGGTCGCCGACAGGGAAGGGCAGCCCCCGGTCCACTCCGAACGCCGCGTTGCCCGCCGCAGCGGCGGACGACATGCAGAACCGGCCGTTGTAGTCGATCTGGCTGGTCCCGAGGGCGAGGCGGGCGAACTTCCCCAGCAGATACGCCTTCTCGTTGGTCAGGCAACCGCCGCCGAACACCGCCACCGCGTCCGGGCCGTGGCGGGCGCGCAGGGCACGCAGACGCTCGGCCACCAGATCCAGCGCGGTGTCCCAGGAGGTCTCCTCGAGCCGGCCGTCGGGTCCCCTGACCAGGGGGCGGACGAGCCGGTCGGGGGCGGTCAGCACGTCGGGGGCGGTCCAGCCCTTCTGGCAGAGCCTGCCCCGGTTCACCGGGAAGTCCGCCGGACGCGCCCGCACGCCGACCTCCCGGTCACCGTGCAGGCGCGTGCCGCACTGCAGCGCGCAGTACGGGCAGTGCGTGGACACCTCCGTGACGGGGGCCGGCGGTGTGGACGCGGTCTTCCCCGGTGTCGTCATCACGTCAGCTCGGTTCGGCGACCACGAGGTGGGTCTCCAGGGGCAGGCCGTGGACGGACTTCACCGTGAAGCCGGCCTTGTCGAGGAGCGTGCGGTACTGCGTCTCGTCCCGCTCCCGGCCGCCCCCGAGCACCACCAGCATGTGCATGTTGTAGCCCTGGGTCAGCGAGGAGCCGGTGCCGCGGGCCAGGATGCGTTCCAGGATCACCAGTCGGCCGCCGGGGGCCATCGCCCGACGGCAGTTGGTGAGGATCCGGTGACATGCCTCGTCGTCGAAGCAGTGCAGGATGCGGGAGAGGATGTACACGTCGCCGCCGGACGGGACCGACTCGAAGAAGTTCCCGGCGACCCGCTCGCACCGGTCCGCGTGGTCCGTGGCGATCGGGCGGTCCTTGGTCTCCTCGATCACATGGGGGGCGTCGAAGAGCACGGCACGCGGGCCCTCGTTCGCGTTGAGGATCTCGTTGAGGAGCGCCCCGTGGCCTCCGGCGACGTCCACGATCCGCTTCGCCCCGGAGAAGTCGTGGACACGGCTGACCTCGGAGAAGAAGAGCGTGCCCGCCACCATGGCCCGCTCGTACGTGAGCGAGACCTCGGGGTTCTGGTGCAGATACGAGAACAGGTCGGAGCCGTACACATGGGCGAAGGCCGAGCGGCCGGTGCGCAGCGAGTGGGAGAGCGCGCCCCACGCCGGGTAGAAGTGTGAGCCGTAGATGCGTACGTGATCGCGCATCGAGTCCTCGGCGTCGGTGCGCAGCAGCTCACCGACGGCGGTGAGCACGTAGCCGCTCGCCTCGTCGCCTTCGATCACGTCCAGGCTCTCCAGGAACAGCAGGAGTCTGCCCAGGGCGTCGGCGTCGGTCCGGGTCGCCAGGGACAGTTCGACGGTGCGGATACGGCCCGCGTTCGCGATGGCGTCGACGATGCCCGACTCGGTGGCGAGGTAGACGGCCTGGGTCTTCCAGAACCCGGCCATGAGCTCGAACAGCCGTCGTCCCGCCGTGGTGTCCTTCATGGTCACGCCCCCACCGTGTCGTCCGTCACCGGGTCCGTCCCGATGGGCCGCAGCCGTCCTTCGCGAAGCAGTCGGATCAGCTCGGGTCGCTGGACCTTCCGGGTCGAGGTGCGCGGCAGGTCCTCGAACCGGAACTGCTGGAAGTCGCTCATCGAGGGCAGGTCGAAGGTCGCCCGCCGCCAGCGCTTCTCGTCGAGCGGCGCCTCTCCCCGGGTGGCCACCACCGGGATCGGCTCGCCCTGCGGACCGGCCACGATCACGATCTCGCGCAGCTCCTCCAGACGGCTCATCAGGAGGTCCTCGACCGCGACTGTCCACGGTGTCGATGCGGTTCACCTCGCGGTCCATCAGGTGCAGCAGGCCCCAGCGGCTGCGGTAGCCCATGTCGCCGACCCGCCACCAGCCGTCGTGCACCTGGCTCTCGAACCGTTCGTCCTCGCCGAGATAGGTGAGGATCCGCGTACGGCTGCGTACTTCGAGGTGGCCGGTCCGTCCCGAGCCGACCCGCCGGCCGTCGTCGTCGACGACACGCATGGAGATGAAGCCGGGCAACGGCAGTCCGACACAGCGGCCGTCCGCCTTGTGGGCGGTCTGACGTGTGTACCAGCGGCCGGCCATGGGGCCGATCTCCGACTGGCCGTAGAACTGGACGAAGACCGGACGCTTGTGTCGTGAGGCGGCGAGCATGCGCTGGATGGTGCGCGGGTGCATCGCGTCGAACGTGGCGCCGAAGACCCGGACGCTGGAGAGGGGCGCCCCCGGTGCGGAGTCCAGCTCCTCCCAGTCGACATACGTGTTGGGGTGGGTCTCGATGTAACCGGGGCGGGTGCGGACGAACAGCGGACCGATGCGGTCCGGGTCCGGATCGACGGCGATCACCATCGGGTTGCCGTGGCTGAGGAACATGGCCAGCCCCTGATAGAAGCGGGAGTGCACGAACGTCATGCACAGGGCGGCCGTCTCCCGCCCCCGTATGGGCCAAGACACCACCCGCTGGGGCACGAGCCGGTGCCAGCCGGTCTCGGGGCAGTGCACGGCCAGTTTCGGGATGCCGGTCGTACCGGAGCTGTGGGTGATCAGCGACGGCTGGCGCGGGTGGAGGAACACCGGCTCGCGCCGGGGCGCGTCCGCGTGCTCGGCGAGCGCGGCCACCTCGACGGTCCGCCCGGACGACTTCGCGGCGAGGTCGGCGGGCGCGGTCCCGGCGGACAGCAGGACCTTGCGGACGTCGTCGGCCAGTTCGACCCCGCTCAGCTTCCCCGCGAGGTGTCGCCGTCGGTGAGCAGCCACGGCCGCTCCAGCCGGACGAGCAGTTCGCGCGCCACCGCGCCGTCCAGCGCCGGTGACAGCAGCGCGGGTACGGCGCCGATGCGGGCGGTAGCGCAGGCGAGCAGCGCGATGTCGAAGTTGTCCGTCTTGTACAGTTCCACGCGTTCGGTCGGCCTGACCCCGGCCGCCCACAGGCGCGCTGCCAACTCATCTATCTGGTCGGCCAGTTCACCGACCGTGAAGTGTGTGCCGCGGTCGGGGGCCCACTGCGGCGGGCGGTCGAGGGTGATCTGCGTGGTGGCGTCACGGCGCGCGGCCGCGTGGAAGATGTCGCCGATGTAGAAACCGTTCCCGCGCGTGACCCGGGACAACAACGTGTGCAGCACTGGCTCTCCTCGTGGGTGAGGGTCAGGAGCGAAGCGAGAGCTGGATGCCCGCACCCACGGCTCCGAACACCGGCGTCTGCTCGTAGAGCCGGACGTCCATGCCATGACGGTGCAGCAGCGTGGCGGTGACCAGGCCGGCGACGCCACCTCCCACGATGGCGATCTGTGTCTTCGACGGTGCCATGCGCATCCTCTCGACCAGATGGACGGAGTCCGGGCGACGCCGCGAAGGGCCGACTCGTCGCCCGGACGGCTGGGTGCCGTCAGCCTCGCAAACAGCTGTCGAGGTCACGTACGAACACCTGTCGAGGCCGAGCAGTAGGAACGCTCAACGCCGATGGCACAGGCACGAAAAGGGCAAGAGCCCACCCCGGGGGATTCGGGTGGACTCTTGCCGTTCAGGGGGCGGGCTCTCGCCCGTCGGAGGAAGGCGAGGTCGATACGGCCCGCGAAGCCCTCTGCGGTTCGGCAGCGCCCTGAAGGGGCGCGGGGCTGTGTACATTCGCGGCTCCGCCGCGTGGGCGCGACCGGCCACGACGGTGCCGCGGACGCGGGACGGCCCGTCGGCCCGTCGCGGCACTTCGCGCGGAGCGCTCAGCGCAGCGCCTGCGCCTTTTCGATCTGTCGCGGCGACAGCCGGGCGATGGGCCAGAGCATGAGGACGGTGAGGGCGGCGAGGAGGCCGAAGGCCGGCTGGTAGTCGCCGGTGGTGTCGCGCAGGGCGCCCACGACGACCGGTGCGAGTGCCGCGCATCCGTAGCCGACGAAGAACGCCATCGCGGCGAACCGCCCGGCCTGCGCGGCGTCACGGCTCGCCGAGACGGGCAGCGTCAGCACCAGTGTGAACAGTCCGCCGTGTCCGATGCCCATGGCGAGGACCCAGAGCCAGGTGCCGGTGCCCGGGCTGAAGCCGAAGCCCAGGAAGCCCACAGCGGTCAGCACGGTCGTCACCGCCAGCCCGAAGCGTTTGTCGGCGCGCTCGCCGAGCAGCGCGGGCACGCCCAGCATGGCGACGACCTGGATGGAGATCATCACGGTCAGCATGAAGCCGGCCCGGGCCTCGCTCAGTCCGCCGTCGTCGTGCAGCAGCGGTGCGATCCACGCCAACTCGCAGTAGTAGAGGGCGGAGTTGCCGGCGGAGATCGCGGTGATCCGCCAGGCCAGCGCGGAGCCCCAGGGCAGACCGGTGGTGGCCGGGCCCTTGGGACCGTCGATGTCGGCGAGGCGCAGTTGCCCCTTCGCGGCCGTCCACAGCACCATGCCCGCGACGGCGAGGATCGCCCAGGGCGCCAGGGCCCCGGGCCAGGAGTCGATCGCGTCGGCCAGCGGCGCGCTGGCACCGGCGGCGACCGCGCCGCCCAGGCCGAGCCCCGCCGTGTAGATCCCGGTGACCAGTCCGGCGCGGTCGGCGAAGCGGGTCTTGACGACGGCCGGCAGCAGGGTCTGGGAGATCGCGATACCGGTGCCCACGACGGCGGCGCAGCACAGTTGCAGCCAGGTGGCCCCGCCCAGGCCGCGGGCCGCGGTCGCCAGGGCGACGACGGTCAGCCCGAGCAGCACACCGCGCTGCAGCCCCCACCTGCGGCCCACCGAGGCGGCCAGCGGCGCGCCCAGGCCCATGGCCAGGGTCGGGATGGTGGTCAGCAGCGACACCGCGGTCGCCGAGAGGTCCAGATCCGCGCGAATCCGGTCCACCAGGGGGGAGACCGCGGCGATCGCGGGACGGAGGTTGGCCGCCGCCACGAACAGGGCGACGGCGGCTAAACCGAGCGCCGCGCGCCCCTGGCCGGGTGACGGAACGGCACCTTCCGAGCTGCGGCCAGGTGTCACGACAGCACCTGACGCGGGGCTTAAACGATCTTCAGTTTCGCTCATGACCTGCACCTTCGCTATCTCGGACATTTATCGTCCTTGTTTATACCAGAATCCCGGACACTGAATGTCGGAGATTGCTACCCTGGCGGTCATGAAGCTGTCCAACGGAGTCGAGTGGGCACTGCACTGCTGTGTCTCACTCGGCCAGAGCCACGCGCCCGTGCCGGCCGCCCGACTCGCGAAGCTGCACGGCATCCCGCCCGCCTATCTCGCCAAGCATCTGCAGTCGCTCTCCCAGGCCGGAATCCTGCGGTCCACACCTGGGCCGGTCGGGGGGTACTCCTTCGCCCAGTCGCCCACGCAGGTCTCCGTCCTCGACGTCGTCCTGGCGATCGACGGCCCGGAGCCGGCGTTCCGCTGTACCGAGATCCGCAGGCAGGGCCCGCTCGGGCTGAGCCCCGAGAAGTGCCAAAAGCCCTGCGCCGTGTCGCGGGCCATGGCCGCCGCCGACGCGGCGTGGCGGGCGGCGCTCAAGGGCATCACGATCGCCGACCTCGCCCGGGACATCGACGCCGACAGCGCCGGGACGGCCATGGGGTCGGTCCGGCAATGGCTGGCCGGTACGGGATAGCCCCGCCCGGACCGTCCCGCGCCGCCCCCTTACTGGATGTCCCCGGAGGTGCACTGAGCAATGAGCCCTGATGAGTGCCACGTGCGCGCGCTCGGCTCCGAACTGTCCGCCGTGGAATCGGTACCGATCGGCCGTCTGCTGCCGGCCGACTCCCCTCGCCAGTGGGGCGAGGACGACGAACACGTCCGGCTGCTCGCCCAGTCGGACGCACCGCTGCCCCCGATCATCGTGCACCGACCGTCCATGCGCGTCATCGACGGCATGCACCGGCTGCTGGCCGCCCGTCGGCACGGCGCGCGCGAGATCCGGGTGCGATTCTTCGACGGCCCGCCGGAGGACGCCTTCGTCCTCGCGGTCAAGGCCAACGTCAGGCACGGACTGCCGCTGTCCGCGGCCGAGCGCACCGCCGCCGCGACCCGCATCATCCGCTCCCACCCGGACTGGTCCGACCGCGCGATCGCCTCCGTCACCAGCCTCTCGGCGAAGACGGTCGGCGCCCAACGCCTCAGGATCTTCGGCAGTCCCGGCCGGTCGGCACGGGTCGGCAAGGACGGCAGGGTCCGTCCACTCACAGCCGCCGAGGGGCGCAGGATCGCGGCCCGCCTCATCGCCGAGGAGCCCTCGGCGTCCCTGCGCAGCATCGCCAAGAGGGCGGGCATCGCCCCGGGGACGGTCCGCGACGTACGGGTCCGACTGGAGCGCGGCGAGGACCCCGTGCCGTCCAGACCCGCCGCCGCGACCGCGGGGCCCACGGCAGCCGTACCGCGGCCGCCGCACCCCGTCGCCCCGCCGCATCCGGCCTTCGGCCCCGACACGGCGCGTATGTCGGCCGAGACCCGCGAGGCGATGTTCCGCAGTCTGTGCCGGGATCCGTCCCTGCGCATGACCGAGACCGGGCGTCTGCTGCTGCGCATGATGGAGATCCACATGGCGGCGGACCACCGGCACATCGCGGCGGCGGTGCCGGCGCACTGCGCGGACTCGATCTCCGCGATGGCCACGGCCTGCGCGGAGGTCTGGCAGGAGCTGGCCGTCCTGATCAAGGCGTCCGCCCACCCCTCGGCCCTGCCCACCGTGCCCCGGCGGAGCACCGCCTCCGCCGTCTAGGCCCGGACTTCGCAGGTCACCCGATCGTGAAGATCAAGCGGTCGTAGCTGATCGCCAGCCGA
>NZ_VTHJ01000102.1:4889-22960 GCF_008386495.1 Streptomyces tailanensis | reverse complement strand
TCGCGTTCTTCGTCGGTGACCATTTCCAGCGTCAACTCGTCGTGGTTGCGCAGGAAGATGCCCCACTGGCAGTTGGCGGGGATCGCGGGGGTCTTGGCGAGGATTTCCGAGACGGGGTAGCGGGATTCCCGCCGCACCGCCATGAAGATCCTCGGCATCACCGGGAAATGGAACGCCATATGGCATTCGTCGCCGCCGCTGGGGAAGTCGCCGAAGTAGTCGACGACGTCCTCCGGCCACTGGTTCGCTTCCGCGAGGATGACTGTGTCCGGATACAACGCGTCGATCTCCCGGCGGACGCGCTTGAGAAACGCATGGGTCGCGGGCAGGTTTTCGCAGTTGGTTCCTTCCTCCTGGTACAGATACGGCACCGCGTCGAGGCGGAATCCGTCGATGCCCAGGTCCAGCCAGAAGCGGAGGGCCGCCAGCATTTCCTCCTGGACGGCCGGGTTCTCGTAGTTGAGGTCCGGTTGGTGGGAGAAGAAGCGGTGCCAGTAGTACTGCTTGCGCACCGGGTCGAAGGTCCAGTTCGAGACTTCGGTGTCGACGAAGATGATGCGGGCGTCCTGGAACTGCTTGTCGTCGTCGGCCCAGACGTAGTAGTCGCCGTAAGGACCTTCGGGGTTGTTCCTGGACTCCTGGAACCACGGGTGCTGGTCGCTGGTGTGGTTCATGACGAAGTCGATGATGACGCGCATGCCGCGTTGGTGGGCGGCGTCGACGAATTCGACGAAGTCGGCGAGGTCCCCGAATTCCGGGAGGACGGCGGCGTAGTCGGCGACGTCATAACCGCCGTCCCGCAACGGCGACTTGAAGAAGGGCGGGAGCCAGATGCAGTCGATGCCGAGCCATTGCAGATAGTCGAGTTTGGCGGTCAGGCCCTTGAGGTCGCCTACGCCGTCGCCGTTGCTGTCCTGGAAGGAGCGGACGAGGACTTCGTAGAAGACGGCGCGTTTGAACCAGTCCGGGTCCCGGTCCTTCTGCGGGGTGTCCTCGAAGGTGTCCGGGATGGGTTTGTTCATGGTCATGACGTTCCGGACCCTCCGCTCCGGGGCAAGGAAGACGTGCGCTCGGCGTGGAACTCGACGTGGAAGATGTGCGCGGGTGCCCGCCCGGGTTCCAGGCGCACGTAGTTCGTGCTTCCCCAGCGGTAGGTCTCGCCCGTCAACTCGTCGTGCACGGGCACGCTTTCGTCCGTGTCGAGGCCGAGCTGTGCCATGTCGAGACAGACCGTGGCCTGCTGGGTGTGGTGGGGGTCGAGGTTGACGACCACGAGAACCGCGTCCGGGCCCGTGCGCTTGCTGTACGCGATCACCGCGTCGTTGTCGGTGTGATGGAAGCGCAGGTTCCTGAGCCCGTGCAGTGCCGGACTGCGCCGCCGGATCGCGTTGAGCTTGCCGAGCAGGAGTGCGATCGTTCGGCCGTCGCGTTCGGCCGCGTCCCAGTCGCGGGGGCGGAGTTGGTACTTCTCCGAGNGTGCGATCGTTCGGCCGTCGCGTTCGGCCGCGTCCCAGTCGCGGGGGCGGAGTTGGTACTTCTCCGAGTCGAGGTACTCCTCGCTGCCGGGCTTGAGCGGGGTGTTCTCGCACAGTTCGTAGCCGGAGTACACGCCCCAGGTCGGCGAGAGGGTCGCGGCCAGCACGGCGCGGAGTTCGAAGGCGGGCCGGCCGCCGTGCTGGAGGAAGGCGTGCAGGATGTCGGGGGTGTTGACGAAGAAGTTCGGCCGCATGTACGCCGCTGCCTCGCAGGCGAGTTCGGTGGCGTACTCGGTGAGCTCGGTCTTGGTGTTGCGCCAGGTGAAGTAGGTGTAGGACTGCTGGAAGCCGGCCGCGGCCAGGGTGTGCATCATCGCCGGGCGGGTGAAGGCCTCGGCCAGGAAGATCACGTCCGGGTCGGTGCGGTTGATGTCCGCGATCACCTGTTCCCAGAACACCACCGGTTTGGTGTGCGGGTTGTCGACGCGGAAGATCCGCACCCCGTGGTCCATCCAGTGCCGCAGCACGCGGGTGGTCTCGGCGATCAGGCCGGGCATGTCCGCGTCGAAGGCGATGGGGTAGATGTCCTGGTACTTCTTCGGCGGGTTCTCCGCGTAGGCGATCGTGCCGTCGGGGCGGTGGTGGAACCACTCCGGGTGTTTGTGGACCCAGGGGTGGTCCGGGGAGCACTGCAGCGCGAAGTCCAGCGCCACCTCCAGCCCCACCGCGCGTGCTTCGGCCACGAAGTGGTCGAAGTCCTCGATGGTGCCCAGGTCCGGGTGGACGGCGTCGTGACCGCCCTCGGGGGAGCCGATCGCCCAGGGCACGCCGACGTCGTCGGGGGTGGGGGAGAGGGTGTTGTTGCGGCCCTTGCGGAAGGTGGTCCCGATCGGGTGGATGGGCGGCAGATAGACCACGTCGAAGCCCATGCCGGCGATGGCGGGCAGGCGGCGGGCGGCGGTACGGAAGGTCCCGTGGGGCTGCTCGGGGGTGCCCTCGGAACGCGGGAAGAACTCGTACCAGGAACCGAACAGCGCCCGCTCCCGCTCCACCAGCAGCGGCAGCGGATCGCTGGAAGTGACCAGCTCCCGCAGCGGATGGCGGGCCAGGACCTCATCCACCTCCGGCGTCAACGCCGCCGCCAGNGTGACCAGCTCCCGCAGCGGATGGCGGGCCAGGACCTCATCCACCTCCGGCGTCAACGCCGCCGCCAGACGCGCCGCGACCGGCAGGCTGTCGTCACGCAACCGCTCCACCGCGGCCAACAGGGCACCACGCGGGGCACCCTCGGGCACCCCGGCGGCTGCCCGCGCGTACAGCTCGGCGCCCTCCTCCAGGACGAGTCCGGTGTCGATGCCGGCCTGGATCTTGATGCGGGCGGTGTGCCGCCAGGTGGCCACCGGGTCGCTCCAGGCCTCGACCCGGTAGGTCCACCGGCCCACCGTGGTCGGGGTGACACAGGCGCCCCAGCGGTCGGTGCCGCGGGCCAGTTCGCGCATCGGGGTCCGCGGGGCCGGGCGGCCCTCCGGGTCCTTGAGTACGACGCTGGCGGCGACCACGCCGTGCCCTTCCCGGAAGAGCGTCGCGGTGACCTCGAAGGTCTCGCCCACCACCGCCTTCGCGGGGCGTCTGCCGCACTCGACGAGCGGGCGGACGTCCCTGATGGGGATACGGCCGAAGGCCGGGGTCTGGCTCACGGGTCTCACCTCCGCCGTGCTCGGGATGGGTATTGCGCCGAACGTCCGCCGTGCCCGGGACGGGTATTGCGCCGAACGGGTGCCGATACGCGTCCTACCGCCCTGCGGCGGAAGGCCGGCCGGACGGAGGACCGCGTCTGGCGGCCTTGCTCTGACGGCGCTGGCCGGCCTGTTCCTGGAGGTACCGCTCGGCGGCCGCGACGGCTTCGCGGGCACAGCGCTTGCCCATCAGCACGCACAGCGTGTAGCCCGAGTCCTCGAAGTGGTCCCGGGCCGCGTGGTCGGCGGGGGACGCGAGCATCATGCGTTCCCACATCCGGTACCGCCGCAGATGCCTGGCCACCTCTTTCTTGGCTGGCAGCAACATGTGCTGGTCCTCCCGGCACCCTCGATGGAGCACGCTTCCCTGGGGAGGTCGTGCGCTGGAGCGGCATCGGCGCCTCGTGCGGCCGAGCCTTCACTCATGGTGCACGGGTGACGACCGAGCGTCTTGTTGGTGCTTCAACTACCTCAGGAGGCGCTCGTGTTGCACGAATGGCGTAGCGCTCTCACTCTTGAGCTACTCAGAAGTGATCGGTGCTCACGCCTCGTGCTCGGGCCTCGTCCGTGAGGACGATCCGGGGCTCGTTCCGCGAGGGCGAGCAGAGGCGGGAGCTACGCCGGTGAGGAGCCAACGACGATGAAGACCGCAGTGCCTAGCTACTACCACCTCGACGTGGAAGTCAGTCCGGAACGGGTCGGACAGGTCAGCCGCATCCTGGCCGCTCACCTCCGGTTCTGGGATCTGGAGACTCTCGTCGAGCCCGTCTGCCACAGCGCCGAACTGCTGCTGCGAGCGATCGACGAGCACGCGACGGACAAGAACACCTCGATCGAGATGTGGTGGAACGGCCATCACCTGATCGCCGCCGTCGGGGAGAACGACCGCGAGCTGCGCCCGGACCGGGAGCTGCGCCCCTGTCTGACCCGCATCGCGGCGCTCAGCGACGGCTGGGGCGCCTGCGCCACGGACACCGGCAGCACGGTCATCTGGTTCACCCAGCGAGCCCCGGTCGACCAGAGCGTCCCGCTCGTCCCGACGAAGCCCGAGCCGGCGCTGCGGGAGGTGCTCCAGGTGCCCCGCGAGGTACCGGTCGCCGCCCTCGCAGGGTCGCTGAGCGAGGCGCCGAGCGGGGCGCCGAGTGCAGCGCCGGACACGGAGGCGGCCGCGAGGTCGAGCCGGGCGGCGGGCACGCAGCCGACCGCGTCGAGCGCCTGCGACGCCGCGCGGTGACTGGGCGGACGAAGCGGAACGGGCGCGCGCGACCCGGCGGGAACGGGTCCGCGCGACCCGTCGGCAAGGCGGCCGCGCGGGCCGACAAGGCAACGCCCGCGCGGCCGCCGCACGAGAAGCGCGAGATGCGCGAGATGCGCGAGGAAGAGGTGCCCGTGTGGAGCGGGCACCCCTACCCGCTGGGTGCGGCCTACGACGGCACGGGCACCAACTTCGCGCTGTTCAGCGAGGTCGCCGAACACGTCGAGCTCGTCCTCGTGGACGACGGCGGCGGCCATCGCACCGTCCCGCTGACCGAGGCCGACGGCTTCGTCTGGCACGGTCGTCTCCCCGGCGTCGGCCCGGGACAGCGCTACGGCTACCGCGTGCACGGCCCCTGGGACCCGGCCGCCGGCCACCGCTGCGATCCGGCGAAGTTGCTCCTCGACCCGTACACCACGGCCGTGGACGGGCAGGTGGACAACCACCCCTCCCTCTACGAACCCGGCGCCGACAGCGCCGGCCACACCATGCTCGGCGTGGTCACCGACCCGTTCTTCGACTGGGGCGACGACCGCCCGCCCCGGCGCCCTCACGCCGACACGGTCATCTACGAGGCCCACGTGCGCGGCCTCACCCGCACCCACCCGGATGTCCCCGCCGAACTGCGCGGCACCTACGCCGGGTTGGCGCATCCCGCGGTCGTCGAGCACCTCACCTCGCTCGGCGTGACCGCGATCGAGCTCATGCCGGTGCACCAGTTCGTGCAGGACGGCGTCCTCCAGGACCGCGGCCTGTCCAACTACTGGGGCTACAACACCATCGGCTTCTTCGCGCCGCACAACGCCTACGCCGCCCACGGCACCCGGGGCGAGCAGGTCACCGAGTTCAAGTCGATGGTCAAGGCGCTGCACGCGGCCGGTCTCGAAGTGATCCTCGACGTGGTCTACAACCACACCGCCGAGGGCAACGAGAAGGGCCCCACCCTCTCCTTCCGGGGCATCGACAACGCCTCGTACTACCGTCTGGTGGACGGCGACTGGGCCCACTACTACGACACCACCGGCACCGGGAACAGCCTGCTGATGCGGCACCCGTACGTGCTTCAGCTGATCATGGACTCGCTCAGGTACTGGGTCACCGAGATGCACGTCGACGGCTTCCGCTTCGACCTCGCCGCCACGCTGGCCCGGCAGTTCCACGAAGTGGACCGGCTGTCGGCGTTCTTCGACCTGATCCAGCAGGACCCGGTGATCAGCCGCGTCAAGCTGATCGCCGAGCCGTGGGACGTGGGCGAGGGCGGCTACCAGGTGGGCAACTTCCCGCCGCTGTGGTCGGAGTGGAACGGCAAGTACCGGGACACGGTACGGGACTTCTGGCGTGGCGAGCCGCACACGCTCGGCGAGTTCGCGCTCCGGCTGACCGGCTCCTCCGACCTGTACGAGCACAGCAGGCGCCGACCGCGCGCCAGCGTCAACTTCGTCACCGCGCACGACGGTTTCACCCTGCGCGACCTCGTCTCGTACGACGACAAGCACAACGAGGCCAACGGGGAGGGCAACCGGGACGGCGAGAGCGTCAACCGCTCCTGGAACTGCGGCGTCGAAGGCCCCACCGCCGACCCGCGCGTCCTCGCGCTCCGCGCCCGCCAGCAGCGCAACCTCCTCGCCACCCTGCTGCTCTCCCAGGGCATCCCGATGCTCTGCCACGGCGACGAACTGGGCCGCACCCAGCGCGGCAACAACAACGCCTACTGCCAGGACAACGAGGTCTCGTGGATCGACTGGCGGCTCGACGCGGAGCAGCACGCCCTGCTGGACTTCACCCGCCGGCTCATCGCCCTGCGCGCCGTCCACCCCGTACTGCGGCGCCGCCGCTTCTTCCACGGCGACACGGCGACCCACGCCGACCAGCCGCTGCCCGACCTGGTGTGGCTGCTGCCGGACGCCCGTGAGATGACCGACGAGGACTGGGACCGCTCCGACGCCCACTCCGTCGGCGTGTTCCTCAACGGCGACGCCATCGCCGAACCCGACCCGTACGGCCGCCCCGTCGTCGACGACTCCTTCCTCCTCCTGCTGAACAGCCACTGGGAGCCCATGCCGTTCCGTCTCCCCGGCACCGAGTACGGCGAGCGCTGGACGACCCGTATCGACACGGCCACCGAGCCGGAGCCAGGGGAGCAGGGCCCGGACGAGTCGGAGTACAAGGCCGGCGCGGAGATCGTCGTGGAGGCCCGTGGTCTGGTGCTGCTGTCGCGGCCGTCCCGGGGCGGGGTGAACGAGCGGCGAACAGCTGTTCCGGAACGGGGTGTGCCGCGCGGGCAGCGGGCATAGAGGGAGCCCCTCTACTCCTCCGTACGGCTGCCCGCGGCCACCTAGCCCCGTACTTCGCAGGTCGCCGAAAAGGTTCTCCGCAGCGGCCCCACCGCGTCCGATCTCGACCGGGCCGGACCGGGACAGCTATCGCCGCTGCGGTTCCGATCGGCTAGCGATCAGCTACGACCGCTTGATCTTCACGATCGGGTGACCTGCGAAGTCCGGGCCTGGCTGTCGCGGTCAGTGTGCGACGCGTGAGGTGACCGTGAACTGGGCGCCGTCCGGATCGCGCAGCCGCGCCTCGTCCGTGCCCTGCACGAGGACGGTTCCGCCGTGCTGCTGGGCGGCCTCCACACAGGCCGCCACGTCGGAGACCGAGAAGTGGATCTGCCAGTGGGGCCGGATCGTGGGATCGGGTGCCGCCTCCAGCGCCCCGGAGGTGATCCGGGCCACGACCGTGCCCTGGGAACGCAGCACGACCTCGTTCGCCTCGTAGCGGACCTCGCAGCAGCCGGGCTTCTCGGAGGCCCACTCCAGGACCTCGCCGTAGAAGATGGCGGCGTCGAAGGCGTCCCGGGTGTGGAGTCTGACGAAGGCGGGGGAGGCCTTGCGCCAGGTCTCCCAGTCCGTGAAGAGCTCGCCCTCCCAGATCCCGAAGGTGGCCCCGTGCCGGTCGGCCAGCAGGGCCGCCCGGCCGGGAGGGAAGGAGAGGGGACCGACCGCGACCGTGCCGCCGCGCTCCCTGGCCCGGGACGCCGCAGCGTCCGCGTCGGACACCGCGAAGTACGGCGTCCAGGCGACCGCCATCTGCCACAGCACCGCCACCCCGGCGATCCCGGCCACCGGCACCCCGTCCGCCAGCGCGATCCGGAAGTGATCGCCGAGTTTGGCCGTGCGCCATTTCCAGCCCAGCACGGCCGAGTAGAACCTCTCCGTGGCCGGCACGTCCCGGCTGGTGAGGCTCACCCAGCAAGGGGCCCCGAACACGGAATGGGTGGACACGACGTTCGCCGCGTCCCTGGAGTTCGTGTCGCTGTTCATGGCAGTCGCGTCCTGGTCTCGTCCACCGGCACACATCCGGCCGCACTCCAGTGTCCAACCGAATGCGGGACCGGCGCCCGCCGAGTACCCCCGTGCGGCCCTCCGACCCGGTGGCGACGCGCTCTTCCGCGGACCGTGTGGATGACCGTTCGGGGGATGACCAGGCAGCCCCGGAGGAGACCTGTGGATCAGGTCGACTCCCGCCTTATCAGCTCCGTCGGAAGGATCACCGCCGCCGGGTCCTCGCCGCCGATCTGGGCCAGCAGCACCCGCACCATCTCGGTGCTGATGCGGTCGTAGGGCTGGCGGATGGTGGTGAGGGCGGGGGTGGACTCCGTCGCCGCGGTGGAGTCGTCGAAGCCGCCCACGGACACGTCCTCGGGGACCCGGCGGCCCGTCCGGCGCAGTACCGTCAGGGCACCCTGGGCCATGAGGTCGGAGGCGACGAACACGGCGTCCATGTCCGGGGCCTGGGCCAGCAGCCGCTCGGCGCCCGCCTCGCCGCTGGCCCGGCTGTAGTCACCGGAGACGATGAGGCGCTCGTCGATCTCGACGCCCGCCTCGGTGAGCACCTCCTTGTAGCCGGCGAGGCGATCCACACCACCCGGGCTGTCCAGCGGGCCGGTGACGACCCCGATGCGGCGGCGGCCCAGCGACAGCAGATGGCGCACCATGTCACGGGCGCCGTCCCGGTCGTCGGCGGCCACGTAACTCACCTTGGAGCCGCGCCCCATGGGCTTACCGCACTGGACGAGAGGCACGCCGGCCTGGCGCAGTTCCTCGGCGACCGGATCGGCGGAGTGGCTGGACACCACCAGCACACCGTCGACGTGGCCTGCCGTGATGTACCGCGTGATCCGGCGCCGCTCGTCCTCCGTGCCCGCCAGCATCAGCAGCAGCGGGATGTCGTGCGCGGCCAGCGCCTGGGTGCAGCACCGCAGCAGGACATTGAAGTTGGGGTCCTCGAAGAGCTTCTCCTGCGGTTCCGTCAGCAGGAAGCCGATCGAATCCGAGCGTCCCGTGATCAGCGACCGCGCGTGCCGGTTCACGACATAACCCGTCTTGCGGATCGCGGTGTTGACCGCCTCCGCAGCTGTCGGGCTGACGTAGTGGCCGCCGTTGAGCACGCGCGAGACGGTGCCCCGGGAGACCCCGGCCTCGCGGGCCACGTCGTGAATCGTAGGCGGCTTGCGCCGGCCCCCCGTGTTGCTCATGGTCATGACTTTACGGCTCCGGAGAGCAGGTCGAGGCTCCAGAAGCGCTGGATGACCAGGAAGAGCGCGATCAGCGGGATCACCGCGAGCAGCGCACCCGTGATCACCAGGGTGTAGAGCGCCGGAGTGTTGGAACCCTGTTCGAGGAGCGTGAACAGCCCCAGCGTGATCGGGAACTTCTCGTCGTCGCTGAGCATGATGTACGGCAGCAGGAAGTTGTTCCACACGGCCACGAACTGGAACAGGAAGACCGTCACCAGACCCGGCACCATCATCGGCAGCGCGACCCGGGTGAAGATCCGCCACTCGCTCGCCCCGTCCATCCGCCCGGCCTCGACCACGTCGGAGGGCACGGCCGCGGCGGCGTAGATCCGGGACAGGTAGACGCCGTACGGGGAGAGGATCAGCGGCAGCAGCACCGCCCAGTAGGTGTCCGCGAGGTCCGCCTTGGCCAGCAGCAGATACTGCGGGATCGCGAGGATCACCGGCGGCATCAGCACGCCCGCCATCAGGACGTTGAAGACGGTCTCGCGGCCCTTGAAGCGGTAGATCGCCAGCGCGTAGCCGCTGATCGCGGAGACCGCGGTGGAGAGGAGGGCGCCGACGCCCGCGTACAGGGCGGAGTTGCCCATCCACTTCCAGTAGACGCCGTCGCGGTAGGCGCTCAGGTCGGACAGGTTGTCCGCGAAACCGGTGCCCGGGAAGAAGGTGAACGTGGAGAACAGCTCGCTGCCCGACTTGGTGGCCGCGATCAGCACCCAGGCCACGGGCAGCAGACAGTAGATCGCGCCCAGCAGCAGGGCGAGCGTCGGGACGAGCGCGATGCGGCGGCGCAGCGGCGGGCCCTGGGCGGTGCCGGGCGTGGTGCCCGCCGCCGGTGCGGTCTTGCGGACGGCAAGAGAACTCATCGTGCTGCCTCCTGCTTGTTACGGGAGTTCGCGGCCCTCAGGAAGCCGAAGGAGAGGACCAGCGTGGCCACGGCGATGATCACGGCACCCGCGGCGGCCGAGTAGATGTCGCCCTCGCCGAACGCGTCCCGGTGCACCTTCATCAGCGGACTCCAGGTCGTGGAGACCGAGTTGGTGAGGGGCTTGAGGGTGGTCGGCTCGCTGAACACCTGGAGCGTGGCGATGATCGAGAAGAAGAAGGTCAGCACCAGCGAGGGCGCCACCATCGGGATCTTGATCTTCAACGCGATCTGCAACGGGGTCGCGCCGTCCAGCTTCGCCGCCTCGTACACCTCGGTCGGGATCGCCTGCAGCGAGGTGTAGATGACGATCATGTTGAAGCCGGTGCCGCCCCACACCGCGATGTTCGACAGCGCCGCGTACAGACCGCCGCCGTCCAGCAGGTCCGGCTGCGGCAGGCCCAGCTTTTCGAGCACGAAGTAGAACGGGCTGACGTCCGGGAGGTAGAGGAAGCCCCAGAGCAGGGCCGCCACGACGCCCGGAATGGCGTACGGAAGGAAGATCGCCAGCCGGGTGAAGGGGGCCAGCCTGACCTTGTCGCTGTCCAGCATCAGGGCGAAGACCAGCGCCAGACCGAGCATGACGGGGACCACGATCGCGCCGTAGCCGAGGACGCGGAGCGCGCCGTCGAGGAGCTCGGAGTCGGTCAGGGCGTCGGCGTAGTTCTCGAAGCCCGCCCACACTTCCTGCCGCGCTCCCGAGCCGAGGCCCAGCCCCTTGACCTGCACCTTGTGCAGGCTGAGCCAGATCGCATAGCCGATGGGGAGCGCGAAGAAGAGGGCGAAGAGGATCGTCGCGGGGAGGAGGAAGGCGTACGGGGCCCCCTTGACCCCGTACGCCTTCCGGCGTGCCGTTGTCACTCCGCGACCTCGAAGCCCTGCTTCTTCATGTCGGCGACGGTGGTGTCCTGCATGGTCTTCAGGGCGGCACCGAAGTCCGACTTGTTCTTGGCGGCGGCGCCGAACGCGTCCTTGAACGTGGTGTACGCGACGTTCACGTTCGGACCCCAGGCCGAGGGCGCGGTGGTCGTCGCGATCTTGGAGGCCGTGGCGTAGAAGTCCGTCTGGTTCGAGAAGAACGCCGGCGGCTCGGCGAACGCGTCACTGGTCTGCGCGGTCGTGGCGGCCGGGTAGATGCCACCCTCCTTCGCCAGCGCGGTCAGCGCGTCCGGGTCCGTGTTCAGCCAGGCGGCGAACTTCGCGGCGGCACCCTTGTTCTTCGAGTCCGTGGTCACGGCGGTCGAGGAGCCGCCCCAGCTGCCGGTCACGTCCTCGCTCTTGGACCACTGCGGCAGCGGAGCCATCTTCCACTTGCCCGCGGTGTCGGGGGCCGCCGTGGTCAGCGTGCCGGGCGCCCAGACCGCACTGACCCAGGCGATCTGCTTGCCGGTGTTGAGCGCCTTGTTCCAGGCCGGGGTGTACATCGGCTGGTTGTCGATGGCGCCGTCCTCGACCAGGCCGCCCCAGAAGTCGGCGACCTTCTGCGTCGCCGCGTCGTCGATGCCGACCTTCCACTTCTGGCCCTCGGTGGTCCACCACTTCGCGCCCGCCTGCTGGGCGAGACCGGCGAAGAGACCGGAGTCGTTGGCGGAGAAGGTGGTCAGGTCGACGTCCGCGTCGGCCTTCTTCAGCTTCCGCGCGGTCTCGGCGAACTCGTCCCAGGTCGTCGGAACGGTCAGGTCGTACTTCTTGAAGAGGTCCTCGCGGTAGTAGAACATCATCGGCCCGATGTCCTGCGGGATCGCGTACACCGCGTCCGAGCCCAGCGTCGTCTGCTGCCAGACACCCTCGGCGAACTTGCTCTTCGCGTCCCCCGCCTCGCCCGCGATGTCGGCGACCGCGTCATTGCTGACCAGCGTCGGCAGCGCCTGGTACTCGGCCTGCACCAGGTCCGGGCCCTTGCCCGCCTTGTGTGCGGTGAGGATCTTGGTCACGAGCGTGTCGCCGGAGGCCTGCTTCTTCACCGTGACGGTGATCTGCTGCTCCTTGCCGGGACCCTTGTTCCACAGGTCCACGACCTTGTCCATGCCCGGCGTCCAGGTCCAGTACGTCAGCTTCGCCGGCCCCGACTGGGCCTCGCTGTCGTCGTCGGATCCGCCGCACGCGGCGAGCGTGGTGGCACCGAGGGTCACTGCGACAGCGGTGGCCACAAATCGACGGTGTCTTGTGATGCTGGGCATGGATCTTTCTCCCCTGACCTGGGTCCTCGCCTGCTGCGAAGACCATGCCATGCTCCTGTGAGCGTTCACAGGTAGTGCTTCTGTGAGCGTTCACAGTAGAGAAACATCCCGGACACTTGTCAATGGTTGTTGCTGTGCGGTTATGTTGGGCTTGCACCGCCGCCGCTGTGTGTGCACGTTCCCAAATGATCGATTAAACGGGAGAGATCCATGCCGGAGACCACCCCCACGGGCCTCACCAGGCTCGCCTTCGGTGGGGACTACAACCCCGAGCAGTGGCCGGAAACCGTCTGGCACGAGGACGTCCGGCTGATGCGCGAGGCGGGCGTCACCATGGTGAGCGTCGGCATCTTCTCCTGGGCCCTGCTGGAGACCTCACGAGGGGTGTACGACTTCGGCTGGCTCGACCGGCTGCTCGACCTGCTCCACGAGAACGGCATCCGCGTCGACCTCGGCACCCCGACCGTCGTACCGCCCGTCTGGTTCTACCGCGAGCACCCCGAGGCGCTGCCCGTCGCCGCCGACGGCACCCGCTACGAGTTCGGCTCGCGCGGCGCCATCTGCCACAGCAACGCCGACTACCGGGTCGCCGCCGCGGACATCACCGCGAAGCTCGCCGAGCGCTACGCCGACCACCCGGCGCTCGCCCTGTGGCACGTGCACAACGAGTACGGCGTCCCGGTCTCCGCCTGCTACTGCGACTCCTGCGCCGCGCACTTCCGCCGCTGGCTGGAGCGCACGTACGGCGACGTCGAGGCGGTCAACGAGGCCTGGGGCACCGCCTTCTGGGGCCAGCGCTACACCGACTTCGCGCAGATCAACCCGCCGCGCGTGACGCCCACGGTCGGCAACCCCGGCCAGGCGCTCGACTACAAGCGCTTCGCCGACGCCACGATCCGCGAGAACTTCGTGATGGAGCGGGACATCCTGCACCGCCTGTCGCCCGGCATCCCGGTCACGACGAACTTCATGACCGCGCTCAGCCAGTGCGACTCCATCGACTACTGGGCCTGGGGCCGCGAGGTCGACCTCGTCACCAACGACCACTACCTGATGACCGACGGCCGCCGCACCCACGTCAACCTCGCCATGGCCGCCGACATCACCCGCTCGGTCGGCGGCGGCGCCCCCTGGCTGCTCCTGGAGCACTCCACGTCCGGTGTCAACTGGCAGGCCCGCAACCCCGCCAAGGCCCCCGGCCAGATGGCCCGCAACTCCCTCGCCCATGTGGCACGCGGCTCCGACGGCGCCATGTTCTTCCAGTGGCGGCAGTCCCGGCGCGGCGCCGAGAAGTTCCACTCGGCGATGCTGCCGCAGGCCGGCACCGACTCCCGGGTGTGGCGCGAGGTCGTCGAACTGGGCGCCTGTCTCGACTCGCTGAGCCAGATCCAGGGCACCCGCACCCAGGCCGACGTGGCCGTCCTGTGGGACTGGCACTCCTGGTGGGCGCAGAACCTCGCCTGGCGCCCCAGCGAGGATCACGAGGCCCGCGAGCGCGCCGACGCCTTCTACGAGGCCCTCTACGACCGCCACCTCACGGTCGACTTCGCCCACCCGGAAGCCGACTTGTCGGCCTATCCCCTTGTCGTCGTACCCGCCCTGTACCTGATGACCGAGGCCGCCGGGCGCAACCTCAAGGCGTACGTCGACAACGGCGGCACCCTCGTCGTCTCGTACTTCTCCGGCATCGTCGACGAGCACGACGCCGTCCACGAGGGCCCGTACCCCGGCGCCCTGCGCGACGTGCTCGGCCTGACCGTCGAGGAGTTCTCGCCGCTGCTCGGCGGGGAGAGCGTCCGCATCACCGGGCCCGACGGCTCCGAGCTGACCGGCGATGTGTGGACGGAGTTCGTGGTGCCGCGTGGCGCCGAGACCGTGTGGACGTACGCCGACGGACTTGCCGCCGACAGGCCCGCCGTCACCCGGCACCGGCTCGGCGAGGGCTCCGCGTGGTACGTGTCCACCCGGCTCGATGCGCACGGCCTGGACGCGCTCCTCGGCTGGGCGGCCGACGAGGCCGGCCTCGCGCCCCGCGCCGACCTGCCGCGCGATGTCGAAGTGGTGCGCCGTGCGGGGGAGTCGGGCTCGGGCGAGTTCCTCTTCGTCATCAACCACACCCCGCTCGACGCGAAGGTGCCGCTGGAGACGGCCGGCACCGAGTTGTTGACCGGTGAGCGCGCGGCGGGCCGCCTGGCCGTGCCCGCCGGGGCCGTCAGGGTCGTACGACTCGACCGCTGACCGGCTGATCACAGACGCGGTGGGCGACGCCCGGTCACAGAGCCGTACGACGTGACCGGCCGCCGGCCCACCGGGCCGTCCCACGTGACGGCAGGCAAGAAAGCCGTCCGACGAGGGGGTGGCCGCACAACGGCCGCCCGGTGCGGCGGCAGGACAGCCGCTCGATGTGACGGCTGCGCAAGGTGGTCGTCCGACGCGGCGGCCGCACCCGGCCCGGGCTCGCTCCCCGATCCCCGGCCACGCGCCCGGAGTTGACCCCCAGCTCCGGGCCACCTGCGGGCGGTTCCCCCAGCCCCGGGTCGCCCTCGAAACGCCGACCGGATTCCTGGGGACGTCCGGTCGGTCAGGGCGGCGCCGTGCCCACGGCCTTCGGGTACGGCGCCGCCGCAGCACCGCTCAACCAGGTCCCCGTCCTTGTCGAAGGGACGACGATGTTCCACGCGAGACGCGCCTTCAAGGCCCTGCTCATACCGCTGTTCGCAGGCCTGGCGCTCACCACCCTGCCCGCCACCTCGGCCAACGCCGCCTCGACGCTCACCAACGGCGGCTTCGAGTCGAACGGCACCGGGACCGCGACGCCGACCGGCTGGTCGACGTACTCGGCGGCCGGGCAGAACTCCGCCTCCTTCACCGAGTCCGGTGGCCACGGCGGCAGTTACCGCCTCTCCCACTGGTCGTCCTCCGCCTACAAGGTGGAGACCTACCAGTACCTGTCCGGCCTGACCAACGGGAACTACAAGCTCACCGCGTGGGTGCGCTCCGGCGGTGGTCAGAACTCCGCGTACATCGCGCTGAAGAACTGCGGCAGCGCCGAACAGCGCACCGACATCCCGGTCTCCTCCAGCGGATGGATCCGGATCGTCACCTCCATCGCGGTGACGAACAACCAGTGCACCATCAGCATCAACTCCGACGCAGGCGCCGGTAACTGGATCAACGTCGACGACCTGACCTTCGCGTCCGGTGCGACGGGCCTGTCCATCAAGGGCTCCGACGTGTCGTCGCTCATCAAGAGCGAGGCCAAGGGCGGCGTCTACCAGTGGAGCTCCGGCACGACCGGCGACGCCCTCGCCATCCTCAAGAACGCCGGGCAGAACTACGCGCGCGTCAAGGTCTGGGTGAACCCCGCCGACGGCTACAACAACAAGACGCGTGTGCTCGCCGCCGCCAAGCGCATCAAGGCGCAGGGCATGAAGCTGCTGGTCGACTTCCACTACACGGACACCTGGGCCGACCCGGGCGCCCAGACCGTGCCGTCCGCGTGGGCCGGCCACTCCTACAGCCAGCTGAGGACGGACGTCTACAACCACACCTACGACGTCCTCAACGCCCTGAAGGCGCAGGGCACCACCGCCGACATGGTCCAGGTCGGCAACGAGATCAACGGCGGCATGCTGTGGCCCACGGGCTCCACCTCCAACTGGGGCCAGCTCGCCGGACTGCTCAACTCCGGCTACGACGCGGTCAAGGCGGTCAACTCCTCCACCCAGGTCGCGCTGCATCTCGCCAAGGGCGGTGACCTGTCCGGCACCCGCTGGTGGTTCGACAGCGCGGTCTCGGGCGGCGTGAAGTTCGACGTCATCGGCCTGTCGTACTACGGCTACTGGCACGGCACGCTCGCCGACTTCCAGACGACCCTGGACGACGCGGCGTCCCGCTACGCCAAGCCGGTCTTCGTCGCCGAGACGGCCTACCCGTTCCGTCTGGACAGCGAGGACTCGCACGAGAACATCATCGACCTGTCGAGTGAACTCG
The DNA here is from genome assembly GCF_008386495.1 of Streptomyces tailanensis. Classification (GTDB taxonomy): domain Bacteria; phylum Actinomycetota; class Actinomycetes; order Streptomycetales; family Streptomycetaceae; genus Streptomyces; species Streptomyces tailanensis. The sequence goes on along the minus strand of NZ_VTHJ01000102.1, from coordinate 6,823 downwards.
TGTCCGGCTACCCGGCCACGACCGCCGGCCAGACCCGCTGGATGAAGGACATCGCCAGCATCGTCGAGGCCGTCCCGAACGGCCGTGGCCTCGGCATCTTCTACTGGGAGTCCACCTGGACCGCCGTCACGGGCAACGGCTGGGACCCGACCGACGCCTCCTCCGGCAACGGCTGGGAGAACCAGGCCCTGTTCGGCTACGACGACAGGGCGCTCCCGGCGATGGCGTGGTTCAGCCACCGCTGACGCCCCCACCCCACGAAGAAGGGTCCGTACGCCTCGGCGTACGGACCCTTCCGTCGTTCAACCGCCGCATACTCGCGGCCATCAGGATTGTCTTCCTATGCGCTGTTTGCGTATAGAGGAACCTACGAATCTGGGAATCGGCTGAGTATTTGATGCTCATATCCGTATCTGAGGACACGCGCGCGAACCGTGCCGGAAGTCCGCCGGCTCCCGGAGATGTCCTTGAGAGGCCTGATGAGACGCAACACGCGAAAGAGATCGAACACTGCCCGCCGGGTGGTTGGCGCGGTGGCCGCGGTGGCTGTAGGCGCCGGTGGACTGGTGGCGGTCAACATCTACGCCTCGGCCGGTGAAACGAACGCGTCGAAGGGCTCTGCCCAGAACCAGGCGCTCGCGGCCGGAACGTCCACCATCGACTGCCCCGACGTCGGCCAGCAGTTGACAGCGGTGCCGGCCCAGGCCAAGGCCCAGGTCGACAAGGAACTGGCACTTCTCGACAAGCAGATTTCCGAGGCGTACCAGCGTCTTTCCACCTCGCAGAGGGCGATTCAGCAGGATCCCAACTTCGCGCAGAACGCGATCGTGGGTCCGCTGAAGGACAAGCGGAAGGCGGCGATCGACCGGATCGCCATCGCCATCGGCCGGGTGGGAACCAAGCCGCAGGGCCTCGACGCTCTGGCGGCCTGCACACTGCGCGCCACCGGCAACCAGCCCGCCCCCGGTCAGGGCGGCGGCAACAACCAGGGTGGCAACAACACCAATGCCGGAGCGTCCGGCAACGGCCCCGTCGCCGCCGACTTCGTGGACATCACCAAGGTGAAGCGCAATGTGCGCACGCCGGCCAGGTCGGCGAAGGCTTCGAAGGGTGTCTTCGTCAGCAAGTGCGGGGTGAACGCCAACAAGCTGTACAACAGCGACAACGTCATCGTCGCGCCCGGTGTCACCAACGGCGCGCACCACATGCACGACTACGTCGGCAACCAGGACAACGACGCCTTCTCCAGCGACCAGGACTTCGCCAAGGCCGGGACCAGCTGTCAGAACAAGGGCGACAAGTCGTCGTACTACTGGCCGGTGCTGCGCCTGCAGGACGGCACCAAGGAGTTCGACGCCGCCCAGCAGGGCGGCGGCGCCGAGGGCAACACGGGCCGGATCCTGACGGCCAAGAAGGCCACCTTGAACTTCGTGGGCAGCCCCCGCGGCAAGGTGGTGGCGATGCCCAAGTTCCTGCGCATCATCACCGGTGACGCCAAGGCGTTCGTCAACGGCACGGCCAACGCCAACGCCTCCTGGAGCTGCACCGGTTTCGAGAACAAGGTGCAGTTGAAGGACAAGTACCCGCTCTGCCCGTCGGGCAGCGACGTGGTACGCACCTTCAAGTTCCAGAGCTGCTGGGACGGCAAGAACATCGACAGCGCCAACCACCGTACGCACGTGGCCTTCGCCGATGCGGCCGGCAACTGCCCGGCCGGCTTCAAGGCCATTCCGCAGCTGGTGCAGCGTCTGGTGTACGACGTGGACGCGCCCAGCGTGAAGGACAACGGCAAGACCCGTCCGTTCTTCTCGTTGGACGGCTTCCCCGAGCAGCAGCACAAGCCGGTCACCGACCACGGTGACTTCATCAACGTCTTCGACCCGAAGCTGATGAACAAGGCGGTCCAGTGCATCAACACCGGACGCAAGTGCAGC
>NZ_VTHJ01000102.1:0-4743 GCF_008386495.1 Streptomyces tailanensis | reverse complement strand
CCCGCGCCTGTGCCCGTGGTCGGGCACCGGGGGTGTGCGGGGTGGACAGGCCCGGGGTTACGCTGTCGATCAGCCGCTGTCCGCCTCGCGGCGCGGCGGTGGGGCGTGAGTAGGAGACGTACGCACATGACAGTCCCGCACCCCGACGAGGTCGAGGCCCGCCATCCTGCTGCCTCCGTCCCGCGCCGACCGGTGCGGCATTCCCCCTGGCAGGGCCAGGCCCCCGTCGTCGCGGTCGTCGCCCTCGGTGGCGGCGTCGGCGCGGCGGCCCGCTACGGCGCGTCGCTGCTGTGGCCCGCGCCGCCCGGCGGCTTCCCCTGGAGCACGTTCTGGGTGAACGTCGTCGGCTGCTTCGTGATCGGCCTCTTCATGGTCGTGATCACGGACATCTGGGCCGCCCACCGCCTGGTACGGCCCTTCTTCGGCACCGGAGTGCTCGGCGGCTTCACCACCTTCTCGACCTACGCCGTCGACATCCAGCGACTGGTCGAGGACGGCCACCCCCGCACCGCCCTCGCGTACCTCGCCGCCACCCTCCTCGCCGCCCTCACGGCGGTCTGGCTCGCGGCGACGGCAGCCCGCCTGGCCCTCGCAGGGAGGCGACGATGACCAAGTCCGAACGGAAGCTGCTCACCAGCCCGGCCCTCCGCCTCACCGTCCTGATCGGCGAGGACGACACCTGGCACCACAAGCCGCTGTACAGCGAGATCGTGCACCGGGCGCACGCCGCCGGCCTCGCGGGCGCCAGCGTCTTCCGGGGCATCGAGGGCTTCGGCGCCTCCTCTGTCGTCCACACCTCACGGCTGCTCTCGCTCAGCGAGGAACTGCCGGTCGCGGTGATCGTCGTGGACACCGAGGAGCGCGTACTGGCGTTCCTGCCGCAGCTGGAAGAGCTGGTCACGGAGGGGCTGGTCACCCTCGATCCGTGCGAGGTCGTCGTCACGAACGCGAAGGGCGAAGCATCGTCGTGAACTGGCTCCTCGTCATCGCCGGCGGCATGGTCGGCGCCCCGCTGCGCTACCTCACCGACCGCGCCGTGCAGTCCCGCCACGACACGGTCTTCCCCTGGGGCACGTTCACCGTGAACGTCACCGGTTCCCTGGTCCTCGGCGTCCTCACCGGCGCGGTGACCGCCGGTGCAGCCACGTCCCATCTGCAACTTCTGCTCGGCACCGGCCTGTGCGGGGCGCTCACCACGTACTCGACCTTCTCGTACGAGACCCTGCGGCTCGCCCAGGACGGCGCCCGCTTCCACGCCGTCGCCAACGTCGTCGCGAGCGTGGTGGCCGGGCTCGGCGCGGCTTTCGTGGGGATGGCGCTGGCGGAGTCCCTCTGGGCGTGAGTCCCCGCGCCACCGGAGTGCTCCACCACGCCCACCAGCCCGAAGATCGAATCCGCGCCCCCTTGACAGCCCCCTCCCGTTACTCGCAGGATCACCCCCGTGAACCTGTCAGACAGCCAGACAGGTGGTTCGGCACCCCGGCGCGTCAGCGCCATGGAGGCGGTGCTCACCCACCTTCGCGACGCCATCGAGCGCGGCAAGTACGCCGTCGGCGACAAGCTCCCCTCCGAGGCGGAGCTGTGCCGGCAGCTCGAAGTGAGCCGTCCGGTGCTGCGCGAGGCACTGCGCGCGCTCCAGGTGATGGGCCTGACCCAGTCCCGCACCGGCAAGGGCACCTTCGTGATCGCGAACACCGTCGAGGACCCCACCTTCGGCGACTACGCGGCCAGCGACCTGCTCGAAGTGCGCCGCCATGTGGAGATCCCGGTCGCCGGGTACGCGGCGGTGCGCCGCACCCCCGAGAACCTGGACCATCTGGCCCACCTCCTGGACCGGATGGAGCGGGAGACCGACACCACCGCCTGGGTCGCGATGGACACGCTGTTCCACCTGGCCGTGGCCGAGGCCGCCCAGAACCCGGTGTTCCGCCGGGTCATCGAGGAGATCCGGGACGCACTGGCGCGTCAGTCGGCCTTCCTCAACGAACTGGGCGGCCGGCGCGAGCAGTCCAACCGCGAGCACCGGGCCATCGTCGAGGCGCTGATCGACGGTTCCGAACACGACGCGGTGGAGGCCATGTCCCACCACCTCGACCGCGTCGAGACCACCCTCACCGACATCGTGCGTTCCCCACGCACGGACACCCCCACGGAAGGCGGACCCGAGGCGTGAGCGAGCAGCAACTCAAAGACGAGGCGCGCACACCGGCCGCACATGTCGACGCGGGCGACCAGGGCTACAGCAAGTCCCTGAAGGCCCGGCACGTCAACATGATCGCCATCGGCGGCGCGATCGGCACCGGCCTCTTCCTCGGCGCCGGCGGCCGGCTCGCCGACGCCGGCCCCTCCCTCTTCATCGCGTACGCCGTCTGTGGCGTCTTCGCCTTCCTCGTCGTCCGGGCCCTCGGCGAACTGGTCCTGTACCGGCCGTCGTCCGGTGCCTTCGTGTCCTACGCCCGTGAGTTCCTGGGTGAGAAGGGCGCGTACACGGCCGGCTGGATGTACTTCCTGAACTGGGCCACCACCGGTATCGCCGACATCACGGCCGTCGCCGTCTACACCCACTACTGGGGGATGTTCTCCGACATCCCGCAGTGGGTGATCGCGCTGATCGCGCTCGCCGTGGTCCTCACCGTGAACCTGATCTCGGTGAAGATGTTCGGCGAACTGGAGTTCTGGTTCGCGATCATCAAGGTCGGCGCGCTCGTCGCCTTCATGTGCATCGGCATCTTCCTGCTGGTCACCCAGCACGAGGTCGGCGACACCACCCCCGGCCCGTCCCTGATCACCGACAACGGCGGCGTCTTCCCGGGCGGCCTGCTGCCCATGCTGTTGATCATCCAGGGCGTCGTCTTCGCCTACGCCTCCGTCGAGCTGGTCGGTGTCGCCGCCGGTGAGACCGAGAACCCCGAGCAGATCATGCCGAAGGCCATCAACTCGATCATGTGGCGCGTGGGCCTGTTCTACGTCGGCTCGGTCGTCCTGCTGTCGATGCTGCTGCCCTGGTCCGCGTACTCGAAGGACGAGAGCCCCTTCGTCACCGTGCTCTCCAACATCGGTGTCCCGGCGGCGGGCGGCGTCATGAACCTGGTCGTGCTCACCGCCGCCATGTCGTCGCTCAACTCCGGCCTGTACTCCACCGGCCGCATCCTGCGCTCGATGGCGATGTCCGGCTCCGCACCGAAGTTCACCTCGGTGATGAGCCGCAGCAAGGTCCCGTACGGCGGCATCCTGCTCACCAGCGGCTTCTGTGTCCTCGGCGTCGGGCTGAACGCCTTCGTCCCCGCCGACGCCTTCGAGATCGTCCTCAACTTCGCCGCGATCGGCATCATCTGCACCTGGGGCATGATCATGATCTGCCATCTGCTCTTCTGGCAGAAGACCCAGAAGGGCGAACTGACGCGGCCGAGCTACCAGCTCCCGGGCTCCCCCTGGACCGAACTCGTGACGCTGTTCTTCCTCGCGTCAGTGCTGGTCCTCATGTACGCCGACGGCGGCGCCGGCCGCACGACGGTGCTGTGCATCCCGCTGATCGTGGGAGCACTCATGGTGGGCTGGTTCGGCATACGGCGCCGGGCAGCCCGGAACTCGACCGGAGCGGATGCGTGAACCAGGCAGTGACGTACGACCCCACGACCACCGGCGCCGCGGCGATCCCTGCGGCTCCGGTGGCCGCGGCCCCCGCGATCCGGGAACCGCTCCACGCCCCCGTCGCCCACCTCGTACGCGGAGGTGTCATCGAGGGCATCCACTACGGCTCCGTCGTGGTGCTGGGCGCCGACGGGGAGGTGGAACTCCAACTCGGCGACATCGAGGCGGCGTTCTACCCCCGGTCGGCGCTCAAGCCGGTCCAGGCCGTGGCGATGCTGCGCGCCGGACTGCCCCTGGACGGCGAACTGCTGTCGCTGACCGCCGCCAGCCATTCCGGCGAGGAACGCCACCTCGCCGGAACCCGGCGGATCCTGGAACTCGCCGGGGCCACCGAGGGCGACCTGCGCAACGTCACCGACATGCCGTACGACCCCGCCGTCCGCGACGCGTGGATACGGGACCGGCGCGGGCCTTCCCGCCTCGCGCAGAACTGCTCCGGCAAGCACGCGGCGATGCTCTACACGTGCAAGCTGAACGGCTGGTCCCTGGAGGACTACCTCGACCCGGCCCACCCGCTGCAGCAGGCCATCGCCGAGATCGTCGAGGACCTGACCGGGCAGGCCATCGCTCAGGTCACGGTGGACGGTTGCGGTGCCCCTCTCTTCTCCGTCTCCCTGCACGGCCTGGCCCGTTCCCTCGCCCGCATCACCACCGCGGCCGAGGGAACGCCTGAGCGGGCGGTCGCCGACGCCATGCGCGCCTACCCCGAGCTGGCGTCCGGCGCGGGCCGCGACGTGGCCGCGCTGATGCGGGCCGTGCCCGGTCTGCTCAGCAAGGACGGCTTCGAGGGCGTCCAGGTCGCCGCGCTGCCGGACGGGCGGGCCGTCGCCGTGAAGATCGCGGACGGGGCGAACCGGGCGCGCGTCCCGGTGACCGCGGCGGCACTCGTCCGCGCCGGCGTCGCCCCCGTCGCCCTCGCCGAGTTCGCCGGCGAGCCCCTCCTGGGCGGCGGCCACCCGGTCGGCCACGTCCGCGCGGCCCGCGCGCTCGATCCACTCCCACGCCGGTAGGCGTGCCGGAACGTTTTCGCCCCCGCCGCCCCTACCCGTCCCTCCCCCACTCTCGGCTTCGCTCGAGCGGGGGGACCCCCAT
>NZ_VTHJ01000101.1 GCF_008386495.1 Streptomyces tailanensis | reverse complement strand
ACCAGCCCTTCCACCGCCCGCTGGACCTCCTCGGCCTGGCCTGACCAGCGACGATCCAAGACCGTCAGGCTTTGCAACAGCCCTGCATCGCTCTCAGACATGCCACACCCGCGAGTGCCTCTTTGCCGACCGTCCCCTGACATGCCTTCGCCAGGCTCCGCCGTGCCGGGTTCAGCCCTGTGGCCCTGCGGACAGGATCGCCCGCAGGGCCTACTGCAGGGGTCCGGCGCCGATGGCCGGCCGTCAGGTGACCGGCGGCTCGATGTCCGCGTCGATGGGCTGCCAGCGGGTGACCGCCCGAGTCATGGGATGGTCACCGCCGAGTTCTCCGCTGTCGACGGCGCGGCGCTCCGCTTCGGCGTGGAGACGGCCGGCCTCCTCGTGCAGGCGCTCGGCGTCTTCCGAGTCGTCCCGGCGCAGTTCGGCCGCGAGGTTCGAGGCGCCGGCGATGGCGAGGTAGTGGTCGGGGCCGAGTACTTCGGTGAGGCCCTCGTACGCCTCGCGGCCCGTCCTGACGGCCCGCTCATGGCCGTCGTCCTGCTCGGACAGGTCCGTGGCGTGGTTGAGCGTGCAGGTGAGGGTGTAGGGGTGGCGGGGGCCGAGGAGTCGGCGGAAGCGGTCGACGGTACGGGTGGACAGGTCCAGCGCGGCCTCCTGCTCGCCGGTCAGCCGGAGCAGTACGGCGAGGTTGTTGGCGCAGGCGAGGGTGAAGACGTGGTCCGGTCCGAACCGGTGCTCGTAGCGGTCGAAGGTTTCCTTGGCGAGCTCGCGGCCGCGGACCGACTCCCCCCGGTCGTAGAGGTCGGCGCTCAGGTTCGTCGCGATGGCCAGGGTGTCGTGGTGGTCGGGCCCCAGCTGTTTGAGGGCCTGTTCGTAGGTGTCGTTCGTCAGGGCGTACGCCTTCTCGTACTCGCCCTGCCTGCGGTACAGGATCGCGGCGCCGAGGGAGGCGCGGAAAGTGATCAGGTGGTCGGGGCCCAGCGCGCGCCGGCTGCGCTCCAGGGTGTCCTCGATGAGCTTCAGCGCTTCCCGGAACGCCCCGGCGGCCCGCAGGTCCCGAGCGTAGTTCGTGGCGGAGTTGAGTGTGGAGCGCTGGTCGGGGCCGGAGATCTCCCGGCGCTGTTTGAGGATCTCCCGGTTGGTGTCGCGGGCGGCCTGCCGGTCGCCGGACAGGAACTCGGACACGGCGAGGTTGTTGGCGGCCGCGAGGCTGCGTGGGTGGCTGTCGCCGAAGACCCGCCGGGTGCGTCGCAGGGTTTCCCGGTCGCTCTTCATGGCGTCGGCGTACCGGCCGACACTGCGCAGGTCGGAGCCGAGGCTCATGGCCGCGCCGAGGGTGTAGGGGTGGTCCTCGCCCAGGATCCGGTTGCCCCGCTCGTAGGCGTCGCGGGTCACCTCGTACGCCTCGGTCAGGCGGCCCTGGTCGCGCAGCGCGTTGCCGAGTTCGGTGCGCAGGCGCAGGACGAGCGCGTCGTCCTCGCCGAAACGGGGCAGCCAGCTGGCGAGCACCCGTTCGGCCGTACGGTTGGCCGTGTCGGCGTCGCCGCTGCGCCACAGGTAACGGACGGTGTCGCAGATCCACTGGCGTACCGGGAGGCTGTCGCTCTCCTCTGCCTGGGTGGGCCACAGGTGTGGCAGCAGCGCGGCGTAGCGCGGCCATTTCTCGGACTCGTCGGGGTCCTTGGGGTTGGCCTGGCCGAGTACGGCGTGGGCGCGTTCCCGCATCGTGGTCTGCTCGTCGGGGGTGAGCTGGTCGCGGAGCACGCGCTGGATCAGGCGATGCAGTGTGAGGGTGTCGGTCCGCTGATCGACCTGGGCGAGTCCGTTGCGGACGATCTCTCCGTACAGCCTGCTCATCAGCAGGGGGTCGGACAGGCTCGGGTCGTGGCGTTCGAGGAGTTCGAGGGCGGGCCGGCTGCTGAGCATGTCCCGTGGGATCGGGTCCGGTCCGAAGAACGCGCACAGTTGGAGCAGGGCGGCCGCGGCGGGCGTGCGGACCTTCAGCCGGTCGAGTGACCAGCTGGCCGCCGCCGACGTCGGGTAATCGGGAGCAGACTGGCTGCGCAGGATGTCGGTCATCTGAGTACGGAGCATCTCCACATAGGTGTCCACGGGCATCGCCGACTCCTGGAGTGACGCGGCGGCGAGGCTCACGGCCAGCGGGAAGTCCCCGAGTTCCTCGGCCACCAAAGCCGCCTCGGCGGGTTCGAGGGCCTGGTTGTAGCGGCGCAGCAGGGCGACGCTCTCGTCACGGGTGAAGAGATCGACCTCGATGCGTGCGGCGCGTTCGGCCCAGGCCGGATTCCGCGAGGTGATGAGGATGTGGTGACCGGGCCCGCTGACCGGAACCAGACCGTCCAGGTCGGCCGGCTTCTCGGCGTTGTCGTACACGAGCAACCAACGCGCGTGGGGGGTGCCGCGCCGTAGCTGTTCCAGAACCTCGTTGCATACGGCCGTCAAGTCCTTGCCACCGAGGGGCACACCGAGATGCCCGGCCAGCGTGTTCAGGTCCTGGCGGATCTGCGTCGGCTCTGCGGCGTTGATCCACCAGACGAGATCGTAGTCCGATTCGAAGCGGTACGCGTACTCGAGCGCGACCTGTGTCTTCCCCACACCTCCGAGGCCGTAGAGAGCCTGGGGCAGCACAGCGGTGGTGCCGGCGAGCAGGCTGTCGCGCAGTCGTTCGATGAGTATCCGGCGGCCCGTGAAGGCGACGTTGCGCTGCGGCCGCCCGCCGATGACCTGCGGCGGGGTGCCGGGCAGCCGGGCCGCGGCGGTCAGCCCCATGGTGGCCGGGCGGGAGGCCGGGTCCGTCGAGGCGCCGCGGTCGACGCTGGTCAGCAGTCGGACCACGGCCTCCTCGGCGGAGACCCCGGCGAGACTGACCGTCGAGGGGGGCGCGAACTCCGGCGGGGGCGGGGAGTCGTCGACGCGGAGGGGAACGGCCATGCCGATTCGGCCGACCGGGTCACGGCGGCTGATCTGCTGCCAGATCTCCTGTGCTCGCGGATGGGTGGTGTACTCCGGCGAGAGCAGCACCACCATGCGCCCCTCGCCGGCGAGCGTGCGTTCGAGGCCGGTCGGCGCGGGGGGTGCGTCGGCGAGTTCGTCCGTCTCGATCGGCGCGAGCGTCGCCTCGTAGCCGGCGGCTCGCAGCACGGTGACGGTCCAGTCCGCCCAGAGCCGGTCGTTCGCGGTGTAGCTGACGTAGAAGTCCTTGCGCAGGGTGGGTGAAGTGCGCTCGTACTCCGCGCGCAGGGTGCGGCGGTAGGGCTCGGGCATGTTGCTCAGGCGGGTCACCCGGTTGTCGGTGAGCCGGGCGGTCAGCCGTTCGAACGCGGCGAGGAGGGTGCCGTCCTGCCGTCGCTCCCCGACGGTCGCGGGGATTTCCTCGTACGCGTAGCTGGGTTTGTACGGGATTTCGACGCTGCTCCAGTACTGGTCCTGCTCCTCGGGCGGCACCCAGTCCAGGAAGGGCGCGAACAGGCTGCGCGCCTGGTAGCGGCCGGCCTCCAGGCGGTCGCGGCCGGCGTCCTCGACGCGCATGGGGACGGGGACGATGCGGATGTCGCGTCGGGCGTGGGAGTTGAGGCGGATGGCACGTGCCACGTGGGCGGCGCCGTTGATGCCCTGCCGGCTGAGGGTGAAGCAGTCCACGACGATGTCCGGCATGACGATCGTGCAGATGCTCGCCGTGTCGCTGAGGCCGGTCCGGCTGTCGATGAGGACGTAGTCGTACCGTGCGGCCATGTCGTCGCGCAGCGCGGTGAGGAAGTCGGGGCCGCCCATGCGGTAGAACGCGCCCCAGTCGAAGGTGCTGACCTTGACCGCGTAGGTGTCGGCGTCCTGCACTCCGGCGGGCAGGAGGTCGAGTTTTCCGCCCGGTGGCAGGCGCAGTTCGGTGCCGACGACGTAGCGGTCTACGCGGGCCCGCTCCCGGTGGCCGGGGTCCTCGGGCAGGTCGCCGCCGTTCGGCGGGGGCGGTGTGGGGGCGCCCCCGTTGGACACCCCGGAGCCCACCCGCTGCTCCACCACGTGTTGGGCGAAGGAACCGACCATCTCTATGACGCCGGCGCTCTCGGTGAGTTCGGGGTCGGCGAGCAGGGGCTGGAGGTAGGTGTGCAGTCCGGGCGCCTCGAGGTCCCAGTCGACGACGAGTACGCGCAGACCGTTGCTCGCGAGGATCCAGGCGGTGTTGACCAGCGCCATGCTGCGGCCCGTACCGCCCTTGAAGGAGTAGAAGGTGATGATGGTGCCCCGGCCGCGGTCGTCATCGGTCATCTGTCCTGCTCCTGCTCCTGCTCTGAGGGAAACGGATCGGAAACGGGGCGGGAGGGTGACGGCTGAGCGGGCCTGATCCGGTCGGGCTGGGCGCCCACGGCGCTCAGGACGGGCAGTGGTGTGGACGTGATCCGGGAGATCTCCAGGGAGCTGAGCTCAAGTGTCTCCAGGAAGGAGAAGAGATGGTTCTGCACCTTCGCCACCACGGCGTGGAGAACCCCGTCGAACTGGTCCGTGCCGATCCCTGACTGGAGCAGGGGCAGGGGATCCCCGGCTCCTTTCGCCCAGTTGAACGGGAAGGCGCCTCGGACCGCCTCCCAGTAGGCCTTGCTCTGGGTTCCGTCACCCGCCTCGTCCGGGCCGCACGGAACGATGGCCGCGCTGCCCGGATGGTTGCTGCGGTCGTAGGCGCGGAGGGCTCTTCCGAACGGTTCGTCCGCGGCGGCCTGCGCCTCCACCAGGAGGACCGCGATCTGTCCCTGCCCACGGGCCTCGTCCAGGGTGGCGCCGAGCACGTCCGAGACGATCTCGGTCCGTACGGTGAAGCCACGCTCCTCCAGGAGCTGACTCGCTCTGCCGGCCACCGGTTCCGTGAATTCGGCGTGGTAGGGGTTCCAGTCGGTGGGGCTCTCCCCGTGGCACCCCGGATCCGTCGACCGGTTGTGGGCGGTCGCGGCGGTGCGGGCGGCGACGAGCAGCAGGGCGTGGCTGCCCGGCTCCGCCCGTTCGGCGGCGGACGGGAAGGGGCCGGCGGATTCCGGTGCGGTGAGGTCCAGGCCGTCTACGGTCGGTATGCGGAAGTGCTCGGCGGCGACGAGGATCTGCCGCGCGAGGAGGTTGACGATACGGCGGTACTCCTCGCCGCCCGGGTCTGCGGCCAGGATGCGCCGCAGACCCCATTGCGCGTAGTTCTCGCCGAATTCGAGGTTGTCGTACTGGATGTGGGCCGCGCCGGGCGGAATGCTCTGCACGGGCTCCCACAGGACGGGGATGAGAGCCTTCGCGTCCACGCCCGCCACTTCTCTGTGGCTGCGCTGCCGGTCCTCGAACGCCTTCCACTCGCGGCCGCAGAAGTCGCTTCTGAAGTAGTCGTTCGTGTAGAGGGCCACCATGGTGCGGCAGTTGCCCAGGGCGTCGCCGAGGGCCGCGTTCCAGTCCTGGCCGACTTGGATGGACTGGACGTCGAGGAAGGGGCGGTCGAAGGGCATGGCGTTGCCCTTGCGTAATCGCCGCAGTTCTCGGCGCAGTTCCGCGCACAGGTCGTCGTAGAACCGCTTGACGAGGACCCGTGGTCCGCGCCTGCGCGCATAGCTCAGGAAGAAGTACGGTTCCAACGAGCCCCCGACGTGCCGCGTTCGCGGGGTCCCTGTCGTGGGGTGGATGGGTTCTCGCGCCTCGGAAGGTGGCCGATTCCGGCGGAAGTGCACACGGTTCGGTTGCCTCCCACACCTCCTCACCCCCCAACCGGAACCCCTCGGTTTTGGTTTTGGTTGAGTCGTGCCGAGACAGAGAACGATACCCCTGTCCGGCCGGACAGGCCCCTTTCCGGCAGGGCCCGAATCCATGCTTCCCCCGATCTACGCGTCCAACTCCCGTTCATCACGTGCTTGTTCACGGGCGCTGTGTGAGCCGTGCTCGTGCGCCCCGAGTGCTTCCGAATTTCCGTCGGGGTGTCTCAGTGCCGTGTGGAGCCGGGAGTTGACGTGGGTGATGAAAGAGGCGAGGTCGTGGCAGTAGACCGAGGGGTTGGCGAAGCCGGTGGTGCGGTGATGGCGGTGCGTGTAGAGGCCACCGCCACAGACCGGCACGAGGGGGCATCCGCGGCAGACGTCGCCGAGGCCGAGCAGGCCGGCCTGTCGGCGCCGTATGGTCTCGGTCGCCAGGGCCTCGGAAAAGGAGTGCCGGAAGATGTCCAGGCCGGTTTCGGGGGCGCCCTCCCCCACCACCTTCAGCGAGTCGGAGTGCTCCATGCTCCCGTCGGCCTCGACGACCACGAGGTCCACCGGAGCGAGCCCGAGCGCCTCGGTGTTCACGGCGCCCCCGAGCACCCCGGACATGACCTCCTCGAACATCCGGACCCGGGTCTCCTTGCGCGGCGCGTCGAACCACCGGTCGAACGCGGCGCCGAGCCACCCGGCGTACGGTGTCGGCTCGTCCGGCGGGGCGCCGGCCGGGGACCGTGCGGGAGGATGCTCGCGGTGTTCGAGGCCCGGTGGCGGATGCTCCCAAGTGCCGTGCGGGAGAAGGAAGTCGATGCGGGGTGCGCCGAAGTCGAGCAGCGCCTCGTAGGTCTCGACGGGGTCGTTGGCGAGGTCCACGGTGCACAGCAGCCCCACGAACAGCTCTCTGTGACAAGGGCTGTTCAGCAGGCGCAGTGCCGCGGCGACACGTGCGTGGCTGGGGCGGCCGTTCGCGAATCTCCGGTGCCGGTCGTGGGCCGCGGGGGAACCGTCCAGGCTGACCGCCACGCCGACCCGGTGGCGGAGCAGCAGTTCGAGGAAGTCGTGGTCGAGGAGGGTGCCGTTCGACTGGAGCGAGCAGCGCACCTCCACTTCCGGGGCGAGGCGCTCGGCGACGACGGTGAGCAGTTCGCCGAGGTGTGCCTTGCCCACCAGCAGGGGTTCTCCCCCGTGGAGGATGATCCGGACCATGGGAAGCCGGTGCTCACGGGCGTGCTCGGCGATGCGGTCCACGGCCTGCCGCACGGTGTCGAGGGCCATCACGCCGGGGCGTCTGCGCCAGCTCTGGTCGGCGGCGAAGTACACATAGCAGTAGTCGCAGGATAGGTTGCATAAACTGTGTATTTTCAGCAGGAACTGCCTGAAGGGGACTATGGGTAAGGCCGCGGCCCCGGCCTCCGTCGTCCTCACAGCGCACTATCGAAGACGACGTCGGTCGTCTTCGGCGAACCGTCTCGCTCCTGGAGGTGGCGTCGCACGGCATGACCCAGCACCGTGTCCTTCCCTGCCACCGCCTCCAGCAGACCGGACGACACGTCGGAGATGTCGACCAGCCGCATGCTGTTGTGGCTGTTCTGAGGCGCGTCCATGCCTTGCTGCCTCCCTGAGAGCCGCTGGGCGCGAAAGAAGAAGCTGTCCTGCCCGGATACCTTCCCTGTCCATGCTCTGTCAGTGCTCTTCGCACGTCCACACGACAGTCGCCGCCAGTTGGCCCGTACACATACCGAATAAGGGAGACAAGGGGTTCACCGCGGACCGCACGGCACGCGCGACGCGCCAGGGGGCGCCCGGCGTCGGCTCTCGCCCTGCCAGGCGCCCCCTGGCGCCGTGCGTCACGCTGTGCCGCGCGGTGCGCGGCGCCGTCAGCCGCCGAAGACGGCCGCGTTCTCCCGTACCACCGGGCGAAGGTGCGGGCCGGCTTGCCTGTCAGATTCTCCACCGTCGGCAGGACCGTGTAGTCGACCTCCGGCGGGTTCGTGCGCATCATGACGAAGAACTCGATGTCCTCGGCCGAGTAGCCCTGCTGACGCCACTGCTCGACGATCTCGTCGCGTGTGAGCTCCACATAGCGCACGTCATGGCCGAGTACCGAGGCGATGACGCGGACTTTCTCCGGCGGCGTCAGCGCCTCGGGGCCCGTGAGCCAGTGCTCCTGGCCCGCGTGGCCGTCGGTGGTCAGGGCCGCGGCGACGACCGCGGCGACGACCGCCTCGTGCACCATCGCGCTCTTGGCCTCGGGGAAGGCCTCGCGGACCACGCCCTCCGACTTCACGGACTCGGCCCACTCCAGCGCGTTGGACATGAACTCCACCGGTGACAGGTGAGTCCACTCCAGGCCGCTCGCCTCGACGGCCTGCTCCAGCGGGCTCTTCTCCACATCCCCCCTGAGTACGGTCACCCGGCGCACCCCGGCCTTGCGCGCCAGGTCGACGATCTCCGTGTCGTTGGTGAGCGGGGAGAAGTCCTCGCCGTTGAAACTGATCAGATGTGCCGCGGTCACCCCTTCGAAGGCGTGGGGTGGAAACCTCGGCCCGGCTGCTGCAGAGTCAACGGGACTGGTCGGGCCGGGAACTCTCCGAACGGCTCGACGTCAGCGCCCGCACCATCCGGCGTGACGTGGACACACTGCGCGCGCTGGGCTGCCCGATCAACGCCACAGGGGGCGTGGGCGGGGGCTACCAACTCGGCGCCGGCGCCTCGCTGCCGCCCCTGCTGGCCGGAGAGCAGCGACGAGTGGGCCGGCAGGGCCCGCGACGCGGCCCCCGACGTGCACGGGTGAGGGCCGCGTCACCGCGGCGGCACAACCCCCGGCGACGCGTGCTACTGCGTCGACCACACCCGCGTCACCCGCGACCCGCATCACCCGTGAACGTGGCCCCGCTCGTACTACTCGGGCGGGGTCGGGGTGTCGTGGGTGCGGTACATCGCCTGGACGTCCAGTTCCAGCTGGATGGTCGGGCCGACGACCGCGATGCCGTGGGCCAGCATCGAACGCCAGTTGAGCGTGTAGTCCTCGCGGTGCAGTTCCGACTTGGCCAGGGCCGCGCAGCGCAGCTCCTCGCCGTAGCCGCCGTTGACCGTGCCCAGGTAGGTCGTGTCCAGGGAGATCGACCGGCTCACGCCGTGCATGGTCAGGCTGCCCAGCAGCGTCCACTTGCTGCCGCCGCGGTAGGCGAAGCGGTGGCTGCTGAATTCGATGTACGGGAAGTGTTCGACGTCCAGGAAGTCGGCGGAACGCAGGTGCGCGTCACGGGTGTTGTTGCCCGTGGTGATGCTGGACGCGTCGATGCGCACGTGGACGCGGGACTGGGACATGTCGTGCTCGATGCGCAGGCCGCCCTCGAAGCGTTCGAAACGGCCGTGCACATGGGCCATGCCGACGTGCTTGGCAATGAAGCGGATCGCCGTGTGCGGCGGGTCGAAGAGCCAGGTTCCGGGGGCCGGGAGTTCGAGCTGCCGGGCCGACTGGAGCCACACGCGCTCGGGGGCCAGGCCGGCGCCCGCTGCGACGGCTATGGTCTCGCGGTGGGGTTCCAGCCCCTCGGCCACGATCAACAGGCTGTAGTCGCCGGGCGGCAGTACGGCCATGAAGAACCCGTACGGGTCGGTCGTGCCGCGTGCGGCGGCCCGGTGGGTGCGGAGCTCCGTCACCGTCACATCGGCCCCGCCCATGGGCTCGTTCACGGGGTCCAAGACCTCGCGGACGACGACACCCGCGCCGGCCGGGACCGGGAACACGGGTCCCGCGCCGCCTCCGGGGACTCTCGCGAATCGCCGCCGGAGCAGTCCGAGGGGCATGCTGTTCACCTTTCGGTTCTCGTCATTCGGTCAACGTCGTCCGGTCAACGTCGTTCGGTCACACATCGACGGTCGGTTGTCGGAAGTCGGTCTTCGAGAGTCAGGGCGTCCGTAGGGGCCGTTCGCCCTCGTACGCGGCCTTCAGTACGCCCAGTGCGCCCTCCACCGTGACGTCGCGCGGGTTGGCGTACGCCTGCCCGGTGGCCTGTGCCGCGGCCACGGCCAAGTCGCTCTCCTTCAGGCCGAGTTCGGCCAGGGAGCGGGGCGCGCCGAGGCGGCCGGACAGGTCCCACAGGGCGTACGGGGCGTCGTCGGTGTCCAGGGCCCGGCCGAGGGCCTTGACGGCCTCGGGTGCGGCGGGCGCGTTGAAGGCCAGGGCGTACGGGAGGACCACGGTATGGGCATCGGCGTGCGGCAGGCCGAAGGTGCCGCCGAGGACGTGGCACAGCTTGTGGTGCAGGCCCATGGTCGTCGCGCCGAGCGCGGCACCGCACAGCCAGGCCCCGTACAGGGCACGACCGCGGGCGTCCAGGTCCTCGGGGTCGTCGGCGAGCGCGGGCAGGGCGCCCGTCATCGCCCGTACGCCCTCCTCGGCCATCAGCGACACCAGCGGCGTGCCGTCCGGCGCGTACAGGGCCTCCGCCGCATGCGCGACCGCGTTGATGCCGCTGGTCACGGACAGGGCGACGGGGAGCGAGAGGGTGAGGTCGGGGTCGTAGACGACGCTGCGCGGCAGGACCGACGGGTCGCGGCCGGTGCGCTTGACGCCGTGCTCGGTCAGGCCCCAGACGGGGGTCATCTCCGAGCCGGAGTACGTCGTCGGTACGGCGATGAGCGGCAGCCCGGTGCGCAGGGCGACGGCCTTGCCGAGGCCGATCGCCGATCCTCCGCCGACCGCCACGCACCCGTCGGCGCCGGCGGCCCGTGCCGCCTCCACCGCGTGATCGGCGACCTCGACGGGCACGTGCATACGGGCCTCGGCGTGCAGTCCGACGCAGGCGTCGCCGAGGGAGTCGGCGACGGCTCGGGCCGGCTCCGTGCCTCGTGGCCCGGACACCACCAACAGCCGTCGCAGGCCGAGCCGTTCGGCCTCGCCCGCCACCGCGGTGACCGACGCGCCGGATCGCAGGACGACCCGCATGGGCTGGGTCTCATGGACGAACTCCATCACGGCCCCTCCGAGTCGAGTGTGTTCGTGTCCAGTGGTTTCAGTACGAGGTCGAAGCGCGCGTGCCGGAACGGGTTCGGGATGCCGAACTCCCGTGCCAGAACGGGGTCGTCGGTCTCGGTGAAGTCCTGGACGAGGCTCTTCTTGACGGCGAACACCGCGTCCGAGTCGAGGTGGTCGCTGCCCTCCACGAAGATGTGCGTGGTGACCGGCACATGCCCCTCGGCCGAGACGATGAAGTGGATGTGGGCGGGACGGTAGGACTCCCGGGCCGTCGCCCGGAGGAGGTCCCCGACGGGGCCGTCCGTGGGGATCGGGTACGGGCTCGGTACGCAGGTGCGGAACCAGAACCGGCCCTCGCCGTCCGCCGTGAACAGCCCGCGCCCATTGCCCGCCGGCTGGACCTCCGGCTGCTGGACGTCGTAGTAGCCCTCGGCGTTCGCCTGCCAGACGTCGAGGACCGCGCCGGGAAGCGGGGTGCCGTCCCGGGACAGCACCCGCCCGCTGACCACGCACGGCTCGCCGCTGCCGACCAGGTCGAGGTCCGCGCCGAGCGCGCGGGCCGGGGACTCGGTCATGTGGAACGGGCCCAGCACCGTCGACTCCGTCGCGTCCCCGTCGCCCCGGTCGCCGTTGATCGTCTCCACGAGCATCGACACCCCGAGCACGTCCGACAGCAGGACGAACTCCTGCCGGGTGTCCGTGCAGGTCTGCCCGGTCGCCGTCAGGAAGTCGATGGTCCGCTCCCACTCCGCCATGGTCGGCTCGGTCTCGCGGACGAAGGCGTGGAGGTGCCGGGTGAGGGAGCCGAGCAGCTCCCGCAGCCGGGGGTCGGGCGTGCCCTCGAAGCTGTCGACGACCGCCTCGGTGAGGCCGGTGGTGGATACGCTGGTGCATTCGGTGGTCATGCCACGCTCCTACCTACGGCTGGTCCCGCGGCTCTTCCTGTCCGTCATGCCCGAGGATCCGTCGCACCGCCTCGGTCAGCAACCCCGCGGCGTCCGTACCGGCGTCCGCCGCCGTCGCGTGCCGGAAGGCGATATACCCGTCCGGGCGGACGAGCAGCGCCCCGCCGTCGGCGATGTGACTGATCCGCGCCCAGTCCCCGTACGGGTCCTCGTACCGCCGACCGGGTCCGATGACGACGGTGGCGATCTCCAGGTCCTGGGCCTCGGCCGCCCGCACCCACTCCGTCCCGCCGATACCGGTGATCAGGGTGAAGCGGCCCTTTCCGACGGTGTCCAGCGTGGACAGGGTGCGCATGCCGGAGGTGATCCAGGCGTGCGGGAGCTTGGCGCCGGGGCGGGAGCTGGGCTGGTGGTACAGCTCGGGGTCGCGGTCGAAGCCGGGGTCGGGCGTGCCGTCCGGGACGATGGCGGCGGAGGTGTAGCGCTGGTTGAGGTCGACGCCGTGCGCGTTGAACTCGTACACCTTGAACGCGATCGCCTCGCGCAGCTTCGCCCGCTGCTTCGCCGCCGCCTCACCGGACTCCTTACGGGCGGCGATGTTGGCCCACAGCTGCTCGGGGGTCTGCGGGGAGAGCCCGTCGAGCGCCTCGAAGATGGGGGCGGTCTCGCCGATGGACTTGTTGGCGCGGGTGACGATCTGCTTGCCGATCGGGGCGCGCTCGGCGGTGTACGTGTCCAGCAGCTTCGGGGAGGCCGTGCCGTCGAGGACGAGCTTGAGCTTCCAGGCCAGGTTGTAGGAGTCCTGGATGGAGGTGTTGGAGCCGAGGCCGTTGGACGGCGGGTGGCGGTGCGTGGCGTCGCCGGCACAGAAGACACGGCCGTTCGAGTACGTCTCCGCGTACATCTCATTGACGGTCCAGGCCGAGGACGACTTGATCGTCACCGGGATCTCGTCGTCGCCGATCAGCTGGCGGACGACCGACTCGGCGTACTCGGTGGTCAGGTCGGGGGCGCCCGCGGTGACGTCGTACCCCCAGACGATCAGCCACTCGTTCCAGGGCCGTACGCAGCGCACGAGGCCGGCGCCGATGCCGCCGACGGTGGCGCCCGGGGCGAGCACCCAGTAGAGGGTGGACGGCCGGTGCGCGGTGTACTTGCTCAGGTCGGCGTCGAAGACGATGTTGATGCTGCCGGCCACGCCCATCTGGCCGTCCATCGGCAGCCCGGCGTCCTCGGCGACCTGGGAGCGGCCGCCGTCGGCGCCGATGACGTACTTGGCGCGGATGGTGTACTCGTCGCCGCGCAGCCGGTCCTCGACGGTGGCCGTCACCCCGTCGGCGTCCTGGACGAAGGACTTGTAGACGGTGCTGAAGCGCAGGTTCGTGCCGCGCGCGACCGCCGCGTCGATGAGCACCGGCTCCATGAGGTGCTGGGGCATGTCGCACATGCGGGTGGGGCTGGCGAGTTCGTGCGCGGCCTGGACGAGCGGGTCGTTGCCCCAGGAGCGGACCCTGCCGAGTTCCTCGCCGGCGAGGCTGGTGCAGAAGGTCGTGTTGCCCATCAGATGCTGCGGCGTGGCCTTCGCGACGACCTCGTCCTCGACTCCGAGGTCGCGCAGCACCTCCATGGTGCGCTGGTTGGTGATGTGCGCCCGGGGTGTGTCGGCGAGGCTCGCGTAGCGGGTGACGACGATGTTCGGTACGCCGTAGGTGCTGAGCGCGAGTGCGGCGGAGGCGCCCTCGGGGCCACTGCCCACGATCAGTACGTCGGTCACGACATCGGGCTCGACGGTGTGCACGGGGACGCTCCAGGGAATGAGAACAGGCACCGACCGTCCAAGATCATGAAGGGTGGCGTGGGAGCGTGGGTGTCTCAATTCGAGACACTGCGGGGTACGGTGCCGCCGCGTACAGGACTACGGTTCCCCGGGTGGTTGTTACTCATTCAACTTGAACCGGTACGGTGAGCGGCGCCGTGACCACCGCAGAGCATCACCCCGTCCGCCCCGCCCTCGCCTCGCTGCGCAGGGCCCGTGAGCTGTTCCTCAGGGGTCATCAACTCTCGGACGACGTACCGGAAGAGGTCGTCGCCGCGTGGAAGCGTGCCCGGTTCTTCGGTGTGCGGCACGACGTACGACACGAGGTACGGGACGTAGGCCACGACGCGCGGGACGCCGCGCCGCATGTCGTACGGCATTCCCCGCACCTGGCCGAAACCGTCCTACTGGCGGCCGCTCTGCCCGTGCTCGAACGGCTCGCTCCGACCCTCGGCACCGAGGGGACTGCGCTCCTGCTCACCGACGAGCGGCTACGGGTGCTGTGGGCGGCCGGGGGCGCGCCGGACGACCCCTGCCGTTTCGACCTCTCCGAGCAGGTGGTCGGCCCCAACAGCGCGGCCCTGGCCCTGCGCACCCGCCGCCGGGCCGAAGTGCACGGGCCGGAGCACTTCCTCGATCTCTGGCAGGACATCTCCGCGGTCAGCGTGCCGGTACTGGCACCGGAGACCGGGCGGACGCTGGGCACGATGACGGTGGCCTCCGGGCTCTGCGTCGAGTGCCGGCCTCATCCGGGGGCCTCGCTCGCCGAGGCCGCGGCGATCGCCGTCGAGGCGGAACTCGCCGCACGGTCACGGACGGCGGAACGGGTGTTGCTCGACGCGTACTTGCGCGCCGTACAGGACCAGAGCGCCCGCGATGGCCAGGCCCCCGGCCCCCGGGGCCGCGCGGTCGTCGCCCTCGACGGACGCAACCGGCTCGTGAGCGAGGCCGCGGGGCGGCTGCTGTCGGCGGAGGCATTGGAGGTGCTGGAGCGGGGCGCGCTCGCGTTGGTGGAGGGCGCCGGGGACAAAGTGCCGCCGCCTCGGAGCGGGGCGTCGGCGGACTCGTATCGCGTGCGGCTGCCGGACGGCGCGGGGAGTTTCGCCACCGTCACCGCTGTACGGCAACTGGGCTCTGTCGTGGGTGTGATCACCGTGCTGGAGCCGGTGGAGCGGACTGCTGTCACCTCTGCCGCGTCTGTCACGTCTTGCATGTCTGGCGCGTCGGCCGAGGCGGACGTCGAGGCGGCGGACGAACGGGATGTCGCAACGCCGACCGGGCGGCCGGAGGCAGTCGCGCTGGCCGGGCGTTCCGTCGTCTGGCGGCATGCGGTCGGGCGGGCGAGGGAGTTGGCCCGGACGTCCGAACCGCTGCTGCTCGTCGGCGAGCGCGGCACCGGGAAGACCGCGCTCGCGCGGGAACTGGCCGTGAACCCGTTGATCGTGGACGCGGCGATGGAGGGTGAAGTCCGCCCCGCGCTCGACGCGTTGACGGACCGTCGGACCGTCCTCGTCCGGCACGCCGAGCGGCTCGCGCAGCAAGACGTGGCGGCCCTCAACTCACTCCTCGAACCGCATCCGGGCGCACCCCTGCTGGTCACCTACACCCCCGGAGCGCCTCCGGGCCCATGCCTGCAACGGCTCCTGGACACCCTGGCCGCACGCTCGGTCACCCTGCCCGCGCTACGTGAACGCCCCGAGGACATCAGGGAGTTGCTCACCGCCCTGGCCCCCAGGCCCACCCCCGGACAGCCCCCGCTGACCTGGACACTGGAGGCGCTGCGCGCCCTGGAACGCCACCCATGGCCCGGCAACGTCACCGAACTCCTCCACGTCGTCAGGGCGCTGGCCGAGCACCGTCGCACGACGGGCCCCGTCCTGCGCGTCGAACTGCCGAACCCCGTACGCGAAGGTCCCGCTCCCCGGCGGCTCAGCCCGATGGAACACGCCGAGCGCGCGGCCATCCTGGATGCCCTCCACCGCCACGGCGGCAACAAGGCCCGCACCGCCGCGGCCCTGGGCATCGCCCGCGCCACGCTGTACCGGAAGCTGCGGGGCTATCGGGACTGAGCGTCGGCCGCCGGCCGCCGGCCGAGGTTCACGGGCGGGAGTACAGCGCGTGCAGCCGATTGAGCTGGTCGACCCAGAAGTCCATCTTCGCGCCGGCCGACGCCTTCGCGGGCAGCAACCCCATCTCCTGGGCGAGCCCGTAGAAGCCAGGGCCGGCGTCGTTGGTATTGAGGTAGTGGACGAAGGCGGAGAGCATCAGCCCGGACTCCGGGTGGTTGCGCTGGACGATCAACCACAGCAGGTGACCCATCGCCGCCCGCTCATCGGCCCGCGAGAAGTCGAACCCCCGCCCACCCACCCGCCGTACGAGCGTCGCACTGAGCTCTGTGTACGAGGTCGGCCTGTTCAGCCGGGCCCGCTCGATCAGGAACTCCAGCCCGGCCTCGGCCAGTTCGTCCCACTCTTCATCACTGCGCCCGTACATTCAGAGCCTCCCCCTCCGTGGTCACGGCTCAGTATGACGGCCGGGAGTCCACCGCTGTCGCGGGAGCTGGCGATGGGCCGGGCAACGCTCGCGCAGGATCTGGTGCGGGCCCATGTCGGTGATCCGGCCGTCGTCGAGGAACACGGCCGTGTCGGCCGTCGGCGGCGGGGCGCTACCGGCCGGCACTCGTTCGACGCGTCAGCGGTGCACGCCGCCATGTGGCGACAAGCAGTGAGCGCCCGGCGGCCTGCCGATGTCCGCGCGCGTCTTCCAGAGGCTGATCTGCTCCTGCCGACGGGAGTCGATACGGTCACCGGCCTCCGCTGCCGCGTGCACGACTCCCACGGATCAAACGCCCGGCCGGACCAGGCCGAGTCGGCGGGCCGGCAGGACGGTGGCGAGACGGTCGCGGGTGTCGAGCTTGCGGTAGATCTTCTCCAGATGGCGGTTGACCGTGTGGGGTGAGATGGACAGGCGGCGGGCGATCGCCAGGGCCGTGAGTCCGTCGGCCAGCAGACCCAGTACCGCGAGTTCCCGGGCAGTGATCCGTAAGCGGCGGCCTTGCGCGAACGGGCCGTCGGCTCAGCGTCCTCGGGTGAGCCACCGTGGTGTCGTAGGGCGCCGAGATGGCGGTCCGCCGCGTGCAGCAGGGGCTGGACGCGGCGGGCGAAGGCCAGTTCACGGGTGTTGAAGTTCTGGCCGGGGCGGCCGAGAATGAAGCCCCGGATCACATCGGGAGAGGCGAACAGCGGCAGCACCATCTGGCGGGTGGTGCCGTAGATCTCGTAGGCCTCGTTGTAGCAGTCGGAGCGGCGCCACCGGGTGCGGTCGGCGATGTCTTCCACCGTGGTGGGCCGGAGTTCACCGTGTGCGGCGTACACGAACACCGGATGCCGCTGGCGCATGCGCCGGTGCACCAGATCTTCGAGCGGTGTTCCTCCGACCCACTGCGGGGCCCAGCCCTCGGCGCGGCCGGTCTGCCATCGGTGATGCAGCTCCACGAAGATGGCGGTCGTGGCACCGAGGCCGGTGACGAGTTCCTCCCCCACCAGGTGCCACAGGGCCTCGGGGGACTGGTTCTCGATCAGCGCGACCGCCAGGTCGAGCATGCGTTCGTAATCGTGCGTGGACAACTCCCCCATGCCTCAAGGGTGCTATGCACGGACGATCCTTTGTTCGCTTTTTGCTGGATGATCTACAGTTTGCAGCGTTTCGTCGGCTGAGGCCCGGACAGCTCCAGCGGCTCTCGGGAAAGCTCCGGGATCACCAGGAGACGGGGAACGCACCGGGGAAGTCCGCGCGTTCCCCTCCGAACAGGGCCGCTCGGAGGTTGTCGGCCTGGAAGCGCCAGGCGATGCGGGCACCGGAGTCGTAGATCTCGTCGACGAGGCTCGCCGCGGACACGCCTTCCTGGCGCAGGAGGAGCCTGCCGTCCCGATCCAGGGTGGAGAAGCGGATCGTGCGGCCCGGTCCGCAGAAGTGGCCCGGCAGGGTCAAGAAGGTGAAAGAGGTCCCGTCGGACTGCACGACTCGGACCGGGTTGCCGCTGTCGCCGGGTATCCGCACGTTGTTGAGGTGGTAGTCGGATCCGGCGCGGATGGTCCGTTCACCGTTCTGCCCCTGCACCTCGAAGGGGAAGACGACGTTCGGCGCGTCCTTCATGACCGTCATGGCGCTTTCAGGGGTGACGAGTTCAGACACCAGGCCGATGTCCCATTCGTAGGCATAGGCGCTCAGTTCCTCCTCGGCGGGTGGCTCCGACGTCTTCTCAGTGGGGACGGCCTGCTGCTGGGTGACTCCCTCGTAGGCCGTCACGGGGATGTCGGGCAGAGCCGTCTCGGCGACGGCCGTGTCGTAGTCGGCGGCGGGTACGGCCACCGGGACCAAGCCGGTGAATCCGGCGCCGGAGGCCGTCACCCCGGTGTAGCCCGCTGTCGTGGGTGGTTTCGTCATGGCCGGTCCCGTCAGTGCTCGGTGTGGTTGTCGTGGCCGGCGACGGCGGCAACGGGCACGACCTCGATCTCGGGCTCGTCGGGGAAGATCTTCTGCCAGGCGTCGATGCGGGTGTCCTCCTTCTGTGCCGAGACGAGGGCGAGGGCGTCGGTGACGCGCTGGGTCTCCGCGTCACGGGGCCCGGGTCTGGGACTCCCGGTCGAGCAGATCGAGCGCCTGCAGTGCGGAGGCGTAGAGGTCGAGCGCGTCGGCCTGACCGAGCAGGGCCTCCACCACGAGGTTGTCGGTGCGCAGGACGACGGTGTCGCGGTCCATGACGACCCCGCGGGCCTCTTCGCCGCCGCGGCCGACCGGTGCGAAGCGCCAACGCACGTCTGAGGCGAGCGGGTCCCCGTCGAAGTGCAGGGTGCCGTCGGAGTTCAGCGTGGCCGGACTCCACTGGTAAGTGATCCCTTGAGGGTTCGTGCGCATCTGGAGGGTGCTGGTGATGTCGCCGTCGGCGCCCACACGTTCGGCGCACAGCGCCAGGATGAAGCGGGCCGCCGCCTCCTGGTGGTTCGGCTTGGTGTAACGGCGCAGCAGCCGCCCGAGGTCGGGCAGCGGGACGGTCTCGGCGGAGCCCTGCCTACCGTTGTAGAAGGCGACCTTGATGTCCTTCAGCACGACCTCGGTGCGGTAGGTCTGGTTCAGCTCACGGAAGACGAAGTTGAGCACACGCCGCAGGTTGGTGTTGCTCAGTTCGCGTACGACGGTCGTGACCGTGCCGCTCGCGGTGTTGGTCTGTGAGGTGCTGGCGATCGACTGGCGGCGGCTGTTGTCGACCTGGGAGGCGTGCTCGGAGGCGGCTTCGCTGACCGAGGTGCTGAAGCGCTGGCTGGCCTCCTGGTGATTGGCCGCGAACCCGGCCTGCGCCTCGAACTCGGCGTGTACGAGGCCGAAGTTGACGCCACCCGAGGCTCTGGTGGACACGGAGGTGGCCCAGCCGCCCTGGTCCTGGTGGGCGGAGCCGGTCTGGTTCGCGACGGAGGTCGTGAACCGGCTCTGCGCGGCGGTGTCGGACGAGTCGAAGATCGACGTGGCGTCGTCACGGGTGGCGGCCTCGGTGCGCCAGGTCTGCATGGTGATCGTGGTGCGCTCGCCGGGCAACAGGGAGAAGGTCTGCAGCGTGCGCCCCAGACCGTAGTCGCCCGAGAAGGAGCGCAGTTCCCAGGTCTCCACCAGCGCGAGCCGGGGCACTGCCTGAGCGACCGGGTCCACGGGCACGGAGCGGACGCTCTGTCCGAGGCCGGGCAGCGGCAGGACGATCTCCGCGGTGCCCCGCTCGGGGCTCACGGCCGACTCCCGCTCCGCGAGACATTCGAGGAAGGACGTGGTGCGGATGCGCTGGAGGTCGACGTCGTCCGGCTCCGCGACGATGGCCCGGCGGGCGAGCGGGTCCCGCTGGGAGCGCTCGGCCTGCAGCGCCCTGCCCTCCTGGCTGAGCAACGGCTCGACGACACCGCCCACTTCAGCCACCAGGCGAAGGGACGGGCGGGCGGTCGTCGGCAGCATCCGCCGGTAGAGCTGGGTCAGCTTCGCCCGGTCCACGCTGACCGGCCGGCCCTCGTCGCCCGTCACGACGCCCAGGTCGAGCAGGGATTTGCCGACC
Source organism: Streptomyces tailanensis (assembly GCF_008386495.1). Taxonomy (GTDB): domain Bacteria; phylum Actinomycetota; class Actinomycetes; order Streptomycetales; family Streptomycetaceae; genus Streptomyces; species Streptomyces tailanensis. The sequence continues at coordinate 1,666 of NZ_VTHJ01000101.1, read as the reverse complement.
CGCCGCGCACCATCGACGTACCAGTCCGCGGGGACCAGGGCGCCGACGACGCGGTCCCAGGAGTGGGCACCCGGCAGCGGGACGTCGTAGTTGAGGCGGGCTGCCTTGCCCTCCTGTCCCGGGCCGAAGGTGGCGAGGTGGTCGGCCGCCTGTGGGGAGATCAGATCGGAGAATGCCATGGTGTGTCCCCTTCGCGTCGGCGCGCCGTGGCGCGCACGGGTTGCCTGCTGCTGGAAGGGACACTGCCGGGCCAACAGGTCGGCGTACATAGGAAGTTGTTCCCATGCGCAGGGCATTGCGCAGGTCAGCGGCCTGGGCGAGCTTGAGGCCTGCCGGTGACACCTCGATCAGGGGGGCGCGAAAACCCGGGCCAGCTGCTGGTGGACGGCGACGATCAGATCACGGTAATCGCACCAGGCCAGGCTCTTGGGCTTGCCCTGCTCCCTTGGTGGACGTGCAGTCGGTAGAACAGGTGCGGGCGATGACCGGGCCGGAAGCGGACCACGCCGGCCAGTTGACCCGGCCCCGCACCCGCACCACCGGCCGCGCGCCATCGAGACCAAGGAGGCGGAGGCCGGAGGGAGAAGGCCGTTCATATCGGGGCATCGCGTTGGGACTGCCCGATCCGCTGGTGAGCGTACGGTCTTGCCACTCCCAACACGATGCAGGCCACCGACCAAAGCCTCAGGACAACGAGCCTGCCGAGCGTTTCTACACTTGTTGAGGCTGTGCTAGCGAGGTAGTCAGCCGGTTCGGCTCATGGCGCCATGGCGCTGAAGACGGAAAGGCCCCGGCGAGTCCTCGTCCCGCTTCGATTTGCTGTCGGCGAATCGGAACCGCGGGTTGAATCATGCCTCTGCCGTTCATTTGGGCGTGACAAGTGACGAATGGCCCGTCCAGGGCAGGCCGTGGGGAAGAGCCGGGTAGGTAGAATTCGGCTGCGCTGAAGTCCACCTGATAGCCGAGGTCAGCCAGACCCGCTACCGTCAGCAGACTCAACGGGTTACCCCGTGCACTGATGAGGCTGGACATCAACTCGTTGCTGTACACGGATTCTCGCCAGTGGGCGTCCGCGCTTCCCGGGCCGTACATGTTCTCGACCTCTACCGGGAGTCTCTGACCGTCGCCCATGAGTTCACTGCGTGCCCTCATGCCGTATGAACCGACATAACTGACGGAGCGAAAGCCGGGGTTTTGGATCAGTCCTTTCGCCGGCCAGAGTGTGCCGATGCCCAGCACGTGCCCCATCTCGTGCGTGATGACGTCTACGAGGGTGCCCTCGTTTTCCATGTGCCTCAGATCGGCCGTGTCGAACTGCATGAAGCCCATGTAGGGGAGTCCGCTCATGGGGCGGACAGCTGTCGGGGCGGCCTGTCCGAGGACTCCTCCTGGCCCACCGAGGTTGACACCCTCGGCAAAGATCACGAGATCGTCGACGACCTGGCCGTTGACGGGCACACTCGGTAGGCCGCCGACGATGACTCGGGTCCAGCGGTACGCCGCCTGGTCGAAGGCTGACCTTGAGGGGCGATTCCACCTGATATGGCGGATTTGCGGCCAGCTTAGGAAGCCATCTCCGAGGGCGCACTCGGAGGCTAAGCTTGGCGTTTATCCTCGGCGGGCTTGGTGTTCCTTGATCGACTCAGCGCGTTTGGCCGTCTTGCCG
>NZ_VTHJ01000100.1 GCF_008386495.1 Streptomyces tailanensis | reverse complement strand
AGGGCACCGCAAGCCCGCGAGCCGACCATCACACGATCGAGTTAAAGCGGCCTTGTGCGGACTCCTCGCCCCGCGCCTCAGCCGACTGCCGGACGGTCTTCCCGACGTACGACGCCAGCGCCGGATCGGAGACCCCCGAGATCTCGACGGTGTCCCACTCGACCGGCACCCCGTGGCACCCGTCGGCCCCCACCACCTCCATGTGATGCCGGATCCGTACGGCAGTGTCCGCGTCCTCCAGCCGCGCCAGGACCGCCTCCGGCCCGCCCTCGCCCGCCCAACTGGGCAGGAGCGCCGCGAGGGTGGTGGAGCCCGGGGTGTACGGATACGTGTCGAGGGTGATGTCGGCCCCGGCGTCCAGCGCCTCGTCGAGGAGGGCGAGCAGCTCCGGGGCCCGACCCTTGTTGACGCCGAAGTTCATGGTGGCGTGGGCACAGGTGCAGGGCGCAGCCGGCCTCCCGCGTCAGGGCGACCATCTCCTCGTACGCCTGGAGCGCGCCCGCCCCGTACGAGCGGTGATGCGGGCAGTAGAAGCCGCCATAACCGGCGACCACCCGGCACAGCTCGGTGAGTTCAGCTGTCTTGGCGTACATGCCCGGCGTGTAGATCAGCCCCGACGACATGCCGACGGCGCCCTCCCGCATCCCCGTGGCCACCAACTCCCGCATACGGTCCAGCTCTTGAGGCGAGGCCTTCCGGTCCTCCCACCCCATCGCCAGCATCCTTACGGTGCCCTGCGGGACGAGGTACGCGGCGTTGACGGCGATGCCCTCGCCGGCGAAGCCGTGGTCGAGCCGGTCCAGGTACTCGCCGACCGACCGCCAGCCGAAGTCGATGTCCTCCCCGTACCCGTTCCACCCGGTGATCGCCCGGCGCACCTCGCCGAGCGTCCGCTCGTCGGCCGGCGCGTACGACAGCCCGTCCTGCCCGATGACCTCCAGGGTGACCCCTGCGCGACCTTGGCACTGTGGTCCGGGTCGCGCAGCAGGGCCAGGTCGCTGTGCGCGTGCATGTCGAAGAACCCGGGGGCGAGGACGAGCCCCTCGGCGTCGATCACACGCCCCGCGGTGGGCCGCTGACACCCTGCGGCGGCGGCCTCCTTGACGATGGAGGCGATCCTGCCGTCCTTCACGACTACATCGGCGCGGTAGGAGGGGGCGCCGGAGCCGTCGACGACGTCGGCGTCACGGAAGACAAGGTCCACTTCCGGGCTCCGCCCGAGCCGTCTCGTTTCCCGCGCTCCGCGCGGTGCTTACCCACCCATTCCACCCGTCTCTCCCTGGTGGCACCGGCTCCGCCGGAGAGCCCCTAAAAGAACGTGCGGACGTAGTCCGTCACCGTTCCGTCCGCCTCCACCACCGGAATCAGCTGCCACTTGTCGAACGACGTGCACGGATGCGACAGCCCCAGCCCCACCCAGTCCCCGACCGAAAGCTCAGCCTCCGCCGCCGTACGCAGCCACGCGTGCTGGTCGGACAGAGAGGTGACCGTGATCCCCTCCGCGTCCCGAACCGCACCCGTACCGACATCCCGCACCACTTCCACCGACGGCAGATCGAGGTCGTACGCGGCGTCGCGCTTGCCGGCGTTGGCGAAGGCCTGCTCGTCGGACGGGCGGGAGACCACCTGGGCCCAGAGCCGGAAGGCGGACTCCAGGGCGCCCTCCTCGGGGACACGGTTGAACGGAGTCACCCGCCGGTAGTGCCCGACATCGTGCGAGAGATAAGCCCCCGACCGCAGCAACTTCCGTACAGGCACGGAGAGTTCGGGAATCCCGGCGAACACCTCGGCCACGGCATCGAACCACGCGCTACCGCCCGCGCTCACCACCACCTCCTCCAGCCCCGCGAACCGCCCCGCCTTGTCGAGGTCGACGGCCAGACCGACAAGCCGGCGCAGCCAGGCCCGCACACGCCCCGGATCCGCGTCCGGCACCTCACCCTCGTACCCGGCCACCCCCACGAGCCGTAGCGTGCCGGCCCCCGCCACCGCGTCCGCGACGGCCGCGCACTCCGCCTCCGTCCGAACCCCGGTACGCGCGCCCTCACCCGCCGCAAGCTCCACGACCACGTCCACCGGACGCGCGGAACCCCGTAGCGCCGCATCCATCAATTCGACCCCCCGCACGGAGTCGACGTAACAGACGAGCCGGAACGACGGATCGGCGGCCAGCTCACCCGCGATCCACCGCAGCGCCACCGCATCCACCACCTCATTGGCGAGGAACACCCGCTGAATGCCGAACTCCCGCGCCACACGCACCTGATGGGGAACGGCGAGCGTGATCCCCCACGCCCCCCGCTCGATCTGCCGCCAGAACAACCGCGGCGCCATCGACGTCTTCCCGTGCGGGGCGAAGGACAGCCCATGACGCACCGCGTATGTCTCCATCAGCGCCAGGTTGTGCTCCAGCCGCTCGGCGGACAGCGCGAGCACCGGCGTGGTGAACCCACCGGTGAACAGATTCCGCCGCTGACCGGCGAGCTCGGCCACCGTCAGGCCGTCGGCGTCCGGCGGGAGGCCCTTGAAGCGGTGATCGACACGTTCGTCGGCCAGGCGGGCGAGGGCTTCGGCGGCCATGGAGCCTCCCTGATCAGGGGCGTTGCGCATATTGCATCGCGCATTGCGTATGTCGATTTCTGCTGTCTAACATCTCGGCCAACACGGGGTCAACGGAGCCACCAACACCGCACCACAACAAACCGATCAGGCCCCGGAGGAGGTACGCATCCCGTGAGTCAGACCGTCGACAGAGCGCTGAGCATCCTGCCGCTGCTCGCCGAGGGCCCCGCCGACCTCGGCCAGGTCGCCGACCGCCTCGGCGTCCACAAATCCACGGCCCTCCGCCTCCTGCGCACGCTCCACGAACACGGCCTCGTCTACCGCCAGCCCGACCAGCGCTACCGCCTCGGCGCCCGCCTCTTCACCCTCGCCCAGGAGGCCGTGGAGAACCTCGACATCCGCGAGATCGCCCACCCCCACCTCGTACGCCTGGGCGAACAGTGCGGCCACACCGTCCACCTCGCCGTCCACGAGGAGAACGAGGTCCTCTACATCGACAAGGTGGAGAGTCGCTACCCGGTCCGCATGTATGCCCGGCTCGGCAAACCGGTCGCCATCACGGTCGCTGCCGTGGCGAAGCTGCTCCTCGCCGACCTCCCCGAACCCGAGGGCCGCGCCCTCGCGGAGAAGCTCGACTACCCCATGTACACGCCCCGTTCGACCCCCAACGCCCCCGCCTTCCTCAAGGAGCTGGCGAAGGTCCGCGAACAGGGCTGGGCCACCGACCTCGGCGGCCACGAGGAGTCCATCAACTGCGTCGCGGCCCCCATCCGCGGCGCCGACGGCCGGGCCGTCGCCGCGATGTCGGTCTCCGCCCCCAACGTCGTCGTCACCGCCGACGAACTCCTCACCCTGGTCCCGCTGGTACGCCGTACGGCGGACGAGATCAGCGGCGAGTACTCAGGCAGAACTCCGGGGAAGGATCCCGCATGACCGAAAAGATCGCCCTCACCCCGAAGAGCCACACCGCACCCCCCGCGAAGTTCTCCCACGGCGCCAAGAAGGGCAACATCCTCCAGGTCGCCGGCCAGGTCGGCTTCCTCCCCGCGGCAGAGGGCCAACCCCCCACCACCGCCGGCCCCACCCTCCGCGCCCAGACCCTCCAGAGCCTCGCCAACGTCAAGGCGATCCTGGAGGAGGGCGGCGCCACCTAGGACGACGTGATGATGATCCGCGTCTACCTCACGGACGTGGACCACTTCGTGGAAATGAACGCGATTTACAACGAGTACTTCGAAGAACACCTGACGGCAGCCCCCGCAGCCCGCACGACGGTCTACGTCGGCCTCCCGGCAGGCCTGCTGATCGAGATCGACGCGCTGGCAGTGCTGGACGCCTGAAATCCAAGCTGTCGCGCAACCCAGATGCGGACATATGCCGGGCCCGACTGTTCCCGGCACAGGGTCGTCGACCATACTGCCCGCTGTGGAGCAGCGCATTGGTTCGAACAGCCAGCCCCTGGCCGCCGCCGCGGTCGACCCGTCGCACATCCCCGGACTCACGGCACCCGTGTCCGTGAAGAAGGAGAAGCAGGAGGAGCCGGAGGACAACAAGCCGACGGAATCCGCCGAGCCGGCGGAGACCGCAGAGGCCGACGAGGCTGCCCCGGAGCAGGAGGAGGCCACCGAGGCCTCCGACGAGAAGGCCGCCGACGAGGACGCGAAGGACTCGTCCGAGGACGATGAAGACGACACCGACGATGCGGACGACACCAACGAGGTGGACGACGCGGACGATGCCGACGACGCGGACGACGAAGCGACCGACGGCCCCGTCTTCGAGGCGTCCGACCGCCGCGCGAAGATCGTCGCCGACAGCAAGGGCGTACGGCTGAAGCTGGACGACCAGGATTGCGAGTTCCGCTGGGACGAGATCGGCGCGATCGAGACGGAGTCGCCGCGCTTCGGCAAGCGTTTCACCGTCACGGTCCACACTCCCGACCGCCGCTGGTACCCGATCGAGATCGAGGCGAAGGCGAAGGCGGAACACACGGAGTGGGAGACCAGGATCGACGAGGTCCTGGACGCGTACTTCGAGGACGGCGACAGCGCCCCGTAAGGGGCGCGGGGAACTGCGCGACCGGTCACAGCCGGCCCGCAGTTCCCCGACTACCTCATAACCGCGGCCTCAGCTGCAGTACTGGGCTTCCTTGCCGATCGACCGGTACATACAGTCCGAGTTCTCCAGCAGCTGCAACACCGCGTCCCGGTTCCGTGAGGTCTCCCGCTCGATGACCTCATCGGGCGGGTAGAACCCACCCCCGCCCGCCGACGACGGATACATCTCGAACGTGTAGCCGAAGATCTTCTGGCTGCCCCACAGCCAGTCGTCGATCGACCCGTCGGTGATGTAGAGGTCACTGGACTGCTCGGGCGTGTACCCGTTGCTGGCGGCCATCTTCCCGCCGACCGTCGCGAACGCGTTGCGGTCGTCGGCCGTCATCCCCGTCGTGGTGTCGGCGGTCGTGTACCCGAACGGCCACAGCACGAGCTCGCTGTACGTGTGGAAGTCGATGCCGGCCTTGATCTGCTGGACACCGCCGACGACCCGGCTGCGTACGAAGTTGGCGACGACCTTCACCTCGGGTGCCGACTCGGCGGCCGACCCCCGGTAGGTGTCCGAGGACGTGGAACCGGAGGAGCCGCCGCAGCAGCCCCAGCGATAGTTCCAGTTGCGGTTGAGGTCGGTGCCGACGTACGACGAACCGCTGTTGGGCTGGCGGTTCTTGCGCCAGGAGCGGTACGAGCCGGTGGCGATGTCGTACTCGCCGCCGTCCGGGTTGAGGTCCGGGACGATCCAGATCTCGCGGTTGTTCACCATGTTGGTGACCCGGGAGTCGGTGCCGTAGTCGGAGGTCAGCTCATTGAGCAGGTAGAGCGCCATCTCGACGGTGAGGTGCTCACGGGCGTGCTGGTGGTGGGTGAACAGCACCTCGGGCTCGGCCTCGTCGGTGCCGACGTTGTCGCTGATCTTGATGGCGACGATGTTCCGGCCCTGGTACGAGGTGCCGATGACCCGCTGGCTGGCGATGGAACTGTTCGCCGAGACGACGGAGTTGATCTCGTTCGTCATCTCCGCGTAGTTGTGGTAGCGGGAGTCGGCGGACGGGAAGTCGAAGAGCCGTACGTCGTCCTCGCCGTTCGACCGGTCCGGGACCGCGCCGAGCGGCGTGACCTCGTAGCCCTGTTGCTCCAGCTTCTTGATCTGGTCCGCGCGGCCGGAGATGAAGACCGTGTGGTCGTCGGCGTCGTCCACCGTCACGCCGGACTTCTGGAGCGCCGTACGGGACTTGCTGTCCGAGTGCATGTGGACTTCGTACTGGCGGATGTCGTCCGCCGAGGCCTTCGGCCGTTCGGCGCTGGTCGCCGTCGCGTCCGTGGTGGTCGCGGCGATCGGGGCCGAGAGGGCCATCGCCAGCAGGGTGGCGAGGGCGGCCGAGCGGCGCGCTGTTCTCCTGCTCGCGGACCTCTTGCTCGCGCCGCCGGGCGTCGCCGCCCTGCCGCGTATGCGGAGTCGCATGAAGTCTCCTACTTTCTCCGGGGATTCCGGGGTCTCCGGAAGTGGGGAGTGGAGCGGGGGGTGGATCCTTGCGACGTGCCTCGGACCTGCCGGTGACCGTGGGGTGTCCGGCGGGCCCTGGTGCGGGTGTGGCGCTCATGGTGCGGCTCTGGCATGACCTGGTCAAGAGTGGGGGTCGCTCACGTGGGGCCCGCGTGGCCGGAAGGGGCCGGAAAATGGCCGAGGTTGAGGCCGGAAGGCCCGACGGCGAGGCCGGAAGGCCCGACGGTGGCGAGCTGCGCAGTGTACGCAATGTAGCCCTCTCCACAAGCCTCACCGCGAAAGTGCACCCGCAGGTGTGAACCCCAGATGCGATGAGGTGCGAACCCGGCGACAGTAAGGGTCCGCACAAGGGGAGCCCCACCCTCCGGCTTCTCTCACCACACCACAGAGGACTGGCTGATCATGGGCGGATCAGCACCGAGGGGCGGCCCCCTCCCCGTCGAGACGACCACCTTCGTCGACCGGCATCACGAACTCGCCGAAGGGCGCCGCCTGTTGACCAGGAGCCGACTGGTCACGCTCACCGGCCCCGGTGGCGTCGGCAAGACCCGGCTGGCCGCCCGCCTCGCCGCCCGTACCGAACGCGCCTTCCCGGACGGCGTCCGCTTCGTCCCCCTCTCCGGCCTCCACGACCCCGCCCTGGTCCCCCTGGCCACCGCCGAGGCACTCGGCCTGCGCGAGCACCCGCGTGACGACCTGCGCGAGCACCCGCGTGACGACCCGCGCGGCAACTCCCCAACCCGCCGCCCCTCGCTCGACGCCCTCGTCCAGCACGTGCGCGACCGCCGGCTCCTCCTCGTCCTGGACAACTGTGAACACCTCCTGCCCGCCTGCGTGGACCTCGCCGCCGCCCTCCTGCGCGGTACCACCGGCATCCGGATCCTCGCCACCAGCCGCCACCGCCTGGCCCTCACCGAGGAACACCTCCTGGAGGTACGCCCGCTCCCGGTCCCCGACCCGGACGGCGACCTCTCCGACACCGCGCCGCACCCGGCGCTCGCCCTCTTCGCCGACCGGGCCGCCGCCGTGGTCCCGGGCTTCACCCTCACCCCGGCGAACCGCGCCTCCGTGGCTCGCCTCTGCCGCCGCCTCGACGGCCTCCCCCTCGCCATCGAACTCGCCGCCGTCCGCCTCCGCGTCCTCGGCGTCGACCAGCTCCTCGAACGCCTCGAACGCCTCGAACGCTTCGACGACCGCTACCGCCTCCTCGCCGCGGGCAGCCCCGGCGTCCCGCCCCGCCACCGCACCCTCCGCGCGGCCGTCGACTGGAGCCACGACCTCTGCACCCCCGAGGAACGGACGGTATGGGCCCACGCTTCCGTCCTGCCCAGCGCCTTCGACCTGGAGACGGCAGAGAGCGTGTGCGCGTACGACGGCGAGGCGCACCACGGCGGCTCGTACGACGGCGAGGCGTACGACGGCGAGGCGCACCACGGCGGCTCGTACGACGGCGGCTCGTACGACGGCGGTTCGTACGACGTCCTCGAAGCCGTCGCCGGTCTCGTCGACAAGTCCGTGCTGGTCCGCGAGGAGCACCGGGACGGAACCGTCCGCTACCGCCTCCTCGACAGCCTCCGCCACTACGGCCTCGACCTGCTCCGCCGAACCCCCGGCGCGGAGGCGGCCGCCCGCCGGCGCCAGCGCGACTGGACGCAGCGGCGGGCGACGGCGTACGAGCGGGCCTGGTCGGAGCCGAACCGGCTGAACCGGCCGAACCAGCGGGAGATCGCCGCCCGCCTCCGCGCCGACCAGGACGACCTGCGTACGGCGCTGGAGTTCAGCCTCAGCACCCCCGGCGAGGCCCTGGCCGGACTGCGTCTCGCGGGCAGCCTCTGGTTCTACTGGCATGCCTGCGGGGCGCCGAGGGAAGGCCGCTACTGGCTCGACCGCGCCCTGGAGGCCGGCCCCGAACCCACCCCCGAACGGGCCCGAGCCCTCTGGGCGGCAGGCCTCCTCCTGACCGACTGCCCCGAGGCCGGCACCCACGCCCACCGCCGCGCCCGTCGACTCGCCACCGAGGCCCGCGAACTCGCCCTGACCCTCGGTGAGTCGACCGAGGCCGCGCACGCCGAGCACGTACTGGGCCGGACCCTCCTCCTCGGCGACGACCTCCCCGCGGCCCTCGCCCACTACGAGGCCGCCGTCACCCGCACCGCCCCCGGCCGACTCCCCGGCAGCGAAGCCCTCCAGGCCCTCCAGGCCCTCGACCGTATCGAACTCGCCCGCGCCCTCGCTCTCCTGGGCCACACCGACCGTGCCGTCGACGTCTGCGAACAGACCCTCCGCCGCTGCGAACGGCAGGGCGAGGAGTGGGTACGGTCGTACGCCCTCCGTGCCCTGGCCCTCACGTACACCGTGCGCAAGGAGTGGCGGCGGGCGGAATCCCACGCCCGCGAGGCGCTGCGCCGAGGGCTTGCCGTCCACGACGTCACCGGCCTCGCGCTCACCCTCGACCTCCTGATCGCCGTCACGACCGCACGCGGCGCCCACGAACGCGCGGCCGTCCTCCTCGGCGGCGTCGACCGCATCCGGGCCGACCTCTCCGACCACCACCGCCCCACACCGACGGACGCGGCGACCGACCTCCGCCGATCCCTCGGCCGGGCCCTCTTCGAGCGTGCCCACCGAAGAGGCCGCACCATGGCCCTCGACGAGATCGTGTCGTACGCGCTCCAGCAACGCGCCGAGGAGCGCCCCGAGCAGCCCTCCGAGGGTCTCGAACCCTCCGCTGAAGGTCCCGAACCCCCCGCCCCGCTCACCGCCCGTGAGACGGAAGTCGCCCTTCTCGTCGCCGAAGGCCTCGCCAACCAGCAGATCGCCGACCGGCTCGTCATCGCCCGCCGCACCGCCGAGGGTCACGTCGAGCGCATCCTCAGCAAACTCGGTTTCCACAACCGCAGCCAGATCGCCGCATGGGCGACGGCCCAGACCCACCTCACGGCCCGCCGCTGAAGCCGGAACGAAGCCGGACCCATGCGCGTGAAGCCGGGCCCATGCGCGCGGCGGCCACGGTGGAGCGTATGCCGCACACGGCCCCGTACTTCCTATCAACCTCTTTACTCCGCCATTTACGGACGTACCCGGGCGGAAAACAGGTATATGCACCCTGGGAATCAGGTATTCCTCCCCGTGTGCGGCGCCCCCGGCCGGGCAACTCTGGAGGCATGCTGCAACTCTCCGGGGGGCTCCTTCCGGATTCCGGCCCCCATTTCGCCTCGTACCCCCAACCGCCCATGGGTGCGGGCCACTTGACCGTCGAGTACGACCCCCGTCCCACCGCCGCCGCGGAAGCGCGTGCGGCGGTGCGCAGGCAGTTGGAGGGCTGGGGTCTCCTCGACCAGACCGAGACGGCGGAACTCTTAGTGAGCGAGCTCGTCACCAACGCCCTGGTGCACGCCGAGAGTCGGCTGAAGCTGACTCTGTCGGCGGCCCACGGCGTACTGCGGTGCGAGGTGTCGGACGCCGACGGCCGTCCACCGCGGGTGAGCCAGGCCACGGAGATATCGGAGAGCGGCCGAGGGATGTTCCTGGTGGAGGCGCTCGCCGGGCGCTGGGGCTGCCATCAGGACGGGCCGGGCAAGACCGTGTGGTTCGAGCTCGGCACGTGCGGGCTGGACGGCTGTGGTCGGCGACAGCCGAAGTAGCCCGTGAGTTCCGGAGAGCCGCACCTCTCGGCCGCCCCGGAACAACAGCCCGGGCCCCGGCGGCACGCCCAGCCGCCGGGGCCCGTCCCGTCCGAACCAGTGGTACGGCCATCATCGACCACGCGCGGGGCGATTACGGGTACCGTCCCGGAATCATCAAGATCACCGCCGTTTTCCTTCACCGCACGCCCTCTTGTGTCCACCCCGTCTTTACGCTTTCTTGATCCGCATGGCGGACACCACGGACAACACAGCCACCGGCCCTGGCTCCGGCTCCGGCTCGGGTTCCAGCTCCAGCTCCGGTTCCGGGAAGGGCACTTCGGCGCCCCGCAAGTCCAGTTGGAAGTACATCGGCCCCGGCATCGTCGTCGCCGCGACCGGCGTCGGCGCCGGCGATCTGGTCGCGACCCTGATCGCGGGCAGCAACTTCGGCTACACCCTGCTGTGGGCGGCCGTCATCGGCTGTCTCGTCAAGATCTCCCTCGCCGAGGCGGCCGGCCGCTGGCATCTGTCCACCGGCCGCACCCTCTTCGACGGCTGGGCGAGCCTCGGCCGCTGGACGACGTGGTTCTTCGTCGTCTACGTCGTGATCTGGGGCTTCGTGTACGGCGCGGCCGCGATGTCGTCCAGCGCCCTGCCGCTCCAGGCGCTGTTCCCGGACGTCATGGACCTCAAGTGGTGGGCCGTCCTGTGCGGACTGTCCGGTCTGGTCTTCGTCTGGTTCAACAAGTACGCGGTCTTCGAGAAGGTCATGACGGTCCTCGTGGGCGTCATGTTCGTGGTGACCGTCTACCTCGCGATCCGCGTCACGCCCAACCTCGCGGACGCGGTGGCGGGTCTGCTCCCCGTCCTGCCCGACGAGGAGGACTCGATCCTCAACACCCTCGGCCTGATCGGCGGCGTCGGCGGCACGATCACGCTGGCCGCGTACGGCTACTGGGTCAACGCCAAGGGCTGGACGGACACCGGCTGGATGAAGATCATGCGGCTCGACAACCGGGTCGCGTACGCCACCACCGGCATCTTCGTGATCGCGATGCTCTTCGTCGGCGCCGAGCTGCTGCACTCCGCGAACGTCGCCATCGCGAGCGGCGACAAGGGACTGATCCAGCTCGGCGACATCCTGGCGGACGAGTACGGCTCGGCCACCGCCAAGTTCTTCCTCATCGGCTTCTTCGCCACCTCGTACACCTCGCTCATCGGCGTCTGGCACGGAGTGAGTCTGATGTTCGCGGACTTCGTGGCGCGCTACCGGAAGAAGAGCGAGGTCAAGGGCGCGGAGGTCGCCTCCGGCGCGCGCGAACGGTCCTGGCCCTTCCGCGCGTACCTCCTCTGGCTGACCTTCCCGCCCATCATCCTGCTCTTCCAGGGCCAGCCCTTCCGCCTGATCATCCTCTACGGCGTCCTCGGCGCCGCCTTCCTCCCCTTCCTCGCCGGCACCCTCCTCTGGCTCCTCAACTCCTCCCGCACACCCAGGGAATGGCGCAACGGCCTCGTCAGCAACGCGATGCTCGCGATCGCCGGCCTGCTCTTCCTGATCCTGGCCGTGAAGCAGATCTGGGACCAGGACTGGGCGGACTTCTTCTAGCACAGAGAGTGGGGGAGGGGGTTGGGACGCATGCGCCCCAACCCTCTTGGCCCCAACCCTCTTGGCCCCCAACCCTCTTGGCCCCCAACGCCCTCGGCCTAGCCGACGAGCGTCTTCCACTTCTCGCTCGTGGCGATCTCCTCCAGCTGCGCCAGAGTGAGCGCGGGGGTGTCGCGGGTCGCGGCGGTGTGCTGGGCGCCGGAGTTGAAGGCGCTGATCACGACGCGGAGCCCGTCGGTGCGGAGGGTGTCCACGGTCCACATGACGACGCCCGCGCCGCCCTTCTCCCCGGGTCCCTGCTGCGTGGTGACAATCGTGCCGTCGGGGAGGGTCTCGGCGTCGGGCCCGAACAGCGTGTCGGCCAGGTCCTGCATCCCCGGCTGCACATTGATCTGCACCAGGCTCTGCCCCTTGCCGTCGTCGAGGACGACATACGCGAAGTCGGTCTCCTGACCGCCCTTCGACACCACCTCGGGCCCCTCCGGCAGCAACCCCGTCAACGTCTTCTGGATCGCGTCGCCTGCGACCGTCGGCGGGTCGACGGAGGTGCCGCCGGTGGAACCGGACTCTGGTGACTCCGTCGACGACGTCTCCTTCTCCTCGGGCACCTTCGCGTCCTCCGGAATGGCGTCGATGGCCTTACGCCAAGCCCCGTCCAGGACGATCGTCTTCAACTGCGCGGGGGACAAGGGAGGTTCGTCCCGGGTGACCGGGGCGTCCTTCTGAGCCTCGGCGTTCCACTCCATGACGCTGACCTCGTAACCGTCGGGGGTCACCAGTTCCGCATGCCAGAACTTGGTGTCCACGCGGCGGTCCGGGTACTCGTAGCCCTGGAAGAGCATCAACCGCGAGCCGTCGTCCAACGTGCTCTCCTCGCAGGAGTCGAACTCGACGAACGCCTTGTCCGGGCACTCGGTCAGCTGCCGGGCCTGCTCACTGTCCGCCTCGATCCGCCCGAGCCCGACCTGCACGGCCGCCCCGCCGTCCCCGTCGTCGAACACGACTTGTACGTACGGCCCCAGCTCCGAGTCCGCGCCCCGCGCTTCCTCCCTGCTGAACTCCCCTTGCGGGAGCAGGTCCTTGAGCGTTCGGATGAGGTCGGCGCCGGACACCTTGCCGTCGTCGTCCTTGACCGGCGGCAGCGAGGGCCGCGCGGCCACGGACTGCTCACCGCCCGTGCCCCCGCCGCCCGGCAGGAGCAGCGCCCCGCTCACCCCGACGAGCGCGATCCCGGCGACCCCGCCCAGCACGGCCGCCCGGCGCCGGAACAGCAGCCTCCGGCCGCGTACGGCACCGCCGCTGACGAGGGCGTGCCGATCGGTGTCGAAGTCACCGCCGGCCTGGCGCAGGGCGGCGCCGAGCCTGCACTCGAAGGGGTCGTCGTACGGGCCTTCGTGCTGGTCAATGGGCATGATGAACCGCCGTTTCTGGGTCTGGGCCGGAGTGTGTGTGCCGGAGTCTGCGTGTTGATGCCGGTCGGCGTTCTGAAGGCGCTCAGGGAGGGACGTACTCACCGCTCAGGGAGTGACGTACTCACCGATGCCGTCCCCCAGCAACACCCGCAGCCGGGCGAGGGCGCGCACGCAACGCGTCCGTACCGCCGACGAGCTGGCGTTCATCGCCGCGGCGGTCTCCTCGATGGACCGGTCCTCCCAGTAGCGCAGGACGACCACGGCCCGGTCCTTGGCGGGCAGTTGGGCCAGCGCCTCGACGAGGGTGAGGCGCAGCGACGCGTCGGATCCGGGCGCCGCGGGCACGTCCGGGATCACATCCGTGGCCCGCTCCTTGCTGCTGCGTCGCCGCTGGTGCGCGAGGAACGTCCTGGTGAGCACGGTCTGCGCGTACCCGGCCGGGTTGTCGGCCCGCCGCACGCGCCCCCACTTCACGTACAACCGCCCGAGCGTCTCCTGCACCAGATCCTCGGCGAGATGGGTGTCCCCGCCGGTGAGCAGACACGCGGAGCGGTACAGATGCCCCGCGCGCGCCGCCGCGAACTCCTGATAACCGTCCGCGCGGACTTGTCTCATCTGTGGCTCCCCCTGGGTGAGCTCCGGCTTCTCACTTCATTGATGCGGTGGCCCCCGGGGAATGTTTCACGGGCGGGAGGGATACGGTGCCGTACGCATCACGCTGAGACAGACACAGGGGACGAAGGACCATGCAGCAGCCAGGCCAGGACGGTCAGCCACAGCCGCCGACGCCCCCACCCGTGGCCCCACCGCCCGGCTTCGGCCCACCGCCCCAGCCGTACGCGCAGCCGGGCCCGCCCCAGGGTCCTCCGCAGGGCCCGCCACCGGGGGCGCCGCAGCAGCCGTACGCCTATCCGCAGGCAGCCCAGCCGCCGCAGCCCTACGGGTACCCGGGGGCGGGGGCGCCGGCCGCCGAGGGACCGGAGTTCCTGGCTGTCGACCGCCACAACTCCATCGTCGTCGACGCCTCCGGCGTCGCCTTCGAGGACCACGGCATATCCATCGACTTCCCCTGGCCGGAGGTCCGCAGCGTCCACTACAAGGCGAGCCCCAACGCCAAGGCGCTCATGGTCGCCGTCATCCTCCTCGACGGTCGCTTCTACGAGTGCACGGTCGAGGCCAAGCCCCGCGAACGACTCCACCAGTGGTTCGGGCACTTGGCCCATGTGCTCGGCTACTACCGGCCGATGGGGTAGGGGCGGTTGGACGCTCGGCGTCGGGACGGGTTACGTGAAGAGGCAGCAACGGCCATCCGGCGATCGTGGTGAACGCCTCGGGTGTGACGGTCCGCCGCTCGACGGGTACGAGCTTCTCGGCGAACGAGACCTGGACCAGCGGCCGTGACCCGTCACGTCGGCGAAAGCACCGAAGGGGGCCGCGTTGCCGTAGTACGGGTTGGTCGGGGTCGTGCGGCCCGTTCGGCGGCCCAGATCGTCATACGTGTACGTCAGTTTGCGGTCGTCGACCGTCTCCGAGCGCACCAGGCCGAAGCGGTCGCGCAGGATCGTCAGCGTCGTGCCGTCCGGGCCTGTCGCCTGGGCGAGTTGGTCCGTCATGTCGTAGGCGTACGTGGTGACGTCGCACGCCGCGTTCTTGCGGAGTACCTCGCCCAGAGCATTGCGCTCGAACGACACCACCTGGCCGAGCGCGTTCGTGCGGGACGTCGGGCGGCCCGCCGCGTCGTACTCGTAACTCCACGTCAGCCCCTGCGGGTTGGTGACCTTCGTCAGCCGTAGCTCCTGGTCGTGTTCGAACTCGTGGCGTACGCCGTCCGGGCCCGTCCGGGCCCGTCAGCAGGTCGGAATGGGTGTACTCGAAGTGCGAGACGCCACCCATGGGGTTGGTGTGTGTTGCAGTTGCCCTCGCCGTCGTACGTCCATGACTCCGTGGTGCCGTCGGCGGCGGTGCGGCGGGCGAGGCGGCCCTCGATCGTCCACTCCAACCGGGTCGCCGCACCCGTGGGGTCTGTGACGGCGACGGGTCTGCCGAAGGGGTCACGCTCGTAGCGGGTGACCGCGCCCAGTGGGTCCGTGATCTCCAGAGGGAGGCCGGCGCGGTCGCAACGGATCATTGCCGTGTGGCCGAGGGGGTCCGTCACGGCGGTCAGGTGGCCCGATGCGTCGTACGTGAAGTGGGTGGGTGTGGTTCGTCGGGCCGGTCACCGACGTTCGGTTGCCCCGTTCGTCGTACGTCCGGCGGATGACCGTGCCGTCCGGGTTCACCACCCGTACCGGCAGGCCGAGTTCGTTGTATTCGGCCTTCGCCTCGCGGCCGTCGGGGCCGTCGGGGCGTACGACGACGGTCGGATTGCCGGCCTCGTCGTAGTGGAACGTGGTCGTGTGGCCGAGGGTGCCGGCGTCGCCGGGCTCGGTCGAGCGCCGACGTCAGTCCGCCGTGCCCCAACTCCAGGCCGGACGCGCCAGATCGGCAAAGCCGCAGCCCACGCTCGCTTCGCCGATCATGCCGAGTTCGCGGAGTTCCGGCATCGCCAGGTTGATGCCCTCGGTGATCAGGGCCAGGCCCTCGACCTGGAGGTCCTTGGCGCCGCCACCGCCGCCACCGTCGTTCATCTGGGCAACTTCCCGTTCTTGTCAGTCCGGTCGGCATCGGGCAGGTCCGTCGTACCGCCGTCCACCGCCGCCGCGTCCGGCACGATGCCCCGCACCGGTGGGAACAGCGCGCCCTCGCCGTCGCTGCCGACGTCCAGAGCCACTCCGTACGGCACCGGCATGGCCGGGATCGCCACATCCAGCAGACGGGCGCCCAGGACGCGGTCGTACGTCCACTCCCGTGCGTCTTCGCCCCTTGCGATGGCGAATTGGGCCAGGTGTGGTTCGTCCGAGAAGGCGTAGATCCAGCGGATGCCGCCGAAGTCGGCGGTCAGGGGTGAGCCGTCGTCGGAGAGGGGGAGGAGGACCGCCGTACGGCGGAACTCGCCGAGCAGGGCGGCGGCTTCGCGTCGGCGACGGTGGACGAGGGGCGCGTCGGAGGCGGGGAGCCGACAGAGGGCGGGTCCAGGTCCGGCTACGACTTCTGAGGGATGGTCATGTTCGCGTAGTCGGCGATCCTCGACCGGCGTACGCCGTCTGCCGTGCCGTCGACTGACCCCCGCTCAGGCATGCGTGCGATCATCGCATTGGCGTACTGCGGGCTGCAACGCCGGTGCCTTTGCCGTCGCGCAGAACGCCCTGTAGGAAGCCCGTAGTCAAGAGGGGGAAGCATGTCGTTCGGGCCGTCGCCCGCGGGGTTCGGGCCGGCTGCCGCGCCGGCCGACTGGATCGCGCCGACCGCTGTCGAGGAGGCGTTGTTCGAGGCCAAGGGGCGGGGGGACTGGGCGGCCTACTTCGATGTGCTGGCGCGCAGTTGGATCTACTTCGAGATCGAGCGGGACGGGGCGGACGCGACGCCCAGCAAGACGTATGCCGTGTTCGGGCACGATCGGCGGGTCGTGGGAGGGCGGGTCTGGGCGGTGTTCACCGAGGGGATGCTGCCCGCGCCGGAGCCGCAGCGAGTGTTCAGCCGTGAATCGCTGGGGTGGTTCGCTCGTGTGTGGGTGCCTGCTGATCCGCCGATGATCGTGGTCAATCCCGGAAGTCCGTGCGAGGCGTTTCTGCCCGCCGCGCCTCCGCACTCCGCGGCCTGGGCGCAGCACTCCGACCGGGTGGGGCGTCCCTCGAACTCGGCCGCGCTGCGGGCGCTCCGGGTCGGCGGTCCCCTGCACGGCCCCGTCGCCCATGGGCTGGCCTGCGGCGCGCTGCTGTGCGTCAACAACGGCTCCCTGTGGAACGCCATGGCCTGGCACGGCACCGGCTATCACGGTGAGCGCCGACGCCTCCGCGAATGGTGGGGCATCACCACGCCGGAGGAGTGGCAGTACCACCTCCGCAGCCTCCTGGCCTGTGAAGCGTCCAGCTCCGTCTGGGAGTTCGCCCTCGGGCTGCGCCGCACCATCGCGCGCGACTTCGGAGGGCACGTCGACGTGGCGTACTGGAAGCAGGCCGCCGCGAACGTGCTGCGCGCCAACGCCGGTGGATCGATCGTGCTGGGCCCCGACGGGGTGACGAAGACCGATCCGCGTCCCGAGTCGGAGACCGAGGCGCGGATCGAGGGCGTACAGCGGCTCATCGGGCGCATCACCCGCTACGAGGCCCGGATGCGCGCCGACGGGGTCCTCGACGAGGGGCGGTACGTTCCGTCCGTCGAAGCGTGGGATCTCGGCCGTGCCTCCAAGATGGCCCGATGGGGTCTCGGCGCGAGGTTAGGGACCTTGCGGGAGGCCGAGGTCGCCGTCATCGAGACGGGGCGGAAGTCAGCCCTTGAGTACCGGTCCTGGCAGGACTTCTCCGCCGGTTACATCCTCGGCCGCTGCCTCCACTTCGACGAGGAGGAGTTCGGCGAGTGGTACACGGACATGGTCGACGCCCACCGGATTCTGATGTCGGATCCCGGCAGCCCTTGGCTCAACATCCCGTTCCGGTAGCCGACAGCAGCGTCGATGTGCGCCACAGCGGCCGTCAATACTTCCGCGTGAGCCCCGTTCACCCGTCCGGGTGCTCCCAACCCCCGCTCCCGGCTGCCGAGTTGAGGCATATGCGTCTCACTCTGTGTGGATACGGCCCCCACCTTCCGTGAGTCGATCAAGAAGATTCGGTGTTGATAGGGGCATGCCGTGGATATGGTGCTGATGCAAGACGATGCAGGAGAGACGTCGACGCACACGTCAGACGTCAGACCTCACAGGGGCCATCTGCGGCGGTGGTCGACCGCCCCCGCCGCAGTGAACGGGGTGGTGTGCAGCGTGCCGACCGCGATAGCCGTCACCAGTTCCGATCTGGTGCTCCCACCGCACGACCGGCAGACCCCGCCCGCAGTCGTACAGCCACAGGAGACCCTCGAAAGCTCCCTGCTCGGCATGCACGCGCTCATCGAGCAGCACGGTTACGTCATCGCCCTCCACCCCCGCGCCGGGACGACGCCGGAGGAGCGGGCGGTCACCCGGCGGCTGCACACCGTGCGCTCCGTGCTGGAGAGCGACCGCATCGCGCTGCTCGGCGTCGATCTGCCGCCCCTCGGAACCGCCCTGCTGGCCCAGCAGTTGCGCCAGCTGTCCATGTGCGACTTCAGCCCGGGGGTGCTCGCCTCCTCCGTACGCCTCCTCGCGCACTACATCTACGCCGGCGCCCTCCTCGGCTCGGTCGCCAAGCTCGATCGGGTGCCGGTCACGCTCAAGTCGCACGCCAAGTCATGGGTGCCGGGCGCCCAGTTCGCCGTACTGGCGGGGCCGCGCCCCCAGCTCGTACGCCTCGGTGCGGCGCAGGAACCGCTCGCCGGGCCGGAGTTCGGCACCCGGCTGCTGGTCGCCCAGGGGCCACAGCCGCCGTCCGACTGGGTCACCGTGACGCTCGCGCCCGCCTGGCAGGTGCAGGCCGTCGCCACGGTGCCGCTGCCCGAGGGGTCCACGCGCTGGTGGGGGACCGGGAAGCTCGTCGAGTTCGCCGCCGGGCTCTCCGACGTCTCCGTGCTCTACCAGCTCGTGTCGTCCGTACGCCGCGAGACGTGCCACTGGTGCGGACTGGAACTCATCGGCGACCGCTGCGGCTTCTGCGCGGCCCCGCTACGAGAACCGGAACCCGCACCCCCGGTCCGAGCGCTGCCGCGGGGGGCCACATGACAGACGTACGACAACTGCACAGCCCGTAAGGCAGCCCAGCCGCCCGATCCCGTCCGCCCCCCGCCCCGATCGAGGTTGCACGCGCATGAACTCACGCCAGCGCCGTGGCGTCATCCTGCTGGTCCTCTCGGCCCTGTGCGCCCTGGCCGCCTTCGCCGGAGTGCTCTCGGTGATCCGTGACGTGAACTCGAAGGTCGGGCCGGAGGTGACGGCGTACCGGCTGAAGAAGGACATCGCGCCGTACAAGGAGCTGACGGCGAGCCAGTTCGAGGCGATCTCGATGCCCGAGCGGTGGCTGTCGGAGACGGCGGTCACCGATCTCGGGCAGATCCGCGGGAAGATCGCCGTCACGCAGTTGGAGAAGGGCTCGCTGCTCCAGTCCGACATGATCGTCGACCGGCCCGAACTCGACCCCGGCCAGCAGGAGATCGCGATCCTGATCGACGCGTCGACCGGTGTCGCGGGGAAGATCAACCCAGGCTCGCGGGTCAACATCTACGCCACGTTCGAGGAGAAGGACAGCGACTCGGGCAAGGACACGTCCAAGCTGATGGTCGCCGACGCCCGCGTGATCGACGTCGGCAAGCTCACCCCCCTCGAACCGAACCAGTCCAGCAGCGACCGCCGCCGTACGGCGACCGAGGCCGTCCCGATCACCTTCGCCCTCGACACCGCCGACGCCCAGCGCGTCGCGTTCGCCGAGTCGTTCGCGGAGCACGTCCGGCTGGCCCTGGTCGCGGGCGGCGGCGAAGCCACCGTGGTCCAACCGGACGACCGTTCGTACACCCTCGACGAGGACAAGCAGGAGGCCGCGCGATGAGGTCGGTACGGGATGGCCGTACGACGATGCCTCGAACGAGGGTGTGTCGAATGCCCCTGCGACTGGGTGTGCGGTCGGGTACGTGGCTGGGCATGCTGCTGAGGAGGAGGCGCATCTGGGAGGCAGAGGCGCCTGAAGCGGCCGCCGCACCTCCCGGCTCCACCGCTGTCACCCTCACCCCCACCGGAACGGGGCCGTGCCGATGACCATCCGCATCCTCCCCGCCGTCGGGGACATCGACTCGGCCCGCGCGTTCACCACCCTGCTCAGCCAGCTGGCCGACGCCGAACCGGCGCCGCCCGTGTCCGACTCCACCGCCCTGCTCGACACCCTCGCGCGGCTCGCCGCCGAGTCGTTGGACGAGCTGCCGGAGGTGGTGCTGGTCCACGAACGGATCGGCCCCGTCCCCGCGTTGGACCTGGTCCGCGACCTGGTCCTGCGGTTCCCGGCGGTCGGCGTCGTCCTCGTCACCTCCGACACCAGCACCGGCGTCCTCACCGCCGCCATGGACTCCGGCGCCCGCGGCATCGTCAACCTCCCCCTCTCCTACGACGCCCTCGCCGAACGCGTCCAGGCCGCCGCCGCCTGGTCGGCCGGGATGCGCCGCCACCTCGGCAGCAGTACGCCCGAGCTGTACACGGGCCCCGGCGGCACCGTCGTCACGGTCAGCGGAGCCAAGGGCGGCGTCGGCGCCACGGTCACGGCGGTCCAACTCGCGCTGGCGACACGGGCGTCGGGCCGTACGGTGGCGTTGCTCGACCTCGACCTGCAGTCCGGGGACGTGGCCTCGTACCTGGACGTGCAGTTCCGCCGTTCGGTCGCCGACCTCGCCGGCATCACGGACATCAACCAACGGGTCCTCCAGGAGGCGGTGTACGCCCACGAGACCGGGATCGCCCTGCTCCTGGCCCCCGCCGAGGGCGAACGCGGCGAGGAGGTGACGGACCGGGTCGCCCGCCAGGTCCTGGCCACGCTCCGCTCCCGCCACGACGTCGTGATCGTCGACTGCGGTTCACAGATGAACTCGGCGACCGCGGCGGCCGTGGAGATGGCCGACCAGGCCCTGCTCCTCGTCACTCCGGACGTCGTCGCCATCCGCGCCGCCAAACGCATGGTCCGCCTCTGGGACCGCCTCCAGATCCGCAAGGCGGAAGAAACCCTGACGGTCGTCAACCGCCACTCACGCGGTACGGAGATCCAGCCGTCCCTCGTCGAGAAGGTCACCGGCACGAGGGCCGCCCGCAACGCGGTCCCCGCCGCCTTCAAGGACCTCCAGTCGGTGGTGGACGCGGGCCGCCTCCAGGACCTCGACGCCCGCTCCACCGTCAAACAGGCCCTGTGGGCGCTGGCGGGGGAGCTCGAACTGGTCACGGCTCCGGAGGGCGGTGGTGGCCGCCGCCGCAGGGCCTCCGCCGATCGGGGCGCCCTCGTCCTCCGCCGCAAGGGCGGCGACCGCGGCTCGGTCACCCTCGAATTCGCCGGGATGTTCCCCCTCCTCCTGGTCGTCATGACGATCCTGTGGCAGGCCGCGCTCTACGGCTACACGTACTCCCTCGTCGGCAACGCCGCCGACGAGGCCGCCCGCGCCGCCACAGCCGCGTTCGCGGTGGACGGCGACGTCGCGGGCGCCTGCGAGACCGCGGGCACCGCCAACCTCCCCGGCGCCTGGGCAGACACCAGCGTCAACTGCGCCGCCGAGGGCCCCGTCATGCGAGCCGAGGTCGAGGCCAACGTCCCCCTCTTCTTCCCCGGCTTCGACGCCGGCTGGACGGTCAACGGCGAGGCGGGCGCAGCCCTGGAAGGGGACACGGAATGACCCCGCTCACCCTCGCACTCCGCCCCCCGAAGCCCCCGCCCAGCGACGACACCGGTCACACGCAACCCCGTACGGCGGGGCGGCCGCGTATGGACGCGGGGAGAGGTGCCGAGTTCGCGGAACCCCGTACG
>NZ_VTHJ01000010.1:42662-179300 GCF_008386495.1 Streptomyces tailanensis | reverse complement strand
GCCGGTGGAAGCAATTGAGCTGCTGACCAGCTCAATTGCTTCCACCGGCTGACACCGCCCTTGTACGCCTACCGGACCGAGGAGATCACCCTGCCTGTTGGCGCAGGGCCTCCGATGCCGGGACCTGCTGCTGCGCCTCAGTCTCCGCAGCCCCCTCCACCGGCATCCCCCGCATCAACATCCAGTACCCCGCCCCCGCCACGGTCCCGATCACCGCGCACAACCCCCACAGCCACTCCGCGCCCCACCGGTCGATGACGACCCCGGACATCAGCGGAGCGACCAGCGCGGCGACCGACCACGACATCGTGTACATGCCCTGGTAGCGGCCCCGGCCGTGCACCGGCGAAAGGCGGACGACGACGCCCGTCTGGGTGGGCGCGTTGACGATCTCGGCGAGGGTCCAGACGCAGACGGTGAGGGCGAAGACGCCGAGGGAGCCGGCGAAGGCGGTGAGGCCGAAGCCGTAGCCGGCGAGCACGGAGGAGATGACGAGGAGCCGCCCGGGGTCGCGGTGCTCGATGAAACGGGTGACCGGGATCTGCAGCGCGACGATCAGGACGCCGTTGACGGCGATGGCCAGGCCGTAGTCGGCGGGAGTGAACCCGGCCTCGCCCATCGCGACCGGCAGGCCCACCGCGCCCTGCTGGAAGATGAGGGCGACGAGGAAGGACAGCCCGACGACGCCCATGAAGCGTCCGTCGCGCAACACCGTCCCGAGCCCGACCTCATCGGCCGCGGCCTTCTCCTCCCTCGTGCGTTCCGGTCGCGACTCCGGCAGCTTCAGGAAGATGAGGATCGCGCAGGCGAGGGTCATGCCCGCCTCTATCAGGAAGCCTGCGAGGTAGCTGACCTCGGCGATGAAACCGGCGCCCATGGACGAGACGGCGAAACCGAGGTTGATGGCCCAGTAGTTGAGGGAGAAGGCCCGTACGCGGTCCTCGGGCCGGACGATGTCCGCCATCATCGCCTGCACCGCCGGCCGCGAGGCGTTGCTGGTCGCGCCGACGAGGAACGCCACGGCGGCGATCGCGACGGGATCCCGTACGAAGCCGAGCAGCGCGACGGACACCGCCGTCGAGGCCTGCGCGACGAGCAGCGTGGGCCGCCGCCCGAGCCGGTCCGTCATCACGCCCGCCACGAGCGAGGAGATGACACCGCCGAGGCCGTGCAGCGAGGCCACGAGCCCGGCATACGTGGCGGAGTACCCGCGGTCCAGCGTCAGGTAGAGCGCCATGAAGGTGGCGACGAACGCGCCCAGCCGGTTGACGAGCGTGCTGGTCCACAGCCACCAGAACTCGCGGGGTAGCCCTGAGACGGACTCCCGGACGGCGCGTCTGGCGGCGACGAGTGGCATAGGGGTCCCCCACGGACATAAGTGGCTCGGTAAGTGGCTCTGCGTGTAAGCACAACTTACGAACGCGCCCTCGCGCCGAGCCACCCAATTAACAGACACCGTCAACTGTCGGCATGACTGTTCGCTGCCTATCGCCCGATCCATCCCCTTCTTGTCCGCCTGCTGGCCGGGCGTACCGGCGTTCCCGGCCGTCTATTACGCTCGGGGCCATGGCCGACGCACCGTACAAGCTGATCCTCCTCCGCCACGGCGAGAGCGAGTGGAACGAGAAGAACCTGTTCACCGGCTGGGTGGACGTCAACCTCACTCCGAAGGGCGAGAAGGAGGCGACGCGCGGCGGCGAGCTGCTCAAGGACGCCGGCCTGCTCCCGGACGTGCTCCACACCTCCCTCCAGAGGCGCGCCATCCGCACCGCCCAGCTCGCCCTGGAGTCCGCGGACCGCCACTGGATCCCCGTCCACCGCAGCTGGCGCCTGAACGAGCGCCACTACGGCGCCCTCCAGGGCAAGGACAAGGCGCAGACCCTCGCCGAGTTCGGCGAGGAGCAGTTCATGCTGTGGCGTCGCTCGTACGACACCCCGCCGCCGCCGCTCGCGGACGACTCGGAGTTCTCCCAGGCCGCCGACCCGCGCTACGCGACGATCCCGCCGGAGCTGCGCCCCCGCACGGAGTGCCTCAAGGACGTCGTCACCCGCATGCTCCCCTACTGGTACGACGGCATCGTCCCCGACCTCCTGGCCGGCCGCACGGTCCTGGTCGCGGCCCACGGCAACTCCCTCCGCGCCCTCGTCAAGCACCTCGACGGCATCTCGGACGCCGATATCGCGGGCCTGAACATCCCGACGGGCATCCCGCTGTCGTACGAGCTGGACGCCGACTTCAAGCCGCTGAACCCGGGCGGCACGTACCTCGACCCAGATGCGGCCGCGGCTGCCATCGAGGCGGTCAAGAACCAGGGCAAGAAGAAGTAAGCAGAGCTGATCAAGCCCCCTACCTGCGGGTTGTCCGCTGGTAGGGGGCTCTTCGGTGTCTCGGGGCCGTCGCTGGGCCGTCAGAGAGATTCGCGGCCTCCTCGCATACCCCGGTGGCTGTCGGCGCTACCGGTATGCTGGTGCCGCCTCACCTGAACCTCCCCTGAACTCCGTGTGGGGGCACGCGAGTTCCAAGGCCCCGGCCCGATACGCGGGTCGGCTGGAGGAGAAGGGCAGGTGGTAGGGGTGAGTCTTGAGAAGGACAAGCCTCGTAGGTGGACCGAAGCCGAGAAGTGGCAGGTCTGGCTTGCGGGGGCTGGTCTGTTTGTGACCATCGCTGCCAGCGTGATGCAGTTCGCTCGATGAGCGAGTCACGCGCGAGAACGGTCGGGACCGGGCGCTGTACATGCAGCGAGCCCGGTCTGCTGCTACGCGACCGGGCTCGCTGACTGCACGAGGGCCTGGATCTGGTTGCCGCCGGATCCGGGTCCTCGGTCGTTCTAGGGTCTCTCGCACCTCGTGCTAGCTAACTAGAGCTAACTGGATCCGAGTCTCTCACGCGTATCCAATACCCTCAACTTACTGGGATTGATACCCGAGCTCTTCTTCCGCAACTTACCCTCGGTGAGGCTTATTTGCGTCTTCTAACGTCTTACACGAACGAAGAGCCGTTGCCCTCGGCGCTTGTCCTCCCCCTTACCGTCCAAACACCGAGGCCACGGCCTTGCGCGTGCGCTCCTGGCTGGATGGCATGAGGTGCGCATACACGCGCAACGTCAGTCCGGGGTCGGAGTGCCCCAGGTACTCGGCGAGCGCCTTGATGTTCTCCCCAGCGTCTAGGAGCACCGAGGCGTAGAAGTGCCGGAGCGCGTGCATGCCGTTCTCGCGGGACTCGGCGTAGGGCTGGCCGCGCTTCCGAACCGGGATGACCCCAGCAGCGGCGAGCGCCGGTTTCCACGCCTCCTCGTTGAGTGACGTACGCCAGACGTGCCCGCCACGTGGCCCCGTGAAGATCAGCCGCTTGGTCACCGGAGGCCCGTCCGCTACCTTCCACGGCAATGTGATCTCGACAGGCGGGAACCGCTTCATGTGCTCCCGGAGCGCATCAGCGACCGGCCCAGGAAGCGGTACGTCCCGTAGTTTGCCGCCCTTGGGTGGAGCGAACACGGCCTTGCTGCGGCTCAGCTTCAGTTGCTGGACCACGTGAAGCGTGTCCGACTCGAAGTCGATCGCGTCGACGGCGACGCCGAGGATCTCACCCTGACGAAGCCCGCAACCACCGCCCAGGTCGACCATGGCTTGGTACCGCTCGGGCATGGCGTCCTGGACGGCGAAGACCCGTTCCGGCGTCCAGGGAGCGACCCGCTTGACGTCCACCGTCGGCGGCCGGACTGACCGGGCTGCACACGGATTCCGGGGCAGGTGCCCGTCGTCCACGGCCGCACTCAGCGCGGCACGCACGTTGGAGTAGATCGTCCGGGCATACGAGCCCCGGACGCCGTTCTCTTGCAGCTTCCCGACCCAGTCACGGATGTGAGCAGGCTGGAAGGAGCCGAGCGGACGCGAGCCCAAGTAGGGGAAGGCGTGCAGCCGGAGCTGCGATTCCATCGACGCCTGGGTGTTCGGGTCCGGCGCGTGAGTCACCCACTTCTCGGCGTACTGCTCGAAGGTGATCCGAGCTGCACGCGGGTCGATGTACTGCCCGCGCGCCATGTCGGCTTCGGTGTGTGCCAGCCACTGATCAGCGAGCCGCTTCTGCCGGTCGGGGAAGCTCTTGGACTTCTCAGTACCGTCCGGCCCGACGTACCGGGCCCGGTAACGGGACCCCGTTCCGTACCGCTCCGTCTTGACCCTGCGAGCCTTCCCGTCCGGCCCGGTCTCCGTTCTGTACCAGCGGTCTTGGATGTGCCCGGCCATCAGGCAGCAGCCCCTTCCATCAGGGACTCGACCCAGGCCCGAACGTCCACGGGGTCGTAGCGCAGATGCCGGCCAACCCGGAAGCCACGCGGCCCAGTGCGCTTCCGCCGCCACTGGTAGACCGTCTCGACCGGCACGCCCAGGATTTCGGCGACGTCCAGAGGAGTCAGGTACCGCGAAGGCAGAGCGCGCGGTTCGGCGGCTGCTTCCACGACGGCGAGATGGCGCTTAGCCACGGGTCGGCTCTCCTTCTGTTCCGGGGGCGGGTTCGAGGGATGCGGCAAGCCAGGCTTCGGCGTCGGATAGTCCGGTTCCGGCGAAGACCCAGTGCGCGAGGACGTACGTCGTGTCGGGCGCCGCTCCGTTGGCCGTTGCGGCTTGGGCGCGGCGCCAGTCGGCGCGGGCGTTGCGGAGGGCGCCGAGGGTGGTGGAGTAGCGGCGGGATTTGGTGGAGAAGTGGCCGCGGAAGCCGAGCATGTGCGCCCAGGCGCGCAAGCGGAGGTGTTCGAGGCTCTTGCGGGCGCCGAGGGTCCAGGCGGTTCGGATGAGGCGGCGGGCGTGGTCACTGATGTCGAGCTGGGCGAGTTCGGCGGCGAACTTGAGTGGGCGGTCGAGAGCTCCCGTGGCTGTCTCGGCGCCCTTGGTGGCGTACTTGGCGATGTACGCGGCGACCGCGCGCTCGGTCAGCTCCTGGCCGCCGTCGAAGTCGGCGGAGCGGATGGTGCGGACATCGAGTTGGCGGCCGAAGGTGAAGCTGTGGGTGCGTCGGTCGATGACGGGGCCGTCGACGCGGACCTTGGCTGCCGCCGTCTCGATGGCGTCGGTGAGGAGTTCGGGGGTGGCCCAGGCCGGGGGTGGGGTATCGCCGCCGGTGGGGCCGTCGATGCGGATGACGGCGTGGAAGTGGACGGCGCCGCGCTTTTGGTACTCGGCGACCTTGGCGAAGGAGACGCGGGCGTGGTCGCGGAACCGGCGTTGTGACAGGCCCGCGCGCTTGGCGACTTCCCGGCGCAGGTAGGTGGAGAAGCGTCGCCAGAGCGGTCCGGCGTGCGCGTTCCAGAGAACGGCCGCTTCGTAGTCGTACGTGTCCGGGTCGAGCGGGGTGCCGAGTACGGCGTCATCCTGGTCGTGGCGGGTTCCGCAGCGGCAGGGCCGTCCGCTGGAAGGGCGGTTGTGGACCGGGCCGAAGCTCGGTGCGGTGAAGGTGGCGAAGACGCGCGGGTGGGTGGCGACGTGTTCGGGGATGCCCTTGCCGCCGCGCAGGCCGGAGGTGATCAGGTGGAAGGTGTCGCGGCGGTAGACCTCGGAGCAGGCGGCACACCGAGTCGTGCGGCGGTTGTTGCAGCGGACGAGGAGTTGGCCGGCCGGGAGGTTGGTGGAGTCGAGGTGGTGGAGGACGCGGCCGATCTCGCCGGTCGTGGTGTCGACGTCGTGCTCGGTGCGGTGGCCGTCGAGGCGGATCGGGTTGACGCAGCCGCCGAGGCCGGAGAGCTGACGGAGGATACCGGGCAGGGTGCCGTGCTCCGCGAGCTTCGCGAGTTCCGGGAGCGGGGGCGGTGTGGTGCGGGTGAAGATGGCAGTTCTCCTTCTGACTGGCTCGGTCAGGAGTGATGGCCCCGGGGCGGCGGATGCTTGGTCGTGTGTGCCGCCCCGGGTGTCGGGCGCGTTCAGCGCCGGTTCTGTTGGCGGATCAGGGAGCGCAGGACCACGGCCGCGATGGCGACGGAGACGGCCGAGACGGCGACGGCGGCCAGGAGCGCGGTGAGGACGACACCGCCGACGACCACGGCCGCCACGACTCCGGGGCTGATGGAGACCGCCGGAAGCGAGCGCCGCACGGGCGTCGGATCGGCCGGGGCGTGGGTGTGTGCGGGCGGCGGGGTGGGGCTGTCGGGGTACTTGGGCAGGAACACGGTCTCGATCTCCTCATCTACTCGTCTAGCCATGTGGGCCGTTTATGACGTCCACGCCGGAGCGGGTGCCGGACTCGATGGCGGGGGCGAGGAAGGTTTGCGAGAGGTAGAAGCCGAAGAGGGCGATCAGTACGACGACCCAGGTGCGGACGCCGAGGAACTTGACCGCTCCCCAGGCGAAGAAGCCGAGGACGACGACGAGCGGCAGGCTGACGGTCACTGTGTGCGGGGTCCCTTCGGAGGGTCAGCGGACAGGGCAGCGGTGGGTGCGGGCGGCCAGCTCGGCGGCGGCGCGGCTGTCGTAGTCGGCGGAGAAGCCGCAGCGCGGAGCCGTGCAGGCGGCGGTGTGCTTCTCGCGGCCCCGGCCGTCGTACGACGTGGCGACCTGAACCGGGCCGATGCGGGTGACGTTGCGGAAGCGGCGGTTGGGCATGATCAGTCCTCCTGTCGCAGGCTGGGGCCGGGGAAGTCGTGCAGGATGCGGGCGGCTTCGGCGGGGTCCGTGACGCGGTCGGCGGCTTCTTCGGCGAGGAGCCGGGCCAGCGTGGTACGGCCGCTGGCGGCCATCTCGCGGGCCGCTTCGAGGTAGTCGGCGGCGGTGTTGAAGCAGAAGAGGGGCACGGGTCAGCTCCCGGTCGGGGCGAGGTGGGCGGCGATGGCTTCGGCCATGGGCGCGGGGACGCCGAGGCGAGCGCGGAGAGTCGGGGTGTCGATGGGCGTTCCGGTGCGGTTGTGGTGCTCGGCAGCGACCTTGCGGGCGTGTTCGACCAGGGCGGCCGGGACGGGCACGGCGGGCAGCTCGGGCGGCGGCGGCTCGATGGCCGGTGGTATCGGTGGCGGTCCATCGGGTACGAGTTCGGGCGCGTCCTCCTGGTCCACGGTGTCGTCCGTGTCCTCGGTGTGCTCGTCGGCTGTCGCCGGGGTGGAGTGAGCGAGGAGTGTTCCGCCGAGGAAGGCGACAGCGGGCCAGCCCGCGACGAGGATGCGCAGCCAGGCCGGGACGTCGTTCAGGTCGAGTAGGCCGGCGGTGGCGACGTTCGCGCCGAGGGAAGCGGCGAGGGCGATGACGAACCAGCACCACCCGGCCGCTTTCGCCTCACCGGTCCGCAGTCGGCGCCAGGCGGCGACGAGCAGCAGATCGACCGAGACGGGATAGGCCCACGCTTTCCACCCGTCCTGACCGGAGGCCATAGCGATGTCGTGCAGGTGGGCGAAGGACAGCGCGGCGGCGATGAGCGCCTGGACGAGCACCGCGTCGACACGGGCCAGTTGGGCGCGCATGATGCGGCTCCTTCCGGATTCAGGCATGGCAGGGGTAGGGAGTTGGCGCGAGGCGGTCACGCCGACCGGGGTGAGGGGTGGGCGAAGGTCAGTCGGTCACCGGGTGCGGCTGCACTGCCGGAGCCGAGGACTCCACGGGCCGTACGGGGGTGTCGGGCCGGAAGGGCTTGAGCGCGGACAGGTCGGGCACCAGGTGGGCCGAGTCCCGGCAGATCGCGGCGGCGGCGCCGAGGGACAGGTTGGGCGTGCGGATGCGGGACCAGCCGCCGGAGGTGTCACCGGCCACGGCCAGGCCAGGCATCTCGGGAGCGATGGCGCAGGCGGCGAAGACCGCTTCGGGTGCGATGTCGCCGAGTGCCATCTTCGCGGAGGCTTCGTCGTTGACGCGGTGGCAGACCCGGCCGGTGAGCTGGGCCCTGAGCATGGTGGCGCCCTTGCCCAGCTCGGCGCCGAAGCGCTGCCCACAAACCTCCAGATAGATCCCGGCGGCACGGCCGAGCTGGGCGAGCCGGATGAGCTGAGTGACCATCTCGTCCCGTCGTTCCTCGTCCTTCTTTGTGGCGACGAGGAAGAGTTCGGCCACCTCGTCGACGAACAGCACGACCGGCACCGGGCGTTCGCTGTCAGGCAGGCCCCAGATGTCGGAGGTGATCTCCTCGTCGGGGGTGCCGGGGGCGATGCCCTGCCGGGCCTTGATCAGGTCGTATCGGTCCTCCATTTCCTTGATGAGCACGGGCAGCAGCTCGGCGGCTTCGTCGGGATCGGTGGCGAGGGCGGAGAGCCGAGAGGCGAACGGCGCCAGCTCCACACCACGCTTGCAGTCGATGCCGACCAGGGCGACGGGTTGCCGGGCAAGTCCGGTGATCAGATGGCGCAGGTACATGGACTTGCCCGACAGCGTGGCGCCGAGGGTGAGTTGGTGCGGAATGGTGCGGTAGTCGCGCACGAAGGGAGTGGCATCCTCCCGCAGTGCCACAGGTACCTTGAGGAGTTCGGCGGTGGCTTTGCGGGGCATTCGCACGTTCCGCAGCACATCGAAGCCGACGAGCCGCAGTTCGACCACGCCCGGCTTGACCGTCGTCACGTACACGGCGTGGACGCCCCAGGCGTGCCGCAGCCGTTCGGCCGAGGCGGCGACGTCAGCGGGTTCCTGCCCGGGAGCGAGCCGGAGGCGGAGCCGCAGCCCGGTCGAGGTGGGCCGGATGATGCCCCGCCGAGGCGGTACCGGGCGGACCTCCCGCCGGGTGGTGGCCTTGACGGCGAGGACCCGTAGCCGGGACGGCGCCACGGTCAGCCCGCAGGCCTCCATGACCGAACCGTAGGAGCCGAGGAGCCGGGCAGTGGATATCGGCAGGCCGACCGTGGGCCAGTACACGCGGGGGTGCTTGGCCCGGGTGTAGGCGGCCCCGCCACCGAGTGCGGCGACAGGACCACCCACCTCCAGAAGTGTCACCAGATCTGACATCAGGCGGTGGCCCCCATGGCGGCCGGGAAGGCGGCCGGAGTCACGGCGGCGGCGCGGAACGCGATGCCGTGACGCTGCTGCCCGTTGAACACCGACTCCCACGGCCGGGCAACCAGCCCCGGCAGCGAGACCGGCGCCCCCAGCGTCAGCCCCTCGGCCACACCGCCTTCCGGCACGGTGACCTTGACCAGCGACGACTCCCCGTCCTCGATGTAGACGACCCCGAGCGTCATCAGCGCCTCACCGCTGACGGCGTCCTTGGCGATCTCGCCCGTCTGCCGGTCCCGGACCTTGGGCTCAGGGGCCTCGGTCAGCAGGATCGTCGCGGCCGAGGTCTCAACACGAATGGTGCGCAAGGCAATTCACCCATCTACTCGTCTATACGTGATGCGGTCTGCGAACCCGATCTCCGGGCTCATGCGGACCACCCTGCCACAGCACTTGCCCACTCGTCTATACGAGTATGCCTGTTGGGGTGTACGAGTCGGAGAAGCGTCCCCCGCGCACCACCGCAAATCACCTCATCACGTCGCCGGAAGCTGATACGACAGCACGTACGCGTCCGCCGCCATGACCGTGTCGCAGACCTCCACGGCCCGACCTTCGGCATCGAAAGCGGTACGGATCAGGTGGATCACCGGCACACCGGAGGCCAGCCGGAGCGTCTTCACCTCGGCGGGTGAGGGCATCCGGGCGCGAATCTCCTCCTCGAAGTGGTCGAGGCGGTGGCCCAGCTCTTCGAGACGGGCGTAGATGCCGCCGGGCCCGGGGTTCGGCTCGGCGATCGGCGTACCGCGCGCGATGTCGAGCGGCAGATACGAGGTGGCGAACTCGACCGGCCGCCCGTCGAGCAGATACCGGCGGCGCCGAGCCAGCACCCGCCGCACGGACCCGAGCCGTGTCGAGACGTCCTGACTGGCCTTTTCTTCCTTGACCTCAAGACTGTCGACCTGAGGGTGACTGCCGGCCGCGTTGGCTTCGACGATGAAGGCCGCCTTGCCCTGTTCCCGGTGGCGCCGGGCGAACCGGTCGGATGCGAGTCGCCGCACGGGCGGCCGGGGCCGGACGAAGACACCCTTGCCGTGCTCGGCATGCACGAGCCCTTCGCCCTGGAGGACGGAGAAGGAGTTGCGGACCGTCATCCGGGATACCCCGTAGTGGTCAACAAGCTCAGCTTCCGAGGGCAGTTTTTCACCCTCCTTGAACCGCCCACGGTCGATGGCCTCGCGCAACTGGTCGGCGATCTGCCGAAAGACCGCACGATCACTCGTGGGATCGAGATCACCGAGGAAGCCGGAAGGAAGAGAGGGCACGTGTACTCCTTTAGATATCTAGACGAGTGGGCGATTGTTGTTGCTACGGTGGAGAGCCTAGCCAGCCGAGAGGGCCGAGGAACGTGAGCACCGAACGTCCGCACTCCGTGAGCGTCGCCGGAGTCATCGTCGACGACCAGGGCCGGGCCCTCTTGATCAAACGCCGTGACAACGGCAAGTGGGAACCCCCGGGCGGAGTCCTCGAACGCGAGGAAACCCTCCCCGAAGCCCTCCAGCGTGAAGTCCTCGAAGAGACCGGCATCAAGATCGCGCTTCCCGCGACCCTGACCGGCGTCTACAAGAACATGACGGGCCTGATCGTCTCGCTGGTCTTCCGCTGCGAGGCGGCCGACGGCACACCGACCACCGGCGACGAGACCCGCGCACTGCGCTGGGCCACCCGCGAAGAAGTCACCGAGCTCGCCGACGAGGCATACGCGATCCGCGTCCTGGACGCACTCGACGCGGCATCCCCGCCGGCCATCCGCGCCCATGACGGCATGAAACTCGTCTAGCCCGAACCCGCTGCACATGGCGGCCTACCAGCATGAAGGAACTTGTATGCACGAGTATACGAGCACCGCCCGGGTCTGGGGACTCACTTGCCCAGGTTTTCCGGAAGAGGTGAGCCGGGCCCGCCGCTGGACCCGCGACATCCTGCGCGGATCTCCCCTGGCCGAGGACGCCGAGTTGATCGTGAGCGAGCTGAGCGCGAACGCGATCCTCCACACGGCCAGCGGCATGGAGTCCGGCAGCTTCCATCTGGCTCTCGCGGTGACCCGGCAGGTGATCGCCCTGTCGGTGACGGACGGCGGAGGAACCGGCACGGCCCCCAAGGCCGAGCACCAGGACGGCGAGGCCGAACACGGCCGAGGCCTGGGCATGGTCACCGCACTCGCCCACCGGGTCGTCGTCCACGACAGCAACGGCGGCTACACGGTCACCGCGGAACTGTTCACCGGCACCCGACCGGGAGACCAGCCGTGCTGAAGGACGAAGCCCGCCGGGGCTACTGGTGCGAGTGCTGGACCGAAGACCTCACCGACGAGGGCGAGTTGACACTTCGAGCATCCTTCGACGCCTACACGGCACCGCAGGCCGACAGATGGGTTGCCGTCGCGCTCCGCACCATCTCTCCGGCGTTCGACCCGGAAGCATCCGAGCAGGCATGGCAGTGGCTGTACGACGGCCGCATAGAGACACGACGAGCCCTCTTGCGCTCCGAGCCCTGCACGGTGTCGGTCACGTTCTTCACCACTCGCATCACATGGACTATCCGACCGGTGATCTTCCTGCCCCTCGCGCACCGCCAGAGCGTGGAACTGCCAGCCTGCGCATACGACTTCAAGCCCCGACCGCCCCAGCGGGCCGACTGAGTTACAACTTTCTCTACTGGTTCAAGGCGGCTCGCTCCGCTCACCGCGCGCGGCCCGGCCCCCGGCCGGGCCTGCGCTCCTGTCTACGCCCCGCTCCAGCCCGGCCGGCGCCCGTGCCGCGCTCACAGCAATCAGCCGCTTGACCGGCGAACTTCTCTCTGCGCGTGAATAATCTACTTTCACCTCTTCAAATTCTTCCCGTCAGCACCTGGCGCCCAACGCGACAAACCCAGAGAACTGGTGCAGCATTGAAGTGTATCGGTTTACGTAGACAGCAGCATCAACTCACCGATTTGGCTGCGATTATGAGCAATTCAAATTCGGCAAAATTTGACGAGCAGCGCTATCTGGAAGAGCGAGATGCTTTCCATTCTCGAGACTTTCGGTCAGCCTTCCAAAATGACCGGGATAGGATATTGTACTCTTCGGCCTTTCGGCGCCTAGCAGGGGTTACTCAGGTAGCGGCAGTGCGTGAGCACCATCTCTTGCACAACCGTCTGACCCACAGTCTGAAAGTAGCCCAGATCGGGCGCCGGATGGCACAGTGCCTCGTGGAGGGAAATCGAGGATCTAAATTCGGTATAGAAGATTCATCCTGGCTGCCGGACATCGTGGAGGCCGCAGGATTGGCCCACGATATCGGACATCCCCCTTTCGGTCATATCGCAGAGGAAGTTCTGCACGAAGAATTGGAACCATCCCGCGCCGGATTCGAGGGGAATGCCCAATCCTTCCGCCTCGTAACTCGGCTTGCCTCCCGTAAAACCGGCATGGATGGGCTTAACCTCAGCCGGGCAACTTTGAATGCGATACTCAAATACCCTCAATACGCGGATGAGGTAACGACTGGCAGGAACCCTCATGAGTGGCATAACAGAGGGTATGGAACAAAATGGGGAGTCTACAGGAGCGAGCGGGAGTGGTTTGAGTTCGCCCGCCTCAGCCAGCCGACGAAGAAATCCCGCGACACAGACCCGAAGCTGCGATCCACTGCTGCGGCCATAATGGACTGGGCAGACGATGTCTCGTACGCCATCCATGACGTGGCCGACTATTTTCGAGGTGGTTTGATCCCGCTCGATATCATCCATCTTGAGAGCTGCCTCCCCTCGAAAGAGCAGCAGAAGCGGCGGGAGCACTTCATGGAATTTACCAAAAAGGAGCTGGGGAAAAAGTATAATGAATTCGACCCGGATCGCTTCGAGAGAGAATACGACCACCTAGTCTCCGAACATCTCCAGCTCATGGAGCCGTGGTCCGACACGAGGGAGGATCGGTATGAGCTAAACCAAATCCAGCGCAAGCTTCATCAGCTATATTCTAGCGGCGTTCGAACATCGAAGCACCCTCCCTATGTGGAGATTGACATCGACCATCAATACCAGGTGGAGGCATTGAAGCAATTCACCTGGTTCTATGTAATAAAGCAGCCAAGTCTGTCCATGGCCCAGAGTGGCCAAAAGGCGATCATCAAAACGCTACTGTATGAGCTAATGAAGATGCTCGAAAAATATGAGCCAGACTCGAATTTCACGAGCCACATCCCGGCGTATCTCCGCGACCGATACGAAAGCGTCCTTGCTTTTGGCGCGCAGAACCCAGGCGTGATGGCCACACCTGAGCATCAGCTAGCCCGTGCGGTGTGCGACTACCTCTGTGCCCTGACCGAGGATCAGACGGTCGACGTCTACGAGAGAGTCACGGGACACAGTGTCTCGCGCGGATCTATCTTCGGGGCCTGGTTCCACTGAGCGTCGGAAGTTGTTCCGCGAGCTCGCGCCAACGGAAGCAAGGAAGTACTCCTCGGGTCAAAGACATGCCTCCGGCCGGGGCGCTCAGGCTCCGAGATGGCGGGGGCGCCGTTCTCGAGTGCCGGCCGTGAGTGGCTGGTGCGGGAGCTCCGGCTGGTACGCCTCCACGAAGCGAGTGTGAGTCTCCCTCGTTGACCTGAGATGCCAATCTCACCTTCGCGAACGCTCCGCCACCGACCAAGCGTGCCACAGTCGTGCCAGATACAGGGGTCAGCCACGGTCAACAGGGGTAGCTAGCGGGCGCATTCGTGCCCGCTAGCTCGGCCACTGAAGTTGCAGGTCACCGGCGAGGAACCCCAGCCTCTCTCCTAAAGCGGGTGTCGCAGGTTCGAATCCTGCCGGGGGCACAGACTACGTCAGCCGAGAGTGAAGGTTCCTGCCGCTACAAGGTCCAGCAGGCGACGATGGAGAAGACCCACAACATCCCGGCTACAGGCGATCGCACTCAAATCCGCGGTTGTCAATAGTAGCATTCGCGTGCGTTCAACAAGTGCGAGTGCAGCCGACTGATAAGCAGCAGTTTGCTCGTACGGGTTTCCTGTTACCCCATTCGCAGCAACCAAGATTCCAAGTGTACACCCACGATGGCGAATCTTAGCCGCAAATTCGTTGACGGTAGCGGAATCAACCGGCCCACTCCAGTTTTTGCATTCAACAAGGAAGATCTCCGGCAGCGCTCGCAGGCCATTCTCTTCCCTGAAATTCATTACAGAGATATCCACCTCTTCTGAGATGAACCTGTTGAGACTGTTGCGTTGCACGTCACATCCTGGCACTGCAGCGAAGACATGCTCAAGGGCGTC
This sequence comes from Streptomyces tailanensis, assembly GCF_008386495.1. Taxonomy (GTDB): domain Bacteria; phylum Actinomycetota; class Actinomycetes; order Streptomycetales; family Streptomycetaceae; genus Streptomyces; species Streptomyces tailanensis. Next base: position 165,093 of record NZ_VTHJ01000010.1, on the reverse strand, counting down.
CTCAAACGCCCGACCTCGAACGTAAGTCGAGTTCGCTGGATCGTTTGCACGGTCAAGATGCGACTTGAGTACCGAGCTATCAAAATTAGCCACGGTAGGGCACTCCGTGCATCACTGCGTTTCTCATAGAGAGGAGGATGCGGCTCAATGGCTGACTACTGAGCATTTCCACGAAATCGTGAGCCGAGATGGTAACTACTCGCGTATTAGATAGCTCAGGTGAAACGGGCCCGTGTTGTTCATTTCCCATCCAATGATAGATGAGCAGACCGAACGGAACCTGTCTAGTATCCAGTTGGCTGGAGAACGCTTCTACGGCTCGCTTTAGCCCGTGGCGTGGGGTGCTTTTCCATAGCTTCAATTGCACGAGTACTGGGCCGCCGAGGATCGGGCTCGCACCATTCACCCATAGCGCTGCATCGTATCCCATATCGCCAGTATCGCGGAACGCTGAAATTGCCGCCTCATCCGATTCCAATACGTCGAGCATCAGACGCTCAAAGCGTGCAGCCACACTTAGGGCACTAGCTGCTTGGCTGATCTCACCCAGACGCGTATGGGCTACATTGGCTGCCTCCTGCGACAGTGCGGGGATTTCTGCTGTTTTCGCCTGAGCTTCCGGTTTGCGACGCAGACTCCGAAGGAACTGGTTGAGATGCAGCCCCAAAGCATCTTCATTACTCAAGTCTGCTTCAACCTGAGTGACGCCAGCGAGCACAAGAGGAGCCCTGCGGGGCGGTTCGAGGATCAAGAAGACTGGGATGCGGCGGCCGAGGGCAACACCAACGTCCACCAATACAGCTGCCTCAGCGTCGCGGTTGTCTCCCTCGCCTAGGACAGCACAGACAAAATCAACTGGCGGCATGGGTGTCTGAGTGAGCCAGTCGACTCGTAGCTGGTCAGCCTTAACGAGGTCGACCTCCAGGCGGCGCATCACACGCCTTAGGCCCTCACTGGGGAGATCTAGATCAGCAGCCAGCAAGCATCGCATGTGCCTACCGTACCGAGGGCGCTGACGCCTCGACGCTACCCGAGGCCACTCAACAACCGGTAGGTCTGGCCACGGGCTTCGGCACGCACCACAAGCGCACCAGATCGATCGGGGAACAGCGGGGAATCACGGTGAAAACCGCCGAGTCCGACGAGGCAGCACCCGTGCCGTTCGCCCAGCTCAGCGCCCGAACCGGCCTTAAATGCTCGCAGCTTCCCAAGCTGAGGGCTCAGAAAGCGTCGTCACGGACTGGCCGTCTTGGCTTGCTGTGGTCGACGCAGCGCCAGCGTGGCGGAGGCCGGTGGGGGTGCAGCGAGACATACGCGTGCGTGGTCGGTCGGCGCACCCGCCGTCGTGGCTGACTGTCGTCGGCTGAGGGTGCGGACGGGTCATATCAAGGTGCCGGCCGTCAGTCGAGCGCGCCAAAGCTGGGCCGTCTCTGGGCCGTCCGAGGCTGCTCGACAGTGGCCAATGACGACCAACGGCGACCACCAGGCGCACGAGCCCACCGTCTCTGATCAGTGAAAACGCAGGTCACCAAGATCCCCGGCAAGACCCAGGGCAAGAAGAAGTAGGTTTTGTGATCATGTCCCCGACCTGCGCATACGGCGCGGGGCGGGGGCATTTTCACGGCCTGGTCCCTCTGTGGGACCTCAGCGCGGCGGGTCCTGCGGCAAGCGGAGTGCCTGACCGAGTGCCTTCCGGGCCCGGTCCCGGCTGCTCGGCATGAGGTGCGCGTACACCTTCAGCGTCAGTCCCGGGTCGGAGTGCCCGAGGTACTCGCTGACGGCCTTGATGCTCTCGCCCGCGTCCAGCAGCACCGACGCCTAGAAGTGCCGCAGGGCGTGCATGCCGTGCTCGCGCGCGGCGGAGTGCTCCCGGCTCTTGGCCTTCGGAATGACGCCCACGGACGCCAGAGCGGGCTTCCAGTGGTCCTCATTCAGCGAGGTACGCCAGACGTGGCCACCGTTGGGCTCGGTGAGGATCAGACGCTTGGTTACGGGCTGGCCGTCCGCCCGCATCCAAGGCAGCGTGATCGCGACGGGCGGGAACCGCTTCATGTGCTCCTTGAGCGCCTCCGCCACGGGATCGGGCAGCGGGACGTCACGGAGCTTGCCGCCCTTCGGGGGCGCGAACACAGCCTTACTCAGGCTGAGCTTGAGCTGCTGCACCACGTGCAGGGTGCCGCTGTCGAAGTCCAGCTCATCCACGGACAGCCCGAGGATCTCGCCTTGCCGTAGGCCACAGCCTGCGCCCATGTCCACCATGGGTCGGAAGCGTTCGACCATGGCGGCCCGCATGGCGAAGACGCGTCCCGGCTCCCAGGGGACGACCCGGCGCATGCCCATCTCGGGGAGCGTCACCGTGCGCGAGTTGCACGGGTTCCGGCGGAGGTAGCCGTCCTCGACGGCGGCGGAGAGGACGGCGCGGACGTTGGAGAAGATCACACGGGCGTAAGCACCGGACATGCCGGACGCTTCGAGCTGCGTCACGAACTCGCGGATATGGCTGGGCTGGAAGGGCCCCAGGGGCCGGGACCCGATGCGGGGGAAGGCGTGCAGCTTGAGCTGAGACTGCATCGAGGCTCGGGTGTTCGGGTCTCCGCTCTGGCTCGCGAGCCAGCTTTCCGCGAACTCCTGAAACGACGTCCGGGACGCGTTCGGGTCGATGTAGTCGCCACGGGCCACGTCCGCCGTGACCTTGCTCAGCCACTGTTCAGCGAGCCGCTTCTGTCCGTCGGGGAAGGACTTGCCCTTGCGCTTGCCGTCGGGCGCGAAGTAGCGGGCCCGGTAGCGCAGGCCGGTCCCGTAGCGCTCGGTCTTGACGCGGATGGTCTTGCCGTTGGCGTTGGTCTCGCTTGGGTGCGGTTCGTTTCGAGTGAAGCTCGCGATCAAGGGGTGAGGTCGTAATCCTGCTGGTCGGGGTGGGTAGAGGCGCGGGTGCTCGTGGGCGGCGTGGAAGCGCTCGGTTCCTCACGTACCCGCCTGCTCCGCGCAGGTCGCGGCGAGAGCACAGCGCCCGCCGCGACCGATGTTCCCGGCAGCAGAACGGCTGCAACCGGCTCCGTGAGGCGGCTACCGTAGGGGCGGATGAGCAGACCGGAAGGGCGGCAGCGCGGGGATGACGTCGACGGGGGACTTCGAGACCTTTGTGCAGCGGTACCGGCCGGAGCTGCTGGCGCACTGTTACCGGATGCTTGGCTCGGTCCACGACGCCGAGGAACTCGTGCAGGAGACGTGTCTGCGGGCGTGGCGCGCGCGGGACCGCTACGACCCGTCGCGTGCCTCCCTGCGGACCTGGCTGTACCGGATCGCCACGAATGCGTGTCTGACCGCGCTGGACGGGCTCGGCCGCCGCCCCATGCCTTCGGGTCTGGTCACCGAGAGCGAACCGCTGCGCCCGCTCCTCCACGGCGGGGAGGCAACCTGGTTGCAGCCACTCCCGGATAGCCTGCTCGGCTTGGGCGCCCCGGCCACCGCGGCGATCGACAGGGGCAGCCTGCGGCTGGCCTTCGTCGCAGCACTGCAATTGCTGTCACCGAGAGAGCGCGCCGTCCTGATTCTGCGCGACGTGCTCGACTACTCGGCGGCGGAGGCAGCGGACATCCTGGAGACCTCGGTCGCGGCTTTGAACAGCTCGCTGCAGCGGGCTCGCGCCCGGATCCGGGCCGCGGGAGTGCTGCAGGAGCAGGTCGCTGAGCCTTCCGACGCAGAGCAACGGTCGTGGGTGGACCGGTACATGGCGGCCTTCGTCCGGGCGGACATCCAAGGGCTGTTGCAGGTGGTGACCGAGGACGTCCTCATGGAGATGCCGCCCATGGTCAACTGGTTCACTGGCCGGGAGAACTACGCGAGCTTCATGGGCTGGGTATTCGCCAAGGCCGGCAGGGCCTGGCGGTTGCTGCCGGTGCGGGCCAACGGGCAGGCCGGCTTCGCCGCCTATCGGCGCGGGGAGGCCGGCGTGTTCGAGCTGCACACCCTGCAGGTGTTCACGGTCACGGCTGGCGGCATCAGCCGTGTCTCGGTCTTCCAGCACGCCGACGTGTTCGCCGCCTTCGGCTTGACGCAGAAGGTCGATGGCTGATCCGCCCACACCTGTCGGCGCGGGCCCGCCCGACAAGTGCGGGCGGACCCGAGCAGGACTGACTTTGGATCAGCTGGCGGACTTAACTGGGCTGTTGTGGTAGGCGGCGATCAGCCAGGCGTCGTCGCGCTTCTCCAACACCCAGGTCGCGTACACGACCCGGTCGGCGGGAACCTCGGACTCGCCGGGGAAAAGTATGCCGGCCTCGCTCACGACGATCGCGCCGTCGCGACCCAGGAACCGGATCCCCAGCTGCCGGTTGGTCGTCGTGGTGCCCTTCAGGAAGGAGGCGAACCCCGCCGCCATGCCCTGCCGAACCTCCTCGCGGGAGGAGCGGTAGGAGCCGGGCATGATCGCGGTGGCCTCCTGCGTGTAGTCGGCGACGAAGGCGTCGGCGTCGCCGGCGTCCCATGCCTTGTAGAGGCTCTCAAGGACGGCAGTGATCGCGGCCGTGTCGTTCGCGCGGTTGTCGGACATCGTTCTCTCCAGTCATTGCACTTGGTCGGGACCGAAGGGGCCCGTGAGTACATACCGGCGTCCCTTTCGGAACTCATCGCGCGAACCTCAAGATCTTCTCTTCGGAGCGCAGTCCCCTCTGCACCGTCGGCCTGCCGGCGCTTGAAAGCCGACCGGAGCCAGGGGCGTGGACGATGCGGACGGGCTGTGTTCCGGGCTACTCCTCTCTACCGTGGTGGTGGAGGAGGGTCGCGGATGGGCTCGCTGTTTGAGGAGTTGGAAGCGCGCGAGGTGGCTGCCCGGGTGCGGGTGGAGGAGTTGGAGGCCGAGCCCCGGGTGAAGGCGTGCAGGCGTGCAGGCGTGCAGGCGAGGCAGATCGACTGCGCGGACCAGCGCGAGAGTGCGTCGGCATTTCCTGAGCAAGGCGTCAGGAGTTCGGCGAAGCTCCGTGTGAGACAGGGCCGTTGATTAGACACTCCCCGCGCCGGAAGCTTACGGGGCCATGATCACTCGCGCCAAAGCAGCTCCAGGCCAAAGTCGTTCCGCCGACCTCATTGCGCACACGAAAGCAGTTGCGGCTTCCACCTTCATGCCTCGGAAAGTGGGTCGCCTGACCGGTCCGACGTCGGCCAGATGTATGGGAGATCATTCGGCGCATCGGGGAAGAGTGGTGCGTATGTGTTCGGGTCTTTGCGCACCAGCGCCGACCGGTGGCTGCGGTGGAAGGCGTCATCGCCGAGCCATGGAGGCAGTTCCCCGGCGGCCGCCAGTGGCACCTGGTGACGAACTGGTGCACCGGGACGGAATGCGAGGAGATCAGCGACGAGTGTGGCCGCACAGCTGTCCTGATGACCGTGTTCGCGCCATACCTTGCAGACTTCCAGGCCATACCGGACCAGTGCTTCCTCGTATCCAGCCCACATCCGCACTGCCGGATGGCGACGCCACCCATAACCTGGCACGACAAGGCCGCGAAGAACTGCAACGCCTCGACCCGCTGTTTGCCAAGTCGGCGACGATCCAGGGCCAGGGCCGAGGCCCTGAAATCGGGATAGGGCAAGAAAGTCTGCATGCCGTGAGGCTGGCCTTCAACGATCGTAGGTGCGGGGGGTGCGTCGGCCGAGGAGGAGAGCAAGACCGATCATGGCGATGCCCAGCACGAAGTGGAGCCAGTCGTCGGCAGTGTTGAGAGGTACGAAGTTGGCGTCACTACCGTGGCTGACGGCTAGACCGTAGATCCACAGCACCAGGTAGATGGCCCCGCCGCCTAGCAGGTAGGCATACGCACCGGAGGCGGTGCGGGCGAGCGCCAGGCCAGCAACGCCGAAAGCCAGGTGTACGAGGTTATGCAGGATCGAAATCTGAAAGATGCCGAACAGCTTGGCACCTGACTCGTGCGAGGCGAATTCCATGGCGCTGTAACTCGTCGTGACGCCGGGGATGAAGCCCAGTATGCCCACCAACAGGAATACGGATCCCACCAGCATGGCGGCCTGCTGTACGGGGGTGCGGGCGGTTAGGTGGCGTGTATGTGCGGTCATGGTTGTGGATCCTCACTGGTAATGCTGACGCTGAGTCGGCATCAGGAAGCGCTCTTGCCTGCGAGTACCACGCCCGGCGCAAATATCACACCACCTGGTCGACAACAGCATCGGCGTGCGCAGCTGGGCCCAGTCGACGCCAGGTGGAGTCCGCCTCATTCCGGCAATCTCAAGCCATCGGCTGACTGCTTGGCATGTTGAATCGACAAACAAAAAAGGAGGCGATTCCTTGGAGAGTGCGTGTTTGCTCAAGAAAAAGGGGCACTCAGGTCTAGGCAGCGCCTGCTGAGGTTCTGGCCACCGCTGAGATCAGGGGACGCCATGTGCAGAATCCCGGGCACGACCTCATGTCATCTTCCCTGTCACCGCTCGGCTCATCGAGCCATGACGCTGCCACATCAGGTGAGAGGGTGACGAGGGCAACGGGTGTCTGCGGCATTGCCGATCGGCTCGGGCTCACCCTGCGTAAGACCTGCCACCGCCAGGATCTCAGGAAACCACCCCCACTACCGGCCTATGACCGGGAGACACCATGATCGTCAAGAAAATGCACGAGATGGGCGTCCGAAGCGAGCATGCCTACATGGCCGCTTTCACGTCCATCGGCCTCACCGTTGCCGCCTGGATGACCAGCCTCAAAGCCGAACCCGGCACCGGGCTCGCCCGCGCCGACCGGTGGGGCATCTTCGTGGGCGAGTGGGCTCCCACGTTCTTCGGCCTCGGCCTTGCCCTGTCCCATTACGAACAGCACGACGGTACCCTCACGGCCAGCGTCCATGATCTCCGGCAGCGCCAGGAAGCCAGCTGAAGAAGAGGCTTCAGCCAGCCGGAAACTTCCGGTGGTGTCCGACCAATCGGGCACCACCGCCATCTATTATCAGATTCCGCGACATGCTGGGCGCGCTGAGCAGCAAACGCCCGCCGCCCCCGCAGTTGCTCAACGGTGAGGCCGGCGAGATCGACATACCAGTCGTCGTAAAGCTTCCAGCGACTCATAGCCCCAGGGTGCCGCCAACCACAATCCAGCCGCTCACCATTTACCGTCTCACGCCGCGCCTGTTGCACAACCGCACTCGGCCTTGGGTCTCGGCTCGTCAGGCGAGTTGGCCGCGGATGGCTCCGTCGGGGGCATGGTGGGTGTCGGGTTCCTGACCGCGTACGGCCGGCCCCCTGGCCGCCGCGTACGTGCGGGCCAGGGGGCCGGAGTTGGGTTGGATGCCGGTCGGGGCGCCGGTTGCGAGGCCGGTCGGGTCGGGGGCAGACGGTCAGACCGTCAGGGGTACCGGGTGGATCTCGTCCGCCTTGTGGCCGGCCCGTTCGTGGATGCGCTGGACCGCGTCGGCCGAGGGTGCCTCGGAGAGGCAGTAGACGACGCCGGCGTCCGGGTCTGCCCAGGCGCGTTCGAAGTGGACGTTCTCGTCCTTCTCTATGGCGAGGTCGGCCTTGTGGGCGGCTTGCAGCTGCTCGGCCGTGATGCCCCGCATCCCGTGGTGGACGTCCATGAACTTCGTCATGGTCTCGCACCTCCTTCTCTCCTGTCCGAGTCCCCGCCCTCTTCCCTGTCCATGCTGCGCCCGTACCGCCGTACGGGCGACCGGCGACCCCTCGGAAACGGGGTGTCCGGGCGGCGGCCGTGCGCTAGCGTCGCTGGTCATGCGCATGCAGAGGGTGGGGATCGCGGCGGCCGGGATCGTGGCCGCGGTGGGGCTCGTGATCGTGGGGGCGCCCGTGGGGTACTTCCTGGTCGGCTACGGGTGCGGTGCCGATGAGGAGCGGCTGGGGGAGGCGCTGGCCCGGGATCCCGTGCTGGACGACGGGCCCGACGGGGCCGAGGAGCGGGAGTCGTACCAGGAGTGCGACGACGACGATCTGTTCGTGGTCGCCGGGAAGGCCTACGCCTTCGAGGGCGAGTCCCGCGAGAGCGTCCTCGTGCACTACCGGGACGCCGCGCAAGCCCATGGGTGGCGCCACCGGGTGGACGACTGCTTCAGCAAGCGGATCGACGGGACCGTCGCCTATCTGAGCGTCGAAGGCCTGGCCGACGGGGCATTCGAGGTCAGCATCATCGCCGACCGGGACGACACCGGGTCCTGGTGTTGAACCACCGTGGCGCGTACGTACGACAAGAGGGCCGGTCGCTGGGACCGGCCCCCTCACCGTACGTATGAACTGAACAGCGGTCCTGTCAGCCGCACTGGCACGGATTGCCGGACTGGCACCCGCACTGGCACCCGGAGCCGCAGCCGCAGGCGCCGAACAGGGGCAGGGTCTTGATGTCGGCGGGCTGCTGGGTGTCCCGTACCTGGGTGGGGTCGGGCGTGCTGGGGCTGGCGGGGGAATCGGCCATGGTCCCTCCTCGAAGGCATCGCAGGCATCGAAGTCCGGTGCCTTTGCCCGTTGCATGCCCCATTGCACCTCTGCTCAGCCGGGCGCATCAACGGCGCATCGAGGCGTCCGCACGCCCTACTGGAACATCGCGTGCCCTACCGGAACACCGCACGCCCTACCCGGAACACCGCGCGCGGCCGCGCACAGCCACCCGCCCCGCAGGGGCTACGCCCCCTCCGCCCCCGTAACCGGCTGGATGTCCGCCTGCAGCTCGTCCGCGTGCTCGCCCGTCACCAGGTACACCACGCGCTTGGCCACGGAGACGGCGTGGTCGGCGAAGCGCTCGTAGTAGCGGCCGAGGAGGGTGACGTCCACGGCGGTCTCGATGCCGTGCTTCCAGCGGTCGTCCATGAGGTGCTGGAAGAGGGTGCGGTGGAGGAGGTCCATCGCGTCGTCGTCCTGCTCCAGCTGCAGGGCGAGGTCGACGTCCTTGGTGATGATGACCTCGGCCGCCTTGGCCATCAGACGCTGCGCGAGCTGGCCCATCTCCAGGATCGTGGCGTGCAGGTCGCGCGGGACCGCGCGGTCGGGGAAACGGAGCCGGGTGAGCTTGGCGACGTGCTGGGCGAGGTCGCCGGAGCGCTCCAGATCGGCGGACATGCGCAGGGAGGTCACGACGATACGCAGGTCCGTGGCCACGGGCTGCTGCCGGGCGAGCAGGGCTATCGCGCGGGCCTCCAGGTCGTGCTGCAGGTCGTCGACCTTCTGGTCGGCCTCGATCACGCTCTCGGCCAGCTTCAGGTCCGCGTCGAGCATCGCCGTCGTGGCGCGCCCGATCGCCGACCCCACCAGTCGGGCCATCTCGACCAGGCCATCACCGATCGAGTCAAGTTCCTCGTGGTACGCGTCCCGCATCAGGGTGTCCCTCTCTTACGTACGTCTGCTCGTGGGTTTCGTTACACCGGTACGGCAGTAGCAATTGGGTACAGCAGCAACAATCGGTACAGCACTAACAGCAGTATCGGAGGCTGTGCCGTTGCCATGCAGGAGGCCCTTTCCGGAGCCGTTCCGCCAGGCCGTACCTTGCCCCAGGGCCCGGGCGAACCCCACGCTCCCACGTTCCGGTGAACCCCACGCTCCCAGGTTCCGGCCTGTACGCGTCCGTTTCCGCCACCCCAAATGAACCAATACTGGCTCCAAGGTGAACTCTGGGCGACGAGTGTTCGAGGTCGCCCACAGACTGCTGTGGGGATGTCCGACCTCGTGCCTAACCTGGATGCATGGACGTGAACGCGGCGGTCGCCGCAGCGGCAGCGATCGCCGGAGTGCTCACCGGCGTCATCGCCATGCTGGCGTTCCGCTTCAGCGAGCGCGAGCAGAAGCGTCCCACCAGGACCTCCCTGCACACGGACCCGGTGCTCCCGCCCGGCGTCGACACCGTGCTCTCCGTGCTCCGCTCCTCCGCCGTCGTGCTCGACGAGGCCGACGCCGTCGTCAAGGCCAGCTCCGCCGCGTACGCCCTCGGGCTGGTGCGCGGGGGCAGGCTCGCCATCGAGCCGATGCTCCAGATGGCCCGCGACACCCGCCGGGACGGCGAGATACGACAGGTCGAGCTGGACCTGCCCCGGCGCGGCACCGGCCGCGGCGAGGCCCTGGCCGTCTCCGCGCGCGTCGCGCCCCTCGGCTCCCGCCTCGTCCTGCTCCTGGTGGAGGACCTCACCGAGGCCCGCCGCATAGAAGCCGTACGCCGTGACTTCGTCGCCAACGTCAGCCATGAGCTGAAGACACCCGTCGGCGCCCTCTCCCTCCTCTCGGAGGCCGTGATGGGCGCGAGCGACGACCCGGAAGCGGTGGAGCGGTTCGCCGGGCGGATGCAGGTCGAGGCCACCCGCCTCACCAACCTCGTACAGGAGCTCATCGACCTCTCCCGGGTGCAGAACGACGACCCGCTGGAGGACGCCGAGCCCGTGCGCGTCGACGAGCTGGTCGCCGAGGCCGTCGACCGCTGCCGCCACCAGGCCGGCACCAAGCAGATCACCATGGCCTCGAACGTGGGGATACCCGACGGGCCGGAGCAGAGCGGTGGCAGCGGCGGTGGCGGTGGCAGTGGGCGACGGGTCGGCGGCGGCGCCGAGCTGAGCGTCTGGGGCCACCGTGGACAGCTCGCCGCCGCGCTGGGCAACCTGGTCGAGAACGCCGTCAACTACTCCCCGGCCCGCACCCGCGTCGGCATCGCCGCACGCCGGGTGAGCGCGCCCGGCGGAGACCTCATCGAGATCGCCGTGACCGACCAGGGCATCGGCATCTCGGAGAAGGACAAGGAGCGCATCTTCGAGCGCTTCTACCGCGTGGACCCGGCCCGTTCCCGCCAGACCGGCGGTACGGGTCTCGGGCTCGCGATCGTCAAGCACGTGGCTGCCTCGCACGGCGGGGAGGTCACGGTGTGGAGCTCCGAGGGCCAGGGCTCCACGTTCACCCTCAGGTTGCCGGAGGCGGGCGCGTCCCGCGACCGCGCATCGCAGCACCCGGACCTCGACGACGAGGACGGCCAGCCCACCGAGTCATCCGACTCGACCGACGCACCAGGCTCAACCGACTCACCCGCCTCTTCAGAGCCTTCCGCGTCATCAGCGTCATCAGCGTCATCCCCGTACGAACCGCTTCCCGCCCCGGAGGTCCTTCCGTGACCCGAGTGCTCGTCGTCGAGGACGAGGAGTCCTTCTCCGACGCCCTGTCCTACATGCTCCGCAAAGAGGGCTTCGAGGTCGCCATCGCGACCACCGGGCCCGACGGACTCGACGAGTTCGAGCGCAACGGCGCCGACCTCGTCCTCCTCGACCTGATGCTGCCCGGCCTGCCGGGCACCGAGGTCTGCCGTCAGCTGCGCGGCCGTTCCAACGTCCCGGTGATCATGGTCACCGCCAAGGACAGCGAGATCGACAAGGTCGTGGGCCTGGAAATAGGAGCCGATGACTATGTCACCAAGCCCTTCTCCTCCCGCGAACTCGTCGCCCGTATCCGGGCCGTACTGCGCCGCCGCGGCGAGCCCGAGGAGGTCACCCCGGCCGCGCTGGAGGCGGGCCCCGTCCGCATGGACGTCGACCGCCACGTCGTCACCGTCTCCGGCTCCAAGGTCGACCTCCCCCTCAAGGAGTTCGACCTGCTCGAAATGCTGCTGCGCAACGCGGGCCGCGTCCTGACCCGTATGCAGCTCATCGACAGAGTCTGGGGCGCCGACTACGTGGGCGACACCAAGACCCTCGACGTCCACGTCAAGCGCCTCCGCGCCAAGATCGAACCCGACCCGGGCGCGCCCAGGTACCTGGTGACGGTGCGCGGCTTGGGCTACAAGTTCGAGCCGTAAACCGTGGGTCGATGTGGACGCCGGGCGGAGTCCGGCGCAGCGGCCCGAAGCCTGCGAAGCAGTGCGAGGGGCGCGTCAAGAAGGGGTCCCTCGACGTCCACGTCAAGCGCCTCCGCGCCAAGATCGAACCCGACCCGGGCGCCCCGCGCTACCTGGTGACGGTACGGGGGCTGGGGTACAAGTTCGAGCCGTAAGCCGACGGTCACCGCGCGCGCCGGCGGCAGGCGGTACGGTCACCGCGCCGCCGGGCCACACGGTTCCCGCGCACGCGTTCTACGCCGAAGGGCGGCACCCCGGGAGGGGTGCCGCCCTTCGGCGTAGGTGTACGTGCGGCGCCGCGCTCAGTGGCTCTCGGTGCCGGTGCCCTCGTTCGCCGGGGAGGCCGAGTTGGACGGGGAGGCCGTCGAGCCCGCGGCGGCGCCCTCCTCCTCGGCACCCTCCTCGTTCGGGGAGCCGGTGCCCGTCGGCGACGGGGAGCCGGTGGCCTCACCGGTGGGCGTGGGGCTCGCGGTCGGGGCGTCGGGGATGTCGGCCGGGCCCCACTTCTCGAAGTAGCTCTCGGCGGGGACGACGAAGGCGCGCAGGCCGACCTCGCCGGTCTCGCTGAACGTGAAGGTGACCTGCTGGGCGTTGCCGTCCTTCACCGCCTCGCCGGCCTCCGCCAGCACCGCGGTGGCGTTGCCCTCGCCGCCGAGGACCACGGAGCCGCCGGCCGGGACGACGACCTTGCCGCCCCTGCCCTCGCCCTTGACCGGCGTGATCTCGGCGGTGCCGGCGCCCTCCACGGTGATGGAGTCCAGCGTCTGGTCGGTCGTGGCGTTGTTGAACAGGGTCGCGGAGACCACGGCCGGGCGGGTCGCCTCGCGGTCGGGCTGGGTCACCACGATCGCGTTCTGGATCTTGATGTCGCCGACGGTCGTGGCCGCGTTGTCCGGCTTGATCTCCAGCGTCTGGGCGTTGTTGCCGGCGGCGCACGCGGCGAGTGAGGCGATCGAGAACGCGAGGGCGGCGGCGGCGAGGGCGCCGCGTCGAAGGCTGCTGCTCACGGCGGCGGCAACTCCTTGAACGTGGGCGGTACGGGGTCGGCGGCCCCACATCTGTAAAGCCGCCCTAAGTATCTGTCAGCGGGCTTAGGTTACCGAGCCGTTCCCCGGCCACCGCACCCGACCCTCCCCAAGCACCCTGCTGGTCCTGGCAACGGCCTCACCGGGGGTGCGCGCAATTCCCATAACCGCCGCCGATCCCTTCCTCATCGCCTCCTGGATTTCCGGTAAGGAATGTGGGCCGATACGGAAAATCGATCAGCCGCCGGAACGCTGCCGGAACCCACGCCGGAACACGATCCGGTAACGGCGGAACACAACCGGGAGATCGAACTCCTTGATCAATTCCGGATTCGTCTCGTACCCGACTCCACTCACCGAACGGAGTAGCGGAAGTCGCACACTTGGAGTCGGACATAGCGGGACGTTCGGACGGGCGAGCGGCCCTCCGGATGTGTGTAACGTGTGCGTTTCACTCCGCCCGAAGAGCCGCTCCGACCTGCGGATACCCCCTTCCGTTCGTCCCTCGCAGCACGTTCCTGTCGCTGTTGTCAAGCCCCGAGATATGCCCTGACCTGCGAAAACGCCATTCAGAACACGCCGTATCCGTGTTACCCTGGATAGCCACGGAAGGGGTACCTGTCACATGACGTTCAAGGTTGGCGACACCGTGGTCTATCCCCATCACGGGGCCGCGCTGATCGAGGCCATCGAAACTCGCCAGATCAAAGGCGTGGACAAGACCTACTTGGTGCTCAAGGTCGCGCAAGGCGACCTGACGGTGCGTGTGCCGGCGGACAATGCGGAGTTCGTAGGCGTGCGTGACGTGGTCGGTCAGGACGGCCTGGACCGGGTCTTCGAGGTGCTGCGCGCACCGTATGCCGAGGAACCCACGAACTGGTCGCGTCGGTACAAGGCAAATCTGGAGAAGCTCGCCTCCGGCGATGTCATCAAGGTCGCGGAAGTCGTGCGTGACCTGTGGCGTCGTGAGCGCGAGCGCGGTCTCTCCGCCGGCGAGAAGCGCATGCTCGCCAAGGCCCGCCAGATCCTGGTGAGCGAGCTCGCTCTCGCGGAGAACACGAACGAGGACAAGGCCGAGGCCCTGCTCGACGAGGTTCTCGCGTCCTGAACTGATCCTGAGGCAGGCAGCCAGCCCGCTCAGCCGTTCAGCACAGCAAGTGAAATGCCGCGGTGCCCGATGACGTACGTATTGTCGCCGGGCGCTGCGGCATGTTCGCGTTCACCTACGCCAGACGTTCACCTGGGCTGGACACCGAACCGGGTGCCGTACGCCCAGACACTGAACCGGGTGCCTTACGTCGAGGTGTGGTCCCCGATACTTGGCGTGCCGGGCCCGGGCAGCTGGCTCGACCAGATGTCACGGAAGGGTCCGGTCAAGGCGTCGCGCCCGGCACGCTGTGGCCATACCCACGTAGGCCGAGCACACAAACCTGACAGGAACCGATGTCTGACGATTCGCGCCCTTCGCCTTCCGGGACCGGTACGGGCACCCGTACGGCGGCCGTGATTCCGGCCGCCGGCCGGGGCATACGGCTGGGACCGGGCGCCCCCAAAGCGCTCCGCGCGCTGAACGGCACCCCCATGCTCATCCACGCGGTACGGGCCATGGCCGCGTCCCGCGCCGTCTCCCTCGTGATCGTCGTGGCGCCGCCCGACGGAGCCGCCGAGGTCAAGACCCTGCTCGACGCGCACGCGCTGCCCGAGCGGACCGACTTCCTCGTCGTACCCGGGGGTGAGTCGCGACAGGAGTCGGTGAAGCTCGGCCTCGACGCGCTGCCGCCCGGCTACGACATCGTCCTCGTCCATGACGCGGCCCGCCCCCTCGTACCCGTCGACACCGTCGACGCCGTCATCGAGGCCGTACGCGACGGGGCGCCGGCCGTGGTGCCCGCGCTGCCGCTCGCGGACACGGTCAAGGAGGTCGAGCCCCCGGACGCGCCGGGTGCGCCCGAGCCCGTCGTCGCCACGCCGGACCGGGCGCGGTTGCGGGCGGTGCAGACGCCGCAGGGGTTCGACCGGGAGACCCTCGTGCGGGCGCACGAGACGGTCAACGGGGCGGTGACCGACGACGCGAGCATGGTCGAGCGGCTTGGGCTGGGCGTCGCGGTCGTGCCGGGGCACGAGGAGGCGTTCAAGGTGACGCGGCCGTTGGATCTGGTGCTCGCGGAGGCCGTGCTGGCGCGCAGGAGGCTCAACGATGGGTTCTGAGGGGGCCGAGGGGGCGTCCGTTCCGGGTTCCGAGCCGGGTTCGCCGATTCCGGGGCCCGTGGTGTTGCCGCAGGTCGGGATCGGTACCGACATCCATGCCTTCGAGGAAGGGCGGGAGCTGTGGTGCGCCGGGCTGAAGTGGGAGGGGGAGGGGCCGGGGCTGGCCGGGCACTCCGACGCGGACGTCGTGGCGCATGCCGCCTGCAACGCGCTCTTCTCCGCGGCCGGGTTGGGGGACCTTGGGCAGCACTTCGGTACGGGGCGGCCCGAGTGGGCCGGGGCGTCTGGGATTGTGCTGTTGGGTGAGGCTGCGCGGATCGTGCGGGACGCCGGGTTCCTCATTGGGAATGTTGCCGTGCAGGTGGTGGGGCCGCGGCCGAAGATCGGGAAGCGGCGGGACGAGGCGCAGAAGGTGTTGTCCGAGGTGGTGGGGGCGCCGGTTTCCGTTTCGGGGGCGACGACGGATGGGCTGGGGTTTCCGGGGCGGGGTGAGGGGTTGATGGCGGTCGCCACCGCGTTGGTTGTGCGGGTGGGGTGATTTCGCCCCCGCCGCCCCTACCCGTCCCTCCCCCACTCTCGGCTTCGCTCGAGCGGGGGGACCCCCACCCAGGGGCTGCGCCCCTTCGCCCCCCCGCATGAGAGCTCGGTGTGTGCCGTGTGTGGGCGGCTTGCGGTTGTGTGTGGTTGCTCGCGCAGTTCCCCGCGCCCCTTTCGGGGCGCGGGGAACTGGCATTGCGCTTCGCCTACTACTCTGGAGGCGTGACTATTCGCCTGTACGACACCAGCGCCCGGCAGACTCGTGACTTCGCCCCGCTCACGCCGGGTTGTGTCTCGATCTACCTGTGTGGTGCCACCGTGCAGGCGGCGCCGCACATCGGGCACATCCGGTCGGGGCTCAACTTCGACATCATGCGTCGGTGGTTCGAGTACCGGGGCTACGACGTGACGTTCGTCCGGAATGTGACGGACATCGACGACAAGATCATCGCGAAGGCGGCCGACCAGGGGCGCCCGTGGTGGTCGATCGGGTACGAGAACGAGCGCGCGTTCAACGACGGGTACGGCGTGCTCGGTTGCCTGCCGCCGACGTACGAGCCGCGGGCGACCGGGCATGTGACCGAGATGGTCGAGATGATGCGCGGGCTGATCGAGCGCGGGCACGCGTACGAGGCCGACGGGAACGTGTACTTCGATGTGCGGTCGTTCCCCGAGTACCTGAAGCTGTCCAACCAGGAGCTCGACAATCTCCTTCAGCCCTCCGGAGAGGGCGAGACCGGCAAGCGGGATCCCCGGGACTTCGCCATGTGGAAGTCCGCCAAGCCGGGGGAGCCCACGTGGGAGACGCCCTGGGGGCGGGGGCGGCCGGGCTGGCACCTGGAGTGCTCGGCGATGGCGCACAAGTACCTGGGCTCCGCCTTCGACATCCACGGTGGCGGCCTTGACCTGATCTTCCCGCACCACGAGAACGAGATCGCGCAGGCCAAGGCGTACGGCGACGAGTTCGCCAAGTACTGGGTGCACAACGCCTGGGTGACCATGAGCGGCGAGAAGATGTCCAAGTCGCTGGGCAACAGTGTCCTGGTCTCCGAGATGGTCAAGCACTGGCGGCCCATCGTGCTCCGCTACTACCTGGGCACCCCGCATTACCGGTCGATGATCGAGTACAGCGAGGAGGCCCTGCGCGAGGCCGAGTCGGCGTTCGCCCGTATCGAGGGCTTCATACAGCGCGTGGTGGAGAAGGCCGGCGGGATCGTCGAGCCCTCCGCCGAGGTGCCGCCCGCGTTCGCCGAAGCCATGGACGACGACCTCGGCGTACCGCAGGCGCTGGCCGTCGTGCACACGACGGTCCGGCAGGGCAACAGCGCGCTGGCCGCCGACGACAAGGAAGCCGCCGTCGCACGCCTCGCCGAGGTGCGGGCCATGCTCGGAGTGCTCGGCCTCGACCCGCTGGACGCGCACTGGGCCGGCGAGGGCGGCGACCGCGGCGAAGACCTCCACGGGGTCGTCGACTCGCTCGTCGGGCTGGTCCTCCAGCAGCGCGAGGCCGCCCGCGCGCGCAAGGACTGGGCCACCGCGGACGCCATCCGCGACCAGCTCAACCAGTCCGGCCTGGTCATCGAGGACGGCCCGGACGGTCCGCGCTGGACACTCGGCCCGCGCTGAGCCTTTCTTGATCGATTGTGCCGCCCGGCCATCCGGGCGGCACACTGCATTACATACACACGCACGTACACACGCACGCTTCACACAGACGGGTAGGTCATGGCCGCTAACAACCGCCGCATGTCCGGCAAGAAGGGCGCGCAGGTCGGCAGTGGCGGCCAGCGACGCAAGGGGCTGGAGGGCAAGGGCCCGACGCCGCCCGCCGAGATGCGCAAGAAACACAAGAAGAACCGCATCGCGACCGCCAAGGCCAAGCAGGCCGCCCGCCGCCCCGTGCCACGCGGCCGGGGCGGCAAGGGCACGTCCGAGATGGTCGTGGGCCGCAACCCCGTCGTCGAGGCGCTGCGCGAGGGCGTGCCCGCTTCGACGCTCTACGTCCAGCAGTTCATCGACAACGACGAGCGCGTGCGCGAGGCGCTCCAGCTCGCGGCCGAGCGCGGCGGCATCAACCTCATGGAGGCGCCGCGCCCCGAGCTGGACCGCATGACCAACGGCCTCAACCACCAGGGGCTCGTCCTCCAGGTGCCGCCGTACGAGTACGCGCACCCCGAGGACCTCGTGGCGGCCGCGTTCGACGAGGGCGAGGACCCGCTGATCGTCGCGCTCGACGGGGTCACCGATCCGCGTAACCTGGGCGCCGTCGTGCGCTCCGTGTCCGCGTTCGGCGGCCACGGGGTCGTCGTGCCCGAGCGGCGTGCCGCCGGCATGACCGCCGGGGCGTGGAAGACCTCCGCCGGTACGGCCGCCCGTACGCCCGTCGCCCGCGCCACCAACCTCACGCGCGCGCTGGAGTCGTACAAGAAGGCCGGCGTCGTCGTGGTCGGCCTGGCTGCCGACGGCGAGGTCGAGGTGGGCGAGCTGGAGGCGCTGGAGGGTCCGGTCGTCATCGTCGTAGGCAGCGAGGGCAAGGGACTCTCGCGGCTCGTCGGCGAGACGTGCGACTTCCGCGTACGGATCCCGATGCCCGGCGGCGCGGAGTCGCTTAACGCCGGTGTCGCGGCGGGCGTCGTGCTGTACGAGGTGGCTCGGCGGCGCGGCTGACGAAGGCGCCCGGGGGCGGGTCGCGCTCGCGTTGTGGATCACCTTGACGGGGTCCGGACAGATCGGGGCGGTCAAAGCAGTGTCCTAACGACCCGTCACTCGGTTAGATGAGTGTGGACACCAGAACACCCCGCACACCCACGGGGGACCGTTCGTCGGGATTCGAATCGGGATTCGACGACGCTCCCGCGCTGAGCATGGTGAAGGTGCCGAGCGATCCGGCGCAGGTCATCGTCAACCACGCGAGCTTCCGCGTGCAGTTGGGCGCCTCCACGCGGGCGCAGTCCCCGCGCATCGCACGGCACTTGAGCGCCTCCGAGGACACCGCGCGGTTTCCCGTCGTGGGCACGGCGGGCCGGTCGTCCGGTACGCCCCCCGCCGGGCGCCGTCGCGCGCCCGTCGTCTGGAGCGGCAAGTCCGCTCCGGACGACACCGGAGCCCACCGCCTCCTCCAGGCCGTACGGAACGCGGGCGCCACCCAGGTCATCCCGCGCGTCGGAGCCGATGCCACCGAGACCGGCGGGTACGAGTACGACGTCCAAGGCGGGCGCTACGACGCCGACCTGACCGTCGAAACCGTCGAGACGCCCATCGTCGGCAGCCAGCGTTCGTACGGCGATCGCGTCGCTCCCGTCGGCGGCGACAACGGCACTCGGGTGCTGCCCGCGATGCGTGGGGCCGGCAGCGAGTACGTCGTACCCGGGTACGACGACCCGGGATACGGCGAAGCCGCCTACGATGGGGACTCCGCTGAGCCGTACGGCGACGAGGACGGCGAGAGGCAGCGGACCGGGCGGCGAGGCAATGAGCCGGTCCGGCACGCCTATTACCCCGGGCGGCGGATGAACCTGGGCGTGGTGCTGCTTCCGCTGCGCGTCTTCCTCGGGTTCATCTCCATCTACGCCGGCATGGGCAAGCTCTGCGATCCGCACTACTTCGACGGCGGCAAGCGCGGGTCCATGGTGAAGTGGCTGAACACGCTGCATCCATGGGAAGTCGCCGAACCGCTGCGGCAGTTCGCGCTGGAGCACCCCGTGGGGTCGGGGCTCGCCATCGCCTTCGCGCAGGTGGTGGTGGGTGTGCTGACCGTGCTCGGACTGTGGCAGCGGATCGCCGCCGCGTTCGGGGCGCTGCTGTCGGCCGCGCTGCTGGTCTCCGTCAGCTGGAAGACCGCTCCCGTCTACGAGACGCCGGACATCATCTACCTCGCCGCCTGGTCCCCGCTGATCATCGCGGGCGCCCCCGTGTACTCCGTCGACGGGCGGCTCGCGGGCGGTGCCTGGCGCAGGCTCGGGCCGCGGGCCGACATCTGGGACCTGCGGCGGTACGTGCTGAAGCGGGGGGTCCTGGTCACCGCGCTCGTCGTCGGGCTGACGCTGCTGGTGGGGGCCGTGCTCGGTGGCGCCGTACGGGACGCGGACCGGATCGTCGTTCCCGGGCCCGGAGAGGCGCCGCGCAACGAACTGCCGGGGTCGCCGTTGCCCGGTGAGTCGAGCAAGCGGCGCGAGGACAGTCCCTCGGCGTCCAACGCGCCCACCGCCGGGGCCACTTCGGCGCGGCCATCGCAGGAGGCCACGACTCCGGGGGCGACGCGCAGCACGGAGGGCGCCGTCAACGGGGGCCAACCGAGCGAGACGCAGGGGGCGTCGGGGCAGGTGCCGCCGCAGCAGTCGTCGCCGGTTGATCAGGCCCCCAGCACGTCCGGAGGTTCGACGGGGAGCGGCAGCAGCTCCGGGAGCCCTTCCGGTGGGGCCAGCAGTGGCAGCCCCTCCGGTGGCGGGGAGCCGGGGCTGGTGGGGGGGTTGCTCGGGTAGGTCGCGTCGGCTGTGCCGGTGTAGGTAGGGAGATGGGCCCCGCGTGTGGATGGCGCGGGGCCCATTGCTGTGCGTTGTCGAGCGTTTGGGGTGACCGGCGGTGGCAAGGCGCCCTAACGCCCCAGCGTCGCCAGTTCCTTCGCCGCCTCCGTCAGGTCCTTCGCCGTGTCGATCGCTCGCCAGTACGCGCCCTGGGGGATCGGGAAGCCTGCCAGACGGCGTTCTCGGGCCAGGCGGGGGAAGGTGGTGCGTTCGTGGTCGCCGCGTTCGGGGAGGAGGCCGGCGAACTCGGGGGAGAAGACGTAGACGCCGGCGTTGATCTCGTACGTCGTCGGCGGGGCCTCGATGAAGTCCGTCACCCGGCCGAAGCCGTCCGTCTTCACGGCGCCCCAGGGGATGCGGGGGCGGGCCAGGGCGAGGGTGGCCACGGCGTCGCGTTCGGCGTGGAAGTCCGCCATGTCGCGGAGCGAGAAGCGGGTCCAGATGTCGCCGTTGGTGGCGTACCAGGGGCGGTCCGGGTGCGGGAGATGGGCGGCGGCGTACTTGAGGCCTCCGCCGCGGCCGAGGGGTTCCGTCTCCACGACCGTGGTGACGCGGACCGGGAGGTCGGCCGAGTCCAGCCACTTCTGCAGGACGTCGGCGAGATGGCCGCAGGAGATGACGACGTCGGTGACGCCCTCCTCGGCGAGCCAGGCGAGCTGATGGCCGATGATCGGGGTGCCCGTCCCGGGGATCTCGACCATGGGCTTCGGTCGGTCGTCGGTGTACGGACGCAGCCGGGAGCCCTGGCCACCGGCCAGGACCACGGCTTGAACGGGGCGCGACGCGGCGTTCGGATCGGTCATGACCCGAACTGTACGTGCGCGCCCCGTTCGCGGGAGCACGGCCCTGGGGATCGGAATCGGGGGTGAACGGGGGTGTGTGCCCGCCCGCAGGGGCGTTCAGCGGTGCTGTGCGGCCACTCCGGTCGCGTACGAGGTGTCGCAGACGGGGCGGGCGTACGACTGGGCCCGGGAGGGGCCGTACGCGCGGACGGCGGCGCGGCCGAGCGTACGGGCGATGGACGGGCAGTGCTTCGCCAGCGACGGGTGGCCGTTCACGGCCTGCTGGAGGTGGGTGAGGGCGACGCCGGGGTTCTGCTCCTGGAGTTCCACCAGGAGCTTGTCGCGCAGCACCAGGTGCGGCGCGCGGGCCTTGGCGCGTCGGGAGGTCTCCGGGGCCGAGACGTCAGAGACGTCCGAGGCGGCGAGCACCGAGTGCGAGGTCTCGGCCCCCGACCAGTTGACCTGGGTGACCGCGAGGGTCCCGGAGAGGACCAGGACGACGGGCAGGACGAGGGCGAGGGAGCGGCCGATCCGACGGGCGGGGCCGCGGCCGCGCCGCGTCCGTGGGGTGTAGGTGTGGGTGTGCTTGTGGGTGTGCTTCACGGGAGTGAGGGTAGCGTGGGGTAGTGATATGGCGACATTAAGTCACCGATATGGGGGATGTTGAAGTTCTGTTTTCTGGGTAGCGCGTTGACGCACGCGGGTCGAAAAGGGCCGGTTTGCCGGGAAGTTGGTAGGTGCTGGCGGGCAGCGAAGAGGGCCCCGCAGGCGTCTGCGGGGCCCTCTTCGTCAACCTGGGTGATTTATCCCGGGATGATGCTTTCGTTCGTACCGGATGTCGGGGCTCAGCCGGCTCAGTCGGAGAGGCGCTCGCCCGTGGAGGTCGAGAACACGTGGGTCTCGCCCGGACGCGGCACGACGTGCAGCTGGGCGCCCTTCTCCGGGACCTGGCGGCCGTTGACACGGACCACGAGGTCCTTGGTCTCGCCGCCGACCTCGGCGGTGCCGTAGACGTAACCGTCGGCGCCGAGCTCCTCGACGACGTTGACGGAGACGGCGAGGCCGGCCGGGGCGTCCGCGCTGTCCTTGGACAGGGAGGCGGCGGCTTCACCGTTGTGCTCGACGATGTCGAAGTGCTCCGGGCGGACACCGACGGTGACCGTACGGTCGCCCTTGTCGGAGGCGGCCTTCAGGGCGTCCCGGTCGATCGGGACGACGCTGTTGCCGAACTTCACACCACCGTCGGTGATCGGGACCTCGACCAGGTTCATGGCCGGGGAGCCGATGAAGCCGGCGACGAAGAGGTTGGCCGGGCGGTCGTACATGTTCCGCGGCGAGTCGACCTGCTGGAGCAGACCGTCCTTCAGTACGGCGACCCGGTCGCCCATCGTCATGGCCTCGACCTGGTCGTGGGTGACGTAGACGGTGGTGATGCCGAGGCGGCGCTGCAGCGACGCGATCTGCGTACGGGTGGAGACACGGAGCTTGGCGTCGAGGTTCGACAGCGGCTCGTCCATGAGGAACACCTGGGGCTCACGCACGATGGCGCGACCCATGGCGACACGCTGGCGCTGACCACCGGAGAGGGCCTTCGGCTTGCGGTCCAGGTACTCGGTGAGGTCGAGGATCTTCGCGGCCTCCTCGACCTTCTGCCGGATCTCCGCCTTGTTCACGCCGGCGATCTTGAGGGCGAAGCCCATGTTGTCGGCGACGGTCATGTGCGGGTAGAGCGCGTAGTTCTGGAACACCATGGCGATGTCCCGGTCCTTCGGCGGCAGGTGCGTGACGTCACGGTCACCGATACGGATGGCGCCGCCGTTCACGTCCTCCAAGCCCGCGAGCATGCGGAGAGAGGTGGACTTTCCGCAACCGGACGGGCCGACCAGAACGAGGAACTCGCCGTCCTCGATCTCGATGTCGAGCGCGTCGACGGCGGGCTTGGTGGAACCCGGGTAGATCCGGGTCGCCTTGTCGAAAGAGACAGTGGCCATGGCTGTGAAGCCCCCTTCTACCGGCAGGAACGTGCCGGACGATCCGTTGTAGGAAGGTGGTGTAGTCCACGACAGTGAACTGGGTCAGGACGGTACCTGGCGTTCACCTCGTCTGTCAGTACCTGGACGGCTGTGAACTTCGCGGAAATTTTCGAGGGGGCAGAGCACCTCACTTTTGACCTTGCCTCGGTCAAGTCAGAGCGATCCCCTTTTGACCTTGCACCGAGGCTTCCTGCTTCATCGCTCACTGCCGACCACACACACAGCCCCTGGTAGGGCTATGCCTGACCGGTCTCACACGAGCTCCACAGGCATTCCGGCCGACGGCCCGTCGGTCCGTACCGCACCGGCTACCTCTACGCAGCCAGCAAACACTTCTCCAGCTCCGACGCCTTGATCACCGTCGGCACCTTCTTCTCCGGAGGCAGCGCCGCAGCGACCGACCAGTACAGCCGCATTCCCTCGTCCCGAAGGTTCACGGCGGCGTTCACATCCCGATCATGGACCACACCGCACTCGGCACAGGTCCACTCCCGAACCGAGACATCCATCTTCGGACCCTTCGCATGACAGGCCGAACACCGCCGAGTCGAAGGAAAGAAACGGTCGACGATCACCAGCGTCCGTCCGTACCACTCGCACTTGTAGCGCAGCTGCCGCAGCAACTCGCCCCACCCCGCGTCGACGATCGCCTCATTCAGCCGGGCCTTCCGGCGCCTGCCCTTGCCACGCGCCGGGCGCAACAGGGTCACGATGGACAGGTCCTCCACCACGAGCACTTGGTTCTCGCGCACGAGACGGGTCGTGAACTTGTCCAGCAAGTCCCTGCGTACGTCGCTGATCAGCGCGTAGAGACGAGCGATCTTCTGCCTGATCTTGTTCCGGTTCCTGGACCCCTTCACCTTCTCGTGCAGCTCACGCTGAAGCCGCGCCAGCTTCTCCGCGTACCGCTTCAACAGCCGTGGATGATCGAGCTTCGATCCGTCATCGAGAGTGACGAGCGATGCCAACCCGAGGTCGAGCCCCACAGCCTTCGGCTCACGCGAACCCGGCAGGAAGACGACAGGCAGCGGCGCTATTCGCTCCTCCACGAGCGTGGACACGAAGTACCGCCCCGCCCGGTCCCGCGTAACCGACAGCCGGACCGGGACCAGACCGGCGGGCAGTGCACGCGACCAGCGGATGTCAAGCGGCTCCGACTGCTTGGCCAGCGTGATCAGGCCTGTCCCCGGACGCTCCGGGTCCTCGACCCACTTGAAACCCGTACTCACATACGTCGCCGAATCCCGCGACCGCCCCTTCTTCTTCCGACTCGGATACTTCGCCGTGCCCTGGAAGAACCGCGAGAACGCCTGATCCAGATGCCGCAAGGACTGCTGGAGCACCGTCGACGACACCTCCTTGAGCCACGCCGTCTCCTCGACCCGCTTCCAGCCGGTCAGAGCGCGACACGTCTCCGCGAACCCCACATTCACCCGGTGCTGCTCCCAGGCGTTGGACCGCAGAGCCAGCCCCTCGTTGTAGACCCACCGGCAGGCTCCGAACGTCTGCTGCAGCTGCTCGGCCTGCTCCTCGGTCGGATAGAAGCGGAACCGGTAGAGACGGTCCTGGGTGTCCGGCTCTTTGGCGTGGCCCTTCAGTGGAGTCGCCTTGCGGGCGTGGTGCTTGCGGCGGTCGCCGATGCCGAGGGTCTCGCGCTTGATGCGCTTGGCCTCCTCGCCCTTCACCGCTTTCGGCTTCGGCTTCTTCGCTGACTCCTGCATGAACCCCTCCCCGACGATCCGATCTTCGGAACAGCACGTCAGACCGATCAACGAACGGGTGCACGGATGGTTACGCGCAGTTTTATGGTCGAGGTGAGTGCCGAACTTCGTGGCTTGGGGAAACGGGCTCTGTGTACAGTGGAGCAGCCTGGACGCGCGGCGTTGAGGCGTAGCGCCTCCTTAGCTCAGCTGGAACGAGCAGATCACTTGTAATGATCAGGTCGTCGGTTCGAATCCGACAGGGGGCTCAGCTGAAACCCCAGGTAAGAGCTCTCTTACCTGGGGTTTTCTGTTCTTCGGATACGGCTGTTGGTGGGGTGGGGGCCCTGCGGTCCTCGGTCTCAGGAACGAGTCCGGGGTTCTGGCCGGTCCAGGAGTACCCGGGGGCGATGGTCGTGGCACGTCTGCGACCTGGCCGCTCACAGGATGGGCATGAGCGACGAGCGGGACGTGAACGTAGGGCGCGCGGTCTCAGTCATGGTCTCAGACGTCGTTGATTCCGAGCCCGTCCGCTGTCGTCCATCCAGGTCTGGAGCGCAGTGTCACCAGGGGCGGAGCCCAGTTCGTGAACGCCTACAGACACCCCCGGATCAAGATCGGACAACTTGTCATGCGTAGGTCGTCGGTTCGAATCCGACAGGGGGCTCCACCTTCACCGCAGTCGGCGGGCGATCTCCAAGTCGTCCGCCTGGAGCGGTCGACCTTCCTCCACCTCCCAGACGGCGTTCTGCAGTAGTCGCCCCAGCGTCCAGGCCCGCGCCCGCTCCCGGTCCAGGTTCAGGACCTCGGTCATCGCGTCGAAGCGCCAGTGGACCTCGTCGGGGTCGAAGCGGTTGTTCAGGGCCGGCCAGAGGTCGAAGGCGGGGTCGCCGGCCAGGGGCTTGGGGTCGATGGCCAGCCAGGGGGTGCGGTCGGTGGCGAGGACGTTGTCGAAGTGCAGGTCCCAGTGGAGCAGGCGGTCGCCGGGTTCGGCCATGACCTCGCGTACGGCTGCGGCGCAGTCGGCGATCAGGCGGCGGTCGGTCGGGTCCGTGATGCGGTCCAGGACGGGTGGGGTGCGGTTGAGCATGTCGGCCGCGATGTCGGCCAGGCGGCGCATGCCAGGGGGTGCGGGGGTGGCTGTCAGGTGGGCCAGGAGGCGGGCGATGACCAGGACGGCCTTGCGGGAGTCGGGCTCGTAGGTCAGCATCCGGGCGGGGTCGAGGCGTTCGAGCAGCATGGTGCCGGTCTCGTCGTCGTGGTCGAGGAGGCGTACGGCTCCGTCGCCGTTCCAGATGCGCAGGGCGATCGGTTCGCCCTCGCTCTCGTCGTCGAGGAGTTGGAGTTTGAGGACGGCGGGGGTGT
Source organism: Streptomyces tailanensis (assembly GCF_008386495.1). Taxonomy (GTDB): domain Bacteria; phylum Actinomycetota; class Actinomycetes; order Streptomycetales; family Streptomycetaceae; genus Streptomyces; species Streptomyces tailanensis. The sequence goes on along the minus strand of NZ_VTHJ01000010.1, from coordinate 139,117 downwards.
TGTCGGTCGTGCGGACCACCGGTACGACCAGGGCGCACATGCCGTGCATGGGTGGGCCGTCGAGGCGGAGGTCCCAGCGGTCCAGGAAGGTGGCGGTCAGGCGCGGGAGGTCGGTGATGAATGCGCGGCCGGCCGCGCCGTTGGTCTTTTCCTGGGTTTCGGCGAGTTCCTCCGGAACATCGATCATGCGCCGACACTACGTGCGCGTGTTCGCGTGTGCCCGGGTTCCCAGCCGTTGGCCGGGGAATGCGGCGCCGTTTTTGCGGATCGTGGTGCTGGAGCAGAAGTTCTTCGGGTACGGGGCCTCCGGGCGTAATGGGGGGTGGCTGTACAACGGGGTCGCGGGGCGTGATCGGTATGCGCGGCTGCATGGGCATCAGGCCGCCGTGCGGCTTCAGCGGGTGATGAACGACACCGTCGAAGAGGTTGTGCGGGTGGCGGGGGCGGAGGGGGGCGACGCCGATATTCGTGGGGTCGGCCTGGACGCCGCACGGGGCGCGGGTGAATCCGGTGAAGCTGGTGACGGGGCTGGCGGCAGTGGTCGAAGGGCTGGGGGTCACTGTCCATGAGTGGACGCCGGTTACCGAGATTCGGGCGAAGCATGCGGTCACGTCGTACGGGACGGTTCGGGCGCCGTATGTGTTGTGCTGTACCGAGGGCTTCACGGCGAGTCTCATGGGGCAGCGGCGGACCTGGCTGCCGACCATGCCGATGATGAACGCGCGCTTGCGGCCGAGGAGGTCGGAGACGCGGCCGCCGAGGAGGAGCAGGCAGCCGAAGGCGAGGGTGTAGGAGGTGATGACCCTCCCCCACTGCCTAAAGGGCGTGAGGGGACCTCCAGCGGTTGCCGTCGGACATCCCTGGGTCGCGCTGGGCGGAGGGGAGGGCGATGTTCACGATGGTCGCGTCGAGGATGACCATCAGTTGGGCGAGGGCTATGACGACCAGGGCCCACCAGCGGTGGGGGTCGGGGGCGATGGGGGTGTGTGGTCCAGCGCTGGGGCAGGGCGCCTCATGGAGGTGGTCACGGTTCCAGCACCACTTTGCCGGTCGTGCCGCGGGTTTCCAGGGCGCGGTGGGCGGCGGCCGCCTCGGTGAGGGGGAAGCGGTGGACGGCCGGGGTGAGGTGGCCGGTGGCGGCTTCGGTGAGGGCGCGGAGTGCGAGGGTGCGGAGGGGGTCGGGGCCGCCCGCCCTGCGGAGCATCTCCTCGCCCAGGACGGACTCCGAGACGCCCTCGACGAGGTACGGGCTCCCGTTCTTGATGCCTTCCGCCGACCAGCCGAAGACGATGTGCTTGCCGCTGGGTGCGAGGAGGGCGACGGACTCGCGGGCCGCCGTCCCGCCTACGCCGTCGAAGACCACCGTGACCTTCCCCCGGTACGCGGCGACCCGCTCCGGCCAGGTCGGTTCCGTGTAGTCGACGGCGAGATCGGCGCCGTTCGCCGCTACCCGCGCCGTCTTCTCGGGGCCGCCGGCGAGGCCGATGACGGTGGCGCCCGCGTTCTTGGCGTACTGCACGAGGAGGGTGCCGATACCGCCGGCCGCGGCCGGGATCACGGCCACGTCGTCGGGGCCGGGTTCGGCGAACTGCAGGATCCCCATCGTCGTACGGCCCGTGCCGACCATCGCGACGGCCTCCGCGAAGTCGAGGTTCTCCGGGATCTCGTACAGCCGTTCGGCGTCCGTGACGGCCAGTTCGGCGTAGCCGCCGGGTACGAAGCCGAGGTGGGCGGTGACGCGCTTGCCGAGCCAGTGCGCCGGGGTGCCCTCGCCGAGGGCCTCGACGACTCCGGCGACCTCGCGGCCGGGGATCGTGGGCAACTCCGGTGCCGGGCCGGGCCCTTGGTGACCTTCTCGTAGGGCCGCGTCCAGCAGATGTACGCCGGCCGCGGCCACGGCGATACGCACCTGGCCGGGGCCGGGCTCGGGGTCCTCGACCTTCTCGTAGGTGAGGTTCTCGGCCGGGCCGAAGGTGTGCAGACGGATGGCGTGCATGGAGGCTCCCTCTCGGGTTTTCGTTCGATGGGCCCAGCCTCCGACCTCAAGCATGCTTGAGGTCAAGGGTGTTCTTCGACTGCCTTCCGAGGGCCAGTGAGACGGCGGTGAGGGCACTGTTGAACGACACCTCCGCGAGCACGCCCGGTGCGGCGACCTGGTCGCCGGCGAGGTACACGTCGTCGCCGCGGTCCACCGCCGGGCGGTCGCGCCAGCTGGTGCCGGGCGGGTCGACCGCGCCCGTACGGCCGTTGGCGGTCGACTCGCGACGCCAGGTGACCCGGTCGCGCCAGCCCGGGAAGCCCAGGTCGAGGAGGTGCTCGCCACGGGCGACGCCGGCCGCGCGGGACTCGTGCGGCGCGATCGGGAACTGCCCCTGGATCAGTTGCTCGCCGGCCGGGGCGAGGGTGCGGTCCTGTGCGGTGAAGCGTTCGATCCAGCCCGGGGCGTCCAGGTCGGAGACGGCGAACGCGTCCCCGGTGGGGGTCCCCCCGATCGAGCGAAGCCGAGAGTGGGGGAGCGTTCGTACGGCGATGTCGAGGAGCGCGGTACGGCCGCTGGGCCAGGTCAGCGAGTCGTCGTGGAGCAGACGGCGGGCGGCGTCGAGGGAAGTGGCGACGATGACGGGTCCGGATCCGGGTCCGCGTACGCGTCCCGGTCCGGGTCCGGTTCCGTGTCCGGCAGTCCCCGGGAGGTCGTCCAGGCTGTCGATCCGGCTGAGGGTCTCCATGCGGACGCCGAGGTTCCAGGCGCGGGCCGCCATCCGGTCGATGACGCTCGCCCAGCCGCCGCGCGGGTAGTGCGCCTCCGGGGGCAGCTTGGTGGCCCGGCGCAGACGTTCCTGCACGAACGCGGCGGAGAGGGCGCCCGGGGCGTGGTGGAACAGGGCGACCGCCGCGTAGTTGGCGGCGGCGCGGGCGGCTTCCTCGCCCGCCTGTTCGGTGGCCCAGGTGTGGAAGTCGACGTCGACGGGGGCGCGGTGGTGCGTACCGCGCCGCAGCAGCTTGAGCATTCCGAACGGCAGGGTGCGGCGGAGGGCGCCCTTGTGGTGCAGGCGCAGGCGGGCGACCTCCAGGGCCGGGAGGGGCGCGAGCGGTGCGATCAGGTCGCGCTGCGCGAGCCAGGTCCAGTGCGGGCCGCCGCTGTACAGCGCGTGCGGGCCCTCGTTCGTACGGTACGGCCCCTCGGCGGTCCGGGCCCGGCCGCCCAGCGTGTGGTGCGCCTCGTACACGGTGACCTTGGCGCCCGCCTCGGCAGCGGTGACGGCTGCGGTGAGGCCGGCGAAGCCGCCGCCTATGACGGTGATGTGGGTGGGGCGGGTGCGGGTGGTTCGAGCACGGTGCATGGGTGGGGCTCCCTCGGGCCGGGTGTCGCTTGTCTGCCTGTCTGTGCATAGGACTGATTGAGGGCGCCGGAATGTGACATTGGGGCGGCTGTGGCGGAGTTTGTGCAGGTCAGTGGGATTGTCGGTGGTGGGGTGCAGGATGGGGGCATGGTGAGGGCGAGGTCGGTGGTGAAGAGGGCGCGGCGGCCGGAGGTGCGGTTGCCGGAGCTGGAGGCGTACGGCGATGGGGGGCTGGAGCCGGACGGGGACTATGACGGGTTGGAGTTCCGGGAGGAGGACTTCGGAGGGCAGGACGGTGGGGGTGCCCGGTTCATGGACTGTGCGGTGATGGGTTGCGCGCTGGATGAGACTCGGCTGCACCGTGCCCGGCTGCTTGATTCCGTCCTCACCGGTATACGGGGCGTCGGCACGGACCTCTCCGAGGCGACCCTCCGTGATGTGGAGCTCGTGGACGCGCGACTCGGTGGTGTTCAGCTGCACGGGGCCGTGCTGGAGCGGGTGCTCGTCCGTGGCGGCAAGATCGACTACCTCAATCTCCGCGAGGCCCGGCTCAAGGACGTCGTCTTCGAGGACTGCGTTCTTGTCGAGCCGGACTTCGGGGGTGCGAGGTTGGAGCGGGTCGAGTTTGTGGGGTGCGCGTTGAAGGGGGTGGATCTGAGCGGGGTGACGTTGAGGGACGTCGACCTGCGTGGGGCCGTGTCGGTGGAGATCGCACGGGGGGTGGAGCGGTTGTCGGGGGCTGTGATCAGTTCGGCTCAACTGATGGATCTGGCACCGGTGTTGGCGGGGGAGATGGGGATTCGGGTGGAGGGGTGACGGGCGGCGGGGCGAGAATCCCTAGGGCACCCGGGGGAAGCGGGACTGGAGGGTCCAGATCGCCGGGTTCTCCCCGAGGTCGTCGTGCAGATCGCACAGGTCGGCGATCAGGTCATGCAAGAAGTCCCGGGCCTCGCGCCGCAGCTCCACGTGGGAGAAGGTCAGCGGCCGCTCCTCCGCCGGCATCCAGTCCGCCTCGACATCCACCCACCCGAAACGCCGCTCGAAGAGCATGCGATCGGTCGACTCGGTGAAGTCCAGCTCCGCCCGCTGCGGCCGAGCGGCACGGGAGCCCGCCGGATCCCGGTCCAGCCGCTCCACGATGTCGCACAGCGCCCACGCGAAGTCCAGCACCGGCACCCATCCCCAGGCTGTGGACAACTCCCGGTCCGCCTTGGTGTCGGCGAGGTACACGTCACCGCAGAACAGGTCGTGCCGCAACGCGTACACATCCGCCCGGCGGTAGTCCGTCTGCGGGGGATCGGGGAAGCGGTTGGAGAGGGCGTAGCCGATGTCGAGCACGTACGTGATGGTGTCATGTCCCCATAGGCTCTCCGACGTGTTCCGATCCGTACGTTTGCGCTCCGCCGCCGTAGTCGCCCTCAGCCTGGCCCTGACCCTCTCGGCGTGCACCGACGACGACACCGCACGGAGCCCCCAGGGCACCGGCACCCCCGGCGCCGCCGGCCTGCGGGACCCGTACTTCCCGAAGATGGGCAACGGCGGCTACGACGTCACCCACTACGCCCTCACCCTCGACGTCGACCTGGAGCGGAACTCCGACCCCGGCCACCACCTCGCGGGCACGGCGGTCATCACCGCCCGAGCCACGCAGAACCTCAGCGCGTTCAACCTCGACCTGAAGGGGCTGGACGTCGAGTCGGTCACCGTCGGGGGCGAGGCGGCGCGCTGGAAGCGGGCGGGGCAGGAGCTGACCGTCCGCCCCAAGGCCGGGGTGGGCGAAGGGGAGACGTTCCGCACGACCGTCCGCTATTCCGGCACTCCCAGGATCATCACCGACCCGGACGGCTCCCAGGAGGGCTGGCTGCCGACGACGGACGGCGCGCTCGCGCTCGGCGAACCGACCGGCTCGATGACCTGGTTCCCCGGCAACCACCACCCCTCCGACAAGGCGACGTACGACATCACGGTCACCGTCCCCAAGGGCCTGCGCGCCGTGTCCAACGGGGAGTTGAGGGACGAGTCGGCGAAGGACGGCCGTACCACCTACGCCTGGCGCTCCACCGACCCCATGGCGAGCTATGTGGTGACGGTCGCGATCGGCACGTACGAGATTCGCCGCACCGCAGCCGGGAAACTGCCGGTGTACGTCGCCGTGGACCCGGCCCAGGTCAAGGACAGCCGAGCAGTGCTCGACCGGATTCCGGAGATCATGAAGTGGGCGGAGGGCAGATTCGGGCCGTACCCCTTCTCTTCCACCGGCGCGATCGTCGACCATCCGGGTGCCGCCGGGTACGCCCTGGAGACCCAGAACCGCCCCGTCTTCCCCGGCGCCCCCGACCTCGGGCTCCTCGTCCACGAGCTGGCCCACCAGTGGTACGGCGACTCCGTCACCCCGAAGACCTGGCGGGACATGTGGCTCAACGAGGGCTTCGCCACATACGCCGAGTGGCTGTGGCAGGAGGATCACGGCGGCGACACGGCCCAGGAGATCTTCGACGCGGTCTACGAGGGCCGCCACCACGCGGACGCCGCCTCGAACGAGGCCGTCTGGGCCTTCCCGCCCGCGAACCCGCCGAGCGCCGACCGCATCTCCGACCCCCCGGTCTACGAGCGGGGCGCCATGGTCCTCCACAAGATCCGCCAGGCGATCGGCGACGCCCCCTTCTTCGACCTCCTCCGGAACTGGGCCACCACCCACCGCCACGGCAACGCGAACACGGCCGACTTCACCGCGTACGCCGAGAAGTTCGCGAGGAGGACGAGCCCGGACGCGGACCTGGCCCCTATCTGGAAGGAGTGGCTGTACGGGGAGGGAAAGCCGCCGAAGGCCTGATGCCTCGTCTCCTCACAGGGGCCTGCGCAACACGGAGCACGGGCGGCCCAGTTGCCGATCCGGGCGGCGGGCGATGACCTCGTAGCCGAGGGATGTCCAGAAGGCGAGGCCGTTCGGGTTGTTGTCGAGGACGGCGAGTCGTACGGCGGTACGGCCGGCCTGCCGGAACCGATCCTCGACACGTGAGGCCAACTCCCGCCCGTATCCCCGCCGTTGCGCACCCGCAGCCACGACCAGCAGCCCGATCCACGGGTCCGGGTCGGCCGGATCGGGATGCCGGGCGAGCGTGATCGCCACCCCGGCGAGCCGCCCGTCACCGTGCCTCCGCCCCAGCATCACCTCCACATCCGGGTTCGCCAACTCCACCGCCAGCGCCGCCCCCACCTGCTCGGGACGGATGTCGTCCGCGTCCGGAAAGTCACCGCTGAGGGAGAAGAAGGCGCGGTTGGAGGCGTACAGGGCGGTGATCTCGGCCAGAAGCGGACCGGGGACGGTACTGGGGACGCGACCGGGCCCGGTCCCGTCCTCGGACGCGGCGCGGAGACGTTCGAGTAACAACATGACCCGCACGCTATCGACCGCGTACGCATGCATTGACCCCTCGCCGGTGGCGCGCTTTCATCGCACGCATCCTCGTGGGTCCTCTGCGCCGGGCCGGGGGCACGGGGTGGAGGGGGCGGGCGTGGTCGTCCCCGGCCGAAGGGGGAGCCACTGATGAGACCTTCCTTACGCATCTCACGTATCTCCGTGAACGCCGCCGTTCTGCTGGCCGTCGTCATCTGTCTCACCGGGCCCGCGGAGGCGGCGAGCGGCGACGAGGTGCCGAGCGTCGCCCCGCGCACCGAGCGGATCAGCGTGGCCCCCGACGGCACCGGCGGTAACGGGCACTCGGGGGAACCGGTGGTCAGCGCGGACGGGCGCGTCGTGGCCTTCATATCGTCGGCGACCAACCTGGTCCCGGGCACGGATGTGCGCGACGGCGTCTTCTACCGGACGGCTCCCGGCGCGCCTCTGCAGCGCGTGGTGGTGCCGGGGGAGACGACGTCGTCGCCCCAGCTGTCCGAGTCGGGGCGGTACCTGACCTTCACCTCGTTCTCGGCGACGACCCAGAAGAGCTCCAAGCATGTCATGGACCTGCGCACCGGGAGCGTCGAACGCCTGGCTCCCGCGATGGGCGAGGGCAACGAGGGCTATCAGGTGTCGTACGGCGTCGCCCCGATCAGCGCGAACGGGCGGTACGTGGCCTTCGTCGCCCGGCCCACCGTCGACCCGAACGGCGCGTTCGCCTGCCGGGTCATGCTGCTGGACCGCCGGACGCAGCGGGTCCAGCGGGTCAGCCGGCCCGCCGACGGCTCGAAGAACTTCCACCGGTGCACGCAGATCTCGATGAGCGCCGACGGCCGCAAGGTCGCCTATCTGGAGGGCTACTCCGGGCCGGCCACCGGCGACCAGGGCGACATCCTGGTGTACGACCGGGTGAGCGGGCGGACCGTACACGCCGACGCCACCCATCACGGCGCGCCGGCCGACACTGCGGCGGTCGGTCCGGTGCTGAGCGCCGACGGCTCCAAGGTCGGTTTCAACTCGTCGGCCACCGACCTGGTCCCCGGCGACGACCCCAACACCTCCGTGAACGCCTTCGTCCGCGACCTGCGCACGGGCGAGCTCCGGCGGTACGACGGCCACGACCCCACCGATCTCACCCTGCTGTCGGACCTGTCGTGGAACGGCTCGAAGCTGCTCCTGAACACGGCGGACGCGAACCGTACGTCGCTGGGGCTGATCCTGCGTGATCTGCGCACCGGCGAGGAGGAACTGCTGTCACCGGGAGCGGACGGCCGGCCGCTCACCGCGGGGCGGGCGGCGCTGAGCGCGGACGAGTCGACGGTCGTGTTCGACTCCTACTACCCCGGCCACGTACCCGAGGACACGAACCTGATCGGCGACGTGTTCGTCCGGACCCTGCGCTGAGCCACGGGACTCCGTGCTGAACCACGGGCGAAGGCCCCGGCGCGGCGGTGGGTGCCGCGCCGGGGCCTTCGGGGCCGTCAGACGTTAAGGCTGTCGGACGTTGGGGCTGTCAGACGTTGACGCCGAAGTCCTGGGCGATGCCGACGAGGCCGGAGGCGTAGCCCTGGCCGACCGCGCGGAACTTCCACTCGGCGCCGTTGCGGTAGAGCTCGCCGAAGACCATGGCGGTTTCGGTCGCGGCGTCCTCGGAGAGGTCGTAGCGGGCGATCTCGGCGCCGCCGGCCTGGTTGAGGATGCGGATGTAGGCGTTGCGGACCTGGCCGAAGTTCTGCGAGCGGTTCTCGGCGTCGTAGATGGAGACCGGGAAGACGATCTTGTCGACGTCGGCGGGGAGGCCCGCCAGGTTGACGTTGATCGCCTCGTCGTCGCCCGCGCCCTCACCCGTGCGGTTGTCACCGGTGTGGACGATGGTCTGGTCCGGGGTCTGCTTGTTGTTGAAGAAGACGAAGTGGCCGTCCGAGTAGACCTTGCCCTGCGTGTTGACCGCGATCGCGGAGGCGTCGAGGTCGAAGTCCGTGCCGGTGGTGGTGCGGACGTCCCAGCCGAGGCCCACGGTGACGGCGGTCAGGCCCGGAGCCTCCTTGGTGAGCGAGACGTTGCCACCCTTGGACAGGCTTACAGCCATGGTTGGGAGTCCTTCCCTCGTTGTGTACTGGCGAACCTACAGCTACCCCAATGAACGCCGTGAGGGGTGGTGAAGGTTCCAGATGTCGCCCAGTGTCTTTGCTTTCTTTGCCTACCGGCACCCGGAAGGAATATCGGGGCAAGGATGGCAGGGACGGCAAGGAATATTGGGGTGACGCGAGCCGACGGGGACGGGAACATGGACGGCATGTCCGGTCCCTACGTCATCCGCGGCTCCGTCTCGCTTCCCGAGGCCGAGCTCATGTGGCGTTTCTCCCGGTCCTCCGGTCCCGGCGGACAGCACGTCAATACCAGTGACTCGCAGGTCGAGCTGCGGTTCGACCTGGCGAACACCGAGGCACTTCCCGAGGTGTGGAAGCGGCGGGCCCTGGAGCGGCTCGCCTCGCGGCTCGTCGACGGCGTCGTCAGCGTACGGGCCTCCGAGCACCGTTCGCAGTGGCGAAACCGGGAGACCGCCGCCGTACGTCTCGCCGCCCTTCTCGCCGAGGCCACGGCCCCGCCGCCCAAGCCGCGTCGGCCGACCCGTATCCCGAGGGGGATCAACGAGCGGCGGCTGCGGGAGAAGAAGCAGCGGTCCGACACCAAGCGGGGGCGGTCGGGGCGCGACTGGGGCTGATGAGGGCGGCCGTGGGGCTGTTACATCGGTGGGGTGGGATTCGTCAGGTCCGTAGAGAGCGACTACGGAGCATGACGACGAGGAGTGGCCACCCATGAGTGACCGGGCGAGTGACCGGATGAGCGGCACGACGAGCGACGTGCGCGATGCGAGCGACGTACGCGACGTGCGCGACAGTGAATTTCTCGCTCGGCGGTTCGAGTCGCACCGGCCCCGTCTGCGGGCCGTCGCCTATCGCATGCTGGGGTCGCTCGCGGAGGCGGACGACGCCGTGCAGGAGGCGTGGCTGAAGCTGAGCCGGGCGGGCTCGGGTGACATCGACAACCTCGCCGGCTGGCTCACCACCGTCGTCGGGCGGGTCTGCCTCGACATGCTGCGGTCCCGGCGGTCGCGTGCCGAGGAGCCGCTGGCCGGGCCGGATGGTTCGGCCGGCTTGGGCGACGGTGGGCTGCGGATGCCCGAGCCCGTCGTGAGTCCCGTCAGCGGGATGGACCCCGAGCAGGAGGCGTTGCTGGCCGATTCCGTCGGGCTCGCCCTGCTCGTCGTACTGGAGACCCTGGGGCCCGCCGAGCGGCTCGCCTTCGTGCTGCACGACCTCTTCGGCGTCCCCTTCGACGACATCGCGCCCCTCGTGGGCCGTACGCCTGCTGCCGCGCGCCAGCTCGCCAGCCGTGCGCGGCGGCGGGTGCGGGGCGGGGCGCCGGTGGTCGAGGCCGACGTCGAGCGGCAGTGGGAGGTCGTCGAGGCGTTCCTCGGGGCGGCGCGGGACGGGGACTTCGAGGCGCTGGTGGCCGTACTGGCGCCGGACGTGGTGGTGCGGTCCGCCGCCGGGGTGACCCGGGGCGCGACGGCGGTCGCCTCGCGGGCCGCGATGTACGCCCGCCTCGGGCAGTTCGTCCGGCGGGCGCTCGTCAACGGGGCGGCGGGGCTTGTCGTCGTCCGGGACGGGCGGGTCGAGCGGGTGCTGTCGTTCGCGGTCGCGGAGGGGCGGGTCGCGGCGATCGATGTGGTGGCCGAGGAGGATCGGTTGGCCGCGCTCGATATGGCGCTGTTGGGGGCGTAAGGGCCACGGGGCTCAGTAATTGGCAGCTCAGTCCCAGGGATACGCCTCCAGGCGCTGCAAAACGCCTGGATACGGCTTGTTTTAGGGCCCGCCGCCGAGACGAATCTGCCAATTGGTGCCTACGACCCAGAAGTCGCCCTCACCCCAACTGCCGGTACCGCCCCCGGAAGTAGGCCAACGGCCCCGCGTCCGCACCCGGCACCGACGCGTTCAGCACGCGGCCGATGACGAGGGTGTGGTCGCCGGCGGTCACGCGTTGCTCGGTGCGGCATTCGAGGGTGGCGAGGGCGTCGCTGATCAGGGGGGCGCCGGTGGCCTCGCCGCGGACGTACGGGATGTCCGCGAAGAGCAGGCGGTCGCTGACGCGGCCCTTCATGGCGAAGCGGCCGGCGATGGTGCGCTGGTTCTCGGAGAGGAGGGAGACGGCCCAGAAGGGCTGCTCGGCGAGGAGGTCGTCCATACGGGAGCCCTCGCGGAGGCTGACCATCACGAGGGGCGGGTCGAGGGACACGGACATGAAGGACGTGGCCGTCATGCCCGCGTCCTCGCCGCGCGGCCCCTCGGGATCCAGCGGCGCCTCGTACGCGGTCACCAGGACCACCCCCGAGGCCAGCCGCGACATGGCCGCCCGGAACTCGTCTTCACTCACCCCTTCAGCATGCCCGCCACCACCGGCCCCGGGCACAGCCGGGGGCACCGCGACGACGGGGGCGGAGGGGACGGATCGAGGTGAGCGTGGGGTCGCGGAGGGGGCTATGGATGGAGTCTTCGGCACGCTCGAACGCTAGCCCCCGCCCACCACCCGCCACATCGGACCAGGGCACGAGGCCTCGCTCGGACCAGGGCCCCACGCCCACCCGGACCTCCGACCTAGGGCCCTTCTGTCGGATCTCGGCGGCATCCGACGCCCTCGTCTACCCCGCCCCACAGCCCCCACACAGAGTTCTGAATCCTTCAGGAAGTGCACCGGGGAAACGCATAAACTCCACTCAATTGCTCACGTTCTGCTGTGACTTGAGTCACAGGGGCCATATTTTGTTGACCCTGTGTACCGAGTGGGCTCCGCGCTGTGATTCAGTGGCGGGGACGCTGCAAGCTGTAAGCGGGAACTGTAAGCATAGTAAGCCTGCGAGTTACGTAGGTTACAGCGATTGCGCCAGCTGCCACGAGATCTCGGGGGGAGGGCGAATGGAAACCGAGTCGGAGCCTTACGTCCGTCTGACCACGCTGCGGCAGCTGCACCAGGTGATGGCGGACATGAACACCGCACGCAGCCTGGCCGACACGTTGCAGACCGTCGCAGACGGTGTGGTCAACGGCCTCGGCTACGAGCTCGCGTGCGTGAACCTCGTCCGCCCCGACGGCGATCTGGTCGTGGCCGCCCTCGCCGGGAACTCCGCCGCCGAGGCCCTGATCACCGGCCGCGTCGGCTCGCGCGCCTCCTGGGACCGCCGGTTGAGTATGGGCGAGGCCTGGGGCGACCTGCGGTTCATACCGCACACCGAGGGCTGGGTGCTCGACGAGGACGACGTACCGCAGTGGTACACCGACGGCCCGGCACCCCGCTTCGAGGACGAGTGGCACCCCTCCGACCGGCTCTTCGCACCGCTGTACACCCCGGGTCCCTCCGGCGCTTCCTGCGGCGAGCTGCTCGGCGTGATCTCCGTGGACCGGCCGCGCAACGGTCGGCGACCGGGCGCATGGGGTCGTGAAGCGCTCCAGATGTACGCGTTCCAGGCCGCCATCGCGATCAGCAACGCGCGTCTACGTGCCAATATGCAGCGCGCGCTGGTCAGGCTCGAAAGGGAGCAGCAGGCGCTGCGGGCCAGCGAGGAATCCTTCCGGCAGGCCTTCGAGTACGCCCCCTCCGGTATGGCCATCGCCGAGATGGGCGGCGATCAGCACGGCCGGATCCTGCGGACCAACGACGCGCTGTGCCGCCTCCTCGGCCGCCCCGCCTCCGCCATGCGGCGCTACGCCTTCTCCGATCTCGTCCACCCCGAGGACATAGGCACCCTGCTGCGGACCTCCGCCGAGGGCGGCCGCGCCGAGCTGCGGCTCGGGCGCCGCGACGGGACGTACGTCTGGGTCAGCCTCCGCAACTCCGTCGTGGCCGACGCCGCCGACGGACCCCGCTTTCTGCTCACCCACGTCGAGGACATCGAGGAGCGCAAGCGCCGCGAGCTCCAGCTCGCCCACCGCGCCTCCCACGACGCCCTCACCGGCCTGCCGAACTCCGCGGAGCTGCGCTCCCGCCTCTCCGCCCGCCTCTGCCAGCGCCCCCAGGCCGTCCTCGCCGGAACCGGTGCCGGCGTCGGCGCCGACTCGGCGGACCCGGGCTTCGGACAGGACGCGGCCTCCGCGCAGTACGGGGAGTACGGCGAGTACGGCGAGTACCTCGGACCCGGCGGATCCGGCGGGCACCCGGCGTCGCAGCCGCCGCACCCGTCCTTCGACGAGTACGAGGCGGGCGGGCACGCCTTCGACTTCCATGCGGGCGGCGGGCCGTTCGACGCCTTCGACCACCATGTGCACACCGTCGCGCCCGAGGACGAGCGGGACGACGGCACCAAGGGGCTCGCGGTGCTCTTCTGCGACCTCGACGGCTTCAAGTCGATCAACGACCGGTTCGGGCACAACGCGGGCGACGCCGTCCTCATCGAGGTGGCCCGGCGGCTCAGCCGGGGCGTGCGCGACGGCGATACGGTGGCCCGGCTCGGCGGTGACGAGTTCGTCGTCCTCGCCGACGGGCTCGGCCGCGCCGACGCCCAGGACCTCGCCGTACGCCTGCGCAACGAGATCATCCAGCCGATCCGGGTCGACGGCCGCGCGATGCGCGTCGGCGCCAGTTTCGGCATCGGATGGGCACACTGCGGGATGACGGCGGACGAAGTCTTGAAATCAGCTGACGAGCGGATGTACGTCGAGAAACGATCTCGTCCCAAACAGCACCGCCGAGCCGGATAGCGCGTGGATAAGGCCAGGTGAGCGGTTCATTGGCGGGATGATGAGGTCTGAGTCACCCGTTTGGAGCAGCGTGAGCGGGTAGGCTCGCTCTTCTACACCCCCGTGTCCACACCCCCCTGCAAGACCGCCCACCTGTACCCGCATGTACCGCACCGCTTAGGAGACCTAGGGATGACGCCCGGCAACAACGGCGCGAGCACGCCCGAGGACGACGACCCGTTCGGCTACCTGTACGCCGACGGCCAGGCCCGAGGGGCCCAGCCGCCCACGGGGAGCTACGGCTACCCGAACGCGGTCAACCGGGTGCGGCCGGTAGGCGAGCGCCAGTACGGGCAGACCCAGCAGGCCCCTCAGGCGCCCACCGCGGCGTACGGCCAGGTCCCGCAGCAGCAGACCGCCTACGGCCAGCCCAACGCGCACCACCAGGCCCCGGCCCCGGAGTCCTTCACCGGCGGCGCCCAGACGACCCGTCAGCAGTCGTACGGCGGTGGCGGCGGCCGAGGCCGTGGCCCGAACACCAAGGGCCTGCTGATCGGCGCGATCGCGGTCGTGGCCGCCGTGGTCATAGGCATCGGCGTAGCCCTGCTCAGCGGCGACGACGGCGACAACACCGGCAACAACGCCGGCGCCTCCACCTCCCCCACCACCGGCCAGAGCACCGAGCCCAGCCCCTCGGCGAGCAAGTCCGCCGCAGTGGAGGAGGACGCGGAGCTCCCGAAGGCCGAGGCGAAGACCCTGCTGCTGGGCGGCAACGCCATCACCGCGTCGGACGTCCCGGGCGCGAAGTCCGAAGGCGGCTTCTACGTCACCAACTTCAACTCGGTGGGGTCGTCCGTGACTTGGAAGATCGAGGACTTCGCCAAGGCCGGCCAGTACAAGCTGTACGTCCTCTACGGCGTCCCCGGCAAGGACGCCAACGCCACGCTCACGGTCAACGGCACCGCCCAGACCCGCCCGCTCAACCTTGGGAACTTCTCCAAAGCCCCCGAGGGCGACTACGAGAAGGGCTGGACTAACACCTGGGCGCTCGTCCAGCTCAACAAGGGCACCAACGAGGTCAAGATCTCCTGCGAACAGGGCAACTCCTGCGACGTCAACATTGACCAGTTGTACCTCGCCAAGGACTCCTGAGCTGTCAGCTAAGGAGTTCAACAGGGCTGGGACGACCAAGTGGAACGCACACAGTTGAGGGCCGCCAGCACGGACGGCCCTCAACTGTCGTGAATCTCTAACTGTAGAAGGCGCCCCCGAGCCATGGCCCGGAGAACGTCATGGGCCCCACACGGACATACTCTTGAAACTCCACGGAGTCTTCGCCGAGTAGTGGCCCGTCTTGATGTCGATGCGGGCGCCCTTGCAGTAGTCACCCTTGTAGACGGAGATGCGTCTGCCGGTCTGGTTGGACACCGATCGGCCCTTGCGGGGGAAGCACCCGGTGGACCTGTTGTTGATGCCCATCTTCCCCTTGAAGTTGGCCTTCGTCCAGTGACAGACATAGTTCTTCGGGCACTTCGTCGCGGCCGACGCCGACTGGCCGGTGGTGAGCGGAAGGGCGGCGATGACTGCCGCTCCGACTAGAGCGAACAGGCGTAACTTCATGGTGAGTTGCTCCACTTTCTTGATCGAGATCGGTTGACTGTGACCATTTCAAACTTGAGTTCGAAATGCCATTGAATATCTCGCCACAGAGAGTGGTTCTTCGGTCATGTGTAGCAAGACGTCAGGCCGCCGTGGCCTCGCCCGTCACCGCCACCTGGGGCAGGAGTTCCTCGTAGAGCTCCTGGTCGAACTCGCCCCCCACGGGGGACAGTACGGCTGCCGCCGACAGGGCCCCGGCTCGGGTGAGGCGGGTCGGCCAGGGGAGGTTTTCGGTCAGGGCCGAGAGGAGGCCGGCGACCGCCGCGTCGCCCGCGCCGGTGGGGTTGCCTCGGAGGGGGCGGGGTGGGGTCGCCTGCCAGTGCCCTTCCGGGGTGTGGGCCAGGAGGCCTTCCGGGCCCAGGGAGGCGACGACCGCGTGGGCGCCTCGGCGGCGGACGTCTCGGGCGGCTCGGGACGGCTCGTGGGAGCCGGTGAGTTCGGCCAGTTCGTCGGCGTTCGGCTTCACGATGTCGGGGCGGGCTGCCACACCTCGGCGTAGCGGCTCCCCGCTCGTGTCCAGCAGTACGGGTACGCCCCGCGTGCGTGCCGTTCGGATCAGGGTCGCGTACGCGCCCACCGGTATCCCCGGCGGCAGGCTGCCGCACAGGGCCACCGCCGAGGCGGAGCGCAGCAGGTCCTCGTACGCCTCCTGGAAGGCCAGCCATTCGGCGGGGGCGATGAGCGGGCCGGGCTCGTTGAGTTGAGTCGTGTCACCGGTGGCTTCAACCACGGTGATCGTCCGGCGCGTCGATCCTTCGACGGGGACCAGTGCGTCCACCACGCCCGGGGTGCGGGTGAGTTGGTCCTGCAGTGCCCGCCCGGTCGTGCCTCCGACGAACCCCGTCACCGTCACCTCGTGGCCGAGGGTCGCCAGCACCCGGGCCACGTTCAGGCCCTTGCCGCCGGGCCGTTCGGTGACCTCGGTCACCCGGTGGGTTGTGTGGGGCCTGAGGTCCCGTACGCGATGGGTGATGTCGAGAGCGGTGTTCAGCGTGACCGTGAGGATCACCTGGGCCTACCCCCTCGATGTCGCCGAGTCTGTCGAGTATTCAGAGTGCGCCTGTCGGGCGCGATTGCGGAGGCACGATCATGCCAAAAGCGCGGCGGTCGGCCCAGTCCCCCGGGACAACCGCCGCACTTCACACGACATGTCAACAAACAGACGGATCAGCCAAGTTGGGGATCCACCAGCCACTCGCCCTTCCGCATTACCCCCTTCAGGGCGAAGTCCGCGTCGAGGAGTACGAGGTCCGCGTCCTTGCCGGGCTCCAGGGAGCCGACCCTGTCGTACATGCCGAGCAGCTTCGCCGGGTTGGCGGAGAGGGCGGCGACGGCGTCCTCGACGGGGAGGTGGTCGACGGTGACCGCCCGTTTGAAGGCGCGGTCCAGGGTCAGGGTCGAGCCGGCGATCGTGCCGCTCTCCACCAGGCGGGCCACGCCGTCCGCGACCTCGACCTCCAGCGGGCCGAGCCAGTAGCGGCCGTCGCCGAAGCCCGCCGCGTCCATGGCGTCCGTGATGAACGCCACGCGGTGCGCTCCCGCGTGACGGAACGCCAGCTGGAGGGAGGCCGGGTGCAGATGGGTGCCGTCGTTGATCAGCTCGACCGTGACGCGGTCGTCCTGGAGAAGCGCCGCGATCGGGCCCGGTTCCCTGTGGCCCAGCTGGGGCATCGCGTTGAACAGGTGCGTCGCCACGGTCGCCCCCGCGTCGATGGCCTGAACCGTCTGCTCGTACGTCGCGTCCGTGTGGCCGATCGCCGCGATGACGCCGTGTTCGGTGAGGAGCCGTACGGAGTCGAGGCCGCCCGGGAGTTCGGTGGCGAGCGTCACCATCGCGGCCCGGCCGCGCGCCGCGTCGATCAGTTTGCGGACGTCCGCCGGGTCCGGGTCGCGGAGGAGTGCCTCGGAGTGGGCGCCCTTGCGGCACGGGGAGATGAACGGGCCCTCGAAGTGGATACCGGCCACGTCCCCCTGCTCGGCCAGCTCGGAGAGGAGGCCGGCGCGCTGGACAAGGCCGTCCATGTCGCCGGTGACGGTGGAGGCGACGAGGGTGGTGGTGCCGTGGGTCCTGTGGGTGTGGATGCCCTTGAGTACGTCTTCGACCGTGCCTGAGGTGAAGGAGGCTCCGCCGCCGCCGTGGTTGTGGATGTCCACGAAACCTGGCAGTAGCCAGTGGTTGTCTACGGCGATGGTGGGGGCGTTCTCGGGGGCGTTGGCGGCGATTCGGGTCCCGTCGATGATCACTCGGCCGTTTTTTACTGTGCCGGTGGGGAGGACGACGTTGGCGCCTTCGAGGATGTAGGGCCTGTTGAGTGGCGGCTGCGGGTGAGTGGGGGTTGCTCGCGCAGTTCCCCGCGCCCCTTTGCGCATGCTGCCGGGGCCCGAGTCGGGAAGTTCCTGCTGAATGGGCATCAGACGGTCGCCTCCGATGGGTCCGTGTTCGTGCGGGTGAGGAGGTCCCAGGCCAGCAACCCCGCGCCGCGGCAGCCTGCCGTGTCGCCGAGGGTTGCCGGGACGATGGTCGGGACTTTCTGGAAGGTGACTCGGCGTTCCACCGCCGCGCGGAGCGGTGTGAACAAGGTGTCCCCCGCCTCCGCCAGGCCGCCGCCGATGATCAGGGTGCGGGGGTCCAGGAGGGTGAGGGCGGTGACCAGGCCGTCGGCGAGGGCGTCGACCGCTCGGCGCCAGACCGCCTCCGCCAAGGGGTCGCCGGACTCCACGGCCTCGGCGCAGTCCGCCGCGTCCGCCTCAGGGTCGCCCGAGACCTCGGCCCAGGCCTGGCTCACCGCCGCCGCGGAGGCGAACCGTTCCAGGCAGCCGCGCTGGCCGCAGGGGCAGGGGGTGCCCCCGGGGCGTACGACGATATGGCCGATCTCGCCTGCGAAACCGTGCGCCCCCGCCTCCACCCGGCCGTCGACGCCGATCGCGCCGGCGATCCCGGTGCCGAGGGCCACGAAGAGGTAGCGGTCCGCGCCCCGGCCCGCGCCCACGCGCCCCTCGGCGAGCCCGCCGGTGCGGACGTCGTGGCCGAGGGCGACGGGGACGCCGTTGAGGCGTTCGGTGAGGAGGGCGCGCAGCGGGACGTCGTGCCAGCCGAGGTTGGCCGCGTAGACCGCGGTGCCCCGCTCGGCGTCGACGATGCCGGGGACGGCGACACCGGCGGCCGCCGCGGGCTCGCCGAAGTGCCGCTCGCCGTGGGCGCGCAGTTCGGCGGCGAAGTCGAGGATGGACGCGACGACGGCGTCCGGCCCGCGTTCGCGCCCGGTGGCGAGGCGGGCCTGGTACAGCAGCTCGCCGTCCGCCCCGACCAGCGCGGCCTTCATCCCGGTGCCGCCCACATCGAGGGCGATGACATGTCTCACGAGGGACAGTGTGACCCGTACAGCCGCAAGAGGTCTAGTCCACTACGTGGTATAGACCTTGTGGTGTAGACCTTATGGAGAAGTTCGAGAAGTTGAGAGATCGACAGGCTTGGACACCGAGCTTGTCGCCAGGCTGTTGCGTGCGGGGCCGTACAACAGTTTGGGGCAGTACCAGTGGGACAGCGGCAGGGGCAGCGTCAGCGTCGGCACCAGCGGACGAAGACCGGCATCACAGCCAACTGGAGGACGGCGATGTCCGCGCTGTCCGCGTTAGGGCTGATGGCGACGCTTGCGGGCTGCGGCGCCTCGGAGACGAACGGCCCGGGCGTCACCCTGAAGCTGGTCGCCGCCGACTACGGCGACTCCAAGGACAACAGCTCCGAGAAGTACTGGGACACGCTCGTCGAGGCGTACGAGAAGGACAACCCCGGCATCACGGTCGACATCACCGTCCTGTCCTGGAACGACGTCGACCGCGAGGTCAAGAAGATGGTCGACGCGGGCGAGGCACCCGACATGGCGCAGACCGGCACCTACGCCGACTACGCCGACGCCGGCAAGCTCTACGAGGTCGGCGACCTGCTCTCCATCCCCGTCCAGGCCAACTTCCTCTCCCAGCTCGCCGACGCCGGCAAGGTACGGCGGATCCCGTACGGGATGCCGTTCGCGGCCTCCACGCGCGTGCTCTTCTACAACAAGAAGCTCTTCTCCGAGGCGGGCATCGAGAGCGCCCCGCGCACCTGGAAGGAGCTGGCGGCCGACGCCGAGGCCCTGAACAAGGCCGGCGTGAAGATCCCGTACGCCCTGCCGCTCGGCCCGGAGGAGGCCCAGGCCGAGGCCATGCAGTGGCTGGTCAGCGGCGGTGCGGGCTACGTCGACAACGTTGGCACGTATCAACTGGACTCGGAGGAGAGCGTCCGGACCTTCAACTGGCTCAAGAACGAACTCGTCGACAAGGGCTTCACCGGGCCCACCGCCCCCGCCGAGCTCAACCGCGCCGACGCGTTCGCCGCGTTCGCCCGCGGCGAGGTCGGCATGCTCAACGGCCACCCCAGCCTGATGCACATGGCCGCCGAGCAGGGCGTCGACTACGGCACGGCCGCCATGCCCGGCGTCGACTGCCAGGCCCACGCCACCATGGGCGTCACCGACTGGATGATGGCCTTCAAGCAGAACGGCAACCGCGAGGAGATCGGCCACTTCCTCGACCACGTCTACAGCGACAAGAACGTCCTCGCCTTCTCCCGCGAGTACGACCTGCTGCCCGTGACCCCCTCCGCCTCCGCGACCATGGCCGCCGACAAGGACGACGCCGACCTCACCCCCTTCCTCGACGAACTCCCCACCGCCGAGCTCTACCCCGCCGGCAAGACCTCCTGGGCCACCGTCAGCGCCGCCGTCAAGCAGCGCATCGGCCGCGCGGTCGCCCCGGACGCCAAGCCCCAGGCGGTACTCGAGCAGCTCCAGCAGACGGCGTCCATGGCGGACCGGTCGGGATCGTAGAAACGGGGTCGAGGTCATCGCGGGCTCCGTACGCTGCCGATATGACTGCTGCTGTTGATCGTTCCGACTCTTCGCGGGTCGTGCTGGTGGACATGGACGGAGTGCTCGCCGACTTCGACCGGCGGGTGGTGGACGTACTGGGGGAGGACTGCCCGGAGCTGGTCTCGGCGCGGGAGCGGAGCGTGTTCCACCTCACGGAGGCGTTCCCCGTGTACGAGGAGCGGATCAGGGAGCTGCTCCACCGCGAGGACTTCTTCGGCTCCCTGCCGCTCTTCGAGGGCGCGTTGGAGGGGTGGAACCGGATCAAGGAGACCGGCTTCCACCCCCGCGTGTGCAGCCGTCCGCTGTCCGCCAACCGCTGGTGCGAGCAGGCGAAACGGGCGTGGCTCACCGAGTACTTCGACGCGGAGGTGGCCCGCGAGGCCATCATCGACGACGACAAGGCCGCCTACGACGGCATCGCCCTGATCGACGACCGCGCCACGATCGACGGCAGCGCCACGGCCCGCTGGCAACACCTCGTCTTCGACGCCCCCTACAACCGGCACACCCCCGCCGCGACTCCCCGCCTCTACGGCTGGCGGGACGAACGGCTGGGCGCGCTGCTGGAGGAGGCGAGGGGGCGGTACCTGGGGCCGGCGGAGGGCTGAGACACCGGCGGTGTTGTCAGTGGGGTCCGTTACGGTTTCGGGCATGGAGGAGCTCAACGCGCGTGAACAGGCCATCCTCGCTTTGGAGCGCCAGGGCTGGCCCGGCCCCGGCGCCAAGGAGCGCGCGATACGCGAGCGCCTGGGCCTGGCCCCGGTGCGCTACTACCAGCTGCTCAACGCCCTCCTCGACGACGCGCGCGCCCTCGCCCACGACCCGGTGACCGTGAACCGGCTGCGCAGGGTGCGGCAGGCGCGCAGAGCCGAGCGGTGACGTGGGGAGGTGTGGTCCGGTGGTGCGCGGATAGGGTCGGACCATGGGCAGCGAACAGGATTCCCCCACCTTGCCGACACCCGTGACCCCGACCGGCCGGGACGCGCTGGACGCGATCCTCCGCCACCCCGGCCGGGCGGTGATCGCGCTCGACTTCGACGGCACCCTCGCGCCGATCGTGCCCGACCCCGAACAGGCCCGCGCCCACCCCGACGCGGGCGCCGCGCTGGCGGCGCTCGCCCCGAAGGTGGCCTCCGTCGCCGTGATCACCGGCCGCCCGGCCGATGTCGCCGTCCGCTACGGCGGCTTCACCGGCGTCCCCGGCCTGGAGCACCTCACCGTCCTCGGCCACTACGGCGCCGAACGCTGGGACGCCGCCACCAACACGATCACCGCCCCACCGTCACACCCGGGGGTGGCGGCGGCACGGGATGAACTGCCCAGCCTGCTCCGGGGCGTTGAGGCGTGGATCGAGGACAAGGGAAGGGCCGTAGCCGTCCACACCCGGCGGGCCGACGACCCCCAGGCCATGTTCGAAGCGCTGCGCGGACCTCTCGGAGAGCTGGCCACCCGCCACGGCCTGATCGTCGAGCCGGGCCGCCTGGTCCTGGAACTCCGCCCCCCGGGCATGGACAAGGGCATGGCCCTCCAGGAGTACGTACGCGAAGTCGGCGCCGGTTCGGTGCTCTACGCCGGCGACGACCTCGGCGACCTCCCCGCCTTCGCGACAGTGGAGAAGCTGCGCACCGAGGGCACACCGGGTCTGCTGGTCTGCAGCGGCAGCACAGAGGTCACGGAACTCTCGGAGAGGGCGGACCTGGTGGTGGACGGTCCACAGGGCGTGGTGGCCTTGCTGGCATCCATCGCCGAGTGCCTGACCGACTGCGGGTAGGTGGGGGTTGCTCGCGCAGTTCCCCGCGCCCCTTAACAGCATGGGTCGCGCCCGGGGCTTTTAAGGGGCGCGGGGAACTGCGCGACCAGCCCCCACCCAGCCGCACCTGCCACACCACAGCTCCCCCGAGCTGTCAGGCACTCTCCAACCCACGAAGCTGATCCAAGAACCACTGGGTCGGGGGCAACGCGGTCCCGGCGGCAGCCAACCGCTTCGTACGCTCGGCCCGCTCGTCCGCCGGCATGGACAGCGCCTGGTGCAGCGCGGCGGCTGTGCCGCTCACGTCATACGGGTTCACCACGATCGCGTCGTCGCTCAACTCCTCGTACGCCCCCGCCTCCCGCGACAGCACCAGCACGCACCCCTCGTCGGAGACGACCGGCATCTCCTTGGCGACGAGGTTCATGCCGTCGCGGATGGGGTTGACGAGGGCGACGTCGGCGAGGCGGTACGCCGCGAGGGAGCGGGCGAAGTCGTCTTTGACGTGCAGGAGGACCGGGGTCCAACCCGGCGTCCCGTACTGCTCGTTGATCTCGTGCGCGACCCGCTGGACCTCGGCCGTGTACTCCCGGTACACGGCGAGGTCCTGCCGGGACGGGTAGGCGAAGGCGACGTTCACGACGCGTCCGCGCCAGGAGGGCTGGTCGTCGAGGAGCTGCCGGTATGCCAGCAGGCCCCGCACGATGTTCTTGGAGAGTTCCGTGCGGTCGACGCGGACGATCGTGCGGCGCGGGGTGCCGCCGGGGGCCGTACCGATCTGCTCCCGCAGCGCGGCCATGCGTTCGTCGACGTCCGCCTCGTGGGCGCGGGCCCGCAGGAAGTCCGCGTCGGCGCCGAGTCCGTGCACGCCGATCCGGGTGCCGGACGGGATCCCGGGGCCCAGTACGGCATGACAGCACTCGGTGAAAGCGTCCGCCCAGCGCCGGGTGAGGAACGCGGCCCGGTCGGCCCCGAGGATCCCGCTCAGCAGCTGCGCGGCGATGTCGTCGGGGAGCAGCCGGAAGTAGTCCACCGGCGCCCACGGGGTGTGCGAGAAGTGGCCGATCCGCAGGTCGGGGCGGAGCTCGCGCAGCATTCGGGGCGCCAGGGCCAGGTGGTAGTCCTGGATGAGCACCGCCGCGCCGTCCGCCGCCTCCTCCGCCAGCGCCTCGGCGAAGGAGCGGTTGTACGACTCGTACGCCGCCCACCTCGCGCGGAACTCGGCGCCGAAGGACGGTTCCAGCGGGGTCTGGTACAGCATGTGGTGCAGGAACCACAGCGTGGAGTTGGCGATGCCGTTGTACGCGTCGTGATGCACGTCGGCGGGGATGTCCAGCATCCGTACGCCGGGCTCGCCGACGCCTTGCCGTACGGCCTCCCGGTCGCCGGCGCCGAGGGCCGAGCAGACCCATACCGCGCCGGCGTCCGGGTCGATCGCGGACAGCCCCGACACGAGGCCGCCTCCGCCGCGCTTCGCTGTGAGGTCGCCGGTCGCCACGTCCAGGGTGTACGAGACGGGGCCGCGGTTGGAGGCGACGAGGATCTGTGCACCGGGTGTTGATGCCATAGGGCTCAACCTAGCCAAGGGGTTCGGCGGTCAAACGTACGGTTGGGCTGGATGCCGGGTGCCCAATGGGGTGGGGGGTGCCTGTGGGACGGCGGGTGCGGGTCGATTGTGGCTGGTCGCGCCCACGCGGCGGAGCCGCAAATCGACACAGCCCCGCGCCCTGAAAAGCAGGGGCTGCGCCCCGTGCTTTTCGGCCCGCAGGGCCGTGTCGTTGAGGGGCGCGGGGAACTGCGCGACCAGCCGCCACCCACCTGCGGCCACGACTCCACAGACCCACCCCCTCGATCACGCGGCCTTTCGTCGTACGTACTCCGCGATCTCCACCATCGGCGGCCTCTCCTCCACGTCCACCGAGTGGGTGCGGGGCTCGAAGCCCTGCTCGCCCCGCTCGAACTGCGTCAGGACGGGACGGACGAGGTGGCCCCGGGCCAGACGAAGTTGCGCGGTGCGATAAATGGCCGCGGACATGCGGCCGAGGGCCTGGCCGTCCTGGTGGCGGTGTTTGCGGACTCCGACGTCGACCTGGGCGAGGGCGTCGAGGCCGACCAGGTGCAGGGCGTCGATGAGCATGCCCAACTCCACGCCGTAGCCCACCGGGAACGGGAGCTGTTCCAGCAGGGAGCGGCGGGCCGCGTACTCGCCGCCGAGCGGCTGGACGAATCCGGCCAGCTGCGGCCAGTGCATGTTCAGCAGGGGGCGGGCCATCAGTTCCGTCACCCGGCCGCCCTGGCCGGCGGCGGCGCCCAGCGGGCGGTCGTACATCGCCTTGACGAGGTCGACGCCGGGGTCGGTGAGCAGGGGGCCGACGATCCCGGAGACGAAGTCGGACGAGAACTCCTTCAGGTCCGCGTCGACGAAGCAGACGATGTCGCCGGTCGTGACGAGCAGCGACCGCCACAGCACTTCGCCCTTGCCGGGCAAGGTCGGGACGCGCGGGAGTATCTCGTCGCGGTGGACGACCCGTGCCCCGGCCGCCGCCGCGACCTCCGACGTACGATCGGTCGAACCGGAGTCGACGACGACGATCTCGTCGACGAGCGGGACCTGTTGCATGAGGTCGTGGCGGATGATCGCGACGATCTCGCCGACCGTCGCCTCCTCGTTGAGCGCGGGCAGGACGACACTGACCGTCTGGCCGGTGGCCCGTTTCGCGGCCATGATCTTGTGGAGCGGGCGGTCGGTCACGGACCAGGAGCGGGTGCTCAGCCAGCGCTCGACTTCCTTCAGCACAGTGCGCGGCTCCTCTGCGGTGTGAGCGGTGTGATGCGTCTCGCGGTTCGGACGGCTCCCTCAACTGTCGTGGCCTTCGGTTACAGTCTTGAACAACGCTGGTGACCATCGCATGTCGGGGGTCGTTTGCGTATACAACCAAATACCGCTCATCCAGAGGGGCAGAGGGATACGGCCCGATGAAGCCCCGGCAACCCTCCAGCCGGTCTCGTAACGATCAACGATCACTGCCGCAGACACGTGGGCGATCGCATCGCGAGGCTCCCGGCTAGGGAAGGTGCCAAATCCGTCTCACGACGAGATGCGTCGTGAGGAAGATGAGGAGAAAGGGCCTCGCCTCACATGGCTGTGCAGACTGTTGCAAGCACCACGAACTCCACCGTCGACCTCGGTTCCGCCGCGGCGCTGAGCTGCCGCGAGTGCGGTCACCAAGTACCCCTCGGCCCTGTCTTCGCCTGCGAGGAGTGTTTCGGGCCGCTGGAGATCGCGTACGACTTCTCCGCGTACGACACGGAGGAGCTGCGCAAGAAGATCGAGTCCGGCCCGGCGAACATCTGGCGTTACGCGCCCCTGCTGCCCGTCCCGGCCGACGTGGCCGACAAGCCGAACATCAACCCCGGCTGGACCCACCTCGTCAAGGCCGACAACCTGGCCCGTGAGCTGGGAGTCGACGCCGGCAAGCTGTTCATCAAGGACGACTCCGGCAACCCGACGCACTCCTTCAAGGACCGCGTCGTCGCCCAGGCCCTGGAGGCCGCCCGCGCCTTCGGCTTCACCACGCTCTCCTGCTCCTCCACCGGCAACCTCGCCGGTGCCGTCGGCGCAGCCGCCGCCCGCGCCGGCTTCCGCTCCTGCGTGTTCATCCCGCACGACCTGGAGCAGGGCAAGGTCGTCATGGCCGCGGTCTACGGCGGCGAACTCGTCGGCATCCAGGGCAACTACGACGACGTGAACCGCTTCTGCTCCGAGCTGATCGGCGACCCGGCCGGCGAGGGCTGGGGCTTCGTCAACGTCAACCTGCGGCCGTACTACGCCGAGGGCTCCAAGACGCTGGCGTACGAGATCTGCGAGCAACTCGGCTGGCGGCTGCCGGACCAGCTGGTCGTGCCGATCGCCTCCGGGTCGCAGCTCACGAAGATCGACAAGGGGCTCCAGGAGCTGATCAAGCTCGGGCTCGTCGAGGACAAGCCGTACAAGATCTTCGGTGCGCAGGCCGAGGGCTGCTCGCCGGTGTCCGTCGCGTTCAAGGCGGGCCACGATGTCGTACGGCCGCAGAAGCCGGACACGATCGCGAAGTCGCTCGCGATCGGTAACCCGGCGGATGGTCCTTACGTTCTCGATATTGCTCGGCGCACCGGTGGGGCCGTTGAGGATGTGACCGACGAGCAGATCGTGGACGCGATCAAGTTGCTCGCGCGGACCGAGGGGATCTTCGCGGAGACCGCGGGTGGGGTGACCGTGGGTGTGACCCGGAAGCTGATCGAAAACGGGGTTCTCGACCCCTCGTTGACCACGGTTGTCCTCAACACGGGTGATGGGCTGAAGACGTTGGATGCGGTGGCCGGGACTGGGCTTACCGCGACCATTCGTCCCAACCTGGATTCGTTCCGTGAGGCTGGTCTCGCCTAAGACTTGCTAGTTGTTCGTCTGCGGCCGGTGGGGGCTGGTCGCGCCCACGCGGCGGAGCCGCAGATCCAACACAGCCCCGCGCCCCTTACGGGGCTCGCTGCACTGACCCGGAGGTCACACGTCATGTCCGTCAACGTTCGCATCCCGACCATCCTTCGTACCTACACCGGTGGTCAGGCCGAGGTGACCGCCGAAGGTGCCACCCTCGCCGAGGTCATTGCCGACTTGGAGAAGAACCACACCGGCATCGCCGCCCGGGTGCTGGACGATCAGGGCAAGTTGCGGCGGTTCGTGAATGTGTACGTGAATGACGATGATGTCCGGTTCGAGCAGGGGCTGGAGACGGCTACGCCGGACGGTGCGGGGGTCTCGATCATTCCCGCCGTGGCCGGTGGCTGACCTTCGGTCAGTACCCGCGAGTAGTAACCGTGGGTAACACCGGTTACTCGCTGTGCATCGAATTGCCTCCTCCGTGAGAGAAGCGGAGGGGGCAATTCTTTATGATTGAGCGCGGTAGAGTTGGGGAACCCGGTTCGATCACCGTAGTGATTTCATGCCGGGCGCATATTTGATCGCGCCGCACGCCCTATATGAAGTAGCCAAAGTGTGCACGGCTTTTGCGTAATTCGTTCCTTTTGTGGGGCCCGACTTGCCCTGAATTCGGGCGAATTGTTCGTACATTCCCGACCCCGCGTGTCCAGATTTCTCGTCCGATTGACCTGTTGCAGACGGCAGTTGGACAGATACATTCAGCCGCGGTCGACGCGTTCCGGCGCACACCCCCAACCGTTGGGGGGTGAGGTCTGACCCGGATCCGCGAAGTGTGGATCTGTGCAAGGGCCAGTAATAGGGGAGTTAGGCATGGCTCAGGGCACCGTCAAGTGGTTCAACGCGGAGAAGGGGTACGGCTTCATCGCGGTCGACGGTGGTGCGGATGTATTCGTCCACTACAGCGCGATCCAGATGGACGGTTACCGCACCCTGGAAGAGGGCCAGCGGGTCGAGTTCGAGATCTCGCAGGGTCAGAAGGGGCCGCAGGCGGACATGGTCCGACTGGCGGCCGGCTGAAGTAACGCGCCGGGTTCATCGCAGCGACGTTCTTCGTTCTTCTTCGGAGGGCTCGCATCCCATACAGGGGTGCGAGCCCTCTGGTGTGTCCGGACGGGGGTGGTGTGCGGGCGCGCGGGGCGCGTTCACCTGGGGATCACCGGCCGAACCCCGAGAGCCGCTTGCGCCCACCCGTCGCCCGACCACCACCCCTCAACGAGCCCGCTTCGCGGCCGCGCCTTGCACTCGGGTGGGTCGAGTGCTAATCATTGGCGTTAGCACTCTGAAGGTGAGAGTGACAACGAGGACCGGGTCGGTGAGGCCCGCAGGCCGGGTGGGGCAAGGAACCACGAGGCAGGCAGGCCGTCCGTCGCGGGCGCCAGCACGGTCCGGAGCAATCCACCCCAGTCCGGGAGGACCACTTCACATGGCCAAGATCATCGCGTTCGACGAGGAGGCGCGGCGCGGCCTCGAGCGCGGCATGAACCAGCTCGCGGACGCCGTCAAGGTGACGCTCGGCCCCAAGGGCCGGAACGTCGTCCTCGAGAAGAAGTGGGGCGCCCCCACGATCACCAACGATGGTGTGTCCATCGCCAAGGAGATCGAGCTCGAGGACCCGTACGAGAAGATCGGCGCCGAGCTGGTCAAGGAAGTCGCCAAGAAGACGGACGACGTCGCCGGTGACGGTACGACCACGGCGACCGTGCTCGCCCAGGCGCTCGTACGCGAGGGCCTGCGCAACGTAGCCGCCGGTGCCAACCCGATGGCCCTGAAGCGCGGTATCGAGAAGGCCGTCGAGGCCGTCTCCGGCGCGCTGCTCGACCAGGCCAAGGAGGTCGAGACCAAGGAGCAGATCGCCTCCACGGCCTCCATCTCCGCCGCCGACACCCAGATCGGCGAGCTCATCGCCGAGGCCATGGACAAGGTCGGCAAGGAAGGCGTCATCACCGTCGAGGAGTCGCAGACCTTCGGTCTGGAGCTTGAGCTCACCGAGGGCATGCGCTTCGACAAGGGCTACATCTCGGCGTACTTCGCGACCGACATGGAGCGCATGGAGGCGGTGCTCGAGGACCCCTACATCCTCATCGCCAACTCCAAGATCACGAACGTCAAGGACCTGCTCCCGCTCCTGGAGAAGGTCATGCAGTCGGGCAAGCCGCTGCTGATCATCGCCGAGGACGTCGAGGGCGAGGCCCTGTCGACCCTGGTCGTCAACAAGATCCGCGGCACCTTCAAGTCCGTCGCCGTCAAGGCCCCGGGCTTCGGTGACCGTCGCAAGGCGATGCTGAACGACATCGCCATCCTCACCGGTGGCGAGGTCATCTCCGAGGAGGTCGGTCTCAAGCTGGAGAACACCTCCATCGACCTCCTGGGCCGTGCCCGCAAGGTCGTCATCACCAAGGACGAGACCACCGTCGTCGACGGTGCCGGCTCCTCCGAGCAGGTCGCGGGCCGTGTGAACCAGATCCGCGCCGAGATCGAGAACAGCGACTCGGACTACGACCGCGAGAAGCTCCAGGAGCGCCTGGCGAAGCTCGCGGGCGGCGTGGCCGTCATCAAGGCCGGTGCCGCGACCGAGGTCGAGCTCAAGGAGCGCAAGCACCGTATCGAGGACGCCGTTCGCAACGCGAAGGCGGCCGTCGAGGAGGGCATCGTCGCCGGTGGTGGCGTGGCCCTGCTCCAGGCCTCCACGGTCTTCGAGAAGCTGGACCTGGAGGGTGACGAGGCGACCGGTGCCAACGCCGTGCGGCTCGCCCTGGAGGCCCCGCTCAAGCAGATCGCCGTCAACGGTGGTCTCGAGGGCGGTGTCATCGTCGAGAAGGTGCGCAACCTGCCCGTCGGCCACGGCCTGAACGCCGCGACCGGTGAGTACGTCGACATGATCGCCGAGGGCATCATCGACCCGGCGAAGGTCACGCGCTCCGCCCTGCAGAACGCCGCCTCCATCGCCGCGCTCTTCCTCACCACCGAGGCCGTCATCGCCGACAAGCCGGAGAAGGCCGCCGCGCCCGCCGGTGGCGGTATGCCGGGCGGTGACATGGACTTCTGATCGACCTCTGGTTGATCACCGTCCTGCAGTACCGAGGGCGGCACTCCCTGGAGACAGGGGGTGCCGCCCTCGGGCGTTTCAGAGTGCTCGGGATCACAGCGGGGGGGCGGCGGAATGCCGTACCGGACAGAGCGGTTGGCGCACAGGAATTCCATGCATGTGCAAATACCGTCAGCCCAGTCCCCTGCTTCGAGGAGCCCCCACGTGACCACCGCCCCCTCCGCCTCCCGCGCCGCCGAGATCCTCTCCCGGCCCCTCACCATCAACGGGCTGACCGTCCCCAATCGCATCGCGATGGCGCCGATGACGCGGATGTTCTCGCCGGGTGGGGTGCCCGGGGCGGATGTGGCGTCGTACTACGGGCGGCGCGCCGCCGCGAAGGTCGGCCTGCTCATCACCGAGGGGACGTATGTCGGGCATGAGTCGGCCGGGCAGAGCGACAGCGTGCCGCGGTTCCACGGGGAGGAGCAGCTGGCCGGGTGGGGGAAGGTCGCCGAGGCCGTGCACGCTGCCGGGGGGACGATCGTGCCGCAGTTGTGGCACATCGGGATGGTGCGGAAGCAGGGGGAGCCGCCGTTCGCGGAGGCTCCGGCCGTCGGGCCGTCCGGGGTGCGTCTCGACGGCACCGAGGGCGAGGGCAAGGCCATGAGCCGCAGTGATCTCGACGACGTCATCGGTGCCTTCGCCGAGGCCGCTGCCGCCGCCGAGCGCATCGGCTTCGACGGGGTGGAGCTGCATGGCGCCCACGGCTACCTCATCGACCAGTTCCTGTGGGCCGGCACCAACCGCCGTACGGATGCCTACGGTGGTGACGCGGTCGCGCGTACGAAGTTCGCGGCGGAGATCGTCGCCGCCGTGCGGGAGGCCGTGTCGCCCGAGTTCCCGGTCGTCTTCCGGTACTCGCAGTGGAAGTCGGACAACTTCGACGCCCGGCTCGCCGAGACGCCGGAGGAGCTGGAGGCCATCCTCAGCCCGCTGGCCGCCGCCGGTGTCGACGCCTTCCACGCCTCCACGCGCCGCTACTGGCTCCCCGAGTTCGAGGGCTCCGACCTCAACCTCGCGGGCTGGACGAAGAAGCTCACCGGCAAGCAGGCCATCACCGTCGGCTCGGTCGGCCTCGACGGCGAGTTCCTCAAGGCCTTCGTCGGTGAGGGGGCCCAGCTCCGCGGGCTCGACGACCTCCTCGACCGGCTGGAGCGCGAGGAGTTCGACCTCGTCGCCGTCGGCCGCGCGCTGCTCCAGGACCCCGAGTGGGCGGCGAAGGTCCTCGACGGCCGCTTCGACGAGCTGAAGGACTACGACGCGGCGTCCCTGCGCTCGCTGAGCTGAGCCGTGAGTTCCGGGCCTCGGGGCTGGAGTTGGACGGGCTCACCCGACCCCCGGGGCTGTTGGTTGACTTAGGCAAGCTCATTGGGTTTGAGTGGGCGGCAGTCCTGCTTCCCAGTGAGGAGTCGACGATGACGGCAGCCGGTGATCTTGTCGTGCGTACCGTGGGCGGTGCGGTGCGTGGGCGTGATGAGGGTGGGCTCGGGGTGTTCCGGGGGATCCCGTTCGCCGAACCGCCCGTGGGGGAGGCGCGGTTCGGGGCGCCTCGGCCCGTGCGGGAGTGGGAGGGGGTGCGGGAGGCGTACGACTTCGGGCCGCCGCCCCCGCAGGAGTCCGGGTTTGAGGGGCGTACCGGCACACTCGACGCGCCCACGGGCGACGACTGGCTGACCGTGAACGTGTGGACGCCCGACGTGGATCCGGACGCCCGGCGGCCGGTGATGGTGTGGATCTACGGCGGCGCCTACAAGCTGGGGCACTCCGGCAGCCCCGGTTACGACGCCCAGCACCTAGCGCGCGCCGGGGATCTGGTCGTCGTCACCTTCAACTACCGGGTGGGGATCGAGGGGTTCTCCCGTATCGAGGGAGCGCCCGCGAACCGGGGGCTGCTCGATCAGGTCGCCGCGCTGGAGTGGGTGCGGGACAACATCGCGGCGTTCGGCGGGGACCCCGGGCAGGTCACGGTCTTCGGGGAGTCGGCGGGGGCGGGGTGCATCGCCTCGCTGCTGGCCATGCCGAGCGCGCGGGGCCTGTTCCGGCGGGCGGTCGCGCAGAGCGTGCCCGGGACGTACTTCTCCGACGAACTCGCCCGGGACATCGCGGGCGAGATCGCCAAGGAGGTCGGTCTCCCGGCGACCGCCGCCGCGCTGGCCGACGTCGACCCGCGTCAACTCACCGCCGCGGGCGAGGCGTTGGGGGCCAAGATGCGGAAGTACGAGGACAGGTGGGGCCAGGCGGCGCCCACCGTCACGCCCTTCGCGCCTGTCGTCGACGGCGAGGTGCTGCCGTGCACCCCCTGGCAGGCGCTCGCGGCGGGCGTGGCCCGCGACGTGGAGCTGATCGTCGGACACAACCGCGACGAGTTCCGGCTGTTCCTCGCCCTCGGCGGCATGCTCGGCAAGCTCGGCGAGGAGCAGGACGCGTGGGCGCTGCGGATGTTCGCGCCGGGCCCGGACGGCGAAGCGGCCTACCGCGCGGCCTTCCCGGACGCCGCACCGGGCGCGCTGTTCGAACGCGTACAGACGGACTGGCTGTTCGGCATGCCGTCCCTCCATCTGGCCGAGGCGCAGATCGCGGGCGGCGGCCGGGCACACATGTACGAGCTGACCTGGCCGGCGCCGGGTTACGGCGGCAGGCTCGGCGCCTGTCACGGCCTGGACATCCCGCTGCTCTTCGGCACGTACGACGCGGACCTCGGCAACCTGCTGTTCGCGGGCAGCGGTGTCCCGCCGGAGGCGAAGGCGCTGACCGACCGCCTCCAGTCGGCGTGGACGGCGTTCGCGCGGACCGGGGAACCGGGCTGGGCGGCGTACGACGGGGAGCGTCGGCTGACGCAGGTTCTGGACGTGGAGCCGGAGGTGAGGGCGTACCCGGACGAGGCGTCGCGGAGGATCTGGGAGGGGTACGAGTTCGAGGCGATGCCGCTGCGCTCGGCTCCCCTCGCCTGACGTCCCGTGACCTCCGGCTCATGAACCCCTTCCTTAGATTCTCGCCAAAATCGCTGACAATCTTGTGGGCAATCGGTGGATTGTGCTGCACTTCCCCCTGTCCGAACGAGCCGTGAAGACAGAAGACAGGAGACGGAAGTGCAGCGCAGAACCGTGGTCAAGGGACTCAGTGCGGCCGCCGCCGCGGTACCGGCGGTCGGGTTTGCCTCCAGCGCGCGGGCCGCGAGCAGAGTTTCCGCCGCCGACGCCCTGGTCTTCGACCCGTCCGCCTACACCGAGCAGACGGTCACCATCACCGACGCCACCGGCACCGCCCACGAGGTCGTCTACCGCTTCTACAAGGTCGCCTCGTACGTCGCGAACCCGGTCGACGCCGCGTACCAGTCGCTGAACGTCTGCGTCCCCGTGAAGATCGACGGCACGGCGGTGGACGCGAGTGGCGCGCCCATCCTCCTCGCCAACGCCGTCGGCGGTTACATGCCGTCGTCCGTCGCCGCCAAGACCGGCATCACCGCCACCGGCATGGGCGGCGCGACCACCCGCCAGGCGCTCGCGCTGGCCGCCGGGTACGTGGTCGTGGAGCCGGGGGCGCGGGGTCGTACGCTCGTCGACGCGAGCGGCGTGTACTACGGTGTCGCGCCTGCCGCGATCGTCGACCTCAAGGCCGCCGTCCGCTACCTGAAGTCCAACAAGGGCCGCGTGCCGGGGAATGTGAACCGCATCGTGTCGTCCGGCGTCAGCGCGGGTGGCGCGCTGTCGTCGCTGCTGGGCGCGTCCGGCGACAGCCCGCTGTACGAGCCGTATCTGGAGGCGATCGGCGCGGCCGACGCGAGTGACGGCATCTTCGCCGTCGGGGCCTGGTGTCCGATCACCGACCTCGAACACTCCGACATGGCGTACGAGTGGTGCTGGGGCGGCAACAAGCTGGCGAGCGGGGCCCTCGCCGACCAGGCGCTCTCGGCGGAGCTGAAGACCGCGTACGCCGACCATGTGGCCTCGCTGGGCCTGCGGGCGAAGGGGTACGGCAGGCTCACCGCGCGCAACCTCGACGACTATCTGCTGCGTACCTTCATGGAGCCGTCGGCGACGAAGTACCTGGCCGGTCTGTCGGACTCGGCCCGCTCGGCGTACCTCGCGGCCAATCCCTTCATCACCTGGTCCGGCGGGAAGGCGAGCTTCACCTGGGCGGACTTCCTCACACATGTCGGGGCGCGGAGGAAGAGCGTTCCGTCCTTCGACACGTTCGACATGGCCAGCCCCGAGAACAACCTCTTCGGTACGGGCACGACCCGGGCCCGCCACTTCACCCTCTGGAGCCTCCGCAAGCAGAACGGCGACAGCGCCCGCCTCGACGAGGACATCCCCGAGAAGCTCGCCCTCATGAACTCCATGTATCACCTCGTCGACAAGGTCAACTCCAAGCGCACCAAACACTGGTGGATCCGCCTCGGCACGAACGACACGGACACGTCCCACACGATCGCCGGCAACCTGCACGCCCGGCTCGTGCAGTTGGGGGATGACGTCAACACGTCGTACTACTGGGACGCGGGGCATGGGGCGGATCAGGATCCGGGGGACTTCGTGAGGTGGATCGGTGAGGTGTCGGGTTACCGGAGCAAGGTGAGGCAGTAGGGAGAGTGATGCCGGGCCCACGATGTTCGTGGGCCCGGCATCGCGTCAGCCCATGCTCTTCGCGCCGTCCAGGGACTCGCGGATGATGTCGGCGTGGCCGGCGTGCTGGGCGGTCTCGCCTGCGATGTGCATCAGCACCCTTCGGGCCGACCAGTGTGCGTCCCCATCGAACCACGGGGCCTTGGGCAGCGGGTGGGCGGCGTTCAGGTCGGGCAGGGCGGCGACCAGTTCGTCGGTCCG
The DNA here is from genome assembly GCF_008386495.1 of Streptomyces tailanensis. Classification (GTDB taxonomy): domain Bacteria; phylum Actinomycetota; class Actinomycetes; order Streptomycetales; family Streptomycetaceae; genus Streptomyces; species Streptomyces tailanensis. The sequence goes on along the minus strand of NZ_VTHJ01000010.1, from coordinate 104,935 downwards.
GCGGGCCACCTCGTCGTACTCCGCCAGTACGCCGGCCAGCGTTTCGCCGGGCTGCATCCGGAACGCGGCGGCGTACTCGGCCTGGTCGGCCTCGGTCATGGCGGTGAAGTCGGGCATCGCGGATGGGCCGTTCAGGATGAAGGCCACCCAGCTCCGTTCCACCGACGTGACGTGTTTGATCAGGCCGCCCAGGCAGAGTTCGCTGGCGGTGGTCCGGCGTCCGGCCTCCTCGTCTGTGAGGTCGCGGGTGGTGAAGCGGAGGAAGTGCCGCTGGTTGGCCAGCACCTCAAGCAGGTCGGCGCGCTCGGTGTCGTTCGTGGTCGCGTTCATGGTCTCGGCCTCCGTGGATTGTTGTTCTTGTTCCGGTTCCATCGGTCGAGACCACGCTAGGAGGCAATTAGGTCAGATCCTGTCCGCTTGCCTCGGGTACTTCAGGTTCTCGACGAACGCCGACCATGCCGCCGCCCGGAACACGAGCTTCGGGCCGAGGGGGTTCTTGGAGTCGCGGACGGGGAGGTGGGTGGGGTGGCCGTCTGCGACTTCGAGGCAGTTGTCGCCACCGCCGCCGCTGTACGTCGACTTGCGCCAGCGGGCGACTTCCAAGCAGTCGCCGCCGCTGCCGCCGCTGTAGCTGGACTTGAACCAGACGGTGGCGGTCGGGCAGGGATCAGGGATGTTCCTCATGGGTGTAATCCTGGGCCAACGCTTCGAGCAGGGCCAGAGAGTTCTCCGGCGGGAGTGCGGAGGCCGCGAGGAGTTCGTAGGTGAGTCTCATCTGGGCGACGGTGGCTGGGTCGTCCTCCAGCCGTCCCGTGCGCACCCCTTCGAGGTAGACCAGTGGAGCGGCGTCCTCGAAGTCCATCAGCTTCAGGGAGCCCTGCATCGCAGTGTGTGCTCCGGCGCCGAACGGCAGTACCTGCACGATGACTCGCCTTCGGCGGCCCAGGTTCGCGACGTGGCGCAGGGCCCCGGCCATCACTGCGGGGCCGCCCGTCACTCGTCGTAGTGCGGCTTCGTCAAGTACCGCCCACACCATCGGCCTTGTTGAATCGTCGAGCAGGCGGGTTCGTGCCATCCGGCCCTCCACCCACGCGTCGATGGTTTTCTCCGGAGCCGTTGGCTCGTATGCCACGTTCACGGCCCGCGCGTACGCGGGTGTCTGGAGCAGCCCTGGGATCAACATGGGCGCGTACTCCCTGATTGCCACGGCGAGCGCCTCCGCTTCCGCCGCCTCAGCGAAGTGCTCCGGGTACTTGGACTTGGCCGCTGCCTTGCAGTTGCGCGAGAAGAAGTCACCCGTACCCAGGGCTTGGTCGATGAGAAGGGCGATATCCCGTGTCATGCGGCGCGTGGCCTGTTCCAACTGGCCCACGAACGAACCGCTCACGAAGAGCCGTTGACCCAGTTCCTCTTGGCTGAGGCCTGCCCGTTCTCTGGCGTGGCGCAGCTCCGCTCCCAGCATCGCGCGTGGAGACGACGACGGGTCGAGATCCTTCGGTCCTGGCATGGCCACAACTCCCTGTCCAGCAGCGTCGATGTTGGGGCGTCGTATCTGGCCAGGCTAGACACCTATCGGCCACGCTGTGTGGCGAATCGGAAACTCTGCGTGGAGGGAGCGGCATGAAGAACAGAGCGGCGGCGAACGGGCGGCGGCGGATCGGCGGGCGGCTGGGGTCGACCGAGGAGGTCGTGGAGCGGCTCGATCAGGCGTTGCGCGGGGTGGGGATCATCCTGCCGTCGTTGCGGGTCGACCCGCTGACGGGGGCCAGCGAACTCCCGGACGCGCTTGTGGACTTGGGCCGCTGCAACATCCAGGTCGCGTCGCGGCTCGCCGACGTACTGCGCAAGGCGGCGGAGACGTGACCGGGCGGCTGCGGTCGTACGCCGTGGACGTACGCAACGGGCGGCTCGGTGAGGTGATGGGGCAGGAGGGCGGTTACGTGCAGCTGCGGCCCGTCGGTGGCGGGCGGGAGTGGGACTGTCCGCCGGAGTCGGTGCGGGAAGCGGCGACGGGGGAGGTGCTGCGGGAGCGGGTGCGACAGGTCAACGAGGCGGGGCGGCTGCCGGGCTGAGCCTCGCTGGCTCTGCTTTGTGTTACTCCTGGGTGAAGTCAGGCATACTGATGCAAGGAAATCGTATGCCTGGAGGTGGCTGTGTCGCGCACCATGATCGACCTCGATGACGCACTCGTGGCCGAGGCCGCCGAGATACTGGGCACCTCGACCAAGCGGGCCACGGTGAACGGTGCGCTTGCCGAATTCGTGGCGGCGGCGAAGCGGCGGCGCTTTGTGGAACTACTGGAAGAAGGGGTGCTCGACGACCTGGCGGACGCCGAGGTGATGGCGGGGGCATGGCGGTAGAGCGATTCCTGGTCGACAAGAGTGCGTGGGAGCGTTTCAAGCATCCTTCGGTGAAGGCCCGGTTGTGGCCGCTCGTCGACAGAGGTTTGGTCGCCACGTGCGCGGTGATGGATCTGGAGATCCTTTACAGCACTCGGAACGGAGCGGACCACGCCCGTATCAAGATGGTGCGCGAAGGCTTCGACTGGTTGCCGATGACCGATGAGATCGGGGTTCGCGCGGTGGAGGTGCAGGGGTTGTTCGCCGCCAAGGGGCAGCATCGTCGTACGTCCGTCGCGGACCTGCTGATCGCGGCCACGGCCGAGCGGCACGGCGTGACTGTGTTGCACTACGACGCGGACTACGACGGGATCGCGGACATCACCGGCCAGCCCATGGAGTGGGTCGTGGAGCGTGGTTCCGTGCCGTGAGCCGCGGCCCACTCACAGGTTCCCCATCGGCTCGATGTCCACCCGTACCGGCTCACCCCAGACCCGTAGGACCTCGTAGTCCGTGAACTCGTGGACCAGGCGGTACGAGATCGCGGGGCGGGGGCCGCGGCGTTGGGCGGTGAGGTAGAGCTCGGCTTCGCGGCGGTCTCGGCGGGGGGTGCCGCAGAGCTGCCAGACCTGGCCGTTCCAGGACTCCGGGAGCCAGCGCTGCTGGGGCTGGGGGCGGTCGTCCCGTACGCCGTAGCGGGACGGGGTCGGGGCGGCGGGGCCGGTGGGGCGATGGGGGTCCCCCCGCTCGAGCGAAGTCGAGAGTGGGGGAGGGCCGTAGCTGTCGTTGAGCTCGGTGCGGCGGGCGGCGCGGCGGCGGGTCTCGCAGAGCAGGCAGCGGTCGGGGGCCTCCTCGTCGACCGGGCCGTTCGGGTGCTCGTCGCAGCGCGTTGTCGGGGCGGCCGTCGTGACCGTCTCGTCCAGCAGCTCCAAGGCGCGCTTGATGTCCGCCTTGACCTCGTGCAACCGGGCGTCCGGGGTCTCGGCGGTCAGGGCCTCGCCGTGCTCCCCGAGGACGCGCAGGGCTCGGCCGAGGGCGGTGAGCTGGGCGTGATTCACGGCGTGCGGCTCCGTTTCGTATTCGATGTTCCTCACCAGCACCGGTATCCCCACACTCGCACACGCCACTGACATCGCCGGCTTCAGCGGTCCCACACCTCGCGGTACGGCACGTCCGGCAGGTATGTGTGCCACTGGGCCGGTGTCAGGTCGGCGTCGCCGGTGCGGGTGCAGATTCGGGTGACGGCCTGGGTGGGGGCGATGGTGTAGTGCTGGAGCGGGGCGTGGGGGCCGGACGCGTGGACGGTGGTGCTGTCGGGGCTGAAAGCCAGTGAGGTGATGGCGTCGCCGGGGGTGGTCAGTGGGCCGCCGAGGGGCTGCTGGGTGGCGATGTCCCAGAGTTGGAGTGTGCCGGTGTCGCCGCTTGTCAGTCCCACGGCGGGGCCGGGACAGCATTACTGTCCCGGCTCCGCCTTACGGTCTCGCCGCCGCCAGCGCCGCGCGCAGGTGGCCCTCGTTCTCCGTGAGGAGGCGGGTGGCCGTCGGGGCGTCCACTCCGCTGAGGATGGTCAGGATGGCGTTCTTCACCTCGCCGTTCGACCCGGTGAGGGCCGTCTCGATCTCGTCGTCGGCCGCGCCGGTGGCGAGGGCGACGATGCGGTGGGAACGGGCGCGGAGCTTGTCGTTGGAGGCGCGTACGTCGACCATCAGGTTCCCGTACGTCTTGCCGAGGCGGATCATCGTGATCGTCGACAGCATGTTGAGGACGAGTTTCTGTGCTGTGCCTGCCTTCAGCCGGGTCGAGCCGGTCACCAGTTCGGGGCCCACGACGATCTCGATGCCGTGGTCGGCGGCCGCCGCGAGCGCGCTGGCCGCGTTGCAGGAGAGGCCGACCGTCAGGGCTCCGTGGGCGCGGGCGTGCTGCACCGCGCCGATCGCGTACGGCGTACGGCCGGAGGCGGAGACGCCGACCACCGTGTCCTCGGGGGTGAGGGTGAGCGCGTCGAGGTCGGTCCGGGCCAGTTCCGCCGAGTCCTCCGCGCCCTCGATCGACGTCACCACCGCCTCCCGGCCGCCCGCGATCAGTCCCACGACCTGGGAAGGGGCCGTGTTGAACGTCGGCGGGCACTCGGACGCGTCCAGCACACCGAGCCGGCCCGCCGTACCCGCGCCCGCGTAGATCAGCCGGCCGCCCCGGGACATCCGCTCCGCGATCGCGTCGATCGCCGCCGCGATCAGCGGGAGCTGCGCCGCCACCGCCGTCGGCACGGTCGCGTCCTCGCCGTTCATCAGCTTCGCGATGTCGAGGGTGGGGAGCCGGTCGATGTCGGCGAGCTCGGGACGGAAGGCCTCGGTCGTCAACATCTCCAACTCGGCACGGACGGCGAGGTGGTTGGGGGAGGCGTCGGAGGGGAGGGAAGCCATGGGGCGACTCATTTCCGTACGGTGCGAACAACGCCCTGTCTTCAGGGGCGCGGGGCTCTGTCGATGTGCGGCTCCGCCGCGTGGGCGCGACCAGCCACACACGGCCCGCAGCCGACCTACCGCGAAGGCCCCCCACTCCGGTGTCGATGTGCCAGGGCCTCGTACGACGCCGAAAGCGCCGGCGCCGCCGACTCGTACGTCCGTTGCATCACCCCGATGAACAGGCAGTCCACCACCAGCAGTTGACTCGTCCGGGACGACATCGCGGCCGGCCGCAGCTCGCTCTCCCGGGCCGTGGACGTGGTCAGGACGTGGTCGGCGTACTGGGACACCGGCCCGTCCGGCCGACCGGTGATCGCGACCGTCGTCGCCCCGTGGTCGAAGGCGACCCGCAGCGGTTCGATGACGTCGCCCGTCGAACCGGAGTGGGTGATCGCTATCGCCACGTCCTTCGCGCGGAGCTGCACCGCGTTGGTGACGGCGAGGTGCGGGTCGCTGTGCGCCTGGGCCAGCAGCCCTATGCGGAGCAGCTTCTGCGTGAGGTCCTGGGCGACAAGGCCGGACGCCCCCACGCCGTAGACGTCTATCCGGCGGGCCCCGACGAGCGCGCCGACCGCCGCGCCGAGCTGGACCATGTCCAGTCCGGCGGCCGTGTCCGCGAGGGTCTGCTGTTCGTCGTACGCGAGCTTGGCGACGACATCGGGGAGCGGGTCGTCGACCGCGATGTCGGCCGTGACCGAGGGCGCGCGGCCCGACTGCTGCTGGGCGGCGAGGCCGGCGAGGGCGAGGCGGAGATCGCGGTAGCCGGGGTAGCCGAGGAGGCGGGCGGTGCGCACGACCGTCGCCTCGCTGGTGCCGGTGAGCTCGGCGAGACCGGTGACCGTGAGCGCCGCGCAGCCCGCCGGGTCGCCCGCGACCGCCTCCGCGACCCGCTGCATGGAACGGGTCATGGAAGGCGCCAGCGTACGCACCTTCGCCGCGAGCGCGGCCGGGGCGGGTGGGGAGTTCACGGTCTGTCCCGGGGTGGGCGCGGTCGGTGCGGAAATTTCCTTCACGTCATCGCTCACATGATGAAAGATATTTTCTGTTCGGCCGTATGGTCAAGGTTGCGCACAATGGACACATGAGTCTCAGCCCCCTTGAGCAGGCGCTGCACGCGGCCCGCGCGCTCGTGCTCGCCGATCTGGTCGCGGGCGAGGTCGCCGAGGCGGACGTCGTCTCGATGGTCGAGGAATCCGTCGTCCAGCGTCGCTGGTGGGTGGAGCAGTGGCCGGACGGCGCGGCGTACGTCGCCGGGCTCGTCGCACAGGACGTCCAGGACGCGCTGCTGGAGTGCTACGGCCGCTGGCCGCTCTGCCCGGTCTGCGGCGCCGGCGACCCACACGCCCTCGACGTCGAACCGGAACTCGGCCCCGATCCGCAGTGGGTGTGCCACAAGGCGGGCGTGCGGGTCGCGGCGCTGGGGTCGCTGGGGAGCGCCACGTGACGCTCTACATCGACCCGCCCACCTGGCCGGGGCACGGGCGCATGTGGTCGCACCTCGTCAGCGACATCTCCTTCGACGAACTGCACGCGTTCGCACGGCGATTGGGCGTCCCCGAGCGCGCCTTCGAACGCGACCACTACGACATCCCCTCCCACCGTTACGCGGAGGTCGTACAGGCCGGAGCGGTGGAGGTCGGCCCGAAGGAGCTGCTGCGGAGGCTGGTGGAGGCGGGGCTGCGGAGGCCGAAGGGGCGCCCGGCGTAAGCGCCGTATCGCCGTACCGCTGTACGGGCCTTATCTGCAGCTGTCAAGCATCTGTGCAGGTAGGCGCCGTGGGCCAGTATCAGGGACATGAGGCACGTGGCTTCTCGGAAGCTAAGTAAGGAGCATGCCGGTGACCACTCCGTTCGCCGCGAGCAGCACCATGAAGTCCATCGGGATCGTGCAAGAAGGCGATCCCGTGCTCACCCAGCCGGCACGGTCCTTCGACCTTCCCCGGGAGGCGCAGGCTGCGCGGGAGGTCGTGGCTGCGCTCCATGCGGCGGCTGATCGTGCTGCAAAGGTGCACACCTTCAGCAAGGGCATGGGGGTGGCCGCGCCCCAGGTCGGCATTGCGCGGCGTGTAGCCATTGTCCGGCCCCTCGATGGGGACGCGATCGTTCTCTTGAACCCGACCGTGGTTGATGCGTCGACCGAAGTCGATGAGCAGTATGAAGGCTGTCTGTCCTTCTTCGATGTTCGCGGGAAGGTTCCCCGCCCACGCGCTCTGCGGGTTGAGTATCAGGACTTCGATGGACAGGCCCGGATGACGACCTTCACTGACGGGCTTGCCCGGCTGGTAGCGCATGAACTCGACCATCTGGATGGCGTGTTGTACGTGGCACGGATGACCCCTGGCGCCGAGGTGATCACGGTTGCGGAGTACAAGGGGACCGGCCAGGGCTGGCAGTACGGAGAGGGCCAGTAGGCGCAGGCTGGCGAGGAGACACCCCGGCTCGATCCTGCTGACGGTGGTCCGCTGGGGTGAGTAATGGCGTGGTCAGCTCCGTGAGGCCAGCCGGTCGTCGATGGGCACCCAGCCGAAGAGCAGGCGCAGATCCTCGATGCCCTGGGTGCGGTCGGCGGCGGAGCGTGCGTTGTAGAAGAACTCCAGCTCGGTGATGGGGCAGGTGGCGATGAGCCCGGCTGCCGCTGCCTGGTCCCATCCGTACTGCTCGGCGTCGCCGCGCAGCAGACGGGCGAGCGCGCTGGTGTCGATCAGGAATTGCGCGGCGTTCACCGGCGGTAGTTCCCCTTGTCCTCGAAGAGGTCCAGCTCAAAGGCTCCCTCTTCGGCCGCCGCCCGCAGTCGGGTGAGCGCCAGGGCGCGCCGCCGGTTCTCCAGCACTTCGCGCAGGGCCGTGTTGACCGTCTCCTTCTTGGTGCTGCTTGATGGCCCTGTGAAGGTAGGTTCGCACCGCTGTTTACCGTTGTTGTCCGGTCTTACGGGCACGCTGTGGGCACGGCACCGACATGCGGGAGCAAACAGTGGTCGAGTGGGCCCCTCCCGGGCTCGGGGCACCTCGACTCGCTGGGCGATGAGTTGTGCTCGTGCGACTGCAAACGTCGATGACGTCCCGCATGACGTCTCACGCCGTCGTCGGCCCGGGATGGTGTGCCCAGAGGCTCGGGGGACGAGGCACGTGGCGGCGAGTCCTGCAACTCGCTGAACTTGTCCGAGGAGGAACCATAGGGGGCACTCCTGGAGGGGACCCCTCGTGCAGTCGCCCGGTCTCCGGTGCCCGACAGGTGGGCGGGACATGGCGGCCGAGGCGAACCACCAAGAACGCATGCGCATACGGAATCGAGACCGCCCTGCATTTTCAACTTCAAGGCGGCAGGTCAGGCCGGGGCATGCCCGTCGTGGTCCGAGCGCCAGTAGCCACCAGTGCGGCCCGTCGGCCTGGCACTCGGCAGGAGACACGTGATTACCATGCCGGAAAGTGAGAGCCGCTGGTGTCGCAGCAGTGGTTGAGACAGCATGCGGCGCATGGACTGGATGCCTCTGCTCTCCACGCTGACAGGTGCCGCTATCGGCATCGCCGCCACGCTGATTGCCGATCGCAACAGGTGGCGGCGCGAGGAAGCACGACACGCTCTGGAAGTGCGGCGCGCTGTGTACACCGAGTACTCCTCCGCCCTCAAAGACGCGGGGGAAGAGATACGGGCTGTCGCTCTGGGCGATCACATGTCCGAGCCGGCGCGCGATGCAGCGGTGCGCGAAGCCTTCCGTCCGCTTCGGCGGCCACGGCGGTCGCGGACCGCAGTCCAAACCCCACGACGTCCTGCCCTATGCACTGCCCCAGCTCGCCCAGCTGGGGATGCCGACCCTTGATGTAGGGCTCGATGCCGGCGTCGGTGCCAGCGACGACCCGGGCACCCGAGGCGATGACCTTGCCCACGAGGTCTTGCATGGCCTCGATACGGGCGGCCACGGCCGGAGGCGGCGGCGACCCCGGAACCATGCCCAGCGTGAGGCTGATGACGATTCCTCGCCGCACGACCTCGTCCAGCAGCTCGGGGCGCAGGCCGACGCCCTCGGCGGTGAAGAAGGCGAAGTGCTCGATGGTGTCGAAGCCCGCGTCTATCACGTCTCCGATCGCCTCGGCGGCGTGGACGTGGGCGGCCGCGGCGAGCCCGAGCCGGTGCGCTTCTGCGACGACCAGCCGCAGGTCGGACCGGCCGTACTGCTGCTGCAGCGGACTGGAGCTGGGCGTCAAGTTGCCGCCGCTGGCCATCACCCTCACCACGTCGGCTCCTTCGGTCTCACCGCCGAGGAAGTGGCAGTGGCCGCCGCGCGTGGTGATCGGCGGGCCTGCCGCGACGATCTCCGGCCGCTCGGTGGGCGGCACCAGGTCCCGCAGCTCCAGGGTGAGGTAGTCGCGGTCGCCCAGATCCCGGACGGTCGTGATGCCGGCCCGCAACGCGGTCGCCGCGGAGGCGCGCGCGGTCTCCAGCACGGTGTCGCGGTCGCCGGCCGCCACGTGCGCCACGGCGTCTGTGCCGGCGTCCCAGCACAGGTGTACGTGCGCGTCGACCAGCCCGGGAAGCAGCCACCCGTCCTGCCCGAAGTCCGTGACCGTCGCGTGCTGTGGCGGTGGGGCTCCGGTGAAGTCCACGTCACGGATCACGCCGTCCTCGACGAGCACCGTGCCGGATCGCTTGATTTCTGCGCCGTTGAAGACGTGCCCTGCCCGTAGCGCCTGAAGTGCTGTGCATAACTGTCAGCTCCAAGAGGAAGTGTCGTGCGGTGAATTCGCTTGATCGCCGCGTCGATCGGCTGGATCAAGGTCATCGGTGTGCGGTGAGGGAAGTGCCAGGCCCGCACGGCCAGCCTCGCCAGCAAAGCCCTGCCCCCGAAGCCGTGCAGGACTGGTCACGCGTCTGAAGGCGGCGTGTGCCACCGGCCTCGGCTCATGACGGGCCACCACGCCCGACGGGAGCCTGTCGGTGGCACGCCATGTCTTCAGCGCCGCCCATGTGCCTTCTCGGCGTCGCAGGACCGTGCGGTCTCAGACAACGTCGGTCGCGGAACAGCTGCGTCTGGCGGCCGCCCGGTGTGCTGTCCGGCTCTCGGCCCGCACGTCGCTGTACGCGCCGCGCCCATGCCGGGACGGGCTGTTGTCCGTCCCGCGGTCCGGCGGTGCTTGAACCGACGTGACCGCGCCACCGGTTCGGCGAATCCGGTGCGGATCACCTGGGCGTGGAACGTCTCGGGATGTCTCCTGCGGCAGTCGTGCTGTCGGAACCCGAAAGGGCGGGACACGTTCGTTCGGCGGCCCGGGTGTGGAAGAGCCGGCTGGTGTGGGCGGCGGGCCGGGGGCCGGCTCGGGGATACCTGGGCCGGGCTTCGTGAAGGAATGGCCCGTATGACCGACGGCCTCGGCGGCGGCAGCCGCCGCGACCACCACCACGAGCAGGGCCACGAGAACCGGCAAGCGTTGCGTGAGGCGCCACCAGCACGCAGCAGTTTCGCGTGGGGGAACACAGCGTCGTACTCCTTGACATGGTGTGAGCTGCGGACCGCAGGATGGGCTCTGTTGCGTCCGGGGCGTTCGACGGTCTCGCTCATCAGGTCGATGAGCGTGGTGCCGCCGGCGATGTAACGGCCGCCCCGGCGTTCGGCGTCGAGCGCGCCCCGCATGTCGGAGACTCTGGTGTAGGAGAGGCAGCCCACGCCGGACATGATCTGCCCCGGGGTGCAGAAGCCGCGCTGGAGCCCTTCTTCGAGCTGGGCAGGCCGAGATGCTCGCGCAACAGGTCGAGCAGCGAGGTCCGGTTGTCGACGGTGACGCCGTACAGCTTTCCGTTGACAACCGGCGAGACGCGGCTGCCGGGCGGCGCTTCGGCCGCGCCCGAGGTCAGGCGGCGGGTTCCGTGTCGGATCCGGCTCGTGTGTAACCCTCTGGGAAGCGGGCGAGCGGCGGCTCCTGTGCGAAGAACGTCTTCGCGCGCGCCAGTACCTCCGTGTCCTTCAGGACATCGCCAGGCGCGGTGCCGTTGCCGCGCAGGACCCCGCCGAAGCGCATCTTCATGAACGCGGCCCAGTTGTTGATGGTGCTGACCAGCGGATCGGCGAGCCACGGCAGGTCGCCCGCGGAGGTGGTGACGCCCCACAGGGTGCGTCCGGCCACGGCCGTCCTGAAGTCGAGGCCGGGGGTCTCCATCCAGGAAGTCCAGGTGTCCAGGTAGCGCTTGGTGTGGGAGGACAGCGAGTACCAGTACACGGGCGAAGCGATCACGATGTCGGTCGCGGCGAGGGTGGCGTCAAGGAGCAGTGCGAGATTGCCCTGCTCGGGCCGGTTCGGGTACCCCTCGCCGTGCCGCAGGTCGTCGAAATCGGGGAGCGGATGCTCGGCGAGCGAGATCCACTGCTGCTCGATGTCACCGGGCAACTGCGCGGCGGCCCGGCGGGCGAGCAACTCGGTGTTCCCGTCGCTGCGGTGGCTGCCGAGGAGGAAGAGGAAACGGCGGGTCAAGGCGGGCTCCTAAAGTCGAATGAAGTAGGTCGTGTGCGTACGACACAGGCGCAGGGGAGCTGCCGTCGGCCGGCGTCAGCCGGAACTGGGCCGGGCGATGGCGACGGCAGGATGGCTGCGATGCGATGCCTGCAGGGGGCAGCGGATTGGCCGGAGCCGGGAGCCGGACGGTCTCTCAGTGTGGTGGGTGAGAGGTGACCGGCTCCGCGACATCGCCGGCCCTGCGCGGTGTTACCGGGCTCGGTTCACGCAGGGTCGCCCTGGGCCTGCGCGGAGACGTCGGCCCAGTCCTCCCAGGTCTTCAGGCGCTCGGCGTAGACATGGGGAACCATGCCCAGCGGTGCGGTGCCGAAGAAGACGCGCAGCGGCGGGTTGTCGGCGTCGACGATCTTCAGCAGGGCCGGGCCGGCGGCGGTGGGGTCGCCGACCTTGATCCCGCTCCAGCTGGCGGCGACGGCCGCGCGCAGGTCGTCGTAGGCGGGCAGTTGCCCGGCGAAGGTGGCGGAGGAGCCGGCCCAGTCGGTGGCGAAGCCGCCGGGCTCGACGAGGGTGACCTTGATGCCGAAGCCGGCGACCTCCTGGGCAAGGGCCTCGCTCAGTGCCTCCAGGGCCCACTTGGAGGCGTTGTAGACGCCGAGGTTGGGGAAGGCGGTGACGCCGCCGACGCTGGAGATCTGCACGATGTGGCCGCTGCCCTGGGTCCGCAGGAGGGGCAGGGCGGCCTGGGTGATCCACAGGGCGCCGTAGAAGTTGGTCTCCATCTGGTCGCGGACCTGCTGCTCCGTCAGCTCCTCGACCGTGCCGAACAGGCCGTAGCCGGCGTTGTTGACGACGACGTCGAGGCGGCCGAAGTGCTCGTGCGCCCGCTGCACGGCGTTGAAGGCGGCGGCCTTGTCGGTGACGTCCAGCTTCAGCGGAAGGATCGCCTCACCGTGGGCGGCCACCAGATCCGCGAGGGAGTCGGTGTCGCGGGCGGTGGCCGCGACCTTGTCGCCACGCTCCAGGGCCGCCTCGACGAACTGGCGGCCGAAACCGCGCGACGACCCGGTGATGAACCAGATCTTGCTCATGAAAACTCCCGTTCGAAACGAAGTACTGGATCGAGATCCTAATTCCAACAGAGACTGAGTATCAAGGTGAGTTCTTGTGTACCCTTCACGCATGACTGACTCCGCCGGTACTCCCGCCCGCCCCGCGGCCAAGCCCGGACTGCGTGAGCGCATGCGCGCGACCGTGCATGCGGAAGTGGTCGACGTGGCACTGCGGCTCTTCATCGAGCAAGGCTTCGACCGGACGACCGTTGACCAGATCGCGGCAGAGTCGGGGCTGTCGCGCGCCAGCCTGTTCCGGTACTTCGGAACGAAGGAAGACACGGTCCTGGTCGGTCTGGAGGGGACCGGCCGCCAGATCGCCGAGGCCCTCGCCGCCCGCCCCGACGACGAGCGGCCCTGGGAGGCACTGCGCCGGGCGTTCGACGTCCTGACCCGGATGAACGAGGCAGCGCCCGAGCAGGCCCTCAGCTACCTGCGCATGCTCCAGGAGACTCCGTCTCTGCGTGCCCGGCACCACGAGAAGCAACTGCGCTGGCAGGAGCTGATGGTGCCGGACATCGCACGGCGCCTGGGCGTCAGCCCTGACCAGCCGGAAGACCCCAGGCCGAGCGCGCTGGTCGCGGCCGCGCTCGCCTGCCTGGACGCGGTCTCGACGGGCTGGGTGGCCTGTGAGGGATCTGTCCGCTTGGCTGTCCTGCTCGATCGGGCGATGGGCGCGTTCGCGGAGTAGCGACACCGAGACGTCCGCCGTCTAGCGCCCCGGTCGTCACCTGTGCCCGCGATGTCCTGAGCGGCACCGCGCGCAGTGTTTCGGCGTGGCGCAGGAAGCTGGAGCAGACGCCGGCGAAGCCGAGGGTGAGGATCTCGCGGTCGACCTGGACCGGGCGGTCCTGCAGAGGGCGTACGAGATCGTCGGCGGCGTACTGCAGGGCGAGCAGGTCGCAGCCGTGTTTCCAGCCCTGGAGGGTGGCAACCGCGATGAACGGCTCGATGGGGCAGTTGCCCGCGCCGGCCCCGTGCCCCGCGAGGGAGGCGTCGACCCGGGTGACGCCCTCCTCCACGGCGACGACCGAGTTCGCCACCGCCAGGGACAGGTTCTGGTGCGCGTGAATGCCGATCTGCGTCTCCGGCAGCAGCACGTCACGGTAGGCGCGGACGCGTTCGCGGACGTCGCCCATGGTGAGCCGGCCACCGGAGACTGACATTGCCTGCGCAATGGTGCCGTGCTGTCCCGATGACGAGCTGGGTAGGTACGACGACGTCGTGGTTGGTCTCCTCGCCGCGCAGGATGTCGACGAGCATGCGTCCGGCCAGTTCGCCCGGTTCGCGGACGGGCTGGCCGACAGTGGTCTCTCCCGCCCCTAACCAGGTGCTTCCATGTGTCCTGGCAGGATTCGAACCAGCGACACCCGCTTTAGGAGTGGGATCGGATCCTTGCCGGGTGGCACTTGACCGTGCCCCGTGGTGTTGTTCTGCCTGATCAGCGCCTCGCGGTATGGGGGGAGGAACTGGCGTGTGACGGCTCGTCCCACGCCGTCCGCTCACGCATCGCACGCAGGTGACTAGCACTCTCGCAGGACCAAAGGCTGTGTGCGAGTACCACGGCAGGCTCAGGCCGGCCCCGCGACGTGGTGTAGGGGATCAAGCGCTCGGCGTTCCGGTTCGAGGCCCGGTGGCGATCTCCGTCGAGGCGGCAGTCCGCGAAGCGCCCCGCTGGAGCGGGGCGAACGCCCGAGTCGGCGTAGCCACCAGCTCCGGCCTGCGGATTCCGGCGCCTTGATCCCCTGCACCACCTGGCGGCACCTGGCGGGACGCCACCTGGTCGGCGCCGCCGGGCTGAGATCTGCTCGCTCCACCGGCGGACCAAGTCCCCAAACATTTTGACGACACCGTTGACAGACCCGACACGCGTACGTAACTTCCATCACTAGAGCGATCCTTCTAGTGATGGAGGTCAGATGCCCGAGACGGCCCCGGGCGCCGTTGCCATCCCGGACACCCGGTTCGCAGCGACCCCCTCCATCCTGAACAAGGCGTTCGCGGTCCTGAACGCCTTCGACCAGAACAACCGCCGTATGCCTCTTGCAGAGGTCGCCCGGCGCAGCGGGCTGCCGAAGTCGACGGTGCACCGGGTGCTGGGCATGCTGACCCAGCTCGGCGCCGTGGTCCGGGAGGGCGACCGCTACCGCATGGGCCTGTCGATGTTCCAGCTCGGGTCCTGTTCCCTCGAGGTGGCCCTGCGAGACGTGGCTCTGCCGCACATGGAGGCCCTGCACCGGGCCACCGGCCAGACTCTCCACCTCGCCGTACTCCAAGGAGCGGACGTGATCTACCTGGAGAAGCTGCGCAGCCGCTCGGCCCGGCCGTTGCCCACCGTGGTCGGCGGGAGCCTGCCCGCCCATCTCACCGGAGTCGGCAAGGTGCTGCTGGCACACGCGGGCGCTGCGGAACGTGACGCCGTGCTGAGCGGAACCCTTCGCGGCAGAACCTCGCAGTCCGTGGTCGATGCGGTGGTGCTGCGGCGTGAGCTGCGCCGGATCGAAGGCGAGGGTGTCGCCAGGGACCGGAGCGAGGCGGTCGAAGGGCTCAGCTGTATCGCGGCACCGCTGCGTCTGGGCGGCCAGGTCGTCGCGGCCCTGTCGGTGGCGTTCCCGGCGGCCTCGGGGAACGGTGATGTGCTGATCAGGCCGCTCCGCGAAACGGCTGCCGCCGTGTCCAGGTCTCTGACACACGCGTCGGGGTGCCTGTGACGGCCCGACCCCCCGTCAGCTCGGTGGCCGCCGGGTTCGAGGACAATACGCGCATGACACAAGAGGCCGGAGCGTCGTCCAAGCAGGTGTTCCTCGATGCGGCGGAGGAGTTGCTCGCCCGGCGCGGTTACGCCGCCATGTCGATCTCCGCGGTGTGCAAGGCGGCCGGTCTGCCCGTCGGTTCTCTCTACTGGCACTTCAAGAACAAGGCCGACCTGGCGGTCGGTGTGCTCCGGCACGGCACCGAGCGCTTCTTCGACGCCCTGCCCACCGGGACCGGCCTCGACGGTTCGCCCCGCGAGCGGCTGGAGAGCTACTACATGCGGGCGGCCGAGGTCTTCGAGCGATCACCCAGGTACCTGCGGGTGTTCCTCCTGCTGCGCCTGCAGGAACACGACGACCTGGACGTGCGCTCGGAGACGCGGCGCATCCACGAAGTCCTCGTGGACCGTATCGCCGGGGTGATCGAACCCGTCGCCCGAGAGGCGGGTCTGGCCGACGCGGCGGCGGTCGCACGGGATCTGGCCGCCATGACGCTCGACATCACCGACGGCGCCATCGTGGCCCACTCGTCGGTGAGCCAGGACTACGTCACCAGCCTACGGCGCGCCCTGAACGCCGTCCTCGCGGTGATCGGCCGACGCGCGGACCTCAGCTCCCCCGCATGACGCCGACCGTGCGGTCCGCGGCCCGCACGGCATCCCTTCCCGATGTCACCGCTTTCCCGGTGAAGCCGCCGAGCACCACCACGGCCGCGGACAGGGCGGCGCCGAGCAGGAACACCTGGACGTACGACGACGACTGCGGGTAACTCCGTCCCTCCGGCTCGGTCAGCAGGGCCGCGACCGTGGCGCTCGCCGCCGCCGAACCGATCCAGCGGCTCAGCGCGTTGATGCCGTTCGCGGCGCCGAAGTCCTCGGCCGGGACGTGACGGGCGAGCAGCACCGGCAGTGCCGAGGCGCCGACACTGACCGCGCCGGCCACGACGGCTCCGAAGACCATCAGCTGCCAGGTGGCGTCGTGCAGCAGGGCCAGGCCCACGTAGCCGGCACACCCGGCACCACCGCCCACGACCACGGCACTGCGGCCCCCGTACCGCTTGACGAGGCGGCCGTCCAGAACGGACCCGCCCATGGCCGCCACCAGACCCGGCAGCATGAAGACCAGCGAGGCCGACAGGACGGACGCCCCGAAGCCGTACCCGGCGAGGGACGGGGGCGTCTGCACGAACTGCGACACCGGCAGCCGTCCGATGATGATGAGTGCTCCGCTCAGCAGCGCCAGGCCGTTGATCAGCAGCACACTGCGGCCGCGCAACGCCCGCAAGTCCACCAGCGGTTCGGGCGTACGCACCTCGACCATCACGAAGACCAGGCACAGCACCGTGCCCCCGCCGGTCGCGGCCAGCACGGCGGGCGACGACCAGCCCCACGCACGGCCCTGGGAGAGCACGGTGAGCCACGCGACGAGAAAGCCGGCCAGGAGCGTCGCCCCCCACCAGTCCACCCGTCCACCGCTGCCCGTTCGCACCGCCCTCGGCAGCGTTCGCACCGCCGTAACCAGGATCGCCGCGGCGAGAACGCAGTGAACGGCGAACACCAGCCGGTAGTCGCCGCCCGTGCCGCTCAGCAGACCCGCCATGACGACACCGAGACTCGCGCCCATAGCCAGAGCCCCGGCGATGAGGGACGTGGCGCCGGCCACCCGGTCGGCCGGGAGCTCCTCCCGCACCAGGCTCACCGCCAGGGTGTACAGGGCTCCACTCGCCCCTTGCAGCACCCGTCCGAGGATCAGCACCGGAAGGGACGCGGAGCCCAGGCACAGCAGGGAACCGACGACGACCGAGGCCAGGCAGAGCAGGATCAGCGGCCGTCTGCCCCGAAGGTCGGACATCCGTCCCAGCACCGGAGCGAGCACGGCCGACGACAACAGGTTGGCCGTCAGGACCCAGCTGGCCGCGCCCACACCGACTCCCAACTGCCCGCCGATCTCGGGTACCAGGGGCACGACCACGGTCTGCAGGCACGCCGAGAGCGCCGCGGAGCAGGCAAGGGTCAGGGTCATGGCCCGGCGTGCGCCGAGGGAGATGTCGGGGTGAGACGGCATGGGTCGCAACGTAAGGAAGATCCCGGTGGTCGCGGTCCCCGCGTTCCGGCCACCGGGACGACAACTGCCCGCGTTCCGGCGGCCGGAACGTCCGCGTGCCGAGACCGCCGAGGGCTTCCTAGCTTGTGCCGTCCGGCACGGAGCGGAGGAACACATGCGGGGCAGCACAGAGCACCACGTGATCGTCGGGGGCAGTGCGGCGGGCGTCGCCGCCGCACTCGCCCTGCGCGACCACGACTTCGCCGGAAAGGTGACCGTGGTCGACGCGGGCGCCGAACTCCCCTACGAGCGGCCGCCGTTGTCCAAGGCGCTCACCGGCGCGGAGACGCGGTTCCTCGTACCCATCGTGCCGGCCGAGGTCTACGCCGAGCGGGACGTCGACCTCCTGCTGGGGACGCGTGTGCTGGCCCTCGAACCCGCGCGCCGCCTCGTCGTGCTGGACGACGGCCGCGCACTGCGGGCCGACCGCGTGCTCCTGGCGACGGGGGCCACGGCTCTGCTGCCGGGGGTCGCCGGTGTCCGCCTTCCCGGAGTGCTCACCCTGCGTGATGTGCGCGACGCTCGGGACTTGGCCGGCCGGCTCGGGCGCGGTGGTCCCGTGGTGGTGGTCGGCGGAGGGTTCATCGGGCTGGAGGTCGCCGCGGTGGCCCGGGAAGCGGGGGCGGACGTCACGGTCGTCGAACAGGCTCCCAGACCGCTGGAGCGGCCCCTGGGACCGGATCTGGCCGGACGGGTGACCGGCCTGCACACGCGCCGCGGCGTTCGTATCCGCACCGGGGTGTCGGTCCTGGAGTTCACCGGGAGCGGCGAGGTCGACGGCGTCCGGCTGTCCACCGGCGAGGTGCTGCCGGCGGCGATCGTGGTGGTGGGGGTGGGTGTGCACCCGGACACCCACCTCGCCGAGCGCGCCGGTGTCGTGTGCGACCAGGGTGTGGTCGTCGACCGGCAGTGCCGTACCAGCGATCCGTGGATCCTCGCCGCCGGCGATGTCACGTGCCAGCCGAACCCCCACCTGCCCGCCCCCGGACGCGTCGAGCACTGGGACAACGCGCAGAAGCAGGGCGCCGTCGCCGGTGCCGTCATGGCGGGGGCGGTGGATCAGGAGCACACCGGCCTGCCGTACTTCTACTCGGAGCAGTTCGGCCACACCCTGCAGATGTACGGCCGCTTCGCCGACGGTGACACCTTCGTGCTGCGCGAGGACGCCACGGACACCGCCTTCCTCGGCTTCTGGCTCCGTGACGGCCGTATCACCGCCGCGGCGGCCCTGGACCGGCCGAAGGAGCTGCGGACCATCCGGCCGCTCATCGAAACCGGGGCGCCGGTCGTGGCGGCGGACCTCTCCTCGCCGGACACCGACCTGCGCGCGCTCGTGAAGTCCGCGAAAGCGTTCAAACCACTGGAACGATCGCTCGCGCCCGGTGCCGGTGCCGCCTGACACTTCCTTCCACGCATCACACGAAGGAGCACCGCCGATGCCCTGGATCCGTGCCTGCGCGGGGGGCGAACTGGAGGAGGGCGACGCGGTCGTCGTCCCCTCGCAGCCGCCCGTCGCCGTGTTCCACTCCGACGGCGAGTTCTACGCCACCGCGGACACCTGTACCCATGGCAAGTTCTCGCTGGCCGATGGCTTCGTCGAGGAGGCCGTCGTGGAGTGCGCGCTGCACTCCGCCAAGTTCTGCCTGCGCACGGGCAAGGCACTGACCCTGCCCGCCACCGAACCGCTGCGTACCTTCCCCGTCCGCGTCGAGGACGGCGCGGTGTACGTGGAGATCGACGACGCAATGATGAAGGAGCCCGTCTCATGAGTGAAGTCATCGCTCTCGCCTACGTCGGGATCGAGGCGACCGACGTCGACGCGTGGCGCACGTTCGCCACCGACACCCTCGGCCTGCAGGCCGTGGAGGGACCCGACGGCGCGCTGAGGCTGCGGGCCGACGAGCGTGCCTACCGCGCGGAGATCCGCCGGGCGGACGCCGACGGCGTCTCCCACCTCGGCCTGGAGGTGCGCAACGCGGCGGCCCTGTCCGAGCTCGCCGAGAAGCTGGAGAAGAACGGTGTCGCCGTCAAGCGCGACCAGGCCGAGCTCGCCGCCCGGCGTCAGGTCACCGACCTGATCGTCGTCGAGGACCCGGCCGGCACCACCGTGGAGATCTTCTACGGCCAGATGTACGGCGAGACCGCCTTCGTGTCCCCCACGGGCGCCCGCTTCGTCACCCATGGCACGAAGGGTCTCGGCTTCGGCCACGCCTTCTTCCTCGTCCCCGACATGGAGGCCGCGCTCGCCTTTTACACCGGCCTGCTGGGCTTCCGTGTCAGCGACCGGATGCCCGAGGGCCCGAGCGACGCCTACTTCCTGCGCTGCAACCCCCGCCACCACAGCATCGGGCTGGCCTCGGTGCCCGGCATGGGAGCGCGCCTGCTGCACATCATGTTCGAGGTCGACGACCTCGACGCGGTGGGCCGTGCCTACGACAAGTGCCGCGACGGTGCCGCGACGCTGGTCAACACGCTGGGCCGGCACTCCAACGACGAGATGCTGTCCTTCTACGTCCGCACCCCCTCCGGCTTCGACCTCGAATACGGCTGCTTCGGCCTCCAGATCGACGAGGACGGCTGGGAGGCCGTGGAGCACCGCTACCCCGTCGAGAGCTGGTGGGGCCACAAGCGCACCCCTGACAACGTCCGCGGCCCCGAGCCCGGTTGGCAGTACTGATCCCGCTCCGGACACCGAAAGGCCCGTCATGGCTCGCCACTTGCAGTTGAAAGAACCGGTCACCGAGCGGCCGTACGAGGAATGGGGCACGATCGCGGCGGAGCTCGCCGGATGCCAGGTGCGCTTCGTGGACGGCAGGCGGTGGCACCACCGTGTCATCGAGGCCGGATCCGACGGCCCACCGCTGCTCATGTACCACGGCATCGGCGGGCACGCGGAGACCTTCGCCCGCAATCTGCGGGCCCTGTCCGAGCACTTCCACGTCTACGCCGTGGACGCCCGCTTCCACGGCTTCTCCTCCAAGGCCGACTTCGATCTGCCCCGCATGTACGACCAGCTCGCGGACGGTGTCATCGACCTGATCGACGCCCTCGGGTACCGCAGCGTGTGCTACGAGGGCGAGTCCATGGGGGCGCAACTCGGCGTCAACCTGGCCGTGCACCACCCGGAACGCTTCGACCGGATGGTCCTCAACGCGGGGTTCTACCTCAACCGCCCCGACCGCGAGGGATTCGCGCCAGCCACCCGCGGGGCGTCGAACCTGGGGCAGCTCTCCGCGCTGGCCGTCACCGAGCCCACGGCCGAGAACATCGGCAACCGGCTGCAGTGGCTGGTCTCCCGGCCCGACCGGATGACCGACGACATGGTCTCGGTCCGCCGGCGGATCTACTCCGACCCCGAGGTCAACCGGTCGCTGCGCCGCATCTTCAACCTCGACGCGGGCACCTTCGGCCCCCACCTCTACAAGCTGTCGTACACCCATGACGACCTGAAGTCATGGCGCCCCGAGACGCTGGTGGTCTGGGGTGAGCACAACCCGGGCCACGGCCTCGACTACGGCGAGTACTGGGCCGACGTGATCGGCGCCGACTTCTATCCCTTCGCGGACGCGGGCCACTGGCCGCAGTGGGAGAAGCCCGACGAGTTCAACGCGGTGCTGACCCAGTTCCTCACGCGCTGAGCGGCGCGCCCCTCCCGATCCACCCACACGCACACCGAACGGAGACGGCATGAGTCTGCAAAGAGGCAGGGCTTTCGCCGATGACGCCGAGACACTGATAGACCGGTCCATCTTCTCGGACCCCGTCCTCCACCGGCAGGAGCTGGGCCGGGTCTTCGCCCGCAGCTGGCTGTTCCTCGCCCACGAGAGCCAGTTCGCCAAGGCCGGGGACTTCTTCACCACCTACATGGGCGCCGACCCGGTCATCGTCAGCCGGCAGCGGGACGGTTCGTACAAGGTGGTGCTCAACTCCTGCCGCCACCGCGGCATGCGGGTCTGCCGCTACGACTCCGGCAACGCCAAGGCGTTCACCTGCCCCTACCACGGCTGGTCGTACGGCACCGACGGGGCGCTGCTGAGCGTTCCCGAGGAGGAAGCCGCGTACGGCGACGGGCTGGACCACGCCGCGTGGGGTCTGGCGGCGGTGCCGCGCGTCGAGACCTACAAGGGCCTCGTGTTCGGCACCTGGGACACCGAGATCCCGCCGCTGGCCGAGTACCTCGGCGACTTCACCTACTACCTCGACGTGCTCCTCGACCCCGACGGCGAGGGCACCACGGCCGCCGCCGGTGTCCACCGGTGGCGCATGCGGGGCAACTGGAAACTCGGTGCCGAGCAGTTCGCGGGCGACATGTACCACGCCTACTCCACACACCTGTCCTCCATGATCGCGGAGGCGCCGAACAGCAAGGGCATCCGCCCGCCCGCCGAGGGCTTCCAGGTCGGCCTTCCCGGCGGCCACGGCCTGGGCGGCTACCCGGGATACCCCTACTGGCACGCGCAGGGCTTCTCCGCCGAGGTGGAGGACTGGATCGGGAACATGCTGGAGCGCGCCGCCGAGCACCTCGGGCCCGCCCGCACCACGGGCGCCGTCTTCATCCACGGCACCGCCTTCCCGAACCTGTCCCTGCTGTGGAACCGCTGGACCCTGCGGGTCTGGCACCCCAAGGGCCCCGACGCCATGGAGGTGCACTCCTGGTCGATCCTGCCCAAGAGCGCCCCACCCGCCGTACGTCGCGCGCTGCTCCTCGACTACCAGCGGCACTTCAGCGCGTCCGGCACCTGGGAACAGGACGACGCCGAGCAGTGGAACTACAGCACCAACGGCAGCGACGGCTTCGTCACCTCGTCGCTGCCCCTCCACTACGGGATGGGGATCGGCCGGGGCCCGAACAAGGACTTCCCGGAGTTCCCCGGAACCGTCGACACCGTGTACAGCGAGATCAACCAGCGGCACTTCTACCGGCGCTGGTCCGAGCTGATGGCCGTACCGCACCCGGCCGAGAAAGCCGCCTCCGAAACCCCCGCTTCCAGGGCTCCCGCCTCCGAGACCCCCGCTTCCGAAGCCCTCCTCACCGAGTCCGCGAAAGCGGTGATCGCATGACCGCCCTGCTGCCCGAGACCGCATCCGGCATCACCGTGGAGCGCCTCCTGCTCCAGTACGAGGTCGAGCAGTTCCTCTACCACGAGGCGGACCTGCTCGGCCGACACGACTACGACGCCTGGCTCGCGCTGTTCACCGACGACCTCCGGTACTACATGCCGATCCGGCGCAACCACTCCTCCCGGGACCCGGAGACCGTCGAACACGACGACGCGCTCGCCCTGATCGACGACGACAAGCCCTTCCTCGCGGAGCGGATCGCCAAGATCGCCACCGGCAAGGCGTGGGCCGACGATCCGCTGCCCCGGGTACGGCACCTGCTCACCAACGTCGTCATCGGCGAACAGGACGCGGAGGCCGGGGAGTTCACCGTCACCTCGTACCTCCTCATCGCCCGCAACCGCCTGGAGGACGAGCAGGACTCCTTCGTCTGCGGCCGTACCGACCGCTTCCGGCGCACCCCGGACGGCCTGCGGATCAGCCGGCGCCGGATCGTCCTCGACCAGTCGGTGATCCTCAGCAAGAACATGAGCGTGATGTTCTGATGAGCGCGCACACCGGCTGGGTGGAGGACCAGGTCGTCGCAGTGACGGGTGGCGGCTCGGGACTGGGCCGGGCCCTGGTCGACGGCCTCGTCGAGGAGGGCGCCCGTGTGGTCGTCCTGGAGCGCTCCCCGTCCAAGGCCGAGGCGTTGCGCGCGGACTTCGGGCCGGACCGTGTGCGGGTGGTCGAGGGCGACGCCACGCTCCTCGCCGACAACCGCGAGACGGTCGCCACCGCGCTGGACGCCTTCGGCCGGCTCGACTGCTTCGTCGCCAACGCCGGGTTGTGGGACTTCTCCGCCCGGCTGGCGGACCTGCCCGACGACGCGATCTCCGCCGCCTTCGACGAGGTGTACGCCCTCAACGTCAAGGCGCCGCTGCTGGGTGCGAAGGCCGCGCTCGACGCCCTGCGCACGACGAACGGCTCACTGGTCGTCACGCTGTCGAACGCCGCCCTGTACCCGGGCGGCGGAGGCAGCCTGTACGTGTCGTCCAAGCACGCCGGCCTCGGACTCGTCCGGCAACTGGCCTGGGAGCTGGCTCCCGACGTACGGGTGAACGCCGTGGCCCCCGGCGGCATGTCGACCGACCTGCGGGGTCCCGCCGCCCTCGACTACGCGGACACACCGCTGAGTTCCCTGCCGATGGACGACATCATGGAGAAGCACGGGCCTCTGCGCCGAGCCCCCAAGCCGCAGGACTACGTCGGGGCCTTCCTGCTCCTCGCCTCCCGCCGCTACGGCGCCATGTCCACCGGCACGGTCGTGGACGTGGCCGCCGGACGCGGTATCGCGCTCAGCCTGTACGAGAACTGAGCAGCCGTCCGGGCCGCCCCGCCTCGCCCATCCGACGGGGCGGCCCGGACTCCACCCCAGCGCACCCCTTTCCGGAGACACCCATGCTTTCTGCCCACCCGCCGCGGCGGCGGCGATGACCGACACCGACATCCGCAAGGCAGCGGACACCCTCTTCCACGCCGAGCAGTCCGGCACCCCCTGTCCCCCCGTACGCGGCCTGCTCACCGAGGGCCACGTGGCGTCGGCGTACGCCGTCCAACGACGGAACATCGAACGGCGGCTGGGGGAGGGCCGCCGTGTCGTGGGCCGCAAGATCGGTCTCACATCACTCGCCGTCCAGGCCCAACTCGGCGTCGACCAGCCCGACTTCGGAGCCCTGCTGGCGGACATGGCGGTGCCGGACGGCGGTACGGTCCCGGCGGGACGCCTGCTCCAGCCGAAGGTGGAGGCGGAGGTCGCGCTGGTCCTCGGCCGCGACCTGCCGCACCCGCGGACCACGGTCGCCGACGTGATCCGGGCCGTCGACTTCGCGCTGCCCGCCCTGGAGATCGTCGACAGCCGTATCGCCGGCTGGGACATCAGCCTGGTGGACACGGTGGCCGACAACGCCTCCTCGGGCCTGTTCGTCCTCGGCACCGCGCCGGTCCCGCTGACCTCGGTGGATTTGCGCACCGTCCGGATGACCCTCCTCAGGGACGGCGAGCCGGTCTCCGAGGGCACCGGTCGGGACTGCCTCGACGGTCCGCTCAACGCGGCCGTCTGGCTGGCGTCGACTCTGGCCGCCATGGGCGACCCGCTGCGCGAGGGCGACATCGTCCTCACCGGAGCACTGGGCCCGATGGCCGTGGCGGCACCCGGCAGTTCCTTCGAAGCCCGCATCTCCGGTCTGGGTGGCGTCCGGGTCGGTTTCGCACCGGACGACGTACCGGCCGCCTTGGACGACGCCCCGGACGGCAAGGAGAACGAACAATGAGCACGACATCCCCGGGCGCTCGCACCAAGGTCGCCGTCATCGGCTCCGGCAACATCGGCACCGACCTGATGATCAAGATTCTGCGGCTGTCGGAAAATCTGGAGATCGCCGCGATGGCCGGTATCGACCCCAACTCGGACGGCCTGGCCCGTGCCCGTCGGCTGAAGGTCGCCACCGCGCACGAGGGCATCGACGGCCTGGTGGCGATGGACGAGTTCGCCGACGTCCGTATCGTCTTCGACGCGACCTCCGCCGGAGCCCACCGCCGCCACGACGAGGTCCTGCGCGCGCACGGCCGCAGGGTCGTCGACCTCACCCCGGCCGCGCTGGGCCCTTACGTCGTCCCGCCGGTCAACGCCGACGCCCACCTCGACGCGCCCAACGTCAACATGGTGACGTGCGGGGGACAGGCGACCATCCCGGTCGTCGCCGCGGTCAACTCCGTCACCCCTGTGCACTACGGCGAGATCGTCGCCTCCATCGCCTCCCGCTCCGCCGGGCCCGGTACCCGTGCCAACATCGACGAGTTCACCGAGACCACCGCGTCTGCGATCGAGAAGGTGGGTGGCGCGGCCCGCGGCAAGGCGGTGATCGTCCTCAATCCCGCCGAGCCTCCGCTGATCATGCGGGACACCGTCCACTGTCTCGTGGGCGACTGCGACGAGGCGGCGGTGGCGGCCTCCGTCGAGGCGATGGTGGCGCGTGTGCGGACATACGTGCCGGGCTACCGGCTCAAGCAGAAGGTGCAGTTCGACCGGGTCGCCGCCGGTGATCCCCTGCGCCGCCTGCTCCCACCGGGCACGGAAGGCGGCGCCGTGAAGGTGTCGGTCTTCCTGGAGGTGGAGGGCGCCGCCCACTACCTGCCCGCCTACGCCGGAAACCTGGACATCATGACCTCGGCCGCGCTGCGCACCGCGGAACGCATGGCCGCCCACATCTCCCCCGAGGCGGTGACCGCGTGACCCCCACCCTGTATGTGCAGGACGTGACCCTGCGGGACGGCATGCACGCCGTCCGGCACCGCTACACCGTCGACCAGGCCCGCACCATCGCCGGCGCGCTGGACGCGGCCGGCGTGGCGGCGATCGAGATCGCACACGGGGACGGGCTCGCCGGCTCCAGCATCACCTACGGCGTCGGCGCCCACACCGACTGGGAGTGGATCGAGGCCGTGGTGGGCGCCGTACGTCAGGCCGTCCCGACCACCCTGCTGCTGCCCGGCATCGGCACCCTGCAGGACCTCAAGCAGGCCCACGCACTCGGCATCCGCTCGGTGCGCATCGCCACCCACTGCACCGAGGCCGACATCTCCGCCCAGCACATCGCCGCGGCCCGCGAGATGGGCATGGACGTGGCGGGCTTCCTGATGATGTCCCACCTGGCCGTACCCGCCGAACTGGCCCGCCAGGCCAAGCTGATGGAGTCCTACGGCGCCCACTGCGTGTACGTCACCGACTCCGGCGGCCGCCTCACCATGGACGGCGTACGCGACCGGCTGCGCGCCTACCGTGACATCCTCGACCCGGCCACCGAACTCGGCATCCACGCCCACCACAACCTGGCCCTGGGTGTCGCCAATACCGTCGTCGCCGTCGAGAACGGGGTGACGCGTGTGGACGCCTCCCTGGCGGGGCAGGGCGCGGGCGCCGGCAACTGCCCGCTGGAGGCGTTCATCGCGGTCGCCGACCTGATGGGCTGGAAGCACGGCTGCGACCTGTTCCCGCTCATGGACGCCGCCGACGACCTGGTCCGCCCGCTCCAGGACCGGGACGTGCGTGTCGACCGGGAAACCCTGACCCTCGGCTACGCGGGCGTCTACTCGAGTTTCCTGCGCCACGCCGAAACCGCCTCCCAGCGGTACGGCGTCGACACCCGTGCCCTCCTCGTCGAGGTCGGCCGCCGCGGGATGGTCGGCGGCCAGGAGGACATGATCACCGACATCGCTCTCGACCTGCTCGGCGGCAGCCGAGCCTGACAGCGCCTCGGCCGTCACGCCGCCGCCCGCCGACCAACGACGCGATACTCGCGGGCTCCAGCAAGCTCACGTTCATCGCGAACCGCTCACCCTCCGGTTCACGCTGCCACCGCTGTCCGTACGAGCCAGATGAACAGACACATCACCTCACTCACGGGAGACCTCTCAATGCCGAACCCCACCCGTAAGACCCTCGTCATACTCGCCCATCCGCACTTGTCGGAGTCCAAGGTGAACGCCGCACTGGTCGATGGCCTGCGCGGGGTGGAGGGCATCACCGTCAACGATCTCTACGCCCGGTACCCGGACTTCCGTATCGACGTGCCTCATGAACAGCGGCTGCTGCTCGCCCATGACGCGGTGGTCCTGCAGTTTCCCCTCTACTGGTACTCGATGCCCGCCCTGCTCAAGCAGTGGTTGGATGTCGTGCTGACCCGCGGGTGGGCCTATGGTCCCGGCAGCAGTGCGCTGCACGGCAAGACACTGCGGCTCGCCGTCTCGACCGGCAGCGTCGCAGACGCCTACCGGCCCGACGGGCCGCACCGCCACACCATGACCGAGTTGCTGCGGCCCATGTTGACCTGGGTCTATCCCACCGGTATGACGCCCGCGGAGCCGCTGATCGTCCACGGCGCCGGCCGAGGACTGGACGCCGAGACGCTCGCCCTCCATGCCAAGCGGTACCGCGAGGCACTCATGGCGGCCTGACACAGGCCCCCGGGGGCGTCGACCGGTCGACGGTCGGCACCCCTCATCTGTGACGTGCGACGCGGCACGGCAGTGCACCGGCGTCATGGTGGTGCCAGCCGTTCCAGGTGCGGCCCTCGAAGTGGTCCAGGCCGAGGCCGTGCTTGAGTTCCCGGTAGTCGTGCTCGATGCGCCAGCGGATCTTGGCCAGGCGGACCAGTTCGGCCGGCGGGGTGCCGGCGGGCAGGCTGGACAGCCAGTAGTCGGTGGGTGCTTCGGCGTCCTCGGGCCATTCGACCAGCAGCGTCACCTCGGGCAGGACGCCGTCCCAGTGGCCGTGCCCGGCAGCGGCGGCGGCCTGGGCCAGGCGGCGGGAGCGGACCTCGGCCGGCCGCACCCGCAGCACCAGAAAGCGCGAGCGCATCGGCCCGCGTGAGCCTTCACGCCAGGTCACCTCGGTGAAAGCCTGCCGTCCATGGCAGGCCGCCAGGGCGGCCACCGGGGACGGCTTGTCGCGGTAGCGGGGCTGCGGCCTGCGGCCGTTTCCGGACCACGCCGGGGCGGTGGGCCGCACGTCGTGCGGGTGGACCGTCACGTCCGAACGGATGGCCACGACATATCCGATGCCCCGCTCACTCAGGCCGTCGCGGAAGTCGGCGTTCTGCCTGTAACCGGCGTCGGCCACCACCACCGGCGGCACCATTCCCCATCCGGCCAGCTCGTCGATGGTGTCCAGGGCCAAACGCCACTTCTCCCGGTGCCCGACCTCCTGCGGAATCCCCGTCTTGCGCCGCCGTCCGGCATCGTGCGCCCACTCCTCGGGCACGAACAACCGCCACTGCAGCGGACAGGAGGCGGTGTCGGAGACCGCGTGCACGCTCACCGCGACCTGGCAGTTGGCCTGCTTGCCCAGCGCCCCGCAGTACTGGTGCGCGACCGCCACCGACATTTTCCCGTCCTTGGGGAACGACATGTCATCGACCGCCCAGGCATCCGGGCCGATTCTCGGCACCATCCGCTTCGCGATCCGACGCCGCACCGGCAGCGGATCCCAGGTCGACTGGTTCACGAACTGCTGCAGGTTCTGTTCGTTGCCGTCCGGCAGCCGTTCCGCCATCGGCTGGATCGACTTACGCCGCCCGTCCAGCATCAGCCCGCGCAGATAGCAGTCACCCTTGGCCCGCTGATCCTTGCGCGGCACCGACGCGAACACGTCAGCTACGAATAACGCCAACTTCGCCCGGGCCCGCTCCACTTCATGTGCGTCCACATCCCCCACGTGCCCCCAAACAGGACTGATACGCACACCTGACCAAGCCCTTCTAGGGCGCGTATCGGGTCGTGATCAATTGGCGGGATTCGCCGTCGCAGCGGGGCCTGGACCGGTAGACCTTCTTGTGTGACGCGAGTGCAACTGACCGATGCGGAATGGGAGTTCATTGAGCCGTACCTGCCGATCGGCGAGTACGGCCCGTACCCCGAGCGGTTGCGGCAGCAGTTCGAGGGAGTGATCTGGCGGTTCAAGACCGGCGGGCAGTGGCGGGAGGTGCCGCAGGAGTTCGGCGCCTCGTCGACCGTTTCCAACCGCTTCCGGCAGTGGCGGGACGCAGGGGTCTTCGAGGCCCTGCTGGAGGGCCTGATCGCTGAAGCCGCGAAGCGGGGTGAGGTGGACCTGTCCCTGGTCAGCATCGACTCCACCACCGCGCGCGCTCACCACGACGCCGCTGGGATACACCTGAGCGAGGACGTCATCGCCGCCCTGGAGGAGGCTGCCGCCGAAGAGGAGAAGGCCAGGTCAAAGGGGGCAGCCGCGAAGAACAAAACGGGCAGGACGGCAGGGACGCTCCCGGGCGGGAGGAACGACGACGCATCCGGCGGCGGCGGAAACTCCGGCTGAAGGCTGCTCTCCTCGGGCGTTCCAGGGGCGGGCAGACCAGCAAGGTCCACCTCGCCGCCGACCGCAGATGCCGGCCCGCTGGCATTCGTACTGACCGCAGGACAGGCCGCGGACAGTCCGCAGTTCGTCCTCGTGCTGAGCAAGATACGGGTCCGCGGGCCCGTCGGCCGCCCCCGCACCCGGCCGGACGCCGTCGCCGGAGACAAGGCCTACTCATCCCGCAGCAACCGCGCCCACCTGCGCAGACGCGGCATCAAGGCCGTCATCCCGGAGAAGAAGGACCAAGCCGCCAACCGCAAGAACAAGGACAGCAAAGGCGGTAGACCCGTCAGCCACGACACCGATCTCTACAAGGAGCGGAACACCGTCGAACGCCTGATCAACAAGCTGAAGGCCGGGCGAGGCATCGCCACCCGATACGACAAGACCCCGGACAGCTACCTCGCCGGCCTCCACCTGCGCGCCTCGATGATCTGGATCAAAGATCTCACCCGGACGACCCGTTGATCACGACCCAATACGCGCCCTAGTCGGCGCGATCCGACGAATGCGGTGGCGGTCTCCATGGCGACCTGCCGTTCGGTGCAGGTCGGTCAGTGCCGTCAGGCCCGCGCACCGTAGAGCGCGGCGAGTTCGGTGGACACGGCGGCGAGTTCGGCGCGGGCCTCGGGCGGATCGAGGACCTCGACGGCGGCGCCCATGGAGAGCACGCCGCGGACGTCGGGAAGTTCGCGGAGGGCGAGTTCCGCACGGGCCCAGCCGTCATCCATGGGGTGGGGCGGGGCGACCAACTGGGAGGCGAAAAGGCGCTGGAAGATCTCCAGTTGCTCGCGGCGTACCCGGCAGCGGACGCGGATGCCGTCCGGCAGGCTCTCGAAGCGTTCGCGCAGCAGGGCCCAGACGGTTGCCAGATTCTGGCCGGGACGTCGGTGGACGGGTTCGTCGGTGACCTCGGCGGCAAGTACGCGGTCGGCGCGGAACAGCCGGGGCTCACCGTCCCGGTCGGCGACCAGGTACCAGACGCCTGCCTTGCTGACCAGCCCGTACGGGTCCACGGTGTGGCTGCGTGGCTCGCGGGCGTCGCCGCTGCGGTAGGTCAGCTGGAGCCGGCAGTCGGTGAAGGCGGCGTGCTGGAGCTCTGCGAGATGGGCATCGGAGGCCGTTTCGATGCCGTGCATCCAGCGGGCGGGGTCGACGAGGACGCGCTCGCTGGTGCGCTCGGCCTCGCCGCGGTGCGGGGCGGGCAGCGCGGCCATGACCTTGCGCAGCGCGGAGCGGATCGCCTCGCCGAGGCCGAGGGCGTCGTGCGTGCCCTCGGTGGCGAGGACGAACAGGGCGCGTGCCTCGTCGTGGGTTAGCCCGGTGACGTCGGTGCGGTAGCCGGGCAGCAGCCGGACGCCGCCGCTGCGTCCGCGCTCCGTCCACACCGGGACGCCGGCGGCGGACAGTGCCTCGACGTCGCGGTAGACGGTGCGGACGGAGACCTCCAGGTGCTCGGCGAGTTCGACGTGGGAGATCCGTTCACGGGTCTGCAGGAGCAGCAGGATGGACAGCAGTCGGTCGGCTTTCACACGAGTGAGCGTAAATCCTGACGCCGGGTGTCACGTATGGCTGCCACCCCGCTGACCTCGCCTGGAAAGACAGGCTCAAGCCATGGCAGACGCGCTCCTCTCCTCGCCGCCCGCGACACCCTCGTCGGCGCCCGGGCCGCCTTCGCCGCCACCGGCTCTCCGGGCTTGCCGCAATACGCCCCGGAAGCCGCGGGCCACTCCCGGGCCATCGGAGGCTCCCCGGCCGACGCCGACCGCATGATCACCGAGCCTCCGGCCGACGGCGTCACCGCACTCTGGCCCACCCGGCCGTCCTGACGCACTCGGGACGGAATGCGACCGGCCGTCTTTTTGCAACCGCCGCGGGAATCCTGACGCTGGATGTCACGTATGGCGCGGAATGCTGTCTGCCGTCACGAAGATCGCGCGAGCGAGATGCCCGAGGAGCAGAGCACCATGTCCTACGCCTTCGATCCCGAGCTGGCCCCCTGGATCCCGATGATCAACGATCTGCCGTTCACCGACATCGCCGCTGCCCGCGCGGCCGAGAAGGCGATGACGGCGCACCTGCCCGTGTACGAGCCGGCCCGGCCGGTCGACGTCCGCGACACCCTTGTCCCGGGGCCTGAGGACGCACCGCAGGTCCCGGTCCGCATCTACACCCCGACCGACGCCGGGACGGCGGACACCGGCCTGCCCGGCCTGGTGTACATGCACGGCGGCGGCTATGTGCTCGGCAGTCCGGACTTCTGCCACTCCGACCTGCTGCGGATCGCCGACCAGGTCGGCGCGGTGGTGGTCTCGGTGGACTACCGGCTCGCACCGGAGCATCCCTTCCCGGCCGGACTGGAGGACTCCTACGCCGCACTGGTCTGGACGGCCGGGCACGCGGCTGAGCTGGGCATCGACCCGGCCCGCCTGGCCGTCGGCGGCGACAGCGCGGGCGGCGGGCTCGCCACGGCCGTGGCCCTGCTGGCCCGGGACCGCGGTGGCCCGGCGCTCCGCATGCAGTACCTGGGCATTCCGATGCTGGACGACCGGCTGGAGACACCGTCGATGCGGGCCTTCACCGACACCCCGGTGTGGAACCGCCCCATCGCCGAGATCTGCTGGAGTCACTACCTGGGCAGCGAGGGCCGCCGCGGAGGCCCCGACGTCCCCGCCTATGCGGCCCCGGCCCGTGCCGCGGACCTCTCCGGGCTGCCGCCGGCGTTCGTCTACGTCTGCGAGTTCGACCCCCTGCGGGACGAAGGGATGATCTACGCGCAGCGGTTGGTACAGGCGGGGGTCACCACCGAATTCCACCTCTACCCGGGGACGTTCCACGGCTCCGTGGGGCTCCCCGGCACGGCCATCAGCCAGGCGATGCTCTCAGGTGTGCTGGACGGCCTCCGGCGAGGACTGCGCGTGCGCTCGGCGGGGTAGCAGCACTTTTCGCGGTGGCAGAGCGAGCCTGGAAACGCGCCGACGGACCCGGTGACCACCTGCTTTCCCGACGGCTTGACGCCACACTTCGACAGGCGGGGCACCGGCGGGCGTGCTAGTACTGCAACGGTGCTTGCCGTGACTGCTGGCCAGCTCGTTCGTTGGTGTGGTCATGGGTGGGGACCTTGCTGATGTCAGGCTGTGGGCGGGTGAACTGAGCGCTCTGCATGAGCGGTTCGTGCACCGGTTCAACCGGGAAGAGCCACGGCAATCTGCTCTGGCGTACATGCGAGGGCTGATCGCGCCGCTGGAGCGGAAGAACGGCTGGACGCTTGCGGAGGAGGCCGGACATGCGGGTCCCGACCGCATTCAGCGGCTGCTGAACCGGATCGAGTGGGACGCCGACGAGGTCCTGGACGACGTGCGCGACTACGTCGTGGAACACCTCGGAGACCCAGATGCCGTCCTGATCGTTGATGACACCGGCTTTCTGGCGAAGGGCATCCGCTCGGCCGGGGTGCAGCGGCAGTACTCCGGCACCGCCGGGGCCTGTATTTCAATAACTGTCAGCGACGGGTTTCCGCAGGGGTTGTTCGGGCGTGTAGCTGTTCCAATGTGCGGGCTGGCGAGCCGGGTATCGGCGTGACGAGGATCCGGTGCAGGTCCAGGAGCCGTTTTGCGTCCTGGTACTGGTTGGACAGGTTGGTGCGGTTGACGCCCAGTAGTTGGGCCAGGAGCGTCATGGTCACCGCTCTGCGGCGGCGGAGGATGGCTGCCAGGAGCCGGTGGGTGTGGTCCACGCTGCTGGTCTGTGGGTGGCGGTAGCTGCGCGGGCGGTGGAAGCGTCGCTGGAATGCTGCCTCGGCCAAGGCGTCCCAGAAAGGCTCCGAGAGCGCCACCAAATACTCGAAGGCGGTTCGTGACATGCCGGTCAGGGCCGGATCGGTGAGCATCGCGGTCAGGGCCGGGTCGGTCCGGTCTGTCGTTGCCGGCGCGTCTGGCGCTCGCGGTGGAACGGGAGACAGTGTGTAGTTCCAGTCACCGTGGAAGGCGTTGGGCGTGATCGGAAGGGCGTGGAACTCGGCGGGTGTGACGCTGATGCCGAGGTCGTAGCTGCCTGTGTCCAGTTCGGCCCCGATGGCCAGGCCGGTCTTGGTTGTTGTGGCGGCGATGGTCTCGAGGACGACCTGGTAGCTGGTCAGCGGCCGCCCCCGCCAGTTCGCGGTGATGTGACAGAACATCCGGTGCTCTATCTTGTTCCACTTCGAAGTCCCCGGCGGTAGGTGACAGACCGTGATCTCCAGGCCGCTCTCTCGTGCGAAGGTGGCAAGGTTGCTTTTCCAGGTCCAGCGGCGGGGGTCGTTGGAGCCGCCGGAGTCGGCGGTGATCAGAAGCCGGGTGGCATTCGGGTGGTCTGC
The DNA here is from genome assembly GCF_008386495.1 of Streptomyces tailanensis. Lineage (GTDB taxonomy): Bacteria > Actinomycetota > Actinomycetes > Streptomycetales > Streptomycetaceae > Streptomyces > Streptomyces tailanensis. Next base: position 71,399 of record NZ_VTHJ01000010.1, on the reverse strand, counting down.
CCGTCCGCGGTGCTGCCACCAGCGTCGGATGGACTCCACCGCGAACTGGGCGGTGTCGTGGTCGGTGCCGACGTTGACCCATCCGCTGTTGTTGGCGATGTCGTAGATCCCGTAGGGGATCGCCATGGGCTGGTCGTTGGTGGTGAACGTGTGGCAGTCCACCTTGATCGCGTTCTTGCCCGGGCGCCAGGTGCGACCGGGCCGGTCCCGGTTGCCGAGCCATTCCTTGGCCTTGGTGTCGACGCTGATCACCGGCTGGGCATCGTTGAGGAACGCGGCGGCGGTGGCATTGAGGTGGGTGAACTGGGCATCGCGGTCCGGATGGCTGATGCCCTCTGTTGTCTTCGCGGTTCCCTGCAGGCTGTAGCCCAGGGTGTGCAGCAGGCGTCCGACGGTTGAAGCGCTGACCGGGTGGCCCTGTGCGGTGAGGGTCGAGGCCAGGGCCCGTAACGACAGCGTGGTCCACCGCAACGGAGAGACGGGGTCGCCTCGGGTGTGCGGCTCGATCAGCGACTCCAGCGCGGGCAGCAGACCAGGGTCGGTGTCTGTCAGCCGCTTGCGGCCCGCACCTGGAGCCCGGACCCGCAGGGTCGGTGAAGGGCAACCGGCCAACTCGGCCATACCTCGCGCGATGGTTGCAGTGCTGGTGCCGGAGGCGGCGGCGACCCGGACGATCCCGCCGCGGCCGAGGGCCGTCGCCTCACTGGCCAGGTACAACCGACGGCGGCGCTCATCGAAGTGCGGCAGGATCTGATCGAACTTGGCCCGCAGAGCACGAGCGGCAACGCGGCCTGACAGACACGGGATCATACCTCAGACTCCCACCAACACCCCTCTGCCGAGCACTTATTGAAATACGGGCCCCCGGCCGCACCGAGAACAGCCAGATCGGCGTCTTCCTCGCATACGCCACCAGCCGCGGACGCACCCTGATCGACCGGCGGCTGTATCTGCCCACCTCCTGGACCGACGACCGGGAACGCTGCCGACGGGCCGGCATCGACGACACGGTCGTCTTCGAAACGAAGGTGGCCATGGCCAAGTCGATGGTCCGCCGCGCGATCGCCGACAAGATGCCCTTCCGATGGGTGACTGCGGACGCCGCCTACGGCTTCTCCAAGGGCTGGCGCTACGAGCTCGAGCAGGCGGACGTCTTCCACTCATGGCCACCACCCGCCACGACACCGTCGTCACCCGCTTCGCCCTCGACCACCCCGTCCACGACCTGTTTCCGGCCTGCCACGGCAGAAGTGGAGACGTCGTTCCTGCGGCGAGGGGGCTCACGGCCGGCGGATCTACGACTGGGCCCGCGTCGAAGTGCGGCCGTGGCACCGCGAGGACCGCCGACACTGGGTTCTAGCCCGCCGCAGCGTCAGCAGACCCGACGAGATCTCCTACTACATCGCCTACTGCTCCGCCGACACCACACTGGACGAGCTGATCCGCATCGCCGGCAGCCGGTGGGCGGTCGAGGAATGCTTCCAGACCGCCAAGCAGGAGTGCGGCCTGGACGACTACCAGGTCCGCCGCTATCCCGGCTGGCACCGCCACATGACCCTTGCCATGGCCGCCCACGCCTGCCTGACCGTCCTGCGCGCCCGACAACTGGATGCGGACAAAGCAGAAACGGATCCTCCCAGCTCATCCGCCTCAGCCTCGCCGAAATCCGACGCCTGATCACCCGACTCACCGACCGCCGCCCCACCCCGGTCGACCACATCCTGCACTGGTCGACATGGCGCCGCAGACGGCAGTATCAAGCTCGGCTCAGTCACTACAAACGACGCGGACACAGCCCCTGAAAACTGCCCAGCACTCAGAACAAACACCGTTGCAGTACTAGGGGCTGTGCGGAACGTGGCGAAGGACATAGCTGCTGCGGCGCCGTACTGACGCAGCGGAGAGCCCTCGTGGTGGTCCCGCCTCAGGTAGCGCGAGACGGGACACCACGGCGACAGACCCAATCTGTCAGGTGGTCCCTGCGTGCACGCCCGACCGAATCATCCGACGCAGATTGCTGCGGGCCGCCGCGACGTCGTCTTCTGCTTCCCTGAGACGTCGCTGGAGGTCGTTGTTCTCCGCTTGGACCTGGTCGAGGCGCGCGGTCAAGTCGTGGTTGTGGGTGGTCAGTTCGTCGACCCGTGTAATGAGGTCCTTGGACGCGACTTGTTCGAGCTGGTGGCCAAGGCCGCGTTGGACAATGCCCTTGAGGTGATCACGTTCTTCCCTCAGGGCCTGTATCTCGGCACGGGCGAGTTCCAGGTCCGTGCGGATACTCGCGCTGCTCGTCGTGGCCCTGGTGAGCCGCTCGTGAGCGGGTCGACTGGCCTGTTGGGCACGGGCCTGCTCGATGTGCTCGCGGACTCCGTCGGCGTAGACCAGCCAGTTCGATACGCCAGCGGTGCGGGCCACGGCCGCAAAGGTGACCGGCTCTCCCTGGGCGAGCATCTGGTCCACCGTGGCAAGGACGCGCTGCCGCTTGGTGCGGCTGTCCCTGCGGCGGGATTCTGCCAATACGTCGGCGGGCTTTCTGGGACCGCTCATGCCGGAGCCTCCGACTTCTGGATGACGGTGACTGGCAAGAGGGCCCGTCCGCCAGCGCGGACCTTTCGCAGGACCCTGCTGGCCTCCTCGACCTCAGCCTGGATCTCCGCTGGCAGGTCCGTCATCCGGGCGTTCATGCGCTCGATGACACCTTGGAATGCCTCGATTTGGTCGGTCAGGTTACGGATGACGAAGGCATCGGCGTCCATGGCCTCGGCCATCTCGCGGTCGGCCTTCAAGGCTCGGATGTGGTCCTCGATCGCGGGCAGGTAGGAGGGGTCGGGGCGGTAGAAGCCGCAGCCGGCGCACTGGAAGCGGATCGCGCACTTCTTTCCGCCAGCCTTCACGTTCGAGGGCTCGATGCAGTTTCCGAACGGTACAGCGACGGACTTCGACTCGTACGACAGGTTCGAGGAGAAGGGAGCCGACTGGCCCTCGCGGTCGACGGAGTGGAGCCGCAGCGTCGCCACTGCCGACCGTTTCCGCTCCATCGTCACCTTGTAGTAGGTCATCGTCACGTCGGGAGAGCGATGGTCCATGAGATCCATCAGCACGTCGATGTCGGTGCCTGCATCGGCATGGCGTTGCGCGAACGAGGAGCGGAAGGCGTACGGGAAGATTCTGCTGCGGTCGAACGGCAGCGGCTGCCCGTCCTCGCCGGGCACGTCGGAGTCGAGCGTCGGCAAGCCGTCGACCCAGAACCGCAGTGCCCGGGAGAAGTCCCCCGAGTCCATGTGCGCGTACTTGCGGTCACTGGTCGAGGCGGGGAAGAGATAGTCGCGGCTTGCCGGGGTGACACGGAGCTCGCGTCGGTGGCGCTGCCATCGTTGGATCACCTCGGCGGTCTGCCCGGTGATCGGCAAGAGCCGCCGCATGCGCTTCTTCTTGAAGTTGTCCCAGATCAGGTGGTGTTCGCCCTGGTCGTACTTGAGGCAGTCCAGCCGCAGTCCGCAGAACTCGCGGGGGCGACGTCCGGTGTCGCGCATGACCATGTAGGCGGTCTGCAGCGTCCATGCGAGATCGCTCTCGGACAGTCCGCTGCGAGGGAAGCGCGGGTCGTTCGCGCCGAACGACTCCAGGTGGGTGTCCAGCTGCTGGATCACGAACTCGGGGATCGCCTTGGCGGCTTCGTCCTCATCCTTTTCGACGCGGGGGATCGTGTGGCTGGCGTTGGCCGCAAAGCGTACGGACAGATCGTCGAGCAGCCCCTCACCTCGGCCGAAGTCCAGCAGTTCGAAGAAGTGCCGCCGCAGAGCCGTGCGTACGCCGTAGCTGTAGAGGGTGCCGTCCAGCTGCCGGGCGTCGCCGAAGGAGGCGATGACGGCATCCATGTCGGTGAGGCGCAGTGCCGCGGGGGCCTGGCCACCGCCCGGCTTCAGCGACAGCGTGGTGGCGGCCAGCGTGCACGCCTGGAGAGTGGAGCGGAACCCGTGGGAGTTCGGCTGAACTGCGTGAACCCACTCCCACAGCAGGCGACGCAGCCACGGTTGCCGGACCGGCGTCAGGTCGACGGCCGTGCTGGCCCGACCACGGCGGCCGGACTTGGTCAGCAGAGACGTGACGCCGGCCGTGGTCAGGTTGAGCTCGGTGATGGTGGCCGGGTCGATGCCGCGGTGGCGATCGAACGCGGCCTTCACCCAGCCGATGAGCTCACGCCAGTGCGAGGCCGCGTTGAAGCCGCTGACCGGGCAGTCCTCACCGTCGAGGTTTGCCAGGGTCGTGACATCTGCCCAGGCCCTGACCAGCCGGCGCACGGTGCCGGGATCCATGCGCACCCCGCGAAGGTCGCGCTGCTGCAGCGCGTAGAGGACCTCGCGGCGCACGACCGGAGCGAGCGGACTCAGTGAGAAGTCCGCCATGCTCAACCAGGGCGCTTGCCGATCGATCCAGACCTCGATGGCGCTCGCGGCCGTGCCGCTCTCCTCGGCCTTCCGCCAATGCTTGCGGTGGTTCGGGCATAGGCCGGACGGCGAGTCGGACGCTGTGTCGCAACCACGCACCCGGCATTCGGGAAGCGGCGGCAATGTCTTTGCGACGGTGCGGGCCCATTCAGTACGGGGCATTGCTGTGCCGCGGCGAGCATGGCGCTTCCATGCGTCCGCGTGAGCCGAGCACAAACCGCGCTGGGTGGCCGCCCGCGGACAGGGCCGCTCGCCACCGCCGACCGAGCAAGCACGAGCCCGCATCGGAGCTCTCCTGGCCGCGGCCGCCACATGTATGGTGACGAATTCCTCCCGGCTCAGCCCGCTCTGCTTGTGGGCAGCGCGGCAGGTCATGCAGAGCCCGTTGCGGGTGGTGATCCCGATGCCGCAGCTGACCACGGAGCACGGCCACGCGCACGTCGTGTCGTTGAGCAGGTCGCCGCGGAACAGCCAGTTGCCTCCGTCCCACTCCTGCGGGCGCCAGGATTCGAGATGTTCCCGCTGCAGCCACGCCACCCAGGCGGCATTATCAGATTCGGAGACCGACATGATCGCTGTCGGCCGGATCAGCACTGCCATGGTCATGCAACACCACCTCGGCCGGCTCCTACCTTCTCAACGGCGGCGCGTTTGTCAGCCTCGCTGGTGTGGATGTACGGCACCATCGAGGACTGCGACTGGTGGCCCAGGAGCTCCTGGACCACGTCCCGGGGCTGCCCGCCCCTGATCCAGGCTGTCGCGGCCCCATGCCGCACCATGTGTGGCCGGGCAGTCAACTCAGCCTTCCTGGCCAGCCGGTCAAAGAAGTCCTTGGCCGTGGAGTAGGTCATGCCCCGGCCCAGGACACCGCGAAAGAGGTTGACGAACACCATGTCGCCGTCGACCGCCTCGGGAACCCGTTCACGCTCGTAGACATACTCCGCGTACAGCGCAACCAGCTCCCAGGTCACCGGCACCGTTCGGGGATACCGCGACTTCGCCCAAGCTCCGTTCTCGTTGACCCGTCGCCTGACATGGACGTGAGGACCCTCCACCTGGCACCCCAAGGCACGGGAGTTGGACAAGAAGTGCATGTCCTCCCGACGGAGGCCCAGGGCCTCCCCGATACGCAGGGCCGTGCACCACAACAGCGCCACCAAAAGCGGTCCCGGGCATGCACCGTGACGGCGAGCAGTTGCTCGACGTCCTCGAAGGTCAGCCAGTCGATGCCGTCGTCGACCGCGATGAACTTCAGCTCGCGCGCCCGCACGGTCCGGAACTGTCCGTCCTCGCCGGCGTTGTAGCCAGGCGGAAGATAGGCGAGGTACTTCTGCTGAGTCAGCTGGTTGGCCACGTCCTGGGGAACCCAGCCGTAGCGGGCGCCGAACCGCAGCAGTTCGCACACGGTGGTCATCACCGCGTTCGCCGTCTTCTCGGATCGGAAGCGCACTTTGCCGCCGCCATCGCGCCGCCTCGACGGGAGCGGCTCCTGCACCAGCCGCCGCATGAAGCGGGCGAGCTGTCCGAGCGAGGGGCGGGACCAGTCCACGCCCGACGCTGAGCACGCCGTCAAGTAGAGGGCCGACCGGCTGGCGTAGAGGCGCTCCGTGTTCCACGACAAGCTGCGGGCCCGGAGCGAGTCGATGTACGACGAAGCCTCACGGTGAAGCTCGTAGGTGCTGTGGTCCACCACGACCCAGGAGACGGACCCGTCTACCGGCGAGATCGCCCGCTCTGCGCGGTACACCGTTGTCGACGTGCCAGATGTGACTGATATGCCTTGCAAACCCTCGGATACCTTCCAGGAACATGACGATCCCCTCCAGAACCAGAGGTGCCAGAGGGGAAGAAGCTCCTGTAGTTAACCGCCGTACCGCCGTACCGCCGTACCGCCGTACGTCAGTCGCGCAGCCGGAGTTCGTACGCGAACTGTGCCTCGTCCTCCCCCTGGCCCCAGTCGTCGCTGACCTTCGCGAACCCGGCGCGGGAGACGACGCCCTGGGACGGGATGTTGACCTTGTCGACGACGGCGAACAACGACCGCACGTCCCCGCGCTCGGCCGCCCGCTCCCGCCCCCAGTCGGCCAGGGCGCGCAACGCCTCGGTCATGTAACCGCGGCCGCGCGCCCCTTCGACCAGGTCGTAGCCGACCTCGGCGCGGCCGTCCTCGTCGGGGGCGCCGTGGTAGCCGAGGGCGCCGACGGCCAGTCCGTCCTCCTTGCGGACCAGGGCGAACATGCCCCACTCGGGCCGGTGCACCCCCGCCTCGTATGCCTTGAACACCATCCCGGCGCCGATCCGTGTCCCCTCGATGGGCCCGCCCACGATCCAGTCGAAGCCGCCAGTGCCGCCCTCGGCGAGGTCGGCGGCGGCCGCCGGGTGGATGCCCTGCAGGACGATGCGTTCGGCGGGGATGTGCAGCGGATTGTTCCAGCGCCACTCGGTGACGGGGGCGCGGCCGGGGAGATCGGCGCGGCCGGTGGCCCACAGCAGGGTCGGCCAGGGGGCGTCGCCGGGGCGGACGTGCGGGAAGAGCCGGGCGAGGAGGCTCGTACAGAGGTCGGCCGGCGGCTCGTACGCGGGCAGCCCCAGCCCCTCGACGATGTCGTGCGTGTGCAGCAGGACCTCGGTGACGCCCTGCGCGGCGAAGCCCTCGCGGTCGACCGACCGGAACGGGTACGGGTGCCAGGCGCGGACCTCGCGGGGTGTGGTGCCGATGGTGGCGGCGAGCAGGACGCCGGTCGTCCGGATGACGTCGAGCACGCCTTCGTTGCCGGCGTCATCGTCCATGGCGAGTTCGAACGGCACCCAGTCCTCGGTCGCCCGTCCCGCCAACTGCCCCGCGTAGGCGAGCAGACACGAGGCGATGTGCTCGGCGGTCTCCCGGCAACTCCACTCCAGCTGCCCCGCCTTGACGCCTTCCCAGTCCCGGCCGACCGCCTTCCGTAGTACCCCGAGGCTGTGTTCGACGGCTTCCCGTACCTGTTCCCCACCCATTGGTCGCATGGCGGCGAGGATAGGTGGGGTCAGCGCTCGCTACGCACTGGTTTTCCGGTGGCCGTCCACTTCCCGCGTCTCGCCGATGGCTATGCCGTCCTCCCCGCCGTCGCCCGCGGCCACGACGCGCGACGCGGCCGTACGACGGTGGAGGCGCAGCGATACGGCGGTGATGCCGATCGCGCCCGCGGTCAGTGCCCCGCCCGCCCAGGCCGTCGACGTGAACCCGAACCCGGCGTCGATGACGATCCCGCCGAGCCAGGGCCCGCTCGTGTTGCCGAGGTTGAACGCGGCGGTGGTGGTCGCGCCGGCGAGGGTCGGGGCTGCGCCGGCGACGTCGAACATACGGGCGTTGAGGGCGGGGGCCGTGTAGAAGCAGGACACCCCGAGGAGGAAGGAGAGCAGCACGGCGGCGACGGCGTACTGGGCGAGGAGGGCGAGGGCGACGAGGAGCACGGTGGAGGCGGCGATACCGCTGAGCAGCACCCCGAAGAGGTGCGCGTCCGCGATCCGCCCGCCGATCGCGGTCCCGATCAGCGCCCCGATCCCGAACAGCGCGAGCACGGTGGGCACCCAGCCGTCGTCGAGCCCGGTCACGTCCGTGAGCAGCGGAGCGAGATAGCTGAACACGCAGAACACCCCGCCGGCGGTGAGCGCGACGACGGCGATGGACAGCCAGACCTGCCGGTCGCGGTAGATCAGGGCCTCCTGGCCGAGCCGGGGCCGCTCGTCGGACAGTGGAATGGCCGGGACGAGCGTGACGACGCCGACGAGCGCGACGGCGGAGGCGACGGCGACCGCCCAGAACGCCGACCGCCACCCGAAGTGCTCCCCGAGGAACGCCCCCGCCGGAACCCCCAGCACATTCGCGATCGACAACCCACCGATCATGATGGCGAGCGCCCGGGCCCGCGCGTTGACGGGCACCATGGCCACGGCCACCGCTGCCCCGACGGCCCAGAACCCGGCGCAGGCGAGCGCACTCACGACCCGCGACGCGAAGAGCACGGCGTAGTTGGGCGCCACGGCCCCCGCTACCTGCCCGATCCCGAAGACGGTGATGAGCGTGACGAGGGTGGTCCGCCGAGGCAGCCGAAGCGTCGCCACGGCAAGCAGCGGCGCCCCCACGACCATCCCGATCGCGAACGCCGAGATCAACAGCCCAGCCCGCGGAATGGACACGTCCACGTCCTCCGCGATGGGCGGCAACAGCCCCGACAACATGAACTCACTGGTCCCGAGAGCGAAGACGGCGAGCCCGAGGACGTAGACGGAGAGGGGAACGCGAGGACGGGGACGGTCAGGACGAGCGGGATGAGGGGGCATGTTCATGGGCAACCGACGGTGGTGGAACCGCATTCCTCGTACGTGACCGGAAGACTCACTCCGCAGTCAGCGCAACCAACTCCCCCCGCAGATTCTCACGCGCCCGAGCCTCCCACTCCCGCTCCCCATACGGCGTCCTGAACAGCCGTGGCAGCGCGAGAAGTTGCCGCAGAACAGCACCCCGCCCCTCCCGAAACGCCTCATCGGGCACGAAGCCGTACTCCTCCCGGACGGCGGCGACATAGGCGGCGTACGCGTCGGGCGCCGCCGCCAGGATCGCCAGGTCGGCATCGCACAGCACGGCACCATTGCGATCACCCTCGGCCGGATCATGCGTAACGGTGAGCCGGACGAGACGGGCAACCTCCGCGACCTTCTCCTCCGGCATCCCCGCCTCGGGCAACGCCCGCTCCGCCAACCGCGCCGACCGCTCCTCGTTCGTCGACCGCTCCGGCAGATACACGGCATCGTGAAACCAGGCGGCCAGCCGCACGAGATCGGGATCGTCCGCGTACTCCTCCAACGTGTCGATGTGATCCAGCACAGCCACGAGGTGATCGAGGGTGTGATACCGCCGCTGCGGCTCCGACCAGCGCTTCAGCAGATTCTCGGCGAACCGGAACGGCTCGGGGTGACAGGCACCGTCACGAGCGGAGAGCAGGGCGTGAAGCCAGCGGACGGAGAGGGCTTCACGGATGTCGGAGTCGGGCATACGCCCATTGTCCCGTGGCATCTCCTAGCGTGGACCCCATGACTGCCGCTGACTCATATGACGTACGAGACCCCGAGCTGCCCGGACGGTTGCTGGTCGCCGAGCGGGATGTGTTGGTGCCGCTGCTGCGGGAGCGGGCGGAAGAGGACTTCGCGGCCGGGACCTGTTGTCCGGGGTGGTCGGTGCGGGATGTGCTGGCACATTGCGGGGCCGCGCTGTCGCGGGTGGTGGAGGGGCGGTTCGAGGAGGGGGTGTTCAGCCCGGAGGCGAACGACCGGGACATCGCCGAGCGGGAGGGGTGGTCGGTGGCGGAGATCGTGGACGAGGTGGAGCGGGGGATGGGCGCGGCCGGGGGCGTGATCGCCGATGCCGGTGGGGCGTTGGACGGGATCGCGCTCGGGGAGTGGGTGCACGCCGGGGACGTACGGGAGGCCTGGGGGCTGCCGGGTGCGTACGGCGGGTCTCAACTCGCGCTGGCACTACCGCTGTTGGCCCACCTCACACACGTACGCGGGACCGTCCCGCTCCATGCCGACCTCGACGACCTGGACGATCCCCTACGACTCGGCGCGTCGAGTGGTGACGGTCCGCCCGCGCGGTACATCGGGGGCGCCACCACTCTCGTACGGCTCTACTCGGGGCGCCGCCCACCCGCCGGTACGTCCTACGAACTGGCCGGCGCCACCGAGGCCGAGCTCAACCTGTACGCCTGAGCCCGGCAGGGCGGTCAGCCCCAGGTCGCGATGAGCTTCGCGGCGTAGCCCTTCTCGTGGCCCGCCGCGTTGGGGTGGAACGACTCCGCCGTGTCGGACACGTTGACGCTGTGGACCCACGGATCGGTGCCGCAGGCGCCGTGGCCGGTGAACTGCCCCCGCATGTCGAGGAAGCAGACGCCCGCGTTGACCGTCGCCTTCCGGGTGCCCTCGGCCAGCGCACGGCGACACCCGCAACATCACGGTCAAGAACTGCTCCCTCTGGGCCGATGTCGCCCACCCGATCAACATCGGCGTGCACGGCAACTCCGAGAACCCCGAGATGCTGGAGAACCTGACCTACGAGAACATCGACATCCTCGACCACCGCGAGCCGCAGGTGACCTACCAGGGCGCCATCGCCTTCATGGTCGGCGACAGCAACCTCGTCCGGGACGTCAAGTTCGACAACATCCGCGTGGAGGACTTCCGCTGGGGCCAGCTCGTCCACATGCGGGTCGAGTACAACCCGAAGTACAACACCTCGGCCGGCCGCGGCATCGAGAACGTCTACGTCAAGGACCTCAGCTACAACGGCAAGAACGCCGACCTCTCGGTGATCGCCGACCTCGACGCGGACCACGCCATCAAGGACGTCACCTTCGAGAACCTCCGCGTCAACGGCAGGCTGATCGCCGACAGCACGGGCAAGCCGAGGTGGTACCTGGCCTCGGACGGCGTGCCCATGTTCGTCAACGAGCACGTCAAGAACCTTCGCTTCCTCACCACCGAGGGGGCCGCGGCCCTGTAACCCCGGCCCTGTATCCCCGGTAGCGCGTCAGAATTTCCTGACCGAGATGGGAGTGGATATGGGCGCGGTCGTGAAGTGGGCGGACGCCCGCGAGATGCTGCCGAGGTCCGGTATGCCCGTGGCGGCGGCGGTGATGTCCTGGCGGACCTCTGGCTGGTGCTGCCCATGCACTTCACGACCGTCCACTTCGCGGAGGACGGCACCGAGGACCACGACTGCTTCGTCGACTCCGACCGGGTCGTCCGCCTGCCTTACGGCCGCCCCTGCGCCGAACCCGTCACCCACTGGGCGTACCTGCCGACCCTGCCGGGCCTGACCGTGCACCACGTGGAGGGTGAGGGGGCGCGGACCGCTCTCCGGAACGCCTGGGGCTAGGGGGCGTCAGAAGCCCCCCGTAACCCCTGCGGGCCGCCGCCACGAAGGGGCGTTGGTAAATTGGACTAGACCTGTTCGTGCGGTGCGGAGACGTGGAGAAAGGGGCCCCATGGCCACGCGTGCGCTCCTGGAGGTGATCGCCCTCGATGCCGGGGACGCCGTCGCCGCCCAGGCCGGAGGTGCGGACCGGCTGGAGCTGGTCACCGACATGGGGGCGGACGGGCTCAGCCCCTCGGTGCGGACGTTCACCGAGGTCAGGACGGCCGTAGACATCGACGTACGGGTGATGCTGCGGCTCGCGGACGGCTTCGCCGCCGAAAACCTCGCCGCCCTCGTGCGGGTCGCGTGCGACATGCGGGCGGCGGGGGCGGACGAGTTCGTGCTCGGGTTCCTCGGCGAGGACGGCGGGGCAGATCTCGATGCCGTGGAGCGGATCGTCGCCGAGCTGGACGGGTGCCGGTGGACGTTCCACCGGGCGATCGACCGCGCCGCCGACCGGGACGCCCTGCGCAAGCAACTCGCCGATCTGCAGGGGCTGGACGCCTACCTCACGGCCGGTTCGGCCGACGGGGTCGACGACGGGATGCCCGTCCTGCTCACCGAGGCCGCCCGCCGCGGCGAGCCCGGCTACACCCAACGGCTCGTGATCGGCGGCGGGCTCCGCCTCGACCACCTCCCTTCGCTCCGCGCCGCCGGCGTCCACGCCTTCCACATCGGCGGCGCGGCCCGCCCTGGCGGATGGGCCGCGCCGGTCGACGCCGACGCCGTACGGGAATGGCGTACGGCGCTTGACGGCCCGGTGGGGAGAGGCGGGCAGGGGAGGAGATGATCGCCATCGCAGTCACCGGGCACATCGACCTGACCGAGGCGGGCGTCCCGCTCGTCCGGCAGGCCCTGCGGGACGCTTTGCGGCCGTACGAGCCGGAGGGGATCACGGGACTCTCCTGCCTCGCGGGCGGCACGGACTCGCTCTTCGCCGAGGCGGTGCTCGCGGCCGGTGGCCGGCTGGTCGCGGTGATCCCCTCGCGCGACTACCGGGAACGCCAGGTGAGCCCCGCCCACGCCGAAACGTTCGACCGACTCGTCGAGGCCGCCGACGAGGTCGTCGTACTCGGGCACGAACGCGCGGACGGGCAGGCGTACGAGAACGCCAACCGTGTCCTGCTGGAGCGCGCGGACCGTCTGATCGCCGTGTGGGACGGCGAGTCCTCGGCGGCCCGTGGCGGCACCGCCACCGCCGTGGCCGAGGCCCACCGGCTCGGCCTCCCGGTCGACGTGATCTGGCCGGCGGGTGCGGGCAGAGCGTCGGGCGGCCGGTCGTAACCGAGCAGTCGTACGGCACTGAGCAGTCCCCTCCCCCCTCGCTCCTGTAACGCCCCGCCGCCCAGCGACCAAGAAGAGGTGTCCGGTGAATCAGTGAGGGAGAGGGTGGTCGCGTGCACGCAGCGAGAGATCCTGCCGCGTTCGAGGAGTTCTACCGGCGCCACGTCGACGGCGTCACCCGGTTCGTGGCGCGGCGGATCACCGATCCGCATCTGGTCGCCGACATCACGGCCGAGGTCTTCGTGGCGATGCTCGACTCGGCGGACTCGTACCGCCCGCGCCGCGGCAGCGAGACGGCCTGGCTGTACGGCATCGCCCGCAACGCCGTCTCGGCCGAGTGGCGGCGGGCGGCCCGCGAGTCGCGCGCCACCAGCCGTATCGCCGGGCGCCGGCTCCTGGAGCCGGACGACGTCACCCGGCTGGAGGAGCGCATCGACGCCGAGGCCGCCGCACGGCACCACCGTGAGGCGCTGGCCGGGCTCCCGGAGGGCGAGCGGGCGGTTCTCGAACTCGTCGTCGTGGACCAGTTGACCACCGCCGAGGCCGCCGCCGCGCTCGGCATACGGCCGGTCGCCGCGCGCGTACGGCTGCACCGCGCCCGCAAGACGCTGCGCGCGGCCGCCAAGCGCGCCGAACAGCCGGACGGAGCACCGGGCGGAACGCCGGAATCCGACACCACACCACTTTCGTACGTGAGGGGAAACGTGTGAACACGACTTTCGAAGAGCGGCTGTTGGCCGAACTCAAGCGTGAGGTGGTGCTGCGGGCGGCCGAAGCCCCGGCGCCTCGCCGGGTCGTGACCTCGCGCCGCGTGGGCCTCGCCCTGGCCGCCTGCGGCGCGGCGGCGGCCGTCGTCGTCGCCCTGCCGGGCTCCGGGACCACGCCCGCGTACGCCGTCGAGAAGAACGCCGACGGCACCGTCACCCTCACCCTGAACGACCTCAACATCAGCAGGGCCGAACAGCGGAATCTGGTGCGGGCGCTGGAGAAGGCGGGCGTTCACACCCAGGTGACGGAACTGCCCGGAACGACGAGGTGCGCGGAGCCCCGGGGAGAGCAAACCGGCCCCCACATCATCACCTTCAACGGGCCCGAAAAGGAGGGACAGGTCCGGGCGCACCCGTGGAGCCAGACCCTGCACCGGGGCGACACGGTGACGATCGACAACCCCGCCGGCAACCTGTCCTGGTACGGCTTCTACCGAGGCAAGGCGGGCCCCTGCGAGCCGATGCCGAAGGCCGGCTGACCCGCCCGTGGCGAGAGGGGGCGACGCCGCGGCGCCGCCCCCTCACCGGCCCGTCGTACCTCCACGCCCCTCAGGCGTTCGGGTCGAACGAGATCCCCGACGGCATCGCGGCCGCGAGGTTGGCGTTGAAATTGCCGTCCTTCAGGCCGAAGTTGGCACTGCCGAAGTTGTACGCGACGAGGATGTCGCGGATGCCGGACGGGTAGCCGTTCCAGCCGACGAGGGGCGGGTACTGCCAGGTGCCCTCGTGGTTCTCCGGCGGCTCGTCGCCGGAGCCCGCGAGGCGGAAGCAGTGCGTGCTGACGCCGTCCTTGTGGTAGACGATCTTGGGGTGGGTGCCGTCCCAGAGGACCGAGGACGCGGCGTGCACGGTGAAGTCGCCGTGGTTGGAGGTCGAGACGTACTTGGCCGAGCCGTTCTGCACCCAGACGACGACATGTTCCCAGTCATGGCGGTGGCCGCCGATGCTGCTGTTGGCGAGCGCCTGGTCCTTCTCGAAGTAGAGGTCGTACATGATCGCGCACCAGCCGTTGTTGCACTTGTAACGCGAGTAGCCGTTGGTGTTGTTCAGGTCGGAGGCGTCGTGGCACTCCCCGCTGAGCGAACCGGTCGGGCTGAGGCCGCCGTTGACGGTGCCGGTGGGGCCGATGGCGGGGGTGGAGTAGCAGCCGTCGGTGTCGTAGTCGTAGGCGGGCTGCCAGGTCGTCTCCAGCGTCTCCGCGTTGGCGGGCAGGGCCGCGGGCGGGGCGGCGTACGCGCTGCCGGCGAGGCCGACGACCAGCGCGAGCGCGCCGCCGACGGTGAGTGCGGATCTGCGGATACGGCGTGAGCGTGGGCTCTTCTTCACTGCGTCCTCCTGGTGGGCCGCGGCGCGGGGGTGACGGCCGGGAGCCGGGATGGGGATGGCATGCGCAGGTCAGATTGGCGCTACTCGCCGGTAGTCCACAAGGGGTTGGAGGTGTCCTGGTGATGAAGAGTCAATTGTTGTGAAAACGCTGTGAGCTGGGGCGCGAGGGGCGCAAGGTGACGTCGCGTCATATCACGGCTCGATATCCGCCACGTAGTTGTTGTGTGCGAACTCGCCGTGAAAGCCCTCCCGGTGATCAATCCGCGCCCGTCCGCATGCATAGTTGTGTCCGCCCCAGGCCAAGCGGGGGCATGACAAGTTACAGCCACAGGGGGACGGGCACTTCATGCCATCCATGCCATCCATACGCCGGTCATCCATACGCAGGCCTTCCATACGCCGCCGCGGCCTCACGGCCGCCGCCGCCGTGATCGCCGCGGTCATGGTCACCACCACTGCCTGCAGCAAGAGCGAGGACGACGGGACGAAGGCATCGTCCTCGACGACCGCCCAGGCCGACGCCGGCGCGAACGTCGACACCGGCGAGAACGAGAGCGGCGACGACACGACCATCGGCGGCTTCAAGCTCCCGGAGGGCGTGCCCACCGAGCTCACCGGTGACGCGCTGCAGAAGTGGAAGGACGGTGGCTGGCAGGACTTCAGCAGCAACTGGGCTTCCAAGGCGGAGGACTTCGCCAACCCCTACATCGAGGACTTCTGGACGCCCGAGCGCATCGCCGAGGCCAAGGCGCAGCTGCCGACGCAACTGCCGGAGGTCGCCGAGGCTGGCAACACCGGGAAGGGCTCCAGCAAGACCACCAAGGTCTGGCTGCCCGACGGCAAGGTGAAGCGGCAGAAGGCGAGCAAGGTCAACCCGGCCTACACCAGGACCGCCGCGTCCGTCGGCAAGCTCTTCTTCACCACGCCCCAGGGTTCGAGCGTCTGCTCGGCGGCCGTCGTGAAGGACCCGGCCCACCCGGGCAAGTCCAACCTCGTGTGGACCGCCGGGCACT
Organism: Streptomyces tailanensis; assembly: GCF_008386495.1. Taxonomy (GTDB): domain Bacteria; phylum Actinomycetota; class Actinomycetes; order Streptomycetales; family Streptomycetaceae; genus Streptomyces; species Streptomyces tailanensis. The sequence goes on along the minus strand of NZ_VTHJ01000010.1, from coordinate 55,612 downwards.
GCGTGCACGCGGGCAAGGGCGGCGGCTGGTACCGCAACATCGCCTTCGTCCCGTCCTTCAACAACACGGGCAAGCTGAACATCAGCCAGGCGTCGAAGAACTACCGCGCCAAGAACGTCTCCCCGCACGGCATCTTCTGGGCCGACTGGGCCACCACCTCCGGCACCTGGATCAAGGGCGGCGCCGCCAGCAAGGGCACCGTGGCCGCCGCGTACGACTACGCCGTGCTGCACGTGAAGCCCGAGAAGGGCGGCAAGTCGCTTGAGGAGCGCACCGGTTCGGCGCTTCCGGTGTGGTTCAACGCCCCGGCGGCCAACAAGGCCAAGAACATGAAGGTCCGCGGCTACCCGGCCGAGTCGCCGTACGACGGCTCGAAGATGTACCACTGCCAGGGCAACACCAAGCGCTTTGTCCTCGGCTACAGCTACCCGAGCAGCTACCCCGCCCAGTACATGGTCGGCTGCACCATGAACGGCGGCGCCTCCGGCGGCCCCTGGTACATGACCTACAAGGGCAAGACGTACCTCGTCTCGAACAACTCGCTGAGCGACCGCTCGACGTTCATCACCGGGCCGCGGCTCGGGAAGAACGCCAAGCAGGTGTACTTGGCTACGAGCAACAAGTTCAAGTAGCCGCCGGCTGAGCCGCTCCGGCGGTGTGCGGCTCAGTGATTGGCAGTTCAGTGCCAGGAAATTGGCAGTTCAGTCCCGGCAAACGTCGCGAAAGCGGCGTACGGCTGGGACTGAACTGCCAATTGCTATGTTCGGGGAGCCGCGCTACGTGAGCTGCGGCGGCAGCGGCGCCCCATGCGTCACGATCAGGCCCGACACCGCCCGGGTGAGGGCCACGTACAGACGGCGGAGCCCCGTCCGTTCGTCCGGCTCGCCGTCGACCACCGCCCGGGGCTCGTCGAGCACCACGTAGTCGTACTCCAGGCCCTTCGCGAGCGACGCCGGTACGAGGGTGAGGCGGGTCTCGTGCGTCGTCTCCTCGCCCGGCGCGAGATGGCCGAGGCCGGCAGCGGTGAGCGCCTCGGCGAGGACGGGGACGCGGGCGTCGGCGGCGATGAGACCGACCGAGCCCTCGTTGCGGAGCAACTCCTCGCAGGCGGTCACTACTTGGCCGTCGTCGGTAGACGGCCGTACGTCGAAGAAGCCCGGGTTCTCACGGACCGACGCGACCGGGGTCAGGCCGGGCGCGATATGGGGGAGGAGCCGGGAGGCGTACGTGATGACGTCGGTCGGGACGCGGAAACCGGCGGTCAGCTCCTCCACATGGGCCTCCGCCTTGCCGAGGTGCGTCAGGGCCTCCTGCCAACTCCGGGTCGCCCAGGGGGTGGTGCCCTGCGCGAGGTCGCCGAGGACGGTCGCGGAGCCGGTGGTGCAGCGGCGGCCGACCGCCCGGTACTGCATGGGGGACAGGTCCTGCGCCTCGTCGAGGACGACATGGCCGAGGGAGTGCGTGCGCCGCACGAGGTCGGTCGCCTCGTCGACGAGGACGGCATCGGCGGCGGACCACTTGGCCGACTTCAGACTCCGGGCCGGTTTCGCCCAGAGGATCGTCTTCTGCTCGTCGTCGCTCAGGATCCCGTCCGCGTGTACGGCGAGGAAGCCGGCGTCGGAGAGGAGGCGGAGGACGAGCTTGGCGGGGTCGACGGGCGGCCACATCTCCTTGACGGCCGCCTTCACGGCGGTGTTGCGGGCCACCGCGTCCTGCACCCGGTCGTCGGGCGCTTCACCGGACCGTTCCATCTGTACGAGGACGGCGTGCGCGATCCGCTGCGGCAGGGCTTCGCGGGCGGCGCCGTAGCGGATGTCGCGGTCGAGCAACTCCCGTACGATGCCTGCGAGTTCGTACGCCGGTACGCGCCACCGGCGGGACCCGCGCACGACGACGACCGGCTCGGTGGGAAGGGTGACGTGCGACCGTACGGCCCGGCGGAGCACCTCGGCCATGCGCGCGTCGCCCTTCACGACGGCGGCCGCGGCGTCGTCGGTTCCCTTCACCTCGACGTGGGCGACGAGGTCGTCGACGGTGGCCTGCTTGACCTCCAACTCGCCCAGCGCCGGGAGGACCTGCTCGATGTAGTGCAGGAAGGACCGGTTCGGCCCGATGACGAGGGTGCCGGTGCGGGAGAGGCGCTCGCGGTGGGCGTAGAGGAGGTAGGCGACCCGGTGCAGGCCGACGGCGGTCTTGCCGGTGCCGGGACCGCCCTGGACACACAGGCTCCCGGACAGGTCGGACCGGACGATCTCGTCCTGCTCGGGCTGGATGGTGGCGACGATGTCCCGCATCGGGCCGACACGCGGCCGCTCGATCTCCTGCTGGAGCAGCTTGCTGGTGGCCGCGGCCTCGCTGGGGTCGGAGAGGTGCTCGTCCTCGTAGGCGGTGATCTCGCCGCGTGTGTAACCGAATCTGCGCCGCAGCCCGACATCCATCGGATCCTTCTTGGACGCCCGGTAGAACGGCTGCGACACGGGCGCACGCCAGTCGATGACCATGGGGTCGCCGTCGGCGTCGTGGACATGCCTGCGCCCGATATAGAACCTCTCGCCCTCTGCCCCCTCGGCCTGGTCGGCGCCCGGCGCATGCAGGTAGTCGAGCCGCCCGAAGAAGAGGGGAGTGTCGCTGAGGTCGGCCAGCGCCTTGATCCGCTCGTCGATCTGACGCGCGAGCACCTCCGCGTTCACCCAGTTCGCGGTCACATCCCGGATGTCCAGCGCCTCCACGTCCTCCCGCATGGCGCGGAGCGCGGAACGGGATGTGGCGAGGTGGGAGCGTTCACGGGAGAGGGGGTCGGTGACGTCGTCGTCGGCGGGGGCGGTGGGCGCGGACAAGGGGGTGCCTCCAGAGCGCTACGGGGGTGACGGGCTAGGGGCCGACCGGTTTCCGTCCGGGCGACGGCGCTCCACGTACGGGAGGCGGGCAAGAGCGGAGATCTTAGGGGAGGGGAGGGGGCGGAGGCCAACGGATTTCCTCCGGCTTCTCGTCCGGCTCCTCATCCGGCTGCTGGTCGTCGCCCTGCTGTACCCCTAGGGGGTGAGTACGCCGCCGGTACTAGGGGTGGGCGAGACCTGAGAGTGAGCTGGGGGCTCAGCGGGTTCACTCCGGAGACCGACGTAATCCAAAGGCGCGAGTTCCACTATGGAGACATGAGTGCAGCGACTTTCATCCCAGCCTCGGCCTCCGGCCGACCCGGTCCGCCGCCCGGCGCGACCGGACTCGACGACCGTCACCACCGCCACCGCCTGGCCGACGCCCTGCGCGCCATCAAGGTGTTCGCGGGCGCCGCGTTCGGCGTGATCGTGCTCGGCGAGTACGCGGAGGAAGCGGGCATACGACGCCCGTGAGCGGCTAGGGTCCGCTCCGTGAGTCGACGGAACGCGATCCTCCGGTCACCCCTCGCATCGGGCGTCCTGCTCCTCGCCTCCCTCTGCGCCTTCGTCGTGCTGTGCGCCGTCCAGCACGCCCCCATGGCCGACGCGCTGGTGTACAGGGCCGAGGGTGCGGCCGTCCTGAACGGCACGGACCTCTACGGCTTCACGGTCACCGAATGGCGCCTGCCCGCCACCTACCCACCCTTCGCCGCCCTGCTCTTCGTACCGACGTCCTGGCTGCCCCTCTCCGCACTCAAGGCGGCCTTCGTCCTCGGCAACACGGCACTGCTCGCGCTCCTGGTCCACCTCTCCGCCCGCCTGACCGGCACCCACCGCCTCCCGACCCCGACCTTGCTCACCGCCACGGCCCTGGCCCTCTGGCTCGAACCCGTCTTCCAAACCGTCCTCTTCGGCCAGATCAACCTCGCCCTCGCCTGCCTGGTCCTGTGGGACCTGACCCGGCCCCCCGGAGCGCCGGGCAAGGGAATCGCCCTGGGCATCGCGATGGGAGTGAAGCTGACGCCGGCCGTCTTCATCGCGTACCTGCTCCTGACCCGACGCGTACGCGAAGGCATGACAGCCCTGGCAGCCTTCTCCACCACCATCACCCTCGGCGCCCTCGCCCTCCCCTCCGCCTCCATCGACTTCTGGACCCGCCGGCTGTACGAGACCGGGCGGGTGGGCAAGCCCTGGATCGTCGACAACCAGTCCCTGCAGGGTCTGGTGGCCCGGGCGTTGGGCGACCCGTCACCGGGCCTGGCGTGGTCCGTACCGGCGGCGGGAACGGCGCTCCTCGGCCTCTGCCTCGCCCGCCGGTCCGGCGAGGACCGCTGGGGAATCCCGCTGACGGCCCTCACCGCCCTGCTCGTCTGCCCGATCAGCTGGTCCCACCACTGGGTCTGGTGCGTGCCTCTCCTCGCCGTGCTGTGGGCGGGGGGTCACCGGAGGACCGCCGCCCTGGCGGCCGTCGTCTTCACGGCCCGCACCCTGTGGCTGGTCCCGCACGAGGGCACCCGGGACCTTCAACTGCCATGGTGGCAGCAGCTGTTGGCGTCGCCGTACGCGTTGCTGGCGCTCGCACTGTTCGCCATGGTCACGGTGTCGTGCTACACCCCGACCTCCGTCAGATGTCCAAGGCCGTCCCGTACAGCCGCTCCACCCTCAACCGAATGACGACCCTCCGCTCGGCGACCAGTTGCTTGAGGAACGCGTCTTCGTCCTCCGGCTTCGCGGCCGTCGAGACGGCCGCGAGCAGTTCCCGCCCGACCGCGTCGCCGGGAACCGTCGTGATCTCGGAAGCCTCCGCCAAACCCTCGGCGACGGCGAACGACCAAACGTCGCCACCCTGCACATGCAGCGCCGCACGCGGGTTGCGCCGCAGGTGCTTGACCTTGACGCGGTCGGCCGTGGTGGACAGCCGCACGACGCGGGCCTCGGGGTCCCAGCTGTAGACCATGGTGGTCAGATGCGGATGGCCACTTTGTTTGACAGTGGCGAGGGTCCCGAACTGCTGCCCGGCGAGTAGGTCGGAGAGGGCTTCGTCGGACAGGGGGCGAGGCGCTGGTCCTTGAGTCATGCTCTGATCAACTTCCGCGCCCTCCCAGGTATTCCATGCCCTCTTGGCTACCGCTCAGCCGGGTCGGCCCGAGGACTCAGCCCTCCTCGGGCAGCAGGATGTCCGCGTCGTCGAAGATCCGCAGCATGACCAGGAGGAGGCGACCGCGGGACACCATGTACTCGGCGACGATCTGCGAGGTGAGCCGGATCTCGCGGTCCTGGTCGCCTACTCCTATGGGACGGGAGACGCCGGTGTACGGATCGCGGGCGAGCAACTCGATCGCCTTGTCGAACGACGCTCGGCGTACGGGGTCGAGCTGGTCGCGGTCATGGGCCGCCGACTCGGTGAAAAGCACCTCGTAGATGTCCTCGCGAGGCATGGTGCCCTCCTTGCCGTGGCGTGCCGTACGGCCCAGCGTACCGAGCGTGGGCGCGGTCCCGTGACCTGTTGCTCAGCCCTCCGTCAGGATCTCGTCCGCGTCCATGATCCGGTAGGCGTAGCCCTGTTCGGCCAGGAAGCGTTGGCGGTGGGCGGCGAAGTCCTGGTCGATGGTGTCGCGGGCGACGACGGAGTAGAAGTGGGCCTGGTGGCCGTCGGCCTTGGGGCGCAGGACGCGGCCGAGGCGCTGGGCCTCCTCCTGGCGGGAGCCGAAGGTGCCGGAGACCTGGATGGCGACCGTCGCCTCCGGGAGGTCGATCGAGAAGTTCGCGACCTTCGACACGACGAGGACGCTGATCTCGCCCTCGCGGAACGCGTCGAAGAGCTTCTCGCGCTGCGCGTTGCTGGTCTCGCCCTTGATGACCGGCGCGTCCAAGTGGACGCCCAGTTCATCGAGTTGGTCGATGTACTGGCCGATGACGAGGATCTGCTGGCCCGCGAAGCGCCGGACGATGGCCTCGGTCACCTTCCGCTTGGTCGCGGTCGTCGAGCAGAAGCGATACTTCTCCTCCTGCTCGGCGGTGGCGTAGGCGAGCCGCTCGGAGTCCGTCAGGTTCACCCGGACCTCGACGCAGTCGGCGGGTGCGATGTAGCCCTGCGCCTCGATCTCCTTCCAGGGCGCGTCGAACCGCTTGGGGCCGATGAGGGAGAAGACGTCCGACTCCCGGCCGTCCTCCCGTACGAGCGTCGCCGTGAGGCCGAGACGGCGGCGGGCCTGGAGGTCCGCCGTGAACTTGAAGACCGGCGCGGGCAGCAGATGCACCTCGTCGTAGAGGATGAGCCCCCAGTCGCGGGAGTCGAACAGCTCCAGGTGCGGGTAGACGCCCTTCCGCCGGGTCGTCAGCACCTGGTACGTGGCGATGGTGACCGGGCGGATCTCCTTCTTCGTACCGCTGTACTCGCCGATCTCGTCCTCGGTCAGCGAGGTCCGCTTCACCAGCTCGTGCTTCCACTGCCGCGCGGAGACGGTGTTCGTGACGAGGATGAGGGTGGTCGACTTCGCCTGGGCCATGGACCCGGCGCCGACGAGGGTCTTCCCGGCGCCGCACGGCAGCACCACGACCCCGCTCCCGCCGTGCCAGAAGTTCTCCACCGCCTGCTTCTGGTACGGCCTGAGCGCCCAGCCGTCCTCGTGCAGCTCGATCGGGTGCGCCTCGCCGTCCACGTATCCGGCGAGGTCCTCGGCCGGCCAGCCCAGCTTCAGCAGCGTCTGCTTGATCTGCCCGCGCTCGGAGGGGTGCACGACGACGGTGTCCGGGTCGATCCGGGCCCCGACGAGCGGAGTGACCCTCTTCGACCGAAGGATCTCCTCCAGCACCGGCCGGTCGGTGGTGGTCAGGACCAGCCCGTGCGCCGGGTGCTTGCTGAGCGTGAGCCGGCCGTAACGGTCCATCGTCTCGGCGATGTCCACGAGCAGCGCGTGCGGCACCGGATACCGGCTGTACTGCACCAACGCGTCCACGACCTGCTCGGCGTCATGCCCGGCGGCCCGCGCGTTCCACAGCCCGAGCGGCGTCACCCGGTAGGTGTGGATGTGCTCGGGCGCCCGCTCCAGCTCCGCGAACGGCGCGATGACCCGCCGACACTCGTCCGCCAGCTCGTGGTCGACCTCCAGGAGCAGCGTCTTGTCCGACTGGACGATGAGAGGTCCGTTCACGTACGTACTTTCCTTCCGCGCGGGCCAAACGTCCAGTGTGCCTGATCGTTTCGTCTTTCCGCGGTGCGCGGCTGTACCGGAATCCTTCACACCGCCGGTCCTATTGGATGTCTATCCACTCCGATGAGTGGTGTGAATTCAGATTTGTGGGGATGGTTCCGAAGAATGGCGGACCGTGCAGCCATCTACCCAGTCGGCTCCGTCGACCCCGTCGTCCCCCCAGGGCATGCTCGGCTATGCCCTGTTCGCCACCCGCTGGCTCCAGGCGCCGTTGTATTTCGGGCTGGTGGCCGCACAGGGGGTGTACGTCTACAAGTTCTTCAACGAGCTGTGGACGTTAATCGACAAGTGCGTGGGCGGGAGCGCCAGTGAGACGTACGTGATGCTCGCGGTGCTCAAGCTGGTCGATGTCGTCATGATCGCCAATCTACTGATCATGACGATCGTCGGCGGCTACGAGACCTTCGTCTCCCGCATCGACCTCCAGGGCCACCGTGACCAGCCCGAATGGCTCTCGCACGTGAACTCCAACGTGCTGAAGGTCAAGCTCGCCACCGCCATCGTGGGCATCTCCTCCGTCCATCTGCTCCAGATGTTCGTGGACGTCCACCACACCTCCCGCCACTCGCTGATGTGGGGCACGGTGATCCACATGGCCTTCATCGCCTCGGCGGTGCTCCTGGCGTACATGTCGGGGCCGATGCTACGGGGGGAGAGCGGCCACGGGCATGTGTCGCACCACGGCCCGCCGGAGGGCCCGGATGGCCCGAAGGGGCCCACGGAGCCGACCGAGCCCAAGGCGCCGGCGGAGCCGAAGGAGTACCGCGTGGTCGGGCCGCCTGCCCCGGCACCTGTCCTCCTCCCCGCCCGGCTGCCGATTCCGGCCCAGGCCACCTCGTACGAGAAGTACGGGAACTTCGAGAATCCCGGGCACCTCGGGAGCCTCGGGAACGTGTCGAACTTCGAGACCCGGTTCGCGCAGGGCGGGACGCGGCTCGTGCAGTACGAGGGCGGGGTCGAGGGGCGGGTGCGGGCCGCCGGGTTCCCGGGGCGGAAGCTGCTGGAGGAGTTCGACGAGGAGCACCCGCGTTCCTTCGACCGGCAGGCGCTGGCCCGGCTCGCGAGCGCGGACTTCGTGGCCGCCGGGCGGAACGTGGTGTTCGTCGGCCCTCCGGGGACCGGCAAGACGCATCTCGCGATCGGGCTCGGCGTACGGGCCTGTCAGGCCGGGCACCGGGTGCTGTTCGCGACCGCCGACGAGTGGGCCGCGCGGCTGGCGGGGGCGCGGGCGGCGGGCAGGCTGGCCGAGGAGCTGGCCGCGCTCGACGCCTGCCCCCTGCTGATCGTCGACGAGGTCGGCTATCTGCCGTTCGACTCGGACAGCGCCCGGCTCCTGTTCCAGCTGGTCGCCCGCCGCTACGAGCGGGCCTCGCTGATCGTCACCAGCGACCGCCCGCTCGGCCGCTGGGACGAGATCTTCGGCGCGGTCGCCCCGGCCATGGTCGACCGGCTCGCGCACCACGCCGAGATCGTCCGTCTCGAAGGGGACAGCTACCGCCTGCGGCAGGTCACTTCAGCAGGCCGAGGTTCTGGACCAGCGGCCCCTCCACAGTGAGGCCCTCGCCGACCAGAGTGCCGAGTTCGGGGACGGGGACGGGCGGCGGGGCCGCCGCGGCCTCGGGGGTGAGTACGGCGAGCAGGGCGAGGGACGCGAGGAGCGTGGCGAGGGGACGGCGCATGAGATGTGTGGGCCTTTCGAGCGTAAGGAAGCGTGAGGAAGCGTGCGGAGTCGATCTCGATCGGGACACAGGGTGGCTGCCCGCCGTACGGAACGTGATGCGCGGGGGCGCGCGAGACCGCTCATCGGGGCGAAAAGCCGGGCGTGGCCTGCATGAACTTCCGCATTCACCCGAATGGGTGCGGGCAGGGACGCCGTTTGATCACGCACGTTTGATGGCGCCGCTTGATCACATCGCGTCGTCCGCCAGCTCCGCGACGCCCGTGATCCGGTGCAGGGGGAACGTCCGGACCTCGTCCGCCGTGTGGTCGTACGCCGTGACGAAGCCGCCCTCGACGCGGACGGGGGCGATGACGCGCTGGCTGGCGGAGCCCTCGGCGTTGACGTAGCCGATCCACAGGGCCTCGCCGGTGAGGACGGCGGCCTGCATGGTGGCGAGGGTCTCGGCGGAGCCGGTGCGCGGCAGGGCGCCCGAGGGGGTCGGGCCGTCCGTCGTCCTGCGGGGGGCCGTGGAGGCGAGGTCACCGGCGCGGATGGCGCGGATGGCGGCGCCGAGCAGGGTGTCGTCGGGGACCGGCGGGCCCTCCGGGACGGGCTCGGGGGCCGTACGGGGCGGGGTGCGGTGGGCGTGGGCGCGGGTGATCAGGACGTCGCCCTCGGCGGACTCGGCGGCCGGCGCGTAGCCCATCGCGCGCAGCCCGTCGAGGAGCGCCGCCGGGCCTGCCTGAGCGGCGAGCACGGTCGGCGCGAGGCGGCGCAGCCCGAGGCCCTGGGAGCGCTTGTCGGCGAGGATCTCGCTGAGCATCGCGTCGTCGTCGCAGCGTACGTACGCCGAGGCCGCGCCGATCCGCAGATGGCCGTGGCGCCGGGCCACGTCGTCGATCAGATACGCGAGCGGCTGCGGGACCGGCGTACGGGAGTGCGCGGTCAGGAAGTCGTGCAGGTCGGAGGCGCTGCGGCCGGCGTCCAGGGCCCGGCGTACCGAACCCGGCGTGAACCGGTACACCGTCGCGCCACCCTTCGACTCCACGTCCGCCAGTACCCCCAGCGTCTCGGCGAGCGGCCGCCGCAACGGCCCCGGCGCGACCGCCGTCAGGTCCGCCTGGAGCAGGACGTGATCGAGCGGTTCGGGCAGGAGCGGCGCGAGCAGCCGGGCGGCGCGGGCGGCGGCCGCGGCCCGCTCGGCCACCGGGTCGGGGGCGGAGTGGCGGACAGGGCCGGGGACGGGGACGTGGTGGGCGGGGAGTTTGTCGCCAGGGGTTTCCGGCAGATCGCCGGCGGTCGCTTCCCGCTCAGGTACGCCGAGGAGCGCGCGCCCGTGGGAGGACAGGGCCCCGCGTCCCGTGACGCCGAGCTGCTCGGCATCCGCGAGGGCCCAGCGGGCGAGACGGGCACGCAGGTCGTCGGGGTGGTCGGAGTGCGGGTGGGCCTGTGGAGGTTGCTGCTGGGGCTGTCGGCCGTGCGCGGGGCGTTCCCAGCGGAGGCGGGCCAGTACGGAGCCGGGGGTCGCCGCCGTGCCCTCGGGCAGACCGGCGAGCAGCGTGAGGACCCGGTGCCGTACCTCCGGCGCGGCCGAACGGTCCAGCCCCGGTCCCAGCACCGACAACGTACGGTCCTTGGCGTCCCGCTCGCCGACCACGCCCGCCGTACGGGTCGCCGTCAGCCAGGCCGAGGCCAGCCGACCCCAGCGCTCGGCGGCGGGCAGCTCCAGCCACTCGTCGTACGCGGGGGTCGCGGCGTACCGCTCGTCGGCCTCGCCGTCCGAGGCCAACAGGCCCGCGGCGTAGGCGAGTTCGATCCAGAAGGCGGCGACGGGTTCGGGTACGTCGAGGGCGACGGCGGTGCGTTTGAGGTCCCGCACGCTGAGGCCGCCCGCGCGCAGCACGTTCGGGCCGCCCTCGTCCCAGTCCTTCAGCAGCTCCTCGACGGTCGCGAGCGTGGTGTACGCCTGCCCGGCCGCCGTCGCGTCCACCACCTGTGGACGGTGCGCGGCCGCCGCCTCGACGGGCGGGGGAACGGGGTGCACCTCCCGGTGCGCCCGGCCCGACCGCAGATGCAGGGCGACCTCACGGGGGATGACGACCGTGCCGGGGGCGGTGGGCAGGAGCAGCCCGCGGTCGAGGAGCCAGCGCAGGTGGGGCGCCGGGTTGGCGGTGACCTGGCCGTACGGCGGCCCCCAGAGCAGGCGGGTCAGCACGTCCAGGGACTCGGCGGGGGCGTCGGCGAGGAGCGCGGCCATGCGGCGCCGGTCGGAGAAGAGGCCGGTGAGGGCGGTGACGGCGGAGACCGAGTCATGGGTGCTCGGCAGGCCGGCCTCGGTGACGATCTCCTGCACACGGCCCGGCGACATCCCCGCCGTGGCCTCCGCGACGGTCGGGCCGAGGCCGGTGGGGGAGGGGTGCTGCGGCGAGGGGGAGAGCAGCTCACGGGCCGTGCGGACGAGGCGGAGGCGGTCGTCGGGGCCCCAGACGAGGGCCTGGTCGCGGAGGGTTTCGAGTGCGTGCGGGAGGGCTGCCGCCACGGCGGAGTTGGGCTGGGCTTGGTCGTTCTCGCCGTCGCCGGCCATCAGGTTCAGGAGTTCGTCGTACGACGCCGGGTCCGCGGCCACGGCCAGGGCCTGGGCGGTCTGCGAGGCGAACCTGTCCAGGCGTTCCAGGGCGCGTACGACCGAGGCACGGGTGCCGGCGCGGGTGGCCAGCTGCGTCAGGTCCGTGGGGACGGGGGTGATGAGGTCCGGGCGGCCCCGTAGCAGCACGGCGAGCGAACCGTCGTCCCGCGCGCGGAGCGACTCCGCGAGTGAGCGGGGGGCTCCGCCGGTTTGGCCGGCTTCCGTGGCGCTGGGCTCCTCGGTGCTCATCCGGTCAACGGTAGCGGAGGGGCGCGGCCGGGCGGGGGGTGCCTAGTAGCTCGGGGGTGGGTGTGGTGTGGCGGCTGCGGGTTCGTTGTGGCTGGTCGCGCCCGCGCGGCGGAGCCGCATGTCGACACAGCCCCGCGCCCCTTGCGGGGCGCGGCCCTCGCTGCCTCAGCCGCGGGCAGTCGTGCCGCTGGGGCGATGGGGGAGGGTGGGCGCGGCGGCACCCTGTCAGCGCCGGCAAGCGGAACCTGCCCCCGGCGGGCCCCGGCGCCGGGTGCCGTACGCAGCCGGGGAGGTCGTCGCGCATCAGCTCCGGGTGCCCTGAAGCGATACGGTCGGATGAGCACGCGCCAACCCCGGAGGGGCTTCGTGGGGATTGAGAGCGACCAGGTCGTTTACGAGTATCTGAGCCGGGTCGGTGACTTGGCCCAGCAGCGGCAGTTGCCATCGGCGGCCCGTATGCGGCTGGTGTCGGAGCTGCGGGACGAGATCGACCGGCGGCGGGCGAAGGCGACGGTGGACAGTCCGGCCGCCGTGCGGCGCATCATCGCCCGCCTCGGTACGCCCGACGAGATCGTCGCCTCCGCGGGGGCGCCCGGCGAGACGCCCACCCCGGACGCGCCGGCCGCCGCCGTGCCCGTACAGCGGGCGACCGGTGGTGACGGCGGCCCCGAGGAACGGCCCAAGGGGCTGTCGAAGAGCCTGCGCCGGGTCGTGCCCCGTCCTCGCCCGGCTGAGTCGGCAGCGCCTGTGGACGAGGGTGCTTCCCCGCCGCACCTCGCCCCGCTGCACGAGATCGGCGACAGCGGGGTGCAGCCCGACTGGTGGCGGGTCGGGGGAGGCGGCGGGCCCGGGGGCGGTGGTCAGTTCGGGCTCGGGCTGGGGGACGAGGTGCCGGGGTTTGTCGGGGGTGTGGAGATTCCCGAGTTGTTGAAGCCGCCGCCGGTGAAGGAGGACGGGGACGAGGGCGGTGCGGCGGCCGGGAAGCCGGGGTCGGCGTCGGGGGCCGTTGAGAAGGCGGCGGATCCGGCGGCGGACGCGGGTGAGGGTGCCCCTCGGCGGAGGTTGCCGCGGTTGCGGCCGGTCGGTGGGGGGTGGAGTAATCCGCTGTTGTTGCTGGCCGCCGCGTTGTTGGTCGCGGGGGCGGTGATGGGGAGTCTGGTGCCGCTGGGGTTGGGGTGGTTGATCGCTTATCTCTCGCGGAAGTTGACGCCTGCGGAGTCGAAGTTTGCCGTGCTCGGGGTGCCGGGGGTGGTGGCCGCGGGGGGGATCGTGTGGCTGTGGGGGCGTAGTGATGGGAGGTGGGGGGATTCCATTGCTCGGGGGGA
>NZ_VTHJ01000010.1:0-42652 GCF_008386495.1 Streptomyces tailanensis | reverse complement strand
CCCCCCCCCCCCCCCCCCCCCCCCCCCCCCCCCCCCCCCCCCCCCCCCCCCCCCCCCCCCCCCCCCGATGAATGTGGCGGTGGCGGAGACTTGGCCGTGGGTGCTTCGGGTCGCCGCGATCTCGTCGGCGCTCTATCTTTTGTGGCGGTCGCAGCGGGGGCGTTGACCTGGAGGTTTTCTCGCCCCCGCCGCCCCTACCCGTTCCCATCGTCCAGGGGCTGCCGCCCCTTCGACCCCGCTCCGCCTTCTCGCCGTAGGGGCTTGTGTGTTTGTGCGTGTGCGGGATCGTCGTGGCTTGTCGCGCCCACGCGGCGGAGCCGCATATCGACACAGCCCCGCGCCCCTTCGGGGCGCGCTACTGCTGGGCACAATGGGGGGCATGGACTCTTGCCTGCTGACCGTCGGGTTCGATCTCGACATGACGTTGATCGATTCTCGGCCGGGGATTCACGCCTGTTTTGAGGCGTTGGCGGCGAGGACGGGGGCGTACATAGACGCCGATATGGCGATCACGCGGCTGGGGCCGCCGTTGGTGGATGAGCTGGCGTACTGGTTTCCGGCGGAGGAGGTGCCGGCCATGGCGGACATGTATCGCGCCATGTACCCGTCCATCGCCATCGCCGCCACGCCCGCGATGCCCGGCGCGGCGGAGGCGATCGCGGCGGTTCGGGCGGCCGGGGGGCGGGCGATCGTGGTGACCGCCAAGTATGAGCCGAACGCGAAGCTGCACCTGGAGCACCTCGGGATGGTGCCCGACGAGGTGGTGGGGGATCTGTGGGCGGAGGCCAAGGCGGAGGCGTTGCGGGAGCACGGGGCGAGTGTGTACGTCGGCGACCACACCGGCGACGTACGCGGCGCGCGCACCGCGCGGGCGTACTCGGTCGGGGTGGCCACCGGCCCCTGTGACGAGCGGGAGTTGAGGGAGGCGGGGGCCGACGTCGTCCTCGCTGATCTGACGGCCTTTCCGGAGTGGTTGGCCGCGCACCACCGCCAAGCTCCCCCCGCGCGCTAGAAACGCGCCTCGCGCGCCCTCTTGCGGCCCGCCGTGACGGACTGGAGGACACCGGCGCCGGCGATCAGGAATCCCACTCCCATGAACATGCTCAAACCGAACATGTATGTGGGGAAAGGTGTCGTTCCGAGGAACAGCGGGGCCACGGTGACCAGGGTGGCCACGGCGCCGACGAAGAACACGATGGCACCGATACGGATCAGCCGGTCACCGGGTTCGGCGGAATTCGGTTGGGTTTTGTCACGCACCGGACCAGGGTAGTTCCCAGCGCGAGAGAACAGTCGGGCGACGTCTTGTCAGCTCCCGCCGGAGCATTAGCCTTGGTACCGGCGGGTCCCGACGACCCGCTCCAGTGCTGTCCAGAGCAGTTTGCGCACATCCAGAACACAGTAAGGACACGCGCGGCCCACGCGCGGATACACCCCGAACACTTTCCGACGCAGTTTCCGACGAGTACGAGGACGAGGACAGACGTGCCTACCGGCAAGGTCAAATGGTTCAACAGCGAGAAGGGCTTCGGCTTCCTCTCCCGCGACGACGGCGGTGACGTCTTCGTCCACTCCTCCGTACTGCCCAACGGTGTCGACACCCTGAAGCCGGGACAGCGCGTCGAGTTCGGAGTCGTCGCCGGTCAGCGCGGCGACCAGGCCCTCTCCGTGACGCTCCTGGAGCCGGCCCCGTCGGTCGCCGCCGCCCAGCGCAAGAAGCCGGATGAACTGGCCTCGATCGTGCAGGACCTGACGACCCTGCTGGAGAACATCACGCCGATGCTCGAACGCGGCCGCTACCCGGAGCGCGCGGCAGGCAAGAAGATCGCAGGTCTGTTGCGAGCGGTGGCCGACCAGTTGGACGTGTAGCCGCAGGCCCAGTCCACCGCCCTGAGGGGCGCGGGGAACTGCGCGATCAGCCCACGACAAGCCGCACTCGCCGATACACGGACCATGGCAGACGCGACTGCGGCTTGTATGTGGCTGGTCGCACCCCGCGGCGGACCGCGGTCACGGAAACGCCAGCGCCTCCGGTGCCAGCGCCGGGACCAAGCCCTCCGCCGCCGCCCGCGTGAGCAAACCCCGTACCGCCGCGTAGCCGTCCTCGCCCAGTTCCGCCGTGAACTCGTTGACGTACAGGCCGATGTGCTGGTCGGCGACGGCCGGGTCCATCTCCTGGGCGTGTTCGAGGACGTAGGGGCGGGAGGCCTTGGGGTCGTCCCAGGCCGCGTGGACGGACGTACGGATCGACTCGGCGACCCTCGTCAGTGTCTCCTCGCCCAGTGAGCGCTTGGCGATGATCGCGCCCAGGGGGATCGGCAGACCCGTCGTGTTCTCCCAGTGCTCGCCCATGTCGGCGAGGCTATGGAGGCCGTAGTTCTGGTACGTGAAGCGGGCCTCGTGGATGACGAGTCCGGCGTCGACCTTCCCGTCCCGTACGGCCGGCATGATCTCGTGGAACGGCATCACCACGATCTCCCCGACCCCGCCCGCCCGTCGCCCACCACCACCCTCAACCGAGGGCCCTGCGGGCCCGCCCCTCTTGATTCCAAGCGTGTCCGCCGCCCACAGGCGGAAGAGGAGATACGCGGTCGACTTCTCGCTCGGCACGGCGACCGTACGGCCGGTGAGGTCCGTGCCCGGCTCCCGTGTCAGTACCAGCGGGCCGCAGCCCCGGCCCAGCGCGCCGCCGCAGGGCAGCAGGGCGTACTCGTCGAGGACGTACGGCAGGACGGCGTACGACACCTTCAGTACGTCGAGGTCGCCGCGCTCGGCCATGCCGTTGGTGATGTCGATGTCCGCGAACGTCACGTCGAGCGCGGGCGCGCCGGGGATCCGGCCGTGGGCCCAGGCGTCGAAGACGAAGGTGTCGTTGGGGCAGGGCGAGTACGCGATGCGCACGGTGTCCGTCAGCTTCTCAGGGCTCATATGGGTCCCAACTCTCCAGTACGGGCGTCAGCTTCCCGAAGGCCTCGGTGAGTGCGGTCAGCGCGTCGCCGATGCGCCACGCGGCGCGGTCGCGGGGGCCGACGGGGTTGGAGACGGCGCGCAGTTCGAGGACGGGGACGGCGTGCGCGGCGGCCGCCTCGGCGACCCCGAAGCCCTCCATCGCCTCGGCCAGGGCGTGCGGATGGCGGGCGCGGAGGGCGGTGGCGCGCTCGGCGCTGCCGGTGATGGTCGAGACCGTCAGTACGGTGCCGGTGCGCGCGCCGGTCGCGTCCGTGGCCCGGCGCACGAGGGCGCGCGGCGGGTGGTGCGTGACGGTGCCGAAGCCCAGTTCGGTGACCGGGAGGAAACCGTCGGGGGTCTCGGCGCCCAGGTCGGCCGCGGTGATCGCGTCGGCGAGGACCAGGGAGCCGACGGGGGCTTCGGGCTGGAAGCCGCCCGCGATGCCGGCGGAGACGACCAGCGTGTACGGCGTGCCGTCGAGGGCCGCGGCGGTCAGCGCGGCGGCGGTGGAGGCGGCGGCGAGGGCGGGGCCCACACCGGCGGCGAGGAGGTCGTAGCGGCCCTCGCGGACCCGGTGCAGTGTCACCGAGGGGAGCCGTACGTCCGTACCGGGGCCCGGAAACGCCCGTGCCACCGCGTCCCGTTCGGCGGGGACCGCGGTGGCTACGAGGATGCGCATGGGCGGCGGCGGGGACGGATCGCGGACCGGACCGGACCTGGCCGGGATCAGGCGTCGGGGTTCTTGAGCGTGAAGTTCCACACGCCCTTGAACTCCGTGCCTTCCTTGTTCTGCTCGACGACGCTGATCGTCAGCGACTTCTGCGGGGCCTGCCCCTGCTGGGCGGAGAAGAGGTCGCCGGCGTTCGGGAAGGTGTAGTACGTCTTCTTGTACTGCGGGGTCGCCGGCTGGCCGTCGATCCACAGGGACCAGCCCGTCTCCGAGACCTCGGGGTCGACGCCGACGCGCAGGGTCTCGCCCGCCGGCAGCTCGATCGTCTCGGAGGGCTTCTCCTTCACGCACTTCTGGACCTCAGCCTGGTCGAGGTCGTCGTAGCACTCGGCCTCGGTGTTCACCGAGTCCTTGCCGAGCGTGAGGGTGGCGATCGGCGTCGGCTTGTCGCAGGCGGACAGGACGAGAAGTCCGGCGGAAACGGCGCCGATCGTGGCTGCGGCGCGACGGCTGTGTCGACTGGCGGCTCCGCCGCGGGGCAGGAAGGTCATGGGCGAAGGCTATCTGGCCCGTCGAGGGGTGCCCTTACGTGGGGTACGGCGTGCCGGTCCGGTCCCTGTGATGTGCGGCCGATGTGCGGCTTCGGGAACTCGCACCGGGGGCTCGGCTCACGCCACGCGGGTGCGGGGCGCGCCGCCGTGGCGGGCGGAGGAGAGGAGGCCGCGGATCGTGGTGAGCCAGCCGGCGGCGACGATCGCGGCGGCCACGACCATGCCCAGGGTGCCGTAGAGGGGGAGGGCGATACCGATGGCGCCGCCGACCACCCAGGCAATCTGCAGCAGGGTCTCGGAGCGGGCGAAGGCGGAGGTGCGGACCAGTTCGGGCACGTCACGCTGGATCAGCGCGTCCAGGGCCAGCTTGGACAGGGCCTGCGAGAAGCCGGCGACCGCGGCGAGGCAGGCGATGAGGAACGTGCTGAAGAAGCAGGCCGTGGCGATCGCCACCGCGAGTTCCACGGCGACGACGGTCACGATGATCAGCTCCGGCGCGCGCTGTTTCAGCCACGCCCCTACGGCGGTGCCGAGCGCGTTTCCCGTACCGGCCGCGACGGCGACCATGCCGAGGGAGACGGCGGCGCTCTGCCCGCCGAGCGGGTGCTCACGCAGCAGGAACGCGAGGAAGAAGATCAGGAAGCCGGAGAGGCCGCGGAGGGCGGCGTTGGCGCCGAGGGCGTGGGTGACGGCCGGGCCGACCGTACGCAGCCCCGGCCGCTTCAGCGTCTTGGTGCGGTGCGGGCCGTGCAGGTGCTCGGGGTCGGCGGCGAGCAGCGCCGTGTCCTCGCCCTTCGCGGAGTCGACCTTGTGCGGGAGCGAGAAGGAGAGGAACGTTCCGGCGACGAAGATCAGGAAGGCGCCGTAGAGCGGGTAGCGGGGGCCGAGGGCCTGCAGCCCGGCCCCGATGGGCGCGGCGACGCCGGTGGCGAGCAGCCCGCACAGGGTGACCCGTGAATTGGCCTTGACCAGCGAGAACCGTGGCGGCAGCAACCGCGGCACGACCGCGCTCCGCACCACCCCGTACGCCTTCGACGCGACCAGTACGCCCAGCGCGGCCGGGTACAGCTCCAGGCTGCCGGTCTGGACGGCGCCGACGAGGATCAGGGCGAGGAAGGCGCGGGCCAGCATGGCGCCGGCCATCGCGGCGCGGCGGCCGTGCGGGAGGCGGTCCAGGAGGGGGCCGACGACCGGGGCCAGCAGCGCGAAGGGGGCGAGCGTGATGGCGAGGTAGAGGGCGACCCGGCCGCGGGCCTCGTCGGTGGGGACGGAGAAGAAGACCGTGGAGGCGAGCGACACGGTGATCATCATGTCGCCCGCGCCGTTCACGCCGTGCAGTTCGATGAGCTTGCCGAGGCCGGACTCGCCGGCGCCCTGCGCGTGGGTCGCCCTGCGGATGCCGCGGGCGGGGCCGGTGACCGGGCGGTGCAGGGCACGGCCCACCGAGCGGACGGCCCCGGTCACCCGACCCGACCCGCCGCGCCGTTCGCTCCGCTCGGCGCCGGTCACCTCGTCATAGTGCCCCGAGAAGGGAGCGCGTGGTGCGATTACCGCGCGGATGGCGGGCGGGGCGTTGGGGGCGCATTCGAGCTCGGGGGATCTGTGCGTCGGCGGGTGCGGGTCGTCTGTGGCTGGTCGCGCCCCGCGGCGGAGCCGCAGATGTCACAGCCCCGCGCCCCTTAAAAACCGGGGGCTGCCCCCAGTTTTTTCAGGGGCGCGGGAACTGCGCGAGCAACCCCCACCCACCCGCACCCGCTGGACGACCTCGACCGACCGAGCTCGCAGGCGACCCCGCCCTGTTTCACCGAACCACTAAGTCGGTGTGGGCGCCGGGCGTCGGAGAAGGTAGCGTGCATAGCGCGCCCGCGGCGGTTGTTCTCGGCCGCGCGCCTCTCGTTCATCCCGCAGAATGGATGACATAGGTGCGCCCGAGTGCGATCGGGCGCGGACGTCGACGCGGCCCTCCGGTCCGCTCCGTCCGCACCCCCCGCCGAGGGAGGCGCACTCGTGAGACGGCGTAGGAGAGAAGCGATACCTGTGAGCGCAGCGACAACGCGAAGCCGCACCCCCGACCGTCTGTGCGCCGAGGCCGTCGACCTCGCCCGCGCCGCCGCCGAGGAGGCTGCCGCGCCTGGAGTAGTGGGCGAGCATGCGGGGCTCGCCGTCGAGGGGGACCGTGTCGTCACCCACTTCTTCGAGTGCAAGGAGATGGGCTACCGGGGCTGGCGCTGGGCCGTGACCGTGGCCCGGGCCTCGCGGGCGAAGTTCGTGACGCTGGACGAGGTCGTGCTGCTGCCCGGCCCCGACGCGCTGCTCGCGCCGGAGTGGGTGCCGTGGAGCGAGCGGCTCCGGCCTGGGGACATGGGGCCGGGGGACCTGCTGCCCACCGACGCCGAGGATCTGCGGCTGGAGCCCGGGTACTCCGGCGAGGACGAGCCGCTGCCGAACTCCCCGGTCTCGCACGACATGGCCGAGCTGGTGGAGGCGGAGGACGCCGAGGTCACCGCCGGGGTGCCGGCGAACCTTCCGCTCGCGCCGACCCGCGGGTCGATCGCCGCGGTCGCCGAGGAACTGGGCATGCGGCGGGCCCGCGTCCTGTCGCGGTACGGGCTGCACACGGCCGCCGACCGGTGGGACGAGGGCTTCGGCGCCAAGACCGCGATGGCCCAGGCGGCACCCGCGTCCTGCGTCAGCTGTGGCTTCCTCATGCCGATCGGCGGCTCGCTGGGCCAGGCCTTCGGGGTGTGCGCCAACGAGTTCTCCCCGGCGGACGGCCGGGTCGTCTCCCTGACGTACGGCTGCGGCGGCCACTCGGAGGCCGCCGTCATGCCGAAGCCCCCGCAGCCGGCCCCCCCACGCCTCGACGAGACCCGTGTGGACCCCTTCCCCCTGCGCCCGTCCCCCGACTCGGGCTCGGTCTCCCCGCTCGGCGAGGAGTCGGAGGCCGAGGCGGATCTGGGTCACTCGTAGCGGCTCGGGACGCGCTCCGATGCGGCGGCCACCATCCGCCGGGCTGGTGGCCGCGGGCGCGTGTCAGTGGGGACGCGGGCGATTCAGTAGTGGTAACGGGCCTTGAGGATCTTTACCTCTTTCTCGTCCGCCCGATACACCAACCGGTGTTCATCGTCGATCCGGCGGGACCAGTAGCCCGACAGATCACCCTTCAGTGGTTCCGGCTTGCCGATGCCCTCGAATGGGGTGCGCTTCATCTCGTCGATCAGGCGCACGATGCGGCGAGCCTTCTTCAGGTCCGAGCCGAGCCAGAACAGAAAGTCCTCCCAGCCGTCCGGATCGAAGTGAACGCTCCTCACTCTTCGCCCCCGGCCATGTCGCGAAGCTCATCGATCGTCTTCAGGACAGTGGCCTCACCGGCCTTGTCGCGGGCTACGGCTTCCATGAGCCGCCGAGCGTTGGCGGGGGACCGCAGGAGATACACGGTCTCCTGCCACGAGTCGTAGTCCTCGGCGGACATCAGCACGGCATCACCCGCCTTGGAAGTGATCCTTATGGGGTTGTGGTCGGTGTTGACGCGCTCAATGAGCGGGAACAGGCTCCGCCTTGCTTCGCTAGCGCTCATCGACATGTGAAGTCCGCCTTCAATGGTACCGAATTTCTGTACCGACATGGTACGTGAATATGGTACCAGTCCGGCCCGGGTCCGCGTTGTGCGTCAGCGCCCGGTGGCCTCCCGAAGCGCCCCGAAGCGCCCCGAAGCGTGACGGCCATGGCCGGACCCCGTTGGTGTCCCGGCCGTGGTGCGTTCGTGTGGGCGGTGCGCGATACCTTCGTGCGGCGGCGGCCAAGCGGGGCGCAATCGCAGGAGGAGAGTGGACCGTGAGCAAGTTCGTGCGGCCGGCGGCCGAGGGTGCGGACCCGTTCGGGACGGCGCGGCTGCGGCGCGGGGTGCTGGATGCCTGGGCGACGAGCCCGGCCCGGTTCCGGGAGGACGCGAACGCCGAGGAGGATCTCGTCCTCGGCGGGTATCGCGATCGGCTCGTCGTCGAGCTGGCGCAGAACGCCGCCGACGCCGCCGCCCGCGCCAAGGTGCCGGGGCGGCTGCGGCTCACCCTCCGGGACGGCGTCCTCGTCGCCGCCAACACCGGCGCCCCGCTGGATGCGGCAGGTGTCGAGTCCCTGTCCACGCTCCGTGCCTCCGCCAAGCGGGAGACCCAGGAGAGCGCGGTAGGGCGGTTCGGCGTCGGGTTCGCCGCCGTGCTCGCCGTCACCGACGAGCCCGCCGTCGTCGGGCGGCACGGCGGTATCCGCTGGTCGCTCGCCGAGGCCCGGCTGCTCGCCGCCGACACCGCCCGGCACAGTCCGGGGCTGGGTGATGAGATTCGGCGTCGTGACGGGCATGTGCCGCTGCTGCGACTGCCGTTCGCGGCGGAAGGGTCCGCTCCGGAGTCGTACGACACCGTCGTCATCCTGCCGCTGCGGGACGCCGCCGCCGCGGATCTCGCCGAGCGGCTGCTCGACAGGGTGGATGACGCCCTGCTCCTCGCGCTGCCGGGTCTCGACGAGGTCGTCATCGAGAACGGGGACGCGACGGTACGGACGTTGCGGCGGCGCGCGGAGGGGGCGTACGTCGTCGTCGAGGACTCCCGGGACGGGGTCACGCGCTGGCGTACGGTCGCCGCGCACGGGGCGGTCGAGGCCGCGCTGCTCGCCGACCGGCCGGTCGAGGAGCGGCTGCGTCCGTACTGGTCCGTGACGTGGGCCGTGCCGACCGGGGTCGACTGGGTGCCCGTCCGGCCCCGTACCAGCCCCGTTGTGCACGCGCCCACACCCAGCGACGAGGCCCTCGGCGTACCCGCGCTGCTCATCGCCTCCTTCCCCCTCGACACGACCCGGCGGCACGCCGCGCCCGGGCCGCTCACCGACTTCCTCGTCCAGCGCGCGGCGGACGCGTACGCCGAACTGCTGGCCGCCTGGGAGCCGGTGAGTGAAGGGATCATCGACCTCGTGCCCGGTCCGTTGGGCAAGGGTGAGCTGGACGGGGCGCTGCGGCAGGCGATCCTCGAACGGCTGCCGCGTACCGCCTTCCTGCCGCGTGCGGTGCCGCCCGGGGAGGACGACGATCTGCCTGCGGCGCTTCGCCCCCGCGACGCCGAGGTCATCGAGGGCGCCGGGGCCGACACCGTACGGGTGCTCGCGGACGTGCTGCCCAGTCTGCTGCCCGCCGGGCTCGAACGGCGCGCGGAGTTGCGTACGTTGGGGGTCGCGCGCCTTCCGCTGGGCGACGCGGTCGACCGGCTCTCGGGGCTGGAGAAGGCGCCCGACTGGTGGCGGCGGCTCTACGACAGCCTCGCCGGGGTCGACCCGGACCGGCTCTCCGGGCTTCCGGTGCCGCTCGCGGACGGGCGGACGACGATCGGTCCGCGCCAGGTCCTCCTCCCGGCCCCCGACGGCCCGCAGACGGCGTCGCCCGAGACCCTCGCCCGGCTCGGCCTCAAGGTCGCCCACCCGGACGCCGCGCACCCGCTCCTGGAGAAGCTGGGCGCCCTGCCCGCGACCCCGCGCGCCGTGCTGACCACACCCCAGGTGCGGGCCGCCGTCGCCGCCTCCCTCGACGACGAGGGCGGGGCCGCCTGGGACGAGGACGCCCCGGACGCCGACGAACTCGCCGACCTCGTCCTCACCCTCGTCCGCGACGCCGCCCTCGACCCCGGCGACGAACCCTGGCTCGGCGCCCTCGCCCTCCCCGACGAGGACGGCGAACTCTCGCCCGCCGGTGAACTCGTACTCCCCGGCAGCTCCTTCGCCCAGGTCATGCGCGAGGACGAACTCGCTTTCGTTGACGCCGAGTTGGCCGAACGCTGGGGCGAACAGCCGCTGGCCGCCTGCGGAGTCCTCGCCAACTTCGCCCTCGTACGCGCCACCGACGTCGTCCTCGACCCCGACGAACTGGAGCCCCGCGACTCGGACTTCGCCGAGCCCGACGACGCCGGGCTCCTTGACGCCGTGGACGTGTGGTGCGAGGACATCCTGGACCGCTTCCCGGACAGCCCCGTGCCGCCTGTCGCGACCGAGCTCGTCGCCGTACGCGACCTGGACCTCGTCGACGAGGACCGCTGGCCCGAGGCGCTCGCGCTCCTCGCCCGGCCGCCGCTGCGGGACGCGCTCGTCCAGCCCGTACGGATCCTCCTCCCGGACGGCACGCACGAGGTCGTACGCCCGTACACGGCCTGGTGGCTGCGCGGGCATCCGGTCCTCGACGGCCGTCGGCCGGCCGGCCTCCTGGCCGCCGGTGGCGATCCGCTGCTGCGCGGCCTGTACGACGAGGCCGACGCCACCGGGTTCGACGACGAGCAGGTGCTGCGGGCGTTGGGCGTACGCACGTCGGTGGCGGCGCTGCTGGACGAGCCGGGCGGCGCGGCGGAGCTGCTGGACCGCCTGGCCGACCCGGACCGTCACGTCGGTGCCGCCCAACTCCATGGCCTGTACGGTGCGTTGGCGGAACTGGACCCCGAACAGGTGACCCTGCCGGACGACTTGCGGGCGGTCGTGAACGGCGAGGTGACCGTCGTGGACGCGGCCGACGCCGTCGTCGTCGACTCACCCGACCTGCTCCCCTTCGCCTCCGGCGTGCCCCTGCTGCCCGTACGGCCGTCCCGGGCCGCCGAGTTGGCCGAACTGTTCCAGGTGCGGCGGCTCAGCGAATCGGTGACGGGCGAGGTGGACTCGGAGGGCGCCGAGCACGAGGTGCCGGATTCGGTACGGGTGCTGCTGGGGCCCGCCACCCCGTCCTCGTACGTCGAGCACGAGGAACTCGTCGTCGACGGGGTCGAGTTGGACTGGCGCCGGACGCGGGACGGCGTCGTGCACGCCTCGACCCTGGAGGGCGTCGCCGCCGGGCTGGCATGGGCAGCGGGGCAGTGGCCACGGCGGTTCGAGGTGGCGGCACTGCTCGAAGATCCTTCCAGGACAGAGGAGTTGGCCCGGGACCGCTGGTTCGACTGATCAAACCCCCGAGATGTGAACTGCGCAACATTCGCCAAACTCGTTCACAACTCGTACAACCATTCCCGTGCGCCCCGTGTCCTGTCTGGTGAGCCATCAGGCTCACCAGACAGTCGGGCTCCGCGTGACAGCTCTCTGCCGCGGGTCCCCTTTCCACGTGGGGAACACATTGCGCAAGCGTGCCACTCTGGGCGTTGCCGTCACCGGCGCCCTGGCTCTGACCGCTCTTGCCGCTCCGGCCGCGATGGCCGATGAGAAGTACGGCAGCATCTCGATCACCAGCGCCTCCGTGAACGGTGGCAAGGCCGTCGTCGTCGGGGCGAAGGCGAAGAAGACGGTCACGCTCAAGTTCACCGTCAACGACAACTCCGGCCACCGGATGGCGACCGCGTACCTGTACCGCGGCAAGAACATCGACACCGCCGACAGTGCCGCCTCGCCCAGCAAGGACCCGATCACCTGCAAGAAGGTGACCTCCCGGAAGTACAACTGCTCGGCGACCTTCACCTTCACGCCCGGTTACAACGCGATCAACTCCGTCGCCGGCACATGGAAGACCTGGGCGATCGCCCAGGCCAAGGACTACGACTATGTCCAGAAGGACAACCTCAAGTCCTTCAAGGTCCTGCGCGCCGCCCAGCTCGCGTCGTCCAACGCCGCCCCTGAGCCGGTGGCCAAGGGCAAGACCATCACCATCACCAGCAAGCTGACCCGCGCCAACTGGAACTCCGGCGCGAACGGCGCGTTCGGCGGCCAGTCGGTGCAGCTGCAGTTCAAGGCGAAGAGCGCCTCCTCGTACAAGACGGTCAAGACGGTCAAGTCGTCCTCCACGGGCGCCCTGTCCACCACCGCCAAGGCGGGCGTCGACGGCTCGTACCGTTACGTCTTCGCGGGCACCTCCACCACGGCGTCGGTCGCGGCCGCGGGTGACTTCATCGACGTGAAGTAAGCCGTCCGGGGGCTCAGTCCTCGGGTCGGAAACACGCTCAGTGGGACGCGCCGGATGACCCGGCGCGTCCCGCCACGCGACAGATCTACCGACAGATCTAGCTGCAGATCTTGAGATCGCGCGGGTCAACGGACCCGCGGCCCACCCAGGCCTCCCGCGCGGACGACCGCCGGGCCGCCCACATCTGTTCCACCAGGGGGGAACACATCATGCGCGTACGAGCCACCACGGTCGCCGTCTCCGGCGCCCTCGTCCTCGCCGTCTCCGCCTTCGCCGTCCCGGCCGCGTACGCCGCCGGTGACTCGGCGTCCCCGAGCTGGGCGGCGGCGGTCTCCGCCGGTGCCGGGCCGTCGGCGTTCGGCGCGGCCACCGCCGCCGACGCGACCGCGGGGGACCTCGACGTCACCTTCACCAATGTGAAGGTGAACGGCGGCAAGGCGATCGCCGTGGGTGCGACCAAGCACGTGAAGGTGCCGGTCACCTACACGCTCAAGCACGCCGCAGGCCTCGACGTCACCGCGTCAGACGTCCTCAACGGCCCGTTCCTGTACTTCAAGTCGATGCCCACCTCGGTGGCGCAGGACTTCAAGGACCCGGTCCTCTTCGGCGACAACCCGGCGACCTGTGTCGACAAGACCTCGACCACCGCCACCTGCAAGGCGATCATCGACATCCGGCCGGGCGCGGGCGACCTCGCCAACTCCCTGGCCGGAACCTGGAAGGTGGGCGGCCTCGCCATCCGGGCCGACGAGGCGAACGAAGAGTTCGACGAGACCTGGCAGGGCAAGCTCGGCACCGTCAAGGTCCAGCGCCAGGCGAAGCTCGCGGGCGCCAACGCCGCCCCCGAGCCGGTCAAGAAGGGCAAGACCATCACGGTCACGAGCAAGCTGACCCGCGCCAACTGGGACACCAACAAGACCCCCGGCTACGGCGGCCAGCCCGTGAAGCTCCAGTTCAAGAAGAAGGGCACGTCCGTCTACAAGGACGTCAAGACGGTCAAGACGTCCTCCACGGGCGCCATCAAGACCACCGTCAAGGCCACCGCCGACGGCTCCTACCGCTTCGTCTTCGCGGGCAGCAACGGCACGACGACCGCGACGTCCGCGGGCGACGCCATCGACGTCAAGTAGCAGTCGCACAGCTGAGAGCAGTGAGAGCGGGCGTTACGAGGTCAAGCTCTGGCGGCCAGCGGGCTCTTCGCGCCGCTCACCGCGAAGTAGATCGCTCCGGCGATCGCGACCCCGATGAACCAGGAGTACGGGCCGAGGGTCGCGCCGTAGCCCTCGGGGCCGTAGACCGGCAGGATGCTGGAGAAGACGGCGCCGATGCCCGCCGCGATGAAGGCGCGTATGTTCCAGCCGCCCTGGAAGCGGAACTCGCCGTCCTCCTTGTAGAGGGCGGGGACGTTCAACTGTGCCTTGCGGAGCAGGTAGTAGTCGACGACCAGGACGCCGAAGATCGGGCCCATGGTCGAGCCGATGGCGTTGACGAAGCTGGGGGCGTTGTCCCAGGGGTGGAGGGGGTAGAGCAGGAGGGCTATGACGGCGGCTATCAGGCCGCCCCGGCGGAACGTGATGTGCTTCGGGGCGACGTTGGCGAAGTCGAAGGCAGGGCTGACGAAGTTGGCGACGACGTTGATGCCCAGGGTGGCGACGGCGAAGGTCAGGGCCGCCAGGAGGACCAGGAACGCGCTGTCGAACTTGGCGGAGATAGCGGCCGGTTCGAGGATGACCTCGCCGTAGACCTTGCTCGCGGAGGCGGTCGTCAGGGCGGCGACCAGCGAGAACAGGATGAGGTTGACCGGCAGACCCCAGACGTTGCCTTTGCGCAGGGTCTTCTCGTCCGGTGTGAAGCGCGCGAAGTCGCCGAAGTTGAGGAAGAGGGCGGCGAAGTACGTCACCCAGGTGGCCGCGATGGCCGCGATGGCGGCGAAGGAGCCCGGGGTCACGTCCAGCCCGGTGGCGGTCTTGGCCAGGGCGGCGAGATCGGCGGCCGGCATGTCGACGGAGAAGGACAGCGTGCCTGCCTTGATGGAGAGGCCCACCGCCAGGATCAGCATCATCAGCCACACCGCCGGGCCCGCGAAGTCCTGGAAGCGGCGAACGGTCTCCATGCCCTTGCTGATGATCAGCAGCTGGGCGGCCCAGACGAAGAGGTAGCAGATGACCTCCAGACCGGTGTGGTCGAGGAGGGTGGTCGTCTCGTGCAGGTTCTTCGGGCCGTCGTAGCGGATCAGGAAGGCGACGATCGCGCCCGCCGCCGCGCTGGTCTGGGCGCCGTACCAGAAGGTGGCGACCACGGCTCGGACGAGCGCCGGGACGTTGGCGCCGAACGTGCCGAAGGAGGCGCGGGCGAGGACGGGGTACGGGACGCCGGTCTTCACGCCCGCCTTGCCGATGAGGGTCATCAGCCAGTAGATGATCAGCGAGCCGACGCCGATGCCGATGAGGAACTTGAAGGTGTTCCCGGCGACGAGGAACAGGCTGGCGGCCAGGAAGTAGCCGAACAGACTGTGTACGTCGGAGGTCCAGACGTTGAAGATGCTGAACGCGCCCCACTTGCGCTCGGTGGCGGGGGCGAGGTCCTCGTTGTAGAGGCGGGGGGAGTACCCCTCGGGGAGGGGCACGGGTGCCGTCGTGCCTCTGTTTCCCGTCCCTGCGTCGGTGGTGTCTGTCATCGCTCTTCATCTCCCTGCGCGGGCCGCCCCAACGGCGCTCGATCGCGTACAGGGAACGAGTGATGGATTTCTCCGGCATGTCGGTCCTGTAACTTCCCGGTCAACGGAATTCTGCTTCCGTCCAGCGGAGCCGCTACGCCGGGAACCGGTGATCCACCCACCTCCACAGGAACTCCAGGGCCGCCGCCGCCCCGGCCGCGATGGCGACCGCCGCCCACGGCATCGTCGTACCCACCAGCCGCAGCGCGAAGAAGTCCTGGAGCCAGGGCACGACGAGGACCAGCAGGAACCCGGCGCCCATCGCCGCGACCAAGCCGAGACGCCACCAGGTGTAGGGGCGGGCGATGATCGCCAGGACCCAGATGGAGATCAGGAAGAGGGTCAACGTCGCCACGCTGGTCTCGGCTTCCAGCGCTCCCTCACCCCGGTAGTAGTGGCGGGCGAGCAGGTACGTGGCGAAGGTGGCCAGGGCGGCGAGGGCGCCGCCCGGGATCGCGTACCGCATCACTCGGCGGACGAAGTGGGGTTGCGCCCGCTCCTTGTTGGGGGCCAGGGCCAGGAAGAAGGCCGGGACGCCGATCGTCAGGGTGGAGAGGAGGGTCAGGTGGCGGGGGAGGAAGGGGTATTCGACCTGCCGGCAGACCACCAGGATCGCCAGCAGCACCGAGTAGACCGTCTTGACCAGGAACAGGGTGGCGACGCGGGTGATGTTGCCGATCACCCGGCGGCCCTCCGCGACCACCGACGGCAGGGTCGCGAAGCTGTTGTTCAGCAGCACGATCTGGGCGACGGCCTTGCTGGCCTCCGAGCCCGAGCCCATCGCCACGCCGATGTCGGCGTCCTTGAGGGCCAGGACGTCGTTCACGCCGTCGCCCGTCATCGCGACCGTGTGGCCGTGGGACTGGAGGGCGCCGACCATGTCCCGTTTCTGCCGCGGGGTGACGCGGCCGAAGACC
Organism: Streptomyces tailanensis; assembly: GCF_008386495.1. Classification (GTDB taxonomy): domain Bacteria; phylum Actinomycetota; class Actinomycetes; order Streptomycetales; family Streptomycetaceae; genus Streptomyces; species Streptomyces tailanensis. The sequence continues at coordinate 26,940 of NZ_VTHJ01000010.1, read as the reverse complement.
GTGCCGGAGTCGAGGGCCGTCGCCATGCCGTCGCGTTCGGCGGGGATCCGGCGGGCGTCCACCACCTCCCCCGTCAGGCCCAGCTTTCCGGCCACCGCACCGACCGACACCGCGTTGTCGCCGGAGATGACCTTCGGCCGTACGTTCTGCTCCTCGAAGTAGCGCAGGGTGTCGGCGGCGTCGGGGCGCAGCCGTTGTTCGAGTACGACGAGGGCGGTCGGCTTCACCTCGCGGGCGACGTCCGGATCGTCCAGCTCGCGGGAGACCCGGGCCAGCAGCAGGACCCGTAGGCCTTCCTCGTTGAGGCGGGCCGTCTCCGTGAGGGCCGGGTCGTCGTCCGCGAGGAGGACGTCGGGGGCGCCGAGCAGCCAGGTGCTGGCCTCGCCGTTGCCCTCGCTGAAGGACGCCCCGCTGTACTTGCGGGCCGAGGAGAACGGCAGCGACTCCGTGCAGCGCCAGTCCTCGCTGTCCGGGTAGGCGTCGATGATGGCCTGCAACGACGCGTTCGGGCGAGGGTCCGATTCGCCCAGCGCGCCGAGGACCCGTCGTACGTACGACTCGTCGCTGCCGCCCAGGGCGCGGAGCTCCGTGACGTCCATGCCGCCCTCGGTCAGCGTGCCCGTCTTGTCCAGGCATACGGTGTCGACGCGGGCCAGGCCCTCGATGGCCGGCAGCTCCTGCACCAGGCACTGCTTGCGGCCGAGGCGGATCACGCCGATCGCGAAGGCGACGGAGGTCAGGAGCACCAGGCCCTCGGGGACCATGGGGACGATGCCGCCGACCGTGCGGGCGACGGAGTCCTTGAAGTCGTTCTGCTTCACGATCAGCTGGCTGATGATCAGTCCGATCGCGGTCGGGACCATCATCCACGTCACGTACTTGAGGATCGTGGAGATGCCGGAGCGCAGCTCCGAGTGGACGAGGGTGAAGCGGGACGCCTCCTCGGCCAGCTGGGCCGCGTATGCCTCCCGGCCGACCTTCGTCGCGGTGAAGGCCCCGCCGCCCGCGACCACGAAACTGCCCGACATCACCTGGTCACCGGGCTGCTTGACGACCGGGTCGGCCTCGCCGGTGAGCAGCGACTCGTCGATCTCCAGGCCGTCGGTCTCGACGCACTCCCCGTCCACGACGATCTTGTCGCCGGGCCCGATCTCGATGAGGTCCCCGAGGACGATGTCGGAGGTGCCGACCTCGGCCGCCACCCCGTCCCGTCGCACCGTCGGTTTCGCCTCGCCGATGACGGCCAGCGAGTCCAGGGTCTTCTTCGCCCGCCACTCCTGGACGATGCCGATGCCCGTGTTGGCGAGGATCACGAAACCGAACAGGCTGTCCTGGATCGGCGCCACGAACAGCATGATCAGCCAGAGCACGCCGATGATCGCGTTGAACCGGGTGAAGACGTTCGCGCGGACGATGTCCACCGTGGAGCGGCTGCTGCGCACGGGGACGTCGTTCACCTCGCCGCGGGCCACCCGCCCGGCCACCTCTGCGGCGGTCAGACCGCGCGCCCGCCTCGTGGCCGAGGCCGTCCGCGAGGCAGGGGTGGGGCGCATGGGGTGCACAGGATCGAGGTCGGTGCCCGGGCCGATGTGCGTCATGGATCCGACGGTACGGGCGGATTTGAGCGTTCACCTGCCGAGTGGGCCAAAGATCCGACCAGGGGAGGACGGGGGGAGGGGAGGGGGTGGTGCCGTGGTGGTACGGGTCTCCCGTACGGGTGCCTTACGGAGTCTCCGACTCCACGGGCTTTACCGGCTCCGCCGACTCCGCCTGCTCGGCGGCCGCCTTGATCGCCGCGTTCCGCTTGATGGTCGCTTCCCGCTTCCGTACGAACCAGGTGCCGTAGAGGCCGAGCCCGCCGCCCGCGAGGCACGTCCACAGCCACCACGTGTGCCCGTGGTCGTCGTACCAGCCGTAGAACGGGATCTGGACGACGAAGAGGACGAACCAGAGGATCGTGCCGCCGGTGATGGTCGCGACCACGGGGCCTTCCAGGGGCTCCGGTGCCTCGTGCTTGGGGGTCCACTTCGCCATGGGGCACAGCTTACGGGCATGCGTTTCATCCCCTTCCGCGCATGGGTTTCATCCCTTCGTCGTCCTGCGCCCGGCCGCCGGGGCCCACGTGATGGCTGGTCTCACCTGACCCCGTAGAACTTTTCCGTCTTCTCGACGGCGGTCTGGAAGCGCTGGTCGAAGTCGTCGCGCATGAGCGTCTGGATCACATAGTCCTGGACGCTCATTCCCCTCTTCGCCGCGTGGTTCCGGAGCCGGTCGAGCAGCTCCCCGTCTATCCGCAGGCTGAGCACAGTGGTCCCCATGGGTATCAGGGTCGGGTACGCCCTGGCCGACTGTGTCACGTTCTGCGTATTAGTTACTCGTATGAGTGATGAAATACGTGACGGGATTAACGTCGGCGCAGTGCCGTTCGAGTGGTCTTTAGGGAGGGTAATGAGTTACGCTAAAGAACATGCCTGACCTCACCACCCATGGCGACGACGAGGCCGCCGTGAACGCGCTGCGGTCCGCCGTGATGCGCCTGTCCCGTCGGCTCAAGCACCAGAGGGTCGACGAGTCGCTGAGCCCGACCGAGATGTCGGTGCTCGGCACCCTCGCCCGCTGCGGTACGGCGACGCCGGGCGAACTCGCCCGCAAGGAGCATGTGCAGCCGCCGTCGATGACCCGCATCGTCGCCCTGCTGGAGAGCAAGGGGCTGGTGAAGCTGGAGCCGCACCCCGAAGACCGGCGGCAGAAGGTGGTCACCCAGACCGAGCGGGCCGAGGCGATGCTCGAGGAGAGCCGCCGCAAGCGCAACGCGTTCCTCGCGTCGCTGGTCGAGGGCCTCGACGAGGAGGAGTGGGCCAAGCTCCGCGCCGCCGCGCCGGTACTGGAGAAGCTCGCGCATTTGTGACCCCGGAGACCCCCGGGGGCGGCCGTCCGACCGTTCGGGCGCGCCGGGAGTGTCCGGTGCGCCTGGTCGGACACCGGTCGCCGGAACGGACGCCAGCACGCCGCACTGAACGCCGGTACGCCCCGTCGTTCAGACCGTGCGCCTTCTCGGACCGCGCATGGGCGGAGCCGAAAACCAGCAGACAGAAGCAGACAGAACAGGAGCGGTGAGGCTCACGAACCGCAGTACGCGCACACGTTTCACGCAAGGAGGCGAACCCCTTTGAGTACGGGACCCGGAGCAGCTTCCGCCCCCGCACCGACGACCGCCCACGAGTCCCCGCCCACCCCCGGCGTCCCCGAAGCCCCACCGGATACCAACCCCGGTCCACCAGCCGCCTCCGAGTCCCCCGAGTCCCCCGGCCCCCGTGAGCGTGCGTCCATGTTCCGTTCCTTGCGGATCCGGAACTACCGGCTGTTCTTCGTCGGGCAGGTGGTGTCGAACGTCGGTACCTGGATGCAGCGGATCGCGCAGGACTGGCTGGTGCTGAGCCTGACGGGGTCGTCCACGGCGGTCGGTGTGACGATGGCGCTGCAGTTCCTGCCGATGCTGTTGTTCGGGCTGTACGGCGGGGTGCTGGTGGACCGGTTCCCGAAGCGGCGGCTGTTGTTCCTGACGCAGACGTCGATGGCGGTGACCGGGCTCGCGCTCGCCGCGCTGACGCTCTCGGGGTACGTACAGGTCTGGCATGTGTACCTCGCCGCCTTCGCCGTGGGTATGGCGACCGTGGTCGACAACCCGGCCCGTCAGTCGTTCGTGTCGGAGATGGTCGGCCCCGAACAACTGCAGAACGCGGTCAGCCTGAACTCCGCCAACTTCCAGTCGGCCCGGCTGGTCGGCCCCGCCGTCGCCGGTGTGCTGATCACCACCGTCGGCACGGGCTGGGCCTTCCTCTACAACGGCCTCTCCTTCGTCGCCCCCATCGCCGGCCTGCTGCTGATGCGGGCCCGCGACCTGCACCCCGCCCGCCGCGCACCCCGCGGCAAGGGCCAGCTCCGCGAGGGCCTGCGCTATGTCGCCGGGCGCCCCGAACTGCTCTGGCCGATCGTGCTCGTCGGTTTCATCGGCACCTTCGGCTTCAACTTCCCGGTCTGGCTCTCGGCGTACGCGGACGACGTGTTCCACTCCGGCGCCGGCTCGTACAGCCTCTTCAACACCCTCATGGCCGTCGGCTCGGTCTCCGGCGCCCTGCTCGCGGCCCGGCGCGGTACGGCCCGGCTGCGCGTCCTGATCGCGGGGGCGCTGGCCTTCGGCGTCCTGGAGATCGTGGCGGCGCTGGCACCGTCGTACTGGATCTTCGCGCTGCTCATGGCCCCGATAGGGATGTTCGGCCTGACGGTGAACGTCACCACCAACACGGCCATCCAGATGGGCACCGACCCCGCCATGCGCGGCCGGGTCATGGCCCTCTACATGATGGTCTTCCTCGGCGGTACGCCGCTGGGCGCGCCGATCGCCGGCTGGGTCACCGACGCGTACGGCCCCCGCGCGGGCTTCGTCGCCGGCGGCGTCGTCGCCACGGCCGCCGCGATCACGGTGGGTCTGGTGCTGGTCAGGGCCAGTGGGCTGCGGCTGTCGCTGGGGTGGAAGCAGGGGCGTCCTCGGGTGCGGTTCGTACCGAGGGAACGGGTCCCAGTTCTGGAAAAGTGACGGTCATGAGACTGTTTGCCGCCGTGCTGCCGCCCGCCGAGGTCCTCGATGAACTGGGGCTGATGATCGGGGAGTTGAAGGGGCGGGCCGGTGCCGACCGGTTGCGGTGGACCGAGCCGCCCGGGTGGCACTTCACGCTCGCCTTCTACGGCGAGGTCGACGACGACGTCGTACCGGAACTGTCCGAGCGGCTGGAACGCGCCGCCCACCGCACCGCCCCGTTCCCGCTGGCGGTGCGGGGCGGCGGACAGTTCGGACACGGCCGGGTGCTGTGGACGGGGGCGGAGGGGGACCTGGAGACCCTGCGGCTGCTCGCCGACCGTGCGGAGGCGGCGGGGCGCAAGGCCGGGCTGGACATGGGGGAGCACCGCCGGTACACGGCCCACCTGACCGTGGCCCGCAGCCGGCACGCCCTCGACGTACGGCCGTACGTCGCCGCCCTCCACGCCTTCGCCGCCCCGGCGTGGACCGTCGCCGAGCTGGCGCTGGTGCGCAGCAACCTGCCGGCCTCCGGGGTGCCGGGGGAGCAGCCGCGGTACGAGGTGGTCGGCCGTTGGGGTCTGGGGGCGGGCGGTTAGTCTCGGAGGGTGGACCCGAAGACCCGTAACCGGATCATGGCCGGTGTGCTTGTGCTGATGTTCGCGGTTGTTGCTGTCGCGGCGGCGGCTGGTAAGTAGCCGTTGCGCTCCGCTGGGAGTGCCGGGGAACCGCGGACCGTTCTTGGCCGCGGCCCGGTGGGGGCTTGTCGCGCCCACGCGGCGGAGCCGCAGATCAATACAGCCCCGCGCCCCTTACGGGGCGCAGCCCCTGGCTACCAGGCGAAGGCCTCTGGCGACGGGCCCGGGCCCGGGAAGATCTCGTCCAGTGACGTCAGCAGCTCCTCGCTCAGCTCCAGCTCCAGCGCCCGTAGCGCGGATTCGAGCTGCTGTGCCGTACGCGGGCCGACGATCGGGCCGGTGACGCCGGGGCGCGTCAGGAGCCAGGCCAGGGCGGCCTCGCCGGGCTCGATGCCGTGCTTGTCGAGGAGGTCCTCGTACGCCTGGATCTGGGCGCGTACGGCGGTATCGGCGAGGGCGTCGGCGGAACGGCCGGAGGCGCGACGACCACCCTCGACCTCCTTCTTGATGACACCGCCGAGCAGCCCGCCGTGCAGCGGCGACCAGGGGATGACCCCGAGGCCGTACTCCTGCGCGGCCGGGATGACCTCCATCTCGGCGCGGCGCTCGGCGAGGTTGTAGAGGCACTGCTCGCTGACGAGCCCGATCGTGCCGTGGCGGCGGGCGGCGATCTCGTTGGCCTGGGCGATCTTGTAGCCGGGGAAGTTGGAGGATCCGACGTAGAGGATCTTCCCCTGCTGGACCAGCACGTCGATGGCCTGCCAGATCTCCTCGAAGGGAGTGGCGCGGTCGACGTGGTGGAACTGGTAGACGTCGATGTAGTCCGTCTGGAGCCGCTTGAGGCTGGCGTCGACGGCCCGCCGGATGTTCAGGGCGGAGAGCTTGTCGTGGTTGGGCCAGGCGTCCTGGGACGCCGCCATGTTCCCGTACACCTTGGTGGCCAGCACGACCTTGTCGCGCCGGTCGCCGCCCTTGGCGAACCAGCTGCCGATGATCGATTCCGTGCGGCCCTTGTTCTCGCCCCAGCCATAGACATTGGCCGTATCGAAGAAGTTCAGACCCCCGTCCAGCGCCGCGTCCATGATCGCGTGACTGTCCGCTTCGTCGGTCTGCGGCCCGAAGTTCATGGTCCCGAGAACCAGTCGGCTGACCTTGAGGCCCGTGCGTCCGAGCTGTGTGTACTTCATGACTGCTAGCCAAGGGCGTGGAGTGCGCTCTAGGCAAGGGGGATTCGGCCGGAGGGAGGAGGCGTATGTTTCACCGCTCGCACGGCGACACCGACTTGCTCGTTGTCGATGTCGATCGTGGGCTCGACCTCGATCAGATCGCCGAGTCTCCCGTGGAGCGCCAGCACGGTTCCGAGCTTCATCACCTTCCCACCGAGTCCGGTGTCGAACAGGTGGCGAAACAGGGCTTCGGCATCGTCTACGCGGCCGTCCTGGAACAGCCACACACCCAGCAGTTGCGCCACCTCGCAAGCGGCCGTGCGGTGACCGTCTCCCGCTTCGAGCGCACCGCGAAAGGGCATAGGTGGCCCGACCGAGGCCCACGGTGCTGATACTCGACATGGCCCGCTTCGTGATGTGGGGAGCCGAGGCGATGGCGTTCAAACCGATGAGCAACTTGTCGGTGTCACCGACCGCGTGTGCCAGTGCCGCCTCCCACACCGGATCCGCCACCGGCGCCCCGGCATGGTCGACCAGGTAGTCGAAGGCCCCCCACCGGTTCCCGTCCCCCGGCATGAGCAGGCTGGTCACCCCGTACCGCACATGCGCCGCCCACTCGAACGCGGCCTCCAGAGGCTCGGGGCGCAGGACGGCACCGCCCGCCGCCGACAGATGGTGTTCGTGCAACTCGGCCAGCAGTTCACGGGGATACGGTCCCCGCAACCCCGTACGCGCCAGATCGACGGCCGTCGCGACGAGCGCCGCCCCCCGGGCATGCCCGATGGAGGTGCGGGCCTGGCGCCAGTCACGGAGGAGGACCGGACCCGCGGCCAGGTACTCGGCGATCCCGTGGGGCCCGTGATGGGCGACGGCGTCGGCGATGCGGGAGTCGTCGCAGGCGCCGGCCCGCTCCAGCTCGGCCAGGGGATGACTGCCGCCGTCACCGTCACCCGGCGCGTAGAACTTCGCGTACTCCTTGCGCCGCATCGTCGCGATCACCGGCACCCCGAGGGCGACGAGTTCGTCGAGGACGTCGGCTTCGAGGCCGTCGGGACCGAGGTGCCGTTCCAGGTCGTCGAGCCAGACCAGGCACGGGACGCCGACGCGCTCGACCGCGTCGGGCGCCCTTCCCAGGTGGGCCGAGCGGCTGGGCGGGACGATCACCTGGTGGTCGGGCAGTACGTGCCGTACGGCCTCGAACGTCGCCCGCGTCTTGCCCGCCGTCGAGTCGCCGAGGACCAGCACGAGTCCGCCGCGCTCCGCTGCCGTGCGGACCCGGTCGCGCAGTTCGTCGTCCACGTCGCGGCGTACGTAGGGCGGCAGTTCGGTGCCGTCCTCGCCGGGGCGGGCCCGGTGGGCGCCGGCGGCCAGGGCGTTCCAGGCGCCGACGAGGGGCCAACGGTCGGCGGTCTGAAGGTAGCGGGGCAGGAGAGCGGGAGCGTCCGCGGCCGAGGTGACGGTCAGGTTCTGGATCGCGTGGGCCTGCACGACCTGGTCCTGCCGGCCACCGGAGACGCTGTTCTCCCCCATGCCTCCCTACGCTAACCGGACTTGGGGTGGTCGGGATGGCGGGCGGCGGTAGTGGACGCTGGCCGAGTAGAGGCTGCGGGCGGCGCGGCCTCGTGGTGCGGGGCGGCCGGGTCCGGCGAGCTCTCGGTGGGCCTCCCGGCGGGCCGCGCCGTGGCCAGGGTCGACACGGTCAACAGCGCGGTCAGGGCCGCGGCTTTCCCACATTGGTCGGGTGGAGCCGGTTCGGGGTCCCTGCTTGATGCTAACTGGAAGTTAGTGCTTTCCTTCGGTGAGTACACAGGGGCGACCTGGTCGCCGTCCACAGCCACTACGTCAACGCCCCCGGCGAGCGCGGTCAGGCCATCGTCGACCTCTTCCGGGTGCGCAACGGGAAGATCGTCGAGCACTGGGACGTGATCCAGGACGTGCCTGCCACTTCGGCGAACGACAACACGATGTTCTGAGTCTCGAACACGGTGTTCCGAGCCTCGGCTTGGCCGGTCCGGTGAGCGCTCCGTCTTCCGGCCGGCCATGTCCGTTGGTCGGGGTCTGCTGCGATGATCCTCCGAGTGTTCGGGGCGGGAGGCGCGGTATGGCAGCGGAGTTGACGGCGTTGAGGGAGTTGACGATGGAGGAGGGCGAGCGGGTTCGGGGGCTTGTGGTGCCGCCGTTGTTGATGTCGCTGCTGCGGGAGGGGCGGTGGGTTCATCCGGGCGACGAGGAACTGCGCCGGCTGATTCCGTGGTTCGAGGATCCGCTGGACTTCCTCACGAGCGTGGCCGGGATGGAGTGGGAGTCCCGCTCGATGGACATGTTCGCCGACGATGCCTCCTACCCCGAACTCTTCCGTGAGGTGCGCGGCAGCGAGCGGGAAGCGCCCGTCGAACTGCCCTGGCTGGACGTCGAGAAGGCGTTCCTCATCGCGGTCTGCCGCCACGCCGGTGACGATGTCGCGCTCGCCCTCGACTACCGGACCGACCCGGCCGACCCCCGGGTCGTGGGCAGCGACTTCTGGACCGATCCCCGGGGATGAGAATGGCGGGTGGTGGCCCTCACGTTCTCGGAGTTCGCCGCCGCGCTCGGTCTCACGCCGTAGTGGGGGCGTTGTCGGGGGCGGGGCGGGTCGGCTGACGGCGGGGCAGCAGGAGTGGGGTCGCCAGGAGGAGCAGGCCCGCAAGGGCGATCGCGGGTCGGGGGCCGGTGGCGGCGGCCAGGAGGCCCCACAGGGCCGTCAGGGCCGCGATCGTGAGTTTGGTGGTGACCGACCAGGCGGAGAGGGTACGGGCCACTCGGTCGGGCGGGGTCTCGTTGAGTCGGTACGTGGCGCTCACCGGGTTGAAGACGCCCGCGCAGGTGATCAGGCCGAGTTCGACCGCCATGACCAGGACGAGTCCGCTGACGCCGGGGTGGACGAACGCCAACCCCAGCGACCAGCACGCCCGCAGCGCCCCGGCGGTCAGCAGGACCCGGTGCGAGCCGTAGCGGGCGACCAGGCGCCGCGAGAGGCGGGAGCCGATCAGGCCGCCCACGCAGGGGACCGCGAAGGCGAGGCCGTACTGCCAGGGGGAGAAGCCGAGTTCGCCGACCATCAGGACCATCAGCAGCGGTGCGGTCGCCATGATCAGGCCGTTGACCAGCACCGTGTTGAGGAACAGGGGGCGCAGGGCCGGGCTGGTGAGGATGTGTCGCCAGCCGTCCAGCAGATCACCGGGGCGGAGGCGGGGCGATGCCTCGGTCCGGGCCGGTGCCTCGGTCCGGGCCGGACGCGGGTCCGTACCGCCACCGATCGCGCGGATCCCCACCGCCGAGAGCAGGAAGCTGACCGCGTTGGCCAGGACGGTCAGCACCGGACCGAACAGGCCGATCGCGGCACCGCCCAGGGGCGGGCCGAGCATCGTGGTGGTCCAGGTCGTGGCCTCGAAGCGGCCGTTCGCGACGAGGAGGTCACCGGGCGGGACGAGGGACTTCAGATACGCGCCGCTCGCCGCGGTGAACGTGATGTCGGCCGCCGCGACGACCACCGAGACGAGGAGCAACTGCGGAAAGGTGAGGAGGTCGAGAACGTACGCGGCGGGGACCGTCAGCAGCGCCGCGCACCGGACCAGGTCCATCGCGATCATCACCGGCCGCTTGCGGCGGAACTCCACCCACGGCCCGAGCGGCACCGCCACCGCCGCCCCCACCGCCAGCCCGGTCGCCGCGAGCGCCGACACCTCCGCCGGCCCGACGTCCAGCACCAGCACCGCGATCAACGGAAACGCGTCGAACGCCAGCCACGTACCGACCGCACTGACCGCATACGCCGCCCACAGCCACCGAAACTCCCGGCCCAGCGACCGCTTGGCCACCGTCATCCCCCGCCCCCTCCCGCCGCACTCGACCGAGCCCTTACGCTCGCGCCGACGGACCATCCAAGCGAGCGGTGGGCCGACCGATCAAACGGGGAGCTTCTCCGCGGTGACCGCCGAGGTGCGACTCCGTCAGTCGCGCGGGAACTCGGCAGTCGGAAGAACGAGGCCGAGGAGAGTGGTGGTCATGTCGACGTCACCGCCGTAGGTGATGGATGTGTCGCTCACATAGTCGCCGTCCTTGGGCTGGGTGAACAGGCGGCACTTGCCCGTGTAGGGGTCGGCGATGAGATAGACGGGGACTTCGGCGAGGGCGTATGCGGTCTTCTTGGGGCCGTAGTCGTTCTTGGCCGTGTCCTTGGAGATGACCTCGGCGATGAACTCGACGTCCTCGTAACGCCAGTGGCCCTCGGAGTTCTTCTCGGCGCCGTCGCGCAGCTTCGCCACGTCCGGAGCGAGACCGTTCTTACGGCCGGGGAAGTCGATGCGGACGTCTGACAGCGCGTTCACGTCCATGCCGAAGGTGTCCTCAAGCGCTCGGACGATTCGGCGAATGGTGTGCCAATGAACGTCCCTCTGCGGTGACATGTAGATGGTCCCCTCGACGATCTCGACCTTGTATCCCTCGGGGACGGGCATCTTCTCGAGCCGCTCGAACATGTTGTCGAGCCAGCGCGTGTCGCTCTCGGCCATCGCGATCCTGTCTTCAAGGACGGTCATCATGGCGCTCCTCCCCGGCTGCCCCACGGACGAGCGCAGCCGCGCAGTACAACGATACGCATGGCGACCAGGACACGGACGGCACGCACGGCGAAACTCCCTTGCGCGGGTGTCGCCCGTGCCGCTTGGGTCGCGGGCATGACTACCACCGCTCTCGCCGCCCTCACCCGCCCCGGCCGTTACCCCCGCTCCTCCGCCTACGACCCCGGCTGGCTGCTCGGGCTCGACATGGGGCCCAACCCGCTGTGGTTGTTGGAGGACCTGGTGCGCGATCTCGAACTCCGGCCGGGGATGCGGGTGTTGGACCTGGGGTCGGGGAGGGGGGCGACCTCGGTGTTCCTGGCGCGGGAGTTCGGGGTGGAGGTCGTGGCGGCGGACTGGTGGATCGCGGCGGAGGAGGCGGCCGGGGTCTTCGAGAGGGCCGGGGTCGGGGATCGGGTGCGGGCCGTGCGCGCCGAGGCGCATGCCCTGCCGTTCGAGGAGGGGAGCTTTGACGCCGTCGTCAGTGTCGACGCCTTCGAGTACTTCGGTACGGCGGACGGCTATCTGCCGTATCTCGTACGGTTCCTGCGGCCGGGCGGGCAGCTCGGGATCGCCACGCCCGCGATGACCCGCGAGGTCCGGGACCTGGGGTTCATACCGGCGCACATCAAGGCTGTCGTCGGGTGGGAGGCCATCGCCTGGCACACCGCCGCGTGGTGGCGGTTCCAGTGGGAGATCACCGAGCTGGTCGACGTCACCTCGGCCCGGCTCCAGGAGGACGGGTGGGAGGACTGGCTGCTGTGGGCGCGGGCGTGCGCCGAGCGGCGGCCGGGGGGTGGGGACCAGGCGGTCGTGGAGATGTTGGAGGCCGACCGGGGGGAGTATCTGTCGTTCGCGCTGGTGACCGCGACCACTTCGTAGAGCGGCGGCTCGTACCCATGACTACGGCAGCTCGTACGCGTCACCCAATCCCCACGCCTCATGCATCGCCCCCGCGAACGCCGCCGCGATCCTGTGCTCGCCGGAGGCGTTGGGGTGGGTGCCGTCGTAGGTGTCCCAGTGGATGTCGTACGAGGGTGGCGGGGACGCCAGGAGGAGAGGGGAGCGGGGTTCGTCGAGGTCGGCGGTCGTCTTGGCGAGGAGTTCGTTGAAGCGGGCGACCTGGGCGGCGAAGGGGGCGTCGGTCTCGGCGCGGACGTTCGGGATCACCGGGAGCAGGACCATGCGGATGCGCGGGTCGGCCTCGCGGGCGGCGGCGACGAAACGGTGGGCGTTCTCGGCGGTCTGCTCGGCGTTCGTGTAGAAGCCCAGGTCGATGAGGCCGAGGGAGACGAGGAGGACGTTCGCGCGGTGGGCGCGGACGGTGTCGGCGATCACCGGGGCCATGTGCAGCCAGCCCTCGCCCCAGCCGGCGAGGTGGGCCCGGGGGAAGCGGGGGTTGGTGTCGGCGTACTCGTACGACGTGGGCGTGTCCGTCGCCTTGTCGTAGAGGGCCTCGCGCGGGCCGACGATCTTGAAGGGGCCGTCGTGGGTTGCGCGCAGATGCTGCCAGAGCCGGTAGCGCCACGTGTGTTCGCCCGCGCTTCCGATGGTCATGGAGTCGCCTACGGGCATGAACCTGAGCATTGGCACATCATGAACGATCGCTACCGGTCGGTATGGGAAAGTCGGTCATCCCGGCGCTGTGAACATCGCCACGTGGTGGGCCGCATGGGCGTGGTTGTCCGCTTGTCGCGCCCCGCGGCGGGCGACGCGCCCCGGCCGCGCCGCCACATCACAGCCACCGATCAGCGGGGCCGCGCCCCAAAGGGGGCGCGGGGAACTGCGCGACCAGCCACAACAAACCCGCGCCCGACCACAACCCCTCCCCCAATGGCGCTCCCCCACCCCACCCAGCAGAGCGACATGGCAGGGTTGAGGGCATGCGCCGTCCACACCCCCTCCGCACAGGCCTCGCGGGCCTGGCCGCGCTCTCCGTGATCCTGTTCGCCGCCGTGGCGGCGCCCCCCGCGGTCGCCGATGACGGCGACGAAGGGTTCACGATGAAGGACCCGGGGATCACCGAGTCCAGCGGGCTCGCCGCCTCCCGTCAGCACCCGGGGGTCTACTGGACCCACAACGACAGCGACGACGGGGCGTACCTCTACGCCGTCGACAGCAAGACGGGGGAGACCGTCGCCACCGTCACGCTGACCGGTGTCGGCACGCCGCGTGACGTCGAGGCGATCTCGATCGGCCCGGACAACCACCTCTACGTCGGTGACATCGGCGACAATCTCGGCGGAACCTGGGCGTACGTGTGGATCTACGACCTCCCGGAGCCGAAGGAGCTGAAGGACCAGACGATCCGGGCCACGCAGTACGTGGTGAAGTACGAGGACGGGGCGCGGGACGCGGAGGCGCTGATGGTGCATCCGAAGACGGGGCGGGTGTACATCGCCGACAAGAACGAGAACGGGGGGTCGTTGTACGAGGGCCCCGCCGAACTCTCCGCCTCCGGCACGAACGTCTTCAAGCGCGTCGCCTCCGTCCCCGACCTGGAGGTCACCGACGGCGCGTTCTCGCCCGACGGCAAGCAACTCGCCCTGCGCGCCTACTTCGGAGGCATCCTCTACGACTGGAACGACGGCAAGATCAAGAAGGTCGAGCGGCTGCATGTGCCCTTGCAACGGCAGGGGGAGTCGCTGACCTTCACCACCGACGGCTCCAAGATCATGTACGGCAGTGAGGGCCAGGGCAGCTCGGTCGTGGCCCGCGACGTACCGGGCGACGGCTCGGCCGGCGGCGGCTCCGACTCCTCCTCCGGCGACGGCGACGGCGGCTCGGACACCGCGCAGGCGGACGGCGAGGGTGTCAGCTCCGGCGTCAAGGTCGGAGCACTCGCGCTCGCCGGGGCGGTCGTCGTCGTATGGGGCCTCAAACGCGCACGCCGACCGTCGTCGTGATCTACACACACGACCCCCGGCCCGCCGGACGACCAGCACCTCCAGCCCGTCCAGAATCCGCTGCAACCGTTCCTAGTGTTGTTGGCCGGTGTTGGCCGCATCAGCACATTCCGGGCCAGGTGTGAGGTGTCTGGCGCCGGGGGCACCCCGAACGGTCCTGGGCGCGGGGAACAGCACGAGCTGGTCACTTCGGCTCCGGCAGGTCTTGCCGCCCTGGTGGGGCGTGCCTGTGATCCTGGGTGGGCTCGTGGTCCCGCGCGCCCTGGGGTCGAATGCGGTCTGGCCGGTAGCTCTCCGCTGTCCGATCCTCCGGTCGGAAGCGGTCACACCTGGCCGACGCCGGATCCGATGCCCTAGGGCGCGTCGTCCGATCGCCACCGCGGCCGCGTGATGCCGGGTGACGGTGGTCTTCGATTTGTCGTTGAGTGGTGCCTGCCAGTGCTGGGCGCCCCAGCGGGAGGTGTAGGCCGGGTCGACGGCGATGACGACCAGCCCGTGGTGGTAGGTCATGCCGCGCAGCCGTTCCCGGAACCTGGCGGTGGGGATACCGGCCACCGTGCGGCGGAAGGCCTTGCCGCGCCGGCCGCGGCCCATCGTCTCCCGGCCGGTCTGCCTGGCGTCGGTGAAGCCCAGGTTCTCGATCACGAACCCGGTACAGCCGTGTGCCTGGGCCAGCTGGATCAGTGAGGTGACAGCTGCCCGTAGTCTGCCGTCCCGCCGGGAGGCGGTGCCGGTCAACTCCAGCGGCACCGTGAGGGGTTCGCCGAGTGGGTTGCCGTGCACGTCGAGCACGCAGGCGGCGAGGTGGTCGGCGTTGAGGTCGACCGCGAGCAGGCGCCTGCCTGCCGCCCGGATCTCCTGCGGCGAGGGCGGCGTCGTCTTCGCTGCTGACCATGAGGCGTCGCAGTACCAGCGGTCGCGTACGGGGTCGTGGACGATGTCGTAGCGCACGGACCGGTTGGCGCAGGCGCGGTCCAGCCACTCCTGCCTGCGGTGGGAGAAGGTGACGGTGCAGGTCAGCCGGTAGCGGCCGCGCGGCTGGTTCGCGAGATGCCTGAGCGGTTCGGGCAGCACGATGGTCACGCTGCCTCCGCCGGGTCGACCGTGATGGTGTAGTTGCCGTGCGGGGCACCGGACTCGCCGTCCGCGGTCAGGAACAGCCGGGCCGCATCCCACCGCCTGCGCCAGTCCTCGGCCGTGAGCTGCGCATGGGCCAGGTTGTGCCGCATCCTCGCCGTACGGCGGCCACCCATGACCACCGGCGGCCGGCCCTCGGTGATGCGCTGCTCGACCACGGCAAGACGGGCCTGAAGGGCCTGCAGACGTTGCTGCTTGTTGAAGCGTTCGCCCTGGTCCCGGTAGCCGCGCACCCGGCCCGTGCGCTGCCCGCACGGCACCGCGAGACGACGGGTGATCTTTGCGATGGCGCGCCGGAGCCCGGCACGCTCGTCGTACAGGCAGCGCATGCTGAGCTGGTACTGGTCCTCGCTGGTGCGGGTCATCGCCCCCGCCCAGCGGGACGACGACACCGCTGTCAGGTTCTTCTTCCGCTCGGCCCGCCGGTTGTCCTTCACCGCCACCAGGCCGATCGAGATGCGCTCGGTGAGATCGGCCCGCTGATGACGGCCGAGATGCTGCCCGACCAGGGTGAGGACCTTCTGATCCGGGGCATCGACACGCAGCCGGTCCCGGATCCGGGCACCCGGGGGCGCGGCCACGGTGAACGGGGCTGCGATCGTACGCAACGCACGCTTCCTCCCACGCTGACGCGCCACCGGCCACCCCTTCCCCTCCGGCTCACGAACCCGGTTGCCAGTACCAATCATGCGTTCCTGCACCCGCGGAATCCCGGTAACCGGCCCCGTTCACCCTGACGAGGGATACTCCGGCCAGCCATGGCCAACAAATGAAGCAGTAGTTACCAACCAGGTCGGTCCGGGCCCGGTCGATCCGAACCAGGTCGGTCTCCACCTGCCCGCGCGGCACGGCCGTACGTACTGGCTGCTCGCCGACTGCTGGAACATCGTCTGCCGTGGCCTCACCCTCCCCCAGTGCCTGAACGGCCTGGGGGACCCCCATCCAGCGCCAGCCGGTCAACATCGCCTGGCAGCTCGGCTTCCCGATCCTCTCCGTCCTCCTCTACGGCTATGTCTTCGGCAGCGCGATGCAGGTGCCGGGCGGCGGGAACTACCGGGACTTCCTGATGCCGGGCATGTTCGTGATGACGATGGCGTTCGGCTTCATCAACACGGCGACCCTCGTGGTCTACGACTCCACCAAGGGCGTCATCGACCGCTTCCGCTCCATGCCGATGGCGCCGTCGGCGGTGGTCGCGGGGCGGGGAATCACCGATCTGCTCGCCGCCTGCGCGGAGTTGGCCATCATGATGCTGACCGCCTTCGCGATGGGCTGGCGCCCGGACGCCGGCCTCGGCTTCCTGGCCGCCTTCGGCCTGCTCCTCTGGCTCCGCTTCGCCCTGATCTGGATCGGCGTGTGGCTGGGCCTGCTCGTCCCCAACCCGGAGGCGGCGGGGGGTCTCTTCGCGGTCGCCTTCCCGCTGACCATGATCTCCAGCCTGATGGTCGCCCCTGAGCTGATGCCCGACTGGCTGGGCTGGGTCGCCGCATGGAACCCCATCTCCTCCACGGCCGCGGCGACGCGCGAGTTGTTCGGCGCACCGGTCATCGGCGACTCCTGGGTCGAGCAGCACGCCCTGCTGATGGCCGGGGTCTGGCCGCTGGTACTGACGCTTATCTTCCTGCCGCTGGCGGTACGGAGGTTCCAGAAGCTGAGCCGCTGACCTACGGCCGGTGGAAGGGTGAGGGGCATCCGGCGTACCAAAGTGACGCCGGACGCCTTGACGTGTTCATGCGACCTGCTTCCATGGGGGATGCGGGCAGGTGGGAGCGCTCCCACCTCGGTTCCGGGTCCGTGCCTCTCTCCCCGCTCCCGGGGTCCCAACGATCCCTCCCGAGAGGAAGCAGCGACATGTTCCGCAGCTTGCGAAGAGCGCTGTGCGCGATGGCGGCGGCGCTCCTCTTACCGCTGGTGGCAACCCAGACGACCGCTCACGCGGCGGAGGCCGAGGCCGGCGCCGGCTACTGGCACACCAACGGCCGCCAGATCCTGGACGCGGCCGGCCAGTCGGTCCGTATCGCCGGTATCAACTGGTTCGGCTTCGAGACGAGCAACCGCGTGACCCACGGCCTGTGGACCCGCGACTACAAGAGCATGATCGACCAGATGAAGTCGCTGGGCTACAACACCATCCGCATGCCGTTCAGCGACGACATCCTCAAGCCCGGCGCCGCCCCCGACAGCATCAACTTCGCCGACGGCAAGAACGCCGATCTGCAAGGGCTCAACTCCCTCCAGGTGCTGGACAAGATCGTCGCGTACGCCGGTCAGAGCGGCCTGAAGGTCATCCTCGACCGGCACCGCCCGGACGCGGCGGGCCAGTCGGCGCTCTGGTACACCTCGGCGGTCCCCGAGTCGACGTGGATCACCAACCTCAAGGCGCTCGCGACCCGGTACAAGGGCAACTCGACCGTCGTCGGCATCGACCTCCACAACGAGCCCCACGACCCCGCCTGCTGGGGCTGCGGCGACACGACGAGGGACTGGCGGCTGGCCGCCGAGCGCGCGGGCAACGCCGTACTCTCCGTCAACCCCGACCTGCTGATCCTCGTCGAGGGCATCCAGACGTACAACGGCGTGTCGGGCTGGTGGGGCGGCAACCTCATGGGCGTCGCCGAGCACCCCGTACGACTCGACGTCCCCAACCGCCTCGTCTACTCCGCCCACGACTACGCGACCAGCGTGGCCCAGCAGAGCTGGTTCAACGACCCGTCCTTCCCCGCCAACATGCCCGGCATCTGGGACCGGTACTGGGGCTACATCTTCAAGCAGAACATCGCCCCCGTCTGGCTCGGCGAGTTCGGTACGACCCTCCAGTCGACGATCGACCAGCGCTGGCTCGCCGCCCTGGTGACGTACCTGCGCTCGACCTCCACCTACGGCAACGACTCCTTCCACTGGACCTTCTGGTCCTGGAACCCCAACTCCGGTGACACCGGCGGCATCCTGAAGGACGACTGGCAGACCGTGGACACCGTCAAGGACGGCTACCTGACGAGCATCAAGGCCCCGGGCTTCCCGGCAGGCGGCGGCGGTGACCCCGGTGATCCCGACGACCCCGGAGACCCGGGCGGCGGAACGGCCACCTGCACCGCCGCCTACACCGTCAGCAACGACTGGGGCAGCGGCTTCAACGCCGAGGTGAAGGTCACCAACACTGGTACGCCCGCTATCGGTTCCTGGAGGGTGACCTGGTCCTGGCCCGGCTCCCAGCAGGTCACGAACATGTGGAACGCGACGTACACGCAGTCCGGGGCGACGGTGACGGCGACCAACGCCGCACACAACGGCGCGATCCCGAGCGGCGGTTCGGCGAGCTTCGGCTTCGGGGGCGCCCCCGGGGGCGGAGGTGTGCCGAGCGTGAGCTGTGCGGCGGCGTGACCGCGGCGTGAGATGGGGGCGCCCGGGTGCTCGCAGGGCGCCCTCATCGTCGGGGGCTGGGGGCATGTCCCGTTTTGATACAACTGCCCCTTTCTATGAGCCATTTGAGAGTAAACAATGACTCGATTCGGTCAAGTCTTGGTCGAATAAGTCTTTGTGTGGCGTGCTCTTCCGGAACCATGCGGCACGGGCCGCGTACCTCGCGGCCCGTGAACCCCCCTCACCGTTGCGAGAGAACTCCATGAGAAGAAGCGCAGCCGTGCTGTGCGGCGCCGGCGTTGTCCTGGCCGGGACGCTCACCGCCGTCCCCGCCAACGCCAGCGCGTCGCACTCCGCGAACACCGTCCAGGCAGCCGCCGCGAAGGTCACCTGGAAGAAGTGCGCCACGGACCAATACCCGACGCTCCAGTGCGCGTCGGTGAAGGTGCCGCTCAACTACGCGAAGCCGAGCGGGAAGAAGATCACGCTGGCGTTGTCGCGCGTGCCGCACACGTCGAAGACGTACCAGGGCCCGCTGCTGGTCAACCCCGGAGGCCCCGGCGGCAGCGGTCTGACGCTGGCCGGATTCGTCGCCTCCTCGCTGCCGAAGAAGGTGGCGGCCCAGTACGACGTCATCGGTTTTGACCCGCGCGGAGTGGGTGCCAGCAAGCCCGCCCTGAACTGCAAGCCGGGGTACTTCAACCCGGTGCGCCCGGACTCTGTGCCCAGCACGTCCGCGATCGAGAAGGCCAACGTCTCGCGTGCCAAGGCCTTCGCCAAGTCCTGCGGCACGAAGTACAAGGACGTCCTGCCGTACATCAACACGATCAGTGCCGTGAAGGACCTGGACTCGATCCGGAAGGCCCTCGGCGCGAAGAAGATCAACTACTTCGGTTACTCGTACGGCACCTACCTCGGCGCGGTCTACGCCAAGCTGTACCCCGAGCGGGTGCGGCGTCTGGTGCTGGACTCGATCGTCGACCCGACGGGTGTCTGGTACGAGGACAACCTCGACCAGGACTACGCCTTCGACAAGCGCCACAAGGCGTTCATGAAGTGGGTCGCCAAGTACAACTCCACCTACAAGCTCGGCACCGACCCCGCCAAGATCGAGGCCAAGTGGTACGCCATGCGGGCGGCCCTCGCCAAGAAGCCCGCGGGCGGAAAGGTGGGCGTCTCCGAGCTGGAGGACACCTTCATCCCGGGTGGGTACTACAACGGCTACTGGCCCTACCTCGCCGAGGCGTTCGCGGCCTACGTGAACGACAAGGACGAGGCCCCGCTGGTCGAGTCGTACGAGAACTTCGCCGCCGTCGACTCCTCCGGCGACAACGGCTACAGCATCTACACCTCGGTGCAGTGCCGTGACGCGTCCTGGCCGCGCGACTGGAAGAAGTGGACCAAGGACAACTGGGCGGTGCACAAGAAGGCGCCGTTCATGGCCTGGAACAACGCCTGGTACAACGCGCCGTGCGCGTTCTGGCCGACGAAGTCGCTGAAGCCGGTGAACGTCGCCAACTCCAAGCTGCCGCCGGTACTGCTGTTCCAGGCGACGGGCGACGCGGCCACCCCGTACCAGGGCGGCGTCACCGTCCACAAGCTGCTCAAGAAGTCCAGCCTGGTCGTCGAACAGGGCGGCGGCAACCACGGCATCACGCTGAGCGGCAACACCTGCCTCGACAAGTACCTGGCGACGTACCTCAGCAACGGCAAGGTGCCCCGCGGCAAGGGCAACGTCGACGCCGTCTGCAAGAAGCTGCCCGACCCGAAGCCGCAGGCCGCGCAGCAGAACTCGGCGCAGTCGACGCTGAGCACGGCACCGGGGGCCGCCGCGACGAGCGGTGACACCCTGCACGGCATCCTCGGCTTCCGCGGCTGACAACGCCCTCAGGACGCGCGAAGGGCGCCCGGTGATGGTCACCGGGCGCCCTTCAGCGTCGTACGGGAGTGATCAGAGCTTCTCGATCACGTAGTCGACGCACTTCGTGAGCGCCTCGACGTCGTCCGGGGCGATCGCCGGGAACATCGCCACGCGGAGCTGGTTGCGGCCGAGCTTGCGGTAGGGCTCGGTGTCGACGATGCCGTTGGCGCGGAGGGTCTTGGCGATGGCGGCGGCGTCGATGTCGTCGGAGAAGTCGATCGTGCCGATGACCTGGGAGCGCTTGGCGGGGTCCGTGACGAACGGGGTCGCGTGCTTGGACTCCTCCGCCCAGGTGTAGAGGCGGGTCGAGGAGTCCTTCGTCCGGGCCGTCGACCAGGCGAGGCCGCCCTGGCCGTTGATCCACTCCAGCTGCTGGTTCAGGAGGAAGAGGGTCGCGAGGGCCGGGGTGTTGTACGTCTGGTTCTTGCGGGAGTTGTCGATCGCCGTGGGGAGCGAGAAGAACTCCGGGATGTGGCGCCCGGACGTGTGGATGCGCTCGGCTCGCTCGATCGCCGCCGGGGAGAAGACGCCGATCCAGAGGCCGCCGTCCGAGGCGAAGGACTTCTGCGGGGCGAAGTAGTAGACGTCCGTCTCGGTGATGTCGACCGGGAGGCCGCCGGCGCCGGACGTGGCGTCGACCAGGACCAGGGCGCCCTCGTCGGCGCCCGCGACGCGCTTCAGCGGGGCCGCGACACCCGTCGAGGTCTCGTTGTGGGTGAAGGCGTAGACATCCACGCCCGCCTCGGCCCGCGGCTCCGGGTGCGTGCCCGGGTCGGAGGAGATGACCGTGGGCTCGGCCAGCCAGGGGGCCAGCTTCGAGGCCTTCGCGAACTTCGAGCTGAACTCGCCGAACGTGAGGTGCTGGCTCTTGTTCTCGATCAGGCCGTGGGTCGCGATGTCCCAGAAGGCCGTCGAGCCGCCGTTGCCGAGGATGACCTCGTAGCCCTCGGGGAGGGAGAACAGTTCGCTGATGCCCTCGCGCACCTGGCCGACGAGGTTCTTCACCGGGGCCTGGCGGTGGGAGGTTCCGAGCAGGGAGGTACCGGTCGCGGCCAGCGCGTCCAGCGCCTCCGTCCGCACCTTGGAGGGGCCCGCGCCGAAACGTCCGTCGGCGGGCTTGATGTCAGCGGGGATCTGGATATCAGCCACGGGCTGGAGCCTAGCGGCTCCGCGAAACCTCGGCGAAACGTCGTCCGGCGGATGAGATGGGTGGCTGCGTCCGTCGCTCGGTTGGGTGCCTGATAGCTCGGCGCTCCGGTGTGTGTGGCGGCTGCGGGTGATTCGTGGCTTGTCGCGCCCACGCGGCGGAGCCGCATATTGATACAGCCCCGCGCCCCTTAAGGGGCGCGGGCTGGGGTTGGTGTGAAGTGCACCGGCAATCCCACCAGGCCGCGTAGCCACGGAGATGTTCGTCGTGTCAGGGACTCCGGCGGGACCGCCAGGTCGATGTCCGGGAGTCGGTCCAGTACGACCTCGATGCCCGTGCGGGCGATGACCTCGGCGAGTTCCTGGGCCGGGAACGGGCAGCGGTGTTCGCCGTGGCTGAAGGAGAAGTGGGCGTTGTTGCCGCCGGTGAGGGCGGAGCCGTGGGTGCGGACGCGGGGGTCGGAGTTGGCGCCCTGGAGGCCGAGGACGATCAGGTCGCCGGCGCGGAGGGCGTGGCCAGCGAGGCGGGTGTCGCGGGTGGTCCAGCGGCCGGCGGCGTTCTGGATGGGGGCGTCCTCCCACAGCACCTCGTTCATGGCCTCCGCCACGCTGCTGCGGCCGCCGAAGAGGGAGGCCGCGAAACGGTCGTCCGTCAGCATCAGCCGCAGCGAGTTGCCGATCCAGTCGGCGGTCGGCTGGTGACCGGCGGCCAGCATGACCGTCACGTCGTGGGTGACCTCCTCGACCGTGAAGCCGTGCGAGTTCGAGTTCGACAGGAGGCGGGACACCACGTCGTCCGCCGGGTGGCGCCGGCGTTCCTCCACCAGGCGGCCCATCGCCGTCGACACGTACGCCTCCGCCGCCATGGCCCGGTCCTGGCCGTCGAGGATGTCGTTCAACGCCGTCACCAGACCGGGGCCCTGCTCCTCCGGGAAGCCGAAGAGGTACGCCAGCACGCGGACCGGCAGCAGCGCCGCGTACTGCGTCACCAGGTCCGCCTCGCCCGCCCCGCACACCGCGTCGATCAGCTCGTCGGCGAACCGTTCGGCGTGGCCGCGCAGTTCGAGCGGGTCCACCGCCTCCAGCGCCGCGCTCACCATCGCAGCCCGCTTCCGGTGCCGCTCGCCGACCGTGCCGATGACCGAGGGGTGCTTCCGGCCGATCACCGGGAGCAGCGGCCAGTCGGCGGGGATGTTCGGCCACTGGTTCCACAGCGCCGAGTCCCGGCTGAACAGCGCCGGATCACTGGTCACCTGGTGCAGCTCGCGATAGCCCAGCACCAGCCAGGCCGGTATCCCGCCGTCCAGTAGTACGGGGACGACCTCGCCGTACTCGCGTCGCAACTGCCGGTACAGGGGGGCGGGTTCGGAGCGGAAGAGGGGGCCTGGGAGGGAGACGGGGATAGGGGTGGGGACAGGGGCGACCGGTCCTGGCCCGAGCTCGGGCCAGGGTTCGGCCGTCCCGCCGAGCCCGTCGTTCTCAGAGGTTGCGAAGTCCAACTAGTACCTGCTCAAGGATGTCGAGGTCGATCATGGCGGCCTTGTGCGGCTGCAGGGCGCTCACCCGGCCCGCGGTGAGGAGGTCGGAGAGCAGGACCTTGGTGATGCTCACCGGGAGCCCCAGCTCGGCGGCTATCTCCACCACCGCCGTCGGCCGCTCCGTCAGCCGCAGGATCGTCGTGTGCTCCGACTGCATGCCCGGCACCGGATCGCACTCGGCGACGACCAGGGTCACCAGGTCGAACGGGGTTCCGGGCGCGGAACGGCTGCGTCCCCCGGTGAGGGTGTACAGCCGGTCGGGCGAATCGTCCCTTCCGGGGCGGCTCATGACGTACGGGGCCCCATGGTTGTGATCGTCGCCGTCGTGATGGTGTTGGCGGTCGTCGCCGACATGATCGTGTGCGCATCCGTACTCGACGGTCGGCGCGGGCGTGCGCTCAAGTGCGCGCCCAGCTGTTCGACCAGCTCACTCATGTTGTGGCCCACGAGCCCGGCGTCCGCGTCCTCGTCCGTGACCACGGCCAGGTGCGCGCCCTCGCCCGCCTCCACGATGAACAGCACCCCGCCGTAGAACTCCGCCATCGCCGACCGTACGCCCCCACTGCCGTCGCCGAACTCCACGGACGCCCCGTGGGACAGCGACTGGATACCGGCGGCGATCGCGGCGAGCTGGTCGGCCTGGTCCACGGACAGCTCGGGCGTACGGCACAACTTCAGGCCGTCCCGGGAGAGCACGAGCGCGTGGCGGGCGCCCGGAGTGCGTTCCAGCAAACCCTCCATGAGCCAGGTGAGCCTGTCGTCGGCGGTGGCGCCAGTGCCGGTCATGGGGTGGGGTCGCCTTCCAGGTGGGGGTGCGGATACGTCGGATGCGTGTGCGGGGCGGGGGAGGCCGGGGAGTGTGGGTCTGCCTGTGCCGGGTGGGGTTCCCGTACGGGATCCAGCTCCCACTCCGGTTCCGGCGTCGGCTCGGGGTCCCACTTCGCGCCCTGTACGGGTTCGGGCTCCCACCCGGGTTCGGGGACGGGGGCGGCCTCCCACGCGGGCTCCCACTTGGGTTCCGGCACGGCACCCCACTCCAGTTCCCGTACCGGCTCCAGCATCGGATGGCTCACGATCTCCGCGGGCGCGGGCGCGGGCGCGGGCGCGGGCGCCGGTGTCGGCGTCGTATCCGGTACGTCCCTTGCGGGTTCCCGCGCCGGATCCCGTACGGGCTCGTCCTCCGCGGCCGTCCCCTGGACGAACGCCTGGTCGAGCCCGCTCGTACCGCGGACCGCGCGGCGGAAGCTGCTGAAGCGGACGGCGCCGGTGCTGGCGTCCTCGGCGGGGCGGGAGTCGCGGGCCGCCGGGCTGGCGTCGGCGGCCTGGGCGCCGGTGCGGGCCTCGGCCTCGGCGAGGGAGCGGCCGCGGCGGCGCCGGGGGAGGGCGTCGGGGCCTGTCGGGAACTCCTCGGCGGTGGCCGGGAACTCGTGGGTGGGCGTCGGTTCGGGGCTCAGGTCGTAGGGGGCCGTGAGGCCGTACGACGTCGCCGAGTCGTCCGGGGACGCCGTGGTAGCCGCGGGAGACGTGGCCGTTGGCGCCGTACTGGCGAGGACGTCCTGGGGAATGAGCATCAGCACGCCCGTGCCGCCGCGGGCGGAGGGGCGGAAGGAGACCTTCAGGCCGTGTTTGCGGGCGAGGCGGCCGACGACGGCGAGGCCGAGGCGGGTGCCGGCGAGGCCGGTGAGGTCGGCGGACTCGCCCGAGACGGCGCGTTCGGCGCGGCGGAGCTGGACGTCGCTCATGACGAGGCCGGAGTCCTCGACGGAGATGATGGCGCCGGCCGGGACCTCCTCCACGTAGACGTGGACCTCGGCGGTCGGGGGCGAGAAGTTGGCCGCGTTGTCGAGGAGTTCGGCGAGCGCGTGCATGACGCCCTCGGCGGCGTGTCCGGCGACGGCGGACTCGCTGGAGGAGTGCAGCCGGACCCGGCGGTAGGCGCCGATGCGGCCCATCGCGCCGCGCAGGATCGACTCCATGGGGATCGGCCGCGCCCAGCGGCGGCCGGAGCGCGCGCCCGCGAGGACGGCGACGGAGTCGGCGAGCCGGCCCGTCTGGGCGGTGCGGTGGTCGAGGTGGAGGAGGTCGGTGAGGACGTCCTCGTCGGAGTGACGTTCCTCCATGGCGCGCAGATCGGCGAGGGTGCCGGTGGCGAGGGCCTGCATACGGCCGGCCACGTTGGCGGTGACGGCGAGGGCGGCGGTGCGGTCGGCCTCGGCCCGCCGGGCGCGTTCGGTGAGGCGGGTAGTCTCCTGGGCGGTCTCCTCGGCCGCCTGCTCCCGCTCCTCGGCCAGTCGCCCGCGCTCACGTTCGAACTCGGTGGTCAGGCGTGTCCGTTCCCGCGCGAACTCGGCCGCGATCCGGGCCCGTTCCTGTACGAACTCCTCCGTCAGCCGGCCCCTTTCCTGACCGAATTCCTCCGCCATCCTGGCCCGTTCCTGGAGCAGCAGTCCGGCGTCCCGGGACACGGCGTCGAGGCGGTGGCGTAACAGTCGCACCGACTGCCGGGCGTGGACGGCGAGCGCGACGGCGACCGTGAGCAGGAGGGCGGCCGCGCCCGCGCCGGCCGCCAGGGGCGGTCTCACGGACTCCGGCACCAGCGCGACCGAACCGCCGACCACGACCGCGCCGAGCACAGCGGTGACCAGGGGCGCGGGGAGCGTCGAGCGCAGGGCCGGGCGTTCGCCCGGGGGGCGTGGGGGGCTGGGCGCGGTCATGGGCTGCTGTCCTCGGTCGGTTCTGAACTCGGTAACGCAGTCGGTTCCTGGCCTCGGTAACACGGTCGGTTCCTGAACGAGAAGCGACACCTGGTGCTCAATTGGCCGTCACTATATGGGAGTTCGTGACCTGAGTCGGGCGGTTTCCGGTTAGCTCCCCGGAATCCGTGCAACGTCCCCGGTGAGCGCCACGGGCCTGACGGAGACCGTCACCGAATGGTCACTGTCAGTGGTCGGGGGCATGCTGGATCCATGACGGAATTCGGGGGCACGACGAGTCGTGGGGACGAGGGCCGGGCCGGGGGCCGGGCCGGGCCCGGCGGCGACGTGGACGTAGGCGGTCTGCGGGCCGCCCTGGTGGCGGCCGTGGGCGGCGAGGTCGACTTCGGCGCGACCGCGCGGGCGCTTATGACGATGGACGCGTCCAACTACCGGCGGGTGCCGCTCGGCGTGGTCGCGCCCCGGGACGCGGACGACGTGGCGGCCGTACTGTCGGTGTGCCGTGCGCACGGCGTGCCGGTCGTGGCGCGCGGCGGCGGTACGTCGATCGCCGGGCAGGCCACGGGTACGGGCGTGGTGCTGGACTTCACCCGTCACATGAACCGGCTGGTGTCGCTCGACCCCGAGGCGCGTACGGCCGTGGTCCAGCCGGGCCTCGTCCTGGACCGCCTCCAGGAGGCCGCCGCCCCGCACGGCCTCCGCTTCGGCCCGGACCCGTCCACGCACAGCCGCTGCACCCTGGGCGGCATGATCGGCAACAACTCCTGCGGCTCGCACTCGGTGGCCTGGGGTACGACGGCGGACAGTGTACGGCAGCTGTCCGTGCTCGACGGGAGGGGCGAGGCGCGCAGACTCGGCCGGGAGTGGGCGGGCGCACCCGACGGCCTCCGCCCCCTGGTGGAGCGGGAGTTGGCGCTGCTGCGCACCGGCTTCCCCGACCTGCCCCGCCGTATCTCGGGGTACGCGCTCGACGCCCTGCTCCCCGAGAGGGGCGCGGACGTGGCCCGCTCCTTCTGCGGTTCGGAGGGCACGCTCGGGGTGCTCACGGAGGCGGCCGTACGACTCGTCGAGGCACCCCGCGCGCGTGCCCTGGCCGTGCTGGCGTACGCCGACGAGAGCGCGGCGGCGGAGGCGGCGCCCGGACTGCTGCCGCCAGGGGGTGTGGTGAAAGCCCCGCACAGCACCCGCGGCGCCCGGCACGCTCCCCCACTCTCGGCTTCGCTCGAGCGGGGGGACCCCC
>NZ_VTHJ01000001.1:116044-415575 GCF_008386495.1 Streptomyces tailanensis | reverse complement strand
AACTGCCGCGACAAGCCCCCACTCACCCGCACCCGCCAACGAACCGATCCGACGAGCTCAAACGCGCTGCGGGGTCGAAGGGGCAGCAGCCCCTGGGACGGGACGGGTAGGGGCGGCGGGGGCGAAAAATCCGCGTGCCCACCGAACGGCCCCACCCGGCGCCGGGTAAGGGAACGGCAAAGCGATCTGAGTCGTTCACCCGGCATGACAGCTATGACCCCCGGCTCGAACATCCCGCTGCCCGCCCCCCGCGTCGCGGTGGACGTCACCGCCCCCGTGCGGCTGGACGTATCGGGCCTGCTGCTCACGGCCGACGGCAAGGTGCGCTCCGACGACGACTTCATCTTCTACAACCAGCCGAGCGGCCCGGGCGTGACGTACCGCTCCGGCGGCGGCACCACCCCCGACTCGATCACGGTCGACACGACGGCCCTCCCCCCGGGCATCGAGAAGATCGTCGTCACCGCCAGCCCGGACGCCGCGGGCCAGACCTTCCAGGGCATCGAACCGACGGCCACCATCCGCAACGCGGACGACAACAGCGTCCTGGCGACGTTCACGCCCCCGCAGCTCGGTACCGAGACGGCCCTGGTGGTCGTGGAGATCTACCTGCGCAACGGCGCGTGGAAGGCCCGAGCGGTGGGCCAGGGATACGCCAACGGCCTGGCGGGCATCGCGACGGACTTCGGCGTCACGGTGGAGGAACCCACCCCGACGCCCACCCCGACCCCCGCCCCGATCCCCACCCCGCCCCAGCCGCAGGCCGCCCCGCCCACCCCTACCATCCAGTCCCCGGTGACCCCGCCGGCCCCGCCCATGGCCCCCGCGGCTCCCC
Source organism: Streptomyces tailanensis (assembly GCF_008386495.1). Taxonomy (GTDB): domain Bacteria; phylum Actinomycetota; class Actinomycetes; order Streptomycetales; family Streptomycetaceae; genus Streptomyces; species Streptomyces tailanensis. The sequence goes on along the minus strand of NZ_VTHJ01000001.1, from coordinate 414,740 downwards.
CCGCCCCGCCCGCCACCGGCAAGATCAACCTCGACAAGGGCCGCGTCAGCCTCCAGAAGAACCAGACGGTCTCCCTGGTCAAGGGCGGTCGCCCGCTGCTCTCCCAGGTGAAGATGGGCCTCGGCTGGGAGCCGGCGTACCGGGGCAAGGACATCGACCTGGACGCGTCGGTCATCGCGTACGGCCCGCAGCGCAACCACATCGACAGCTGCTACTTCGGCAAGCTGCAGATCGTGAGCGGCGCGATCAGGCACTCCGGCGACAACCTCACGGGTGAGGGCGGAGGCGACGACGAGGTCATCACCGTCGACCTCGGCCGTCTCCCCCAGGAGGTCACCGGCCTCGTCTTCACCGTCAACTCCTTCTCCGGGCAGAAGTTCACCGAGGTCGCCAAGGCCTACTGCCGCCTCCTCGACGCCGCCACGGGCGAGGAACTCGTCCGCTTCGACCTCACCAACGCCGAGCCCCAGACCGGCGTGATGATGGCAAAGCTGATCAAGCAGTTCTCCGGCGAGTGGGAAATGACGGCCATGGGCGACTTCGTGAAGTCCCGCACGGTGAGGGGGATGGTGAAGCCGGCGGCCCAGGCCCTCTAGCCGACTCGGGCGTCCCACCTGGGTTCAGAACAGCACGCTGTACGCGTTCAGCGCCGGCTGTCCGCCCAGGTGGGCGTAGAGGACGGTGGAGTCCGGGCCGATCTCGCCGCGGGAGACCAGGTCGATGAGGCCGGCCATGGACTTCCCCTCGTAGACGGGGTCGGTGACCATCCCCTCCGTGCGGGCCGCGAGGCGCATCGCGTCCAGGGTGGTCTCGTCCGGGACGCCGTATGTGCCCGCGTGGTACCGCTCGTCGAGTTCGACGTCCGCCTCCGTCAACTCCCGCTTGAGGCCGATGAGTTGGCCGGTGTTCTGGGCGATCCGGGCGATCTGCGCGCGGGTGCGGGCGGGGGCGGCCGAGGCGTCGATGCCGAGGACCCGGCGCGGCCGTCCGCCCGCCTCCTCCAGGGCGGCGAAGCCGGCGACCATGCCCGCCTGGGTCGAGCCGGTCACCGAACACACGATCACCGTGTCGAAGAAGACGCCCAAGTCGCGCTCCTGCTCGTCGACTTCGTACGCCCAACCGGCGAAACCGAGGCCGCCGAGCGGGTGGTCGGAGGCGCCGGCCGGGATGGCGTACGGCTTGCCGCCGCTCTCCTCGACCTCCCTCAGCGCCAGTTCCCAGCTCTCCTTGAAGCCGATGCCGAAGCCGGCGCGTACGAGCCGTACGTCGGCGCCGGCCAGCCTGCTGATCAGGATGTTGCCGACCTTGTCGTACACGGCGTCCGGCCAGTCCACCCAACTCTCCTGCACGAGCACGCACTTGAGTCCGGCACGGGCAGCGACGGCGGCGACCTGGCGGGTGTGGTTGGACTGGACGCCCCCGATCGAGACGAGCGTGTCGCAGCCCTGGGCGAGGGCGTCGGCGACGAGGTACTCCAGCTTGCGGGTCTTGTTGCCGCCGTACGCGATACCGGAGTTGCAGTCCTCGCGCTTGGCCCAGAGGGAGGCGCCCCCGAGGTGCGCGGTCAGCCGCTCCAGCGGGTGGACCGGTGAGGGCCCGAAGAGGAGCGGGTAGCGCTCGTAGGAAGAAAGGGACATGGGAGTCTCCCTGAGTCAGTGGACCTATTCGGGCGGGTCAGTGGTCCTGTTCGTCGCCTTCGTCGGCTTCGTCGACGAGTTCGGCCAGGCCGCGCCAGATCTCCGCCGTGACGCGGACCGCCTCGTCCACGTCTCCGGCCGCGCAGGCCTCGATCAGCCGTTCGTGCAGGCCGGCGGACCGGCAGTTGCCGCCCTCGCCGAAGCGGCATCGCTCCAGTCGGCGGATGAGGGGGGTGTAGCGGGCGATGGTGGCGGCGGCCGCGCGGTTGCCGCTCACCCGGACGAGGACGTCGTGCAGTGCGTCGTCGGCGACGAGGGCGGCGTCGACGTCGCCCACCTGGACGGCCGCCGCGAACCGCTCGTTGGCCGAGCGCATCGTCTCGACGTCCGCCGCGAACAGCCGGGGCACGGCGACCCGGGTGGCCAGCTCATGCATGGCCCCGACCACGGCGGCCGCGTCCCGTACGTCGGCGGCCACGACGGGCGTCACCCGCGTATAGCTCTGCGGCTTGCTCTCCAGGAGCCCTTCGTCGACCAACCGAGAGAACGCCTCCCGCACCGGCCCCCGCGACAGCCCCAGCAGCTCCGCGAGCTCGGCGTCCCGCACCGCCGCCCCCGGCTCCATCTCCCCGGCCACGATGGCGTCCCGGATGGCTTGGTAGGCGCGGTCCCTGAGCAGGGTCCGGCCCACCGGTCGTATGGCCTCCATGAACTGAAATGTTAGATGTCAGTGCGGGGCGCGAACAAGAGTGTGGCCCGTATCCCCACTGGGACACGGGCCACACTCACCCCCGTTCTTCAGCCGGTGGACACCCACCGGCGTTCTTCAACCGGCCCACGGCCAGTCGGCGTCCCGCACCGCTTCGAGCAGCGGGACCATCCGGAAGGCCGCGTCCGAGAGGCCACCGAAGGTGTGGCGGTTCGCCTTGCCGGAGGGGCCGTGGCCCGCCCGGTGGCCGGCGAGGTTCCAGGTGTAGACCGGCACGTCGGCCGGGACCTGGGCGGTCGGGTCGCCGTAGTGGCTGTAGGTGGCCTGCTCGTCGGTGACGATCAGCACCCGGTCGTGCTTCTTATAGTGACGGCGCACGGCCTCGGTGGTGTCGGTGCCGCCCAGGTCGCCGAACCGGCCGATGATCTTCAGCACCGACTCGCCCTTGCGGAACTCCACCGGCTTGCTGGTGCTCCCGAACTCGACGAGATCCGCGTCCGCCGCCCGCAGCGCGAGCGCCGTAGCGAAGATCGCCGCCGCGTCCGCGTACGTGAGCGACGAGCGGTCGGTCAGCCGCGAGTAGAACATCGAGCCCGAGCGGTCGACCAGGACCAGGGTCCGGCCGGGCAGCGCGGGCACGTTGGCCAGCGAGTGACCGAGTGCCTGCTCCAGCGGGTACGACCAGCGCAGCGAGGGCGCATGCCGGTACGCGGCGAGATAGCGGAACGGGAACTGCCGCGACCGCGCGACCTCCGCCGGGTCACTGATCTTCGCCGCTACCTGCGCCGCGACCTCGTCCGAGACGCCCGCCTCGTCGAAATTCCGCAGGTTCCTGGTCAGGGCCATGGCGCTCATGGACGGGATGACGGCCTCCCACGCGGCCTTGTCCATCGGTCCCTGCAGCCAGCCCGCCAGCGCCTCCCAGGTGATGCCCGCGTCCGCGAGCCGCTGCGCGCCCTGCACCCCGGTGACGACCTTGCGGCGCTTGGCGGGCCGCAGAGCCATCAGGTCCCGGTGCGCCGCGAGCACGGGCAGCGACTTGGGCACGACCGCCGTGTCCGGGTTGTGCCGCCGGTCGAGGGCGTACTGGAACAGGTCGCCCTGCCACGGCTTGGCCGGGTCCGGCGCCGCGTGCACCAGGTTGAGGATGTCGCCGAACCGGTAGCCCTTGGACGCGGTGTCGTACTTCAGCAGCGACTTGGCGTGGTAGAGCCGTCGTACGGCGTCGGCGACGCCCCGCTTCACCGGCTTGGGGATGTTGCGGCCGTACCGCGAGGTCCAGTAGGCGAGCAGCTCACCGGGCTCGTCCGGGCGCCGCAGCACCGAGTCGATGACCTGGCGGTTGGTCGGGCCGTCGGTGACGCCCGCGTCGAGGCGTGCCTTGACGTACTCGGCGGCGCCCACGAGGGAGGCCGTACGCAGGTTGCCCTCGCCGCGCAGCCAGCCGAGCAGGCCGGCCGTCCACTCCGGGTCGGTGACGGCGAGCCGCCGCACGAGCGCCGCGAACCGGTCGTCCCGGTCCTCGCCGGACTCGTAGAAGGTCTTCTGCGCGACGAAGTTGGCGATCGAGAGCAGGAACAGCTCGGAGCGCTCGTCCCGCTCACGGCCTCGGCCGCCCTCGTAGGTACGGAGCACACGCCCCGTCGAGGTCACCCGCGAGGTGGGCCGGGCCTTGGTGGGCTTGGTGTTGAATCGTGCCATGGTGAATTCCCCCGAATTCGTCAGCACTTCGTGCGTGGAATGGTTTCGGAGGGAGGCGCAGCAAAAGGAAGGTGTCCGAGGTCGAAGTCGGCGGCGGTCGCTTATAACAGGCGCGTCTGCCATTCCGCCACACCGACCGGAGTCGATGGCGGGATTCGAACCCGCACGAGGAGTTTTCCCCACCAGTTCCTGAAGTATCCGCTGCCTGCGCACCGGGCACCCACCTTGTGCTGCGCCTCCCGAGATCAAGTCGGCGGCGGCGTCGATTTCTTGCAAAGAAGTAGCCGCTGTCTGGCGCACCGGGAGGTGCATGAAGTTTTGGGTGTCCAGAGATCGAAGCCGGCGGAACCGACGTAGGTGCTCTAACCCCTGAGCTACACCGGCGCGTTGTGCCGATGGCGGGACTCGAACCCGCGGCCGCCCCATTATGAGTGGAAGTAGGTCCTGCCTTCGCACCTGGACGTGCACCACTCTAGGAGGCGTACCGCGGGTCGGGCGAACGAATTAATTCCCGCCCTCCGCAATGGAGGTTGTCACCGCTTCTGCCGCTTCCACGGCCCGGTGATGGCGAGCAGGATGCCCGGCGACTGGATGTTGGCGTACAGGGTCTTGCCGTCGGGTGAGAAGGTGACGCCGCAGAACTCGCTGTATTCGGGCTCCTCTTCGGTGCCGACGTTGAGTTCGTTGCGGGCGATGGGGTAGGTGCGGCCGCTGTCGGTGGCGCCGAAGAGGTGCGAGACGCCCTCGCCGTCCTCGGCGAGGATGATGCCGCCGTAGGGGGAGACGGTGATGTTGTCGGGGCCGTCGAAGGCGCCGTCGACGGACGGGTCGGGGTTGACGCCGAGGAGGACCTTCAGGGTCAGGGTGCGGCGCTTGGGGTCGTAGAACCAGACCTGGCCGTCGTGGGCGGCGCCGGGGCTCTCCGCACGGGCGTACGAGGAGACGATGTACGCGCCACCGTCGCCCCACCACATGCCCTCCAGCTTGCGGGCGCGGGTGATCTCGTCGGTGCCGAACTGCTTGCGGACGGCGACGGTCTTCGCGTCGCGGTCGGGGACGTCGATCCAGTCGACGCCGTAGACCGTGCCGATCTTCGTGGCGCGGGAGAGGTCGTCGACGAACTTGCCGCCGGAGTCGAAGCACTTGGGCGCCTGGAGGACGCCCGCGTCGTCGGCGAGCTCGCGGAACTTGCGCGGGCCGTACTCGAAGCCCTTGGGCGGGGTCCAGCGGAAGAAGAGGCCGTTGGGGCCCGCGGCGTCCTCGGTGAGGTAGGCGTGGCCGCGCTTGGGGTCGATGACGACGGCCTCGTGGTCGTAGCGGCCGAAGAACTTCAGCGGCTTGGGGTCGCGGTTGGCACGCCGGTCGATGGGGTCGACCTCGAAGACGTAGCCGTGGTCCTTGGTCATGCCGTTGACGCCGGCCTTGTCGGAGTTCTCCTCGCAGGTCAGCCAGGTGCCCCACGGGGTGCTGCCGCCGGCGCAGTTGGTGGAGGTGCCGGCGATGCCGACCCACTCGGCGACCTGACCGTCGCGGCGGACCTCGACGACCGTGCAGCCGCCGGACGCGGCCGGGTCGTAGACGAGGCCCTCTGTGAGCGGCACCGGGTACTTCCACTTGGCGCGGGGGCCCTTCAGCTCGTGGTTGTTGACGAGAAGGGTCGTGCCGCGCGGGCCGGCGAAGGTGGCCGTGCCGTCGTGGTTGGAGGGGGTGTACTCGCCCGACTCCAGCTTGGTCTTCCCGCTGTACGTGAGGACGCGGTACGTGAACCCGGCGGGCAGCGCCAGGATGCCGTCCGGGTCGGGGAGGAGGGGACCGTAACCGACTCCGCCGTGCCGGTACGCCGAGCCCTCGTCCGCGCTGTCGTTGTCCGCCCCCGTCTCCGTGTACGTCTCCGTGTCCGACGACGCGAGGGCGTGGGGCGCGGTGGCGAGGGCGCCTACGCTGCCGGCCAGCGCGACACCGGCACCGGTGACCGCGGACTGTCTGGCGAAGTCCCTGCGGGTGAGCGACATGCTGACTCCTGCGTGCAGTCGAGGGATGGCCGTGGGGGGGACCCGTTCGTCGCGCCACACGGTCCCGCCCACGCCTGAACACCGGTTGAACAGGGGACGAAGTCGGATCCCCCGCTTCCATGAACCCGGGCACAGCGCCCCTTGCAGGGCCGCAGGTCCTTGCAAGGGCGCGGGGCTGTATCGACTTGCGGCTCCGCCGCGTGGGCGCGACCAGCCCCCAGCCGCCCGCACCCGCCGAATCGACCCCCACCGCCCACCCCATCAGGCGCCCGGCACTCACTCAGGAGGCGCCCGGCGCTCAATCCCCCCGCTGCGACCGCGCCTTGAAGGCCGCCTTGCGGGCCTCCTTCGCGACCTTCTTGTCGGGGTGGATTCGCCCCATCGCCTCCAGCACATCCGCGGTCGCCGGGTGCTCGACCCGCCATGCCGCCGCGAAGAACCCGCCGTGTTGCTGGGCCAGTCCTTCCACCAGCGCCCGCAGCTCCGCCGAGATCCCTTCGGCTGCCAGCTGTGCGGCCAGTGTGTCGATGGTCAGCCAGAAGACCATCGCCTCGGACGGCGCGGGGACATCCCCGGCTCCCCGCTCGGTGAGCCATACGCGCGCGAGCCCGCCCAGTTCGGGATCGTCGAGGACCTCGCGGAGCGCGGGTTCGGCGACGGGCCCGACGAGGGACAGTGCCTGCTGGCAGCGCAGCCGTCGCAGCGGCGCCCCGGAGTCGGAGCCGCGCGCGGCGGCGAGCAACTCCCGCGCCCCCTCCAGCGCCTCGCGGCGGGCGAGCCACCGCTCGGTCTCGGCCTGGGCTGCCCCGGGCGGAAACCCGGCGGTGCCGTCGAGCAGCACGTCCGCGCCCTTGTCGACGAGTTCCCCGACCGCGGGCGCCTCGATGCCCGCCTCCTGGAGCCGCGCCCGGATCCCGTACAGACCGAGCGGGGTGAGCCTCACCATGCCGTACCGCGTGACGTCGGTGTCGTCGACGCCCGCCCTACCCTCCGCGGCCGCAGCCTCCTCGGCGTCCGTCATGAGCGCCTCGTCCACGGGCTGGTACTCCACCAGTCCGATCGGCTCCAGCACCCGGAACTGGTCGTCGAGCCGCATCATCGCGTCCGACACCTGCTCCAGTACGTCGTTGGTGGGCTCCCCCATACCGTCCGGCACGATCATCGACGCGGCGAGGGCGGGCAGCGGCACCGGCCCGTCGCCGGGGCCGTCCTCGGTGACGGTGAGGAGGTAGAGGTTGCCGAGGACACCGTCGAGGAACTCCGCCTCGGCCTCGGGGTCCCAGTCGAGCTCGGCGAGGTCGATCTCGCCGCCGGCGTCCATGGCGTCGACGATGCCGTCGAGGTCGGGCACGCTCGCGTCGGCCAGCACGGCCTCGACGGCGGTGAGCCAGATCCCCAGTACGTCCTGCGGCCCACCGGCAGTGAGCAGCGCGAGTTCCTCCCCCGCGGCGACCGTGCCCTCCTCCTCATCGACGACCTCGACAAGCCCGGTGTCCACGGCGACCCGCCAGGCCTCGCTCGCCGAGGCCGCCGCGTCATCCCCGGTGAGGCCCAGCGCCTCGGCGGCGGCCGGGAGTTGCTCGTCGACGAGTTCGCCCCCGGCACCCACCCGTGTGTCCGGCCCGGCCCAGCGGGCGAGCCGCACGGCGCGCGAGAGCAGCGGTGTGGCGAGCGCGTCCCTTGCCAGCTCGGCTTCGGAGCGGAGCCGCACCGGCGGCAGTGGCGAGCTGTCTGACATCGGTGGGGTTCTCCTCCGGACGAGCGATGACGAGCAGTGGAAGCACAGGCTGGTACGCGTACGAGCACGACTACGCGTACAAGTACGCAGCCGCTCAGCCTAGACGGATTTCCACCCATGCCGCCTGGTTCATGTACCTGCCAGGAGTTGTACATGGCTGAAACCTTGACAACTGGCCTGACCAGGCTGGAGATTGACGCGCGTAGAAACTCACGAGTAGCTCTGAGGCACCTCCTGAGCCACTCACAGGCATCGTCGCCCGAGTTCTACGCGCGTCGCACCGCCCCACCGGTCGCAGGCCATCCCCCGTCCACCCTCGTCCCGGCGCTCACGTACGTCCCCGGAGGGATCCCCTTGCCCAGCAAGAGAACCGCGCGCATCGGCGCGCTGACCGTCGCCGCCATCTGCTCCACGGTGTCCGCCGTGGTCCTGACCTCGCCCGCCGAGGCCGACTCCATACGCATCCACGACATCCAGGGCACCACCCGGACGTCCCCGCTGGTCGGCCAACAGGTCACCGGCGTCGAGGGCATCGTCACGGGTGTACGCACCTACGGCTCGTCGCGCGGCTTCTGGATCCAGGACGCGCGGGCGGACGACAGCCCGGCCACGAGCGAGGGCGTCTTCGTCTTCACCGGCTCCCGACCGACGGTCTCCGTGGGCGACGCGGTCACGGTCTCGGGCACGGTCGGCGAGTTTGTGCCGGGCGGCACTTCGTCCGGAAACCAGTCGGTGACCCAGATCAGCCGCCCGACGATCACCGTGGTCTCCACGGGCAACGCCGTCCCGGCTCCGACCGTCATCGACGCCAAGTCCGTGCCGGGCGAGTACACTCCGGCCGGCGACACCGCCGCGAACGGCTCGATCAACGCGCTGCCGCTGGCCCCGGCCGACTCCGCCCTGGACTACTACGAGTCCCTGGAGGGCATGAACGTCCAGGTCGCCGACACGCGCGTGGTGACCGCCAGCAACGACTTCACAGAGCTGTGGGTCACGGTGAAGCCGTGGGAGAACCGCAACCGCCGCGGCGGCACCGTCTACGGCTCCTACACCTCGCAGAACACCGGCCGGCTGAAGATCCAGTCGCTGGGCGCGGTCGCCGACTTCCCGAAGGCGAACGTGGGCGATGTCCTCAAGGGCACCACGACCGGCCCGCTGGACTACAACCAGTTCGGCGGCTACACCCTCGTCGCGAGCGAGCTCGGCACGCTGAAACAGGGCGGCCTGGAGCGCGAGACGACCCGCAAGCAGGCGCGCGGCGAGCTGGCGGTGGCGACGTACAACGTCGAGAACCTGGACCCGTCCGACGGCACCTTCGCCGACCACGCGGCCGCGATCGTGAACAACCTGCAGTCGCCCGACATCGTGGCCCTGGAGGAGATCCAGGACAACAACGGCGCCACGAAGGACGGCACGGTCGCCGCCGACCAGACGATGAAGAAGCTGGTCGACGCGATCGCGGCGGCGGGCGGCCCGACGTACGACTGGCGCTCCATCGACCCCGTCGACCTCGCGGACGGCGGCCAGCCCGGCGGCAACATCCGCCAGGTGTTCCTGTTCAACCCCGAGCGGGTCTCCTTCACCGACCGCGCGGGCGGCGACGCCACGACCGCCGTCGGCGTGACGAAGGAGTACGGCAAGGCCCACCTGACCGTCTCCCCCGGCCGGATCGACCCGGCGAACGCCGCCTGGACCGACAGCCGCAAGCCGCTCGTCGGTGAGTTCGTCTTCCGCGGCAAGTCGGTCTTCGTGATCGCGAACCACTTCGCGTCCAAGGGCGGCGACCAGGCGCTGCACTCCCAGTTCCAGCCGCCGACGCGCAGCTCGGAGACCCAGCGCCACCTCCAGGCGACCGCCGTGAACACGTTCGTCAAGGAGATCCTGGCGGCGCAGAAGAACGCGAACGTCATCGCCCTCGGCGACATCAACGACTTCGAGTTCTCCGACACCACCAAGCTGCTGGAGGACGACGGCGCGCTGTGGTCGGCGGTCAAGTCGCTGCCGAAGAGCGAGCGTTACTCGTACGTCTACCAGGGCAACGCCCAGGTCCTCGACCAGATCCTGATCAGCCCGTCGATCCGGCGCTCCTGCGAGTACACGTACGACAGCGTGCACATCAACTCGGAGTTCCACGACCAGGTCAGCGACCACGACCCGTCGGTGCTGCGGTTCCGCCCGTGATCCTCTGATACGTCATTGAGCCCGGCCCTCGTCAGGAGGGCCGGGCTCGGTCATGTCCCCGAAGGGCTCGGTCGTGTCCCCGAAGACGCTCGCTCAGGCGCTGAACACGCCGTCCAGCCAGCCGCGCCAGGCGGTCTCGTTCGCCTTGCCGTCGGCGTCCGGCGCGAAGTCGTGGACGCTGATGCCGACCGGGTAGCCCCAGTGGTTACGGCCGAAGAAGCGGATGAGGGCGGTGTCGGTGCGCAGCCCGATGAAGTACGGGTTGCGGTAGTCGACCACGGCGTCGAAGGCCCGGCCCGCCGGCCCCCGTGCCCGCACCTTCGCTCCCTCGGCGGTGTCGTCGGCGAGGCCGAGCGCGCGGCCCACGGCGGTGAACGCGTCGGCGGCCTTGGACGCCTCGGGGCCGTCCTCGAAGGTGGCGAAGGCGACCGGGCGGCCCGCGAAGCGCGTCAGGTACTCGCGCAGGGTGTGCAGGTAGAAGTCGGTGTGCTTGTCGGCGGCGTCGTACTGGTTGTCCCAGTCCTCGACGAGGATGCCGCTGTGCACATATCGCACCCAGGCGCGCTTGCCGCCCTCGCGCGGCTCGATGGTGTAGTCGAGCTGGTTGGCGCTCTGCTCGGCGATGTCCTCCACGTTCTCGACGCGGTTGACGTAGCGGTGGGGCGGGTCCCAGGCGGTGACCGTGGAACCGAAGGGACCCTTGCCGCCCTCGCGCGGCTCGGGTGCCTCCATCGGCCACATCCAGCCGCCGGTTTCCGCGGTGACGGCCTCCCACACCTGCTCGGGTGAGGCGTCGACCTCGAACTCCCGGACGATCTCGAATTCCTTGGACATGGTGGTCACTCCTCGGTACTGGTAGGCAGTTCGGCGGCCGGGGCCGGTTTTTCGGTGATCGTGGGGTGGACGGCGACGACGATTCGGTGACCGCGGCCGCCCTCGGCGTCGGGGGCGTCGTACTTGCGGATGAGGGCGCTCACTCCGGCGGTCAACTCCTGGATGAACGCGGCCCGTTCGGCGGCCGAGGCGAAGGTGACCTCGCCGTCGAGCGCGAAGGTCGCGAGCCGCTTGCGGTCCTTGGCCGCGCCCGTGATCAGCGTGCCGACGTCGCGGACGAGCCGGGCGCCGAGCGCGAGCAGCCAGCGGGCCGAGAGCTGGTCCCGGAAGCGGTCCGGGTCGGGCTGTACGGCGGCGAGGGCGAGCGGCGAGATGACGTACGACGCGGCGGTCGCCCGCATCAGCCGCTCGGTGACGTTCCCCTTGCGGCGCTCCCCCGCCAGCTCGACCAGGCCGTGCCGCTCCAGCGCCTTGAGGTGGTAGTTCACCTTCTGACGGGGCAGCCCGACCTTGCCGGCCAGCATCGCGGCCGACGCGGGCCCGACCGCCAGCTCGGCGAGCAGCCGGGCCCGTATGGGGTCGAGGGAGACAGCCGCGGCCTCCGGGTCCTCGATCACGGTGACGTCCAACATGGCTCCACTGTCTCGCCGGAAACTTTTTTTGTCCAGACGGTTGTAGTTTTCGGTGAGCCTGCTCGTACCCGGGATCAGTGGGCTCAGTCGGGGACGAGCCCGAGGGCGTACTCGTAGCGGCTCACGGTGCTGCCCTTCAGTCCCGGCCAGGTCTGGACGCGCTTCCACAGTTCCGTGGCCGAGCCGACGCCGTCGCCCGGTGCGGCGAGGGCGTCGATGTGGTGCTGGGCGCTCCCCCACTCGGCGTAGTTGAGGACGCGGGTGCCGTCGGTGCTGAGGTGGAAGTGGGCGGAGATGCCGCCGGGGTGCATGTTCGGCTCGGCGGCCAGCGCCTCCTCGACGGCGTCCACCCAGGCGCGCTGCCGCGCCGGGTCCGGCCCGTCGAACTCGACGTCGACGGTCACGACGCACCCCGGGACGCGTGTGGGACGGTCGTCGCGCGTGAGACTGCGGTAGCGCCGGTACCGCCCGAGCCACACCCGCTCGATTCCCGGCACGGCGGTGTCGATCTCGTCGTTGCGCTCCTGCCGCCGGGTCTTCAGGAAGGCTTCGTACGCCTGCTCGTCGGCCCACTGCGAGTAGTGCAGCAGGGTGGAGCCGTCCTCTCCGGCGTAGACGAAGTACCCCAGGAGGCCCTCGGTGGGCCAGGGCCGCCGCTCCCAGGTGGCGGCGATGGCCTCCACGGTCTGCCGCTGCCGTAACGGCGTGCCCACCCGCCAGGTGCTGAAGAAGGGCGCCCCGACCTCGGGGCGGTTGAGGATGGGGTGTGCGGTGGTGCGTCGGGTCATGTCGCTCTCCCCGTGGTCTCCGGCCGGTGCGTTCACCCCCCACCCTTCAACCTCAACCAAGATTCAGGTCAAGAACGCGATTCACCGGCCGTATCGCGGAGACTCGCCTGGTCATGGACGAGACACGACCGAAGGACGAGCCGACGGCGGCCGACGCGGGGCCCGATGGGCCCGGCAGCCTGCCCAGGCGTTCGTGGTCGGCGGTGGCGCGGCGTACGGTCAAGGAGTTCCGGGACGACGAGCTCGCCGACCGGGCGGCCGCGCTCACCTACTACGGCGTGCTGTCGCTGTTCCCCGCGCTGCTGGTGCTGGTGTCGCTGCTGGGGGTGGCCGGGCCGAACGTGACGGACCGGCTGCTCGACAACATCGGTGACCTGGCACCGGGCCCTGTGCGGGACATCCTGCGGGACGCGGTCACCCAGCTGAGCGGCACCGGCGGCACCGGCAGTGTGGTGGCGATCGTCGGCCTGGTGCTGGCGGTGTGGTCGGCCTCCGGCTATGTGGCCGCGTTCATCCGCACCTCCAACGCGGTGTACGACCTGCCGGAGGGCCGGCCGGCGTGGAAGCTGACACCGCTGCGCATCGCCCTGACCCTGGTGTTGATGCTGATGCTCGCCGCGAGCGCGCTGATCGTCGTGTTCACCGGTCCGCTGGCCGAGCGCGCGGGCACGGCGATCGGGCTCGGCGACGAGGCCATCACGGTGTGGAACATCGCCAAGTGGCCGGTCCTGCTGGTGCTGGTGACCCTGATGATCGCGCTGCTCTACTGGGCCGCGCCCAACGTCCGCGGCCGGGGCTTCCGTTGGGTCAGCCCCGGGGGTGTACTCGCCACGCTCATCTGGCTCGCGGCGTCCGCCGGGTTCGCCGTCTACGCCGCGAACTTCGGCTCCTACAACAAGACCTACGGCACTCTCGCCGGCGTCGTCGTCTTCCTCGTCTGGCTCTGGCTCACCAACCTCGCGATCCTCCTCGGCTTCGAATTCGACGCCGAGCTCTCCCGCGAACAGGGCATCACCCGGGGCCGGCCCGCCACGGAAGAGCCTTACGTGGAGCCCCGGGACACCCGCAAGTGGCCACCACGGCTGCGGGCCCGACGAGAGGATCGGGCTCGGACGAAAGCTGATCAGGCGGATCAGTCGACATAGGATTCGAGCGTCCCGCGCCGCCGGATGTCGAGGGTCGCGCAGTGGAACGAGCCGCCGAACGGCGCGTAGTGCAGCAGGTCGCACGGGATCGGCTCGAACCCCCATGTCTCCAGCGCGCGCAGCATGTCGGTGTGGTGCCGCTCGGCGATCACCCGTTTCTCGTCGACCATGAGCACGTTCATACTGAGCCACCTGCCGCACATCGAGGTGAGCCTGAGCAGGCGTTCGTCGAGCCGGTTGGGTTCGGGGGCGACCAGGACGTCCCACCCGTCGAGGACGCCGGGCAACCGGTCGGCGTCGATGTACTCGGGGTTGACCAGTACCTTGCCGGGCGCAAGCGGGACGAACGTGGTGTCGATGTGCATCGGCGTGCGGCAGCGGCTCTCGATCTCGTGGATGCGGTAGCCGGGTCCGAGGTGACGGCGCAGCCACTCGATGCCCATGCGGTTGGTGACGTTGCTGCGGGTGACGAACAGGTCGCGGCCCGCGCGTACGAAGTCCGCCGCGTCGAACACCGGCTCGAACTCGGTGAGGATGTGACGCAAGGGCTCCCCGTCCTCGGGGACGCGGAAGTGCGGCTCGAACAGTTCGTCGGTGAGCTGCGGCTTCGGTGCCGCCGTCCACCGGGCGCCGCGCCGGAAGTAGTCCTTGAGGATCGCCCGGTAGGAGTGGGTCTCGAAGTACCGGCACGGCCACGCCATCGGGGTCTCGATGATCTCGTCGCCGATCACGAGCATGCTGTCGCGCGGGCAGGTGTTGCAGAAGCCGCGCGACGACCAGTCGGGGGTGCCGAAGCGTCGCCGGTGGTCGACGGGGTCCGGGCGCCTGACCGTGATCCCGAGGGACCGCAGGAGGGTGACGAACTCGTCGAGTTCGTGCTGCGCCTGCTCGATCAGCAGGCGCGGATACCTGTAGCCGGCGGCGAGGCCCTGCAACCGGGCCGCCCACGGTGGGATGTTGCAGGTCACGACCGGATGGTCGGAGGGGATCGTCGCCCCGTCGAGGCGCCCGACGACGATCTCCTCCAGCGGATCCCACTCGTTGTGCGAACTTACCGGCGACTCAAGAGGTGCCTCAGCGTCGGCCGTCACATCCGGGGGCGCCGCCGTCACCGGGGTCCCGTCACCCACGGCTTCGTCGCCCGCCCGCACCGTCGGGACGCCGGGCCGCTCCGCAGTCGCCATGCTCACCGCCTCGGGTCGAGGGAGTGCAGGGTCGGCAGCCGGCGTCGCCTCGGGTGCAGGGAGTGCAAGGACGGCAGCCCGTGTCCCCGTGGGTCCAGGGAGTGCAAGGACGGCAGTTGGCGTCCCCTCGCGTGCAGGGAGTGCACGGACGGCAGTTGGCGTCGCAGCCGCGCCATTGGGGTCGGCGCCGGACGAAGCTTGGTGAGCCGCGCCAGTGGCGTCGCCGGACGGGACATGGTGGAGTGCCGCCACGCGTAGACCCCGGCGGCCACTGCGGCCACCCCGGCTCCGCCGGCTGCGACCGCCTGCCCGGGCACCCGCTCCCGCACGGAGTGCACCCGTGCACGGGCCCGCCCCTTCACATCGGCCTTGGCGGCCAGTTCCTCGACGGTGTCCCCGAGCCGGCTCCGCGTCATCTCGATCTGCCGCCGCAGTTCATCCGGTCCCTTGGCGCCGGCCCACTGCTTGTGACCGCCGGAAGCTCCCATGGCCATCATCATCGCCGTGCCCTTCCCTTGATCTCGTCCACATCGGCCTTGACGCTGTACAGGGCCTCCTTCGGTGTGGCCCGCCGCAGTTGGGCGCGCCCGATCGCGGCCAGTACGCCGGCGATCACGAAAAGCGCTCCCATGACGATCAGTGCGGCGGCCCAGACCTCCACCACCAGGGACAGCGCGGCGACCGCGGCGCCGACCCCGGCCACGAACCCGACGTACGCGACGGCTCCGGCCGCGCCGAGCAGCCCGCCGCTACGCCCCGCGCGCCGCCCCTTCTGGGCCAGCTCCACCTTCGCGAGGGCGACCTCCTGCCGTACGAGGAGGGAGAGCTGTTCGGTGGCCTGCCCGACCAGCTGTCCCACGGAGTGGTGGCCGTTGTGCCCGCCGGGTCCGGAACGCACGGACGGCGCGGATGCCACGGACGGCTCAGATGCCACGGACGGCGCGGATGACGCGGGCCTGGTTTGGGTGGTTCCGGTCACGGTGTCCCGCCTCCTCACATATCGGGACACCCCGGGTACCCCGCTCGCCCCGCGCTACCCCTGCGCCGCGAGCCGCGCGAAGGAGTCGGGCGAAGGAGTCGGGCGACACCGACGTACGCCCGCGCACGCACCCGCGGATGTACGCGCCGAGGACGGAGACCTCAAGGAGCAGGGCCGCACGGTGCTCGGCGGTGCACAGCAGCGCCTCGGCCGCCGTACGGTCGTGGACGCAGCGGAAGCCGCAGTCGCACCGGCGGGCGGGCGCCCGGTGCTTGCGTCCCGCTTTAGCAAACCTGACCAGTACTTCGTAGAAGAATTAAGTGGAGCTTCACCGTCGGTCTGCCGAGACTACCCCCATGACGACTCCACGCCCCACCCCCTCCATCCCCTTCGGCCGCGCCCTGTGCGCGATGGTCACGCCCTTCACCGCGACCGGCGCGCTCGACCTCGACGGTGCCCAGCGGCTCGCCGACAGGCTCGTGGCGGAGGGCTGCGACGGGCTGGTGCTGTCCGGTACGACGGGTGAGTCGCCGACGACGTCGGACACGGAGAAGGCGGAGCTGATCCGCGCGGTCCGCGCGGCGGTCGGGGACCGGGCCCGCGTCGTGGCGGGCGTGGGCACCGCCGACACCCTGCACACCGTGGAGCTGGCCCGGGCGGCCGAAAAGGCGGGCGCGGACGGCCTGTTGGCGGTGACGCCGTACTACAGCAGGCCCCCGCAGGACGCGGTCGAGGCCCACTTCCGCGAACTCGCCGACGCCTGCGGCCTGCCTGTCGCCCTGTACGACATCCCCGGCCGCACCGGCACCCGTATCGAACCGGAAACCATGATCCGGCTCGCGGCCCACCCCCGGATCGTAGCGGTGAAGGACTGCGCGTACGACCTCCTCGGCACCCAGAAGGTGCTGGCGGAGACGGAGTTGGCGTACTACACGGGCTGCGACGAGTACGTCCTCGCGCTGTACGCGATCGGCGGCTCGGGCTACATCAGTACGGTCGCGAATGTGGCGCCCCGGCACTTCCGGACGATCATCGACGCGTTCGACGCCGGTGACACCGCCGAGGCGGCCCGGCTCCAGCGACGGACCATCCCCCTCACCGAGTTGATGATGTCCTCCGGCCTGCCCGGCACCGTGACGGCGAAGGCCCTGCTCGACAGGCTGGGCCTGCCCGCGGGCCCGGTCCGCGCACCCCTGCGGCCCGCCGACCGCGAGACGGCCGACGGGCTGCTGAGGGCGTACGAGGAACTGACGACGGTCTAGGCCCGGACTTCGCAGGTCACCCGATCGTGAAGATCAAGCGGTCGTAGCTGATCGCCAGCCGATCGGAACCGCAGCGGCGATAACTGTCCCGGCCCGGCCCGGTCGAGATCGGACGCGGTGGGGCCGCTGCGGAGAACCTTTCCGGCGACCTGCGAAGTGCGGGTCCAGGCGCCGCCCGTCAGCTCCAGCGCTCGGCGAAGACCGGCTCCCAGCGGCCGGGATAGTCCGCCGAGGCCTTGCGGAAGTCGCTGAGCTGGACGACCTTGTCGCTGCCGATGGTGAGCAGGATGAGCTGGTTGCGGAACTCGCCCTTGCCGCCGCACCTCTTCGGATCGCAGCCCCAGGCGATGACCCGCTCGTCGTCGGCCCAGGCGAGCAGTTGCTGGCCCGGCACGGTGGTGACCCTCTCGCCGGTGCGCGCGTCGACGATCTCGGAGGAGATCTCCTCGCCGCGACCGGCGAACTCGCCCCCGATCAGCTTCCCGTTCGGGGACAGCCCTGCCTTGGCGTAGCTGACGTACTTCTCGGAATCCGGGATGCCCGTCTTGTCGCCGTTGAGGTCGTAGAACTCCTTGAACGGCTCTTCGCCGGTGTCGGACCAGACGGTCTCGCCGTCGTGGCTCCACTGGAAGTCTTCCCGGCTGTTGTAGAAGAAGCCCCACTCGTCCTTCCACTGCGGCGCCTTGTGCCACTTCTCCTCGCCCGTGTCCACGTCCACGACGGAGAACCCGGTCCGGCTGGCGACCGGGCCCGGCTCCTCCTTGCCGTTGACGCTCTGCGGATGGTCGGCGAAGTTCCGGTCGGGGTTCTTGGAGTAGGTCGTCGCGAGCAGCTTCTGCCCGTCCGGGGAGAACTCGACGAACGCGACACCGTGGTCCACCGGGATCCAGCGGTCCACCTTGCCCGTGATCATGTCGAGCAACCCGATCCGCTTGGCGGGCAGTTCGCCCTCCAGCACGGCCGCGGTGCGCATACCGGGCGCGACGTCGAGGAACGCCCACTTGACCTTGCGGTACTTGCCCGTCTTCTGGTCGAGGAGCCCGTAGGTACGGGTGCGGATGTTGTCGCCGTTCGACTGCTTGACAAGGTCGTACACGAAGAACGCGGCGAGCGCCGTGTCCCCCGCGGCGATCATGTTCTTCGGCGGCGACTGGTCGGGGTGCGCGATGATGTCGCTCTTGTTCATCTCACTGGCGGGCCGCACGTCCTCCCCGCCGCCGCTCAGCGCGGGCACCCCCACCGCGACGGCCACCACCGCGGCCGTGGCGGCGGCAGCACCCGCGATCGTACGGTTCCGGCGGCGCCGCCGGACGGCCAGCACCCGGTCGGCGAAGCCCGAGGCGAGCGGCGACTGCTCGTCGGCCTGCTCGCGGAGCGCGTCACGCACCAGTTCATCGACGTTCACGGACGCACCTCCACGGGCGAGAAGTCAGCGGACGGCTTCTGTTCGACCGCGGCGGGGCCGAGCGCGCCCAGTTCGGGCGCGAGGGCGCGCAGCCGGGCGAGCGAGCGGTGGGTCGTGGACCGGACGGTCCCGACGGAACATCCGAGGATCCGGGCCACCTCGGCCTCGGGCAGGTCCTCGAAGTAACGGAGTACGAGCACGGTCCGCTGACGCGCGGTCAGCCGGGCCAGCGCGCCGCGCATCACCAGCCGCAGCTCCACCCCGGCCACCCCGTCCGCGGCGCCGGCGCTCTCCGGCGGTTCGGCGACGGTCAGCTCCCGGCGCCGCCACTTCAGCCGCCAGCGGCTGACCTGCTGCCGGTAGAGGATCTGCCGTACATACGCCTCGGGCTCGTCGATCCGCTGCCACCGCCCGGCCGCCTTGATGAGCGCGTTCTGCAGCAGGTCCTCCGCGGCGTGCCGGTCCCCGCCGCTCAGCAGTACGGCCGTCTTCAGCAGCGCCGACGACCGCCCGGCCACGAACTCCCGGAAACTCTCCTGCCCTGCGGCATCCATCGTCACCTTCTCTTCCTCGGGGAGCCCTGTGTCCCGCCCCCTGTGCCCCATGTGACGAGCCGACCCGCCCCCCGCTATGCCACCACGGCGAAGAAAGTCCCGGAAACGGGTTCGGGGCCCGTACGCGCGAACGCGTACGGGCCCCGAAACGAACGGTGGGGATCAGCCCCAGCGGTACCCGTTACCGAACAGCAGGGTGTGCTCCAGCACGTCCTCCGCCGGGTCGTCGACCTGCCCGACGTTGATGAGCCCGATCCGGGGGCCGTTGTGCGAGTTCTTGTTGGTCTCGTCGGCGTGCGCGGCCCCGGCCGGCAGCCAGCACACCACCGCCGTGGCCAGTACCCCGGTGGCCACTCGTGCCACGGTCCTCGCCCGGTCGTTCCTCATCCCTCGGCCCCTCATTTCGTCGGTTCGGCTTCTGATCGGACCCTGGGTCCACCCGTTCATCTGCCTGCACCGCCGGAAGGTCACGCCGAATACCTCGTACGTGGGACTTTCGTGGGCTCAGTTGTGGCTGTGCAGGATCTCGTTCAGGCCGCCCCAGACCGCGTTGTTCGGTCGGGCCTCGATCGCGCCGGTGACCGAGTTGCGGCGGAAGAGGATGTGGGAGGCGCCGGAGAGCTCGCGGGCCTTGACGATCTGGCCGTCGGGCATGGTGACGCGGGTACCGGCGGTGACGTAGAGGCCGGCCTCGACCACGCACTCGTCGCCGAGGGCGATACCGACGCCCGCCTCGGCGCCGATCAGGCAGCGCTCGCCGATGGAGATGATGACGTTGCCGCCGCCGGAGAGGGTGCCCATGGTGGAGGCGCCGCCGCCGATGTCCGAGCCGTCGCCGACGACGACGCCCGCAGAGATGCGGCCCTCGACCATCGACGTGCCGAGGGTGCCGGCGTTGAAGTTGACGAAGCCCTCGTGCATGACGGTCGTGCCCTCGGCGAGGTGGGCGCCCAGCCGCACCCGGTCCGCGTCGGCGATACGGACGCCCTTGGGGGCCACGTAGTCCGTCATGCGCGGGAACTTGTCGACGGACGTCACCTGGAGGTGCAGGCCCTCGGCGCGGGCGTTCAGGCGGACCTTGTCGATGTCGTCGACGGCGACCGGGCCCAGCGAGGTCCAGGCGACGTTGGCGAGGAGGCCGAAGATGCCGTCCAGGCTCTGGCCGTGCGGCTTGACCAGGCGGTGCGAGAGCAGGTGCAGACGCAGGTAGGCGTCGTGCGTGTCGATCGGCTTCTCGTCGAGGGAGGAGATGACCGTACGGACCGCGACGACCTCGACGCCCCGGCGCGTGTCCGGACCGAGGGCGGCCGTCGCGCCGCCGCCCAGCAGGTCGGAGGCCTGCTCGGCGGAGAGCCGCTCCGTACCGGACGGGCCCGGCTCGGCGACGAGTTCGGGCGCGGGGAACCAGGTGTCGAGAACAGTGCCGTCGGCGGCGATCGTGGCGAGGCCGGCGGCCACGGCGCCGGTGGTGCGAGGAGCAGTCGTTTCGGTCATGAGGGCAACCTAACCGGCCGGGGGCGGTACGGGCCAACCAGCGGCGGGGGCGTCTCAGGGTGCGGGCCAACCAGCCGCCGGGGCGTCTCAGGGTACGGGCCGGCGGCGCCCCGCCGCGGAAAGTACGGGCGGCCCGCGTCCCCCCAATGGCGCGGGCCGCCCGTTTCGGGAGTGGTCAGTCGGTCTTGCGTTCCTGCTGTTCCTGCTCCTCGTGGACCACGATCCGGCTCGCCACCGAGACGCTGCTGCGCACCTCGCCGTCGACGAGCGAACGGTGGCCCACGACCCGGTACGTCTCCGGGTCGAGCAGCCACTCGGTCGTGGCGTTCGCGGGGGCGTTCGGGGTGTCCAGGCGGGCGGGGTAGCTCAGGGCCACGGCTCGTTCCCCGTACCCGTACTCGACCTGGTGGTCGACGACGGTGCCGCCCGGCACGGTGGCGAGGGCACGGTAGAGGCTCGCGAGCCCCCTCATCGGCTGGGCGTCGGCGTCCAGGAGGGGGGCGATCTCGGCATAGTCCCGCTCTGCCTGACCGGCGCCGGCGGCATCGGGAACGGCGTTCCGCTCACGCAGCGCCTGCAGCGTCCCCTCGCCGTCGGCGGGCAGGGTGGCCAGGAAGTCGTACACCTGCTTCGGCGAGTGGCTGAGGGGCTGCCAGTCCTCCGGGCCGTCGTGCACGATCCGGCGCTCCTCCCTCCGGTCCGCCGGGGTCGCGGGGCCGAGGTTGTAGGCGGCCTCGTCGAACTTGACCCACCGCTCCCTGACGGAGTCCTCGACGCCGGGGTACTCCAGGTACTGCTCGGTGACGATCGAGTCGGTCTCCCGTGGCTCGACGAGGAGTCGCTGCCGTTCCACGGCTGTCGCCGCCCGCTCCAGCAGCTCGGGGGCGGTCATCCCCTCCAGGTGCGGGCCGGTGGTGGTGGGCGACACCGCGGGCGTGACCTTCCGTTCGGCGCCGCCCCCGTCCACGACGACCGTCGTGGCGACGGCGATCGCCGACACGGCCACGAAGACCAGGGCGACCACAACCTTGCGGCGCTGATCCCACACCGCCCGGGGTCGCTCGTCGGTCCGCGCCGCCGCCAGCAGCCGCTGCCGTCCCGGCGTCAGGCGGGCCCTGTCGGGGGCGGGGGCGTCCGCGCGCAGCTCCCTCACCCGCGTCAGTTCCTGCATGATCACATCACCTCCGCCGCGTCGGTCACGAATGTCGGATCGGCGCCCAGTGCCATACGCACCTTCCGCCGCGCCCGGTTGAGCCGCGAGCGGACCGTCCCCACCGGGATGTCCAGGGCCCGGGCGACCTCCTGGTAGCTGAGGTCGGCCCAGGCGACCAGCAGCAGCACATGCCGGTCCCCCGCCGACAGCGCCGCCAGCGCTCCGGCGAGCGGCCCCTGCGCGGCCACCCGGCTGTCGGTCTCCTCGACCCAGGTCTCGCTCCAGGACGCGGCGACCGGATCGTGCCCGGTGCGCGCCAGCGCCTTGAGCGCCCGCACCTCCGTACGGCGGTGCCTGCCGATGAGGTTGCCCGCGATGCCGTAGAGCCAGGGGCGGGCGTTGGTGTGGGCGCGGTCGTAGCGGGCGCGGATACGGAACGCCGTGAGGAAGGTGTCCGCGGTGATGTCGTCGGCCATGCCGTCGCCGAGCCGCCGGGCCACGTACCGGTGGATGTCGGGCGCGTACCGGTCGTAGAGCCGCGCGAACAACTCGGGCTGCTCCAGCGACTGCGCGACGACCTCGGCGTCGTCCTCCACACGCTCGGCCGAGCTCTCCGTACCCACCCGTTGCGGTGGTCCGCTCACCAGGCTCTCCCCCTGCTCGGCCGTGTTCCTGTCATCCCCCTGTTCCCCGCTGGGCGAAGGAAGGTTCACGGTCGGCGCCACCGGATTCTCAGGGAATCACCCGCCCCAGCACCTCCCGCGCGTACTCCTCGTCGTACGGCGCCCCTGTCAGCAGCACCTGCAGACAGATCCCGTCGATCAGCGCGACCAGCGCCCGCGCGGTTACCGGATCGGTGCGGCCGGCGAGGCAGTCGGCGAAACTCCGGCCCCACTCGTCGGCGACGGGGCGGAGGGCGGGGCGGCGCAGGGCGGCGAGGTAGAGCTCGTACTCGACCTCGATGCCCGTACGGTCGCCGGAGAGCCATTCGCGTCCCAGCGCGGCGAGTTCGGCGGCGAGGTCGGTGTCGGGGTCCTGGAGGGCATCGCGCGCGGCGACCGCCTTGCAGAAGTCCTCGTTGGCCTGGCGCAGCGCGGCGACCAGCAGATCGTCGAGGTCCTTGAAGTGGTACGTCGTCGAGCCGAGCGGTACGTCGGCCTCAGCGGCGACGGTGCGGTGGCTCAGCCCGGCGATGCCCTTCTCGCCGACCACGCGGATCGCGGCGTCGATGATCCGCCGCCGTCGCTCGGGGTCGTAGCGCCGGGCCATCAGTGGGCGCCTCCCAGGTTGAGTACCACGACTCCGGCGATGATCAGCACGATCCCTGCGACCTTGGGGAGGCTCAGCCCCTCCCCGAACAGCACCAGACCGAGCGCGGCGACGGTGGCGGTGCCGACGCCGGACCAGATCGCGTACGCCGTACCGATCGACATCGACTTCAGCGCCTGGGCGAGCAGTACGAACGAGACGACGTAGCCGACGGCAGTGACCACCGAGGGGAGCAGCTT
This sequence comes from Streptomyces tailanensis, assembly GCF_008386495.1. Lineage (GTDB taxonomy): Bacteria > Actinomycetota > Actinomycetes > Streptomycetales > Streptomycetaceae > Streptomyces > Streptomyces tailanensis. The sequence continues at coordinate 391,824 of NZ_VTHJ01000001.1, read as the reverse complement.
GCTGAACCCGTCGCTGTACTTCATGGCGGTGGTGGCGGCGACCTCGGCGGCGATCGCGAAGCCGAGCAACAGATATCCCATGTGTACGAGCGTACACATGATGCGTACGGCCGTACACATCGGCCGCGCGTATCGGCCGTACATATCCCTGTTTACGCCCTCCGCATGCGCAATGCGGCCCCAACAACGCGTTCTTTCGGGGCCGTTCCGTTATGGAAGCGCTGACTGAAAGCACTCCACGGACGCCACTTGGTCCACTACTGTTTCAACGGTCGATCTCCCGGATGCGTGACGACCGCAACGATCCCGCACCCCGGTGAAGCTGACTCCACCACCGACCCACATGACGAGTTCGCGTCCGCTTCGGCGACGCCGAGGGAACCGCGCATGCCGCCAAAAAAGCCCGGACCTGATCCGGACCAGACCACGCCCAACCTTCCCGTGCTCAGATCCGCGAAGGTGTGGGAGACCGGCGTGGCTCCGGAGGACACCCGCATACCGGGCACGCGCCGCCTCTGGCTGGCCGGCGCCCTGGCCCTGGCCGTCGTCTCCTCCTGCGTCACGGCGATCACCTTGCAGGACACGCGCGATGACGACGCGTCACAGAACCGGACGGACCGGACCACCTCGGCCGGCGAGCCGGTGATCCCCTCCCTCTCCCTGCCCCCGACGCCGCCCACCCAGACCACGCCTCCCGACGGGAAGAGCGGTCTGTCCGAGCCGCAGGAGTCCGCGGACGCGTCGAAGGACGGCAAGGACGCGGGCAAGGGCTCCTCGGACTCCGAGAATTCCGGCGACTCCGACTCGTCCGAGAGCGAGCAGGGCGGTGCCGAACCGACGGCCAAGCCGTCGAAGTCGACGACGCCCACCAAGAGGCCGCCGTCCACGTCCGCCAACTGGAAGTCCCTACGGTCCGTCAACTACCCGGACCGCTACTGGCACTACCGCAGCGGCGGGATCCAGCTGGACCAGGTGAGTTCCCACAGCGGCAGCGAGACCAGGGAGGATTCCTCCTTCAAGCTGGTCTCCGGCCTCGCGAACTCCTCCTGCTACTCCTTCCGCATGGCGGACGGCCGCTACGTGCGCCACCAGAGTTTCGTGCTGCGCGCGGCGAGCAACGACGGCTCGAACCTCTTCAAGCAGGACGCCACCTTCTGCCCCCGCTCCTACACCTCGGGCACGGTCATGCTGGAGTCGGTCAACTACCCCGGCTACTTCGTCCGCCACCGCAACTTCCAGCTCCGCCTGGACCGCTACGACCACAACCGGCTCTACCTCGCCGACTCGACCTTCCAGCTGACGAAGGCCTTCTCCTCCTGAGTCCTGAGCGGTCGTCACCCTGAACACAGCTGTGGCCCCCGGCGTCCGCCGGGGGCCACAGCCATATGCACGGTCGATCTCAGACGTTGAACCCGAGCGCCCGAAGCTGCTCGCGGCCGTCGTCGGTGATCTTGTCGGGGCCCCACGGGGGCATCCAGACCCAGTTGATGCGGAGTTCGCCCACGAGGCCGTCCGTGGCGGACTTGGCCTGGTCCTCGATGACGTCCGTCAGCGGGCAGGCCGCGGAGGTCAGGGTCATGTCGATCGTCGCGATGTTCGCGTCGTCGATGTGGATGCCGTAGATGAGGCCGAGGTTGACGACGTCGATGCCCAGCTCGGGGTCGACGACGTCGTACAGGGCCTCGCGGATCTCCTCCTCGGAGGCCGGCTTCATCTCCACGGTGTCGGTCATGCCGTCTTCCTTTCGGCGTCGGCTTCGCCCAGGGCCTGGGCTGTCGCGTCCTTCCACGCCATCCAGCTCAGGAGGGCGCACTTGACCCGGGCCGGGTACTTGGAGACTCCGGCGAACGCGACGGCGTCCTCCAGAACCTCCTCCATCGCGTCGTCCGGCTCGATCTTCCCCTTGGACTGCATCAGCTCCAGGAAGGTCTCCTGGATCTTCTGCGCCTGGGTCAGTTCCTTGCCGACGAGGAGGTCGTTCAGCACGGAGGCCGAGGCCTGGCTGATCGAGCAGCCCTGGCCCTCGTACGAGACGTCCTCGATCTTCGTGCCGTCGTACTTCACGCGCAGCGTGATCTCGTCGCCGCACGTCGGGTTCACATGGTGTACCTCGGCGTCGCCATCGCGCAGACCACGCCCGTGCGGGTGCTTGTAGTGGTCCAGGATGACTTCCTGGTACATCGAGTCCAGCTTCATGCGATCGCTCGTCCCGTCAGCCGAAGAAGTTCCGTACGTGCTCCAGGCCGTCGACCAGTGCGTCGATCTCGGCCGGCGTGGAGTACAGATAGAACGACGCTCGTGTGGTCGCAGGAATTCCGTAGCGCAGGCAGACCGGCCGGGCGCAGTGGTGGCCGACCCGGACGGCGATGCCCTGCTCGTCGAGGACCTGGCCCACGTCGTGCGGGTGGATGTCGCCGAGGGTGAAGGAGATCGCCGCGCCCCGGTCCTCGGCCGTGGTGGGGCCGATGATGCGCAGGTCCGGGACCTCCGCGAGCCGCTTCACCGCGTACTCGGTGAGCGCGTGCTCATGGGCGAGGATCTTGTCCATGCCGATCGAGTTCAGGTAGTCGATCGCCGCGCCGAGACCGACCGCCTGCGCGATCGGAGGGGTGCCCGCCTCGAACTTGTGCGGGGCGGGAGCGTACGTCGACGAGTGCATCGACACCGTCTCGATCATCTCGCCGCCGCCGAGGAACGGGGGCAGGTCCTCCAGGAGCTCCTGGCGGCCCCAGAGGACGCCGATGCCGGTCGGGCCGCACATCTTGTGGCCGGTGAAGGCCACGAAGTCGGCCTGGAGGGCCTGCACGTCCAGCGGCATGTGCGGCGCGGCCTGGGAGGCATCGATGCAGACCAGCGCGCCGACCTCCTGCGCCCGGCGGACTATCGCCTCGACGGGGTTGACCGTGCCCAGGATGTTCGACACCAGCACGAAGGAGACGATCTTCGTCTTCTCCGTGATGATCTCGTCGATGTTGGAGAGGTCCAGACGGCCGTCGTCGGTCAGGCCGAACCACTTCAGCTTCGCGCCCGTGCGCTGCGCGAGCAGCTGCCACGGCACGATGTTGGAGTGGTGCTCCATCTCCGTGATGACGATCTCGGTCTCGGAGTCCACCCGGTAGGGCTCGTCGGCCCAGCCGAGCATGTTCGCCACGAGGTTCAGCGACTCCGAGGCGTTCTTGGTGAAGATCACCTCGTCGCGGCTGGGCGCGTTGATGAACGCGGCGACCTTGTCGCGCGCACCCTCGTACAGCGCCGTGGCCTCCTCGGCGAGCACATGCACACCGCGGTGGACGTTGGCGTTGTAGCGCTCGTAGTACTCGCTCAGGGCGTCCAGCACCTGGCGCGGCTTCTGCGAGGTCGCCGCGTTGTCCAGGTAGACGAGCTTCCGGTCGTCGTGGACCAGCCGGTCCAGGATCGGGAAGTCCTTGCGGATCGCCTCGGTGTCGAGGAGGCCCGGCAGCTGTGTCACGCGGATACGCCACCCTTCGTGTATGCCTCGTAGCCCTCGTTCTCCAGCTTGTCGGCGAGTTCGGCACCACCGGACTCGACGATGCGGCCGGCCGAGAACACGTGGACGAAGTCGGGCTTGATGTAGCGCAGGATGCGCGTGTAGTGCGTGATCAGCAGGGTGCCGACCTCGCCGGTCTCGCGGACGCGGTTGACGCCCTCGGAGACGACCCGGAGCGCGTCGACGTCGAGGCCGGAGTCGGTCTCGTCGAGGATCGCGACCTTCGGCTTGAGCAGTTCGAGCTGGAGGATCTCGTGGCGCTTCTTCTCACCGCCGGAGAAGCCCTCGTTGACGTTGCGCTCGGCGAAGGAGGGGTCCATGTTGAGGCGCTGCATGGCCTCCTTGACCTCCTTCACCCAGGTGCGCAGCTTGGGGGCCTCGCCGCGGATCGCGGTGGCGGAGGTGCGCAGGAAGTTGGAGACCGAGACGCCGGGGACCTCGACCGGGTACTGCATCGCCAGGAACAGGCCCGCGCGGGCGCGCTCGTCGACGGACATCTCCAGGACGTCCTCGCCGTCGAGCAGCACGGTGCCGCCGGTGATCGTGTACTTCGGGTGACCCGCGAGCGAGTAGGCGAGGGTCGACTTGCCGGAGCCGTTGGGGCCCATGATGGCGTGCGTCTCGCCCTGCTTCACGGTGAGGTCGACGCCCTTGAGGATCTCCTTCGTGGCGTTGTCGGCCTCGACGGTGACGTGCAGGTCTCGGATTTCAAGCGTTGCCATGGGTGCCTCAGGACTCCTGGGTGAGGGAGACGAGCACGTCGTCCCCTTCGATCTTTACGGGGTATACGGGGACGGGGCGCGTCGCGGGAAGACCGGACGGCTTGCCGGTGCGGAGGTCGAACGCGGAGCCGTGCAGCCAGCACTCGATCTGGCAGTCCTCCACCTCGCCCTCGGAGAGCGAGACGTTCGCGTGGGAGCAGATGTCGTAGATGGCGAACACCTCGCCCTCGGTCCGCACGACCGAGACCGGCGTGCCGTCGAGTTCCACCCGCTTCGGGGTGTCCTCCTCCAGCTCGCTCAGTCCGCAGGCGCGTACGTAGGTGGTCATCAGACCGACGCCTCCAGCTCCTCGTCGATCTTCTCGAGGAGGCGCTCCTCGATGTCGTCGAGGCCGATCTGCTGGACCAGCTCGGCGAAGAAGCCGCGGACGACGAGGCGGCGGGCCTCCTCGGCGGGGATGCCGCGGGCCATCAGATAGAAGAGCTGCTCGTCGTCGAAGCGGCCGGTCGCGCTCGCGTGACCCGCGCCGACGATCTCGCCGGTCTCGATCTCCAGGTTCGGCACCGAGTCGACCCGGGCGCCGTCCGTGAGGACCAGGTTCCGGTTCATCTCGTAGGTGTCCGTGCCCTCGGCCTTGGCCTCGATCAGCACGTCGCCGATCCACACCGCGTGGGCGCCCTCGCCCTGGAGCGCGCCCTTGTAGACCACGTTCGACTTGCAGTGCGGGGTATTGTGGTCGACCAGGAGGCGGTGCTCCTGGTGCTGGCCGGCGTCGGTGAAGTACAGGCCGAAGAGCTCGGCCTCACCGCCAGTGCCGGCGTACTGGACGCGCGGGTGCAGCCGTACGACGTCGCCGCCGAAGGTGACCACGACCGACTTGAAGCTCGCGTCCCGGCCGACGAGGGCGTTGTGCTGGGCCACGTGCACGGCCTTGTCGTCCCAGTCCTGGACCGAGACGACGGTCAGCTTGGCGCCGTCGCCCAGGATGTAGTCGACGTTCGCGGCGAGCACGGCGTCACCGGTGTGGTCGATGACGACGACGGCCTCGGCGAAGGCGCCCAGCTCGATCACCTGGTGGGCGAAGGCGGTGCCGCCCTCGCCGTGCACAGCGATCCGGATCGGCTCGGTGAGGACCGTCTCCTTGGGGACGGTGATCACACCGGCCTTCTCGAACGCCGAGTACGCCTGGGCGGCGACGCGGTCCACCGGGGTGCCGGCCTTGCCGAGGCGCGCGTCGTCACGGCCGACGGTCTCGACGGTGACGCCCTCGGGGGCCTGGACGTCGACCTTCAGGCCGTCGCCGGTGGCGGCGGCGGTGCCGTCGTGCAGCCCGCGCAGGCGCTCCAGCGGGGTGAACCGCCACTCCTCCTCGCGGCCGTGCGGCACGGGGAAGTCCGCCACGTCGAAGGACGGGGGCGCGCTCATGCGCGTGGCGACGGTCGACTCGGCGGCCACCGCGATCTGGCCCGCGGTGGTGGACCCCACGGGGATGTTCTGAGCCTCAGCCATGGCTGTCGGTCTGCTCTCTTTCCTACGTCAGATTTCGCTAGCTGGTTCCGGAGGCGGGCCTCAGCCGACCGCGCCTTCCATCTGCAGCTCGATCAGCCGGTTGAGCTCAAGGGCGTACTCCATGGGCAGCTCCTTCGCGATGGGCTCGACGAAGCCGCGCACGATCATCGCCATCGCCTCGAACTCGCTCAGACCACGGCTCATCAGGTAGAAGAGCTGGTCCTCGGAGACCTTGGAGACGGTCGCCTCGTGGCCCATGGACACGTCGTCCTCGCGGACGTCCACGTAGGGGTACGTGTCGGAGCGGGAGATGGTGTCGACGAGCAGCGCGTCGCACAGCACGTTCGACTTGGATCCGGCAGCGCCCTCACCGATCTCGACGAGACCGCGGTAGGACGTACGACCGCCACCACGCGCCACGGACTTCGACACGATGTTGGAGGAGGTGTTCGGCGCCATGTGGACCATCTTGGAACCGGCGTCCTGGTGCTGCCCCTCGCCCGCGAAGGCGATGGAGAGGGTCTCGCCCTTGGCGTGCTCGCCCATCAGGTAGACGGCCGGGTACTTCATCGTCACCTTGGAGCCGATGTTGCCGTCGACCCACTCCATGGTCGCGCCCTCGTAGGCGACGGCGCGCTTGGTGACCAGGTTGTAGACGTTGTTCGACCAGTTCTGGATGGTCGTGTAGCGGCAGCGGGCGCCCTTCTTGACGATGATCTCGACGACCGCGCTGTGCAGAGAGTCGCTCTTGTAGATCGGCGCCGTGCAGCCCTCGACGTAGTGGACGTAGGCGTCCTCGTCGACGATGATCAGCGTCCGCTCGAACTGACCCATGTTCTCCGTGTTGATACGGAAGTAGGCCTGGAGCGGAATCTCGACGTGCACGCCCTTCGGCACGTAGATGAAGGAGCCGCCGGACCACACCGCGGTGTTCAGCGACGCGAACTTGTTGTCGCCGACCGGGATGACGGTGCCGAAGTACTCCTTGAAGAGCTCCGGGTGCTCCTTCAGGGCGGTGTCGGTGTCCAGGAAGATGACGCCCTGCTCCTCCAGGTCCTCGCGGATCTGGTGGTAGACGACCTCGGACTCGTACTGGGCCGCGACACCGGCGACGAGGCGCTGCTTCTCCGCCTCGGGGATGCCGAGCTTGTCGTACGTGTTCTTGATGTCCTCGGGCAGGTCCTCCCAGGACTCCGCCTGCTTCTCCGTGGAGCGCACGAAGTACTTGATGTTGTCGAAGTCGATGCCCGACAGGTCCGAGCCCCAGTTCGGCATGGGCTTCTTCTCGAACAGGCGCAGGCCCTTGAGGCGGAGCTTGGTCATCCACTCCGGCTCGTTCTTCTTCGCGGAGATGTCGCGGACGACGTCCTCGCTCAGACCGCGCTTCGCAGCGGCACCGGCCTCGTCGGAGTCCGCCCAGCCGTATTCGTATTTACCCAGGCCCTCGAGCTCAGGGTGGGCGGTCTCCTCGATGGGGAGAGTCATGCGGGGTTCCTCCCGGCCGTGCTTGCAGATGCGTTGGTGGCTGTCTTGGAAACTCTGGGGATGAACGTCGTGCAGACGCCGTCGCCGTGGGCGATGGTGGCCAGCCGCTGGACGTGCGTACCGAGCAGTTCGGCGAAGAGCTCGGTCTCGGCCTCGCAGAGCTGCGGGAACTGCTCGGCGACATGGGCTACCGGGCAGTGGTGCTGGCAGAGCTGCTCACCCTGGTGGGGGTGGGGAGCGCTGCGTGCCGTAGCAGCGTACCCGTCGACGCTCAAGGCCTTGGCCAGGGCTTCGGTCTTCCGTTCGAGGCCGGCCGCCTCGACGGCCTTGCGGTACGCGCCCGCCTGGGCGGCGATCCGGGCGCGGGCGAAGGCGGCGACCGCCTGCGGCCCGCCCTCCCGGTCCGCGATCCAGCGGAGCGCGTCCACGGCGAGCTTGTCGTACGACTGATCGAAGGCGTCGCGGCCGCAGTCCGTCAAGGCGAACACCTTGGCAGGCCGCCCCCGCGTCCGCGCACCGTAGACACGCTGCTCACGCGGCTGTACGACATCATCGGCGACCAGTGCGTCGAGGTGCCGGCGAACGGCCGCCTGGGTCAGCCCCAAGCGCCCCGCGAGATCGGCCACGGTCGACGGGCCGTGGTCCAGGATCGACCGCGCGACCCGGTTGCGCGTAGAACGCTCACCGGTCGCGAGTTCCTCCTGCGGAGCCGCGCCAACGTTTTTCACAACGCCATTGTTGCGTAATTCATCAGACCCGAGCAAGCCGCGCCGGTGGCGACGGACGGTGCCGTGCATCACTTAGGTAAAGCTAACCTGACCTGCGGAAATGATCTTTGATCGATCAGATTGAGGGGCGGAGAGGGGCGCCGGAGAGCGCGGGAGGTGCGGTTCGTGGGGCGGCTGCAGGTTCGTCGTGGCTGGTCGCGCAGTTCCCCGCGCCCCTGGTTACCCGGGGGCGCCCCCTGCTTTTAAGGGGCGCGGGGAACTGCGCGAACAACCCCCACCCACCCGCACCCGCCACACAAACCGCGCCCCCCGAACTCTCCTGCGGAGGTCGAAGGGGCGGCGGGGGCGCGATCCGCCAGGCGCCGACCCCGGTACACCGGCCCCGTGAGGAGGAGTTCTCCGGACCCGCCCACCTTGGCACCCGGCGCCGTACCTAGACTCGGGCCCATGCGAAGCGACCCCGTGGTCCAGGTCCGGGCCCTGGTGAAGAGGTACGGCGAGAAGACCGCGGTGGATGGGCTCGACCTCACGGCCAGAGCGGGTGTCACCGCCGTGCTCGGGCCGAACGGCGCGGGCAAGACGACCACCATCGAGACCTGCGAGGGGTACCGGAAGCCCGACGAGGGCACGGTCCGCGTCCTCGGACTCGACCCGATCCGCGAGGCCACCGCACTGCGCCCGCGCATCGGCGTGATGCTCCAGTCCGGCGGCGTCTACTCCGGCGCCCGCGCCGACGAGATGCTCCGCCACGTGGCCAAACTGCACGCCCACCCCCTCGACGTCGACGCCCTCATCGAGCGCCTGGGCCTCGGCAGCTGCGGCCGCACCACGTACCGGCGGCTCTCCGGCGGCCAGCAGCAGCGGCTCGCCCTCGCGATGGCCGTGGTCGGCCGGCCGGAGCTGGTCTTCCTCGACGAGCCGACCGCCGGCCTCGACCCGCAGGCCCGCCGGGCCACCTGGGACCTCGTACGGGACCTGCGCGCGGACGGCGTCTCGGTCATCCTGACCACGCACTACATGGACGAGGCCGAGCAGCTCGCGGACGACGTCGCGATCATCGACGCCGGCCGGGTCATAGCCCGGGGCACCCCAGAGGAACTGTGCCGCGGCGGCGCCGAGAACACCCTCGGCTTCACCGGCCGCCCGGCCCTCGACGTCGCCTCCCTGCTGAAGGCGCTCCCCGCCGACTCCACCGCCGTCGAACTGACCCCGGGCGTGTACCGCGTGACCGGCAAGGTCGACCCGCAACTCCTCGCCACCGTCACGTCCTGGTGCGCCCAGCACGGCGTGATGCCGGACAGGATCTCGGTGGAGCGGCACACCCTCGAAGACGTCTTCCTCGAACTCACCGGCAAGGAGCTGCGCTCGTGACCACCGGCACCTATACGCCGAGGCCCGGCGCCGCCTCCCTCCCCCGCATGATCGCGGCGCAGGCGGCCCTGGAGACGAAGATGCTGCTGCGCAACGGCGAGCAGCTGCTCCTGACGATCGTCATCCCCACCCTCCTGCTGGTCCTCTTCGGTTCCGTGGACATCGTCGACACGGGTGAGGGGAAGGCCGTCGACTTCCTGGCCCCCGGCATCCTCGCGCTCGCCGTGATGTCGACGGCGTTCACGGGGCAGGCGATCGCCACGGGCTTCGAGCGCCGGTACGGCGTGCTCAAGCGGCTGGCCGTATCACCGCTCCCCCGCTGGGGCCTGATGACCGCGAAGACCCTGTCCGTGCTGGTCACCGAGGTCCTCCAGGTGGTTCTCCTCACGGTGATCGCCTTCGCGATGGGCTGGTCGCCGCAGGGCAACCCCGTGGCCGTACTCCTCCTCCTGATCCTCGGTACGGCGGCGTTCTCCGGCCTCGGTCTGCTGATGGCGGGCACGCTGAAGGCGGAGGCGACGCTGGCTGCGGCGAACCTGGTGTTCCTGCTGCTGCTCGTGGGCGGCGGCGTCGTGGTGCCGCTGGACAAGTTCCCGGACGCGGCACAGAGCGTGCTCGGGCTGCTGCCGATCGCCGCGCTGTCCGACGGGCTGCGGGACGTACTCCAGCACGGCGCCGGAATGCCGTGGGGCGACCTGGGGATCCTGGCGGTCTGGGCGGTGCTCGGACTGGGCGCGGCCGCCCGGTTCTTCCGCTGGGAGTAACCGCAGGTCATAGCGGCGGTCCGACCCCTCGTGAATACGTGCACAAGCTGCGCTCTACCATGGGGCCGTGCCAAAAGTGACCCGCGCCGACGCCGTATCCGCTGCGCGCAACCCGCTCGCCTTCATCGCCGAACGCTGGACCCCGGACCCCAGAACGGTCCGGCGCGCGGCCCTCGCCGCGCTCGTCATGGCGGTGGTCATCGTGGTCACCGGCGGTGCCGTACGGCTCACCGGGTCGGGCCTCGGCTGCCCGACCTGGCCCAAGTGCACCGACGACTCGCTCACCGCGACCCGCGCGATGGGCGTGCACGGCTACATCGAGTTCGGCAACCGCATGCTGACGTACGTGCTGTGCGCGGCGGTCGGCTGGGCGATCATCGCGGCGCGCTCGGAGAAGCCGTACCGGCGGAGCCTCACCAAGCTGGGCTGGGCGCAGTTCTGGGTCGTCATGGGCAACGCGGTGCTCGGCGGCATCGTCGTGCTGGTCGGCCTCAACCCGTATACGGTGGCCGCCCACTTCCTGCTCTCCACCGCGCTGATCGCCGTCGCCACGGTGATGTGGCAGCGGACCCGCGAGGGCGACACCGAGCCGCGTCCGCTGGTCGGCACGGCGGTGCGGCAGCTGGTGTGGTTCCTGGTGGCCACGACCGCCCTGCTGATCGCGGTCGGCACGGTCGTCACCGGCGCGGGCCCGCACGCCGGTGACTCCAGCGAGGTCGCGCGCATCCCGCTGAACTGGGAGAACGTCACCAGGCTGCACGCCGTCCTGGCCTGGATCGTGGTGACGCTCACCTTCGCCCTGTGGTTCGTCCTGAAGGCGGTCGACGCCCCGCGCGTCCCGCTGAACCGCACCCGCGACCTGTTCCTGATCCTTCTCGCTCAGGGGCTCGTGGGCTACGTCCAGTACTTCACCGACCTCCCCGAGGTCCTGGTCGGCGCCCACATGCTGGGCTCCTGCCTGGTATGGATCGCGACGCTCCGGGTCCTGCTGGCCCTGCGTGAGCGGCCGGCGGCCGAGGTGGACATGCCGGAACCGGCGGTGGAGACCCCGGTCGCCGCTCGCGCGTAAGCGGCAGGCGCGTAAGCCGGTATCAGGAGTACGCCCGTACGAGGGCATCGATCGCCGGGGCGAGGTACTCCCTGGTCAGCTCGGCCCTTCCGGGTACCTCCTCGGCCCGCTTCCCGTACCGGCGCCGTCGGATGTCCTCGACCACCTCGACGGGTGCGCCCAGGGTGGGCAGCAGGTCCAGGGCCTCGCGTTTGGAGATCAGGCGGCCGTCGCGCAGGGTGGCCGTGGCCCGGGCGAAGGTGAGCAGACCGAGGTCGACCCAGACGTCCTGGGTCCAGAGGTGGGCCTTGTCGACCACCAGACGCCGGTACTCCTTCTGGTCCCGGACGACGAAGGCGTCCAGTTCGATGTCCGACACCGGCAACAGCAGCGCCTCGGGCCGCTCGCCGTGCAGGACCACACCGAAGGTGTGCAGCTCACGCCGGGTGACCAGGGTGACCGTCCGCCGAAACAGCTGCTCGTGCGCCCAGGTGAGGTGCTTGCGCTCCGCGTCGTGCGCCGTGGCGGGCGTCAGATAGGTGCAGTGGAGCTGTCCGGCGAGTGGCTCGCGACCGAGGCGGGCGTGCAGCCGCGCCACGCGCCAGACAGTCCTGAGCGTGATCGGGCCGTCCAGTACGGCGATCAGATCGAGGTCGCTGCGGCCCTCCCGGTAGTCGCCACCGCCGAGCGAGCCGTGGGCCCAGACGGCGACGGGCGCGAGGTCGCGTAATCCGGCGAGGAAGCGGCCGAGAAGCTGGCCAGTCACGTCTCCATGTGTCATTCCATGTGTCAATTCATGTGTCATGCGGAGATTCTGGGCAGCTACTCCAGCCCGTACACCCGCCGCGCGTTCCCCTCCGCGATCAGTCCCGCCACGCGTTGCGCGTCCCCCAGGGACCAGGCGCCCTCCGCCACCCAGGTCCCCAGCACCCGTGCCAGCGCCTCGCGGAACAGCCGGGCCCCGACCACGTGCAGCTCGGGCAGGCCGTGGGCGCCGCTGGAGAAGAGGAGCTTGCCGAAGGGGGCGAGTTCGAGGACCTCGGCGAGTACGGCGGCGGCCCGGGCGCCGGTGCGGACCAGCTCGGCGCCCAGGCCGGCGTAGACGTGCGGGAAGACCCCGGCGAGATGGGCCGCGTGGCGGTGGTACGGGTAGCCGTGCAGCAGGACCAGGTCGGTGCCGAGGCCAGCCGTGGCGCGGGCGAAGTCGGTGAGCAGGGCGGGGTCGGTGCGGTCGAGGCGCAGGCCCGGTTCGCCGAGGCCCGCGTGGAGTTGGAGGGGGCGGCCGGAGGCGACGGCGATCCACAGCAGATGCCGCAGGAGGACCGGGTCGGTGAGGCTCCCGCCGACGGGCCGGTGGGTGAGCCAGCGTCCGGCGGCGCCCCGCACCTCCCCCGGGCCCGGCGGTTCGGGCGCGAGCGCCAGCCCGTGCCGTACGCCCGCGACCGACGCGAAGGCGACGGTGTGCTCGGCGGCGGCGTGCACCGACTCGGCGAGGTTGGCGAGGAAGGACTCGACGGTGCCGGAGGTGTCGGCGACCTGTTCGGCGAGGAGTTCGAGGCGGACGATCTCGTGGGCGTCGGCGTCCCCCGTGGAGGCCATCTCGGCCGGGCCGGTGAGATCGCCGGGCAGGCCGGTGTCGACGAGGTAGGTGGTGATGCCGCTGCCCCGCAGCAGTCTGCGGCCCGCCTCCAGTACGCCCAGTTCGCGGCGCCGGGCGAGATAGCGGGCCGGTGGGCAGTGGGGTTCCAGGCCGAGCAGGGGCGGACACCAGCGGCGTACGGCGAAGCCGGTCTGGGTGTCGAAGAAGGTGGTGCCGGGCGCCGGCGGTCCCTCGCTGCGGGCGAGGTGGGCCTCGAAGGTGCCGAGGCCCAGCTCCGTTCTCAGTACGCCGTGGCAGTACTGGTCCACGAGGGACATGGTTTCGATCATCCGGACTCCCCGTGGCTGGACCCGTGTGCTCCCACAGGTCCTAACGGGTGAGTCGGTCTCAGGTGTTGCTGTTGCCGGGTCCGCCGAGCTGGATTCCGGCCATCCGCGTCCACTCGTACGGGCCGGTCTTCACCTTGGCGGCGAACTCGCCGTCGAAGTCGTCGTGGACCGTGACGCCGGCCTTCTTCACCGCTTCCTCGGCGACGGCGTAGGTGGGGGCCACGAGGTCGCCCCAGCCGCCGTCCTCGCCGACCAGGACGATACGGGCGCCGCGCTGGCCGATGTAGGCGACCTGGGCCTCGGCTCCACCGTGGGCCTTGGCGAACGTGCCGATCTGCTTCGCCAACTTGGCTGCCTTACGCTCGGCCTTCGCCGCCGCCTTGGCGTCCTTGGCCTCGTCAACCTGCTTGGTGTCTGCCATGGTCAGGATGCTACCGATGGGTAGAGCGGGGAGCGACGGCAGGGCTACGTGGCCTTGACCACGAAATCCACGCGGCCAATCCACGCGGCCGAAGAACTCACCTCAGGAACGGGTCCACCGCCACCGCCACGAACAGCAGCGACACGTACGTGATCGACCAGTGGAACAGGCGCATTTCCTTCAGCTTCGCGCCGGTCGCGCCGCCCTTCGCGCGGTTCTGCAGCCCGTGCGCCTCCCACAGCCACCAGCCGCCCGTCACCAGGGCGACCGACGTGTAGAACCAGCCCGTGTAGCCGAGGGGGGTCAGCATCAGGGAGACCGCGACCATGACCCAGCTGTAGAGGACGATCTGGCGGGCCACGACCCGGTTGGAGGCGATGACCGGGAGCATCGGGACGCCGACGCGCGCGTAGTCGTCCTTCACCTTCATCGACAGCGGCCAGTAGTGCGGCGGCGTCCAGAAGAAGATGACGAGGAAGAGGATGACGGCGGCCCAGGACATCGAGTTCGTCACGGCGGACCAGCCGATGAGGACCGGCATGCAGCCTGCGATGCCGCCCCAGACGATGTTCTGTGACGTACGCCGTTTCAGGAGCATCGTGTAGACGACGACGTAGAAGAGGAGCGCGCCGAGCGACAGCCAGGCGGACAGCCAGTTGACGAGGACGCCGAACCAGACGGTGGACACAACGGCCAGAGTGAGACCGAAGACGAGGCCCTCACGCGGGGTGACCATTCCGGTGACCAGCGGACGCTGCGAGGTGCGCGCCATGAGCGCGTCGATGTCGCGGTCGATGTACATGTTGAGCGCGTTGGCGCCGCCCGCCGAGAGGTAGCCGCCGATGCAGGTGGCGAGCACCAGCCAGAGATCCGGGACGCCCTGTTCGGCCAGGAACATCACCGGCACGGTGGTGATCAGCAGAAGCTCGATGATCCGCGGCTTCGTCAGCGCCACGAACGCCTTGACGCGGGCCCCGAACGGCCGCTGACCCCGGCTGCTGATCGTGTTGCTCGCGCCCAGCGCTCCCGGTGGACGGGATTCGACGGCCGTCACGCACACCCCTGACAGAGACTCCCAGCAAGCCCTCCGGTTGTGAACTCCCCGTAACGGCTCGCGCGTACCACGCCACTGTAGACGTTGCCCAGAGTCAGCCTTTCAAGGGGGTCGGGTCGTGTTGGCAGGGCCCTCTCGGAGACCCCGAACGCACTTCGGTTGAGCAGTCGGATGAGCGGCTCCGTATTCAGATGTCGAACAGCGGAACCCCCTGGTCTCACCATGCGGAACCACTGGTCGGGAGGCGGGCCAGACATAGCCCTTGCAGTGTGGAATGACTCGAAAAAATGCGCGTTGTCACAGGGGTAGGCTCGACTGCGGCCGGCGCCCTGAGAACGCCGGCACCAAAACATGTGGAGAGGAGCCCTGACCCAGGGTGAGCACCAAGCCGACCACTAAAGACCTCGCGTGGACCGAACTGGACCAGCGGGCCGTGGACACCGCCCGCGTCCTCGCCGCCGACGCCGTACAGAAGGTCGGAAACGGCCATCCGGGTACGGCGATGAGCCTCGCGCCCGCCGCGTACACCCTCTTCCAGAAGGTGATGCGCCACGATCCCGCCGACCCGGACTGGACCGGCCGTGACCGCTTCGTGCTGTCCGCGGGCCACTCGTCCCTGACTCTCTACATCCAGCTGTACCTGGGGGGCTTCGGCCTGGAGCTGGAGGACCTGGAGTCCTTCCGCACCTGGGGCTCGAAGACCCCGGGTCACCCCGAGTACGGGCACACCAGGGGCGTCGAGACGACGACCGGGCCGCTCGGCCAGGGTGTCGCCAACGCCGTGGGCATGGCGATGGCCGCCCGCTACGAGCGCGGTCTGTTCGACCCGGAGGCCCCGCAGGGCGAGTCCCCGTTCGACCACCATGTCTTCGTGATCGCCGGTGACGGCTGCCTCCAGGAGGGCATCTCCGCCGAGGCCTCGTCCCTCGCGGGTCACCAGAAGCTCGGCAACCTGATCCTGCTGTGGGACGACAACCACATCTCGATCGAGGGCGACACCGAGACGGCCGTCTCCGAGGACGTCACCAAGCGGTACGAGGCCTACGGCTGGCATGTGCAGCGTGTTGAGCCGAAGGAGAACGGCGACCTCGACCCGGCCGCGCTGTACGCGGCGATCGAGGCGGCGAAGGCCGTCACCGACAGGCCGTCGTTCATCGCGATGCGCTCGATCATCGCCTGGCCCGCCCCGAACGCGCAGAACACCGAGGCCGCGCACGGCTCGGCACTCGGCTCGGACGAGGTCGCGGCCACCAAGCAGGTCCTGGGCTTCGACCCGGAGAAGAGCTTCGACGTCGCCGCCGACGTCATCCAGCACACGCGTGCGCTCGGCGAGCGTGGCCGTGAGGCCCGGGCCAGCTGGGAGAAGCGGCTCCAGGAGTGGCGCAACAACAACGCCGAGCGGGCCGCCGAGTTCGACCGGATCGCCGCCGGTGAGCTGCCCGCCGGCTGGGAGTCGCACCTTCCCGTGTTCGAGCCGGGCAAGGGTGTCGCCACGCGTGCCGCGTCCGGCAAGGTCCTGCAGGCGCTCGGCGCGGTGATCCCCGAGCTGTGGGGCGGCTCCGCCGACCTCGCCGGTTCGAACAACACCACGATCGACAAGACGTCGTCCTTCCTGCCGGCGGACAACCCGCTGCCGGAGGCGAACCCCTACGGCCGCACGATCCACTTCGGCATCCGCGAGCACTCCATGGCCGCGGAGATGAACGGCATCGCGCTGCACGGCAACACCCGTATCTACGGCGGCACGTTCCTCGTGTTCTCCGACTACATGCGCAACGCGGTGCGGCTGTCGGCGCTGATGCACCTGCCGGTGACGTACGTGTGGACGCACGACTCGATCGGTCTCGGTGAGGACGGTCCGACGCACCAGCCGATCGAGCACCTCGCCTCGCTGCGCGCGATCCCGGGCCTGAACATCGTCCGCCCGGCCGACGCCAACGAGACGGCGATCGCCTGGCGCGAGATCCTGGGGCGCTGGACCAAGGAGTTCGGCAAGGGCGCCCCGCACGGCCTCGCGCTGACCCGTCAGGGCGTGCCGACGTACGAGCCCAACGAGGGTGCCGCCAAGGGTGGTTACGTCCTCTTCGAGGCCGAGGGCGGCGAGGCGCAGGTCATCCTGATCGCCACCGGTTCCGAGGTGCACGTCGCCGTGGACGCTCGCGAGCAGCTTCAGGCGCAGGGTGTGCCCACACGGGTGGTGTCCATGCCGTCCGTGGAGTGGTTCGAGGAGCAGGACCAGGGGTACCGGGACAGCGTTCTGCCACCGTCCGTCAAGGCGCGTGTCGCGGTCGAGGCCGGGATCGGGCTCACCTGGCACAAGTACGTCGGTGACGCGGGTCGCATCGTTTCGCTGGAGCACTTCGGCGCTTCGGCCGACGGCAAGGTCCTCTTCCAGGAGTACGGCTTCACTGCGGAGAACGTGGCCACCGTGGCCCAGGAATCGATCGCGGCCGCCCAGCGCTGACGCTCTACATACGACACGTAGGAGATGTAATTCCATGACAGACGCACTCAAGCGCCTCTCCGAGGAGGGCGTCGCGATCTGGCTGGACGACCTGTCGCGCAAGCGCATCACGTCCGGCAACCTCGCCGAGCTGATCGACCAGCAGCACGTCGTGGGCGTCACCACCAACCCCTCGATCTTCCAGAAGGCGATCAGCAGCGGTGACGGTTACGAGCAGCAGCTCGCCGACCTCGCCGCCCGCAAGGTCACCGTCGAAGAGGCGATCCGCATGATCACGACGGCGGACGTCCGCGACGCCGCCGACATCCTGCGCCCGGTGTTCGACGCGACCGGCGGCCAGGACGGCCGGGTCTCCATCGAGGTCGACCCGCGCCTGGCGCACAACACCCAGGCGACCGTCGCCGAGGCCAAGCAGCTGGCCTGGCTGGTGGACCGCCCCAACACCCTGATCAAGATCCCGGCGACGAAGGCGGGCCTGCCCGCGATCACCGAGACCATCGGCCTCGGCATCAGCGTCAACGTCACGCTGATCTTCTCGCTGGAGCGCTACCGCGCGGTCATGGACGCCTACCTGGCCGGTCTGGAGAAGGCGAAGGAGCGGGGTCTCGACCTGTCGAAGATCCACTCCGTGGCGTCCTTCTTCGTGTCCCGCGTGGACACCGAGATCGACAAGCGCCTCGACGCCCTCGGCACCGACGAGGCCAAGGCCGCCCGCGGCAAGGCCGGTGTCGCCAACGCCCGCCTCGCCTACCAGGCGTACGAGGAGGTCTTCTCGACCGACCGCTGGACCGCCCTGGAGAACGCGGGCGCCAACAAGCAGCGTCCGCTGTGGGCCTCGACCGGCGTGAAGGACCCGGCGTACAAGAGCACGCTGTACGTCGACGAGCTGGTCGCGCCCAACACCGTGAACACCATGCCGGAGGCCACGCTGGAGGCCACCGCCGAGAGCGGCGAGATCCGCGGCGACGCCGTCGCCGGGACCTACGAGCAGTCGCGTGCCGAACTGGACGCGGTGGAGAAGCTCGGGATCCGTTACGACGACGTGGTCCAGCTGCTGGAGGACGAGGGCGTCGAGAAGTTCGAGGCGTCCTGGAACGACCTGCTCAAGTCGACCGAGGCGGAGCTGACGCGCCTCGCACCCTCGGAGGGCTAAAACCTTGTCGAGCAGCAATCCGCTGCGTGACGCCGCGGACCGACGGCTCCCGCGTATCGCGGGGCCGTCGGGCCTGGTCATCTTCGGCGTCACAGGCGATCTGTCACGTAAAAAGCTGATGCCTGCCGTGTACGACCTCGCCAACCGCGGACTGCTGCCGCCGGGCTTCTCGCTCGTCGGCTTCGCCCGCCGGGAGTGGGAGCACGAGGACTTCGCGCAGGAGGTCCACGACGCGGTCAAGGAGCACGCCCGCACGCCCTTCCGCGAGGAGGTCTGGCAGCAGCTCATCCAGGGCATGCGCTTCGTGCAGGGCACCTTCGACGACGACGCCTCGTTCGAGCGGCTGCGCGACACCATCCAGGAGCTGGACAAGGCGCAGGGCACCGGCGGCAACTTCGCCTTCTACCTCTCCGTGCCGCCGTCCGCGTTCCCGGTCGTCATCCAGCAGCTGAAGAAGCACGGTCTGGCCGACCAGTCGAGCGGCTCCTGGCGGCGCGCGGTCATCGAGAAGCCCTTCGGCCACAACCTGGAGTCCGCCGAGGACCTCAACAAGGTGGTCCACGAGGTCTTCGCCCCGGACCAGGTCTTCCGTATCGACCACTACCTGGGCAAGGAGACCGTCCAGAACATCCTGGCGCTCCGCTTCGCCAACACGATGTTCGAGCCGATCTGGAACCGGTCCTTCGTCGACCATGTGCAGATCACGATGGCCGAGGACATCGGCATCGGCGGTCGCGCGGGTTACTACGACGGCATCGGCGCGGCCCGTGACGTCATCCAGAACCACCTGCTCCAGCTGATGGCCCTGACCGCGATGGAGGAGCCCGCCTCCTTCGACGCGGACGCGCTCGCCGCCGAGAAGACCAAGGTGCTCGGCGCGGTGAAGCTGCCGAAGGACCTCGGCCGGGACACCGTGTTCGCGCAGTACGCGGCCGGCTGGCAGGGCGGCGAGAAGGTCATCGGCTATCTCGAAGAGGACGGCATCGACCGCAAGTCGAAGACCGACACGTACGCGGCGATCAAGGTCGAGATCGACAACCGCCGTTGGGCGGGCGTCCCCTTCTACCTGCGGACGGGCAAGCGCCTCGGCCGCCGGGTCACCGAGATCGCGGTGGTCTTCCAGCGGGCACCCCACTCCCCCTTCGACTCCACCGCCACCGAGGAGCTGGGCCAGAACGCGATCGTCATCCGCGTCCAGCCGGACGAGGGTGTGACGGTCCGCTTCGGTTCGAAGGTCCCCGGCACGTCGATGGAGATCCGGGACGTGTCCATGGACTTCGCCTACGGCGAGTCCTTCACGGAGTCCTCGCCCGAGGCGTACGAGCGACTGATCCTCGACGTGCTGCTCGGCGACTCGAACCTCTTCCCACGCACCGAGGAGGTCGAGCTGTCCTGGAAGATCCTCGACCCGATCGAGGAGTACTGGGACAAGCACGGCAGGCCCGCGCAGTACCAGGCGGGCACCTGGGGTCCCGTCGAGGCGGACGAGATGCTCGAACGAGACGGACGGAGCTGGCGCCGGCCATGAAGATCGACCTCACGGACACCACGGCCAGCAAGATCAACAAGGCGCTCGTCAAGGGCCGCCGGGCGATCGGTACCCCGGCCGTCGGCATGGTGCTGACGCTGGTCATCGTGACGGACGAGGAGAACGCGTACGACGCGCTCAAGGCCGCGAACGACGCGTCCCGCGAGCACCCCTCGCGCACGCTCGTGGTCATCAAGCGCGTCTCCCGTTCGCCCCGCGACCGTACGAAGTCCCGTCTCGACGCCGAGGTGCAGGTGGGCGCGGACGCGGGCACCGGCGAGACGATCATCCTCCGGCTCTACGGCGAGGTCGCGGACCACGCCCAGTCGGTGGTCCTGCCGCTGCTGCTGCCGGACGCGCCGGTCGTGGTGTGGTGGCCGGTCAACGCGCCCCTCGACCCGGCCCGCGACCCGCTGGGCGCGCTCGCCCAGCGCCGGGTCACCGACAGCTACGCCGCCGAGAAGCCCATCGACGAGCTGCGGGCCCGCGCCGACAACTACGAGCCCGGCGACACGGATCTCGCCTGGACCCGGATCACGCCCTGGCGCTCCATGCTGGCCGCCGCGCTCGACCAGATCGACTGCGAGGTCATCTCCGCGGAGGTACAGGGCGAGCAGTACAACCCGAGCGTCGAGCTGCTGGCCATGTGGCTGGCGGACCGGCTCCATGTCCACGTACGGCGCGGGGTGTCGGCCGGGCCCGGCCTCACCGAGGTACGGATGCTGACCAGCACCGGACCCATCCGGCTGTACCGGCCCGCCGGTGGGCTCGCCCTCCTCACGCTGGAGGACCAGCCGGACCGGGCGGTGGCGCTCAAGCGCCGTGAGACGGCCGAGCTGATGGCGGAGGAGTTGCGCCGGCTGGATCCGGACGACACGTATGCGTCCGCGCTGCGGTTCGGGGTGGATCGGTTGGGGGGTGGGTCGTCGGTGGGGGTGGCGGCGGCTGCGACTGCTTCGGCTGCGGCTTCGTCGGCTGAGACCTCTGCGGCTCCGGCGTCGTCGGCGCTTGCCTTGGCTCCGGCTCTGGGCTCGGGTTCGGGTTCGGGTTCGACTGATGACGGTGATGTCGATCGGCCGACTCCGGCGCAGATGCCTGCGGTGAAGAAGGCGGACACACAGCAGTGAGTACTCCGCAGCTGGTCGTGCACCACGACAAGGAGCTGATGGCGCAGGCCGCGGCGGCCCGGCTGATCACCAAGGTCGTGGACGCGCAGGCCTCGCGCGGCTACGCCTCGGTGGTCCTCACCGGCGGGCGCAACGGCAACGGCCTGCTCGCCGCGCTGGCCGCCGCGCCCGCGCGCGACGCCATCGACTGGGCTCGGCTGGACCTGTGGTGGGGCGACGAGCGGTTCCTGCCCGAGGGTGACCCCGAGCGCAACGTCACCCAGGCCCGGGAGGCGTTGCTCGACTCGGTGCCGGTGGATCCGAAGCGGGTGCATGCGATGCCGGCCTCGGACGGGCCGTGGGGTGCCGATGTGGACGCGGCGGCCGCGGCGTACGCGGAGGAGTTGGCGCGGGCGGCGGGGCCGGAGAACCATGGGTCGGTGCCGACGTTCGATGTGCTGATGCTGGGGGTCGGGCCGGACACCCATGTGGCGTCGCTCTTCCCCGAGTTGCCGGCCGTACGGGAGACCGAGCGGACGGTCGTGGGGGTGCATGGTGCGCCCAAGCCGCCGCCGACTCGGGTGACGTTGACGCTGCCGGCGATTCGGGCGGCTCGTGAGGTGTGGTTGCTCGCGGCGGGGGCGGACAAGGCGGGGGCTGCGGCGATCGCGCTCTCCGGTGCCGGGGAGATCCAGGCACCGGCCGCCGGGGCGTACGGCCGGTCGCGAACCTTGTGGCTCCTGGACGCGGCGGCGGCCTCACAACTGCCCCGGTCCCTGTATCCCCCGGCCTCAGCCTGAGGGGTTGAGGGGGCTGATTTCGCCCCCGCCGCCCCTGCCCATTCCCATCCCCCAGGGGCTGCGCCCCTTCAACCCCTGCGCCGGGTGCGGGCGGGTGGGGGCTTGTCGCGCAGTTCCCCGCGCCCCTGAAAAAGCGGCCCGCAGGGCCGTGCTTTTAGGGGCGCGGGGAACTGCGCGAGCAACCCAATACAGCCCGCACCCGCCATACAAACCGCACCCCCCGAGCTCTCAGGCGAAGCCGGGTCGAAGGGGCAGCCGCCCCTGGGGATGATGGGGGTCCCCCCACTCGAGCGAAGTCGAGAGTGGGGGGAGGGTAGGGACGGCGGGGGCGTAATCCCTCAGTTGGCGAACTCGCCCTCTCGGGTTTCCGGCAGAGCCATCAGGCACAGCAGGCTCACCAGACACAAGCCACCCGTGTAGAAGCCGAGCACCAGCGGCGAGGACCACTGGCTGTTCAGCCACGTGGCAACGAGCGGCGCGAAGCCGCCGCCCAGCGTGTTGGCGAGGATGAACGCCGCAGAAGCCCCCGTGTAGCGAAGCCGCGCCGGGAACAGCTCGGCGAGGAACGCCGCCACCGGCGAGAACATCAGGGCCAGCAGCATGAGCCCGACCGTGTAGGCCCCGGTGATGACGAGACCGTTCCCCGTGCTCAGGGACGCGTACATGGGCACGGCCCACACCACACTGCCCACGGCCCCCGCGAGCATCACCGGCCGCCGCCCGACCCGATCGGCGAGCCGTGCGGCCGGCAGCGTGACGGCGATCCCGGCCGCCGCCCCGACACTCGCCGCGGTGAGCATCGTGTTCTGCGCGATACCGAGCGCCTTCGGCCCGTACGAGAGGCTGTAGACGATCGTCAGGTAGTAGACGGCCGAGCCACCGATCGCCGCACCGGTACCGAGCAGCAGCCGCCCGGGATGCCGCGCGATGAGCGTCCCGAGCGGAAAGCGGGACGTCGGGGCGGCCGGCGCCCGCGTCTCACGGCGGGCCTCCGCGCTGAACACCGGCGACTCCGACACGGTCGTACGCACCCACAGCCCCACGACGACGAGCACCGTGCTGAGCAGGAACGGAAGCCGCCACGCCCAGTCGGTGAAACCGTCCCGCCCGGCGAAGTTGAGGGTCGGCAGGATGACGGCGCTGGACAGCAGGAAGCCGAGCGAGGGACCGACGTTCGGGATGGCTGCGTACAAGGCCCGGCGTCCGGGTGGGGCGTGTTCGGCGGCGAGGAGTACCGCCCCGCCCCACTCGCCGCCCATGCTGACGCCTTGCAGCAGACGGAGCGTCACCAGGAGTACGGGGGCGAGGAGTCCGGCGGTCTCGTAGGTCGGCAGCAGGCCGACACCGACCGTGGCCACACCCATCAGCAGCAGGGAGGTGACGAGGGCGTTCCGGCGGCCCAGCCGGTCGCCGATCGTCCCGAAGAGCGCGACGCCGAGGGGGCGGGACACGAAGGCCGCGGCGAAGGTGAGGAATGCCGCGAGGGAGGAGACCGTGGCGTTGCCTGAGGGGAAGAAGGCGGGACCGAGGACGAGCGCGGAGGCCGTGCCGTACACGGCGAAGTCGTAGTACTCGATCGTCGTGCCGACCAGGCTCGCGACGGCGACCTTCGACGCCTTGGTCTGCTCCGCCGGCGGTGCGGGCAGGGCGGCCGATCTGGGGCCGACGGCCTCACTGACGGTCTTGGACGGGGATTCGGGCATGGGGGGCTCACTTCCGGTACGCCCGGACAGGAATGGTCCGGGACCAGAGGGGGGACGGCCACGCATGTAACACGAACCGGAGTGCGCCTGTCACCCTAGGCGGGGAAATTCGATTTACACAAGGAAGTCTCGCGTTCGATAAATCGGACGGGACTGTGCGTGCGCGCATGGACGGATTAAGCCCCTCTTTTACGCCTCTTTCCTGCCTCTTTTGCGCAGTCCAACCTAAATAAAGTGTGTGATGCGGCTATGAGTGAGTACAGATCCGGCATGTCTCTCGAAACACACCCAGAGCACACCACATCCACCTCCTCGACACTTGCCGCATAACAACCCAAGAACACGACCCCCGCAATGCCGTCAACCCTGGGCTTCCTGTCGAAGTGCTGTCAATATTCATACCTATGTCCGCATAAAAATTTGCCCACGATCACGCCTTGCCAACCGACGATCACCCACGGAATGCTGGCGTCCGGCAGAACTTGAAAGTTCTACGACCATCGTTTTTCGGACATGAAAAATGCGGTCTCCAGCCCGGGAAGGCTTTTTGCCCATGATGAAGACTGGCAAGCCATTGCGTTTAAGAAGACTTTCCCTGACCGGCGATGACCGGCACTTGCTCATACCACTCGACCACAGCGTTTCGGACGGCCCGGTGGCCCCTCCGGGCCAATGGGAAGAGCTGTTGAGAGCGCTGGTGGCGGGCGGGGCCGACGGGATCATCGTCCACAAAGGGCGGGCCCGCGCCCTCGGCCCCGAACTCCTCAAGGGCTGCGCACTGATCGTGCATCTGAGCGCCAGTACGGCCTGTTCCCCCGATGTCGACGCCAAGGTGCTGGTCGGCGATGCCGAGGAGGCGGTGGCGCTCGGCGCGGACGCGGTGAGCGTGCATGTGAACATCGGCTCGGACACCGAGGGGCGGCAGCTCGCCGACCTGGGAGCGGTGGCCCGGTCCTGTGACACCTGGGGCATGCCGCTGATCGCGATGGTCTACCCGCGCGGGCCCCGCATCGAGAACCCGCACGACCCGGCCCTGCTCGCGCATATCGTGAACGTCGCGGCCGACCTGGGCGCCGACATGGTGAAGACCACGGTGGCCCTGCCGCTCGACCGGATGGCCGAGGTGGTGGCCCACAGCCCCATCCCCGTCCTCGCGGCGGGCGGACCACCGGACGGCTCCGACCTCATCGAGTACGGCACCGCCGTGATGGCCGCCGGCTGCCGGGGCCTGGCCGTCGGCCGCCGGATCTTCTCGTCCCCCTCTCCCGCCACCCTGGTGTCCCGGCTCGCCGCGGTCGTCCACGGCGGCGACAGGGGCACTGACGGCATGAGCATGACCTCCAGTACCACTGATTCCCCCAATACCCCGAATGCCCCGAATACCCCCAATACCCATTACTCGACGATCGTGGCAGGTGTCGCATGAGGTTCGCGTGGATCGATCTCCGTGAAGTCCCCCGTCCGCAGCTCCAGGCGGTGGTGGACGCGGCCGTCCACGCCCGGATGGCCGGAGTGGTCTCCGCCGACGCCGAGTTGCTCGGGACGCTGCCGCCGACCGTGACGCGGGTGCTGGTTCCGGGCGGGCCGACCACGCCCTCCGCGAAGAAGGGCGACAAGGAGGCGAAGGAGGCGAAGGACTCCGGGAGCTCCAAGGAGGCCAAGGAGGCCAAGTCCGGCACCGGAATCGACCTCCTGCTGCGGAAGTTCACCACCCAGGACGAGCTGGACGCCCTCTCCGCGGAGAACCGCGCCGCGAGCGGCACCCCGGCGGCCGGCTTCATCGACGTACGCGACGACCGGACGCTCCAGCTGTCGTGCGCGGGCGCCATGGCGTTGCCGTACACGGTCATCCACTTCGCGGACCCGACGAAGATCCCGCTGGAGATCGTCCTCGCGGCGGCCGAGCCGGCCGAGGGCAAGCTGGTGACCGTCGTCGGTGACCTGGAAGAGGCGGCCATCGTCTTCGACGTCCTCGAACGCGGCTCCGACGGCATCCTGTTCACGCCCCGGAGCGCCGACGACGTCTTCGCGCTGGCCCGGCTGCTGGAGGCGACCACGCCGCAGCTGGAGCTGTCGACCCTGACCGTGGAGAGCATCCGGCACGTCGGGCTCGGCGACCGGGTCTGTGTGGACACGTGCTCGCACTTCGAGGAGGACGAGGGCATCCTCGTCGGCTCGTACTCCTCCGGGTTCGTGCTCTGCTGCAGCGAGACCCACCCGTTGCCGTACATGCCGACCAGGCCGTTCCGGGTCAACGCCGGTGCCCTGCACTCGTACACGCTGGGCCCCGACAACCGGACCAACTACCTCAGCGAGGTCGGCTCCGGGAGCGCGCTGCTGGCGGTCGGCGCCGACGGGCGGACCCGGCGCGTGGTGGTCGGGCGGGCCAAGCTGGAGTCACGCCCCCTCCTTGAGATCCGTACCCACGCCGAGGACGGGCGGCTCGTCAGCCTGACCGTGCAGGACGACTGGCACGTACGGGTGCTCGGCCCTGGCGGCAAGGTCCTCAACGTCACCGAACTGCAGACCGGCGACGAGCTGCTCGGCTATCTGGCCCAGGACAAGCGCCATGTGGGCCTGCCCATCGGCGAGTTCTGCAAGGAGGTCTGAGACCTCATGGTTCAGCTCGTGGATGACGACGGGATGGGCTCCCTCGTCCAGCGGCTGTTCGACGCCCAGGACGACGGGCTTCCCTATCTGACACACCAGCAGGAGACCGTCACCCGGGGCGAGTTGCGGGAACGGGTGGCCAAGCAGGCCGCCGTGTTCGCCGGGTACGGCATCGGGGCCGGCAGCACGGTGGCCCTCCGGACCCCGCCCAGTTTCACCCAGGTCGAGGTGCTGCTCGCGCTGTGGCGGCTGGGCGCGCAGGTGCTGCTGTTCGACTTCCGGCTGAAACCGGCCGAGGTGGAGGCGCTCTCCGCCGTCTGCCGGCCGCAGTTCATGGTCGGGGCGGGTACGAACGTCCGGGCGGCGTTCGGTTTCCGGCCCGAGTACGAGGTCACCACCGAGGTGCGCAGGGGCGGGCGCCCCGCCGCCACCGGGCACCGGCTGGTCCAGTTCAGCTCGGGCTCCACCGGGCGGCCGAAAGTGATCGGCAGGACGGCCCGGTCGCTGGCCGAGGAGGTGCAGCGGTTCGCCGCGATCCCCGGTATGCCGGGCGAGGGCGACCGACTCCTGCTGCTCAGCTCGACCGCGCACAGCTTCGGCCTGATCGCCGGGCTGCTGCACTCGCTCGCGGCCGGTGTCTGCGTGGTCTTCGCGCCCCGGGTCACCGCCCGGGACATCCTGCGGACGGCGCTGGAACACCGGATCACCGCCCTGTTCGGGGTGCCGATGCACTACGAGCTGCTCGCCGCCGCGATCGATCCCCCCGCCCTGCCCGATCTGCGGGTCGCCGTGTCGGGCGGTGAGCTGATGCCCCCGGAGGTCGCCGCGCGCTTCGCCGAGACGTACGGCGTGCCGGTCGGCGAGTCCTACGGCACCACCGAGACCGGTGTGGTCGCCATGGACGCGAGCGGCACACTGCCCCGGCCGGCCATCGGCCCCGCCGCGCCCGGTGTCGTCGTACGGGAGCGCACGGGCGAGCTGGACGTGGCGCTGGCCGAGTCGCCGTACCTCTACGACTCGGGCGGCAGCCAGTACGCGGACGGCTGGCTGTACACCAGGGACCGGGCCACCGTGGACGCCGACGGAACCGTCACCGTGCGGGGCCGGACCGACTCCCTCGTCGTGATCGGCGGCCTCAAGGTCGACCTCACGGAGGTCGAGCATGTGCTGCGTGAGCATCCGGCGGTCGAGCAGGCGGTCCTCGTCCACGAGGGCGTGACCGAGGCGTATGTGGTGCTGACCGACGGGGTCGAACCGGCCCCATCCGCCGAGGAATTGCTGCGCTGGTGCCGGGAGCGGTTGGCCGATTACAAGCTGCCTCGGGTGGTTCGGCTGTTGGAGGCGTTGCCTCGTACGTCGAACGGGAAGCTCGTACGCCAGGCTGACGCCCTTCGCGCCGCCGGGTGAGCCGCGCCCCTCAAGGGGCGCTCGACTCGGACCTTGCTGAAAACAGTTACTGGAGACTTGATCATGAGTACGTCAACGCTTGAAGACGAGATCCGCGAGTTCGTTCTCAACGCGGTCATCGACGAGATGAACATCCTGACCAGCCGCGACGGCATCACGGACGAGAGCCCGGTGACCGTCGGCGGGCTGGAGGTGGACTCGTTGTCGCTGATCGAGCTCACGCTGCGGCTGGAGTCGCGGTTCGGGGTGGAGATACCGGACACCGATATCGAGCCGCTGGCCTCGTTGACCCTCGGCGGGCTGGTCGCCGAGGTCGTTCGACGCGGTGCGAAGGCATGAGCGCGGAAGCCTCCGCGCCGGCCGTCATCACGACCGACACCGTCCGGGAGCTGCTGTCGGACCGCAAGATCTTCCCCGGTGTGCCCGACGACCTCGGCGAGGACGCCGAACTGGTCCTGGACTCCCTCGGGTTGGTGTGGCTGCTGCATGTGGTGGAGGAGCGGTACGGCCTGGTCGTGGAGCCCAGCGACGACGACATCGCCCAGCTCACCTCGCTCCGCCGGCTCACCGAGTTCCTGAGCACCGCCCGGCCGGAGGCCCCGGAGGGGGGTGAGCCCGTTGACCGGTGAGGTGACGGTGACCGGGTTCGGCGTGCGTACCGCGTTCGGCACGGGTGCCGAGGCCCTGCGGCGCGGGGTGTTCGCGGGCGTGCCTTCGTTCGCCCCCACCACCAGGTTCGACACCGGCCCGTACCGTACGCCGATGGCCGGTGTGGCCCCGGAGGGCCCCGACGCCGTCGAGGACTGGGCCCTGCGGCACGCCCTCGCCCAGTGCGGGGCGGACGCCCTCGACATGGCGGACCTGCCCCGGGGCTCGGAGGCGGCAGTGCTGCTGGGCATCGCCGGTGACTGCACGAGCGTCACGCGGTACTGGAGAAACGCCGACTCTGAAACAGGTGTGCCGGAAGGGGCGGTGGACCGGCTCGCGGACGCCGTGCCCGCGCGGCTCGCCGAGTTGCTGGCCGGCGGGCTGGGGTTGACCGGGCCCCGGCTGACCTTCACCAACGCCTGTGTCGCCTCCGCCGCCGCGATCATCCACGCCTGTCGGCTGATCTCCTCCGGCCGCGTCGATGTGGCGGTCTGCGCCGGGGGCTATCTGGTGGAGGAGGAGACGTTCGGCAAGTTCGACTCCGGGCGGGCGCTGTCCAAGGATGGCATGGTGCGGCCGTTCAGCGCCGACCGCAGCGGGCTGCTGCTCGGCGACGGGGTCGCGGCCGTCGTACTGGAGTCCGCCGAGCACGCCCGGCGGCGCGGTGCCCGGCCGCTGACGAGCATCGTCGGCTGGGGTGCGGCCACGGACGCGCACCACATCGCCCAGCCGCACCCGGAGGGCGTCGGCCTGACCCGCGCGGCACGGCAGGCGCTGCGGCTCGCCGGTGATCCGGACGGGGCGACCCTCGGCTATGTCAACGCCCATGGCACCGGCACCAAGTACAACGACGGTGCCGAGACCCGGGGGCTGCGGGCCGCCTTCCCCGAGCGGGCCGAGGCGATACCGGTCAGCTCCACCAAGAGCACCACCGGGCACATGCTGGAGGCGGCGGGCGTCGTGGAGTTCGTGATCACGATGCTGGCCCTGATGGACGGCGTACTCCCGCCCACCGCCGGCTTCACCACTCCGGACCCGGAGTGCGACCTGGACTACGTGCCGAACGAGCCCCGCCCGGCCGACCTCCACCGGGCCCTCACCATCAACGCCGCCTTCGGGGGCGCCAACACCGCACTCGTCCTGGAGCGGCCGTGACCACGACCTCGACTTCAACGGACAAAGCGGCTCTCCGCTCCCCCCTCGGCATCCTCACCGCCACCACCGCCACCCACGGCACCGGCGGCGACGGCGACATCGCGCTGCCGAGGCTGCCCGGCTTCGTGGAGTCGGCGTTCAGTCCGCTGGCGTACGAGGTGGCCGCGCGGTGTCTGACCGAGTACCCCGGGGACGGCTCCCGTACGGCCGTGGCGCTGGCGAGCCTGATGGGCGACACCACCACCGCGGATCTGGCGAGCCGGCGGGTGGTCTCCGGCAAGGTGCACAACCCGCTGCTGTTCATGCAGGCCACCGCCAACTCCGTGCTGGGGCACATGAGCCGGGAGTTCGGGATCACGGGGCAGATGTTCAGCCTCTCCACCCTCGACGACCCGGTGACCGAGCTGCTGGCGATGGCGGACCTGCTCCTGGAGGACCCCGAACTGGACCGGGTCCTGGTGATCGGCATCGAACTGGGCGGCAGCGAGCGGCTGGCCGCCGCGTACCGGGAGTTGGTCGGGGACGGCGGCCGCTCGGTCCCGGACCTCCCGGAGTCCGCGGCCCTGGCGGCGGCGGTGCTGCTCGGCCGCCCCGGCGCCGACACCCCGGTGACGGTCACAGCGGCCGAGACGTCCCCCCACGCCGACGGAGCCCGGCACCCGGGCGGCGTCCAGGGCCTGTTCGACCTGGTCGCCGCCCACCGGCGGCTGCCGGCCGAAGGCGGCCGGCTCCCGGTGGCCCCCGCCTTCGTCCTGACCGCCGACCCCCATCCCCCCACGAACGCGCTCCCCTAAAGAAACGAGACCTACACCCATGCTCATCAGTAGGCAGGAGCGGGCGCGGATCTGCTCCGACACCGAACTCGGCGCCGGCAACGTCCTGGCTCGCCTCAAGGCGTACGGCCGTCCGCTGGACGAGCCCGTGCTGCGTACGGACGGCACCTGGCGGGCCCCGGACGGCAGCCACCCCGAGGTGCTGACGCTCGGGCAGCTGTACGAGGTGGTCGAGACGTACGCGGGCTGGTACGCGGCCCGGGGCGTACGCCCCCGCGACCCGGTGGCCATCCACTCCTACTCGGCGGCCGAGTTCGCCGTGAACTTCCTGGCGCTGACCTCCCTCGGCGCGATCCCGTCGTTCGTCAACGGCAACCTCTCCCCCGAGATCGCCCGTGAGTACATACGACGGCAGGGCGCGGTGGGCGCCTTCACGGACGCGACGCACCACGACGTGCTGGAGGGCTCGGGGCTCGGCTTCTGTGTGACCGCCGCCGACATCCGGCCCGAGCACCGCGCGTCCCTCCCGGCTTCGTACCCGTACCGGCACGACCCCACCGACCCGGTGCTCATCTCCCACTCCTCCGGCACCACCGGCATGCCGAAGGGGGTGCCGCACACCCATCGGACGCTGATGTACGCGCAGTTGCACCGGCTGCGCTACTCCACCGGCACCGACATGGAGCGCACGCTGGTGGGGCTGCCGGGCGCGCACAACGCGATGGTGGCGACACTGCTGTACTGCCTGCTGCTGCGCACGGACATCAAGCTGCTCTCCAGCCAGCGCGGCACCGATGTGCTGGACGGCATCGAGGAGTTCCGGCCGACGACCGTGCTGGCCTTCGCCGGGACGTTCGGCGAGATGGCGGCCGAGGATCTGAGCGCCCGTGATCTGTCCAGCGTGCAGGTGTGGTTCAACACCGGGGACGCGGCGCACGAGGCCCACATCCGATCGCTCGTCCAGCACGGGAGCCGTATCGAGATCCGCCGGGACCTCAGCCGGACGCGCGTCGAGGGCTCGGTCTTCGTGGACGGTCTCGGTTCGTCCGAGGCGGGCTACTCCGTCTTCCACAACCGGCACACCAAGGACACCTCGGCGTACTCGCGCTGTGTCGGCAAGCCGATCAGTTTCGCCGAGGCCGCCGTGCTCGCGGAGGACGGCACCCCGCTGCCGCCCGGCGAGATCGGCCGCCTGGGCCTCAAGTCCCCCACCCTCACGCCGGGTTACTGGAACGACTCGCTGACCTGGAACCGGATGCGGCTCGGCGGCTACTGGCTCACCGGCGACCTCGCCCACCAGGACGAGGACGGCAACTTCTACCACCTCGACCGGGCCCCGGACGCCATCCGCACCCGCGCCGGCATCGTCTTCAGCACCCGTACCGAGGAGTTGCTCCTGGCCGAGCTGCCCGGACTCGCCGACTGCACGGTCGTCGGGGTCGCCCCGGACGGCGTACGGGCCGACTGGGACGGCGACGGGGTGGCCGACGCGTACGTGCTGCTCCAGCTGGCGGACGAGGAGAGCGGCGACGGCGACGAAGGGTGGACGGACCGGGTCAACTCCGTGCTGACGAACACCGGGTTCCCACCGGTGACCCGCGCCCTGCGGATGAAGCCCGACGACGTGGCCAAGGGCGCCACCGGCAAGGTTCTCAAACGAGTGATGCGCGACCGGTTCGCCGCCGACGCGGCCGATGTCGTCGCCGCCAAGGAGCACCACGTATGAGCACGAACACCGACGCCGACGCCGTCAACCACCGTGCCCGGGCGAGTGAGGCGTACCGCCTGTGGT
This sequence comes from Streptomyces tailanensis, assembly GCF_008386495.1. GTDB lineage: Bacteria > Actinomycetota > Actinomycetes > Streptomycetales > Streptomycetaceae > Streptomyces > Streptomyces tailanensis. The sequence goes on along the minus strand of NZ_VTHJ01000001.1, from coordinate 360,146 downwards.
GGCAGCACGACGCCAACTGGTACCAGGGCGTGGCCGCGCGGTTCGGGCAGGACGTCGCGAACGAGATCAACGCCGAGGCGCTGCGCAAGGTCGCCCTGCATGTGGGGCAGCGGGTCGGCCGCCGGGCCGGGCCGCTCCCCGACACGGGTGACGGCCGCAAGGACCTGGAGGAGCTGCGCCGCCGGTACGACGACTGCGGGGACCGGATGTTCCCGCCGGAGCTGCGCAACGCCTCCACCGAGGTCGAGGACGACGACCTGATCGTGCTGACCCTGAAGCGGAACTTCGCGATCACGATGGTCCGGATGGCCGGTTCCCTGGAGGGCTACAAGTGTCCGTGCACCGACATCCACGCCGGCTGGTCGGAGGGTCTCGGCGTGACGTTGAGGGAGAACCGGGCCGAGAGCTGTCTGCGGGACGGCGACAAGGAGTGCCGGCTGCTGATGCGGGTCGCCCTGCCGGTGGCCGCGGGTGGGGAGGGCTGAACGTTGCGTGTACTTGTCGCCGGGGCCACTGGAGTGATCGGGTATCCGCTGGTGGGCGCGCTCAGGGCGCGGGGCCACGAGGTGAGCGCGTTGGTGCGTCAGGGGGCGCAGGGGCGGGCGCCCGAGGCGGACGAGGTGGTGGTCGCCGACGCCCTCGATCGTGAGGCCTTGCTGTCGGCGGTGTCGGCCGCCCGTCCCGAGGCGGTCGTCCACCAGATGACGGCCCTGCGGCTGCTGCGCGACGACCCGCCGGAGGCGTTCGCCCGTACCGCGCGGCTGCGCACCGAGGGCACCGCCCACCTGATCGAGGCGGCCCGGGTGGCCGGTGCGCGGCGGCTCGTCGCCCAGTCCATCGCGTTCGCCGCCGCCCCGGCCGGGGAGCCGGTCCTCGACGAGGACGCGCCGCTGTACGTGGACGCCCCCGACCCGGGCTGGGCCTCGACGGTACGGGCCGTCGCCGAGCTGGAGCGGCTGGTGACGAGCAGCGACCTTGCCGGCGTGGTCCTGCGGTACGGCACGCTGTACGGCCCTCGCACCGCGTACGCGCGTACCGGCTCGACAGCGCAGTCCGTGGCGGCCGGGCGGCTTCCGTTGCCCGGGGGCGGCGCCGGGATCATGTCGTTCCTGCATGTCGAGGACGCCGTGACGGCGACGGTGGCGGCCATCGAGTCCGACGTCACCGGGGTCTTCCATGTGACGGACGACGACCCGGCCCCGGCCGCGCAGTGGCTGCCGCATCTCGCCCGCATGATGGCCGGTCCGTCGCCCCGTACGGTTCCGGCGGCGCTCGCGCCCCGGCTGCTGGGCTGGTTCATGGCTCATCAGCTCACCGCCGCCCACGGCGCGGCCAACGACCGGGCCCGCGCGGCACTCGGCTGGAAGCCGGCGAGACCGAGCTGGCGTGACGGGCTGGGCCAGGAATGACCGACCCCGGTGACGCTGGTGGCGCTCTCGCCCTCTGTGTGATCGGCGCCGGCCCGCGCGGCCTCTCCGTGCTGGAGCGGATCCTCGCCAACGCCGAGGAGGTCGCCGGGCGGCGGGTCGTGGTCCACCTCGTCGACCCGTACCCGCCCGGCGCGGGCGCGGTGTGGCGTACCGACCAGCCCGCCGAGCTGCTGATGAACACGGTCGCCTCCCAGGTGACCCTGTTCACCGACGACAGCGTGGAGTGCGCGGGACCATCGGTGCCGGGGCCCAGCCTGTACGAGTGGGCGTGCACGATCCGCGACAAGGCCATCGACCTGGACCTTCCAGCCCGGGTCCTGGAGGAGGCCCGGCGGCTCGGCCCGGACACCTACCCGACCCGTGCTTTCCACGGCCACTACCTGGAGTGGGTCTTCCGGCACCTCTTACACACCGCCCCGTCGCGGATCACGGTCCACACGCACCGGACGACCGCGATCGCACTCGACGACCCCACGGACGGCCGGCAGACGGTGACGTTGGCGGAGGGCGCCCCGCTGGCCGGGCTGGACGCGGTGGTGCTGGCCCTCGGCCACGGCGGCCTGACGCCGAGTCCGACGGAGCGCGAGCTGCGCTCCTTCGCCGACCGGTACGGCCTGACCTATGTGGCGGCGGCCAACCCGGCCGACGCCGACCTGAGCGGGATCGCGCCGGGCGCCCCGGTCGCCCTGCGCGGGCTGGGGCTGAACTTCTTCGACTGCCTGGCGCTGCTCACCGAGGGCCGCGGCGGCACGTTCAAGGAGGGGCAGCACGGTCTCGTGTACCTCCCGAGCGGCAACGAGCCGGTGCTGTACGCCGGCTCGCGGCGCGGTGTGCCGTACCACGCCCGGGGTGAGAACGAGAAGGGCGCGCTCGGCCACCACGAGCCGCGGTTCCTGACCCCGAAGGTCATCGCCGGACTGCGGCAACGACCGATCGGCTTCCGCCGCGACCTCTGGCCACTGATCGACCGCGAGATCCGCACGGTGTACTACGAGGCCTGGATCCGGACCGCCCAAGGCCCCCTGGCCGCCGAGGAGTTCGTACGGTCGTGTCTCGCCGACGACCGGGTCCCCGAGGCGGACCCGCTCGACCGGTACGCCGTACCACCGGCCGAGCGGTGGGACTGGCAGCGCATCGAACGACCGTACGGCGAGCGGGACTTCGCCGACCGGGACGACTTCCGGCACTGGCTGCTGGAGTATCTCCGGCGGGATGTCGCCGAGGCGCGGCTGGGCAACGTGAACGGCCCGCTGAAGGCGGCCCTGGACGCCCTGCGCGACCTGCGCAACGAGATCCGGCTCGTCGTCGACCATGGCGGCGTCACCGGGGACTCCTACCGTGCCGAACTAGACGACTGGTACACCCCGTTGAACGCCTTCACCTCCATCGGCCCGCCTGCCTTCCGCATCGAGCAGCTCATCGCGCTGATCGAGGCGGAGGTGCTGCACGTGGTGGGCCCTGGGATGCGGGTACGGCCCTCGGCGCCGGAGAGGGGATTCCTCGTGGACGCGGAGCAGGTGAACGAACCCCCGGTGCGGGTCGACGCACTGGTCGAGGCCCGGCTGCCCGCCGTCGATCTGCGGCGCGGCACCAGTCCGCTGCTGCGTGGGCTGCTCGCCGCCGGGGAGTGCGGCCCGTACCGGCTGGACGGTTACGAGCCGGGCGGGCTGGCGGTGACCGACGGTCCGCCCCGGCTGGTGGACGCGACGGACCGGGCGCACCCTCGCCGGTTCGCCTTCGGGGTACCGGCGGAGGGCGTGCGCTGGGTGACGGCGGTCGGCATCAGGCCAGGTGTCGGCTCGGTGACGCTGGAGGACTCGGACGCGATCACGCGGGCGGCGCTGAGAGGGAGTGAATGAGTGTGAACGCGATGCCCGTGGGCACCGACTCGGGTCTGCTCGCCCCCACCTGGGCGGGTACGCCCGCGGCGGCTGCGGTGACCGACGAGGCCTGGCTGCAGGCCATGTTCGACGCCGAGGTCGCGCTCGCCCGCGCCCAGCCCGCGGTCGGGCTGACGCCGGCCGCCGCGGTGGAGGCGATCGCTTCGGCCGCGCATGTGGCGAGGCTGGACCTCGCCGCCCTCTCTCACGCGGCCAGGGGCGCCGCGAACCCGGTGGTGCCATTGGTTGCGGCCTTCATCGACGTGGTCGCGGCGACGGATCCGGGCGCCGCGGAGTATGTGCACCGAGGGTCGACGAGTCAGGACATCCTGGACTCGGCGGCGATGCTGGTGTCCCGGCGGGTGCTCGAACTGATCGCCGGGGATCTGTCGCGGGTTGCCGCCGCGCTGGCTGGGCTGGCCGACAGCCACCGTCACACGGTCATGGCCTGGCGTACGTTGGGCCAGCACGCGGTCCCGACGACCTTTGGTCTCAAGGCCGCGGGGTGGCTTCAGTTGGTCGTCGATGCGTTGGTTCGTGTCCGGTCGGTCGGGGGTCGGCTTCCGGCGCAGCTGGGGGGAGCTGCCGGCACGTTGGCCGCTTACCGCGAGTATGCGGCTTTGGACCGTGGCGATGAGGCTGTGGGTAGCTGCGGGTCGTTGGGGGCTGGTCGCGCAGTTCCCCGCGCCCCTGAAGGGGCGCTACAGCGGGGCGGAATCGGAAACGGCAGCCAGAACGACGGCGGGGTCGAGTTGCTCGCGCCCTTCGCCGAAGCCCTCGGGCTCGCCGAACCCGTCCTCCCCTGGCACACCCTCCGCACCCCCATCGCCGACCTCGGTGCCGTACTCCAACTCGTCACCGGCGCACTCGGCAAGTTCGCGCTCGACGTGCAGACGCTGTCACGTACCGAGATCGGTGAGGTCTCCGAGCCTGCCGCCGTCGGGCGTGGTGCCTCCTCCGCCATGCCCCAGAAGCGGAACCCGGCGCTCGCCACGCTGATCGTGTCGGCCGCCCGGCAGGTGCCCGCGCACGCGCTCGTCCTCGCCCAGTGCCTGCTGGCCGAGGACGAGCGGCCCGCCGGGGCGTGGCATGCGGAGTGGCAGCCGTTGCGGGAGGCGCTGCGGTTGGCGGGCGGGGCGGCGCACACCGCTGTGGAGCTCGCGGAGGGGCTGGTCGTCCACCCGGAGCGGATGCTCGCCAACCTCGAACTGACCGGCGGCGCCGTCGTCACCGAACGCCTGAACGTGGCGCTCGCCCCGGCGCTCGGCAAGGCGCGGGCGAAGAGGCTGCTCACCGCCGCCTCCGCCGAGGCCGCCGACACCGGGCGCCCGCTGCGCGAGGTGCTGTCCGGCCACCCCGAACTGTCCGACCGGTTCACCCTCGCCGAGCTGTCGGAACTGCTCGACCCCACCCGCTACACGGGCGCGGCCGACGCGCTGGTCGACCGGGCACTACGCGCGTACAAGAACGACGGAGGCACCCCATGAGCACCGTGAGCCCGGCGGAGGAGAAGGCACCGGCGTCCCGGTCGTGGCCCGTCCTCGTCGTCGTGGTCTGCGCCCAGATGCTGATCTGGCTGGACACCTCGATCCTCAACGTCGCCGTCACCACCCTCGCCGACCCGGAGGAGGGCCTCGGCGCGAGCCCCGCCGAGTTGGAGTGGGTGGCGAGCGCGTACACGCTGGTCCTGTCCGGCATGCTCTTCGCGGGCGGCGCGCTGGCCGACCGGTTCGGCCCCCGGAACACGCTGCTCGCCGGGCTCGCCCTGATCGGCGCGGCCTCCGGCGCGGGCGCGTTCGCCGGCAGTCCTGCCTGGCTGATCGTGGCGCGGGCGTTCATGGGCGCGGGCAGCGCGCTGCTGATGCCCGCGACCCTGACGGTGATCATGCAGAGCACCCCGGAGGAGAAGCGCACCCGGGCGATCGCCATCTGGTCCTCGTCCAGCGGTCTCGGCGTGGCCGTCGGCCCGGTCGTGGGCGGCGCGCTGCTCAGCCACTTCTGGTGGGGCTCGGTGTTCCTGGTCAACGTGCCGATCGTTGCCCTGTGCCTGGTGGCGGTCATGGCCGTCGTGCCCGACCTGGGCGGATCCCACCGCCGGGTGCTCGACCTGCCGGGCCTCGCCCTGTCGGTGCTCGGCCTCGGCGGCCTGGTCTACGGCATCATCGAACTCGGCAACGGCAGCACCTGGTACGGCCCCCATGTGCTGCTGCCCCTCGCGCTGGGCGGCGTTCTGCTCACCGCGTTCGTCGCCGGTCAGCGCAGGTCCCCCACGCCCAGCCTGGATCTTCGGCTCTTCCGGCAGCCCGGCTTCACGGCCGGCAGCGTGGTGCTGCTGATCGCCTTCATGGCCCTGGCCGGGCACCTGTTCTACGCGGCCTTCTACCTCCAGGGCCCGCGGGGGCTCTCCCCCGCCGACGCCGGAACCGTCATGATCGCCGCCGCGATCGGCATCGTCCTGGGCAGCCAGGCCTCCCCTGCGCTGAGCCGGTGGCTCACGGCCCGCTGGACGGTCGCGTCCGGCGTCCTGGCCACCGCCGCCACATACCTCGCCTACGCCTGGCTCGACGGGCAGACCCCTGCCTGGGTCATCGCCGCGCTGCTGTGGATCTCGGGCTTCGGCATGGGCCTGGTCGGCACTCCGGTCACGGCCGTGATGATGCGCGGGGTGCCACCGCGGCTCGCGGGCGCCGGATCCGCCGTCAACGGTGTCACCCGGCAGGTCGGCGGCCTCCTCGGCGTGGTGATGGCCGGCTCGATCCTGTCCGGTGTCTACCGGGACCGGATGGCCGACGCCGAGTTGCCCGGCGCCGCGCAGGGGCTGTCACCGGCCGCCGAGGAACAGGCCCGGACCTCCGCCGAGTCCGCCCGCTCCCTGGCCGAGTCGCTGCGCCTGCCCGAACTGGCCGCCACGGCCGACCGCGCCTTCCTCGACGCGATGTACACGGCCACCCTCTCCATCGCCGCCCTGGCCCTCGTCGGCTTCGCCGTGTCCGTCGTGGGGCTGCGCGCCCGGGCGGAAGGCACGAGCCAAGAGCGCACAAGACCGTTGGAAGCAGCACGGAAAGGGAAAGCACCATGACGCAGGCGACGGCCCGCTCGGTCTTCGTCACCGGAGGAAACCGGGGCATCGGCCTGGCCATAGCCCGCCGCTTCGCCGCTGCCGGTGACCGGGTCACGGTCACCTACCGGGGCGAGATGCCACCCGAAGCCGAGAACACCGAGAACTCCGGGAATTTCCTCGCCGTACGCTGCGATGTGACGGACAGCCAACAAGTGGACCAGGCCTTCAAGGAGGCCGAGGCGGCCCACGGCCCGGTCGGCGTCCTGGTCGCCAACGCGGGCGCCACCCACGACCGGCTGCTCGTACGGATGACCGAGGCGGACTTCACCTCCGTCATCGACACCAACCTCACCGGGGCCTTCCGTGTCGCCCAGCGGGCGGTGCGCGGCATGCTCCGCGCGGGTCACGGCCGTATCGTCCTGATCTCCTCCACGGCCGCCCTGCACGGCGCCCCCGGCCAGACCAACTACGCGGCGGCCAAGGCCGGCCTGGTCGGTTTCGCCCGCTCCCTGACCCAGGAACTCGGCCCCCGCGACATCACCTGCAACGTGGTGGCCCCCGGCCTCACCGAGACCGACATGAGCCGCGCCCTCACCCCGGAACAGCGCCGCGAACTGCTGCGCACGACCCCCGCCGGACGTCTCGGCACCCCCGAGGAGGTCGCCGACGCGGTGACCTTCCTGACCGGTCCCCGCGCGGGTTACATCCGCGGCGCCGTGATCCCCGTCGACGGAGGCGCGGGCCTAGGGCACTGAGACCGGGGGTGGGGAAGCGGACGTCGCGCGGCCGCCCGCTTCCCCGCCCCCGTACGGCTACTGCCGGCCGCGCAACTGGCGGTACTTGGCGACCAGGGCCTTCGTGGACTCGTCGAGTCCCGGCACCTCGGCGCCCTCCGTCAACGCGGGCTCCACCCTCTTCGCGAGGACCTTGCCCAGCTCGACGCCCCACTGGTCGAAGGAGTCGATGTTCCAGACGGCGCCCTGGACGAACACCTTGTGCTCGTACAGCGCGATCAGCTGGCCGAGCACCGACGGGGTCAGCTCCTTCGCCAGGATCGTGGTCGTCGGGTGGTTCCCCTTGAACGTCTTGTGCGACACCAGCTCCTCCGGCACGCCCTCCGCCCGCACCTCGTCCGGCGTCTTGCCGAAGGCCAGCGCCTGGGTCTGGGCGAAGAAGTTGGCCATGAGCAGGTCGTGCTGGGCCTTGAACCGGTCACCGAGCTCGGCGACCGGCTCGGCGAAACCGATGAAGTCGGCCGGGATCAGCTTCGTACCCTGGTGGATCAGCTGGTAGTAAGCGTGCTGCCCGTTCGTCCCCGGCGTGCCCCACACCACCGGGCCCGTCTGCCACTCCACCGGGGCCCCGTCCCGGCCCACGTACTTGCCGTTGGACTCCATGTCCAGCTGCTGCAGATACGCCGTGAACTTGGACAGGTAGTGGCTGTACGGCAACACCGCGTGCGACTGGGCGTCGTGGAAGTTGCCGTACCAGATGCCCAACAGGCCGAGCAGCAGCGGCACATTGGACTCGGCGGGCGCCGTGCGGAAGTGCTCGTCGACGATGCGGAACCCGTCGAGCATCTCCCGGAAGCGGTCCGGACCGATCGCGATCATCAGCGACAGCCCGATCGCCGAGTCGTACGAGTAGCGTCCGCCGACCCAGTCCCAGAACTCGAACATGTTGGCCGTGTCGATACCGAAGTCCGACACCTTCTCGGCGTTCGTCGACAGCGCCACGAAGTGCTTGGCGACGGCCTCGGAGCCGGCCTTCAGCTCGGTGAGCAGCCAGTCCCGCGCGGAGGTCGCGTTGGTGATCGTCTCGATCGTGGTGAACGTCTTCGAGGCGATGATGAAGAGCGTCTCCGCCGCGTCGAGATCCCGTACGGCCTCGTGCAGGTCGGCCCCGTCCACGTTGGACACGAAACGGACGACCAGGTCGCGGTCGGTGTAGGAGCGCAGCACCTCGTACGCCATCGCCGGGCCCAGGTCGGAGCCGCCGATGCCGACGTTGACGATGTTCTTGATGCGCTTGCCGGTGTGGCCGGTCCACTCGCCGGAGCGGATGCGCTCGGCGAAGCCGGTCATCCTGTCGAGCACCGCGTGCACACCCGGCACCACGTTCTCGCCGTCGACCTCGACCACCGCGTCACGCGAGGCACGCAGCGCGGTGTGCAGGACGGCACGGTCCTCGGTGGTGTTGATCTTCTCGCCGCGGAACATGGCGTCCCGCAGCCCGAACACGTCGGTCGCGGCGGCCAGCTCGCGCAGGCGCCGCAGCGTCTCGTCCGTGACCAGGTGCTTGGAGTAGTCGACGTGCAGATCGCCGACCTCCAGCGTGTACCCGGCACCACGCCCGGGGTCGGCCGCGAACAGCTCACGCAGCTGTACCTCACCCTGCTGCTCCCGGTGCTCGGCCAGCGCCGTCCACTCGGGCCTCTGGTTGAGCCTGGTACGGCTTTCTGCGTTCATCTCGGACTTCAGCCTTCTTTCCTACCTGGTCCTGCCTGCCTGGCCCCGCTGCCGGTCCAACTTAATTGATCACGACGAAACCGAAGCTGTCGCCTCGTCGTCGCCCGGCTCAACAGCAGAGCTCGACAACAGATACGTCCACCAGGACCAGAGCGATCACAGCCGCCGTAAACGCGTCCGGCCGGGCACCCCTGGATGCCCGGCCGGTCTCAACTTCTAGATCTCGCCCCGCAGTTTGGCGAGTGCCTCGGCGAGGATGGCCTCGCCGTCCGCGTCGCTGCGGCGCTCCCGCACATAGGCGAGGTGCGTCTTGTAGGGCTCGGTGCGCGGTGGGTCCGGCGGGTTGTCCCGGTCCTGTCCGGCCGGGAAGCCGCAGCGCGGGCAGTCCCAGGTGTCGGGGACCTGCGCGTCGCTGGCGAAGCTCGGCTGGGTCTCATGTCCGTTGGAGCACCAGAAGGAGATGCGCAGCCGGGGCGCGGACTCGCCGCGCTCGGCTTCGCCCATCGGCCCCGCCCCGACCCGGCTTCCTCGGATCGCGTTGCCACTTGCCACGGTGTAACTCCCTGCGTGATGGTGCGGCGAAGCGAGTCGGCGTTTCGCTTCGCTGCGAGCGCCTCAGTCTACGTAAGGCCCAACGCGCGTCCAGTGATTGGAGTTACATCCCTCCCACAGACGCAAGCCCCATGATAGGCCGCGCTCGAAGTCGCGTACCCAGCATGGGGCTTTACGTGCGAATTGGTGCGTCCGTGACGCGTTGTTTCGCCGGCGTCGTGGCTGACGGTCAGTTGTTGACCTTCATCAGGATGCCGAGTACGACAATGCACGCGAACCACAGCAGACCGACCACGACGGTGATCCGGTCGAGGTTGCGCTCGGCGACCGAGGAGCCGCCGACGGACGACTGCATGCCGCCACCGAACATGTCGGAGAGGCCGCCGCCCTTGCCCTTGTGCATCAGCACCAGCAGCATCAGCAGCCCGCTGAAGACGATCAGGGCGATCGAGAACCCCATAACCACGGCTGGACCAACTTCCTCGGATCTGGATGGACGACAGGGGCATGGCGGCAGCGCCATGCCCCCGCAAGGGTACGACGTTCCGCCGCTACCGCATACTCACTGGTCGCCTCACTGGTCGCGGAAGCGCACGATCTTGACGAACTCGTCCGCGTCGAGCGAGGCGCCGCCGACGAGGGCGCCGTCGATGTCGGCCTGGGCCATGATCTCGGCGACGTTGCCGGCCTTGACGGAGCCGCCGTACTGGATGCGGATCTGGTCGGCGGTCTCCTGGGAGTACAGCTCGGCGAGCTTGCCGCGGATGGCCCCGCAGACCTCCTGGGCGTCCTCCGCGCCGCAGACCTTGCCGGTGCCGATGGCCCAGACGGGCTCGTAGGCGATCACGATGGTCATGGCGTGCTCGGCGGTGACGTCCTTGAGGCCGCCCTCGACCTGGGCGAGGGTGTGGGAGACGTGGTTGCCCGCCTCGCGGACCTCCAGCTCCTCGCCGACGCACAGGATCGGCGTCAGGCCGTGCTTGAAGGCGGCCTTGACCTTCGCGTTGACGATCTCGTCGGTCTCGTCGTGGTACTGGCGGCGCTCGGAGTGGCCGATCGCCACGAACGTGCACTTGAGCTTGGCCAGCATCGGGCCCGAGATCTCGCCGGTGTAGGCGCCGGAGTCATGGGCCGAGAGGTCCTGGGCACCGTACTTGATCTTGAGCTTGTCGCCGTCGACCAGGGTCTGGACCGAACGCAGGTCGGTGAAGGGCGGCAGGACCGCGACCTCACAGGCCTCGTAGTCCTTGTCGGCGAGGGCGAAGGCAAGCTTCTGGACGTGGGCGATGGCCTCCAGGTGGTTGAGGTTCATCTTCCAGTTGCCCGCCATCAGCGGCATACGCGTGCTCAAAGGTCAGTCCTCCAGTGCGGCGAGGCCGGGGAGCGTCTTGCCCTCGAGGTATTCGAGGGAGGCGCCGCCACCGGTCGAGATGTGGCCGAATGCGTTCTCGTCGAAGCCGAGGATGCGCACGGCCGCGGCGGAGTCTCCGCCGCCGACGACCGTGAAGGCCTGGGAATCGAGGAGAGCCTGGGCGACCGCCTTGGTGCCCTCGGCGAAATCGGGGTGCTCGAAGACGCCCATGGGGCCGTTCCAGAAGACGGTGGCGGCGTCGGCGATCTTCGAGGCGTACAGCTTGCGGGACTCCGGACCGACGTCCAGGCCCATCTGGTCGGTCGGCATGGCGTCCGCGGCGACCGCGGTGGCGTCGGCCGGCTCCTTGCTCTTCAGGTCCGGGAACGCGGGCGCGACGACGGCGTCGACGGGCAGGACCAGCTCGACGCCGGTCTTCTCCGCGCGCTCCAGGTACTCGGCGACCGCGCCGAGCTGGTCCTCCTGGAGCAGGGAGCTGCCGATCTCGTGGCCCTTGGCCTTGAGGAAGGTGTACGCCATGCCGCCGCCGATGAGGATGCGGTCGGCCTTGCCGAGCAGCTGGTCGATGACGGCGAGCTTGTCGGAGACCTTGGCGCCGCCGAGGGCGACCACGTAGGGGCGCTGGACGTCCTCGGTGAGCTTCTTCAGGACGCCGACCTCGGTGGCGATGAGGTACCCGGCGTAGTGCGGCAGCCGGGCCGGCAGGTCGAAGACCGAGGCGTGCCTCCGGTGCACCGCGCCGAAGCCGTCGCCCACGTAGACGTCGGCGAGGGCGGCGAGCCGGTCCGCGAAGGCGGCGCGCTCGGCGTCGTCCTTGGCCGTCTCACCGGCGTTGAAGCGCAGGTTCTCGATGACGGCGACCTGGCCGTCGGTGAGGCCCGCGACGGTGGACGTGGCGGACTCGCCGACCGTGTCCGTGGCGAACTCGACCTGGGCGCCGAGGAGTTCACCGAGGCGGTCGGCGGCCGGGGCGAGCGAGAAGGCCGGGTCCGGGGCGCCCTTGGGGCGGCCGAGGTGCGAGGCGACGACGACCCGCGCGCCCGCCTGGGCCAGTGCCTTGACGGTGGGCAGGACGGCCCGGATGCGGCCGTCGTCGGTGATGGTGGTGCCGGACAGCGGCACATTGAGGTCGGCGCGGACGAAGACCCGCTTACCCGTGACCCCTTCGGCGAGGAGTTCGTCGATCGTCTTCATGGAGAGGGGCTCCTGAGGGAGGACTCGTGGTGCTCGTGATCCTAAGAGGGCTGATCTGCACGTGAGTCAGGGCCCGGGCGGCGCGTCACTGCGCCGCCCGAGCCCTGCCGTCACATCAAGTGCCTGCTCTGTTGATCAGAGCTGGTTGCCGACGAAGACCGTGAGGTCGACGAGGCGGTTGGAGTAGCCCCACTCGTTGTCGTACCAGCCGAGGATCTTCACCGAGTTGCCCTCCTGGACCATGGTCAGGGAGGAGTCGAAGGTGCAGGAGGCCGGGTCGCTGACGATGTCCGAGGAGACGATCGGGTCCTCGGTGTAGGCCAGGTAGCCCTTGAGGTCGCCGTCCTCGGAGGCCTTCTTGAACGCGGCGTTGACCTCGTCCTTGGTGACCTCGCGCTGCAGCTGCACGACCAGGTCGGTGGCCGAGCCGGTCGGGACCGGGACACGCATCGCGATGCCGTCGAGCTTGCCCTTGAGCTGCGGGAGGACCAGCGCGGTGGCCTTCGCGGCACCGGTGGTGGTCGGGATGATGTTCTCGGCGGCGGCGCGGGCGCGACGCAGGTCCGAGTGCGGGAAGTCCAGGATGCGCTGGTCGTTGGTGTAGGCGTGGACCGTCGTCATCAGACCCTTGACGATGCCGAAGTTCTCGTCGAGGACCTTGGCCATCGGCGCCACACAGTTGGTGGTGCAGGAGGCGTTGGAGATGACGTGGTGGTTCGCCGGGTCGTACTTGTCCTGGTTGACACCCATCACGATGGTGATGTCCTCGTCCTTGGCCGGAGCCGAGATGAGGACCTTCTTGGCGCCGCCGGCGAGGTGCTTCGCGGCGTCGGCCTTCTTCGTGAAGATGCCGGTGGACTCGATGACGATGTCGACGCCCAGCTCGCCCCACGGGATGTCGGCGGGGTTGCGCTCGGAGAGGACCTTGATGGTGTGACCGTCGACGGTGATCGTGTCGGCGGTGTGCGACACCTCGGCCTTGAGACGGCCCAGGATGGTGTCGTACTTCAGCAGGTGAGCGGTGGTCGCGGTGTCACCCAGGTCGTTGACAGCCACGATCTCGATGTCTGCACCCTGCTCCAGCAGCGCGCGGAAGTAGTTACGACCGATGCGGCCAAAGCCGTTGATGCCTACGCGGATCGTCACGAACCGATCTCCTCGTTGGTACGCCGGCTCAGTGCCGGCGAGCTGTATGGGATGTCCCCGACCGCCTACGACCCTACCTCCCCAGGGCCCGTCCGGTGACATCGAGATGCCCTATACATGGCGGTGCGGCCCGTACCCGCCAGTAGGGATACGGACCGCCCTGGTTTTGCAAGGTGATTACCTTTTGAGCGCCCCTCTGATCATCTGATTTCAGACCTTCAGGGCCGCCAGTGCCTTGCCGAGGAGTGCCTTGCGGTCGACCGCCGAGGTGACCTGTTCCAGGCCGAAGCCCAGCAGCACGGTGTCGTCCGTGGTGACCGCTCCGTACGTCTTGAAGAGTTCACCGGACAGACCCCAGTCCTTGACGACCGCCGGGCTGCCCTCGGGCGCGCCGGGGGTGGTCCAGGCGCCGAGGGAGGTCTCGAAGCCCTCGACGGGACCGGCCGTGCCGCCGTTGACGACCGTGGCGTTGTCGACGAGGAGTCCGCGACCGCCGGAGCCGGGGTCGGTGATGTAGCCGAGCGACACCTCGACCGTCCTGCCGGCGTACGCGGACAGGTCGAACTCGACCTGCTGCCAGCCGTCGGAGGCACCGGTGAAGCTGTTCCAGGCGCCGCTGGTGCCGGTGGGCGTGCAGGCGCCGGAGCCCGGGGTCAGGTAGCGCTTCAGGGCCGGGTGGGCCTGTACGAGGTATCCGGCCTCGCATTCGGTGGGCACGGCGGTGGAGGTGGCGCCGCCCGCCTCCGGCAGCGTGGTCCAGTCGTCCGCCCCGGCCGTGTGCGCCTCCAGGACCGCGTGGTCGTAGCCCTCCTCCGTGTTCCACAGGAGCTGAGTGCGCAGGGTGGGCTTGTCGGCGGCGCTCACCGACGTGAGGTCGATGGTGCGGGTGAGGCGGTTCCAGGCGTAGTCGGAGTGCGTGACGGCCGCCATGGACTCACCCTCGTACGGGCCGTACGGGTTGACGGTCCCGGGGTACTGGCCCGCGCCCGCGCTCTTGAACTGCGGGAACGTCTCCACGGGCAGGGCGTCCGAGGTGAGGCCGAACGATCCGGCGGTGTCCAGCGGGTTGCCCGGCGCGCCGCCGAGCGCTCCCGTGAAGCCGTCGAGCCTGCCGCTGCCCGCGAAGGAGGTGGCGTTCGGCAGGGACGTACGGCTGTAGGCGCCCAGGTAGTACTGGCTGAAATCGTTCGACAGGGTGCCGCCGCCGAGGTCGACGGCGCCGCCGGCGCTCTCACCGGACTCGATCAGCTTGCCGCCCTCGTTGAGGTAGGCACGCAGTTCGAGTTGGGTGGCCACGCCCGGGCGGACGGCGCCCGTGTAGTGCACGACCTGCTTGAAGTGCTTCAGTACGCCGAGCGCGTCGGGGGCGCCCAGGGTCGCGACGTCCCAGACGAGCGCCTTCTTCCCGTTGGCCTTCAGCGCGTCCACGTAGGTCTGCGCCTGGGTCGCGGTCGCGCCCTCCTCGGCGACGACGAGCGTGTCGGCCCCCGGCCGCTCGGCGATCGTGTACGTGAAGCGCTCGCTGCGGGTGGGCTTGCCGCTCTTCGTCTCGCCGGTGAACCAGACCTCGACCTTGTCGCCTGGTTCACCGTGCCGCACCTTGGCCCGGTACTCGTCGAAGTAGAGGTTGTCCTCACCGCCGAACGTCTCGCCGCCCTTCCAGGACTTGAGCGTCCGGTCGTACGTACGGCCGCGGCCGTTGATCCGGTACTTCATCTCCTTGTCGCGCACGGACTTGCGTACGACGACGGAGACCTCCTGGTCGGCGCCGCGCGCGTACGACGTGGTGAAGGGCGACGTGGTGAAGTCGGGGGCGTCGATGCCGACCGAGGACTTCGGCTGGTCGGGCCGGACGGCGGACTCGGCGACGGAGAGCGCGAAGGGGATGTTCTTCTCGAACTCCTGCTGGATCAGCTTCTCGTCGTCCGGGAACGTGAAGACCGAGGCGCAGTCCTCGGGCTTCCAGGCGTCGTCCGGGTCGATGTTCGACGCGGTCTGGCACGTCGACATCTCGGGGGTGAAGAACGCCGCGCCGTTGACGTTGGACGCGTGGCCGTTCGCCTCACCGTTGGTGGTGTACAGCTCGGAGGAGAGCTGGGGGCGGTAGCCGGGGATGGCGGGCTTCTCCGGGGTACCGGCCAGCGACTCGTAGAGCACGTCGTCCGGAGTGGGGCTCGCCACCTGCCAGCCGACCCCGTAGAGGATGAGCTCGGCGGCCGAGTGGTAGTTGATGCCGTACTCGAAGCCGATGCGCTTCTCGAAGGCGTCCAGGGCCTTCGTCTCGGGCTCGGAGTTGGGGCCGCCGCCGCGGTAGGTCTCGTTGGTGGGGAACGGGGACGAACCCTCGTCGTCGTAGCCCCACTTGTAGGCGAAGTTGCGGTTGAGGTCGACGCCGTCGCCGATCGCTATGGAGCCGTCCCCGTTGATGTCCCGCAGGTTCTTGCGCCACTGGCGGTTGCCGTCGGGCTGATGCGTGAAGTCGTAGCCGTCCGGGTTGGCGGTGATCACGAACCACAGCTCGGTGGTGTCGACGATCTTCTTGATCCGCTTGTCCGTCTTGTAGTTGTCCAGGTAATGGTGCATCAGCCGCCGGGTCATCTCCGGCGTGATCCACTCACGCGCGTGCTGGTTGGACAGGTACAGGACGGAGGGCTTGGCGCCGTCCTTGGTCTTCTTCGCGTTCTTGGTGAGCTTGACCGCGAGGATGTCCTGTCCCTGGAGGGACTTGCCGATGGAGACCACCTTGGTCAGGGACGGGTTCTCCCGGCCCGTCCGGATGATCTCCTCCTTGATGTTGCCCGCGCCGCTGTACGGGCGGTAGACGCCGTCACCGGCGGCGGCCACCCGCGCCTGGGCCTTCTTGGTGAGCTGGTGCTCGTCGAGGTCGACGCCCTGCTCCTCCAAGGCCTCCGCCTGCTTGTCGGTGAGGTAGACCTCGACCGACGCGGTGCCCTTCTCCGGTACCGTCTCGCTGAGTTCATGGCCGTCCTGCCCGGCCGCGAGCAGCAGCGGTACCTGCTTTTTCGTCACCTCGGCGCGGAAGACCTTGAGTTCGTCCGCGTCGGTGGAAGTGTCGCTGTCGGCCGCCTGCGCCAGCGGTGCGAGTCCTGCGCCGCCGCCGAGCAGGAGCACGCCCGCGGCAAGGATCGTTCCAGCTCTTGGTCTCATGAGCCCCCCCCTTGCATAGGTTCGCCACAGTGGCGAACTGACGCCAGGCTCATGTCAGTTCTGGATCAAGTCAAGGGTGTCACACAGGCCACACAAGGATTTCACGCCGTATGCGAAAAGCCGGTGCCGACCGCGCCAACTGGGCGTCGACACCGGCGAGTCGAACCGCTCGTCGGCCTACTGACGGGTGGTCACCCGACGAGGTTCTCGGCCATGTCCTCGGTGAGGCTGGCCTCGGTCCCCGGGATACCGAGGTCCGAGGCGCGCTTGTCGGCCATGGCCAGCAGCCGGCGGATCCGGCCCGCGACGGCGTCCTTGGTGAGCGGCGGGTCGGCGAGCGCGCCCAGCTCCTCCAGGGAGGCCTGCTTGTGCTCCATGCGCAGTCGGCCGGCGGCCGCGAGGTGCTCGGGGACGTCGTCGCCGAGGATCTCCAGGGCGCGGCCCACGCGGGCACCGGCGGCGACGGCGGCGCGGGCCGAGCGGCGCAGGTTGGCGTCGTCGAAGTTGGCGAGCCGGTTGGCGGTGGCGCGGACCTCGCGGCGCATCCGCCGCTCCTCCCAGGCCAGCACGGACTCGTGGGCGCCGAGGCGGGTGAGGAGCGCGCCGATCGCGTCCCCGTCCCGTACGACGACCCGGTCCACGCTCCGTACCTCGCGGGCCTTCGCGGCGATCGACAGCCGCCGGGCCGCGCCGACCAGCGCGAGGGCCGCCTCCGGGCCCGGGCAGGTCACCTCCAGGGAGGACGAGCGTCCGGGCTCTGTGAGGGAGCCGTGCGCCAGGAACGCGCCACGCCAGGCCGCCTCGGCGTCACAGGTGGCACCGGAGACGACCTGCGGGGGCAGGCCCCGGATGGGCCGGCCCCGGCCGTCCACCAGACCCGTCTGGCGGGCCAGCTGGTCGCCGCCCGCGACCACGCGCACGACATAGCGCGAGCCCCGGCGCAGTCCACCGGGGGCCATCACGATCAGTTCGGAGCTGTGGCCGAAGATCTCCAGGATGTCCCGCTTCAGACGGCGGGCCGCCATCGCGGTGTCCAGCTCCGCCTCGATCACGATGCGGCCGCTCACCAGGTGCAGCCCGCCCGCGAACCGCAGGATCGCCGAGACCTCCGCCTTTCTGCAGCAGGTCCGGGTGACGGGAAGCCGGGAGATCTCGTCCTTCACCGCTGCCGTCATCGCCATGGGCCGATCCTTCCATGCATCCGAAAAATACGGTCGTACGCGGCGGCCAACAGCTCCGGATCGTGCCGCGGAGATCCATCGGGCCGGGCCACCGGCGCCAGCTCGACCGCGGCACCGAACCGTTTGGCGGCATCGGTCAGGGAATCGCGGTCGGGCACGGCGGCCTCGTCGGCCAGCACCACGTCCAGGGCGAGTTTAGGGGCGTGTCGTGCCAAAACCTCCAAATGACGCTGCGGGGAGAAGCCATCGGTTTCTCCCGGCTGCGGGGCGAGGTTCAGCGACAGCACGAGCCGGGCCTTGGTCTCGGTGAGGGCGTCGAGCAGGTCGGGCACGAGCAGGTGCGGGATCACCGAGGAGAACCAGGAACCGGGGCCGAGCACCACCCAGTCCGCGTCCAGGACCGCCGCCACGGCCTCGGGCACGGCGGGCGGGTCGTGCGGCACGACGTGCACGGACTGCACCTCGCCGGGCGTGAGCGCGACGGTCGCCTGCCCCCGTACGGTGTCGACCTCGTCGGGGCGGTCCGGGTCGTGGCCCTTGACCAGGGCCTGGAGCTCCAGCGGTACGGCCGACATGGGCAGCACGCGGCCCTGGGCGCCGAGCAGCCTGCCGACCAGGTCGAGGGCCTGGACGTGGTCGCCGAGCTGCTCCCACAGGGCGACGATCAGCAGATTGCCGACCGCGTGTTCGTGCAGGTCGCCCTGGGACTGGAAGCGGTGCTGGATGACGCGTGCCCAGGTCTGGCCCCAGTCGTCGTCGCCGCACAGCGCGGCCAGCGCCTTGCGCAGGTCGCCGGGTGGCAGCACGCCCAGCTCGTCGCGCAGGCGTCCACTGGAGCCGCCGTCGTCGGCCACGGTGACGACGGCGGTGAGGTCGCCGGTGATCCGGCGCAGGGCGGCGAGCGAGGCGGACAGGCCCATGCCGCCGCCGAGCGCGACGACCTTGGGCTGGGTGCCCCGGCGGCGGGGTCTCGCCCCCCTCGCCTCGGCGGGCCTGCCCCCGCGGTCCTCCGCGGTCGCCCGGCGCAGCCTGCTCAGCCGCAGCGCAGCACGTCCGGTCACTCGCGCCCCATGTCCCGGTGCACGACCACGGTCTCGACGCCCTGGGAGGCGAGGCGGGCGGCGAGTTTCTCGGAGGTGGCGACCGAGCGGTGCTTGCCCCCGGTGCAGCCGACCGCGATGGTCACGTACCGCTTGCCCTCGCGGCGGTATCCGGCGGCGATCATCTGGAGCAGCTCGGTGTAGCGGTCGAGGAACTCCTTGGCGCCGGGCTGGTTGAAGACGTACGCGGAGACCTCCTCGTTGAGGCCGGTGTACGGGCGCAGCTCCGGGACCCAGTGCGGGTTGGGCAGGAAGCGCATGTCCACGACCAGGTCGGCGTCGACCGGGAGGCCGTACTTGAAGCCGAAGGACATGACGGTGGCCCGCAGCTCGGGCTCCTCCTCGCCGGCGAACTGGGCGTCCATCTTGGCGCGCAACTCGTGCACGTTGAGGCTGGAGGTGTCGATCACCAGGTCGGCGTCGCCGCGCAGCTCGCGCAGCAGCTCCCGCTCGGCGGCGATGCCGTCGGTGATGCGACCGTCGCCCTGGAGGGGGTGCGGGCGGCGCACCGACTCGAAGCGGCGTACGAGGGCGTCGTCGGAGGACTCCAGGAAGACGATCCGCCGGGTGACGTGCTTGGTCTCCAGGTCGGCGAGGGAGTCGCGGAGGTTGTCGAAGAAACGGCGGCCCCGTACGTCGACGACGACCGCGATCCGCGCCACGTTGCCCTGGGAGCGGGCGCCGAGCTCCACCATGGTGGGGATCAGCGCGGGCGGCAGGTTGTCGACGACGAACCAGCCGAGGTCCTCCAGACACTTGGCGGCCGTCGACCGCCCGGCGCCGGACATGCCGGAGATGATGACCAGCTCGGGGATGGCCGCCTCGGGGACCCCGGCTGTTTCGATGCCCGTACTCACGTGTGCTCCGTCTTCCTGTGGCGCTGGGTGCTCGGAGGCATGGTCGCCCGCCGCGCTGTGGGCTTCCCCGCGCTCCGCTGTGTGCTCTTGGTGCTGTTCTTCCGGACGCTCCGGGGCCTCCGGGCGCTCCGGGATGTCTGGGCGCTCGCTGTGCTGGGTCATGTCTCCTGCCCTCGCCGCCGGTCCGGGGCGCCCGCGGCCACGGGCTCCCCAGAGGGGTCCGCCGTCGTCGTACCGGGCTCCTCTTCCTCCATGATCTCTCCAGTGGCCGTGTTCACGGCGGGTGCGGCCGGCGCCGCCTGGGCCAGGGCCGCGGCGATCGTCTCGGCCGTCTTGCGGCCTATGCCGGGGACCTCGCAGATCTGGTCGATCGTCGCGGCACGCAGCCTCTTGAGCGAGCCGAAGTGCTTGAGCAGGGCCTGCTTGCGGGTGTCGCCGAGCCCCGCTACGTCGTCCAGGGGGCTGGCCCGGAAGCGCTTGGCCCGCTTGGTGCGCTGGTAGGTGATGGCGAAGCGGTGGGCCTCGTCGCGGACGCGCTGGAGCAGATACAGCCCCTCGCTGGTGCGGGGCAGGACCACCGGGTCGTCCTCGCCGGGCACCCAGACCTCCTCCAGGCGCTTGGCGAGGCCGCACACGGCGATGTCGTCGATGCCCAGTTCGTCGAGGGCCCGCCGGGCGGCGGCCACCTGCGGCTGCCCGCCGTCGACGACGACCAGCTGGGGCGGGTAGGCGAAGCGCTTGGGGCGGCCGTCGTCGTCCTTGAGCTCGTCCTTGAGCTCGTCCTTGAGGCCGTCGTCTTTGAGGCCGTCGTTCTTGAGGCCGTCGCCGTCCACCCACTCGCCGGTCCTCTCCTTCTCGGCGAGGTACCGCTTGAAGCGGCGGGTGATGACCTCGTGCATGGACCGGACGTCGTCCTGCCCCTCGAACCCCTTGATCTGGAAGCGCCGGTACTCGCTCTTGCGGGCCAGCCCGTCCTCGAAGACGACCATGGAGGCCACGACGTCCTCGCCCTGGAGGTGGGAGATGTCGTAGCACTCGATCCGCAGCGGGGCGCTGTCCAGGTCGAGGGCCTCGGCGATCTCCTCCAGGGCGCGGGAGCGGGTGGTGAGGTCGGAGGCGCGCTTGGTCTTGTGCAGGACGAGCGACTGCTGGGCGTTGCGCGCGACGGTTTCCATGAGGGCCTTCTTGTCGCCCCGCTGCGGGATGCGCAGGGAGACGTTGGACCCACGGCGCCCGGTGAGCCACTCCTGGACCGGTCCGACGGGGTCGGGCAGCGCCGGGACGAGGACCTCCTTGGGCACGGAGTCGCCCGTCTCCTCGCCGTAGAGCTGCTGGAGCGCGTGCTCGACGAGGTCACCGGTGGTGACGGCCTCGACCTTGTCGGTGACCCAGCCGCGCTGGCCGCGCACGCGTCCGCCGCGTACGTGGAAGATCTGCACGGCCGCCTCCAGCTCGTCCTCGGCGACGGCCATCAGGTCGGCGTCGGTCGCGTCGGCGAGCACGACCGCGTTCTTCTCCATGGCCTTCTTCAGGGCCTCGATGTCGTCTCGCAGCCGGGCGGCCCGCTCGTACTCCATCTCCTCGGCCGCGTCCATCATCTGCTTCTCGAGACGCCGGAGGTACGTGCCCGTGCGCCCGGCCATGAAGTCGCTGAACTCCTCGGCCAGTTCACGGTGGTCCTCGGCGGAGATCCGCTCCACGCACGGCGCCGAGCACTTGCCGATGTAACCGAGCAGACAGGGGCGGCCGGTGCGGGCCGCGTTCTTGAAGACACCGGCCGAGCAAGTGCGGACGGGGAATACGCGCAGCAGGAGGTCGACGGTGTCGCGGATCGCCCACGCGTGCGCGTACGGGCCGAAGTAGCGCACGCCCTTCTTCTTGTGACCGCGCATCACCTGCACGCGCGGGTACTGCTCGTTCATGGTGACCGCGAGGTACGGGTAGCTCTTGTCGTCGCGGTACTTGACGTTGAACCGGGGGTCGAACTCCTTGATCCAGGAGTACTCCAGCTGCAGCGCCTCGACCTCCGTGGACACCACGGTCCACTCCACGGAGGCGGCCGTGGTGACCATCGTCCGGGTGCGCGGGTGGAGGCCGGCCAGGTCCTGGAAGTAGTTCGCCAGGCGCTGACGCAGGCTCTTCGCCTTCCCGACGTAGATCACCCGACGGTGCTCGTCACGGAACTTGTACACCCCGGGAGAGTCCGGGATCTGCCCCGGACTGGGGCGATAGCTGGAGGGGTCGGCCATGCTTCACACCCTACTGGCGGGGAGTGACAACACGGGCGCCCTGTGGACAGAGCCGAGGGGCAGCGCGCGCCCCGGAAACCTAGCGCGTCTCCAAAAACGTCAGTACCGCAAGCACCCGCCGATGATCATCCGGCTCCTCGGGCAACCGCAGCTTCCCCAGAATGTTCCGCACATGCTTCTCGACCGTGCCCTCGGTCACCCACAACCGCTTCCCGATCCCGGCGTTGGACCGACCCTCGGCCATGAGGCCGAGAACCTCACGCTCTCGATTGCTCAGCATGGACAGCGGGTCATCCCGCCGCTGCGCCGCGACCAGCTCCTGCACCAGCGACGGATCGACCACCGACCCACCCCGCCGAATCCGGTCCAATGTCTCCAGGAACTCGTCCACGACAGTGATCCGGCTCTTGAGCAGATACCCGATGCTGCGCCCACCGGCCAGCAGCTCCAACGCGTCCTCGACCTCGACGAACGCCGACAGCACCAGGATCCCGACCTCCGGATACCGCTCCCGGATCTCGCAGGCCGCCTTCAGCCCCTCGGTCGACTGGGTCGGCGGCATCCGGATGTCGATGATCGCGATGTCCGGGTGCTCCGCCTCGACCAGGTCCATGAGCCCGTCGGCGTCCCCGGCCTGGCCCACCACCTCGTAGCCGACGCGCTCGCAGAGGCTCGCCAGTCCCTCCCGAAGGAGCACGTCGTCATCGGCGAGCACCACCCGTCCGCGCTCTGGATGCTGATCGGCGTCCATGGTCTCGGCCTTCCCCCTTGCCCGGCCTGTCCGGTTCGTCCCAACAGCCTGCCCGGACTGGGGACTTACGGCTAGCCGGAAGCCTAGTTGGGGGAGGGCCGGGAGGACACCGGAACGTTTGAGCGCCATGCTCGAAGCCGGACGGCAGTCTCCGCCGTCCGACCCGACCGCCCGGACCGTACGCGTGCCGAGTCCCCGACTCCCCCCTTGAAGGGGACTTCGCCGCGTACGCGCCGGGCGGTCACGCGTGACTCTCCGCATCCGGCGGCGGTGTCACCGGGAGCCGTACCGTCATCGTCGTACCGCTGTCCGGTGGGCTGGCTACGGTCAGCCGGCCACCGATCGCCTCGACGCGGTCGATGAGCCCGATCAGCCCCGAGCCTTTGTCCGGCTCCGCTCCCCCGACGCCGTCGTCGCGGACGATCAGCTCCAGGACACCCCGCTGGTCCTCGGCCGCCACGGTCACCACGCTCGCGCGCGCGTGCTTGACGGCGTTGGTCAGGCACTCCGAGATGACGTAGTACGCGGCCACCTCGACCTGTTCCGGGAAGCGGGCGGTGGAGAGCCGCAGGTCGAGTTCGACGAGTATGGCGCAGCGGCGGGCGAGGGCGCGCAGGGCGGGGCCGAGGCCGCCCTTGGAGAGCACGGCCGGGTGGATGCCCCGGGCCACCTGGAGGAGGTCCTGGAAGGTGTCGTCGAGGCCCTTTCCCAGGTGGGCCAGTTGCCGGGCCAGTTCCGACGAGGGGTCCTCGACCAGGGACTCCGCCATCCGCAGCTCCAGTTGGAGGGAGACCAGGCGCTGCTGGACACCGTCGTGCAGGTCGCGTTCGATACGGCGCCGGGAGGCGTCCCCGGCGGCCACGACACGCGCGCGTGAGGCTCTCAGTTGATCGCGGCTGTCGGCGTTGGCGATGGCGGTGGCGATCAGTTCGGTGAAGTCGGCGAGCCGGGATTCGGTGCCCTCGGGCAGCGGGTCCAGGAGCGAGGCCGCGACGACGACTCCCCACAGTCGGCCCTCGACGACGATGGGCGCGCCCACGGCGGTGCCGAGCCGTGCCGCGGACCGGGTGCGGGCCACTTCGTGGATCACCTGAGCCGCCGCTTCACGCCGTACCAGGCGGGCGTCCTCCGCGCTCGGGTCGACGTCGGCGTGTGCGATACCGAGGAGCTTGTTGGCGCCGTCGGTTTCGTAGCGCAGTACGGCCGCGGCCGTGCTCAGCAGGGACCCCACTTCCTCCGCCACCTTGGCGAACACCTCGGACGGCGGCACCCCGCGCGCGACCGCGGTGGCGACCCGGCGCAGCGCGGTCTGTTCGAGGGCGGCCCGGCGGCTCTCGGTGACGTCGCGGGCGGCGGCGTAGATGAGGCCTTCCTCGGGGACCGGCCGTGCGCTCCACTGCAACCAGCACTCCGTGCCGTCCGCGCGGATGTACCGGTTCACGAACTCGGCGACCTCGGCGCCGCCCGCCAGCCGCTCTATGGACTCCCGGGTGCGGTCCCGGTCGTCGTCGTGGACGAACTCGATGAACGGCCGGGCGATCAGCGTCTCGCTCGCATACCCCAGGGTGCGTTCGAAGGCCGGGTTGACGCGCTTGAAGTAGCCGTCGAGGCCGCTGATGCACAGCAGGTCCAGGGAGAGGTTGAAGATGCCCTCCAGCTCCTGTTCGGCCCGTCTGCGGCGCCCGTGGGCGGCGGCGAAGGAGTCCATGGTGCCGTTCATGCCGCCCAGCAGCTGGGCCCAGGTGCCGTCGAAGGAGTCGACGTCGGCCCGGTGTTCGAGCTGGTTGGCGTCGATCGCCGTGTTCATGGCCCGGATCTGCTCGGCCAGCCGTTCGGTGGTCACCCGCAGCTCACGGAAGGTGTCGGCGACGTCCCCGAGTTCGTCGCGTCCCGTGTAGCGGATGTCGTAGGAGAGGTCGCCGTCCGACAGGGCCCGGGCGCCGGCGGCGACCTGCCCGAGGGGGCGGGTGATCGAGCGGCGCAGGGCGAGCGCGAGGAGGGTGACGAGGAACAGGACGGCCAGGGAGACGCCCAGTTCGGTGGAGGCCCGCGTCCGGGTGGCGCTCAGCTCGCGGTCGGCGGTGACGGCGAGTTCACGCTCGGCCCGCTCCTGGATGCCGCGCAGATCGTCGACGTAGTTCTCGGAGTCGGCCAGCCAGCGGTCGTACGAGGGCCAGTCGGCGGGCCGGGGGTCGGCGGCGGCGAGCATGTCGCGGACCTTGCGTACGGCGCGTCCGGGGCCCTGGAAGACGACGCGATCCAGCGTGGCCCGCAGCTCCGGGGACGTGGTCTGCCGGAAGGCCTGCAGCTGGGAGTCCTCCACTTCGGTCCAGCGGCCGGCGGCGGTGGGGCGTTCACCGGCTGGGGCATCGAACAGAATGGCGAGTTCGGCCTGTTCCCGTTCGGCGGCGGCGATGGCCCGCAGCAGCACGACGTGGGCGTCGGCCGCACGGCCCGCGGCCCTGGTCGGGCGCCCGGACTCCAGGGTGGCGACGGTGTCGATCAGATCGGTCTCGATGCCCTTGTACCTCCTGGCCACGTCCGGCGCCTCCAGCGAGGTGGTGCCCGTCTCGACGCGCAGCGCGTGCAGTTGTCGGCGCTTGGCGTCGAGGACACCGGCGACGTCGGCCACCGGCCGGTCGACGGCGTGCCCGAAGGCCCGTCGCAGCGCGCTGTCGGTGGCCTGCTGGGCTTCGGAGCGCTCGCGTGACGTGCCCGGTCCGGGGCGCAGCCGGGCCCGTACGGCCGCGATCCGCTCGTGTGCGACGGCGTCGGAGACCTCTCCGGTCGCGAACGACACCTCGATCGCGTCGTCGAAGTCGCGCAGGGTCCGCGCCTCCTCCCACTGGGTCACGGCGGCGAGGGCCGTGAACACCAGCAGGCAGGTGACCGGCAGCAGGACGAGCAGCATCAGCTTGGGGCCGACGCGGAGGCGGGACACGAACGGCATGGTGCCCTGTCTTCGGGGGCGCGGGCCCGGGAGGCGGCTTCCCGAGGGGTCGTCGTTCGCGTCCACGTGTCCCGCCCTTGCCCGACTCTGCGGTGTCGGCCCACGGTATCGGGAGGGCCGACGGCCCCTCGTGGACCGGTGTGCGCAGCCTCTTCAGCATGCCGTCGAACTCGCGGACGGTCCAGGCGTCTTCAGTGAAGGCGTCTTCGCCGCGGCGGCCTCAGTACAGGCGTTTTCGCTGCGGGTCTTCGCCGGCGGCGCCTCGGTTCACGGCTCGCTCTGCGGGTAGCCGTCGTGGGCGGCCAGGTCCTTGTCGATGTCCTCGACGGCCTGGTCCAGGGTCTTCTTCGCGGGGGCCCCGGCGAAGACGACCTCGGCGACCGCGCGGGCGAAGGCCTGGGTGACCGCCGGGTACGCGGGGGTCTGCGGCCGGGGCCGGGCGACGCCGCGCAACTGCTCGATGAACAACCGCTCCGGGCCGTCCTCGTCGTACGGTGCCGACCTCTTCACGGCCCTCTCGGTCGCCGGGATCGCGCCGTTCGCCTCGCTCATCCTGAGCACCTGCTCCGGCTGCAACAGGTACTCCAGGAAGCGCCACACCGCGTCGCCGTCGGCCGCGCCCGAGGGGATGCCCCACTGCCAGGACCCCATGCCGGTGACGGTGCCGGTGCCGAAGTCGGGCAGCGGCACGAGCACGATGTCGCCCCGGTGTGCTTCGCTGTACTCGACGTACTTCCAGTGGCCCATCCAGGAGATGGGGCTGCGGCCCTTCACGAACGCGCTCTCGTCCTTGCCCCGGTCGACGTACCCCTCCTCCACCCAGCTCTGCATGGTGGTGAGCGCGCCGACTGTCTTCGGGCCGTTGAGGAAGCCGTCGGCCGTGCGGAACTCCTCGGGGTCGATGAGGTCGCCGCCCGCCGACCAGACGGCCGGGGCGAAGGCGTAGGTGTTCCACTCGTCGGCGAGCTTCGAGTCGTGGAAGTTCAGGTCCAGCGGCGCCTCGTAGCCCTCGGCGCGGAGCTCGCGCAGGATGTCCGTCAGCTCGTCGGCGGTCCAGGCGTCCTCGATGCCCTCGGGGATACGGACACCCGCCTCCCTGAGCACCGACGGCCGTACGTACAGGCCGAGCCCGGAGTCGAAGGTGCCGACGCCCCACAACCGCCGGTCGTACGTGCCCTGCTCCCTGATCGAGGGGAGCAGATCGTCGCGGACCTTCGCGGGTACGCAGGAGTCGATCGGCCTGAGCTTGCCGGACCAGGCGTAGCTGTAGAGGTTCGGGCCGTCGAAGTCGAGGAGGTCCGGCAGGTCGCCGCTGGCCGCCGCGGAGAGGACGAGTTCGGTGTACGGGCGCTGCTCGGGCAGGGTGACCAGTTCGACCCGTACCTGCCGCTGGGCCTTGTTGAACTCCTCGACCTGGCCGCGCAGGGTGCTCTGCTCACCGCTCTGGCCCGCGTGGAACCACATCGTGATGTGGGCGGTGCCCTCGATCCGGCCGTCGCAGGTCGTGTCACCCGCCGCCTTCTCCCCCTCGCCCCGCCCGTCCTCGTCACCGGCGCTGCACCCCGCCAGCAGCAAGGCGGCCGCCGACATCCCCGACAGCAGGGCACGGCGGAACCGGCGTCTGCCGGCGCCCCCACGCGGTGTCTTCATCGCGCACCCCCACTCGACCGGACGACCCGGCCCCCAGAGCAGCGACATGCTACTGCTCGTGGCGCATTCGATTCCCTGGGTGAACACGAACCGATCGATTCGGCAAAGGACTTCAGCACATTCAGCACATCCCGGCTGGCGGGAATCCTGCCCGGGCGACACTTTCCCGCTAGCCGGAATGTGTGCCCACCAGCGCGTTGGGAGGCTGTCAGCATGTCCATGCGCTGTCTCATCGTCGATGACAGTGCCCGGTTCCTGGAGGTCGCCCGCACGCTGCTCGAACGCGACGGGATCCGTGTCGTGGGCGTGGCCTCCACGGGCGCGCAGGCGCTCGCGCGGACCGTGGAACTGGCCCCGGACCTCGTCCTGCTGGACATCGATCTGGGCGGCGAGAGCGGACTGGAGCTCGCGCCGCGGCTCGCGCGTACCGCCTCCTCCGTCATCATCCTGACCTCCACACACCCGCTGGACGACATCCAGGAACTCGTCGCCGCCAGCCCCGCCCGCGGCTTCCTCCACAAGTCGAAGCTCTCCGGACAGGCCCTGCGCGACCTGCTGGGGCCCGATTCCGGGTCCCCGGCGACTTGAGGATCTTGAGGGTGGTGTCCGGCCATGTCACGCGCCAGGTGTTGTCGGGACTTGGTCAACACGCTTCAATGCGGGGGAACTCGGGGACAGGAACGCCGTCGTACGGATGTGAAGACATCCGGCAGGTCCGGGAGGCCCGGGAGCCCCGCGCGTCCACCGGACGCCCCGATCGGCCCGCGCGGTCCGACCAGCCGTCGCGCACATCTCACAGAAAGGCCCCTGCATGCGGCACGTCATAGAGCACACGGACGTCGCGGCGGTCGCCGACGTCCCGGATGTCACGGACGTCGCCACGGCGGGAGTCGCCACGGCGGAGGTGGCCACGGCAGGAGTCGCGACCGCCGAGTTGGAGTCGGTCCTGCGGGGCGGCCCCTTCCATGTCGCGCTGCGCGCCGCGATCGCCGCGCGCGGGCTGCCGCTGCAGCGCGTGCAGCACCACTTGTCGCGCTACGGGGTCAAGGTCGGTGTCACCAGCCTGAGTTACTGGCAGCAGGGCGCCCGGCGTCCACAGCGCCCCGAGTCGCTGCGCGCGGTGCGAGCCCTGGAGGAGATCCTCCAGCTCCCGGACGAGTCGCTGATCCGACTGCTCGCCCAGGCCGACGAGCACGCCGGGCCGGAACGCCCCGCCGGCCGCTCGTACCGGGCCGTGGTGGAGGCCTCCGGTGTCCTGGAACGGCTCCTCGGCGAGTTGGAGGTGCCGCTCGACAGCGGGGTGCACACCGTCGGCCATCACGAGCGGGTACGGGTCGGCGCGTGCCGGGAGCTGCTGGGCCGCGAGTCCCAGCACATCGTGCGCGCCCACAAGGACGGCGTGGACCGCTATGTGGCCGTCCACCACGGCGATCCGGGCTGCGCACCGGAGCGGATGGCGGTCCGCGCCCTGGAGAACTGCCGCAGGGGGCGGGTGCGCTGGGACCACGACACCGGGGTCCTCGTCGCCGAACTCCTCTTCGACACACGGCTGCACAGCGGCGACACGTTCCTCTTCCGCTACGGCTTCGACGACGGCACCGCCGGCGTCTGCACCGAGTACGTCCGCGGCTTCCGCACCGCCGGCGGCCAGTACGCCCTCCAGGTGCGCTTCGACGAACGGGCCCTGCCGGTCCGCTGCCACCGCTTCACCCAGCACTCGCCCGCGGCCCCCCGCAGCGGCCGCCAGTCCCTCACCCTGAGCCGACTGCACCGCTCGGTACACCTCGTCGAGCCACGGGTACGGACGGGGATCGTGGGGATCGGGTGGGACTGGGAGTGAGGGGTTGGGGCAGCTGAGGGTGGGGCCCCGGGGAGCGGGGCGGCTGCCTCGGTGGAGGCCGGCCCTCGCGGTGCGCAAGCGTTTGGGATACCTTCCGGCCGAGAGTCTTGAGAAAGGATCCGTGCCGTGATCGTCGTCGCCGGTGAAGCCCTGATCGATCTGGTCCCCCGGGGCGCGGGCGCGCTCGTGGACCTGCGGCCGGCCCGCGGTGGCGGCCCCTACAACACCGCGATCGCGCTCGGCCGCCTCGGCTCCCCCACCGCCTTCTGCTCCCGGGTGTCGTACGACGTCTATGGCGAGGCCCTACTGGACGCGTTGCGCGAGGCGAACGTCGACGTGGCGTCCGTGCAGCGCGGCCCCGAGCCGACGACCCTCGCCCTGGCCTCGATCGGCGAGGACGGCTCGGCCCGGTACTCCTTCTACGTCGAGGGCAGCGCCGACCGGCTGTTCGAGGCCCCCGACCGGCTCCCCGACGGCACCCGGGCCGTGTCGTTCGGCACCTGCTCGCTCGTCCTGGAACCGGGCGCGAGCGCCTACGAGGAGCTGATGCACCGCACCGCCGCCCAGGGCGTGTTCACCGCCCTCGACCCGAACATCCGGCCGGGGTTGATCCCCGACGCGGACGCCTACCGGGCCCGGTTCAAGAGCTGGCTGCCCTCGGTGTCGTTGCTCAAGCTCTCCGAGGAGGACGCGGAGTGGCTGGGCGGCACCCCGAGCCAGTGGCTGTCCTCCGGCCCTTCGGCCGTGGTGATCACCCACGGCGCAGACGGCCTGACCGCCCACACCCGCGACGGCGCGGAACACTCCGTGCCGGGCGAGAAGATCGACGTCGTGGACACCATCGGCGCCGGCGACACGGTGAACGCGGCCCTCCTCCACGGCCTCTCCACCCGCGACGCCCTCTCCCCGACCGCACTCGCCGCCCTGACCCCGGCCGACTGGACCCGCCTCCTGCGCTTCGCCGCCCGCGCCGCCGCGGTCACCTGCTCCCGCGCGGGCGCGGAACCGCCGTACGCGTCGGAGGTGGGCGAGGTCTAGGCCCGGACTTCGCAGGTCACCCGATCGTGAAGATCAAGCGGTCGTAGCTGATCGCCAGCCGATCGGAACCGCAGCGGCGATAACTGTCCCGGTCCGGCCCGGTCGAGATTGGACGCGGTGGGGCCGCTGCGGAGAACCTTTCCGGCGACCTGCGAAGTGCGGGTCCAGGGGACCGCGCGTCGGGCCGCAGCAACAATTGGCGGCTCCGTCCCACGGTCCCGCAACGACACGCCGTAAACGAGGCGGGTCCGTGAGACTGAGCTGCCAATTGCCGAACGAGTGCCGAGCGCCTGCGGGATGCGCCCACACCGTTCCCGCAGGGCACCGTTCCGTCCTCGTCAGGCTTTGCGAGCCCGCGTGGTCGTCTTCTTCGTGACCGTGGCCGCCTTCTTGGTCGCCGTGTTGTTGACAGCCTTGTTCGTACGGGCCGTCGCCGTCTTCTTGGCCGTCGACTTGGCGGCGACCGTCCTCTTGGCCGGGGCCTTCATCGGGGCCGCGTCGCTGATGCGCTCGGCAGCGAGAATCTCCCGCAAGAACTTACCGGTGTGGCTGGCCGGAACCCCGGCGACCTGCTCCGGCGTGCCCTCCGCGATGACGAGGCCGCCGCCGGCGCCGCCCTCGGGGCCCATGTCGACGACCCAGTCGGCGGTCTTGATGACGTCGAGGTTGTGCTCGATGACGATGACCGTGTTGCCCTTGTCGACGAGGCCGGACAGGACCTTGAGGAGCTTGCTGATGTCCTCGAAGTGCAGGCCGGTGGTCGGCTCGTCCAGGACGTAGACCGTGCGGCCGGTGGAGCGCTTCTGCAGTTCGCTGGCGAGCTTCACGCGCTGGGCCTCGCCGCCGGACAGGGTGGTCGCGGCCTGGCCCAGCCGGACGTAGCCGAGACCGACGTCCTTGAGCGTGTTGAGGTGACGGGCGATCGCGGGAACGGCCTCGAAGAACTCCGTGGCCTCCTCGATCGGCATGTTCAGCACATCGGCGATGGACTTGCCCTTGTAGTGGACCTCCAGGGTCTCCCGGTTGTACCGGGCACCGTGGCAGACCTCGCACGGGACGTAGACGTCCGGGAGGAAGTTCATCTCGATCTTGATGGTGCCGTCGCCCGCGCAGTTCTCGCAGCGGCCGCCCTTGACGTTGAAGGAGAAACGGCCGGGCAGATAGCCGCGGACCTTCGCCTCGGTGGTCTCGGCGAACAGCTTGCGGACGTGGTCGAAGACGCCGGTGTACGTCGCCGGGTTGGACCGGGGGGTGCGGCCGATGGGCGACTGGTCGACGTGGACGACCTTGTCGACGAGGTCGTCGCCGTCCACGCGCGTGTGCCGCCCGGGTACGTTCCTCGCGCCGTTCAGCTCGCGGGCCAGGTGCGTGTACAGGATGTCGTTGACCAGCGTGGACTTGCCAGAGCCGGACACGCCGGTGACGGCCGTGAAGATGCCCAGCGGGAAGGACACGTCGATGTCCTGGAGGTTGTTCTCCCGGGCGCCGTGCACCGTGAGCTGCCGGGTCGGGTCGAGCGGGCGGCGGATGTCCGGCAGCGGGATGGCCTTCTTGCCCGACAGGTACTGCCCGGTCTGTGACTCGGCGTTGTCGAGCAGCTCCTTCAGGGAGCCGCTGTGCACGACCTTGCCGCCGTGCTCGCCCGCGCCGGGGCCGATGTCGACGATCCAGTCGGCCATCTTGATGGTGTCCTCGTCGTGCTCGACGACGATGAGCGTGTTGCCCATGTCGCGCAGCCGCACCAGGGTCTCGATGAGCCGGTGGTTGTCGCGCTGGTGCAGACCGATGGAGGGCTCGTCCAGCACGTACAGGACGCCGACGAGGCCGGAGCCGATCTGGGTGGCCAGGCGGATGCGCTGCGCCTCGCCGCCGGAGAGCGTGCCGGCCGCGCGGTTGAGCGAGAGGTAGTCCAGGCCGACGTCGACGAGGAACCGCAGCCGCTCGTTGACCTCCTTCAGGACGCGCTCGGCGATCTTCTTGTCGCGGGCGTTGAGTTTCAGCTCGCCCAGGAAATCCGCGCAGTCGCTGATGGACATGGCGGAGACCTCGGCGATCGACTTCTCCATGATCGTGACCGCGAGGACGATCGGCTTCAGACGCGTGCCCTGGCAGGTGGGACAGGGCACCTCGCGCATATAGCCCTCGAAGCGCTCACGGCTGGCGTCGCTCTCGGCCTCGCTGTGCCTCCGCTTCACGAAGGTCACCGCGCCCTCGAAGCCCGTGGTGTACACGCGCTCGCGCCCGTACCGGTTGCGGTACCGGACCTCGATCTGCGTCTTGTGGCCGTACAGCAGGGCCTTCTTCGCGCGCTGCGGCAGACCGGCGAAGGGGATGTCGGTCCGGAATCCCAACGCGTCGGCCAGAGCACCGATGAGGCGGCCGAAGTAGTCCTTGGTGTGTCCGTGCGACCAGGGGTGGATGGCGCCCTCGTCGAGCGACTTGTCCTCGTCCGGGACGATCAGCTCGGGGTCGACCTCCATGCGCGTACCGATGCCCGTGCACTCGGGGCAGGCGCCGAAGGGTGAGTTGAACGAGAAGGAGCGGGGCTCCAGCTCCTCGAAGGACAGGTCGTCGTACGGGCAGTACAGGTGCTCCGAGTACATGCGCTCGCGCTCGGGGTCGTCCTCAGGGAGGTCGACGAAGTCGAGCACGACCATGCCGCCGGAGAGGCCGAGGGCGGTCTCCACGGAGTCGGTCAGGCGGCGCTTCGCGGAGTCCTTCACCGTGAGGCGGTCGACGACCACCTCGATGGTGTGCTTCTCCTGCTTCTTCAGCGTGGGCGGATTGGAAAGCTGAACGGTCTCGCCGTCGACCCGCGCACGGCTGTAACCCTTGGTCTGGAGGTCGGCGAAGAGGTCGACGAACTCGCCCTTGCGCTCGCGCACCAGCGGGGAGAGCACCTGGAAGCGGCTGCCCTCCGGCAGCTCCAGCACCCGGTCGACGATGGCCTGCGGCGACTGGCGCGAGATCGGGCGGGAGCACTCGGGACAGTGCGGCTTGCCGATGCGCGCGAAGAGCAGCCGCAGGTAGTCGTAGACCTCGGTGATCGTGCCGACCGTGGAGCGCGGGTTGCGCGAGGTCGACTTCTGGTCGATGGAGACCGCCGGGGACAGTCCCTCGATGAAGTCGACGTCCGGCTTGTCCATCTGCCCGAGGAACTGCCGGGCGTAGGAGGAGAGCGACTCGACGTACCGGCGCTGCCCTTCGGCGAAGATGGTGTCGAAGGCCAGCGAGGACTTGCCCGACCCCGACAGGCCCGTGAAGACGATGAGCGAATCACGCGGCAGGTCGAGCGAGACGTTCTTCAGGTTGTGCTCGCGCGCGCCACGGACGATGAGACGGTCGGCCACGCCGGTCCGCACCTTTCTTGAGTGAAGTGAGCAGGAGCGGAGCCCCCGGTCCTTCACAGACTAGGGGGAGCCACTGACAGCGCCGGTCCTGTTTCCCCGTTCCACAACAATCCCGGGCCTTCCAGCATGCCCGACGCAGGACTCGACCATATAGCACGTGCATTCGATTTTGGGCCGCGGTCCGCCACCTTCACCCGAAGGGGTGGCGGGGCTAGGGTCGGCGTCATGATGGATCACGCACGTGACCTGGCCTCTGTACGCGAAGCGACCGACCGGCTCCTCACCGCAGCCGCCAAGCTGGACAACGCCGCCGTCGCCGAGCCGTCACGGCTGCCCGGCTGGACTCGTGGCCACGTCCTCGCCCACCTCGCCCGCAACGCGGACGCCCTCGTGAACGTCCTCGAAGGGCGCCCCATGTACGTCTCCGAGGGGGCCCGGGACGCCGACATCGAGCGCGACGCGCCAAGGCCCCTGGAGGTGCAGCTCGCCGACGTACGCCAGAGCGCGAACCGCTTCCAGGACGCCGCGTCCGTCTCGGCGGACTGGTCCCGCGTCGTCGAGCTGCGCAACGGGGTCACGGATTCCGCGTCCCGAGTGCCGTTCCGGCGCTGGATCGAGGTGGAGATCCATCACGTGGACCTCGGGATCGGGTACGAGCTGGAGGATTTGCCGGAGGAGTTCATGCAGCGCGAGATCAACTTCCTGACCGAGCGGTTCCGCGACCACCCAGGTGTCCCCACACTGGTGATCAAGCAGGACGACGGGCGCCTGATCCCCACCGGAGCCGTCAGGTCCGTCCCCCCGGAACAGATCGAAAGCGGCCATCACCTCACGGTCAGCGGCAGCCGGGCCGACCTCCTCGGCTGGCTCGCCGGCCGACGCGACGGCTCCGCCCTGCGGGTCGACGGAGGCACACTCCCGGCACTACCCCCGCTATAGGCTGATAGCCATGACGTACAGCGGAGCAGTGAAGGTCGGCGGCCCTGCGGATGTGCACGAGCTGCGGGACCTGATGATCTCCAAGGTCGCGGTCGGCCCGATGGACAACAACGCCTATCTGCTGCGCTGCCGGGCCACCGACGAGCAGCTGCTGATCGACGCGGCGAACGACGCCGGCACGCTGCTCACGCTGATCGGGGACGACGGGATCGCGTCCGTCGTCACCACGCATCAGCACGGCGACCACTGGCAGGCGCTCGCCGAGGTGGTGGCGGCCACGGGCGCCCGTACGTACGCGGGCCGGGACGACGCCGAGGGCATCCCGGTGGCGACCGACGTACTGGTCGACGACGGGGACACGATCCGGGTGGGTCGCGTGGAGCTCACCGCGCGCCATCTGGTGGGACACACGCCGGGTTCGATCGCCCTGGTCTACGACGACCCGCACGGCCATCCCCATGTGTTCACCGGTGACTGCCTCTTCCCCGGCGGCGTGGGCAACACCCGTAAGGATCCGAAGGCCTTCGCGAGTCTGATCCACGACGTGGAGACGAAGATCTTCGACGTGCTCCCCGACGAGACGTGGGTCTACCCGGGCCACGGCAACGACACGACACTCGGCGCGGAGCGCCCGCAGCTGCCGGAGTGGCACGCGCGGGGCTGGTGAACTCCCCGGTCTCGTACGGCAGTTGGTGCGGCCTACGGGAGGGGCGTGCGGGTCGTCCGCACGCGCCCCGTGTGAATCGAACACACGCGCCGGTGTCACGCACGCGCTCCCGGCGTGCGCCCTGGCGTAGTCCACTGGTGGTAGGTCCGCACGGGATGACGGCTCCTGTGTGGATGGGCCGCCGGCCTCCCAATCCCCGCCCTCGGCCGGCGGCCCCGCCCGTGTTCCGCTGCGAGCCCACTCTGCGCACCTGCTGCCGCACGCGTTCTCCGGGTCTCCTGTCGAGCGTTCACGTAACTGCAACACGTGTTCCCAATATGCGGACAGTTGCCGACGTGACCTCGACAAACGGGATGTCGCGCTGTCAATCTCACGCCATGCGTCTTGCCCTCCGAGCCCCACGTCGTCCGCGCCGTGCCGCGTCCGCCGCCACCGTCGCCCTGCTCGCCTCCGTCGCGGTGGGCTGCGCTCCGCAGCCGGAGGGGGACGCTTCCGGCTCTGCCTCCGGCTCCGCGTCCGGGGCATCCTGCGCCAAGGGCGAGTTGAGCACGGAGGCCGCCGGGAAGCTGACGATAGCCACCGACTCCCCGGCGTACGAGCCGTGGTTCAAGGACGACGACCCCAAGAACGGCGAGGGCTTCGAGTCGGCGGTCGCGTACGCCGTGGCCGATGAGCTCGGCTACGACAAGGCGGACGTCGTCTGGCAGACCGTGCCCTTCAACAAGGCCTTCGCGCCGGGTGCGAAGACCTTCGACTTCGACATCAACCAGGTGTCGATCAGCAACGAGCGCAAGAAGGCCGTGGACTTCTCGTCGGGCTACTACGACGTGCGCCAGGCCGTCATCGCGCTGAAGGACTCCAAGGCCGCGAAGGCGACTAGCATCGCGGACCTCAAGAGCCTGCACCTGGGCGCCCAGGTCGGCACCACGAGCCTGAACTACATCAATGACGTGGTGAAGCCGACCCAGGAGGCCGCCGCGTACGCGAAGAACGACCAGGCCAAGTCCGCGCTCCAGAACGGCCAGATCGACGCGATCGTCGTCGACCTGCCGACCGCCTTCTACATCGCCTCGGCCGAGGTGACGGACGCGAAGATCGTCGGGCAGTTCGAGAACCAGGGCGGTACGCCGGAGCAGTTCGGTCTCGTCCTCGACAAGGGCAGCGCCCTGACGTCCTGTGTGACGGCCGCCGTCGACGCTCTGCGCGAGGACGGCACGCTGGCGAAGATCGAGCAGGAGTGGCTCTCCGACGCCGTCGACGCCCCGGTGCTCAAGTGAAGGTCGTGAAGCAGGAGTCGGGCCCGGAGGACGCGGACGACAAGGGCGACATGCCCCGCGCGGACGACGGTTACGTCCCCTCCCAGCGGCGCCTCGACCGGGAGCTCTACAAGCGTGCCCGGGCCCGCCGCGCCACCGGTATCGCCGCCCTGTCGACCCTGGTCACCGCTGCCGTTCTCTATCTCGTCGTCGTCAACGCGCCCGGCTGGCCGCGCACCAAGGAGACGTTCTTCAGCGCGGAGTACGCGCGCGAGGCGTTCCCCAAGGTCCTCGAAGGGCTCTGGCTCAACGTCCGGCTGCTGCTGGTGTGCGGCGTCGCCGTGCTCGTCCTCGGCATGCTGATCGCCGTCGCACGGACCCTGCGCGGCCCGGTCTTCTTCCCGCTGCGGGCGCTGGCCGCCGCGTACACCGACTTCTTCCGCGGGCTGCCGCTGATCATCAACTTGATGATCGTGGTACTGGGTGTCCCGGCGCTCAGGCTCCAGGGCGTGACCGTCGACCCGGTACTGCTCGGCGGCACCGCGCTGACGCTGACGTACTCCGCGTACGTCGCCGAGGTGTTCCGCGCCGGCATCGAGTCCGTGCACCCCTCGCAGCGCGCGGCGGCACGCTCGCTGGGCCTCACCAACCGACAGGCGCTGCGGCACGTCGTGCTCCCCCAGGCGGTACGCCGTCAGGTGCCGCCGCTGTTGAACGACCTGGTGTCCCTCCAGAAGGACACCGGGCTCGTGTCGATCGGCGGCGCGATCGACGCCGTGAGGGCCGCCGACATCATCGTCGGCCGCAGCCTCAACTACACGCCGTACATCGTCGCGGGACTGGTGTTCGTGGCGCTGACCATTCCGATGACCCGCCTCACGGACTGGGTGACGGCACGGATGGACCGTCAGCGGGCCCAGGGAGGGACCATATGAGCGACGCACCGGTGCTGCGGATGGAGTCCGTCCGCAAGACCTTCGGCGGGTCGGTCGTCCTGCGGGACGTCGACCTGGAGGTCGCCCCGCACACCGTGACGGCGCTGATCGGAGCCTCCGGGTCCGGCAAGTCGACGCTGCTGCGCTGCGCCAACCTCCTGGAGGACATCGACGACGGGGCGATCTGGCTGGACGGCGAGGAGATCACCGATCCGCGCGTCGACCAGGACGCGGTACGGCGCCGTATCGGCGTGGTGTTCCAGGCGTACAACCTCTTCCCGCACATGACGGTCCTGGACAACATCACCCTCGCCCCGCGCCGCGTGCACGGGGTGGGCCGCGCGGAGGCGGAGCAGCGGGCCCGTGAGCTGCTCGACCGGCTGGGGCTCGCCGCCAAGGCGGACGCGTACCCGGACCGGCTGAGCGGCGGCCAGCAGCAACGGGTCGCGATCGTCCGCGCGTTGGCCGTACGGCCCCGGCTGCTGCTCCTCGACGAGATCACCGCCGCGCTGGACCCGGAGCTCGTGGGCGAGGTCCTCACCGTCGTCCGGGATCTGAAGGACGAGGGCATGACCATGGTGCTCGCCACGCACGAGATGGGCTTCGCGCGTGACGTCGCCGACCAGGTGTGCTTTCTGGACGGTGGGGTGGTGCTGGAGCGCGGGACCGCCGAGGAGATCTTCGGCGATCCGCAGCAGGAGCGCACACAGCGGTTCCTGCGGCGGATCGTGGAGGCGGGCCGACTGTGAGGAACGGGAACTCAGAGGCAGGCCGCCGGTAAGGGGCACGCTCCTCGACAACGGGGCTTACGCCTCCGTCTTCCCCGTCCCCGCCAGCGCCGCGACCCGCTCCACGCCGAACACATAACCCTGCACCCCGCACCCGGCGATGACACCGTCGGCGCGCAGCGAGACGTAGGAGTGGTGCCGGAAGGTCTCGCGCTTGTGGATGTTGGAGATGTGGACCTCCAGCACGGGCAGGTCGTCGCAGGTGTTTAGGGCGTCCAGGATCGCGACGGAGGTGTGCGAGTAGGCACCGGGGTTGATGACGATCCCGCAGTGGCCCAGGCGTGCCTCGTGGATCCAGTCGACCAGTTCGCCCTCGTGGTTGGACTGCCGGAAGTCCACCGTGCCGCCGTGCGCGGCCGCCGCCTTGGCGCACATGGCCTCGACGTCGGCGAGCGTGTCGGAGCCGTAGATCTCGGGCTGCCGCTGGCCCAGGAGGTTCAGGTTGGGCCCGTTGAGGATCATGATCGGGGCGTTGGCGAGGGTGCGGGGCACGGTTCCTCCGGTCCGTTCGGGGTGGGCGGCCCATCGGGACCGCTGCTCGCACCCGGTTTATCACGGTGAAACGGCAGTGCGAGAAGCCATAACCTCCCCGCATGACCATGCCCTCGTACCCTCCGAAGCCCTCACCCGGCCACCGCGTAGCCGTCATCTCCCCCTCGGCCGGTCTGCCCGAACTGTTCCCGCGGCCCTATGAACTGGGCCTGGAGCGGCTGGGTGCGGAGTACGGCCTCGAACCGGTCGAGTACCCGACGACGCGGAAGATGGGCACGACGCCCCAGGAGCGGGCCGACGACGTCCACGCGGCCTTCGCCGACCCGGACGTCAAGGCCGTGTTCTCCACGATCGGCGGCGACGACCAGATCACCGTACTGCCGCTGCTCGACCGAGAGTTGCTGCGAGCCAACCCCAAGCCGTTCTTCGGCGTGAGCGACAACACCAACCTGCTGGCGTTCCTGTACAACGCCGGCGTCGTCGGCTACCACGGCGGGACGGTGATGACCACGCTGGGCAGGCCTGGGGCCATGAACCCGGTGTCCGCCCAGTCCCTGCGCGCGGCGCTGTTCGCCTCGGGGCCGTACGAGTTGCGGCCCGCCGAGCGCTTCAACGACATCGAGCGCGACTGGGCCGACCCGGCGACCTTCGACGCGGAGCCGGAGTCCCGGCCCGGCACCGGATGGACCTGGGTGAACGCCGACCGCGTGGTGGAGGGACGCGGTTGGGGCGGTTGTCTGGAGATCCTGGGCTGGCTGCTGATGGCCGACCGCGAGATACCGCGTGACCTGTCCGTCTTCGACGGAGGGGTGCTCTTCCTGGAGACCTCGGAGGAACTGCCGCGCGCCGAGGAGGTCTTCCGCACCCTGCGGAACATGGGTGAGCGCGGGCTGCTCCGGCGCTTCTCCGCCTTGCTGATGGGCCGCCCCAAGACGTGGTCCTTCGAGCAGCGCAATACGCCCGAGGAAGCGGCGCGTTACGCGGAGGAACAGCGCGAGGCCGTACTGCGCGCCATGCGGGCGTACGCCCCCGACACCACGATCGTCTTCGATGTGGATCTCGGCCACACCGATCCCCAAGTCGTCATCCCCTATGGGGGTGTGATCCGTGTGGACGGTCCCGCCCGGCGCATCACCATGACCTACTGAGCCGCACGGATGCCTCCCGAGACACATTGATGCCTCCTGAGACATATTGACGTCGAACGCGCCTCCGCACGCCCCCGTAACCCTTGGTCACCGTGGGTAGTTGACGCGGCATGCACCCCGCACGCACCGTCAAACCGCCCTCTATGCCGCGCCTCGCGGCCGCCTCGCTCGCGGGGACGGCCATCGAGTTCTACGACTTCTTCGTCTACGGGACGGCGGCGGCCCTCGTCCTGGGGCCGCTGTTCTTTCCGACGTTCTCGCCGCTGGCGGGAACCCTCGCGGCGTTCGCGACCTTCGGGGTCGGGTTCGTGGCGAGACCGTTGGGCTCGGTGCTGTTCGGGCACATCGGGGACCGGCACGGGCGGCGGCCGGTCCTCGTCGCCTCACTGCTGCTGACCGGCGGCGCGACCGTGGCCGTGGGCTGCGTCCCCACGTTCGACTCGATCGGCGTGACCGCTCCCTTCCTCCTCCTCGGCTTGCGTTTCCTGCAGGGGCTCGGACTCGGCGGGGAGTGGGGCGGCGCCGTGCTGCTGACGGCGGAGCACGCGCCGGCCGAGCGGCGCGGCTTGTGGTCGAGCTTCCCGCAGGTCGGGCCCGCGGTGGGGTTCCTGTTGGCCAACGGCGTGATGCTGGCGCTGTCGGCGGGCCTGACGGAGGCACAGTTCGTCACATGGGGGTGGCGAGTGCCGTTCTGGGCGGCGGGGGTGCTGGCCGTGGCGGGGCTGTGGCCGCGGTCGTCACTCACGGAGAGCCCGCGGTTCCTCGAGATCGACGACCATGCGCGCGTGCCGCTCGCCGAGGTGGTGCGCGACCACTGGCGACTCGTCCTGCTGACCGCCGGGGCGCTCTCGATCGGGTACGCGGTGTTCTACACGGTGACGACCTGGTCCCTCTCGTACGCGACCGAGCGGCTCGGGGTGAGCCGTACCGTCATGCTGATCTGCATCATGGGCGCCGTGGTGGTGAAGGGCGCCGTCACACCGCTGGCGGCGGTGCTCGGCGACCGCTACGGGCGGCGCCCGATGTGCCTGGTGGGCTGTACCGCCACTGTGCTGTGGATGTTCCCCATGGTCGCGTTGCTGTCGACCGGTGAGCCCCTGCTGATGTTCCTCGGCTTCCTGGTGGCGATGCTCGCTTTCATCACGATGTTCGCCGTCATCGCCGCGTACCTTCCGGAGCTGTACGAGCCCCGAGTGCGCTGCACGGGCGCCGCGGTGGGCTACAACCTCGGCGGGGTGCTCGGCGGCGCCCTCACCCCGATCGTGGCCACCGCGGTGGCGCAGGGCGGTCGGGTGCCCTGGGGCGTGGGCGCCTATCTGACCGGGATCGCGCTGCTGAGCCTGGGCTGCTTCGCGCTGCTGCCGGAGACACGTCCGGTACCGGCGGCGACAGCCGGGGCGGCGGAGGCCACCGCGGGGTGAGCGACGGCTGCTACGGATGCACCGCCGACTCCGGGTCCGCCTCGAACAGCACGAGGTGGACCCGGAGTGTGGTGTCGGCCGCTGTCAGGCCTCGATGCTGTCCTTCTCGGCGCCTTCGGCCTTCTCCTGCTCGGCCTCGGCCTGCGCCTGC
The DNA here is from genome assembly GCF_008386495.1 of Streptomyces tailanensis. Classification (GTDB taxonomy): domain Bacteria; phylum Actinomycetota; class Actinomycetes; order Streptomycetales; family Streptomycetaceae; genus Streptomyces; species Streptomyces tailanensis. The sequence continues at coordinate 319,112 of NZ_VTHJ01000001.1, read as the reverse complement.
TTCTTGGAGGCGATCAGGCTGGTGATCGTGGTGACGATCAGGACGGCGCAGATCACGCCGAGCGAGACCGGGATGGAGATCTCGGGCACGTGGACACCGGACTCGTGCAGCGCGTGCAGCACAAGCTTCACGCCGATGAAGCCGAGGATGACCGACAGGCCGTAGGACAGGTGGACCAGCTTCTTCAGCAGGCCGCCGATCAGGAAGTACAGCTGCCTGAGGCCCATCAGCGCGAACGCGTTGGCCGTGAACACGATGTACGGGTCCTGGGTCAGGCCGAAGATCGCCGGGATCGAGTCCAGGGCAAAGAGCACGTCCGTGGTGCCGATGGCGAGCATGACGACCAGCATCGGCGTCATGACGCGCTTACCGTTCTGCTCGATCCACAGCTTGGTGCCGTGGTACCTGTCGGCCACGCCGAAGCGCTTCTCGGCGGCCTTGAGCAGCTTGTTCTCCTCGTACTCCTCTTCCGGCTCGTCGGCCTTGGCCTCCTGGATCAGCTTCCAGGCGGTGTAGATCAGGAACGCGCCGAAGATGTAGAAGACCCAGGAGAAGCTGGCGATGATCGCCGCGCCCGCGGCGATGAATATCGCGCGGAGCACCAGGGCTATCAGCACACCGACGAGCAGCACCCTCTGCTGGTACTTCGAGGGCACCGAGAACTTCGCCATGATCAGGACGAAGACGAAGAGGTTGTCGACGCTCAGGGACTTCTCGGTGATGAAGCCCGCGAAGAACTCTCCGGCCGGCTGGCCGCCGGCGAAGACGAGCAGCCCGAGTCCGAAGAGGGCAGCCAGGACGATCCAGACGACCGTCCAGATTCCGGCTTCCTTGATGGACACGTCATGGGGCTTGCGGCCGATGAAGAAGTCGACCGCGATGAGGGCGGCAAGGCCCACAACAGTCAGGACCCATAGGGTCGTGGAAACATCCACTGCGCCTCCGGCAGTACGTAACGGCAAATGTCAGCGTCGTCGCTACCGGAGGTCTCTTCCACCCGGTCCTCCAGGGCGTTCCACAACGCCTGGTGCCGCCGGGCCGACGCCCCGGGATCTGTCCTGATCCGTATTGACGGGTACGCCGCAGCAAGTAGGGAGTACTCCCCTCCGCTCAAAAGAGCATACCCATTCACCAAGAAAAGGTAAAGGGTAAGGCAAAGGAAGTATCAAAACCACTGGTCAGGCGGCTTTACGAGGACTTGGGGAAGGGTACGGCGGTCACCGGTTCCAGGAGCGGCGGGCCTCCGCGACCTGGGTCAGCACCTGCTGGAGGACCCGGCTGCCGGGCGGGACACGCGAGGGCTCGTACGTCCACGCGTGCCCGACCCAGGGGTCGGCCAGGTGGTCGTCGGGGGTGGGCGTGAGTCGCATCAGCGAACGCCACAGCGGGTCGAGCAACGGCCCGTAGGCGGCGGCGTCCTGCCGGTCGGCGACCATCATCAGGTGGACGCCGACGGCCGGGCCCTCGTCCGCGAGGTAGCGCAGCTGGGTCACGGCACGGTCGTCGAACCCGTGCGGGAAGTCATTGACGATCAGCAACTGCTCGGCCGTGTCGAAGCCCGGGGGCAAGGAGTCGGCCGCACCACCGCGCACCGCCATGTGGACGAGGTCGACCCGCTGGGTGAGCCGTCCCAGGACGTCCGCGACTCCTGCGGCTCCGGCGGCGGGCGGTCCGGCGAGGACACCGGCCTGGACGAGCGGCGCGAGCGCGGAGGCCCCGGCTCCGGCCGGGTCGATGACGTGCACCCCGAAGTCGCCCGGCGGGTAGACCGCGAGCAGCCGCGCGGCGAGCGCCACCGCCGTGTCCAGCGCGAGGCCGCGCAGTTCGTCGGAGTCGGCGAGCGAGTCGTGGGAGCCGGAGGGACCGCTGTCGATCCACAGGCCGCGCTCCAGCGGCAGCCGGACCAGCATCGGGATGCGGACGTCCTCGCTCTCGGGCAGATGCAGGTCGCCCAGGCGCAGGGCCATCGGTATCTCCATCGGCACCCGGTAGCCGTGCCACACCGGGTTGTCCCAGCTCGCGAACGCCGCGGGCAGCGCGGGTTCGACGACGTCGACCTCGGCCCGGAGCTGGGCGAGATCCCGGTCGAGGGCGACCCTGGCCTGGTCGACGAGTTCGGCGTGCTTGGCGCGGGCGGCCTCGCGCGCGGCGTCGCCCTGCCCGCCTATGCGGCTGCGCGGGTCGGAAAGGACCTTGTCCAGCTCCTGTTCCATACGCGACTCGGCGAAGTCGACGGCACTGCGGTACGCGGCCGTGGTGCGGGCCAGGTCCTCGAACATGCCCCACACCTGGTTGTAGAGCCGCTCGTCCATGGACCAGCCGGTCGCGTCCCCCGCGACGGGCTGGCTGGGCTGCCCGGGCTGGGCGGGAGGCGCGGTCGGCGGGGGCGGTGGCGGCGCTGTCGTCTGTCGCCCGGGGTGCGTGTAGTCGACGGGGCCGCCGGCCGTGGGCGGGGCGGGCGGTGTGCCGGTGGGCGGGTCCGCCGGTGCCGGGCCGCCGTGCTGGGCGGAGGCGTGGTCGGGCCGTGAGGCGTCCCGCGCCCCGGAATCCCCGTACGGGGACGTGCCGTACGGCGATGTGGTCTGAGGGCCCTGCGTCGGCGAGGTGTTACCAGAGACGCCCTGGGGTGTGGTGCCGTGGGTCTGGTCCGGGCCCGGCGTCGGGGATGCGGTCTGCCGGGGTCGGCCCGCGTCCGGCAGGCGGGGCGGAGGTGCGGCCACCGAGCGGGCGAGGCCCTGGGCCACCGCCTCATGGATGCTGCCCGCCAACTGCCGGGCCTCGGGCAGGCCTTGGTCGGTGAGCAGCTCCGCGAGACCGCCCGCGTACCCCTGGCCGACCGCGCGGACCTTCCAGACGCCCTGCCTGCGGTACAACACCAGGGCGACGACGGCCGACTCGGCGTCCAGACCGGTGATCGTGTAACTGGCGACCTCGGTGCCGTCGAGGCCGGTGACCGCGACGAAGGGGGCGGCGACGGCACCGAAGCGCACCGGGCCGCCGGTCCCGGGCGGCAGCGCGAGCAGCACGATCACCCGGTGCACGGACGGCGACAGGGCCTCCAGGTCCACGGCGAGGCGGTGGTCGGCGGCCGCCTGCTTGGAGACCTCGAGGCCCGGCAGGGTGGGCGCGCCCGGATGAGCCACCCACTCCACTCCGCGCACCCGGCCCTGCTCGTCGCCGAGGGTGGCCCCGGCCACGACCGGCGTACCGGCCGAGACGCGGATCTCCAGTCGGACCTCGGGCAGCGGATGGTTCTGCCCCCGGACCAGCTCGGCCGTCATCGACTTCGTCCCCCTGTGTCGCTCGGTGCGTGGTGCCTCGGCTGCCTACAGGACCGGCAGGATCGCGGGCATCAGGTCCTGGAAGGTTCGGCCGTTGGCCGGTGTGCCGATGGCGGTCATGGTCCAGTTCGCGCCGGAGCGGTGGACCTTCGCCATGATCTGGGCCGTGTAGTTGCCGCCGCCCGCGAGGGTGTAGCGGGCGAGCTCCTGGCCGTTCGTCTCGTCGACCAGGCGGCAGAACGCGTTCTGCACTTCCTGGAAGGTCTGGCCCGTGAAGGAGTTCACGGTGAAGATGATCTGGTCGATGTGGACCGGGACGCGCGCTAGGTCGACGAGGATCGCCTCGTCGTCGCCGCCCTGACCGACACCGCCGACCAGGTTGTCGCCGGTGTGGCGGACCGAGCCGTCGTCGCTCACCAGGTGACGGAAGAAGACGACGTCGACCGGCTGCTTGTCGGCGAACAGGACGGCTGAGGCGTCGAGGTCGATCTCCCGGGTGCGGGACCCGAACAGGCCGCGCCTGGGGGCAGCCTGCCAGCCGAGACCCATACGCACCGCGGTCAGAGTGCCTCCGTCGTTCTTCTGCAGACTGATGGCCTGACCCTTGGTCATGTTGACGGTCACGCGCTGATTCCCCTCTCGAGCGGTCCCCTGTTGCCGCGGAGTCCACGGATGTGCAGCACCTTACGCAGCGGCACTGACAATGCCGCAGCCTGTGTCGCACTTTGTGTCGGTCTTGCAACACAGCGCGCCCGCGCCGGGGGCCAGGTCCCCTCTGGTCCCCTCCCCCGGGCGCCCTCGGCGGCCGTCAGGCGAGGCCCGCCTCCTTCATCTGCCGCAGTTCCTTCTTCATCTCGGAGACCTCGTCGCGCAGCCGGGCGGCGATCTCGAACTGCAGGTCGGCGGCGGCCGCGCGCATCCGCTCGGTCATCTCCTCGATCTGCTCGGCCAGGTCGGCCGCGGGCCGGTCGGTCGGGACGGTCTCCTTGGCCTTGCCCTTGGCGGACTTGGCCGCCTTGCTCCCGAGGGAGGGAACGGGGGCCTTGGCGCCCTTGCCGTCCTTGCCCTTGCGGTAGCCCGTGCCGAGCAACTGCTCGGTGTCGACGTCCTCGCGGGCGATCTGCGCGACGATGTCGTTGATCTTCTTGCGGAGCGGCTGCGGGTCGATGCCGTTGGCCTTGTTGTACGCGACCTGCTTCTCCCGGCGGCGGTTGGTCTCGTCGATGGCCTTCGCCATCGCCGGGGTGATCTTGTCTGCGTACATGTGGACCTGACCGGAGACATTGCGCGCCGCCCGGCCGATGGTCTGGATCAGTGAGGTCCCGGAGCGCAGGAAACCCTCCTTGTCGGCGTCCAGAATCGCCACCAGGGACACCTCGGGGAGGTCGAGGCCCTCCCTGAGGAGGTTGATGCCGACCAGGACGTCGTAGTCGCCGGCGCGCAGCTCGCGCAGCAACTCGACGCGGCGCAGGGTGTCGACGTCGCTGTGGAGGTAGCGGACCTGGATGCCCAGTTCCAGGAAGTAGTCGGTGAGGTCCTCGGCCATCTTCTTGGTGAGTGTGGTGACCAGGACGCGCTCGTCCTTCTCGGTGCGCTTGCGGATCTCGTGCACCAGGTCGTCGATCTGACCCTCGGTGGGCTTGACGACGACCTCGGGGTCGACCAGGCCGGTGGGGCGGATGATCTGTTCGACATGACCGTCGGAGCGGGACAGCTCGTACTGCCCCGGGGTGGCCGAGAGGTAGACCGTCTGGCCGATGCGCTCCTGGAACTCCTCCCACTTCAGCGGCCGGTTGTCCAGGGCGGACGGCAGTCGGAAGCCGTGGTCGACGAGGGTGCGCTTGCGGGAGGCGTCGCCCTCGTACATGGCCCCGATCTGGGGGACGGTGACATGGGACTCGTCGATGACGAGGAGGAAGTCGTCCGGGAAGTAGTCGAGGAGGGTGTTCGGCGGGGAGCCGGGCTCGCGGCCGTCGAAGTGCATCGAGTAGTTCTCCACGCCGGAGCAGGAGCCGATCTGGCGGAGCATCTCGATGTCGTACGTAGTACGCATCCGCAGGCGCTGGGCCTCCAGGAGCTTGCCCTGCTTCTCCAGCTCCGCCAGGCGCTCCCCGAGCTCCTTCTCGATGTCGTTGACGGCCCGCTCCATGCGCTCGGGGCCGGCGACGTAGTGGGAGGCCGGGAAGACGTACAGCTGCTGGTCGTCGCTGATGATCTCGCCGGTGAGCGGGTGGAGCGTGGACAGGGCCTCGATCTCGTCGCCGAACATCTCGATGCGGACGGCGAGTTCCTCGTAGACCGGGAAGATCTCGATGGTGTCGCCGCGCACCCGGAAGGTGCCTCGGCTGAACGCCAGGTCGTTGCGCGTGTACTGGATGTCCACGAAGCGGCGCAGCAGCTCGTCCCGGTCGGTCTCCTCGCCGACCCTGAGGGGGACCATGCGGTCCACGTACTCCTGTGGCGTACCGAGGCCGTAGATGCAGGAGACGGAGGCGACCACGATGACGTCGCGGCGGGTGAGCAGCGAGTTGGTCGCGGAGTGGCGCAGGCGCTCGACCTCCTCGTTGATCGAGGAGTCCTTCTCGATGTAGGTGTCCGACTGCGGGACGTAGGCCTCTGGCTGGTAGTAGTCGTAGTACGAGACGAAGTATTCGACCGCGTTGTTCGGAAGGAGCTCGCGGAACTCGTTGGCCAGCTGGGCGGCCAGCGTCTTGTTCGGCGCCATCACCAGGGTGGGGCGCTGGAGCTTCTCGATCATCCACGCGGTGGTGGCGGATTTGCCGGTGCCGGTCGCGCCGAGCAGGACGACGTCCTTCTCACCTGCTCCGATGCGCTGGGCGAGCTCGGCGATGGCCGTGGGCTGGTCGCCGCTCGGCTGGTAGGGGCTGACGACCTCGAAGGGCGCCACCGTGCGTTCGATCTGGGAAACGGGCCGCATGGAATCCACCGTACGACCCCGCACTGACAACGGGCTCCGGTCAGCGGTTCTGCGGGGTGCGGAAGCGACGTTCGCCGTGCTCGTGACCGGCCCGGGACTCCGGGTGCCGGCAGTCGTGCGCGGCGGCCTGGGCGGGGATGCCGGGCCGGCGCTCGACGGGGTTCCCGTGGAACCTGCCCATGATCATGAACGGGTCGAACATCACCACGACGCCCGCGAGGAGCAGGAAGATCAGGGGGCCGATCATCAGCGGGGCGAGCAGCTCGGCGGACGAGGAGTCCCCGGCCGGGGCGGCGCTCGCGGCACTGTGCAGGTGGACTTTGAGGGCGGCCATGCCCGTGTAGTGCATGCCGCTGACCGCGACTCCCATGACGAGGCTCGCGCCCACGCTCCACAGGAATCCGCGGACCTGTGCGGCGGCCCACAGCGCGGCGATCGCGGCCACCACGGCGATGACGACCGACGCGGCCACGGTGACCGTGTTGTACTCCAGCTTGCCGTTGAGGCGCATTCCGGCCATGCCGAGGTAATGCATGGAGGCGATGCCCAAGCCGGTGATCGTGCCGCCCGTGAAGAGCGCGGCCCCGGTCGCCCCCTTGGAGCCGACCATGAAGATCCCGATGCCGACCATGACGATCGCCACGGCGAGACTCGCGAAGGTGGTGAGCGCGTCGTAGTGGATCGGGGTCTCGACGACCTTGAACCCCATCATCGCGACGAAGTGCATCGTCCAGATGCCGGACCCGATGGCGGCCGAGCCCAGCGCGAGCCAGCCGAGGCGCCAGCGGCCGTCGACCAACATCGATCTCGTCGTACAGCGCAGGCCGAGCGCACCGCCGAGGCAGGCCATGAGATAGGCCACCACCGGTGTGACGAGTCCGTAGCTGAAGCCGTCGACCGTGCCCTGCATTCGCGGCTGCCTTTCCCGCCCTGTCGCGTCCCTGGATGTACTGCCATGCCCCCGCCCCCGGGACCGCCACAACGGTCAGGGTTGTCGCAGAGAGTATGACCCCCACCGGAATGGTCGAACGCTTTTCCGGCAAAGAAACACGCCCTTGCCTCACTTGTGCGGTGCCCGTGAGCGGACTTGGGCAACTCCATTCAATTCGTGGCCATCCTGCACCCTCCTTCCGTTGACCCTCTGCTGTCACGCTTGAGCTGACCGTGATCGATCGACGCGAGGAGTACGCATGCACGTGCGCGCAGTTGCCGCTTCGACCACCGCGTTCATGGGGGCCGCAGTTCTCCTGCTCCCCACTTCCGCCGCCCATGCGGCCCCTGACGCCGACAATCCGCTGGTCGTCGCGCACCGCGGAGCATCCGCCTACGCGCCCGAGAACACTTTGGCCGCCGTCGACAAGGCCGACGACATGGGCTTCGCCTGGGTCGAGAACGACGTCCAGCGCACCAAGGACGGCAGGCTCGTCGTCCTTCACGACGCCACGCTGGCCCGGACCACCAATGTCGAGGAGCTCTACCCCGGGCGCGCGCCCTGGAACGTGCGGGACTTCACAGCCGCGGAGATCGCCCGGCTGGACGCGGGCAGCTGGTTCGGCAGCCGCTACGCGGGCGCGCGCGTGCCGACACTTGAGCAGTACATGAGGCGTGTGTCACGCAACCACCAGAAGCTCGTCCTGGAGATCAAGAACCCCCAGCTCTACCCGGGCATCGAGCGGCAGACCCTGAAGGTGCTCAGCAACGAGGGCTGGCTCACCCCGTGGCACCTCAGGAAACGGCTGGTGATCCAGAGTTTCAGCGCGGACACGGTACGGAAGGTGCACGAGCTGCGCCCCGCTGTGAAGACCGGCTTCCTCGGCACCCCGGCCATCGCCGACCTGCCCGAGTATGCGACCTTCGCCGACCAGATCAACTCCTCCTACACGACCATCTCCCAGGCGTACGTCTCCACGATCCACGCGTTCGAGGGGCCGCACGGAAAGCCCTTGGAGATCCTCACCTGGACCGTGAACGACGCGGCCAACGCCCGCCGGGTGGCGGGTTACGGAGTGGACGGCATCATCACGAACAAGCCGGACGTGATCAAGGAGGCCACTCAGGGCTGAGGAGGCTGCTCAGGGCCGAGTGGACTATTCAGGGCTGACGCGGTCTTCTTCCGTGGCGTGCGTTCCGGGGCGGGGCGCACGCCACAGGCGTTGTCAGTGGCGGGTCGTACGGTGGTCGCATGAACAGCCATGGGCAGTACGAGCAGCGGGTCGTGTGGGCCGTCGTCGGTACGGACATCGGTCCGTTGCTGCTGGCCGCGACGGACGACGGCCTGGTGAACGTCGTGTTCCACGCCACGGACGCGGTGCGCGACAAGGCGCTCGACCGGCTCGCGTCCCGCCTCGGCACCGCGCCCGTCGAGGCGCCCGACTCCCCTCTGCTGGCCGAGGCGATACGTCAGGTCGAGGCGTACTTCGCGGGCGAGCGGCACGACTTCGAGCTGCCGCTGGACTGGTCGCTGATCTCGGGGTTCAACCGTCAGGTGCTTGGCGAGTTGTCGTCCGGTGTCCCGTACGGCTCGGTCGTGGGCTACGGCGATCTGGCCCGGCGGGTGGGGCAGCCGGGCGCCGCCCAGGCGGTGGGCATGGCCATGGGGTCGAATCCGCTGCCGGTGGTGGTGCCGTGCCATCGGGTCGTCGAGAGCGACGGTGGCATCGGAGGGTTCGGCGGCGGTCTGGAGGCCAAGCGGAAGCTGCTGGCACTGGAAGGGGTGCTTCCGGAGCCGTTGTTCTGAGGCCGGCAGGAAACCGCTCGCGCGGGCGGTGCCCTCTGCGTTCATACGAGACGTGCGTGTTGTCCGTCATACACGGCTGGTGTCCCGCACCACAGCTCGCAAGGGTTTGGCCGGGCGTGCCGTCCGCCAGAGATGAGGGAGAACGACAGACAGGAGGCAAGCGCGTGCTGGTGGTGTCCGAAGAGGTGCGGGAAGCGGTTGACGCGTGTCGACCCGTGGTGGCGCTGGAGTCCACGATCATCGCGCACGGGCTGCCCCGCCCGCGCAATCTGCGGGTGGCGCTGGAGCTGGAGGACGTCGTACGGCAGGAGGGCGCCGTACCGGCGACGATCGCCGTGCTCGACGGGCGGCCGCACATCGGCCTCGACAAGGGGCAGTTGGAGCGGGTCGCCAACGAGGACGGCATCCGCAAGCTCGGGCACCGGGACCTGCCGCTCGCGGTGGCCTCCGGGGTGTGCGGCGCGACCACGGTGTCGGCGACCGCCCTGCTTGCGGCCCTGGCGGGCGTCCGGGTGTTCGCGACGGGCGGGCTCGGGGGTGTGCACCGGGAATGGACGGTGACCCAGGACGAGTCCGCCGACCTGGGGCTGCTGGCGCGCGCCCGGATCACGGTGGTGTGCGCGGGTGTGAAGTCGATCCTGGATGTGCCGGCGACCTTGCAGCGCCTGGAGACGCTGGGTGTCGCCGTCGCCGGTTACGGCACGGACCGTTTCCCCGGCTTCTATCTGTCCGACTCGGGTCATCCGGTGGAGTGGACGCTCGGGTCGCCGGGCGAGGTCGCGAAGGTCATGCGCGCGCAGGACGCGCTCGGTGGCCCGGAGTCGGCGCTGATCGTCGCCAACCCCGTACCCGCGGAGGAGCAGCTCGATCCCGAGCTTCACGCGCGCGTGCTCGCCGAGGCGCTGGAGGCGTGCGAGGCCGAGGGCGTGACCGGGCAGGCGGTCACACCGTTCCTGCTGAGCTATCTGGTGCGGCACACCGACGGCGCCTCCCTGAAGGCCAATCTGGCGGCGGTACGAGGGAACGTACGGCTCGCTTCGCGGATCGCGGCGGCCTGGGCCGGGGCGTGAGGTGGCGCGGCGGGGCGTGAACGGGCCCGGGGGCGGTGTGATCGGGCCCGGCGGAGAGGTGAGCGGGGCTCTGCTCGTCGTGGGTGACGTCGTCACGGATGTCGTCGCCCGGCATCGCGGACCGCTCGCGCCGGGCACGGACACGGCCTCCGCGATCCGGACGCTGCCGGGCGGGGCGGGCGCCAACGTGGCATGTTGGGCGGCTCATTGGGGCTGTGCGGACGTACGGCTGCTCGGGCGGGTGGGCACGGACGCGGTCGCCTGGCACGAGCGGGAGCTGCGGGCTTCGGGGGTACGGCCCCACCTGGTCGTCGATCCGGAGGCGGCGACGGGGACGGTGATCTGTCTGGTGGACACGGGCGACGCGGCCGAGCGTACGTTCCTCACGGACAGCGGCGCCTCGCTGCGGCTGGACCCGGGCGACTGGTCGCCGTCCCTGCTCGACGGGGTCGCACGGCTGCATCTGTCGGGCTATCTGTTCTTCTCCGAGCCGAGCCGGGCGCTGGTCGCGGCGGCGCTGGAGTCGGCACGCGCGCGTGGCGTGCCGGTGAGCGTGGATCCGGCTTCGTCGGGGTTCCTCACGAGGCTGGGCGTGGACCGTTTCCTCGAACTCGTCGAGGGCGTCGATGTGTTGCTGCCCAGCCGGGACGAGGCGTGTCTGCTGACCGGGCTGCCCGATCCGGCCGACGCCGCGGCCAAGTTGAGCCGCCACGTTCCCCTTGTCGTCGCCAAGCAGGGGGCCGACGGCGCCCTGGTCGCCCGTGGCGGCAGCGTGCTGTCGAGGATTCCGGCGATTCCCGCCGTGCCCCGCGACACGACCGGCGCGGGCGACGCCTTCACCGGGGCGTTCCTGGCCGGCCTGCTCGCGGGCGCGGAGGCCGAGGACGCTGCGGTCGAGGGGTGCCGGGCGGGGGCGCTGGCGGTGGAGAAGGTGGGCGGAAGGCCGCCGGGGGTCGGCTGAGACTCGGTGTGTCCCCTACGCCTTCCGTCCCCACGCCGAGATCAGTGGTGGGGCGGCGACGTCCATCGTGCCGGAGGCCACGTCGGCGAGGTGACGGTCGATCTCCTCGTCCGTGGCGAGGTTCGCCGCGACCAGGGCGGCGCGGAGCTGCTGGATCGTCGTCAACTCCAGGGCGGCACAGTCGGGTGAGGCGACGGGGAAGTACGCGTCGGCCCCCACCCCTCGCAGGCCCGCCGCCCGTAGCAGACGTGGGAGTCTGCGGCCGTGCGCCGGGTCGACACCGCGTTCGGCGAGCAGCGTACGGACGACTTGGCGGAGCCGGTTGGCCAGTTGGTGCTCGGGGCCGGTTTCCTCCGGGCAGGCCAGGGGCTGGAGGGCGGGATCGGCGTCCTCGATCAGGATCCGTCCGCCCGGACGCAGGGCATGGATCATCGACAGCAACGCCCGCTCGCGGTCCGGTGCCTGACCGAGGGCCAGCCGGGCGTGGACAAAGTCGAAGCCCTCATCCGGCGGCTGGTCGATGCCGACATGGTGGACGCGGACCTCGACCGGTGGGCGGGTGACCGAGGGGACGGCCCACGAGAGATCGGTGTCGGTCGCCATGACCTTCCCGGTCGGTCCGACCTTCTTGGCCAGCCAGGAGACCACGGAGGAGCAGCCCGCTCCGACCTCCCAGCAGCGCCAGCCGGACCCGAGTCCGAAGCCCTCCATGTGCCGGAACGTCGTGGGATCGAAGAGCGTGGCGAAGGCCTCGGAGCGCTGCCCCGTCTCGGCTTGCCCCATCTCGGCTTGCCCCGTCTCGGCTTGTCCTGTCCCGGTCTGCTGCTGGTCGAAGAGATATCCATCGGTGCGCGTCATGCCACGATCATCCCACTTGACCGACTTATCACTTATAACGACGCTCCCGCAGTCCGCGAGGTCCGCTCCGGTGGGGGCCAACAGCACTGGACCTGCAAGAAAACGAAGCGGAGCGTTCCGTTCCCACAGCCTTACCCGCCGCTCATGCGGTCCTGGCAAACTGACGCGAGAAGGCACGAAGTGCGGTGCGAGGAGATCCACGCAAGGAGATCCAGATGTCCATGGCAGGGAATCTGCGGAAGGTCACCGGCCTCGACAAGGTCGGCGGCCTCCGCAAGGTGGCACGGCTGGCCCGGCGTCGCGCCCGCGTCGACCTCAGCCATCCGGCCCGGTCCCCGCTGGGCACCGCGGTGGTGAACTGCGTGACGTACCAGAAGGGGGTACGGATCCCCGGCGGCCGCGATGTCATCGAGGCGGTCCGGCAGGTTCGCAGGACCGACCACGGCTTCGTCTGGCTCGGGTTGCACGAGCCGACGGAGCGGGAGTTCGCCGGCATCGCCGAGCTCTTCGACCTGCACCCGCTGGCGGTCGAGGACGCGGTCGAGGCCCACCAGCGCCCGAAGCTGGAGCGGTACGGCGACACGCTGTTCGCGGTGTTCAAGACAGTCTGCTACGTCGAGCACACGGAGCTGACCGCGACCAGCGAAGTGGTGAACACCGGCGAGATCATGGTCTTCGTCGGCCCCTACTTCGTGATCACGGTACGGCACGGGCGGCACGGCTCACTCGGCCCGCTGCGCGAGGAGTTGGAGTCGAACCCGGAGCAGCTCGCCAAGGGCCCGGCCGCGGTGCTGCACGCGATCGCGGACCACGTGGTGGACGACTATCTGACCGTCACGGACCAGGTGCAGGCGGACATCGACCAGGTCGAGACGGATGTGTTCGCCGCGAACGGCGCACGCGTCGACCCCGGGCGCATCTACCAGCTCAAGCGTGAACTGCTCGAACTGAAGCGGGCGGTGGCCCCGCTCGCCCGCCCGCTCCTCGAGCTCACCTCACGGCCGATCCGGGTGGTCGATCCGGAGATACAGGCCTACTTCCGGGACGTCTCCGACCACTTGCTGCGGGCCACCGAGCAGATAGCCGCGTTCGACGAACTGCTGAACTCGATCCTGCAGGCGCACCTCGCGCAGGTCAGCGTCGCGCAGAACGAGGACATGCGGAAGATCACGGCATGGGCGGCGCTCATCGCCGTACCGACCATGGTGTGCGGGGTCTACGGCATGAACTTCGAGCACATGCCCGAGCTGCACTGGAAGCTCGGCTATCCGCTGGTCCTGGGGGTCATAGCCACCGCCTGCGCCACCCTGTACCGGGGCTTCAAGCGCAACGGCTGGCTCTGACCCCAGGGCCGGCAGAATCGGTCGGGATCGGTCGGGATCGGTCGGGGCAGCGGCGGGGTCAGGGCGTCGCGGTCTTCGCGTAGACGCTCTCGGCCCAGTCGGCGATCTGGTCCTCCGGCAGGTTCCGGGCCAGGTCGGCCTCGCTGATCATGCCGACGAGGCGCTTGTTCTCGATCACCGGAAGCCGACGGATCTGGTGCCCCTTCATCTCCTGGAGCACCTCGCTGATGTCGGCGTTGGCGTCAATCCAGCGCGGTGTCCCCTTGGCCAGGTCGCCGGCCGTGACTTTGGACGGGTCGCGGCCCAGGGCGACGCAGCCGACGACGATGTCGCGGTCGGTGAGGATGCCGCAGAGCCGTTCGTTCCGGTCGCTGATGGGGAGCGCCCCGACGTTCAGCTGGCGCATCAGCTGGGCGGCGCGGTCCAGGGTCTCGTGGGCGGGAATCCACTGGGCACCGCGGTGCATGATGTCTCCTGCGGTGGTCATGTAGTACCTCCCGATGCCGGACGGCCGGCGCGGCGCAGGACGCACCGCTAAGTCCCGGCGCCCTACATTCTTGCCGCGCCCGGAAGGAACCGCACCCGGAGCAGGCGGGGGAAGACTGTCCCGACCCAAGGGGGCGCGGCCCAGGAGGCGTTTGCGGGCCCTCGCCGTCAGCCGCTCCAGGCCGGGTGCCGGGGGTCGTCGGCGCGTACCAGGACGTCGGCTGTGGTGGCCGGGGCGGTGTCGGTCTCGTAGCGCTCGTAGGCGGGGAGGGTCCAGTGCTCGTTCTCGGGGGTGCGGCGGCGCAGGGCGTTCGGGGAGAGGAGGACATGGACGGTCAGGTCGAAGGGGAACCAGTTCTTGAGGAGGAGGGGGCCGTGCATCAACAGGATGGCACCGGGCTGAAGTTGGACGTAGGGGCTGCGGGTGGCGCGGTCGGTGGTGGGGTCCCAGAGGTCGGGCAGGACTCGGCCGGTGCCGCCGGGTTCGAGCGGGCCGAAGACCTCGCGCCAGAGGGCGGGGGTGTCGAACCAGCCGTCGTAGTACGCCTCCACGTCCTCGTGACCGTACTCGAAGCGGAGCGACGCCGGCCGGAGGAAGCCCTCGGTGCCCACGACCAGAGAGGAGCGGCCGCGTATGCGCAGTGCCTCCGACACGCGTGCGGCGAGGTCGCCGGGGTGGGCAGCCGGGGCGCCGTCGAAGGCGATGCGCGGCCAGGGGCCGCCGTCGGCCGGCTTCAGGTCGAGGAGGCGGTCGGCGAGGAGATCGCCGAGCCGTTCCCAGGTGATCGCTTCGAATCGCACACGGCCCATGATGCCGCGCGCGGCGAAACGGGCCCGAGCCGGTCGGGAGACCGACGCGAAAGCCACGTGACCACGCGGCCACCAGGGGGAATGAACCGCGTATGGCCGCGCTCGCTACTCCCCCGCCCCGTACCGGACTTGTCGTCGTGCAGGCACTCAGGAAGAAGCACTGCGCCGAGTGCCGGGGCGGGCCGGTGGGGCTGCTCATGCTGGCGGAGGGGGCGCCGCGCTGTCTCGACTGCGCGGACCTCGGGCATCTGGTGTTCCTGCCGCGCGGCGACACCGCGCTCACACGCAGAGCCAGGGAGGAGAGCTCGCTGTCGGCCGTGGTCGTGCGGTTCAACCGGCGCAAGAGCCGGTACGAGCGACAGGGCGTCCTGGTCGAGGAGGCGGCCCTCGCCCGGGCCGAGGAGCGCTGCCTGGGGGACGCGGAGGTCCGACGGCGGCGGCGGGCCCGGGACGCGCGGCGGCGGGCCGTGGAGGACGTGCGGTTCACGGACGCGTTCGCGACGGAGATCCGGCGGCTGTTCCCCGCCTGCCCGGCCGAGCGAGCACGGGAGATCGCCGCTCACGCCTCCCTCCGCGGCAGTGGGCGGGTGGGACGGAGCGCGGCGGGGCGCGCCCTGTCGGAGTTCGCGGTGACCTCGGCGGTCATCGCGTCCATACGCCATGTGGACACGCCGTACGACCAGTTCCTCATGAGCGGCTTGGGACGGTACGAGGCACGGCGACGGATCGCGGGGGTGGTGGAGGCGCGGCTGCGGGAGTGGCGGGCGACGGGATGAGTGGGGTTGGTGACGGTGGACGCCGTACAGGATCCTTTGAATCGGGGGAAAGCAGGTGGGAGCGGACATGATCGACGGGCCGTACTTCGTACTGACGGTGTTGGGCTTGCTCGGGACCGCGATGGTGGCGGGGGTGTTCTGCGCGTTCTCGACGTTCGTGATGAAGGGGCTGGCCTCGCTGCCGCCCGCGCAGGGCGTCGCCGCGATGCAGGCGATCAATGTCAGCGCCCTGACTCCGGCCTTCATGCTCGTGTTCGTCGGTACGGCGGTGCTGTGCGCCGTGCTCGCCGTCGTCACGTTCGTGCTGTGGCCGGACGAGGGCACGGTGGAGTTGCTGCTCGGCAGCGTGCTGTATCTGTTCGGCTGCTTCGGGGTCACGATGGTGGCGAACGTGCCGCGCAACGACGCGCTCGCCAGGCTGGACGCGGGCACGCCGGAGGCCGCCGCGTACTGGAGGACGTATGTGAGCGAGTGGACGACGTGGAACCACATACGGATGGTCGCGGCGGCCGCGGCGGCGCTGTCGTATCTGCTGGCACTCGCCTGAGGCGGGCGCGGTGGGCGCGTCGTATCGTGGCGGGAGGAGAGTGCCGCCCGAGGGGGTACGGCCTCACGTCTCATGTCGATTCCGACCCGATCCGAGTCCGCCGGTGTACGGCCACGCCGTACGCGCACGCAATACGTGAGGGAGACGGCAATGGCCGATCCCAAGGGTTTCCTGACCACGCGACGCGAGGAATGGCCCCGACGTCCCGTGGAGGAGCGGGTGCGGGACTGGGACGAGGTGTACGTTCCCGGAGCGCTGTTGCCGATCATCAGCAAGCAGGCCGATCGTTGCATGGACTGCGGGATCCCGTTCTGCCACGAGGCGTGTCCGCTCGGGAATCTGATCCCCGAGTGGAACGACCTCGTGTCGCGGGAGGACTGGCGAGCGGCGAGCGATCGGTTGCACGCCACGAACAACTTCCCCGAGTTCACAGGGCGGTTGTGTCCCGCGCCCTGCGAGGCCGGGTGCGTCCTGGCGATCAATCAGCCCGCGGTGACCATCAAGAACGTCGAGGTGGCCATCGCGGACCGGGCCTGGGAGGACGGTTTCACTCCGCCGCGGCCGCCGGATCGGTTGACCGGGAAGACGGTCGCCGTGATCGGCTCCGGGCCCACGGGGCTCGCGGCGGCACAGCAGCTGACCCGGGCCGGGCACACGGTCGCGGTGTACGAGCGGGCGGACCGGATCGGGGGGTTGCTGCGGTACGGGATACCCGCGTTCAAGATGGAGAAGCGGCATCTGGAGCGGCGGTTGGAGCAGATGCGGGCGGAGGGCACGAAGTTCCGTACGTCGACCGCCATAGGGAAGGACATCGGAGCGGCTGAGCTGCGGTCCCGGTACGACGCCGTGGTGATCGCGACGGGGGCGACGGCCTGGCGGGAACTGGACGTGCCGGGGCGGAAGTTGGACGGCATCCACCAGGCGATGGAGTATCTGCCGCTGGCCGACCGGGTGTGCGAGGGGGATCTGGAGGTCTCGCCGCTGTCGGCCGCCGGGAAGCATGTCGTGATCGTCGGGGGTGGTGACACGGGGGCGGACTGTCTGGGGACGGCGGTACGGGAAGGGGCCGCGTCCGTGACGCAGTTGGACATCTATCCGCTGCCGATGGCGGAGCGCGACGAGGACGTCGATCCCTGGCCGACGTATCCGAAGGTGTACCGGCTGTCGGCGGCGCACGAGGAGGCGCGCGACCTGGAGACGGCGCCGGCGGCGGACGCGGACGTGCGGTTGTTCGCGGCGTCCACGCTCCGCTTCACAGGGGACGCCGACGGCCATGTGCGGGGGTTGCACCTGGTCGAGGTCGACGAGCGACGGCAGCCCCGGCCCGGCACCGGGCGGACGCTCCCCGTCGACCTCGTCCTGCTCGCCCTCGGCTTCACGGGGCCGGACCGCCACGACGGGCTCATCGACCAGCTGGGGCTGGCCCTCGATCCGCGCGGGACGATCACCCGGGGGCCGGACTTCGCGACCAACGTCCTCGGCGTGTACGCGGCCGGGGACGCCGCCCGCGGGCAGTCCCTCATCGTCTGGGCGATCGCCGAGGGACGGGCGGTGGCCGCCGCGGTCGACCGCGAACTGACCGGCGCGGAGCGCCTACCGGCGCCGATCGGCCCGTACGACCGGCCGATGACGGCGTAGGGCCGCTCAGCGGTCGTCGGAGCCTGCGCGCTTGCCCGTGGACAGGGCGATGCGGTTCCAGGTGTTGATCGTGAGGATCAGGGCGAGGACGTGGGCGAGTTCGGTGTCGTCGAAGTGGGTGGCGGCCTCGGCGTAGACGGCGTCCGGGACGCTGTTGTCGGCTACGAGGGTGACGGCCTCGGTGAGGGCGAGGGCCGCTTGTTCGCGTGGGGTGAAGAAGTGCCGGGCCTCGCGCCACACCGGGATCATGTGGAGGCGGTCCTCGCTCTCGCCGGCCTTGCGGGCGTCGTTGGTGTGCATGTGGAGGCAGTAGGCGCAGTGGTTGAGGTGGGAGGCGCGGATCTGGATCAGTTCGACCAGTGCCGGATCGAGACCCTCACGGGCGGCCGCGTCGAAGCCGATGAGGGCACGGAAGACCTTCGGCGCGGACTTAGCGAAGTCGAGCCGTCGGGTCATTTCGTTCGTCGTGTTCGCCATGCTGGCCGTCGCGTTCGTCGTCGTGTTCGTCGTCATGACCATGAATCTATGGGGCGGAAAGACCTGCCGTAGGGTGCATTTCTATGGTGGATTCGTGGGTCAATTCGGCGGAGCGGATCGGTGCCGATCTGCATCTTGAGTTGTCCGGTACCGGCGGGCGCCGCGCCGCGCTCATCCGGGCGCTGCGGGACGCGTTGCGCGGCGGTCGGCTGGCTCCCGGTACGCGGCTGCCGCCGTATCGCTCGCTGGCCGCGGACCTCGGCGTGGCCCGGAACACGGTCGCCGACGCGTACGCGGAGCTGGTCGCGGAGGGGTGGCTGACCGCGCGGCAGGGGTCGGGCACCAGGGTCGCCGAGCGGGCGGAACCATTGGGCGGCTCGGCGCGCGTACCCCGAAAAGGGCCTCCGCGCTCGCGTGGGCCGCGGCACGATCTGCGGCAGGGCACTCCGGACTCGTCGTCGTTCCCGCGTGCGGCGTGGGCGACGTCGTATCGCAGGGCCTTGGCGCAGGCGCCCAACGATGCCTTCGGGCCGGGCGATCCGGCGGGCTGGGGCGAACTCCGTGAGGCGCTCGCCGAGTATCTGGCACGCGCGCGTGGAGTGCGCACCAAGCCTTCGCGGATCGTGATCTGCTCCGGCTTCGCGCACGCCCTGCGCCTGCTCTTCCACGGCCGGGTGCTGCGGGGGCCGCTGGCCGTGGAGTCGTACGGCCTGGGGTTCCACCGTGAACTGCTGGCCGCCGCGTCCGTACGGACCGTTCCGCTGCCGTTGGACGAGGACGGCGCGCGCGTGGACGGTCTGGGGCGCGAGAACGCCGTGCTGCTCACTCCCGCGCACCAGTTCCCCACCGGCGGTCCGTTGCATCCCTCGCGGCGGGCCGCTGTCGTCGACTGGGCACGCGCGCGTGGCGGAGTGATTCTGGAAGACGACTACGACGGGGAGTTCCGCTACGACCGCAAGCCCGTCGGCGCCGTGCAGGGTCTGGATCCCGAGCGGGTCGTGCACATCGGGTCGGTCAGCAAGAGCCTGTCGCCGGCGCTACGGCTGGGGTGGATGGTCCTTCCGGAGCGGTACGTCGACGCCGTACTGGAGGCGAAGGGTGAACGGGAGGGCTGGGTGAGCGTCCTGGATCAGCTGGCGCTCGCGGACTTCCTCGTCTCGGGGTCGTACGACCGCCATGTGCGGCGGATGCGGCAGCGGTACCGGGCGCGGCGCGACCGGCTGGTCTCCGCGCTCGCCACGCACGCGCCGCACATCGAGGTCACCGGGATCGCGGCCGGGCTGCACGCGGTGCTGCGGCTGCCGCCCGGAACCGAGCGGTCCGCGGTGAAGGCGGCGGCATGGCAGGGCATCGCGCTCGACGGGCTGGCCACGTTCCGGCACCCGGAGGCGACGGACACCGAGGCGCCGGACGGGCTCGTCGTCGGGTACGCGACGCCCCCGGAGCACGCGTACGGCGCGGCCGTGGAGGCACTGTGCGGGGTGCTGCCGCCGAAGGCCGCGGAGGCCGCCGAAGGGACGGCTCGGCCATGACCATGGCCATGGCGGGGAGGCGGAGGGGGATGGGGATGGGGATTGGGTATGGGGACATAAAACCCAGTCGACAGAAAATCAACCTGAGTGGGATCATTGGCCCAAGAGGTGCGTCACCGCCGCCATCCAGGCGGACCGACAACTTGGCGGTGATCTGCCCCCATCCTTCGTTCCGTCGTCAGGCGTAGGGCCATTCCCGGCGCGTTCCCCCCTGTTGGCGGCCGGTCCTGGAGGGTGCGCGATGACGACGCTCGACGAACGTCACGGAGAACACGGACGTCACAGAGAGCACGGAGAAGATGCCCCCGACGGGGAACCGCTCCGGGGCGGCGGCAAACTCGGCTCTCACATCGTCTCCCTGACCCGGCCGACGGCCTCGCTCCTCCCGCTGACCGGCTCCAAGGCCGCCCATCTCGCGCAGGCGGCTCGCGCGGGGCTGCCGGTACTGCCCGGCTTCGTGATCCCGCACACCCCAAGCCCACGCGCTCGCAAAGCCCACGCGGCTCGCCGGACCCGTACGAGAGCGACCCGTACGAGAGCGTCGACGAGCCCTCCGTGCTGCGCGCCTGGGACGAGCTGTCGTGCCACGGCACGCGCCCCCTCGTCGTACGGTCCTCCTCGCCGCACGAGGACACGCAGGAGTCCTCGCTGGCGGGTCGGTTCGAGTCCGTGCTCGATGTGCGGGGGTGGGAGGAGTTCCGGGCGGCGGTAGGCACCGTGGTCGGCTCGGCGCGGCAGCCCGACGGGTTCACCGCGCCCATGGCGGTGCTCGTCCAGCCGATGCTCAGGGCCCGGGTCGGCGGGGTGCTGTTCGGCGCGGACCCCGTGGCGGGCCGGACCGATCGGCTGCTGGTCAGCGCGGTGCGGGGCGGGCCCGACACACTGGTCGGCGGCGAACAGCCGGGGACGAGCTACTGGCTGAGCAGGTGGGGGCGATTGCTGCGGACGGAGGCGACGGAGAGGGAGACAGAGTCGGAGTCGGAGACGGAATCGGCCGACGTTGAGCCGTCCCCTCCGAGCTGCGTCGTCTCGCCCGTCTCGCGCGGCGCGCCGCGCGGGTTTTCGGCGGGCCCCAGGACATCGAGTTCGGCTTCGACGAGGACGGGCGGCTGTGGCTGTTCCAGAGCCGGCCGATCACGGCGATGACGGCCCGGCCGCCGCGTGGGGCCCGGTTGCTGGGTCCGGGGCCGGTGGCGGAGACCCTGCCGGGTCACTTGGAGCCGCTGGAGAAGGACCTGTGGCTTACGCCGATGGCCCGGGGGCTCGCGGTCGCGCTGGACATCGGCGGTACCGCGCCCCGGCGGCTGTTGCGGACGGTCCCGGTCGTCACGGCGGTCGGCGGCCGGGCAGCGGTGGACCTGCGGCTGCTCGGCGCCGTTCCGCCGAGGAACCGATGGCTCGCGCTGCTCAACCCGGCGCCGGGCGCCCGGCGGCTCGGCGCGGCCTGGCGGGTGGGGCGGCTGACCTCGACGCTGCCGGGACTGGCGACGGACCTGGTGGCGGACGTCGACCGGCGGCTCATCGAGACCCCGCCGCCCACCGAACTGCCGACCGCCGAGCTGGTCCCGGCCCTCCGCTGGACCCGCGCCACCCTCGTCTCGCTCCACGCCCAGGAGGCCCTGGCCGGCGCCCTCCTCCCGGAGCCCCGCGTCACGGCGGCGAGCACCGCCCGCGCGATGCTCACGGAGACGGGGGTCCAGGACCTGCCCGATCACCGGCTGGTCGCCGCCGAACCCGTGGTCCTCGCGCTGACGGCCCCCAGTCTGTGGGACGGCATACGCCTGCCCCGACCCTCCACCACCCCGACGGACGCGGCACGCGCCCCGACGAACGCGACCGCCCCCACGGACACAGCCACCCTCCCCAGCCCCCTCCGCCGAGGCGCCTCCGTCGGCACCCTCCCGCCGCGCGAGGCCCTGCGGGCCACCGGGACGCTCGGCATCCTGGCCCTGTCGTACTGGGCGCGTGAGGAGAACCCGCCGCCCGCGGGAACCCACTCGATGCGGGGCATCCACAACTTCCAGCCCGTCGGCACCGCCGGCGAGCTGTGGCGCGGGGCCGCACCCTCCCCCGCCGGATACCAGGAGCTCGCCGACCTCGGCTTCACCACAGTCGTCGACCTGCGCGCCGAGGACCTGTCCGAAGCCCAGCTCGCCGAGCCCCGCAAGGCGGGCCTCGACGTCGTACGACTGCCGATCCGTGACGGGCAGACCCCGACGCCGGAGCAGGTGCAGCGCCTGCTCGACACCGTCGCCGAGGCCTCCAGGCCGGTGTTCGTGCACTGCGGCGCCGGCGTCGGCCGTACGGGGACGATGGCGGCGGCGTACCTCGTAATGACCGGACAGGCGGAGCCGGGAGCGGCGGTCTGGCGCAACCTCTCGGTCGGGCCGCCGTCGATCGAGCAGATCTACTACGGACTGAACCTGGAGGAGGAGCGGGCGAGCGCGAAGCCGCCGCTCCCGGTGGTGGCGGTGAGCCGCTTCGTCGACGCGCCCCGCCGTATCTGGTCGTACCTGTAGACCAAAGTCATGGATGCGGCCCGCAGGTTCACCTGCGGGCCGCATCCATGACCGTGAGTCGGCGCGACCCTACGGCTTGCGCCCCACCGCCCCGTACCCGGGAATGACCCCGTCGTCCTGGCCGGGAACGGGCTCGCCCAGCTCGGGATGCCACTTGTGGGGCACCTCGACGCCGGGCTCGCCGAGTTCCAGGCCGTCGAAGAAGCGGGCGAACTCGTCGCGGGAGCGCAGCGCCAGGGTGACGCCCGCGGCCTTGAGCTTCTCCGTCGCCGCCTTCGACTCCTCCGGGGTGAAGTCGGCGGTGGCGTGGCTGACGACCAGGTGGCTCCCGGAGGGCAGCTCGGACATCAGCCGCTGGACCAGGGCGTTCGCGCCGTCCTCGTCGGGGACGAAGTGCAGCAGCGCGATCAAGGAGAGCGCCACGGGCCGGTCGAAGTCCAGCACCTTCCTGGCGCCCTCGATGACCGCGTCCTGGCTGCGCACATCGGCCTGCAGATACTCGGTCCGCCCCTCGGGCGTGCCAAGCAGCAGGGCCGCCGCGTGGGCCAGCACGATGGGGTCGTTATCGCAGTAGACGACGGCCGCGTCGGGGGCGACCCGCTGGGCGATCTGGTGGAGGTTCGGCTCGGTGGGTATGCCGGTGCCGACGTCGAGGAACTGCCGTACCCCGTTCTCGGCCAGCCACCGCGTGGTCCGGTGCATGAAGGCACGGTTGACCCGCGCCATCACCGGCACCCGGGGGTCGAGGGCCAGCATCTGCTTGCCCATCGCCTCGTCGACGGGGTAGTTGTCCCTGCCGCCGAGGTACCAGTCGTACATCCGCGCGGGATGGGGTCTACTCGTGTCGATCTCGACGGGGGGACGCCCGTTCATGACGAATTCCATAAGGTTCTGCAGCAGTAGGTGATCAACTCAGGGCCAGCATAGGGAGATTGAGAACAACAGGGGTGCGTAACAGGTCTCAGGACAACAAGGTCTCAGGACAACAAGAAGTCCGCCGCCCCCTCCTTCGCTCCCTGGATGAACGCGTTCATCTCGTCGGGTGTGTAGATCAGCGCCGGCCCGTCGGGGTCGGTGGACTGCCGTACGGCGATACGGCCGTCGGCGAGCTTCATCGCCTCCAGGCAGTTGCCGCCGTTGCCACCGCTCCAGGGCTTGTGCCAGCCCTCACTGCCCAGCTCGTGGGCGGGCATACCGTTGTACACGCGCGCGTGTACGTGTCCGTGCCCCTGTCCGAGTCCATGTCCGTGCGACTGCGTGTGCGTGCGCGACTGCGACTTGATGCGATCCATTCGGTGTCTTCAGAGCTCCTTGCGGAGATCCCGGAGGATCTCCTTCGTGCGTTGTGCCGTGGCGGCCTGCGCCGCCATGCGGTCCATGACCTCGAGGTGGGTCGCCACCTCGGAGCGGTCGTCCAGGTAGACGGCGCCGGTCAGGTACTCGCTGTAGACCATGTCCGGAAGTTCGGGCATGGCGAATCGGAACAGGACGAACGGCCCGTACGTGCCAGGGTGCGGTCCTGTGTCGAACGTGGTGACCTGGAGCGTCACATGGGACAGCGCCACGACCTCCAGCAGTCGGTCGAGCTGGGCGCGCATGACCGCCGGTCCACCGACGGGGCGGCGCAGGGCGGTCTCGTCCATCACGAACCACAGCCGGGGCGCGTCCTCACGGGTGAGCAGTTCCTGGCGTTGCATGCGCAGGGCGACATGGCGCTCGATGTCCTCGGGTCTGCTCTGGCCGAGGGCGCCCGAGAACATGACGCGGCGCGCGTAGTCCTCGGTCTGCAGCAGGCCGGGGACGAAGTGGGGCTCGTAGCTGCGGATCAGGGAGGCCGCGCCCTCCAGGCTGACGTACATGGAGAACCAGCCCGGCAGGATGTCGTGGTAGCGCTGCCACCAGCCGGGTTTGTTGGCCTCCTCGGCGAGCCGGACGTAGGTCTCGGCCTCCTCGTCGTCGACGCCGTACGCCCGCAACAGGAGCTGGAGGTAGGGGATCTTGAGGGCGACCTCGGCGGTCTCCATACGGCGGACCGTGGCGGGGGCGACATGCAGGATGCGCGCGGCCTCCTCGCGTTTGATGCCCGCGCGCTCACGCAGGTCCAGCAGACGCCGGCCGAGTACGACCTGGCCGACCGTCGGCGCTGACCGCGGTTCGCTCATCTCGCACCTCCATCCGACCTGACATCACCCTGAATCACCTGACTTCGACGAAGCCCGGTACATCCGGCCCCGACAGCCCGGCGGCGCCCTTCGGATTACCCGCCCGGTTTGGTACGTGTCCCGCGTGTACGCACGACCACTGTGCGTACATACGGACGATGTGCGAGGGATTTCCAACTGGCGCCGCTACACGTGCTGTTGCGTGCAGTGTGCCATGACCGTTCAGAGAGTCCTACGCACTCTGCAATTTTCAGAGTGACACTTGCCAAGTGTTCACGGCGAGGAGATAGTGGCAAACGTGATTCCGCCCCCTGCGCCGTTAGGAACAGACGCCGCCGGAGACCGTGTCGGTCCCGGTCCGGCCGCCGGGGCGCGCCCCGAAACAGCAGCCGAGCGCCGGTTCCGGTTCGAGCTGGCCGCGCACCCTGGTGCCGTGGCACAGGCCCGTCGTGTGACGCGTACCCAGCTGACCGGCTGGGCCGTCTGCGAGGACACCTGCGACACGGCCGCCCTGGTCGTCTCCGAGCTGGTGACCAACGCGATCGTGCACACCGCGAGCAATCAGATCGTCTGCGAGCTGCACGACGGCGACGACCTGGTGCGCATAACGGTACGGGACGAGGGCTGCGCTCCGGGCGAGCCGCATCCCTCGCCGCAGCGCCCCGAGGAGGAGCACGGGAGGGGACTGCTCCTCATAGAGGCCATGTGCCGCTCCTGGGGAGCACAGCCGGCCGGGCTGGGGCTTCTGGTGTGGGCGGATGTGCCCCGTAAGGCCGCCCGAAACGGCGCCTCCCCCAACGTGGTCACGGACACGGCGGCCTGGTCCGACCTGGGCTGGGGCGCGAAGAAGCCGACCACGGACGACCGCGGCGACGAGGCCGAGGCCGCGCACCTGCCATGGGGGAGGGTGTGAGCGCGTCGAACGGTCTCGCCGAGGCGGCCGGTGCGGGCAGAGTGGCCCGCGTGGTGAGCCTCGACACCCTGACCCGTCTGCGCCGCGCCCAGCGGTCCGCGGCGACGCCCCGCCCCCTCCCTCTGCCCGAGGGCATGACCACCCCCATGGGCTGCGACGCGGTCGCGGCCCCGGCCCGCATCGGACCACTGGTCCTGCCCCGGCTGCCCCGCGTGGGCTGTGTCTACGCCGACCGAACGCACTGGTGGTGGCTCGTGCCCGCCGACTCCGACTACGCGCTGGAGTGGCCCGAGCCGGCCCGTTACACCACGGGGGCGCTGGTCTCCGACGGTTCGACCGCTCCCGGGCTGATCCTTCGACCGGACGGCACGATTCCTTATACGCCGCCGATACCGTTGTATCTCGCGTTGTGCCGGGTCACGGGGACTACGCCGGCGTGGTCGCGGCCCCTTAGCGCGTAGGGCTCCGCCGGTTGGGCGGGGTTCGTGCCAGGGGCTGCGCCCCTGGATCCCGCCACATAGCTCGGGTGGAACGGTCGTGTCTGCGGCTGCCGGGCCGTGGGGGCTTGTCGCGCAGTTCCCCGCGCCCCTGAAAGGCGCCTACGCGCGCTTTCTTAGGTCACCGCGCGCCCCGCGTGCTCCGCGTGCATGGCCATGTGACCCGTCGCGCGCCCTGGTAGCAGTCGGCCCGCCCCGCGATAGTGGCGGTCGGCGACGACTCGGGGGAGGGCGCGGGTGGGGAAGGCGCGGGACAGGGGGAAGCCGGAGACGTCGGAGTCGGAGTTGCTGCTGTTCGGGGGGCCGCTGCGGTACGACACGGGGTGGTCGCAGCACTCCGACGCGTTCCTGGAGCTGAACTTCCGCGCGATGATCCGGCGGCTGCCGTCGCTGCTCGCGTCGAGTTTCCGGCTGGCCTGGCAGGCGGACCGGCGGGCCGCCCGGACCGTACTGGCCGCCGAGACGGGTCGCGGGCTCGCCCAGGCGGTGGGGCTGCTCGCGGTGAACGCGGTCCTGGCCCGGCTGATGACGGACGGCACGGTCGAGGAGCGGTTACGCGGCGCCGTCCCCGCGCTGGTCACGATCGCCGCCGTGTCGCTGGTGGCCACGCTGCTGCGGGCCGCGTCGACGTACGCCACCGGCCGACTGGAGCCCAAGGTGGAGCGGGTGGCGACCGAGCTGTATCTGAAGCGGGCGGCGGCCGTGGAGCTGTCCGCGATCGAGGACGACGGTTTCCACAAGCTGCTGGACACCGCGAAGTACGGCGCCCAGTCGGCCCGCCGCATGATCAGCTACTCCGCGCGCGTGGTGAACGCGCTGATCTCGCTGATCGCGGCGGCCGGCGTCCTGACCGTGCTGCACCCGGCCCTGCTGCCGCTCCTGATCACGATGACCCTGCCGAGCGCCTGGAGCGCCCTGACGATCGCCCGCCGCCGCTACGAGTCCTTCCACGCCTGGGTGCAGCACGCGCGCGCGGGGTACCTGATCAGCTCCCTGCTCATCGAGCCGGAGGCGGCCCCGGAAATCCGGCTGCACGGCGTCGGCCCGTTCCTGCTGCGTCACTTCCGCTCCATGTCGGAGACGGCGGAGGCCGAGCAGGCACGGCTGGCCGGGCTGGCCGCCCGTACGGGCCTGTTCGCGGCCGTGTGGACCGGGCTGGCCACCGTGGCGACGTACGCGACGCTGGGCGGTCTGCTGCTCGCCGGCGCCATGGCGCTGTCCGTGGCGGGTACGGCGGTCATCGCGATCCGCACCGGCTCCGCCAGCCTCGACACGCTCGTCCTGGAGGTGAACTCCCTGCACGAGGAAGCCCTGTTCGTGGGCGACATGCAGCGCCTGTACGTGGAAGCGGCCAAGCGCGCGATCCCGGTGGGCGGCGACCCGTTGCCCGAGGACCCGCGTGAGATCCGCGTGGAGAACGTGACCTTCACCTACCCGGGGAAAGCCGCCCGGCCCGCGCTGAGCGATGTGACGCTGACCGTGCCGCTGGGCAAGATCGTGGCCCTCGTCGGCGAGAACGGCTCGGGCAAGACGACCCTGGTCAAGCTGCTCGCCGGGCTGTACACACCCGACCAGGGCAAGATCATGTGGGACGGCGTCGACGTGGCGAGCGCCGACCGGCAGCAGCTCGCCGAGCGCATCGCGATGGTCGCGCAGGACTTCAAGCGGTGGCCGTTCACGGCCCGCGTCAACATGGCGATCGGCCGCCCCTCGGCGCCGCTGACCGAGGAGCGCCTCGCCTCGTCGGTCGCCGAGGCCGGCGCGCAGGACGTGGTCGAGGAGCTGCCGCGCGGCCTCGACACCCTGCTGGCCCGCGGTTTCAGCGGCGGGCACGAGCTGTCGGGCGGCCAGTGGCAGCGGCTGGGGATCGCGCGTGCCGCGTACCGGAAGGGTCGCATCCTCATCGTGGACGAGCCGACCGCGGCGCTGGATGCCCGCGCCGAGGTGGAGGTCTTCGAGAAGATCCGCGCCCTGGCGGGGACCGGCCAGACGGTCGTCCTGATCACGCACCGGCTGGCGTCGGTCCGCCACGCCGACCTGGTGCACGTCCTCGACCAGGGCCGGCTCGTGGAGTCCGGCACCCCGGACGAGCTGCTGGCCACGGGCGGGGTGTACGCGGAGCTGTACTCCCTTCAGGCGGAACAGTTCGCGGCGAAGGTGCCCGCCCCGGAGGTGGGGTGAGATCAGACCGCGGTGGCCGCCGCGGTGTCGGCGCCGCGCACGATGACCAGGAACATGTCCGTCGCGATGTCCATCACGACCTCGGCCTGCTGACCCTCCAGCCGGGCCGCGTGCGCGAACTCCTCCGCCGGCCACGAGCCGCGCGGCCCACCGGCGGGGAACCGCCCCAGCACCATTCGCCCGTTCACCATGCACCTCCATGCAACGCCGTTCATAACCCCGTGATTCATAGAGTTAAACGCCAATCATGCGGTGAACAGCTCGCGAAGTGACGGTACTGAGACGTAGTTGACACGTGGTCAACGTCGGACCGTGAGATACCTCTCTAAAACCACACGTTCCGGTGACTCTGTGTGTCCAGTCGTGTCACTCGGGTGGCTTGTCGTAGTCATGGATGCGTCCCCCGTGGCTACGGTTGGTGAGTGCCGCCAGCCGCTCCTCCAGCGCGCGCACGGTCACCGGCACGTCGACGGTGAGCAGCTCGCGGTCGCGCATGAGGACGCGTCCGTCGACGATCGTGGTGCGTACGTCGGCGGAGCGGGCGCTGTGCACGAGGGTGGCGGCGAGGTCGTGCACGGGTTGGGTGTGCGGGCCGGTGAGGTCGACGAGGACGATGTCGGCGCGCCGGCCGGGGGCGAGGCTGCCGAGCCGCTCCCCCAGTCCGACGGCCCGCGCGCTCTGCAGGGTGGCGTGGTGCAGGGCCTGGCGGGAGGTCAGCCACCGCGGGTCGCCCTCGGTGGACTTCTGCACGAGGGCGGTGAGGGCCATGGACTCCCATACGTCGAGGGAGTTGTTGGAGGCGGCCCCGTCCGTGGCGAGCCCGACGGGGACGCCGATACGGCGCAGGGCGCGCACCGGGGTGGTGGGCCAGGCGAACTTGAGGTAGGTGCGGGGCGCGGTCGCCACGGCCACCGGCATCGTCGCGCGCTCCAGGACGGGCAGGTCGCGCTCGACGATGCCGGTGCCGTGCGCGATGAGGACGCCCGCTTCGAGGCCGAGCAGCCCGGTGCGCTCCAGGACCTCGATGGGCGTGACACCGTGCCGGGCCAGGCTGTTGTCGGTCTGGTCGGGGGACTCCGAGGCGTGCAGATGCACCGGAAGCCCGTGCTCACGGGCCAGTTCGGCGGTCGCGGCGAGGTCGGCGTCCTCGACGGTGTAGGGGGCGTGCGGGGCGAGCGCGGTGGTGATGCGACCGTCGGCCGCGCCCCGGTGCCGTAGCGCGAACTCCAGGGATTTCTCCCGGCCTTCGGCGCCCTGGGAGGAGAAGAAGGCCTCCCCCAGGTGCGCGCGCATTCCGCACTCGGCGACGACGTCGGCGACCTTCTCCATCGAGAAGTAGTGGTCGGCGAAGCACGTCACCCCGCCCCGGATCATCTCCGCGCAGGCGAGCCGCGCCCCCAACTCCACGTCCGTCGCCGTCAGGTTGGACTCGACGGGCCAGATGACGTCGTTGAACCACTCCTCGGCCGGCATGTCCTCGGCGATGCCGCGCAGCGCGACCATCGGGGAGTGCGTGTGGCAGTTGATCAGCCCCGGCATCGCGATCTGGCCTCGGGCGTCGATGCGCTCCGCCGTCGCGACCACGGCTGTCTCCGCCGCCGGCCCGATGCTCTCGATCACCCCCTCGCGTACGACGATCGCGGCGTCCTCGACGAAGGCGATGCCCTCGTGTTCGTCGTGGACGAGGGCGGTGCATCCGGTGATGACGAGATCAGCGGCGGGTGAGGTCACGCTGCCACCGTACGACGGAGTCATCCGGACGGGGTGGCGAACCGGACAGGACGCGGGGCCCGGATATGGGACGCGATCGCGGGGCCCGGGCATGGGGACGCGGTCCTCGGGGTCGGGCCTCAGGCCGTGAGATCGGTCCTCAGCCGTACGCCCGGTACCTCCGGAAGGCTGATGCCGGCCTGCCGCTGGTGTCGGGCGAGTTCGTCGAGGAGTGTGGTGAGCTGCTCGGTGTGGCGGCGGGTGAGGCATCCGGCGTCGTCGAGGTCCACGGCGCAGGCGGTGGTGGTGTCGACAAGCCGTTCGAGGACGGCCGCGACCTCGTCGGTGCCCTCGGTGTGCCGGGCCAGGGCGGGCAGTTCGGCGCCGGAGAGGGCGATGGTGGTGCGGGCCTGGGCAAGTGTGCGGTAGGCCTCGCGGCGCAGGGTCCAGCGGGCCGCGCGGTCTCCGGGCAGGTCGGGTTCGTGGGCCTCGTCCAGGATGTGCAGCAGATACGCGTGCGCGGCCGCGCACGCTTCGGTGAGCCGGGCGCGTACGCCCCCGCCGCTCTGGCCCTTCGGTATCGGCAGGTGTCCGACGATCAGGACGATGGCGCAGGCCAGCAGCGTTTCGCCGATGCGGCTCCAGGAGGCCTGGGGCTCGCCGCCGACCATGACGAGGGCGAGGACGAGGACGGTGACGACGGCGGTCTGGGCGGCGAAGTGCCGTGTGGCGACGGGGATGAGCGCGCCGCTGACCGCGACGAGCGCGACAAGCCCTTCCGGCCGGGGCAGTAAGGCGGCGAGCCCGGCGAAGACCACGGCCCCCAGCACGGTCCCGGCGGCGCGGCACAGCACCCGGGACACGAGCGGTCCGAGGTCGGGCTTGACCAGGAACACGGCGGTCGCGGGGAGCCAGTACCAGTGCTCGTGGTTCAGTACCTGCGCCACGGCCGCGCTGGCCCCGAAGGACAGGGCGACCCGCAGCCCGTACTCGCGTCCGCCGGTGCCGAGGGCGAGCCGTACGACGGACGCGGCGCTGCGGCGCCGGGTGTGCAGGTCGTCGTTGGCGTCGCCGCCCCGGTCGAAGGACTCGGCCGCGGCCAGCAGCGCGTCGTCGAGGGCGCGCAGGGCGGGCGCGGAGCGGGAGGGCGCGGGCAGCGGCCTGGTGACCGTGTTGTCGCGCACGGCGGCGGCCAGCCGCCGGGGTCCTTCGGAGGCCCGGCCGACGACGGCGTCCCCGGCCCACGCCAGCGCGGTCGCCGCCTCGGCCAGCGGTAGCGCGGCGGCGTACTGGGCGTGCAGCCGCCGCTCGGCCGACGAGCTGGCGTACCGGCGCAGCCGAGGCCCGGCGAGCGCGTCCTGGGCGTGGTCGAGAGCGGCGGTGAGAGCTGCCCGCCGAGCGGTCGCCTGCGGGGTGCCGACGGCGTCGAGGAGCGTGGCGATCGCGTCGTACACGGCGGCGACGGCGTCCCGTTCCCCGTCGAACCGGTAGTCACCGGCGGTGAACGCCGCGGGAGTGGGCAGGAGGAGACGCAGGAGGAGCAGCCATCCGGCCCCGGCGAGATAGGCGAGCGCCCGCTCCCACCCCGTCTCCGGCAACGGCATCCCGGCCCCGATCGCGGCGGCCACGAGCACCTGTGTACCCGCCCCGGAGGCGACCGGCCCGACCGCGCTCATGCCGCCGGCGAGCAGCCCGAGCGAGGTGAGCAGCAGGGTGAGGGCGACGGCTCCGACGTGCTGTCCGGCGTAGGTCCCCTCGTACGGTCCGGCGTAGATCTCCGCGTACTCTCCGGCGTACGTCCCGACGAGCAGTCCCACGGCGCCGGCCAGCGCGGGCACCCCGAGTCGCTTGATGGAGACCCGTCGGCTCCCGGGCCGGTCGTTGATCCCGGCGAGCATGGCCCCGAGCGCGGCGACGACCCCGACGGTGGGCCGGCCGGCGAGCACGGCCACGAGCAGCAACGGCCCACCGGCCAGCGCCCCGCGCAGCATCGCATTCCAGGGCACGGGCCCCCTTTGCGCACGCAGAGCATGGGCGAGCCAGGGCGGAAGGGCGAGGGCGGCGCGGCGAGGCACAGGGCTCCTGTCCGGACGAGGGCGGGGTGTGTCCTCGGGCGACGGTGGCCGGGGGGTGTACGGGTGCCCTCCACGGTAGGTCGCATGTCCGGGGGAAGTGGAACGCCTGTATTACCGCGATGTGACGATGCGTGGAAAGACCACGTTCTTTATGAACGCAACCCGGAAGCAGCCGCAATGAACGCAACCGACCCGGGCCCGGAAACAGCGGGAAAGCGCCGGAAATGAGATGGGCGCAATGAGATGGGCCCGAGGGCGTAGCCGGCCCCCGGGCCCTGAGATGCCGCCCATTCGGCACGTCGCCACGGTTGAGAACCCAGGTCAGTCGTCATGTCGCCGCGTCCTGCCTTTGGACCACCGCGCATCGAGCTGCGCGGGCTGGACTTGAACCAGCACTTCGACGTCCGGGGCCCGGGCCCGGTCGTTGCGACGATCGGCGGCGAATACTGAGTCTGGAGCAATAGTCTGAGATTGATCACGGCCCGTCCCTGGTTTCTTCGGCGGGTACGGACCGCTCCGTCACGACAAGCCTCAGCTTCAGCCTGCGCTCCTCGCGCACCCCGTTCGGCACACAGGCCGACCGGGGAGTCTGTGAGACTTCCCGAACAGGTAGCCGAACACCGCGTCACCGACCCGCTGGTCGACGACGTCCACGCCGTTCGCTTCCTCCCGCGCGAACTTCACGGCTTGCTGCAACTTCTCGACGCGGTCGAGGATTTCGTTCACGCGCCGGGCGGGCAGGGCGCCGGAGAACTTCACGGTGGTCCAGTAACCGACCGGTATGTCCTCGTAGTACACCTCAACCTGGGCGGGGTGCTTGTCGGTGGCCTCGGCCTTCACATGATTCCGGGGCACTTTCTTCGTACGCACCGTCCGTACGGCCTCGGTCTTCCAGTCGTCGGTGGAAGGGTCCTGCGACCACGCCTCGGAGGCGTCGAGCACGGGCAGCTTGCGTATGAGTGTGTTGATCTCCCCGAGCTGCTTCTCCAGGAAGAGCAGGTAGGCCACGGGCACATCGGCGACGAGCACCCGCCCCTCGACCTTCACATCGGCCCGCGCCGTGCAGTTGGCCCAGTCCTTGGTGGCGGTCACATCGAACAGCCGTGTGAGGATCCCGGCGGTCTCCCGCAGCACGTCCTCGGCCCGCACCTGCACCCTGGTCGACTCGGGCGGCAACTGCTCACCCTCCTCGTCCTTCGGCTGGTACGTACGCGCGATACCGGCCAGCAACGCCGGCTTCTGCAGCCCATGGTGAGCAGCCGTCAGGTCCTGGTGCGACTTGGCCTTGACGCCCTTCTCGACTGCGATGATCTGATTGAGTTTCGCCACGTGGGAGACGGTAACAGCGCGAGGCGGATCTTCTCGAAGGGTTATTCGTGGTCGTGCTCGTCCTCACGGCTTGCCGGTCGTCATGTCCCGGATCGTGTGGGCCTGGATGACGATGCCTTGCTGGACGCTGCCGCTGAAGGTGTTGTAGGCGGCTCCCTTGGCCTGGTCGGCCGCGGGCGCCAACTCGTCGAGCAGCGCGCGGAGTTCGGCTGCCATCGCCGGGTCCGCGCGGAGCGTACGCCTGAGCCGGTTGCGCCACTCGGCCCGTACGTCGGCTACGGCCTCGTCGTCACCGGCGTCCCGCGCGGCGACCAGATCGGCGCGCGACTCCTCCAAGTCCTCCTGGACGTCCGCCTCGTCCCGCCCTCGCGAGAAGAGCGCGACCACCCGGTCACGGAGCCCGGCCCACCCGTCGCCCACCATCTGCTGAACCAGCGCCGTCGCACCCGCCGTCGCCAGTGCCGTCAACTCCGCGTCCATCAGGCCCCCTTACTCTCGTCGCCGTACCGGATCTCAACCGTAGCCGCCGAAGGTCCTCACCGGACCCGCGCTGCGCTCAGTACGACGTCCCATGACTTCTCGATCCGGACAACGCGTCCGGGTCATCCCGAACTGCGCTCGGCCGCGCCGGAGCCGATGCTGGTGGCGAGGGAGGCAGGGACACCGGAGTGGAGCCAGGAGG
Source organism: Streptomyces tailanensis (assembly GCF_008386495.1). GTDB lineage: Bacteria > Actinomycetota > Actinomycetes > Streptomycetales > Streptomycetaceae > Streptomyces > Streptomyces tailanensis. Next base: position 285,590 of record NZ_VTHJ01000001.1, on the reverse strand, counting down.
CCGTGCTGGCAGGACGTCTCAGTGAGCGGGTGGCGATCGTCACCGGTGGGGCCGGCGCGATCGGCGCCGCGGTGGCGCGCCTGCTCGCGTCCGAGGGCGCCACCGTGGTGATCGCCGATGTCCGTGACGCCGAGGGGGCGGAACTGGCGGCCGAACTCAGCGGCCGGGCCCGGAACCTGCGCCTGGATGTCAGTGAGGAGGAGGGCTGGCGGCAGGCGGTGGCCGAGGTGGAGCGGGAGCTGGGCCCGGTCTCGGTCCTGGTGAACAACGCCGGAGTGATCGCGTGGGGCACGATGGAGGAACAGAGTCTCGAATCGTTCCGCCGGGTCATCGACGTCAACCTCCAGGGCGCCTGGCTGGGCATGCGGGCGGTGGCTCCCTCGCTCCGCCGGGCCGGTGGAGGCGTGATCGTGAACATCTCCTCCCTCGCTGGAATGACCGCCTACGCGGGCATCGGCGCGTACGCGGCGAGCAAGTGGGCGCTTCGCGGGCTGACGAAGGCCGCCGCGCTGGAACTGGCTCCCGACGGGGTCCGCGTGTGCTCCGTCCATCCCGGCACCATCCGTACCCCGATGACGGCCGGCTTCGACGACTCCTACGCCTCGGGACAGCCCATCCCCCGATTCGGCGAGCCCGAAGAGGTCGCCCGCATGGTGCTCTTCATCATCACCGACGCCACGTTCTCGACGGGCAGCGAGTTCGTCATGGACGGCGGCCTCCTCGCGGGCCCGCCCACCGTGCTGAACCCCGCCCGCTGACCGGCGGCGCTGCCGCCGGCGGCCTCGGTCTCGATTGTCAGTGGCGTGCGCTTCAATGAATCCATCGTCACAGAGAGTGACGATGGAGGTGCTCTCGGGATGCGCTGAGGCGCGCCCTGGGCTCGGGGCTACGGGGGAGGCAACGCGATGGGTGGCTACGAGGAGGACGGCCGACGGTACGTGTCGTTGTCCGGGCTGCGGATGCGGGGATGGACCGGCGCGATGGTGCACCGGCTGCTCGGGGCGGCGGACCGCCTCAGCGCGAATCCGCGGGTCAGGGATGCGCCGCAGGTTCGGCTGTACGGACTGGAACGGGTCGAGGCAGCCGAGCGGAGCGCGGAGTTCCGGGCGGCGGCGGACTCCTCGGGGCGCAGGTCGGAGGCGGTACGGGCCGCGGTATGGCGGCGGAGGGAGGAGACCATGGAACGGATCAGAAGCGAGCCGATCGAGGTGCCCCGCCTGGATCCGGGCAGGCTGGCACTACGAGCGATGGAGCACAAGGCGCGCAAGGAGAGGGGAGCGGAATGGAGCCGTTACGGCGACGGTGACAGGCTCGCCCGACCTCCCGGCGACACTCCCGACACTCCCGGCACCCCTGTCGACCGCTCGTCGCTCGATCCCTGGAAGGTCGACTACCTCCTCCACCGGCTGAGCCACCACGACCGGCTCCTCCACGGCCTGCCCGGGCACGGGCGGAACTCCGGACACGCAGAAGCCCTCACGCTACTGCGTCAGCGCATCTGCACGGCCATCGCCGAGGCGTATCCCGCCCTGGCGCATGAGTGCGAGAAGCGAGTGTGCGACCAATGAGCGGGTCCATCTCGTCAGTGAAGTGCACTATGAATCCCCTTCCCGCGCAGGGCAATCGGGGCTGTGACCTCCCTACGTTCCGACGCATGAAAGACGATCAAGCCCTGCGCGTGCATGAGCGCCTGGCGGCCTCTCCCCTGCTGTGCCCGGTCGCCTTCGGTGAAGGCCGCCGGTTCGGACTCCGGATCTCGCCTCGCTCGCCGAGGGCGCCCTCGGCAGCTGCGTCGACCCGGACTCGCTGACGGTGTCCGGCGAGAAGCGGTTGCGGCTCGGGCTGGGTGCGACCGGGCGGGAGTGCACGCACGACGACGAATTCCGACGGAGGTACTGGATCAGAACACCGAGCGGTCACGGCCCCGCCGGCACGATCGCCGTCGACACCTGGCCGATGGGCGGCGCCCTGCGCGTCTCCTCGCTCTACGTCCACCCCGTCGCCCGGCGACAGGGACTCGCCTCGGCCGCGCTGGACACGGTCTACGGTGCCTGCCGCGCCGAGGGGTTGCACGGGTTCCGTCTCGACACGCACTGGACCTGGCAGAGCTCCGTGCGTTACTACCTCGGCCGCGGCCTGTGGACCACCTCGTGGAAGCACTCACTGGGACTGGCCCGGCTGTCGTATCTACCACGGTACGAAGTCAGGGAGGATGGGGAGGAGTTGACGCTGCTGGTGACCGGCTCGTCGGAGTCGGTCCCACTCCTGGCCGGACGCGACGGCGAGTGGCTGCGCCTGCGGGAGACCGAGCAGTACCGGAGCATGCCGGACCGGCGGGACGTCGTACGTCTGTACGCTCGATCGACGTTGGCCCTGTATCTCGCCGTACGGGGGCTGCCGTTGGTGCGAGGCGAGACGGAGGCGGCCCGGGCCGACCGCTGGTGCGACATCGGCGAGCCGGAGGGTCTCGCGTACAAGATCGGGATCTTCGAGTGCGTCGCCCGTGAGGACGGCTGGCGGGTGGACAGCCCGTACATCGATGCCGCCGCACTCACCCGACTCGGGCGTGACTCCGCGGCGCGGTCCCCACGGAGTGACCGTCAGGTGGTGGCGCGAAATCCGGATGCGGGTCCGGGGATGAGCGCGCACTATCGAGAGATCACCCTGCCGAACGACGATTCCCCGGAGCCCTCATGATCCAGCGCGTCACCGTCTCCACCCTCTTCCAGCCGCCCGTCTACTCCCACGCCTCCGTCGTCGAGGCAGGAACGAGGCTGGCCTTCCTCGCCGGTTCCGTTCCCTTGGACGCCGACGGAAAGCTGGTCGGCGAGGGAGATCCGATACGCCAGGCCGAGCAGGTGCTGGCGAACCTCGGGGAGCAGTTGCGGGCGGTGGGCAGCGACTTCGCGCACGTCGTGTCGACCGATGTGTACGTGGTGAGCAGCGAGCCCGCGGTCCTCTCCGCGGTCTGGGACGTGGTCGAGGCGTCCGGGCTCAGCATCGGCCCGCACTCATCCACCCTGCTCGGCGTGGCCTGCCTCGGCTACACAGACCAGTTGGTGGAGATCACGGCGACGGCGGTGGTGCCGGAGCCGTAGCCGGGCAGCGGGAGACGGCGTAAGCCGAAACGGCGGGTCAGCCGCAAGACGGCGGAAGGAGCCGTGCCGGTACGTCATGCCCGTCGCGTAGAGCGGCCAGAGAACCCCAGCCCCTCAACCCCCGAGCAGTAAGTAGGGGACCAAGCGACGGGCAGACGTACCGGCACGGCCCCGCCCCACCCACAAGCAGCACGCGCCCTACGAAGAGGACCCCCAGCCCACCCCAGGCCGCCCCCAATCCCGCCTCTTCACCAACGGCTTCGCATAACTCCCCGCCCGGCTGGTCATCAGCCCCATCGACACCAACGACTCCGCGAGCTTCACAGCCGCGGCCACCCCATCGACGACAGGCACCCCCAGCTTCTCCCCGACCACCCGTTGCAGCCCGGTCATCCCGGCGCACCCGAGCACCAGCACCTCGGCCCCGGCATCCCGCGCCCGCTGCGCGGCAACGAGGAAGGCCCGCGTCGTGCGATCGGAGTCGTCGAGGTCGAGCACACCGAGCCCGGTACCGACGACGGCGGCGCAGTTCCGCCCCACCCCGGCCGCCTCCAGGCTGTCCTCGATCTGCCCGCACGACCGTTCCAACGTGGTGACGACCCCGTAGCGCCGCCCGAGCAGACACGCCAGATGGGCCGCGGCCTCGGTGATGTCGACGACGGGAACGTCCACCAGCTCCCGCGCCCCTTCGCGTCCGTGCTCACCGAACCCGGCCATGACGACGGCGTCGTACGGCTCCTCGTAGGTCCGCAGGGTGTCGAGGACGGCGGCCGCCGAGAGGTAACTGTCGAGCCACCCCTCCGCCGACTCGGGCCCCCACGCGGGGGTCAGCCCGGTCACGGTGGTGCCCGGGCCTGCGGCGGCCCGGGCACCTCGCACGATCTCCTCGGTCATCTCCTGCGTGGTGTTGCAGTTGGTGACGACGATTCGCACGCTCAGCCCTCCACAACCGTGGACTCGACACCCTTGTCCGACCCCACACCCGAGGCCGAACCCGAACCCGCACGCTCATCCCGGCACAGCACCGCGTACAGCCCGGCGGCCAGCGCCGTACCGATGAACCACGAATACGGCGCGACCGCACTGAAGTACGACACCAGCGCGAGCACCGCCGAGACCGCCGCGGCGGGCAGGAACGCCCACAGGGCCTTGGGGTTGACGCCCTTCCGGTAGTAGTAGCGGGACCCGGGCTCGGCGTTGAAGAGCTCATCGACGTCGATGCGCCCGCGCTTGACCCAGAAGTAGTCGAGCATGATCACACCGAACAGCGGTCCGAGGAACGCCCCGAGCCCGCCGAGGAAGTACTGCACGACAGTGGGGTTGGAGAACAGGTTCCACGGCGTCACGACCAGCGCCGCCACCGTGCTGATCATGCCGCCCACCTTGAAGGTGATCTTCTGCGGCCAGACATTGGCGAGGTCGTACGCCGGCGAGACGAAGTTGGCGACGATGTTGACGCCCATGGTGGCGATGGCGAAGGTCAGAGCGCCGAGCACCAGGATCCAGGTATTGCCGATCTCGGCAACGAGGTAGGCCGGATCGGTGATCGCCTTGCCGAAGACCTCGATGGATCCGGCCGTGACGATGACCGACACGACGACGAACGCGGTCGAGTTGATGGGCAGCCCCCAGAAGTTCCCCCGCTTGACCGTCTTGTAGTCGGGCGCGAACCGCGAGAAGTCGCAGAAGTTGAGCATCAGCGTGCCGTACGTGGCGAGGACCAGCCCGATCGCACCGAACCACTGCCGCCACTGCTCACCCACGGAGACCGGGTTCGGCGTCGAGGTGAGCGAGATCGTCCAGTCGGCCTCGGCGAGGATCCACACGGCGAGGGCGATCATGACGATCCAGATCGCGGGGCCGCAGAAGTCCTGGAACTTGCGCACCGACTCCATGCCCTGACTGATGATCAGCGCCTGGACGAGCCAGAGGGCGACGAAGGTGATCCAGCCGAGGTGGTGCAGGCCGAGGAAGGAGTCGTGGGTCCAGGACTCCAGGCCCGGCCAGGCGGCCAGCAGCATGATGTTGACGGCGACGGACGCGAGATAGGTCTGGATGCCGTACCACATGATGGCGATCACGGCCCGGATAATGGCCGGGATGTTGGCGCCCCAGATGCCGAAGCTGATGCGGCTGACCACGGGGAACGGCACGCCGTGGCGCTGGCCGATCTTCCCCATCCAGTTCATGCCGATGTAGATGATCACGAAGCCGACGAGCAGCGACGTGAAGACCTGCCAGACGTTCATGCCGAGGACGAGCAGGCCGGCGGCGAAGGTGTAGTTGCCGAGGTTGTGGACGTCGGACATCCACAGGGCGAAGAGGTCGAAGACCTTCCAGTTGCGCTTCTCGGCGGGCGCCAGGTCTTCGTTGGTGAGGCGGGGGTCGGGGACGAACGCTGTGGTGCCGGTGGCTTCGGCATGGTCGGCGAGAGACACGGGGCCTCCAGGTGCGAGGGGAGACGGGGAGAGGATAAAGCGGACCAGCACTGGGGGGCTTTGGTATACCAAACTGCCGACATGGTGCTCCCGTCAACCGTTCCGACCGATGTCGCTGTTGTTAACGCCATGTAAAACACCCCTGGCGTCGGTGAAAATTGGCCCATGAGTTCCGTGGCTCCGCAAGGAGCGAAGATCGAACCCCTGGGCGCGGTGCGCGAGCGCGTCCTCGCGACCCTGCGGCAGGACATCATCGCGGGACGCCTGCGCCCCGGTGACCGGCTCGTCGAGCGCGAGCTGGCGGACCGCTTCGGGGTCTCCCGGGTCCCGGTCCGCGAGGCGATCCGCGCCCTGGTCGCCGAGGGCTTCGTCCTCTTCGAGACCCCGCGCCGCACCGTCGTCCGCCGTCTCACCCCGGCCGACGTCGCGGAACTCTTCGAGCTGCGCGAGGCGCTGGAGGTGTACGCCGCCGGGCTCGCCGCCGCCCGCGCCACCCCGGGGACCCTGGCGGAGCTGTCGGCCCTGCTCGACCAGGCGGCGGCCGCGACCCACGCCGGTGACGCCGAGACGATCACCGACGTCAACACCCGTTTCCACGACGGCGTCCTGGCCATGGCCGGCAACAGCCTGCTCATCTCCGTCATGGAACCGGTCGCCGGCCGACTGCGCTGGCTCACCCGCCAGAACACCGAGTGGCCCCAACTCCTCGCCGAACACCGCGAGATGTACGAGGCGATCGCCTCCGGCGACCCCGACCGCGCCCGGGAGCACGCGCTCACCCACGTCCGGACCAACTACCGCTCCACGGTGCGGCACCTGTTCGGCGAGGACCAGAACTCGTAAGCACCCACCAGCGGATAAATGCTGAGGCCGACGACCCAACCGTCTGCCTACACTCTGCCGACCTTTCAACTCAGGCAGTGAGGACGGCAGCATGGTCAGCAGACGTGGGTTGTTGAGCGGAGCGGCGATCGTGGGCGTCGGCGCGTTCACGGGAGTGGTGCAGAGCTCGGGGACCGCCGCGGCGGACGCACCGCTCAACACTCCGTTCACCCCCGTCACGGCCCCGCATCTGGCGGAGGCCGACCGGATGGTGCACTACCAGCGTCTCCTGGCCTCCGGTTATCTGCCGGGCGGCCTCCTCGGGCACTGGCCTCTGGACGGCACGGGCGCCGACCGGTCCGGCCACGAGCGGCCGGTCACCCTCGGCTCCGGCGCGTCCTGGTCGACCTCGCGCGCCGGCGGCGAACTGACCTTCGACGGCACATCCAACGCGTACGCGGCCACGGCCTCCGTCCTCGACACCACGGCCCCCTTCACGGTGTCGGCCTGGGTGCGCCTGGCGGACGGCGACACACCCGCCGACCTGGCGAACATGTACACCGCGGTCAGCCAGGACGGCACCGCCGCCAGCCGCTTCCTCCTCCAGTACGACCCCGCTTTCAGCACCTGGGCGTTCAAGGTGCGCAGCGAGGACCAGAGCACCAAGGTCTCCGCCGTCGCCACCACCCCGGCCGCGCTCGGTGTCTGGACACATCTGACCGGAGTGTGGGACGGCACGCAGATCCATCTGTACGTGAACGGCGAACTGAAGGGCAGCGCCGCCACCACGCTGTCCTGGGCCGCCACGCAGGGCTTCAACATAGGCCGGGCCAAGTGGGACGGCGCATCGGTGAACCGCTTCAAGGGCTCGGTGGACGACGTACGGGCCTACGGCCGTGTGCTGAGCGCCGACGAGATCTCCCTGATCAGCGGCCGCACCGCCGGCCTGAACAACCAGTACCTGGTCGGCTCCGCGTCCACGGTCACCTGGGGCACCCCCGACGACCTGACCAGCTGGATCGCCAAGGCCCGCTGCTCCTCCTTCATCACCTGGGTGCTGAAGCACACCTACGGCTGGGCGACCGACGCCTACTTCACGCAGTACTTCCAGGACCGCATCCCCGAGGCCGCCGACTACCGCATGGCCTTCACGGACGGCACCGGCGGCCCCCACCTCAAGCGCATCCGCAAGGTCACCGACCTGCAGCCCGGCGACCTGATCGCCGTCGACTACAACGGCAGCGACCCCGACAACACCGGCCACATCGTGATGGTCCGACAGGTCAAGGGCGTCTTCACCGGGTCGGTGAACTTCAGCGGCGAGACCCAGTACGCCATCGAGGTCGTCGACATGACATCCGACCCGCACGGCGTGTACGGCCTGTCCAGCTACGCCCAGTATCCGGACACCCGCATGGTCAGCGACGTCGACGGCACGAACTTCCAGGGCGTCGGCATCGGCCACATGATGTTCTACGCCTCCGACACCACCGGGGAGTTCTCCCGCTACCGCTGGAGCGTCAACTCCAGCTCCGCGAAAACGTACGCCGTCGCCGACCGGCCCATCTCGGCGGCCCGCGTCGTCTGACGCTCAGCCCCCGGCGTCCTCGCGACGCTCAACTCCTGGCGTACTTGTCCGTCGCCTCCACCAACGCCTGCGCCATGTCCGGCGCGCCCGCGTTGTGTCCCACGTCGTCGACGAGGACCAACTCACTGCCGGGCCAGGCGTGGTGGAGGCGCCAGACGACACCGAGGAGATTGCCGGGGTCGAGACTGCCCTGGACGAGCGTGCCGGGGATGCCCTTGAGCAGGGGCGCGTCACGCAGGACGACGCCGTCGAGGTCGGTCTGGTCGAGGAAGTGGTCGTTGCCCCAGTAGTGGGTGACGGTACGGGCGAAGGAGTAGCGGAACACCGGGTCCTCGTAGCGCGGCACGGAACGGGGCGGCTGCGCCGCGATGGCCGTCTCCCAGTCGGTCCAGGCCCGCGCCGCCCGCGCCCGCACGTCGGCGTCGGGCGACTCGAGCAGCCGGTTGTAGGCGGCCGCGAGGTTCCCGTCGCGCTCGTCCTCGGGCAGTTCGGCCAGGAACCGTTCGAAGGCGTCCGGGAAGAACTGCCCAAGTCCCCTGGTCAGCAGGGCGACTTCGGCGTCGCTGCCGGAGGCGACGCCGGTGAGGACCAACTCGGTCACCGCACCCGGATGCGTCTGCGCGTACCGCAGCCCGAGCACCGACCCCCACGACACGCCCCACACCAGCCACCGCTCGATCCCCAGGTGCCGCCGCAACAACTCCAGGTCGGCGATGAGGTGAGCGGTCGTATTGACGCTCATGTCGGTCTCGTACGCGCCGGCCGGCGGCGTGGACCGCCCGCACCCGCGCTGGTCGAACTGCACGATCCGATACGCCTCGGGGTCGAAGAGGCACGGGAACCAGGCGTTGGCCCGGGAACCCGGCCCACCGTGCAGCACGACCGCCGGCTTGCCCCGCGGATTCCCGCTGACCTCCCAGTACACGTGGTTGCCGTCACCGACGTCGAGCATGCCGTGGTCGTACGGTTCGATCTCGGGATAGAGAGGCATTGCGCGACCTTAACCGGCGTACGCCCCGGTCGGCAGCCGCTTTTCCGCCGGGCCCGAGCCGGTCCGGGCCAGGACCGACCGGGCCCGACTACGACGTGATGCTCAGCCCGGCCGCCCTGGCCGCCGTACGCAGAACCTCGCGGAGCATGGCGGGGGTCAGCCGGCCGGTGAAGGTGTTGCGCTGGCTCACATGGAAGCAGCCGAAGAGGTCGAGCCCGTCGAGCGGTACGTGGATGCCGTGGCCGAAGACGGGCCGGGGCCGGGGCACGTCCCAGCCGGCCTCGGCGAGAGCGGGCAGCACGGCCCGCCAGCCGAAGGCACCGAGCACGATCACGGCCCGCAGCGACGGCCGCAGCAACTCCAGCTCACCTACCAGCCACGGCCGGCACGTATCCCGTTCCGCGGGGGTCGGCTTGTTGGCGGGCGGTGCGCAGTGCACGGGTGAGGTGATCCGTACGCCGTACAGTTCCAGGCCGTCGTCAAGGCCGACCGCCGTGCCGCGCGAGGCGAGGCCCACGTCGTGCAGCGCCGCGTACAGCACGTCGCCCGAGCGGTCGCCGGTGAACATCCGCCCGGTCCGGTTCGCCCCGTGCGCGGCGGGAGCGAGCCCGATGATCAGCAGCGCCGCGTCGGGCGGCCCGAAGCCCGGCACCGGCCGCCCCCAGTACTCCTCGTCGGCGAACGCGGCCCGCCTGGTCCGGGCCACCTCCTCCCGCCACCCGACCAGCCGGGGACAGGCACGGCACCCGATGATCCGGGCGTCGAGCGCGGCCAGCCCCTTGTCACCACCGTGACCAGGGTGAACGATCGCACCGCCGTCGCCGCTGCCCATGCCTCCACGGTACGGCCGGTGATCGCCTCCCGGGGGCACGGTGATCGCCCGACGCGGTGGACGCGGCTCGTGGGCGCTCGGCGATTGGCGGATTTGTCTCGGCAAAACGCCTGTCTCGGGGCGTACCGCTGGGACAAATCCGCCAATCGCTGCCCGCTGGCCGCCGCCCGCTGCCTGGATTCGCCGACGGCTTCTTCGCCTCGCCGGGCCACGGCGGCGAGCTAAGGTCGAGGCATGGCTTCTGAAGGTACGGACGCGCGGGCGAACGGCCCGGGCACCACGAACCGGGACTCCGGCGCTGCGGCGGCCGCCGCCGAGGCCGCTCGCCCGGTCGGCGGCGAGACCGTGCGCATCGACAGCTGGATCTGGTCGGTCCGTCTGGTCAAGACCCGTTCGATGGGCGCCACCGCCTGCCGGGGCGGTCACGTCAAGGTCAACGGCGAACGCGTCAAGCCCGCGCACTCGGTTCGCGTCGGCGACGAGGTACGGCTGCGCCAGGCAGGGGGCCACGAGCGGATCGTCGTCGTCAAGCGTCTGATCCGTAAGCGGGTGGGCGCGCCCGTCGCCGCCGAGTGCTACGTCGACAACTCGCCGCCGCCCCCGCCTCGCGAGGCCACCGCCCCCGCAGGAATCCGCGACCGAGGCACCGGCCGCCCCACCAAACGCGACCGCCGAGACCTGGAGCGCCTCCGCGGCCTGGCGGGTCCTGGAGCGCCCGGCGACTTCGGCCGGACCGATGGCTTGGGCGGAACCGGCGGCTCCTGAGCGAAGGTGTCGCGCCGCCGCAGGACAGCGCCGGGGGACTTCCCGTCCTCTACCGGGAAGCCCCTCGGCGCTGTCCTCCGCGCGGACATCACCGCGACGGTCACATGAGCGGCGATCACGCCTCCCGTCGCACCAGCCGCACCAGCCCGGCCGCGTCCTGGCGCCGCGCCCACGCGATCACGATGAGCGGGACCATCAAGATGAGCGGAGTCGCCGCGTACTCCCCGTCGAAGACGGCGACCTGGGTGATGAACGCCCCCACCATCAGCGCGCTCAACGCCCCCGCCGCGACGGGGGCCAGCACGGGGATCACCAGCCCGATCGCCCCGGCCAGTTCGAGCGCGCCGATGGTGTACATCCCCGTGCTGCCCCAGCCCAGCGTCTCGAAGGACTCGGCGGCCGACGGGTGCGCGATCAGCTTGGGCAGCGCGCTCGCGATCGCGAAGAAGAGCGCGAGCACGATCTGCAGAGCGCCCAACGAGATCCGGGCACGCCTGCTACGTGCGATGCCGTTCGCGCCGGAGGCGGCGGCCGGAGCAGTGGCGGAGGCAGCGGTCGCGGAGGGGGCGGCGACTCGGGTGATGGGAGCGGTGGTCTCGGACATGGCGTTCTCCTGTGTGAAGCAGTTCCGTGTTGCTGTCACAGAGGTAGACCGAGGCACTGCGCCGAACTCATCGGTGCCCGCCGGAAATTCGCGCCGAACTTGGTGGGCCCTCCCCCTCCCCGCCTCTCCCCCCACCGGCAGCCGCCGTCACCCCATCAGTACCGCACCTCGCCTCACCAGTACCGTCCTCACCTCACCGTGCCGTCCTCACCCCACCGGCACCGCCTTCACCCAGATCCGGTCCTCCGTCAGGTACCGGTCCACCTTCAGCCCCGCCTCGTCCAGCGCCTCCTCGAACTGTTCCCTGGTGAGCGGCCGTGAACGGAACGTCTGGGTCCACTCCCCGTCCGGGAAGAAGTACTCGACGAAGACGGAGTCGACCCCGTCTCCGATCGGTTCGGTCGAGGCTATGCGGACGGTGAAGCCACGGGGGTCGACCCGCTCGCGGGGCACGTTGGTGTGGTAGTCCTCCCCTTCCCGCTGGATCAGTACGAAGCCGTCGTCCGCGACGTGCCGCAGGCAGGTGGCGAGCATCCCGCGGCGTACCTCGGGGTCTCCGGTATGGACGAGGAACGACGCAAGGAGCACGACGTCGAACTTCTCGTCCAGGGCGAGCCCTTCGATCGGGCTGCATATCGTCCGGGCGCCGCGCACCCGCTCCAGCATCTCCGCCGACTCGTCGACGGCCGTGACGGTGAACCCCCGCTCGATCAGTGGATGGGTCATACGCCCCACCCCACTCCCCAGTTCGAGAATGCGCGCGCCCGCGGGCGCGACGCCCGCGATCACCTCCGGCTCGTCCCCCACCGGCAGCCGCGAGTACAGCTCGACCGCGCAGCCGTCCGGGGTGATCGCACCGGGTCCGGTCCCCTTGTAGCCCTCACGCATCTGAATGCTCATATCCGTCCAACGGCCCGCCGGTGCTTGGGCGTTCCACCCATCCGCCACCCGATGGGGTGAACGTGCACGGCCGTGGCACGCCGGCGTCTCACCACACGAACCACCCATGCCCGCTGTACCAGTGGCCGCCCGCCCGCAGATGGTCCCCGACGGCCCGTTCGAGGCTCGTCCGGCGCTGCAGTGCCTCCACCGGCAGGTCAGGGTCTCCGAACACGAACCGGACGGGCAGGTCGTCCTCCGGTTCGCGGTTCCCGCAGCTGATCCGGAACCGCTCCTGGAAGCAGACGATGTTGGAGCCCGCCGACAGGTATCGCTTCAGCTGCGGATCGAGGAGCCAGGAGTGACAACAGGCCGCCTCGTACCGCTCCTCCGGGAAGTGAAGCGCGAAGAACTCCCGGGCCAGTGCCAGGGACCGGTCGCACGTCTCCGGGGTCAGGGGTCCCGCGCAGTCGGGTATGTGCAGGTCCAGGCACAGCTCCCCGGGCCGCAGTTGCAGTCCCGCGGCCGCGAGCGCGACGCCTTCACGACCGCCGAGCCGCGCTCGTTGGAACTGCAGCCGCCCCAGCTGGAACAACTCCCCGTGGAAGTGCAGCGAGAACCAGGTCGGCGCGACCAACCCGCCCACTCCGTACCGCCGGCGGTGCAGCGCCAGCCCGCGGCCGAGGTCGGCCAGGGTTCGGCGGGACACGTCGTCGGGGATGCCGCGCTCGCGGTGGTACGCGCGTACGTACGGCAGGGCGGCGACGAAGACGTACACGGGGAAGTAGCGGCCCAGCGGACCCGATTCCAGCGGGAATGGCGGGAGTCTCAGCCCTTTGCCGATCTTCCCCATGTCCCGCGCGAGGCCGCCGACGCACCGCTCGAGGAGCCGGGTCGTCTCCTCGTCGTCCGCCAGTGCGCGGCGCAGCGCGACCAGGTCGTTGACGTCCTCGTACGGCACGGCAAGGTCCACCAGGGCATCGGGCAGCTCGTCGGGCCCCGGAAGCCGAGCCTCCTCCGCCGTCGCGGCGTCCCCGCTCTCCTCGAGTCGCTTCAGCCACTCGGCGAGTCTCTCGTCCGTTCGCAGCGCATCCAGCAGCACGGCCGCCTCCCCCGTCACCCCACCCCGTCTCCTGGAGAACGCACGAGCCGAAGAGTACGTTTCCCTTAGGACGGAGCAGTGATCCTGATGCGTACCGGCAGTGAACCGAGGACAGCACGCAGTGCCCTGCGGATGCGGCTCTGGTTGAGCGTATGGGGTCTGATCTGGGCGATCGCCGGAACGGCGGCCTTCGCCGTCGCCGACCGCACCGGCTGGGCCGTCGCCTGTGGTGTGCTGTCGGTGATCGTCACTGTGGATCTGGTGATGATCCTCCGCCACATCCGCCAGGGCCCGCATTACCAGCCGGGCCGCGACGTCCCGCCGTACTCACCACCGGGACCCCACCACCCGTAAGGCCCTGGCGGCCTTGACCCCTGTCAGGAGTCGAACCGCGCCGCTTCCAGGTACTGCGGGTTCGGGTCGAGCGCGGCGGCGAGCCTGAAGTGGCGCTTCGCCTGGTCGGGGCGGGCCTGGCGCTGGTAGGTGCGGGCAAGGGCGAAGTGCGCGAACGCGTTGTCCGGCTCGCGCTCCAGGACGATCGTGAACTCCAGCTCGGCGGGCCGCAGTTGGGCGGCCGCGAAGAAGGCTCGCGCGCGCAGCAGCCGGGCAGCCGTGTTCTCGGGGTGCTCGGCGATGACTCGGTCGAGCAGTTTCACCGCGCCTCGCGGGTCGCTCGCGGCGAGGAGTTGCTCGGCGGCGCGGAAGTCGATGACATGCGTCTCCGGGGTACGTCCGGTGGAACCGCTGATCTCGGGCACGGCTGAGTCCTTCCCTCGCTGCGACGGTTCAACGCCCGCTGAGGGCCCGCTATTCCTGTGAGTGTTCGGACCGCTCCCGGGGCTCCTGGGTCCACTGTGCCCGGTGTATGAGGTCCGCCCATACGTCCCGTACGCGTCGGCGCAGGTCGTCCAGGGGTACGTCGTTGTCGATGACGATGTCCGCGATCTCCAGGCGCTTCTCGCGGGTCGCCTGGGCGGCCATGCGCGCGCGTGCGTCCTCCTCCGTCATACCGCGCAGGCGTACGAGGCGGTCGAGCTGGGTCTCGGGGGCGGCGTCGACGACGACCACGAGGTCGTAGAGCGGGGCGAGGCCGTTCTCGGCGAGCAGGGGGACGTCGTGGACGACGACGGCGTCCGGTGCGGCGGCGTTCTCCAGCTCTCTGGAGCGGGCGCCGACCAGGGGGTGCACGATCGCGTTCAGCGTGGCGAGCTTGGCGGGGTCCGCGAACACGATGGAGCCCAGCTTGGGCCGGTCCAGGCTGCCGTCCGGCGCGAGTACGTCCTTGCCGAATGCCTCGACGACCGCCGCGAGCCCGGGGGTGCCGGGTTCGACGACCTCGCGGGCGATCCGGTCCGCGTCGATCAGCACGGCGCCGCACTCCACGAGCAGCCGCGACACCTCGCTCTTGCCGGCGCCGATACCGCCGGTGAGACCCACTCTCAGCATGCCCGGAAGCCTATGCCCTGCCACTGGCAGAGCCGTGGGAGACCCTGAACATCAGGGCCTCCCACGGCTCTGGAGGAGGAACGCGAAGGGCTCAGCCCTCGCCCTCCCGCTCCGCCAGGAACTTCTCGAACTCGCGCCCGATCTCGTCGGCGGACGGGATCTCGACGGGCTCGGCGAGCATGTTGCCGCGCGTCTCGGCGCCCGCGGCGGCGTCGTACTGGTGCTCGAGCCCCTGTACGAGGGCGACGAGTTCGTCGTCGCCCTCCCGGATCTGCCGGTCGATCTCGGTCTGCGTGCGGTGCGCCTCCGTGCGCAGGGCGTGCGCGGCGGCGGGCAGGACCAGGCCGGTGGCTCCCGTGACCGCCTCCAGCACGGTCAGCGCGGCGTCCGGGTAGGGCGAGCGGGCGATGTAGTGCGGTACGTGCGCGGCGACGCCCAGCACGTCGTGTCCGGCCTGCATGAGGCGGTATTCGAGCAGGGACTCGGCGCTGCCGGGTACCTGGGCCTCCTCGAAGGGGCTGCGGTGGCCGGGGACCAGCTCGGCGCGGTTGCCGTGCGGGGTGAGGCCCACCGGGCGGGTGTGCGGCACGCCCATGGGGATGCCGTGGAAGTTCACCGAGAGGCGGACGCCGAGCCGCTCCACGATCTGCTGGACGGCCGCCGCGAAGCGTTCCCACTCCACGTCCGGCTCCGGCCCGGACAGCAGCAGGAAGGGCGCCCCGGTGGCGTCCTGGACGAGCCGCACGTCGAGCGTCGGCTCCTCGTACTCGGTCCAGCGGTCGCGCTTGAACGTCAGCAGCGGGCGCCGTGCCCGGTAGTCCACCAGCCGGTCGTGGTCGAAGCGGGCGACGACCTGGTGGGGCAGCGAGCCGAGCAGCCGTTCGACGATCTGGTCGCCCGTCTCACCCGCGTCGATGTATCCGTCGAAGTGGTAGAGCATGACAAGTCCCGCCGACTCCTGGGCGAGCGCCATGTCGACGACTGCCAGGCCCTTCGGCTCCCATGCGTACAAACCCTGCGGATCAAGCACTGTGACCGCTCCTCCTCGTGTCCGTACTTCACAACGCGCCGCGGGGGCCCGGCATTCCCGCGTACGAGTCGGCGGTGGCGCCGCAGTTGGTGAACACCTCTATAGACGCCCAGTTCGTACACACGCATGTAGACGCCCAGTTCGTACACACGCACACGCACTTCGGGCCCGCATCCAAGAAAGATGCGGGCCCGAAGTGTTATCGGCTAAGCCTCAGCGGTGAGCGTTCAGCTCTGGCCGCCGGCCAGCTTCTCGCGGAGCGCGGCCAGCGCCTCGTCCGAGGCGAGAGCACCAGAGGTGTCCGCGCCCTCGGAGGAGTACGAGCCACCGCCCGCGGCCGGAGCCGCACCCGCGGTGTCGCCGCCCTCGGCCGCGGCAGCGGCGTCGGCCTCGCGGGACTTGATGACCTGCTGCTGGTGCTGCTCGAAGCGGGACTGCGCCTCGGCGTACTGGCGCTCCCACTCCTCGCGCTGCTTCTCGTAGCCCTCGAGCCAGTCGTTGGTCTCGGGGTCGAAGCCCTCGGGGTAGATGTAGTTGCCCTGGTCGTCGTAGGACGCGGCCATGCCGTACAGGGTCGGGTCGAACTCGACCGAAGCCGGGTCGGCACCGAAGGACTCGTTGGCCTGCTTCAGCGAGAGGCTGATGCGACGGCGCTCGAGGTCGATGTCGATGACCTTGACGAAGATCTCGTCGTTGACCTGGACGACCTGCTCCGGGATCTCCACGTGGCGCTCGGCCAGCTCGGAGATGTGGACCAGACCCTCGATGCCCTCGTCCACGCGGACGAACGCACCGAACGGAACCAGCTTCGTGACCTTGCCGGGCACGACCTGGCCGATCTGGTGGGTGCGGGCGAACTGCTGCCACGGGTCTTCCTGGGTCGCCTTCAGCGACAGGGAGACGCGCTCGCGGTCCATGTCGACATCGAGGACCTCGACCGTGACCTCCTGGCCGACCTCGACGACCTCGGAGGGGTGGTCGATGTGCTTCCAGGACAGCTCGGAGACGTGGACCAGACCGTCGACGCCACCCAGGTCCACGAAGGCACCGAAGTTGACGATCGAGGAGACCACACCGGAACGGACCTGACCCTTCTGGAGGGTCGTGAGGAACGTCTGGCGGACCTCGGACTGGGTCTGCTCCAGCCAGGCACGGCGGGACAGAACCACGTTGTTGCGGTTCTTGTCCAGCTCGATGATCTTGGCCTCGAGCTCCTTGCCCACGTAGGGCTGGAGGTCGCGAACGCGGCGCATCTCGACCAGGGAGGCCGGGAGGAAGCCACGGAGGCCGATGTCGAGGATGAGACCACCCTTGACGACCTCGATGACGGTACCGGTGACGATTCCGTCCTCTTCCTTGATCTTCTCGATGGTGCCCCAGGCACGCTCGTACTGGGCGCGCTTCTTCGAGAGGATCAGGCGGCCTTCCTTGTCCTCCTTCTGGAGAACAAGGGCTTCGATCTCGTCACCGACGGCGACGACCTCGTTGGGGTCGACGTCGTGCTTGATCGAGAGCTCGCGGCTCGGGATAACGCCTTCGGTCTTGTAACCGATGTCGAGCAGGACCTCGTCCCGGTCGACCTTCACGATGACGCCGTCGACGATGTCGCCGTCGTTGAAGTACTTGATCGTCTCGTCGATCGCGGCGAGGAAGGCTTCCTCGTTACCGATGTCGTTGACCGCTACCTGCGGGGTGGTGGCGGTGGTCTCGGTGCTGCTCGTCATGTGGGAAAGGGCTCCGGTACGGACATTGAAGTCGTAGGTACTGCTACGCCGGGAGCCCGTATCGCTCTGAAGAAGCCGGACAGCCAAGGAAGCGCCACACCAGGAAAATCACCAGGACATTCCGAATGGCACCTCGAAAACCGAGGGGACATACAACAGATGCGAGCGCAGCCTGCTACGTCTGAGGTGCGCAGGCCCGCAGCGCAACTTGTAGCATACGGGGGCAGCCAGGCAGGGTCAATGCGCGAAGGCGCACACCCGGGGCGGAACGCCGCATACCCGGCACAAAACCTGTCCCATGAGGCCACGCAGACCTGAGACACCTCTTCCGTGACACCGCCGGAGCGGGGTCACGCCACGCAGGTTACGGAAGAGTACGACGAGGGAGCCGATCATCCAAGAGCCCGATGTCCACCAAGCCGTCGAGGCCCCCGGGGCCGACGTTGCTGTCGAGTCCGCCGAACCGGAGGCCACCCGGCGCGAGGCCGGGGTCACGGAGAGTTCCCGGGCCAACCGGGGCTGGTGGGACCGCAACGCGGACGAGTACCAGATCGAGCACGGCACGTTCCTCGGGGACGACCGTTTCGTGTGGGGCCCGGAAGGGCTCGACGAGATCGAGGCGGAGCTGCTGGGGCCGCCCGAGGACCTGAAGGGCAAGGACGTCCTGGAGATCGGCGCCGGTGCCGCGCAGTGCTCGCGCTGGCTCGCCGCGCAGGGCGCCCGTCCGGTCGCCCTCGACCTCTCCCACCGTCAGCTCCAGCACGCCCTGCGGATCGGCGGATCGTTCCCCCTGGTGTGCGCCGACGCGGGCGACCTGCCCTTCGCGGACGCCTCCTTCGACCTGGCGTGCTCGGCCTACGGGGCGCTGCCGTTCGTGGCCGACCCGGTGCGGGTGCTGCGGGAGGTGCGCCGTGTCCTGCGTCCCGGGGGCCGCTTCGTCTTCTCGGTGACCCACCCGATCCGCTGGGCGTTTCCCGACGAGCCCGGCCCGGAGGGCCTGTCCGTGTCCGGTTCCTACTTCGACCGCACGCCGTACGTCGAGCAGGACGAGGCGGGGCGGGCCGTGTACGTCGAGCACCACCGCACGATCGGCGACCGCGTCCGTGACGTCGTCGCGGCGGACTTCCGGCTCGTCGACCTGGTCGAGCCGGAGTGGCCCGCCTGGAACTCCGCCCAGTGGGGCGGCTGGTCACCGCTGCGCGGCGGGCTGATCCCGGGGACGGCGATCTTCGTGTGCGAGCGGGAGTGAGGCACGCGCGCGTGTCGGTCGAGCTCACGCACGTACGACACTGAAGGGCGTGATCCGTTACGACGCCCTGGACGCGCTGCCCGTACGCGGCGCCCTGCCCGGTCTGAACGACGCCCTGGAGACGCACGGCACCGCCGTCCTCGTCGCCCCGCCCGGCACCGGCAAAACGACGCTGGTGCCGCTGGCGCTGGCGGGGCTGCTGGACGGTGGGCCGGCGCGGCGGGTGGTCGTCGCCGAGCCGCGGCGGATCGCGGCTCGGGCGGCGGCCCGGCGGATGGCGTGGCTGCTGGGCGAGAAGGTCGGCGAGAGCGTCGGCTACACGGTGCGCGGGGAGCGGGTCGTCGGGCGGCACGCGCGCGTGGAGGTCGTCACGACCGGTGTGCTGCTGCAGCGGTTGCAGCGGGACCAGGAGTTGCCGGGCGTCGACGTGGTCGTGCTCGATGAGTGCCATGAGCGGCATCTGGACGCGGACACGGTGGCGGCGTTCCTGATCGACGTGCGCGAGGCGCTGCGGCCCGAGCTGCGGCTGGTGGCGGCGTCGGCGACGACGGACGCGGAGGGCTGGGCGCGGTTGCTGGGCGGGGCGCCGGTGGTCGCGGCGGAGGGGGTGTCGTACCCGGTCGAGGTGGTGTGGGCGCCGCCGGCCCGCCCCGTACGGCCGCCGCACGGGATGCGGGTGGATCCGGCGCTGCTGACGCATGTCGCGTCGGTGGTGCGGCGTGCGCTGGCCGAGCGGTCGGGGGACGTGCTGTGTTTCCTGCCCGGGGTGGGTGAGATCGCGCGGGTCGCCGGGCAGTTGTCGGGGCTCGGTGACGTGGAGGTGCTCCAGGTGCACGGGCGGGCGCCGGCGGCCGTGCAGGACGCGGTGCTGACCGGGGCGGAGCGGCGGCGGGTGGTGCTGGCGACCTCGGTGGCGGAGTCGTCGCTGACGGTGCCGGGGGTTCGCGTGGTCGTGGATTCCGGGCTGGCCCGGGAGCCGCGCGTCGACCACGCGCGCGGGTTGAGCGCCCTGACGACCGTACGGGCCTCGCAGGCGGCCGGGTCGCAGAGGGCGGGGCGGGCCGGGCGTGAGGCGCCCGGGGCGGTGTACCGGTGCTGGGCGGAGGCCGAGAACGGCCGCCTGCCACGTTTCCCGGCGCCGGAGATCGAAGTGGCCGACCTGACGGCGTTCGCCCTTCAGGCGGCCTGCTGGGGCGATCCCGAGGCCTCGGGGCTCGCCCTGCTGGACCCGCCGCCGAGCGGGGCGATGGCGACGGCTCGGGAGGTTCTGTCGGCCGTGGGTGCGGTGGGCCCTGCCGGGCGAGCCACGGAGCGGGGTGTACGCATGTCGCGGCTGGGCCTGCACCCCCGGCTGGCCCGCGCCCTCCTGGACGCGGCGCCGCTGGTGGGAGCGGACCGGGCGGCGGAGATCGTCGCACTGTTGAGCGAGGAGCCCCCGCGGGAGTACGGCGACGACCTTGCGGCGGTCTTGCGGGGCGTCCGGCGCGGGGGTGACGCCTACGCGGGTCGCTGGCGTACAGAGGTACGGCGCCTGCGGGCCGCGTCGGCGCCCGCACCTCCGGCGCGGCTCCTTTCCCGCCCAGAACCCGTCCATGACTCTCTCCCGGGCGAACCGAGCGCCGACGCTCCGCGGGGCGAGGGCGACACCGGGAGGGATTCGGGGGTCACGGCTGGGGCTGTGGGCGTTGGGGCCGGCCGTCGGAGTGTCGCGGGGGCCTCAGGGGCGGCGGACGCCGGAGGGTTCTCGCTCGCCTCGGTCGAGAGTGGGCCGGGCGGGTGGGCAAGGGCCGGCGACGAGCGGGTTGTGGGGCTTGTTGTCGCGCTCGCGTTTCCTGAGCGGGTGGCCAAAGGGGACAAGGGGTCGTATCTGATGGCCTCCGGGACGCGGGCCGAGGTTGGGGAGGGGTCCGGGTTGCGGGGGGTCCAGTGGCTGGCCGTGGCTGTGGCTGATCGGCCTGTGGGGGCTGGGCACGCGCGTGTGCGGCTTGGGGCTGTTATCGACGAGGGGATCGCGCGGGAGGCTGCCGGGGGGTTGCTCGGCCGGGGGGACGAGGTTCGGTGGCGTGACGGGGATGTCGTGGCTCGGCAGGTCGAGCGGCTCGGGGCCGTGGAGTTGGCGGTGCGGCCGTTGACGGGCGTCGCGGCCGGGCTCGTACGGGAGGCGTTGGTCGAGGGGTTGCGTGTCGAAGGGCTCGGGCTGTTGCGGTGGTCGCGGGATGCGGAGCGGTTGCGGGAGAGGCTCGCCTTTCTCCACGCGCGTCTCGGCGAGCCCTGGCCCGATGTTTCCGACGATGCTCTGCACGCGCGCGTGGACGACTGGTTGGAGCCGGAGTTGAGCCGGGCCCGGCGGCGGGCCGATCTCGGGCGGATCGACGCCGGGGAGTCGCTGAACCGGTTGTTGCCGTGGGCCTCCGGGGATGCCGTACGGCTCGACGAGCTGGCGCCCGAGCGGATCGAGGTGCCGAGCGGGTCACGGGTGCGGGTCGACTACGCGCGGCCCGAGCAGCCCGTACTGGCGGTGAAGTTGCAGGAGATGTTCGGGCTTCAGGAGTCGCCCGTGCTGGCGGGGGTTCCCGTGCTCGTGCACCTGCTGTCCCCTGCGGGCCGGCCGGCCGCCGTCACCGCCGATCTGGCCTCGTTCTGGCGGGACGGGTACAGGGCCGTACGGGCGGAGTTGCGCGGCCGGTATCCCAAGCATCCGTGGCCGGAGGATCCGGCCACGGCCGAGCCGACGCGGCACACGAACGCGCGGCTCAGGCGCTGACCGGCTCAGGCGCTGACCGGCTCGGGCGCCGACGCCCTGCTGGACTCGGGGTCGCCGGGCCTGCGGCCGCGGGCCTCGACGTAGAGGGCGAGGGCCAGGAGGAGGACGCCCAGGCCCAGGAAGCCCCAGGGCAGGTACGAGGTCATCAGGAGGACGAGGAGGCGCTGGGACTTGACCATGTCGACGGTGTGCTCGATGTAGTCCTCGCGCATCTTCACGTGGCCGGCGAAGGCGGTCACCTTCTCGCGGTCGCCGAGGAGTGTGCCGCCGCGCAGTTCCTCCTTGTGGATCTCCTCGCCGTACACGGGAGCCCCGGTGACGGGCTCCACCCAGAACTTGCGGACCGTGGTGTACCAGCGGGTCGTGCCCGTCTCGGCGACCGTCTCCCGGGTGATGCCCTCGACGGGCATGGTCCGGGGGAAGGGGACCTCGGTCCAGGGGATGGTCTGTTCGAAGTAGTAGACCTCCACGCCCCGGAAGTCCTGGGTGCCTTTGTAGTGGATCGGGGCGGTCACCCTTGCCTGGGCGTCGAAGTACTCGTAGTCCCTCTTCTCCGTCAGGAAGGGCCATTTGAATTCCAGGCCCTCACGCCGGATGGGGTCGCCGTCGACCATCTCGCCGGTGGCGTGGACGGGTTCCTGGGTGTGGGCGTCGAAGATGTAACGTTCGGGGATCTTGGAGACCATCTCGCCGTCGGGGCCCTGGACGTAGGAGAGGCCGTCCCAGACGACGATGTCCCGGCCGGCCGTCTTCTCGATCTTCTCGGAGGCCTCCACGTTGCCTTTGAGGGTCTGCACGATGGTGACCTTGGAGACCTTGCGTTCGGTGAAGGTGCCGTAGTCGAGGAGGGTCGCGTCCTTCGCCTCCAGGACCATGTCCTGGTACTGACCGGCGGGGATCTTCGCCACGCTCGGGAAGACGTACCAGCGCAGCAGTGGGGACAGCGCCGCGAAGAACACGGCGAGCGCGAGCAGGATCAGACCTGTCCTATGGCGCATCTCGGCCTCCCTCCCGGATCTCCCGGATCTCCCGGGGTGGTCACGGATGTGCGGGCACGGTCGTCAGCAGCGGCTTCGGTGACGTCTCGCCCGTCGTCGAGCCCAACAGCGTGATCGCGAAGGCCAGGGCGAACGCCAGGGCGAGACCGGTCGCGGCGGCGATGAGGGCACGCATAGGACCTCCCGACTACGGCCTCGGTCTCCCGGTCTCCCGGCGGACCGGAACTGATACTTCGTCAGGTCCGGCACCGTAGCAACGGCCGGGTGAGATGAGAACAGGTCGCACACACCTGCGGCGCCCCTCTGCGAAAGAGGGGCGCCGCAGGGGTCGTATGCATGAAGGACCGCGAAGGCAGGCCTACGCGCTGGGGCTCGCCGACGCCGACTCGGCCGCCGCCTCCACCTTCAGTTCGACCGTGATGATCCCGCCACCCTCGGCTTCGATGCGGAGCATGAACGTGCCGACGGTGTCGTCCGCGTACAGCTTCGGCAGCTTGAGCAGGCCGTTCTCGTCGGTTTCGAGGGCCGTGAGGGCGCGTACTGGCTTGCCGTCGGCGTCCTTGAAGTAGGGGCCTTTGTCGTTGGCGGTCGGGTCGAGGACCGACTTGATGAGCGTCGCCTTGACCGCGACCTTGTCGGCGACCTCGCCGTTGTGGGTGGCCTTCACCTCTACCTGTTCGGCGAACTCGCCGCCCGGGACGCAGGTCAGCGCTGTGGTGGTGGTGCGGGTGAGGGCGTCGGCCTGGCGGGCGGTGACGGTCGCCGTGTAGTCGAGGGCGGCCACCGAGCGGCCCACGACCGTCACGCGGATCTTGACGTCGCCGGTCTTCTCGCCGGCCACGAGCGCCGGGGCGGTGGCCGTGCCGGAGCTGTTGGTGACCATGGTGGCGACGCTCTCGCCGCCGGTGAAGGTGGTGTCCGTGTCACCGACGATGGTGAAGCGGACCCGGACCTTCGCGACGGCCTTGCCCGCCTCGGTCTCGGTGCGGGCGGTGATCTTCCCGGTGAAGGTGTCGCCGGCCGTCGCGGTGAGGTTCGCCGTGCCGGCGCCCTCCAGGTGGTGCACCGTGTCGGTGGGCGTGCCCGGCGGCGTCGGGGGCGGCGTGGGCGGCGTGGTGGGCGGGTTCGTCGGCGGATTGGTGGAACCGCCGCCCGGCTTTTCAGTTTCCGGCTTCTCCGTCTTCGGCGGCGTCGGGCGAGGGCTGGGCGTGGAGTCGTCACTGCCGTTGCCGTTGTTGTTGCCGTTGTTGTTGCCGTTGTTGTTGCCGTTGTTGTTGCCGTTGTTGTTGCCGTTATTGCCGCTGTTGTTGCCGTTGTCGCTCGGCGTCTCGGGCAGCGAGCCGGTGCCGTCCGGGATCTCGTGGGTGCCCTTGCGGTAGTGCTCCAGCCACGAGATGACGGTGTTGTAGTACGCCGTCGAGTTGTTGTAGCTGAGGATCGCGCTGCGGAGGTTGCCGTCGTTGGACAGGTCCCAGTCGAAACGGCACAGGTAGTGGCCGGCGGCGAGGGCGGCGTCGTAGATGTTGTTGGGGTCCTCGGCGCCGTCGCTGTTGCCGTCGCGGCCCGCCCACTCCCAGGTGGAGGGGATGAACTGCATGGGGCCGACCGCCTGGTCGTACGTGGTGTTGCCGTCGTACGCGCCGTTGTCGGTGTCGCTGATGTTGGCGAACCCGTTGCCGTTGAGGACCGGCCCGAGGATCTTGTCGTACGTTGTGCCGTCGGCGTCCACCTTGCCGCCACTGGCCTGGCCGGACTCGACCTTGCCGATGGCGGCGAGGAGCTGCCAGGGCAGGTTGCAGCCGGGCTTGGACTCGCGCAGGGACGCCTCCGCCTTCTTGTAGGCGTCGAGGACGGTCGCGGGTATGCCGCTCTCGTTGCCGCCGGTCGTGCCCGAGGAGTCGCCCGTGCCGGGCGTCGAGGTGGGGCTGTCGAGGGGCGGTAGGTCCGTGTAGTAGCGCGAGTTGCCCGACGCGGTGTCTTCGGCCTGAGGGCTCGCGTCGGGCGAGGGCGACCCGGTGGTCTGTCTGCCTGCGCTGTCGGTGGTCACTCCCGGAGCCTGGGAGGCGGCCAGTGCCGCGACCGTGGCCGCGGCCAGAGCGGTGGTCGCCGCCCCCTTGCGGAGCCTCAAACCGAACTGCGCCGCCATTGAGTGAACCCTCCCCGGTGGTCGATCGCCTTGGCGTTCTTCCCTTTTGGTGCCGTCTCAGGTGCTTTTCCGTTTTGTCCGGAACCGCTTTCCTGCTCTGATACACCGACTCCGGGCTTCCGCTTTTGGTTGCCCCGATCCGGCTCTCCGTTTTCCGGATGTCCGGCGGCCCCCGCACCTCACCGGCGCGGCGACCCAGGCGACCCTACGACAACTTCCGTCGCCCGGGCACCCGTTCGTGCCCGATTTTCGGCTATTGGCCTTATCGGTTTCCTGTCGGTGGGGCGTCCTTCACGTACGCGCACGTACGCGGAACCGGTCGCGCATACTGACGGCCGGTGATCGCCGGGCCCGCCGGCCCGGTCAAAATCCGTCACAGGGGGACGACTTGCCCTTCACGCTCAGCCATGCGGCCGCCGTGCTGCCCGCCCTGCGCGGGGACGGGACCGGGCTCGGACCACTGGTGCCGTCGGTGCTCGTCGCCGGTTCGCTCGCGCCCGACCTGACCTACTACGCGGCGAGCGTGCTGCCCGAGGCCATGGAATTCGGCGATGTCACGCACTCCTTCACCGGGGTCTTCACCGTGGACGTCCTCATCACCTGGGCGCTGGTGGGGTTGTGGCTGATGCTCCGTGAGCCGCTCGTCGCGTTGCTGCCGCGCGGGCGGCGGGCGCGGGTGGCCTCGCTGGTGCGCTGCGGGGCGGGAACGCGACCGTTCAGTCCCTCACTAGCCCTGTGGTGGTACGTCTCCGCCGCGCTCGGCGCGCTGACGCATGTCGTCTGGGACGCGTTCACGCATCTCGACCGGTGGGGGATGCGGCTGTTTCCCGTCCTGGGCGAGGAGATCGCGGGCTCGCCGCTGTACTGGTACCTGCAGTACGGCGGCTCGGCGGTCGCGGCGGTCGTGATCGTGGTGTTCGTCGTCCGCGCGCTGCGCCGGCAGCCGGAGGTGGAGCCCGTGGGGGTGCCGGTGCTCTCCTCGGCCGACCGGTGGGTGGCGGGCCTGGTCATCGGGGGGTGCGCGCTGGTGGCGGCGGTGCAGCGGGTGAGCCGCTGGTGGGCGTACTGGGGTTCGATCGCCAAGCCGTACGAGGTGATCCCGACCGTGTGCTTCGGGGCGGGCGCGGGGCTGGTGGTCGGGGTGGTGCTGTACGGCGTGGGGGTCAGGGTCTGGCGCCCCGCTCCCGCCGCGGCGACCGCAGTCGACGCGGAGGCGGACAACTCGGTCCGCCGCTGACCACCCGGCGACGCGGGCCCGCTCCGCTGGGGATGCGGGGCTTGGCGGCGCGCGGGGCGAACGGCGGGACGTGGCCGAGCAGCGCCGGTAGGGGGTGGGTGAGCGCCCAGGGGATCCGGGTGCGCGCCCGGCGGAGACAGGGCGTCCACGGGAGGCGGGTGCGCCGCCAGGGAAGACGTGTTCGCACCCGGGGAAGTCGGGTGGCACCTGTCGCGGTACGGCGGCGGAGCGTGCGTATACCCATGCGGGCATCCTTACGCCGTCCCTCCGCCGGGGGCGCCTTGATGAGGGCCAGGCGGGTGACGCGCCGCTCCGCGGGGGCCGGGGACGTGTGGTGGACCTTGGCTGTCTGCCACCGCCGGGGCGAGGCCGGTTCGGCACCGCCGGACAGCGCCGTACCGGGTGCTCGCCGTTACGGCGGATTGTTGTGGGCGGCAGACAAGATCAACGCTGCTGTTGTGGGTGGGGCGGTCCTCCCGGGTCGGCTCCGTGCAGCCCGTGTTGGTAGGTGCCGGGCGCCGCCCAGCGCACGAGCTGCCGTGCCGGCCCGGCAGAGACCGTGCGAAGGGGCCCGGCGTCTTGCTGTGCCGGGCCCCTTCGCTGTGCTCCGGGTCTTCCGAATGCCGGAGGACACCTTGCCCGTTCGCCGGAGGCTAGTGCGCTGCTGATTCCCAGTCCGGGCCGACGCCGATGGAGACGTCGAGGGGGGCCCTGAGGTGTACGGCGTCGGCCATTTCTCGGCGGACCAGTTCCTCGGCGCGGGCGCGTTCGCCGGGGGCGATTTCCAGGACGATTTCGTCATGGACCTGGAGGAGCATGCGGGACGTGAGGCCCGCTTCGTCCAGGGCGCGGCCGACGTTCAGCATGGCGATCTTGACGATGTCGGCGGCGGTGCCCTGGATGGGCGCGTTGAGGGCCATCCGCTCGGCGGCCTCGCGGCGTTGACGGTTGTCGCTGTTGAGGTCGGGGAGGTAGCGGCGGCGGCCGAAGAGCGTCGCCGTGTAGCCCGTCGCCCTCGCCTCGTCCACGACGCGGCGCAGATAGTCGCGAACGCCGCCGTAGCGCTCGAAGTACGCGTCGATCAGGGTGCGGGCCTCGCCCGCGTCGATGTTCAACTGCTGGGAGAGGCCGAACGCCGACAGGCCGTAGGCCAGGCCGTACGACATCGCCTTGATCTTGCGGCGCATCTCGGCGTCCACGGCGGCGGGCTCGACCCCGAACACCTGGGCGGCGGCCGTGGTGTGCAGGTCCTCGCCCGAGGTGAACGCCTCGATCAGGCCCGCGTCCTCGGAGAGGTGGGCCATGACGCGGAGCTCGATCTGGCTGTAGTCCGCCGTCATCAGGGACTCGTAGCCCTCACCGACGACGAAGCCGCGGCGGATGGCGCGGCCCTCGTCGGTGCGGACCGGGACGTTCTGGAGGTTGGGGTCCGTGGACGACAGACGGCCCGTGGCGGCGACGGTCTGGCTGAAGCTCGTGTGGATGCGGCCGTCCGCGGCGATCGTCTTGATCAGGCCCTCGACGGTGACGCGGAGCTTCGCCTGCTCGCGGTGGCGGAGCATGATGACCGGCAGTTCGTTGTCGGTCTGGGTGGCGAGCCAGGCCAGGGCGTCGGCGTCCGTGGTGTATCCGGTCTTCGTGCGCTTCGTCTTCGGCAGGGCCAGCTCGCCGAAGAGGACCTCCTGGAGCTGCTTGGGCGAGCCCAGGTTGAACTCGTGCCCGGCCGCCGCGTGCGCCTCCTTCACCGCCTGCTGCACGGCGCCCGCGAACATCTGCTCCATGGCCTCCAGATGGGCCCGGTCCGCCGCGATGCCGTGGCGCTCCATACGGGCCAGCAGCGCGGAGGTGGGCAGCTCCACGTCACGCAGGAGGTCCGCCGCGCCGACCTCCGTCAGGCGGGCCTCGAAGGCCTCGCCCAGGTCGAGGATCGCGCGGGCCTGCACCATCAGCGCGTCGGCCTCGGCGCCCTCGTCGGCGCCGAAGGCCAGCTGCCCGTCGGCGGTGGCGGCCGGGGCCAGCTCGCGGCCCAGGTATTCCAGGGACAGGGCGTCCAGGTCGAAGGAGCGGCGGCCCGGCTTGACCAGGTAGGCGGCGAGGGCGGTGTCCATGGTGATGCCCTCTATGGTCCAGCCGTGCTCGGCGAAGACCCTCATCGCGCCCTTGGCGTTGTGGAACACCTTCGGCCTGGCGGTGTCGGCGAGCCAGGCGGCCCACGCGGTCTCGTCCGCCTCGTCGAGCTGGGTCGGATCGAACCAGGCGGCCGTTCCGTCGGCGGCGGCGAGCGCGATCTCGGCGACCGAGCCGGTGCCGAGCGCCCAGGCGTCGACCGTGGCGACGCCGAGGGGCGCCGTGCCGTGCTCGGTGAGCCACGGGGCGAGCTCGCCGGAGCCGAGCACCGTGCCGTCCACCTCGACGCCGGCGGCGACCGGCTGTCCGGCGTCGGCCTCCTCGGCCCCCGGGTCGACGGCCAGCAGGCGCTCACGCAGCGACGGGTTGCGGATCTCCAGGGTGTCCAGGACCATCGCGACGGACTTGCGGTCGTACGGGGCACGCTCCAAGTCGGCGACAACCTTGGGGAGTTCGACCGTGCGCACCATTTCCGTGAGGCGGCGGTTGAGCTTGACCGCCTCCAGGTGGTCGCGGAGGTTCTGCCCAACCTTGCCCTTGACCTCCTCGACACGCTCGACCAGCTCCGCGAACGAACCGAACTGGTTGATCCACTTCGCGGCGGTCTTCTCGCCGACGCCGGGGATGCCGGGCAGGTTGTCGGACGGGTCGCCGCGCAGCGCCGCGAAGTCCGGGTACTGGGCCGGGGTGAGGCCGTACTTCTCGAACACCTTCTCCGGGGTGAAGCGGGTCAGCTCCGAGACACCCTTCGTCGGGTACAGCACGGTGGTGTGCTCGGACACCAGCTGGAAGGAGTCGCGGTCGCCGGTGACGATGAGGACCTCGAAGCCCTCGGCCTCGGCCTGGGTGGCGAGGGTGGCGATGATGTCGTCCGCCTCGTAGCCGTCGACCGCGAAGCGGACCGCGTGCATCGCGTCCAGCAGCTCGCCGATCAGCTCGACCTGGCCCTTGAACTCGTCCGGGGTCTTCGAACGGTTCGCCTTGTACTCGGTGAACTCCTCCGAGCGCCAGGTCTTGCGGGAGACGTCGAACGCCACCGCGAAGTGGGTGGGCGCCTCGTCGCGCAGCGTGTTCGCCAGCATCGACGCGAAGCCGTAGATCGCGTTCGTCGGCTGGCCCGTCGCGGTCGTGAAGTTCTCCGCGGGCAGCGCGAAGAACGCGCGGTAGGCCAGCGAGTGCCCGTCCATGAGCATGAGCCGGGGACGGCTGCCGCCGGGGGTGCTTTCGGTCTTCTTCGATGCTGTCTCTGCCACGACCCCGATCCTGCCACGTACCACTGACAGCCCACCCACGCCCATCGCCTCCGGCGGCCGGAGCAGGGATCCTGGGCCGGACCGAGCGCTTCCCACCCCGCACCCACCGCCTCCTCCGTGCGAGGATCGGTTGCGTACCTCATGTTCGAAGCACACGTCACGCGAATGGGGAGCAGCGATGGCCGGGAAGGCGCCGAAGAGTGATCCGGTTCAGGATGCGCCGCAGGTCGCGGGGCCGAAGCATGCGGCGGCGGGGTTGCCGGCGATCGGGCACACCTTGCGGATCTCGCAGCAGCAGATGGGGGTCAGGCGGACCGCGCTGACGTTGTTGCGGGTCAATCAGAAGGACGGGTTCGACTGCCCGGGGTGCGCCTGGCCGGAGCCGGAGCACCGGCACACCGCGGAGTTCTGTGAGAACGGGGCGAAGGCGGTCGCCGAGGAGGCCACCCTGCGCCGGGTCACCCCGGAGTTCTTCGCCGCCCATACGGTGGCCGATCTGGCTACACGAAGTGGCTACTGGCTGGGTCAGCAGGGGCGGCTCACGCACCCCATGTATCTCCCCGAAGGGGGCGACCGGTACGAGCCCGTCTCCTGGGAGCGTGCCTTCGACATCGTCGCCGAGGAGCTCGCGGCCCTGAAGAGCCCCGACGAGGCCCTCTTCTACACCTCCGGGCGGACGAGCAACGAGGCCGCGTTCCTGTACCAGCTGTTCGCCCGCGAGTTCGGTACGAACAACCTGCCGGACTGCTCCAACATGTGCCACGAGTCGTCGGGCTCCGCGCTCTCCGAGACGATCGGCATCGGCAAGGGCAGCGTTCTGCTGGAGGACCTGTACAAGGCGGATCTGATCGTCGTCGCCGGGCAGAACCCGGGGACCAATCACCCCCGCATGCTCTCCGCCCTGGAGAAGGCCAAGGCCAACGGGGCGAAGATCATCACCGTGAATCCGCTGCCCGAGGCCGGTCTGGAGCGGTTCAAGAACCCGCAGACCCCGCAGGGCATGTTCAAGGGCGCCGCCCTCACCGACCTGTTCCTGCAGATCCGGATCGGCGGCGACCAGGCTCTGTTCCGCCTCCTCAACAAGCTGATCCTCGACACAGAAGGCGCCGTCGACGAGGCGTTCGTCCGCGAACACACCTACGGCTTCGAGGAGTTCGCCGAAGCCGCCCGCGCCGCCGACTGGGACGAGACGCTCACCGCGACCGGGCTCACCCAGGAACAGATCCAAGAGGCCCTGCGCATGGTCGTCGCCTCCAAGCGCACCATCGTCTGCTGGGCCATGGGCCTCACCCAGCACAAGCACTCCGTGCCGACCATCCGCGAGGTCGTCAACTTCCTGCTGCTGCGCGGCGACATCGGCCGCCCGGGCGCGGGCGTGTGCCCGGTGCGCGGTCACTCGAACGTGCAGGGCGACCGCACGATGGGCATCTTCGAGCGGCCCGCCCCGGCCTTCCTGGACGCCCTGGAGAGGGAGTTCGGCTTCGCGCCGCCCCGGGAGCACGGCTACGACGTCGTACGGGCCATCAAGGCCATGCGGGACGACAAGGCGAAGGTGTTCTTCGCCATGGGCGGCAACTTCGTGTCGGCGTCCCCCGACACGGAGGTGACAGAGGCGGCGATGCGCCGCGCCCGGCTCACCGTGCACGTGTCGACGAAGCTGAACCGCTCGCACGCCGTCACGGGCGCGCGGGCGCTGATCCTGCCCACCCTGGGCCGCACGGAGCGCGACCTCCAGGGCAGCGGCGAGCAGTTCGTGACCGTCGAGGACTCGATGGGCATGGTGCACGCCTCACGCGGCCGTCTGGAACCCGCCAGCGGGCAGCTGCTGTCCGAGCCGGCCATCGTGTGCCGGCTCGCCCGCCGCGTCCTCGGCGAGAACAGCCGTACACCGTGGGAGGAGTTCGAGAAGGACTACGCGACGATCCGCGACCGTATCGCGCGCGTGGTCCCCGGTTTCGAGGACTTCAACGCGCGCGTGGCCGACCCGGCCGGCTTCGCGCTCCCCCACGCCCCGCGCGACGAACGCCGCTTCCCCACAGCCACCGGCAAGGCCAACTTCACGGCCGCCCCCGTGGAGTACCCGCGACTGCCCGAAGGCCGGCTCCTGCTGCAGACACTGCGCTCGCACGACCAGTACAACACCACGATCTACGGCCTGGACGACCGCTACCGGGGCATCAAGAACGGCCGCCGGGTCGTGCTGGTCAACCCCGAGGACGCCCAGGAGCTGAACATCGCCGACGGCTCCTACGTCGACCTCGTCGGCGAATGGAAGGACGGCGTGGAGCGCCGCGCCCCCGGCTTCCGTGTCGTGCACTACCCGACAGCCCGCGGCTGCGCGGCCGCCTACTACCCCGAGACGAACGTCCTGGTCCCGCTGGACTCCACCGCCGACACCAGCAACACCCCGGCCAGCAAGTCCGTGGTGGTCCGTCTGGAACAATCGTCGACCGACTGAGCGTTTGCTCAGCAGGGCCGGTGTGCGACCGCCGGCGGCCGATGATCGACGAAGGCCGCCGACGGCCCACTGAACGACGAAGAACGGAGCCCCATGGGCGAGCAGCACCACGTGAAGTTCCCGCAAGAGGTCATAGACGAGTACGCGGCCCTGGGCATCGACCTGGTCGCGATGTTCTCCGCGGGGCACCTCGGCACCCGTATGGGCGTGCAGATCGTGGAGGCCTCGTCCGACCGCGTCGTCGGCACGATGCCGGTGGAGGGCAACACCCAGCCGTACGGGCTGCTGCACGGCGGCGCGTCCGCCGTGCTCGCCGAGACCCTGGGGTCGGTCGGCTCCATGCTGCACGCGGGCAGCTCCAAGATCGCCGTGGGCGTCGACCTGAACTGCACGCACCACCGTGGCGTCCGCTCCGGGCTGGTGACCGGCGTCGCCACACCGCTGCACCGGGGGCGCTCGACGGCCACGTACGAGATCGCCATCAGCGACGAGAGCGGCAAGCGGGTGTGCACGGCCCGGCTGACCTGTCTGCTGCGCGACGTCACCCCGGTCGACGCACAGCAGGCGGCGGCGAACGGTCAGGCCAACTGACACGAGACACCTCCACCGACACGAGGCGGAAGACGCGGGGCCCGGACCGCCGAGCCCGCCCACCGCAGGCTGGCACGCCCCGCGGGCAGGCTCTAGCGTCGAGGCATGGGAACGGGAGGAGTGCGCGGACCGGCGGCCGCGCTCGGGCCGGCGCTGCTGATCGGCGCTCTGCTGATCGGCGCTCTGCTGATCGGCGCTCTGCTCACCGGATGCGGACAACCGGGTTCGACGGACGGATCTGGATCGGCGGACGGGGCTGGATCCACGGACGGGTCGGGGAACGCGGGCGCGACCGTTTCACCGTCGACCGCCGCCACCCCGCCCGAGGAACTGTGTACGAAGGTCGTCGCGTACTGGTCGCGGAAGACGCTGGACGGCGACACCTACGGGGACTACCAGTCGATGGGGCTGTCGAACGGGCAGTACGAGATCCTGCGGAAGGTCGTCGACGCCGCCCGGGTCGAGCAGAAACGGGCGGGCACGGAGGCGGCCGAGCGGCTGATCGACCGGCGGGCGCGCGCGGGCTGCGAGGAGTGGTACCGCGAGGGCGGTCCGAGCAACGGGCCCTGGCAGTGAGCGGGGTCGGCCCCGTCGAGCCCGGCGAGGGCACGCGCGCGTGGGACACCCCGGAAGCGAGCGCCCCGGAGGCCAGCAGCGTGCCTCCACCCCCTCCCGGCCCGCTCGCGGGCTTGTACGCGCGGCACCGCCGTACCGTCCTCGCCTCGACGGCGGCCGTCGTCGTCCTCGCGGGCGGCGGCTACCTGTACGCCACCCGGCCCGAGCCGCCGACGCCACCCGCCCAGCCGTACCCCTCCCAGGTCGTCGAGGTCGTCTATCTGGGCCCGGGGAGCCTGTCCGCGGGCGCGCCGAGCGGGAGTTTCGGTTTTGAGATGGAACTGGTCGTGGAGTCCGGTCCCCCGGTCACGGTCGAGCGGATGACCCAGCCGTACGCGGGCCTCGCCCTGACCTCGGATCCGCGCCCTCCGTTCCGGACGGAGAGCGGTCACCCGCGCAAGATCGTCATCACCATGAGCGTCACAGAATGCGGGAAGGTGCCGGAGAACGCCGGACTGCCTTTCCTGGACGTAACTCTACGTAATGTGCGCGCAATACAAGTGCACAGTTTCATCTTGGGTGAGCGCTATGCGCGGGACCTCTCCGACGCTCTCCAGGTCGCCTGTAGCAACGACTCCGCGTCATCACCAAAAACATGAACACTCCTGAACCCACCTGGGCGGGTCCTGCGCGTTCTCAACATGTGGACAGGGCGAATCGGCCTGAATTCCGCGCATCCACCCACTGAGTACCGCTCTGCATTACCTCGTGTCATAACAAGAGCGTCACAGCCTTGGTCAGACTCTCCTCCACGTTCCCCACACACGCTTAGAGTCACGCCCAGTCACCGCGCCAACGGAATCGAAGTCACGTCTTCGGCCCAGCGCTCGACTCGGCCGCTTCCAAACAGGGAGGGCCGTGCCAGGGAAAGGACTGATCGTGCGTCAACGTTCGCTCATCGCCATCACCGCCGCGCTGGCGGCGGGAGCACTCACACTCACCGCCTGCGGCTCGCGCGACGAGGGAAACGGCAGCTCGGACGCGGGCAGCGGCACCACCGTCGTCATCGGCGTCGACGCCCCGCTGACCGGTGACCTCTCCGCCATGGGCCTCGGCATCAAGAACTCCGCCGACCTCGCCGCCAAGACGGCCAACAAGGAGAAGTACGTCGACGGCATAACCTTCAAGATCGAAGCCCTCGACGACCAGGCCCAGCCCTCCTCCGGCCAGCAGAACGCGGTCACCTTCGTCGCCAACAAGGACGTCCTCGGCGCCGTCGGCCCCCTGAACTCCTCGGTCGCCGAGTCGATGCAGAAGGTCTTCGACGACGCCAAACTCGTCCAGGTCTCCCCGGCCAACACCGGCCCCACCCTGACCCAGGGCGCCAAATGGGAGACCGAGAAGGTCCGCCCGTACAAGTCGTACTTCCGCACCGCGACCACGGACGCCATCCAGGGCCCGTTCGCCGCGCAGTACCTGTACAACGACGCCAAGAAGAAGAAGGTCTTCGTCATCGACGACAAGAAGACCTACGGCGCCGGCCTGGCCGGCACCTTCACCAAGGAGTTCGAGAAGCTCGGCGGCGAGGTCGTCGGCACCGAGCACATCGACCCCGAGACCAAGGACTTCTCCGCGGTCGCCACCAAGGTCAAGTCCTCCGGCGCCGACGTCGTCTACTACGGCGGCGAATACCCGCAGGCCGGCCCCCTGACCAAGCAGATCAAGGCAGCCGGCGCCAACATCCCCGTCGCCGGCGGCGACGGCATCAACAACCCGGCCTACATGGACCTCGGCGGCAGCGCCTCCACCGGCGACTTCTCCACCTCCGTCGGCGCCCCCGTCGAGGAACTCCCCTCCGCCAAGGACTTCGTCGCCAACTACGAGGCCGCAGGCTACAAGGAGCCCTACGCGGCCTACGGCGGCTACTCCTACGACTCCACCTGGGCCATCATCGAGGCCGTGAAGAAGGTCGTCGAGGACAACGACGGCAAGCTTCCCGACGACGCCCGCGCCCAGATCACCGCCGCCATGCAGAACGTCTCCTTCGACGGCGTGACCGGCAAGGTCTCCTTCGACGAATACGGCGACACGACCAACAAGCAGCTCACCGTCTACAAGGTCGAGGGCGGGGAGTGGAAGGCGGTCAAGTCCGGCACCTACACCGGCTGACCCAACCCGCACATTCATGAGCCGCGCGGGGCGCTGCACCAAAGCGCCCCGCGCGGACTCGCATTCCGGTCACATTCGTCGAACATCCGAATCTCGGAGGACATGCGGTGAACGAACTGCCGCAGCAGCTGGTCAACGGCCTGCTACTAGGATCCATGTACGGGCTGGTCGCCATCGGCTACACGATGGTCTATGGCATCGTCCAGCTCATCAACTTCGCCCACGGTGAGATCTTCATGCTGGGCGGCTTCGGCGCCATCACGGTCTACCTCTACGTGCTGCCCGACGGCACATCCCTGTGGATGGCACTCCCGCTGATGCTCGTCGGCGGCATCATCGTCGCCGTACTCGCCGCCGTAGGAGCCGAACGGCTCGCCTACCGCCCCCTGCGCACCGCGCCACGCCTGGCCCCCCTCATCACCGCCATCGGCCTCTCCCTGGCCCTCCAGCAGGCAGTGTGGGCCTGGTACCCCGACGCCAAGGAGTCCATCAACTTCCCGCAGATCGACGGCGGCCCCTTCGAGATCGGCAACGTCACCATCCAGACCGGTGACATCTTCCTGCTGATCGCCGCCCCGATCAGCATGGCGATCCTCGCGTACTTCGTCATGAAGACCCGCACCGGGCGCGGCATGCAGGCCACCGCCCAGGACCCCGACACCGCCAAACTCATGGGCATCAACACCGACCGCATCATCGTGATCGCCTTCGCCCTCGGCGCCGCGTTCGCCGCCGTCGGAGCCGTCGCCTACGGCCTCAAGTACGGCCAGGTCCAGTTCCGCATGGGCTTCATCCTCGGCCTCAAGGCCTTCACCGCAGCCGTCCTCGGCGGCATCGGCAACATCTACGGCGCCATGCTCGGCGGCGTCGCCCTCGGCCTCGCCGAAGCCCTCTCCACCGCCTACATCGCCGACATCCCCGGCATGGACCAGTTCGGCAGCCAGTCCTGGGCCAACGTCTGGGCGTTCGTACTCCTCATCCTCGTACTCCTCGTCAGACCACAAGGCCTGCTCGGCGAGCGCGTGGCGGACAGGGCGTGACACCGATGACCACACAGACCACCACCTCCACCGCCGCCGCCGCCAAGCACGACACCACCCCCCGCGGCGCCATCAACATCCCCGAGAACATCGGCCGCGCCCTCGCCACCGGCGGCGGCGCCCTCGCCGTCATCTCCACCTTCCTCGCCTGGACCTGGACCGCCGCATTCCCCGGCAACCTCACCGTCTACGGCTACCCCGGCGGCCTCCAGGTCCTCGTCCTCATCGGCGGCGCCCTCACCACCCTCTTCGGCCTCGCCTCCTACGGCATCAAGGGCCTGGGCTGGCTCACCCCCGCCGGCTCCGACAGCGCCATCAAGCTCGCCGCACTCGGCACCTTCGTCACCGCCTGGTACACGATCCTCGCGATCAGCATCCAGCTCGGCGGCCTCGTCAACCTCGAACCCGGCGGCTACATCGTCGCCGTCGCCACCCTCGTCGCCCTCCTCGGCGCACTCGCCCTGCCGTTCGAACGACCGGTACCCGAGATCGCCGACCCCGAGGACACCCCCTGGGAAGAGTTCCTCCTCGCCGGACGCAACTCACGCTCCCTCGTCAAGGCCTGCTTCGCCAGCGGCACCGCGACCCCGGCCCGCACAATCCCCGCCTACGCCGAGATCCTCGTCATCGTCGCGGCCATGGCCCTCGGCCTGACCGTCTTCACCTACGGCATCGGCACCGAGTACGACGAGCTCTTCGTCGGCTTCCTCATCACCGCCGGCTTCGGCTTCGCCGCACTCGCCAAGGCAGGCCTCGTCGGCCGCGTCTCCGCCATCACCGGCAAGCACCGCAACGTCACCATGATCGGCGCCTTCGTCGCAGCCGCCGCGTTCCCCTTCACCCAGACCGACGACCAGTACGCGACCATCGGCGTCTACATCCTGATCTTCGCCACCGTCGCCCTCGGCCTCAACATCGTCGTCGGCCTCGCCGGCCTCCTCGACCTCGGATACGTCGCCTTCCTCGGCGTCGGCGCCTACACCGCGGCCATGGTCTCCGGCTCCCCCTCCTCCCCCTTCGACATCCACCTGCCGTTCTGGGCCTCCGCCATCCTCGGCGCCGTCGTCGCCATGATCTTCGGCGTCATCATCGGCGCCCCCACCCTCCGACTGCGCGGCGACTACCTCGCCATCGTCACCCTCGGATTCGGTGAGATCTTCCGCATCTCCGTCCTCAACATGGACGGCACCTCCGGCCCCGACATCACCAACGGCTCCAACGGCATCTCGTCGATCCCGAACCTCAACATCTTCGGATTCGACTTCGGCCAGGAACACACCATCGCCGGATTCACCATCGCGCGATTCGCCAACTACTTCTTCCTGATGCTCCTCATCACGCTCGTCGTCGTGGTGGTCTTCCGACGCAGCAGCGACTCCCGCATCGGCCGCGCCTGGATCGCCATCCGCGAGGACGAGACAGCCGCACTCGCCATGGGCATCAACGGCTTCCGCGTCAAACTCATCGCGTTCGCACTGGGTGCCGCGCTCGCCGGCCTCGCCGGCACGGTTCAGGCCCACGTGACGTACACGGTCACCCCCGAGCAGTACCAGTTCGCCCACGTGGTCCCGCCCAACTCGGCGTTCCTCCTGGCAGCGGTCGTCCTCGGCGGCATGGGCACCATCAGCGGCCCCCTCGTCGGCGCCGCACTGCTCTACCTCATCCCCGCCAAGCTCCAGTTCCTCGGCGACTACCAGCTCTTCGCATTCGGCATGGCACTCGTGATCCTCATGCGCTTCCGCCCCGAGGGCCTCATCCCCAACCGGCGCCGCCAGCTCGAATTCCACGAAGAAGCCGAAGCACCCACAGTCCTCAGCAAGGCAGGGGCCTGACCCATGACCACCGACACCACCACCAAGGGCACCACCGCCACCGGTGAGACCGTGCTCGACGCCCGCGGCGTCACCATGCGCTTCGGTGGCCTCACCGCCGTACGCAACGTCAACCTCACCGTCAACAGCGGCGAGATCGTCGGTCTCATCGGCCCCAACGGCGCCGGCAAGACGACCTTCTTCAACTGCCTCACCGGCCTCTACATCCCCACCGAAGGCGAAGTCCGCTACAAGGACCAGGTCCTCCCACCCAAGTCCTTCAAGGTCACCGCCGCCGGCATCGCGCGTACGTTCCAGAACATCCGACTGTTCGCCAACATGACAGTCCTGGAAAACGTGCTGGTGGGACGCCACACGAGGACCAAGGAGGGCCTGTGGTCCGCGCTGCTGCGCGGACCGGGCTTCCACAAGGCCGAGGCAGCCTCCCGCGAACGGGCCATGGAACTCCTGGAGTTCGTCGGCCTCGACGCCAAAGCCGAACACCTGGCGCGGAATCTGCCCTACGGCGAACAGCGCAAGCTGGAGATCGCACGAGCGCTGGCGAGCGAGCCCGGCCTGCTCCTGCTCGACGAGCCCACGGCAGGCATGAACCCCCAGGAGACACGAGCCACCGAGGAACTCGTCTTCGCCATCCGCGACAAGGGCATCGCCGTCCTCGTCATCGAGCACGACATGCGGTTCATCTTCAACCTCTGCGACCGCGTCGCCGTCCTCGTCCAGGGCGAAAAACTCGTCGAAGGCGACAGCGCCACCGTCCAGGGCGACGAACGCGTCGTCGCCGCCTACCTCGGCGAACCCTTCGAAGACGCACCCGGCAAGGAGGAGATCGCGGAGGTCGAAGCCGCCGAAGCCAACGCCGACGCCCCCACCGACGCCGCGCCCGGCAAGGAGAACGACCGATGACCGCACTGCTCGAAGTCGAAGACCTCCGGGTCGCCTACGGCAAGATCGAAGCCGTCAAAGGCATCTCCTTCAAGGTCAACGCCGGCGAAGTCGTCACCCTCATCGGCACCAACGGCGCCGGCAAGACCACAACCCTGCGCACCCTGTCGGGCCTCCTGAAGGCCGCCGGCGGCCAGATCAAGTTCAACGGCAAGTCGCTCAAGAAGATCCCCGCGCACAACATCGTCTCGCTCGGACTCGCCCACTCCCCCGAGGGGCGGCACATCTTCCCGCGCATGACCATCGAGGACAACCTCCGCCTCGGCGCCTTCCTGCGCAGCGACAAGCCCGGCATCGAGAAGGACATCCAGCGCGCCTACGACCTCTTCCCCATCCTGGGAGAGCGCCGCAAGCAGGCCGCGGGAACCCTCTCGGGTGGTGAGCAGCAGATGCTGGCCATGGGCCGCGCGCTCATGTCCCAGCCGAAGCTCCTCATGCTCGACGAGCCCTCCATGGGCCTCTCCCCGATCATGATGCAGAAGATCATGGCCACCATCGCCGAACTGAAGTCCCAGGGCACCACCATCCTGCTCGTCGAGCAGAACGCCCAGGCCGCCCTGTCGCTCGCCGACCAGGGCCACGTCATGGAAATCGGCAAGATCGTCCTGTCCGGCACGGGCTCCGACCTGCTGGTCGACGAGTCGGTCCGCAAGGCGTACCTCGGCGAGGACTAGCCTCCGGCCCACATACGACGAGGCCCGCACCCCCTACTGGGGGTGCGGGCCTCGTC
The DNA here is from genome assembly GCF_008386495.1 of Streptomyces tailanensis. Classification (GTDB taxonomy): domain Bacteria; phylum Actinomycetota; class Actinomycetes; order Streptomycetales; family Streptomycetaceae; genus Streptomyces; species Streptomyces tailanensis. The sequence continues at coordinate 246,180 of NZ_VTHJ01000001.1, read as the reverse complement.
GTATGTACACGTACGCGGGCGGGTCAGCCCTTCGCGGCCTTCTTCTCCTCGGCGTCCTGAATGACAGCCTCCGCGACCTGCTGCATCGACATACGGCGGTCCATGGAGGTCTTCTGAATCCACCGGAACGCCGCCGGCTCGGTCAGCCCGTACTCGGTCTGAAGGATCGACTTCGCCCGGTCCACCAGCTTGCGGGTCTCCAGGCGGAGGGTGAGGTCGGCGACCTCCTTCTCCAACTCCTTCAACTCCGTGAACCGAGACACCGCCATCTCGATCGCCGGCACCACATCACTCTTGCTGAACGGCTTCACGAGGTACGCCATCGCACCGGCGTCGCGAGCCCGCTCGACGAGGTCGCGCTGCGAGAACGCCGTCAGCATCAGCACGGGCGCGATCCGCTCCTCGGCGATCTTCTCGGCGGCGGAGATGCCATCCATCTTGGGCATCTTCACATCGAGGATCACGAGATCCGGCTGGTGCTCCCGGGCCAGCTCGACGGCCTGCTCGCCGTCACCGGCCTCGCCTACGACGCTGTAGCCCTCCTCTTCGAGCATCTCCTTCAGGTCGAGGCGGATCAACGCCTCGTCCTCGGCGATGACGACACGGGTCGTCAGCGGAGGCACGTGCGACTTGTCGTCGTCGGGCGCGTCTACGGGCTGGGGCGACTCGGGGGCGGTCACGGGGGCTCCTTGTTGCAGGGCAGGGGTACTGCTGACAAGAGGGTACCTAGCTGCGGTAAGGTGGGGGCACGGCGGGTGACCGCCATCCTTCGTTTTAGAGGAAGCCCCGGTAGTCCAGCGGGAGAGACACGGTGCTCAAACCACCGACAGCGTGGGTTCGAATCCCACCCGGGGCACTTTTCCTTAGATTCCAAGGTCACCAGTAAAGCGGAGTGCCACGTTCGCGTGGATCTCCGCTTTTTGCTGCGCACGGTCGCGATCAGTTGCGCAGAGTGGCCGCATGTACGACATCAGCACACGCAAGCGAGCACTGGCGCTGGTCGCCCAAGGGCGCAGCCTCAACTCTGTGAGCAAAGAGACCGGCATCTCGCGGGCTGCAATCCGCTCCTGGCAAGTGCGCATCGAACCGCTGATGCGCTCTGGCCTCCCCTGCCCCCGCTGCCGAGATGCCCCTGGACCACCCGAGGACCCGGCCGCGTATGCCTACCTGCTGGGCCTCTACCTCGGTGACGGCTGCATCAACGCTCACCGAAGAGGCGTCTACTTCATGCGCATCGTGCTCGACACTGCATGGCCGGGCATCATCGATGCTTGCGAAGCCACGATGCGCTCTGTGCGCCCAGACAACAGTGTGTGCCGCGTCAAGAAGCAGGGTTGTGTCGCGGTCACTGGCTCCAGCAAGCGCTGGCCATGCCTCTTCCCTCAGCACGGGCCCGGCGTGAAGCACAACCGCCAGATCGTCCTCGAACCCTGGCAGCAGGAGATCGTCGACGCCCACCCCTGGGAGTTCATCCGGGGCCTCATCCACTCCGACGGCTGCCGTATCACCAACTGGACGACCCGCCTCGTCGCTGGCGAACGCAAGCGGTACGAGTACCCGCGCTACTTCTTCACCAACGTCTCCGACGACATCCGACTGCTTTACACGGACACCCTCGACAAGCTCGGTGTCGAATGGACCCAGTGCGCCCGGAACGGAAACCCGTTCAACATTTCCGTCGCCCGCAAAGCCTCAGTCGCCCTCATGGACGCCCACGTAGGCCCCAAGTACTGACCCCCACCCCCTACTTGGGACTGTCGTCCTCCCCGATGTGATGCACCCGCACCATGTTCGTCGAGCCGGCCACCCCCGGAGGTGAGCCCGCCGTGATCACCACGACGTCACCCTTCTTGCAGCGGCCGTACTTCAACAACAGCTCATCCACCTGGTCGACCATCGCGTCCGTCGAATCGACACGCGGCCCCAGGAAGGTCTCCACGCCCCACGTAAGGCTGAGTTGGGAACGGGTCCCAGCGTCGGGGGTGAAGGCCAGCAAAGGGATGGGTGAGCGGTAGCGGGAGAGGCGGCGGGCCGTGTCGCCGCTCTGGCTGAACGCGACCAGGAACTTCGCGCTCAGGAAGTCGCCGATCTCCGCGGCCGCGCGGGCGACCGCGCCGCCCTGGGTGCGGGGCTTGTTGTGTTCGGTCAGAGGGGGCAGACCCTTGGCCAGCATGTCCTCTTCCGCCGCCGCGACGATCTTCGACATCGTGCGGACCGTCTCCACCGCGTACTTGCCCACACTCGTCTCGCCCGACAGCATCACCGCGTCCGTGCCGTCGAGCACCGCGTTGGCGACGTCGCTCGCCTCCGCCCTCGTCGGGCGGGAGTTCTTGATCATCGATTCGAGCATCTGCGTGGCGACGATGACCGGCTTGGCGTTGCGCTTGGCCAGTTTGATGGCGCGCTTCTGGACGAGTGGGACCTGTTCCAACGGCATCTCCACGCCCAGGTCGCCGCGCGCGACCATGATGCCGTCGAAGGCGGCGACGATCTCGTCGATGTTCTCCACCGCTTGCGGCTTCTCCACCTTGGCGATGACGGGCAGTCGGCGCCCCTCCTCGCCCATGATCCGGTGGACGTCCTCGATGTCCCGGCCGGACCGGACGAACGACAACGCGATGACGTCGAAGCCCGTGCGCAGGGCCCAGCGGAGGTCCTCTTCGTCCTTCTCCGACAGCGCCGGCACGGAAACGGCGACGCCCGGCAGGTTCAGGCCCTTGTTGTCGGAGATGACGCCGCCTTCGACCACCTTCGTGTGGACGCGGGGTCCGTCCACCGCCGTGACTTCCAGCGTGACCTTGCCGTCGTCGACGAGGATGCGTTCCCCGGTCGTGACATCGGCTGCCAGACCCCGGTGCGTCGTGCCGCACACTTCGCCGTTGCCCTCGACGCCGGCCTCCACGCTGATGGTGAAGGTGTCGTCGCGTTCAAGGAGTACGGGGCCTTCGAGGAATCGGCCGAGGCGGATCTTCGGGCCTTGAAGGTCGGCCAGTATGCCGACGCTGCGTCCGGTTTCGTCGGCGGCCTTGCGGACGTGGTGGTAGCGCTCCTCGTGTTCGGCGTGGTCGCCGTGGCTGAGGTTGAAGCGGGCGATGTCCATTCCGGCTTCGACCAGGGCTTTGATCTGGTCGTACGAGTCGGTGGCGGGCCCGAGGGTGCAGACGATCTTTGCTCGGCGCATGTTTCGAGCCTATGGCTTACCCGCTGGTAGGGGTTTGGTGGTGCGTGACCACTCAACGGCCTTTTGGTGAAGGGTAGTTGACAAGTATTGAAGTGTGCGCGCAGGTGCTCCGATGAGCGTATCGGAGCACCGTGCGGTGGTGGGTCGGTGGTGGGTCAGAGTTGGGGCGGGAGCATGGTGAAGCGGGCGTTGACCTGGGCGTAGACGCGTTGGCGTTGGGGTTCGAGGTCGAGGGGGGCGGGGGTGTCCTCGACGGCGGCCATGGTGCGTGCGCGGCCTGCGGGGGCGGCGGCATAGCGGGATCGGTTGTTGTCCTCGGCGCCGATGTCGGCGAGTTCGACGAGGGCGGCCAGGGTGGTGCCCAGCGCCTCCGCGTACTCCCTCGCCCGCTGTACGGCTTCGCGTACCGCCTGCTGCCGTGCCCGCTTGTGGGCGGGTGAGTCGGGGCGGAGGGACCACCAGGGGCCGTCGACTCGGGTGAGGTCGAGGTCGGCGAGGCGGGTGGTGAGTTCGCCGAGGGCGGTGAAGTCGGTGAGTTCGGCGGTGATGTGGACGCGGCCGTGGTAGGCGTGGATGCGTTCGCCGCGGCTTTTGTCCTTGAGTTGGGGGGTGATGGAGAAGGCACCGGTTTCGAGGCGTTCGACTGCTTCGCCGTAGGTTTTGATGAGGTCGAGGACGGTGGTGTTGCGGCGGGTGAGGTCGTCCAGTGCTGCCCGGCGGTCTTTGCCTCGGGCGAGGACGGTGACTGCGATGCGGGCGATTTCGGGGTCGACTTCGAGGTGGGCTTCGCCGCGGACGGCGATGCGGGGTGCGTCGGGGGTGCCGTAGGGGACGGCGGGGGGTTGGGCTTCCTCTGGGCTGGTGGTCATACGTCCCACTCTGTCAGCAGTGGCCCGGTTAGGGATGTGGCAGGTCATCAGATCGAAACCTGGGGGGTCTGTTGCCGTTGGGAATGTACGGGTCAGAATCTACGCGCGTTAGCGCGCATGCTTTCTCTATCTACGCGCGTTGAGATCCATTTCCCCAAGGAGTGCCCCGATATGCCCTTGAACCGCCGGAAGTTTCTGAAGAAGTCCGCTGTGACCGGTGCGGGGGTGGCCATCGCCGGTGCGGCGGTGGCGCCGAGTGCGCAGGCCGTGGAGGTGAAGGGTGGCGGGAAGAAGGCTCCGAAGCGGTACAAGTTCACCGTGATGGGGACGACGGACCTGCACGGCAATGTCTTCAACTGGGACTACTTCACGGACAAGGAGTTCGACGACAGGGCGCACAACGACGTCGGTCTGGCGAAGATCTCGACGCTGGTGAACCAGGTCCGTAAGGAGAAGGGTCGCCGGAACACGCTGCTGATCGACGCGGGCGACACGATCCAGGGCACGCAGTTGTCGTACTACTACGCGAAGGTCGACCCGATCACGGCCAAGGGTGGTCCGGTGCACCCGATGGCGCAGGCGATGAACGCGATCGACTATGACGCGGCGGCGCTGGGCAATCACGAGTTCAACTACGGCATTCCGGTGCTGCGGAAGTTCCAGGAGCAGTGCCGTTTCCCGCTGCTGGGTGCGAACGCGCTGGATGCGAAGACGCTGCGTCCGGCTTTCCCGCCGTACAGCATGCACCGGCTGCGTACGCCGCACGGTCGTGATGTGAAGGTGGCGGTGCTGGGGCTGACGAACCCGGGTATCGCGATCTGGGACAAGGCGAATGTGCAGGGGAAGATGACGTTCCCGGGGTTGGAGGAGCAGGCGGCGAAGTGGGTGCCGAAGCTGCGGTCGATGGGTGCGGATGTCGTGATCGTGTCGGCGCACAGTGGTTCGTCGGGGACGTCGTCGTACGGTGATCAGTTGCCGTACATCGAGAACGCGGCGGGGTTGGTGGCCGAGCAGGTTCCCGGTATCGACGCGATTCTGGTGGGGCACGCGCACACGGAGATTCCGGAGTACTTCGTCACCAACAAGGAGACGGGCAAGCAGGTTGTGCTGTCCGAGCCGCTCAAGTGGGGGCAGCGGTTGACGCTGTTCGACTTCGAGATGGTGTGGAGCAAGGGCTGCTGGAAGGTCGAGAAGGTGGCGGCGCAGGTTCTCAACTCCAACACGGTGGAGGAGGACCCGGAGATCGTGAAGATGCTCGGTGACGAGCACGAGAAGGTCGTGGCGTACGTCAACCAGGTGATCGGTACGAACGCCGCGGAGATGACGTCGGTGGAGGGGCCGTACAAGGACGTTCCGATCATCGACCTGATCAACCACATCCAGGCCGACACGGTGAAGCAGGCCCTCTCCTCCACGGAGTACGCGTCGCTGCCGGTGCTGTCGCAGGCGGCGGCGTTCTCGCGGAGTGCGGTGATTCCGGCGGGGAACGTCACCATTCGGGATGTGGCCGGTCTGTATGTCTTCGAGAACACGCTGGAGGCGCGTCTGATGACGGGTGCGCAGATGAAGGCGTATCTGGAGTATTCGGCGAACTACTTCGTGCAGACGGCGGCGGACGCGGTGATCGATCCGGCGAAGCTGACGAACGCGAACGGTACGCCGGACTACAACTACGACGCGGTGAGCGGTCTGACGTACGAGATCGACATCGCGAAGCCGGTCGGGTCGCGGGTGACGAATGTGCGGTTCGAGGGTGCGCCGCTGGCGGACGACAAGCAGTTCGTGTTCGCGGTGAACAACTACCGGGCCAACGGCGGCGGTAACTTCCCGCATGTCGCCGCGGCCCAGCTGTTGTGGTCGAACTCGGACGAGATCCGTAACACGATGATCGCCTGGGTGAAGGCGAAGGGGTCGATCGATCCGGCGGCGTTCGCGTCGGTGGACTGGAAGTTGACGCGGAACGGTACGCCGGTCTTCTAGTCGCTCATAGAGCCAGCAGGCTCAGGTCTACGGCGTCGGCGATGGCTTTCGCGCCGGCGTCGTTGACGTGGAGGCCGTCGCCGCTGTTGTAGTCGTCGCGGATTCTGGTGGGTTGGTCGGGGTCCGCGACGGCGGCGGCGATGTCGATGATGGCGTCGAAGGGGTGGTCGGTGCCGAGGAGCCAGGTGTTGACCTCGGCGCGTATGGCTTGGCCTTCCTCGGTGTCGTAGCCGGGGTAGACGGTGCCGGCGTAGGGGCCGATGGTGGAGCCGATGACGGTGAGTCCGGCGGTGTGGAGGCGGTCGGCGAGGGTGGTCAGGCCGGTGATGAGGTCGGCGGCGGTGGGGAGTTTGCCGGGTTCGGGGAAGGCGATGGCGCCGGGCAGGCCGAGGTCGTTGAGGCCGGTGTGGATGATGACGTGGCTGGCGCCGGGGATGTCGAGGACGTCGCGTTCGATGCGGGAGAGCAGGTGGGCGCCGATCTCGTCGGTGAGGAGTCGGTTGCCGGAGATGCCGGGGGCGACGATCCAGCCGCTGGTGAGGCGGCGGTCGAGTTGGGCGGGGAAGCTGCTGCCGGTGCCGGGGGTGGTGGCCATGCCTTCGATCCAGGAGTCTCCGAAGGCGACGGCGATGCGGGTGTCGGCGGGGGCGAGGACGTCGATGCCGGTGATGAAGTGTCCGGTGATCAGTTCCTCTGATTCGTCGAGGGTTTCGGCGGTGAGCTGGTTGCCGGGGACGGTGTGGCCGATGTCGTACGGGGTGGCGGAGTACGTGGTGAGGCCGGTGTCGCCGGGGAGGTAGAGGCTGAGGGTGAGTTCCTCGCCTGCGGTGACGGTGCCTTCGACGGGGTCGCTGACGATGTCGGCGCCGACCGGGATGGTGACGGTTTCGGCGCCGTTGAAGAGCAAGGTGGTGTCGGTTTCGGGGTCGATTCCGCTGCCTTCGGTGCGGCAGGCGAGGTGGGCGCCGCCGATGTCGAGGGGGGCTTTGCCGTAGCGGTTGCCGAGCCGGACGCGGAGGGCGTCGCCGCTGCCGGCGGGGCGCAGGGGCTGTCGTACGGTCTGGTCGGTGAAGCTTCGGACCTCGAAGAGTTTGAAGGCTTCGTGGGGGTCGATCACGGCGGAGCGGTGAGCGGGGATCCAGGTGGTGCCTGCGGTGCCTGCGCGGGTGCTGGTCATGGCCGAAAGGTAGGCACTTTTTTCACAGCCGTCATCACTCCTGCCGCGCTTCTTTGCTCTTCGATTACCTGGCGCGGGTGGGCTGTGGTGGGAGGCCGAAGGTGGTGAAGGCGGTGCGGGTGGGGAGCGGGTAGGGCTCCTTGCCGGTGAGGGTGTTGAGGATGGTGGCGCTGCGCCAGGCGGTGAGGCCGAGGTCGGGGGTGCCGACGCCGTGGGTGTGGAGGTCGGCGTTCTGGACGTAGACGTGGCAGCCGGCGGCGGTGACCGAGGGGTCGAGGATCATGCGGAACCGTTCGTCGATGCGGGGGCGTTCGCGGTTGTCGCGGCGGATGTAGGGGTCGAGTCCGGCGAGGATGCGGTCGAGGGGGCGTTCGCGGTAGCCGGTGGCGAGGACGACGGCGTCGGTGGTGAGGCGGGAGCGGGTGCCCTGCTGGAGGTGTTCGAGGTGGAGTTCGATCTTGGTGGTGGCCAGGCGGCCCGCGGTGCGGACGAGGACGCCGGGGGTGAGGACGGTGTCGGGCCAGCCGCCGTCCTGGGTGCGGCGGTAGAGCTCGTCGTGGATGGCGGCGATGGTGGGGGCGCCGATGCCCTTGTGGAGCTGCCACTGGGCGGTGACGAGCTTGTCCCGGGTGGGCTCGGCGAGGGCATGGAAGTAGTGGGTGTAGTCGGGTGTGAAGTGCTCCAGGCCCAGCTTGGAGTACTCCATGGGCGCGAACGCCTCCGTACGGCCCAGCCAGTGCAGCTGCTCGTGTCCGGTGAGCCGGTGGCGCAGCAGGTCGAGGAAGACTTCGGCGCCGGACTGTCCGACGCCGATGACGGTGACGTGTCCGGCGGTGAGGAGGCGGTCGCGTTCGTGGAGGTAGTCGGCGGCGTGGATGACGGGTACGCCGGGTGCCTCGGCGAGTGGTTTGAGGGGTTCGGGTACGTACGGTTCGGTGCCGACGCCGAGGACGACGTTCCGCGCGTATGTACGACCGAGCAGCTCGCCCTCTTCCCCTTCGGTGTCGGGTCGGGTGAAGTCGACTTCGAACAGGTCGCGTTCGGGGTTCCAGCGCACGGAGTCGACCCGGTGGCCGAAGCGCAGCCCGGGCAGGCTCTCGCTGACCCAGCGGCAGTAGGCGTCGTACTCGGTGCGCTGGATGTGGAAGCGCTCGGCGAAGTAGAACGGGAAGAGCCGGTCGCGGGTGCGGAGGTAGTTGAGGAACGACCAGGGGCTGACCGGGTCGGCGAGTGTCACCAGGTCGGCCAGGAACGGCACCTGGACCGTGGCGCCCTCGATGAGCAGGCCGGGGTGCCAGTCGAAGCCGGGGCGTTGCTCGTAGAAGACCGTGTCGAGTTCGGCGAGCGGGTGGGCGAGGGCGGCGAGGGAGAGGTTGGCGGGCCCGATGCCGATGCCGACGAGGTCGCGGGGGGCTTCGGGCGCCTGGCCCGGGGGCGTGCTCATGGAGGAGGGTGTTTCTTTCTACGAGTGCTGCGTGCGGGTGCGGTCTGCGCGGCGCTGTCTACGGGTGCGGGTGCTGCGCGAGTTCTACGAGTTTCAGCAGGGCGGTGAGGTCGGCCGGTCGGGTGTGGGGGTTGAGGAGGGTGGCCTTGAGCCAGCGGCGGCCGTCGAGGGCGGCGCGGCCTATGACGGCCCGGCCGTCGTGGAGGAGTTTTCGGCGTACGGCGGCGACGGCGTCGTTGGAGGCCCCGGCCGGCCGGAACAGGACCGTGCTGAGGGTGGGCCGGTCGTAGAGCTCGAAGCCGGGGTGTGTCTCGATGAGGGCGGCGAACTCCTGGGCGAGGTCGCAGACTTGGTCGACGAGCGCGCCGAGTCCCGTTCGGCCCAGGGTTTTCAGGGTGGCGGCGATTTTGAGGATGTCGGGGCGGCGGGTCGTTCGCAGTGAGCGGCCGAGGAGGTCGGGCAGGCCGGCTTCGGTGTCGTCGTCGGCGTTGAGGTAGTCGGCCTGGTGCCGCAGCGCGGCGAGGTCGGCTCGGTCGCGTACGGCGATGAGGCCTGCGGCGACGGGTTGCCAGCCGAGTTTGTGCAGGTCGAGGGTGATGGTGTGGGCGCGGGTCAGGCCTTCGAGCTTGGCACGGTGCCGGTCGCTGAAGAGGAGGCCTCCGCCGTACGCGGCGTCGATGTGGAGCCGGGCGCCGTGGGTCTCGCACAGGTCGGCGATCTCGGGGAGCGGGTCGATGAGACCGGCGTCGGTCGTACCGGCGGTGGCGGCGACCAGGAGGGGCCCTTGCAGCCGGGTGAGCGCGTCGTCCAGGGCGGCGGGGTCGAGGGTGCCCGCCGGGGTGGGGATGGTGACGGGTTCGGGCAGCCCGAGCAGCCAGGCGGCGCGCGGTAGGGAGTGATGGGCGTTGACCCCGCAGACCAGCCGCGTCGCTCCGTGGCCCCCTTGTGCCTCTCGTTGTGCCTCTCGGGCCAGGAGGAGCGCGAGTTGGTTGGACTCGGTGCCGCCGGTGGTGACCAGGGCGTCGGCGGCGTGCACCTCGGTGGCCAGGGCCCGCGTCACCAGGGCTTCGAGAGCGGTGGCGGCCGGGGCCTGGTCCCAGGAGTCGAGCGAGGGGTTCAGCGCGGACGCGGCGAGGTCGGCGGCGGTGGCGACGGCCAGGGGCGGGGTGTGGAGGTGGGCCGCGCAGAGGGGGTCGGCGGGGTCGGCGGTGCCGGCCGCGAGGGCGCGGACCAGCCGGTGGAGGGCGTCCGGGTCACCTTCGGCAGGCAGCACCTCACCAAGCGCGTCCCGCACCATCGCCGCGACCGCCTCCGGGCCCCCGGCGGGAAGGGGCCCGCCCCGCCCGTCCGCCCCTTCGCGCAAGGCGTCGAGCACCGTATCGAGCAACGGGCGGAGCGCGCCTGGACCTTGGGGGCCTGAGGCGAGGGGCGGGATGGGCATGGACTCCTCCGGAGCACGGGGAGTCCCATCTTGTACGCCAATCGGGTGCTGAGCCCGAAAAGGCCGTTCATTACAACCAAAAGAGGGTACGAGAGGACGCCGCTCAACGGCAGCGGGCCTCGAGGGGCGCGGGGCTGTGTCAATTTGCGGCTCCGCCGCGTGGGCGCGACCAGCCACATACGGCCTTCAGCCCGCAGACGCCCCTGGCCCCAACGGCGCACCCCGCAAACGTCTACCCTTCCCGCACCTTCAATGCCCGCCCCAGATCATCCAGTTGATCCACCAACTTGCGCCGCAGAGCCGGAATCGGCTCGGCCTCCCTCAGGCACCGCTCCCCCAAACGAAGCGTCTCGGCGTCCACCGCATACACCGGGAACGCCCACCGCCCAGCGGCATCCGCAATCGCCGGCCCTCGCCTAGCGGCGAGTGACACCGCGTCGGTCCAGTAGCGCTCCACGTATTCCTGGAGGATGTCCGCTTGTTCCGGCTGCCAGAAGCCCTGGGCCGTGGCGGTGAAGAGGTAGTTGGAGAGGTCGTCGGAGGCGAACATGGCCTCCCAGGCGGCGCGCTTGGCCTCCGGGTCGGGCAGGGCGGCCCGGCAGCGGGCGGCGCCCTCCTGGCCGGTTGCGCTCGGGTCCCGCTCCAGTTCCTCGGCGATCGCGGCGGCGTCGACCGCGCCGAGGACGGCGAGGCGGCCGAGGAGGCGCCAGCGCAGTTCGGGGTCGAGTTCGGGGCCGCCGGGAACCGTGCCGTCGGCGAGCCAGGCGGCGATGGTGTCGGGGTGGGCGGCGACGTCGATGTGGTGGCGTACGGCGGTCAGGCGCAGGCCGGGGTTGTCGCCGTCCTCGGTGCGGCGGATGAGGTCGCGGCACAGGGCGGTGAGGGTGGCGAGCCCGGCGGGGCGCTGGGTGGGGGTGAGGAAGCGGTCGGTGACCTGGGTGGTGGCGAAGGCGAGGACGCCTTGGACGATGGCGAGGTCGGTTTCGCGTGGGAGGTGGGTGCGGGCGGCTTCCAGGTAGGCGGTGGGCGGGAGTTCGGCGTCGCGTACGGCGTCGCGCAGGGCGTTCCAGACGACGGCGCGGGTGAGGGGGTCGGGGAGTCCGGAGAGGCCGGCGGTGAGGGTGGTGAAGGAGTCGGGGTCGAAGCGGACCTTGGCGTAGGTGAGGTCGCCGTCGTTGAGGAGGAGCAGGGCGGGGCGTTTGCCGATGGGCTGTTCGGTGGTCTGGGGGATGTCGAGTTCGATGCGGTCGCGGAGGGTGAGGTGGCCCTGTTCGTCGCCGAGGTCCTGGTCGTAGAGGCCGACGGCGATGCGGTGGGGGCGGCTGCCGGCGTGGTCGATGGTGAGGGTGTAGGTGCTGTCGGCGCCGCGGGTGACCTTGGGGGTGAAGGTGTCGACGCCGGTGGTGCGCAGCCAGGCGTCGGCCCAGGCGTGGACGTCGCGTTCGGTGGCGCCGGCGAGGTTGTCGATGAAGTCGGCGAGGGTGGCGTTGCCGAAGCGGTGGCGGGTGAAGTGGGCGTTGATGCCGGCGAGGAAGTCCTTTTCGCCGAGCCAGGCGACGAGTTGGCGTAGGGCGGAGGCGCCCTTGGCGTAGGAGATGCCGTCGAAGTTGAGGAGGGCGGCGGCGGTGTCGTCGACGGCTTCGGGGGCGACGGGGTGGGTGGAGGGGCGCTGGTCGGCGTCGTATCCCCAGGCTTTGCGGGCGATGCCGAAGTCGACCCAGGTGTTGGTGAAGCGGGTGGCTTCGGTGAGGGTCTGGTAGCCCATGTACTCGGCGAAGGACTCGTTGAGCCAGATGTCGTCCCACCAGCGCAGGGTGACGAGGTCGCCGAACCACATGTGGGCCATTTCGTGGGCGATGACCATGGCGCGGGTCTGGCGTTCGGTTTCGGTGACGGCGGAGCGGTAGACGAATTCGTCTCGGAAGGTGACGAGTCCGGGGTTCTCCATGGCGCCGGCGTTGAACTCGGGGACGAAGGCCTGGTCGTAGGAGTCGAAGGGGTACGGCTCCTCGAACTTCTCGTGGTAGCGGTCGAAGCAGGCGCGGGTGACGTCGAGGATCTCGTCGGCGTCGGTGTCCAGGTGGGGGGCCAGTGAGCGGCGGCAGTGGATGCCGAAGGGCAGGCCGCGGTGTTCGGTGCGTACGGAGTGCCAGGGGCCGGCGGCGACGGCGACGAGGTAGGTGGAGATCAGCGGGGTGGTGGCGGCGTGCCAGCTGCCGTCGTCGTGCTGTTCGGTGATGCCGTTGGCGAGGACGGTCCAGCCTTCGGGGGCGGTGACGGTGAGGTCGAAGACGGCCTTGAGGTCGGGCTGGTCGAAGGCGGTGAAGACGCGTTGGACGTCGTCGAGGAACAGGTTGGAGTAGACGTATGTCTCGCCGTCTGCGGGGTCGGTGAAGCGGTGCATGCCCTCGCCGGTGCGGGAGTAGCGCATGGCGGCGTCGACGCGCAGTTCGTGGCTGCCCGCGGTGAGGCCCTTGAGGGGCAGCCGGTTGCCGTCGAGGGTGCTCGGGTCGAGGGGCTCTCCGTCGAGGGTGACGGAGAGCAGTTCGGCGGGCTTGAGCTCGACGAAGGTGTCCGTGGCCTTTTTCTTCCCCCGTACGGTGAAGTGGATGACGGTACGGGAGTCGAAGGTCTCGTCGCCGCGCGTGAGGTCGAGGGTGATCTCGTAGCGGTGGACGTCGAGGAGCTTGGCACGGGTCTGCGCTTCGTCGCGCGTCAGTACGGACATGGGGGACATGCTGCCTGATGCCCTTGGCACGGGACAGGGGCGGGCCGGGTAGGCGACCTATGTCCGGTCGTGTGTGGCCTGCGCCCGGTCGCGTGCGGCCTGCGCCAGGTCGTATGCGGTGTGTGCCCGGTCCTTGGTGTCGGTGGCTTCGCCGGTCTTGTGGTGTCTATCGGTCCCGTAGCCACTCACTGCGTGGGGTCGTTGTCTGACAAAGAGTGTTCACGCAGGACGCGGCCTGTGGAGGGCGCGATGTCACTCCCCTGTGCCGCCGTTCAGTGCGTCGTCCGCGATGCGTTCGTGGTGCCGGATGACCTCGGCGATGATGAAGTTCAGCAGCTTCTCGGCGAACGCCGGGTCCAGCTTGGCACTTTCGGCGAGTCCGCGCAGCCGGTTGATCTGCTGCGCCTCGCGGGCCGGGTCGGCGGGGGGCAGCTGGTGCGCGGCCTTGAGGTGGCCGACCCGCTGGGTGCACTTGAAGCGCTCGGCGAGCATGTGGACGACGGCGGCGTCGATGTTGTCGATGCTGTCCCGCAGGCGCGTGAGCTCCTCGCGCACGTCCGCGTCGACCTCTTTGGCCGGCGTCCCGCTGTTCGCCTCGTTGGTGTTGCTGGTGGTCATGGTCGTCACCCTACGGGGCGGCCGTGGCCGGGGCGCGAGGCGTATGGCTCCGGCCGCTGTCGCTGCGGGCGGGCGAGCATCCGTTCGCACCGGTGTGGAGCGTCCGTACCGGCTTAGAGTGGAACGTATCGAGACGTCTCTGGGGGTGCGGACGTGGCGAACGGCGGACCGGTCGAGCACGGCTACCCGCACCTGGACCTCGTGCGGGAGTCGATCACCGCGCTGTACAAGCGGCTCTCGTACGACACGATCCACACCTTCGACACCAGCGTGGCCCCCGTCGACGTGGCGTTCTGCGACACCGACGATCTTTATCTCGGTGCCCAGCGGGTGGCCCGCGAGCTGGTCCGGCACTATCGGCTACCGGATGCTCGGATGGTCATCAGCTTCCGTGAGATGACGCACGCGGCGAGCGTCGAACTGGCCGCCGGTCCCGAGTACTTCATCGAGCTCAACGACCGCTTCCGCACCCACCGCCGGGACATCGGCGCGGCCCTCGCCCACGAGGTGATGCACGTCTATCTGCACCGGCTCGGGCTGTCGTTCTCCGGCACCCGGGAGAACGAGATCCTCACGGATACGGCGGCGACGTATCTGGGGGCGGGCTGGCTGCTGCTCGACGCGTTTCGGGAGGACGCCGCGTCGTCGCAGAAGCTCGGGTATCTGACGCCGGAGGAGTTCGGATATGTGCTGGCCAAGCGGGCGCAGGTGTTCGGGGAGGATCCTTCGGTGTGGTTCACGAGTCCGCAGGCGTATTCCGCGTATGCGGAGGGGCGGGGGCGGGCTCGGCGGGACGAGCAGCAGCCGCCGTTGACCGGGGCGGGGTGGGTGGGGCGGCGGCGGTACGCCCGGGATCGGCGCCATGCGCTTGACCTGCGGTCGGCTGGGCCGGGGGGTGGGGGGGGGGGGGGGGTGTCGTATGCGTTCACGCCGGATGGGCGGGGGCCGTTGAGGGTGTCGTTTCCTTGTCCTACCTGTCATCAGAAAATCAGGGTGCCGGTTCGGGGGCGGGTTCGGGCTCGGTGTGGGTTGTGTCGGACGGTTTTGGAGTGTGACACGTAGACGCACGAGGGGGTGGGGGTTCGGTTCGGGGCGCGGCCCCAATCCTCAGGTGCCGTACACCGGTCGTGGCTCCTTTGCCTCTGCCAGGAGTTTCAGGGCTGCCTCGCCTGCTTCTGTTGGGGTCCAGCGGGTGCCCTTGTCTGTGGTGGGGCCGGGGTGCCAGCCCTGCATGACGGTGATGCGGCCGGCCTCCGTTTCGAAGACTCGGCCGGTGACGCCGGTGCTCGCGGCTGAGCCCAGCCACACCACCAGGGGAGACACGTTCTCCGGAGCCATGGCGTCGAAGCCGACGCCGGGCGCGGCCATCGTCTCGGCAAAGGTGCTCTCCGTCATCCTGGTCCGCGCGGCGGGGGCGATGGCGTTGACCTGGATGCCGTAGCGCTGGAGTTCGGCGGCGGCGACGAGGGTCAGGGCGACTATGCCCGCCTTGGCGGCGCTGTAGTTGCCCTGGCCGACGGAGCCGAGCAGGCCGGCGCCGCTGCTGGTGTTGACGACTCGTGCCACCGGCGTCCGTCCCGCCTTGGCCTCGGCCCGCCAGTGTGCGGCGGCGTGCTTCAGCGGGAGGAAGTGGCCCTTGAGGTGGACCCGGACGACGGCGTCCCAGTCGTCCTCGTCGAGGTTGACGAGCATCCGGTCGCGCAGGAAGCCGGCGTTGTTGACGAGGGTGTCGAGGCGGCCGTACGTGTCCAGTGCGGTGCGTATCAGAGACGTGGCGCCCTCGGTGGTCGCGATGTCGCCGCCGTGGGCGATCGCCTCCCCTCCTGCCGTGCGGATCTCGTCGGCGACCCGGGCGGCCGGGCTGTCGGGGGCCGGGGCGTCGTCCGGTGTGCCGTCCAGTCCTACGCCGAGGTCGTTGACGACGACTCGGGCGCCCTCGGCGGCGTAGGCGAGCGCGTGGGCGCGTCCGAGTCCGCGCCCCGCGCCGGTGATCACGACGACGCGCCCCTCGCAGAGTCGTGGTGCGTTCACGTGGTTTCTCCTCTCTGTTTGTTGGCCGTGGCCGCGTCGAGGAAGGCCGGGCGTTCTCCGCCGCCGTGGACGTGGAGCGAGGCGCCGGTGATGTAGGCCGCCGCGTCGGAGGCGAGGAAGACGGCGGCCTCGCCCACGTCGGACGGTTCGGCGAGGCGGCCCAGGGGGACCGTGCGGGCGACTGCCGCAATGCCGTCCGCGTCGCCGTAGTGGAGGTGGGAGAGCTCCGTGCGGACCATGCCGAGGACGAGGGTGTTGACGCGTATCTCCGGGGCCCATTCCACGGCCATCGAGCGCGCGAGATGCTCCAGGCCGGCCTTGGCCGCGCCGTACGCCGCCGAGCCGGGCGACGGGCGGCTGCCGCTGACGCTGCCGATCATCACGATCGCGCCTCTGGCCCGGCGGAGGTGCTCGTACGCGGCGAGGGAGACGGTGAGCGGGGCGGTGAGGTTGAGGTCGATGACGCGGGCGTGGCGGTGGGCGTCGGCTGCGGTGAGGGGCCGGTAGGGGGTGCCTCCAGCGTTGTTGACGAGGGTGTCGAGCCGGGGCAGGTCGTCGAAGAGGCGGTGGACGGCGTCGGGGTCCCGGACGTCCACGGGTCTGAACTCGGCGCCCTTGACCGGCACTTCGGGCGGACGGCGGGCGCATACGACGACCTCGGCGCCCGCTTCGGCGAGGGCGCGGGCGATGCCGGCGCCGACGCCGCGCGTGCCGCCGGTGACGACGGCGACCTTCCCGTTGAGCCGCATCCGCTGCTACCTTCCACCCAAGAGATGTACCTAACAAACGTTAGGTGGAAGGTAGCTGATGCGGCTATGGGTGTCTCCACCTCGTCCCCCGAAAAGGGGATTTCCGTTGTCACGGTTGACTTCCCGCCGGTGAACGCGTTGCCGGTGCGCGGCTGGTTCGAGCTGGCCGACGCGCTGCGCGGGGCGGGGCGTGATCCGTCCGTCGGGTGCGTGGTGCTGGCGGCGGAAGGGCGCGGGTTCAACGCCGGGGTGGACATCAAGGAGATCCAGGCGGCGGGGCGGCGTGCGCTGATCGGCGCCAACCAGGGCTGCGCGGAGGCGTTCGCCGCCGTGTACGAGTGCGAGGTGCCGGTGGTCGCCGCGGTGCACGGTTTCTGTCTGGGAGGTGGGATCGGGCTGGTGGGCAGCGCGGACGCGATCGTGGCGAGCGACGACGCCACGTTCGGGCTGCCGGAGCTCGACCGGGGTGCGCTGGGTGCGGCGACGCATCTGGCCCGGCTGGTCCCCCAGCACCTGATGCGCGCGCTGTATTACACCTCGCGTACGGCGACGGCGGCCGAGCTACGGGGGCACGGCTCGGTCTGGAAGGTCGTATCGCGCGCCGAACTGCTCACCGCGGCCCTGGAGTTGGCGCGCGAGATAGCCGCCAAGGACGCCCGGCTGATCCGGCTGGCCAAGGCCGCGATCAACGGCATCGACCCCGTCGACGTCCGCCGCAGTTACCGCTTCGAACAGGGCTTCACCTTCGAGGCCAACCTCGACGGGGTGGCAGACGAGCTCCGCGACACCTTCGGCAAGCCCGAAACCAAGCCGGAAGCGAAGGGACCTGAGGGGGAACCGGGTGAGTGACAAGACGATGACCTCCGACGAGGCCGCCTCGCGGCTGGAGAGCGGGATGACGCTCGGCATCGGCGGCTGGGGTTCGCGCCGCAAGCCCATGGCCCTGGTGCGAGCACTGCTCCGTACCGAGATCACCGATCTCACCGTCGTCTCGTACGGCGGCCCGGACGTAGGCATGCTCGCCGCCGCCGGCCGCATCCGAAAGCTGATCGCCGCTTTCGCCACCCTCGACTCGATCCCCCTGGAACCCCACTTCCGCGCGGCACGCGAGCGGGGGGCCTTCGAGCTGATGGAGATCGACGAGGCGATGTTCATGTGGGGCCTGCACGCGGCCGCCAACCGCCTCCCCTTCATGCCGGTAAGGGCAGGCATCGGCTCCGACGTGATGCGGGTCAACCCGGAGCTGCGGACCATCACCTCCCCCTACGCCGACGGCGAGACCTTCGTGGCCATGCCCGCCCTCCGCCTGGACGCGGCGCTCGTCCACGTCAACCGCGCCGACCGCCAGGGCAACGGCCAGTACCTGGGCCCGGACCCGTACTTCGACGACCTCTTCTGCGAGGCCGCCGACACGGCGTACGTCTCCTGCGAACGCATCGTCGACACGGCGGACCTGGCCAAGGAGGCCCCACCCCCCTCACTCCTCCTCAAACGCCATGTCGTGACAGGCGTGATCGAGGCCCCGGGCGGCGCGCACTTCACCTCCTGCGTCCCCGACTACGCCCGCGACGAGGCCTTCCAGAAGACCTACGCGACAACCCCCTGGCCCGAGTTCGCGGCGCGTTTCCTCAGCGGCGACGAGCAGGCGTACCAGTCGGCGGTCAAGGAGGCGACGTGTCCGGAGTGAGCCGCGCCGAGTACTGCGTGATCGCCTGCGCCGAGACCTGGCGCGACGCGGGCGAGATCCTCGCGAGCCCGATGGGCCTGATCCCTTCCATCGGCGCCCGCCTCGCCCGCCACACCTTCTCCCCGGACCTGCTCCTCACCGACGGCGAGGCCCTGCTGGTCACCCCGGACGGCACCGTCGAGGGCTGGCTCCCCTACCGCCAGCACCTCACCCTGGTCACCGGCGGCCGCCGCCACGTGATGATGGGCGCGAGCCAGATCGACCGTTACGGCAACCAGAACATCTCCTGCATAGGCGACTGGACAAAACCGAAACGCCAACTGCTCGGCGTACGCGGCGCCCCCGTCAACACCCTCAACAACCCCACCAGTTACTGGATCCCGAAACACTCCCGCCGTGTCTTCGTCGAGAAGGCCGACATGGTGTGCGGAGTGGGCTACGACCACGCCCTCGACGCACGCCACCACCGCATCCCCCGCGTCGTCTCCGACCTCGGCGTCTTCGACTTCACCACCCCGGACCGCTCGATGCGGCTGGCGTCCCTGCACCCGGAAGTCACCGTCGACCAGGTCAAGGAGGCGACCGCCTTCGCCGTTACCATCCCGGACGACGTGCCGTACACCCGTGACCCGACCCCCGCCGAACTGCACCTGATCCGCGAGGTGATCGACCCGCGGAACACCCGCATCCGCGAGGTCGAGGCCTGATGGAAACGGCACTCACCCGCCTGACAGGTGTCCGCCACCCCATCGTCCAGACCGGCATGGGCTGGGTGGCGGGCCCCCGCCTGGTCTCCGCCACAGCCAACGCGGGCGCCCTCGGAATCCTGGCCTCCGCGACCATGACCCTCGACCAGCTGCGTACGGCGATCCAAGAGGTCAAGTCCCGCACGGACGCCCCCTTCGGCGTCAACCTCCGCGCCGACGCGACGGACGCCGGCGACCGCGTACGCATCATGATCGAGGAGGGCGTGCCCGTAGCCTCCTTCGCCCTGGCCCCCTCCCCCGACCTGATCACCGAACTCAAGCAAGCAGGCATAGTCGTCGTCCCCTCCATAGGCGCCCGACGGCACGCCGAGAAGGTCGCGGCCTGGGGTGCGGACGCCGTGATCGTGCAGGGCGGCGAGGGCGGCGGCCACACCGGCGAGGTGGCGACAACGGTCCTCCTCCCGCAGGTCGTGGACGCCGTGGACATCCCGGTCGTCGCGGCAGGCGGCTTCTTCGACGGACGGGGCCTGGTCGCGGCGCTGGCCTACGGCGCGACCGGCATCGCCATGGGCACGCGTTTCCTGCTCACCTCGGACTCGACGGTGCCGGACCCGGTGAAGGCCCGCTACCTGGCGGCCACCGTCAAAGACATCACCGTGACCCGCGCGGTCGACGGCCTCCCCCACCGCATGCTCCGCACAGACCTGGTCACCGCACTGGAAAACGCCGGCCGCCTGAAAACCCTCTCCCAGGCGATCCGCCACGCAGCCGCCTTCCACAAGCTCTCCGGCCTGACCTGGCGCCAACTCCTCCAAGACGCCCTCACCACCCGCCACGGCAAAAATCTCACCTGGAGCCAACTCCTCCTCGCCGCCAACACCCCCATCCTCCTCAAGTCCGCGATGGTCGACGGCCGCACGGACCTGGGAGTGATGGCAGCGGGCCAGGTCAGCGGGGTGATCGACGACCTGCCGTCATGCGCGGAGCTGGTGGAGCGGGTGATGAAGGAGGCCGCGCAAATCATCGACGGGCTCGCACCCGGCGCTGTGGCTGAGCGGGGGTAGGCTGCGCGACTCGGCGCTACGAGGTGCCGCTGCGCCCGCCCTCCCCCACTCTCGGCTTCGCTCGAGCGAGAGGTACCCCCATCGCCCCAGCGGCACGACTGCCCGCAGCTACGACGGCGGGTCAGCCCCTTCAAACCCGCTCAACAATCGTCACGTTCGCCTGCCCCCCGCCCTCGCACATCGTCTGGAGCCCGAACCGCCCCCCCGTGCGCTCCAACTCGTGCAGCAGAGTCGTCATCAGCTTGGCGCCCGTCGCACCCAGGGGGTGCCCGAGGGCAATCGCGCCCCCGTTGACGTTGACCTTCGCCGGATCCGCCCCCGTCTCCTTCAGCCAGGCCAGCACGACGGGCGCGAACGCCTCGTTGATCTCGACGAGGTCGATGGTGTCCAGCGAGAGGCCGGTCTTCTTCAGGGCGTACGCGGTCGCCGGTATCGGGGCGGTGAGCATACGGATGGGATCCTCGCCGCGCACGGAGAGGTGGTGCACGCGCGCGCGTGGCCGCAGCCCGTGTTCGCGTACCGCCCGCTCGGAGGCGAGCAGCAGCGCGGCCGCACCGTCGGACACCTGGGAGGAGCACGCGGCGGTGACAGTGCCCCCGTCGATCACCGGTTTCAGCGCGGCCATCTTCTCCAGCGAGGTGTCCCGGCGCGGCCCCTCGTCCACGGCCACACCCCCGTACGCGACGGTCTCCTTCTCGAAGCGCCCTTCGTCAATGGCCCGCACCGCCCGCTGATGCGACCGGAGCGCGTACTCCTGCTGGTCCTCCCGGCTGATCCCCCACTTGGAGGCGATCATCTCGGCCCCGACGAACTGGTTCACCGGCCGCTCCCCGTACCGCGCCCGCCACCCCTCACTCCCCGCGAACGGCCCCTCGGTGAGCCCGAGCGGCACGGCGGCCTGCCGGGAGGCGAAGGCGATGGGGACCATGGTCATGTTCTGCACGCCACCCGCGACGACCAGGTCCTGCGTGCCGGAGAGCACGGCCTGGGCGGCGAAGTGCACGGCCTGCTGAGAGGAGCCGCACTGCCGGTCGACGGTCGTCCCGGGCACCTCCTCCGGCAGCCCGGCGGCCAGCCAACTGGTCCGCGCGATGTCACCGGCCTGCGGCCCCACCGCGTCCAGACAGCCGAAGACGACGTCCTCCACGGCGGCGGGATCGATGTCGGCGCGCCCCACCAACTCCTTCAGCACATGCGCGCCCAGATCGGCCGGATGAACCGCGCCGAGCCCTCCCCCACGCCGCCCGACGGGCGTACGGACCGCTTCGACGATGTAGGCCTCGGCCATGGCAACTCCCCTGCTTCCACGATGAGTTGAACGGGTTCAATGAGCTACGTGCGTACGGCGATCCCGTCCAGCACCATCGACAGGTACTGCCGGGCGATCTCCTCCGGGCTGTGCTGTCCCCCGGGCCGGTACCAGGACGCGGCGACCCACACGGTGTCGCGCACGAACCGGTAGGTGAGCCGCATGTCGAGGTCGGCCCGGAAGACCCGGGCCGCGACGCCGCGCTCCAGCGTGGACAGCCACGCCTTCTCGAACCTGCGCTGCGACTCGGCGAGGAACGCGAACCGTTCCTGCGCGACCAGCTGCTTCGCTTCCTTCTGGTAGATCGCGACCGCGGCCCGGTGCCGGTCGATCTCCCGGAACGACTCGGTGACCAGCGCCTCCAGGGTTTCTCGCGGCCCCGACTCGGCCGCCAGGACGGTGTCGTAGCCGTCCCAGAGCTCGTCGAGGAAGGTCCGCAGGATCTCCTCCAGCATCGATTCCTTGGAGTCGAAGTGGTAGTAGAGGCTGCCCGCGAGCATGCCCGCGTGGTCCGCGATCTTGCGTACGGTGGTGGCGTTGTAGCCCTGCTCGGCGAAGACCTCGGCGGCGGTGTCGAGGAGTTCGCGGCGACGGGCGGGCGCGGCGGTCACCTGGGGCTTCTTCTGGGCCGGCGTCGTGGTCGGCTTCTTGGTCGGCACGGTTCCATTGTGGTCCTGTCGTCTTCCTAGGCGTGCTGGCTGCTGACGGAGATGACCTCGCCCGTCATGTACGACGAGTAGCCGGACGCCAGGAACACGATCACGTTGGCCACTTCCCAGGGCTCGGCGTACCGCCCGAAGGCCTCCCGCGCGGTCAGCTCTTCCAACAGCTCGTCCGTCGTCACCTTCACCAGATGGGGGTGCATGGCGAGGCTCGGCGAGACGGCGTTGATCCGCACCCCGTACTCGGCGGCCTCCATCGCGGCACACCTGGTCAGCGCCATCACCCCCGCCTTCGCCGCCGCGTAGTGCGCCTGCCCGGCCTGGGCGCGCCAGCCGACGACGGAGGCGTTGTTGACGATGACGCCACCGGGTTCCTGTTCACAAAAGAGTCGCAGCGCAGCCCGTACGCACCGGAACGTGCCGTTCAGCGTCACATCCAGCACCTTCGACCACTGCTCGTCGGTCATGTCGACGATCCGCGACGTCCCCCCGAGCCCCGCGTTGTTGACCACGACGTCCAACCGCCCGTGCTCCCTCACCGCCGCCTCGAACAGCGCGCGCACCTGAGCCTCGTCCGTCACGTCACACGGCACCGCACCGACCCGCTCCCCGCCGAACTCCCCGGCCAGCTCGGCCTCGTACTCCTTGAGCCGTCGCGCGTGCGCGTCGCTGATCAGCACGCGTGCGCCCTCCTCCAGGAAGCGTCGCGCGGTCGCCCCGCCGATGCCCGCGCCGGCCGCCGCGGTGATCACGGCGGTGCGTCCGCTGAGCAGTCCGTGCCCGGGAACGTACGCCGGACCCTCGACGTTCTTCATGACAGCACGCTAACCTACCAAACACTTGTTAGGGAAGGAGGGTGGCCCGTGGACCTCGCCCATTCCCCGGCCGACGAGGCCTTCCGCGCCGAGGCGCGCGCCTGGCTGCGCGCCCATGTCCCGTCCGAGCCGCTGCCCTCCCTGGAGACGGAGGAGGGCTTCGCTGCCCACCGCGCCTGGGAGGCCGAACTGACTGTGGACCGCTGGTCGGTGGTGAGCTGGCCGACCGCGTACGGCGGGCGCGACGCGGGCCTGATGCGCTGGCTGATCTTCGAGGAGGAGTACTACGCGGCGGGCGCCCCCGGCCGGGTGAGCCAGAACGGCATCAGCCTCCTCGCCCCGACCCTCTTCGACCACGGCACTGAGGAGCAGCGGGCCCGTGTCCTGCCGTCCATGGCCTGCGGCGAGGTCGTCTGGGCGCAGGCCTGGTCGGAGCCCGAGGCCGGCTCGGACCTGGCCTCGCTCACCTCCAGAGCCGTACGCGCGGACGGGGGCTGGCGCTTGAGCGGCCAGAAGACCTGGTCGTCGCGTGCCGCCTTCGCGGACCGGGCGTTCGGCCTGTTCCGCAGCGAGCCGGGCACCCCCAAGCCCCACCAGGGCCTGACGTATCTGATGTTCGACCTGCGCGCCCCCGGCGTCACGGTCCGCCCCATCGCCCGCCTCGACGGAAAACCGGCCTTCGCGGAGCTCTTCCTGGACGACGTGTTCGTGCCGGACGAGGACGTCATCGGCGAGCCCGGCCAGGGCTGGCGCATCGCGATGTCCGCCGCGGGCAACGAACGCGGTCTGACGCTCCGATCCCCCGGCCGTTTCCTCGCCTCCGCGACCCGGCTGCACGACCTGTGGAGCGCGCGGGGGTGCCCGGCGTCGACGAGCGACCGCGTGGCCGACGCGCTGATCGGCGCCCGCGCCTACCAGCTGTTCACCTACGCGGCCGCCTCCCGCTTCCTCCAGGGCACCCCGCTCGGCCCGGAATCCAGCCTGAACAAGGTGTTCTGGTCCGAGTACGACATCGCCCTGCACGAGACGGCCCTCGAACTGCTCGGCGAGGAGGCCGAGTTGGCTGTGACCGACTGGACCGAGGGCTATGTCTTCTCCCTCGCCGGCCCCATCTACGCCGGCACCAACGAGATCCAGCGCGACATCATCGCCGAGCGCCTCCTCGGCCTGCCGAAGGGCCGCCGCTGATGTCGTCGCAGATGCCGCCGCAGATGCGTTTCCTCCTCTCCTCGGAACAGCGGGCGTTCGCCGAGTCGCTGGACGCGATGCTGACCGCCGCGGACACTCCCGCGGTCGTACGGGACTGGGCGCGGGGCGAGCACACGGCGGGGCGGGCGCTGTGGTCCCGTATCGCGGAGCTGGGCGTGTTCGCGCTGGCCGTCCCGGAGGCGTACGACGGTGTGGGCCCCCTCCCCGTCGAACTTGCCGTCGCCTTCGTGGAGTTGGGTCGGCACGCGGTGCCCGGCCCGCTGGTGGAGACGGTCGTGGCGGCGGTGACCCTGGCCGGGCTGGACGACCCGGGTCCGGCGAAGCGCCTGTTGCCGACGCTGGTTTCCGGGGAGGCGATGGCCACGCTCGCGCCCGCGGGGTCGTACGCCCTGGACGGGGACTCGGCGGCGACCCGGCTGTCCCTGAGCGACGCCGAACTGCGGCTGGCCCCCGGCCACGGCCCGGTCCGGCCCTCCCTGGACCCGGCCCGCCGCCTGACCTCCCTCGCACCCGGCGGCGAACTCCTTGCCACGCACCCACCCGCCGCGCGGGCCCTCACCTGGGCCCGACTCGCGGTCGCCGCCCAGGCCCTCGGCGTAGGGCTCGCCCTCCTCGACCGGACCGTCACCTATGTCAGGCAGCGGGCCCAGTTCGGCGTGTCCATAGGTTCGTTCCAGGCGGTGAAGCACCGGCTGGCGGATGCGAAGGTGGCGTTGGCGTTCGCGCGCCCGCTGGTCTTCGGGGCCGCGGTCACCCTGGACCCGGCCGACGTGGCCGCCGCCAAGGTCACGGCCTGCGAGGCGGCGTACACGACCGCCCGTACCGCGCTGCAACTGCACGGCGCGATCGGCTACACGGCGGAGTACGACCTGTCGCTGTGGCTGACCAAGGCCCGTGCGTTGCGCACGGCCTGGGGCAGCCCCACGGCATGCCGGAACGATGTCCTCAGTGGTGGTGGTCGCCGCTGGTGACCTCCCGGTACTCCTCCACCGTCGGCTTGGGGACGCGTGTCCCCGGCCCGAACATTGCCCGGGCCAGGTGGGCGCGCAGCCGCCGGCTGGGTTTGACCCGGCGCCGTACGCCACCGGCGTCGACGAGCGGGCCGATCTCGTACGGCTGTTCCTGTTCGTGCTGGGTGAGGGTGAACAGCTGCTCCTGCGAGAGCCCCTCATGGACCTCGACGAACTCGCCGTGCGGCAGCCGCTTGATGATGCCGGTCTCGCGGCCGTGCAGCACTTTGGCGCGGTCCCGGCGCTGGAGCCCCAGACAGATCCGTTTGGTGATGATGAAGGTGGCGACGGGCACGACGAAGAAGGCGATGCGCACGAACCAGGTGATCGCGTTGATGGAGAGATGCAGATGGGTGGCGACGATGTCGTTGCCGCCGCCGATCAGCAGGACACCGTACAGGCTCAGCCAGGCCGCGCCCAGTCCGGTGCGCACGGGCACGTTGCGTGGCCGGTCGAGGATGTGGTGCTCGCGTTTGTCGCCGGTGATCCAGGCCTCGATGAACGGGTAGACGAGGATGGCCATCATGATCAGCGGGAAGAGGGAGAAGGGGATGAAGACGCCGAGGGCGAGGGTATGGCCCCAGGCGTTGATCTCCCATCCCGGCATCACCCGGATCAGGCCCTCGGAGAAGCCGAGATACCAGTCGGGTTGGGCGCCGGTGGTGACCAGGTCGGGGCGGTAGGGGCCGAAGGCCCACACGGGGTTGATGGTCGCGATCGCGCCCATGAAGGCCAGCACCCCGAAGACGAGGAAGAAGAAACCGCCGGCCTTGGCCATGTAGACCGGCATGAACGGCATGCCCACCACCGACTTCTGGTCCCGTCCGGGCCCGGGGTACTGGGTGTGCTTGTGGTAGAAGACCAGGATCAGATGGGCGGTGACCAGGCCCACCATGATCCCTGGCAGCAGCAGGATATGGATCGGGTAGAGCCGCGCGATGAAGTCCTCACCAGGGAACTCGCCGCCGAACAGGAAGAAGGAGAGGTACGTCCCCACGATCGGGACGGACAGGAGGGCGCCCTGGGCGAAGCGGAGGCCGGTGCCGGAGAGCAGGTCGTCCGGGAGCGAGTAGCCCGTCAGGCCGGTGATGATGCCGAGGAACAGCAGCGTCCAGCCGAACGCCCAGTTCAGCTCGCGCGGCTTGCGGAACGCGCCGGTGAAGAACACCCGCATCATGTGGAGGATCATCCCGGCGACGAAGACCACCGCCGCCCAGTGGTGGATCTGCCGGATCAGCAGACCGCCGCGTACGTCGAAGCTGATCTCCAGCGTGGACTCGTACGCCCGTGTCATCAGGATGCCGTTCAGCGGCTCGTAGGTGCCGTTGTACTCGACCTCGATGGTGCTCGGGTCGAAGAAGAGGGTCAGCCAGACGCCGGTGAGGATCAGGACGAGGAAGCTGTAGAGGCTGATCTCGCCGAGCATGAAGGAGGGGTGGTCCGGGAACACCTTGCGCAGATTGGCCTTGGCGATGCCGTAGATCCCGAGCCGCCCGTCGGACCAGTCCGCGAAGCGCTCCCCCTTTCCGATCTCGCCCCGCCGTCGCCGGCCGCTCGCCGCGGCGCTCCTTTCACCGCCGCCGTCCGTCCCGACCGCTCGCGCGCCGTCCATGCGTCGCCTCCCATCGGCTCGTCCCAGAGTGGCACCCACGTCCGTTGCCGTAAATGGGGCCCACTCCCCACTTATGCCACGCGGGTCGCACTCCTTATCCGACGATCCGAGAGTCCGCTTATGTGACATCCACCTGGACCGCTTACCCGCTCATGCGACGATCCCCTGGGCCCGTGCCGCCACCAGCCACTTCGGGAACTCGCCCACCAGTCGGTCGTACAACTCCCCGTCCGAAACCCGCCGAGGGTCGGCACCCGCATGGAAGAACCCGGCGTTGTCGACGACCCGCTTGCCCGGCACCGCCAGCTCGTCCAGCTTCCGCAGAAAGTCGAACTGCTTGCTGTCCTTGTCCCCGAACCCGATGAACTGCCAGAACAACGGCAGCCGGGCGGCCTTGCACAGATACCGTTCCGCCGCGAGCTTGTTGATGGGGCCGCCGTCGGTCTGGAAGACGACGAGGGCGGGGACCCGAGAGCCACCCGCGGAATGGTCCAGGTAGTGGTCGATCACGGCGTCCATGGCCAGGTGGTAGCTGGTCTTTCCCATGTGGCCGAGCCCCGCCACGATCCGCTCGACGCGGCCCTGGTGGTCGGCGAGGGCGATGTCGGTCACGGCGTCGATGTCCGTCGAGAAGAAGACGACGGGCACGCTCCCGTCGTCGTCGAGGTGCGCCGACAGCCCGAGCACGCGGTCGGCGAGGGCCTGGACGCTGCCGTCTTTGTAGTACGGCTTCATGGAGCCGCTGTAGTCGACGACGAGATAGACGGCGGCCCTCACCCCGTCCAGCCCGTGCTTGGCGAGGGACACTCCGGCGGTCTTGTAGAGGTCGACGAGGGCCGGGGCGGTGTCCCGCACCTTGGTGAGGCTGATAGCGGGCATGGGGTTCTCCTGATGCGGGGCACGAGGTGGTTCGACGGAAGAGGCATCGGCGGAAGACCGAGGTCGTGGGCGTGCCGAGGCTACGACACCCAAAACACCTCCCCCCTCCGCCTCCCCACCCAAAGTTCGCTATTTTGTTCGCCGCCGCCCTCACCGGCTCGTCATCAGTCCGCACCCAACAAGGAGCCGGTCGTGGAATCCGAGTCCCCGTCCCCCTCGCCGTCCGAGCCTGCCGTCACCACGTGCTACCGCCACCCGAAGGTGGAGTCGTACGTCCGCTGCACCCGCTGCGAGCGCTTCATCTGCCCCGACTGCATGCACGACGCCGCGGTGGGCCACCAGTGCCCGGAGTGCGTGAAGGAGGGCGCCCGGACGGTCCGTCAGGCCCGCACGGCCTTCGGCGGCCGGATCTCGACCGTGCCGCTGGTGACGTACGTCCTGATCGCTCTGAACGTCCTGGCCTACGTGGGCGAACTGATCCGCCCGGAGATCGTGGACGACTTCGCGATGCTGGGCCGGGGTCTGCTCGGCCCGGACGGGCTCCACTATGTCTGGCAGGACATCTACCCGGCCGACTTCCACCCCGAAGGCGTCATCGACGGTGAGTGGTACCGCCTCCTCACCGGCGAGTTCCTCCATCTGCCGCCCACCCAGGGCACGTTCGGCATCCTCCACATCGTGATGAACATGGTCACCCTGTGGAACGTGGGCCGGATCGTCGAAGCCCAACTCGGCCGCGCCCGCTACCTCGCCCTCTACCTCCTCTCCGGCCTCGGCGGCGCCGTCCTGGTCCTCCTCCTCGCCCCGGACGACAGCACGGTCGGCGCCTCCGGCGCGATCTTCGGCGTCTGCACCGCCTACTACGTCCTCGCCCGCCGCCTGGGCGCCGACCCATCGAGCGTCAACCGCTTCATGATCGGCCTGCTGCTGTGGCTCGTCATCTCCGCGGTGGCCACCTCCTGGCAGGGCCACCTCGGCGGCCTCCTGACGGGCGGCCTCGTGGCTCTCGCCTTCGCCTACGCCCCTCGCGACCGACGCCGCGCGCTGATCCAGGCGGGGGCGTGCGCGGGGGTGCTGGCGCTGTTGGTGGTGCTGGCGGTGGGGAAGGTCGCGGCGATGACGGGCTGAGGCGAGGCCCCGGAGAAACGCCACCGAACATGCGGCGGCGCCTGCCCAGTCGTCCGGTCGGGGACTGGCGGGCAGGCGCCGTCTGTGTTCCGTACGCCTTTGTACGGGACGTCTGTTGATCCGGTGGATCAGACCATCAGCGAGCGGTCCGTAGGCCGGATCGGCGCAGGCAGGTCGCTCGCTCCCGTGAGGAAGCGGTCGCAACCGCGCGCCGCCGAGCGGCCCTCGGCGATCGCCCACACGATCAGCGACTGACCACGACCCGCGTCACCGGCCACGAAGACACCCGGCACGTTCGTCTGGAAGTCGGCGTCGCGGGCGATGTTGCCGCGCTCGTCGAGCTCCAGGCCGAACTGCTCGACCATGCCGTTCTCACGGTCGGTGCCGGTGAAGCCCATGGCGAGAGTGACCAGCTGGGCGGGGATCTTGCGCTCCGTGCCCGGCTTCTGGGTCAGCTTGCCGTCGATGAACTCGACCTCGACGAGGTGCAGCCACTGGACGTTGCCGTCCTCGTCGCCCTCGAAGTGGGTGGTGGAGACGGAGTAGACCCGCTCGCCGCCCTCCTCGTGGGCCGAGGTGACCTTGTAGAGCATCGGGAAGGTCGGCCACGGCTGGTGCGGGGCACGGTCCTCGCCCGGCCTGGGCATGATCTCCAGCTGCGTGACGGAGGCCGCGCCCTGGCGATGAGCCGTGCCCACGCAGTCGGCGCCGGTGTCACCGCCACCGATGACCACGACGTGCTTGCCCTCGGCCGAGATCGGGGAGGTGACGTAGTCGCCCTCCTGGACCTTGTTGGCCAGGGGCAGGTACTCCATGGCCTGGTAGATGCCGGAGAGTTCGCGGCCGGGGACCGGGAGGTCGCGGGCGGTGGTGGCGCCCGCCGCGATGACGACGGCGTCGTACCGCTTCTTCAGGTCCGTCGCCTTGAGGTCGCGGCCGATCTCGATGCCCGTACGGAAGCGGGTACCCTCCGCGCGCATCTGCTCGATACGGCGGTTGATGTGCCGCTTCTCCATCTTGAACTCGGGGATGCCGTAGCGGAGCAGACCGCCGACACGGTCGGCGCGCTCGTACACGGCGACCGTGTGGCCGGCCCGCGTCAGCTGCTGGGCGGCCGCCAGGCCCGCCGGGCCCGAGCCGATGACCGCGACCGTCTTGCCGGACAGGCGCTCCGGGATCTGCGGCGCGACATCACCGCTGTCCCACGCCTTGTCGATGATCGAGACCTCGACGTTCTTGATGGTCACGGCCGGCTGGTTGATGCCGAGCACGCACGCCGACTCGCACGGGGCCGGGCACAGGCGGCCCGTGAACTCCGGGAAGTTGTTCGTGGCGTGCAGGCGCTCCGACGCGGCCGCCCAGTCCTCGCGGTAGGCGTAGTCGTTCCACTCGGGGATGAGGTTCCCGAGCGGACAGCCGTTGTGGCAGAACGGGATACCGCAGTCCATGCAGCGCGACGCCTGCTTGCTGATGATCGGCAGCAGGGAGCCGGCGACGTAGACCTCGTTCCAGTCCTTCAGCCGTACGTCGACGGGGCGGGACTTGGCGACCTCACGGCCGTGGTTGAGAAAGCCCTTGGGATCAGCCATTGGTCGCCGCCTCCATCATCTTCTCGGTGATCTCGGTCTCGGAGAGACCGGCTCGCTCGGCGGCGTCCTTGGCGGCGAGCACTGCCTTGTACGTGCTGGGGATGATCTTGCTGAAGCGCTCCACGGCCACGGGCCACTCGGCGAGCAGCTTCTCGGCGACCGTCGAACCGGTCTCCTCCGCGTGGCGGCGCACCACGTCGTGCAGCCACTGCTTGTCGTCGTCGGAGAGGGCCTCGACGGCGCCCACGTTGCCGACGTTGACGTTGTCGCGGTTGAGGTCGATGACGTACGCGATGCCGCCGGACATACCGGCCGCGAAGTTACGGCCCGTCTCGCCGAGGACGACCGCGTGGCCGCCGGTCATGTACTCGCAGCCGTGGTCGCCCACGCCCTCGGACACCACCGTCGCGCCGGAGTTACGGACACAGAACCGCTCGCCCGTACGACCCCGGAGGAACAGCTCGCCGCCGGTCGCGCCGTAGGCGATGGTGTTGCCCGCGATTGTGGAGAACTCGGCGAGGTGGTCGGCGCCCCGATCGGGACGGACGACCACACGGCCGCCGGAGAGCCCCTTGCCGACGTAGTCGTTGGCGTCGCCCTCCAGGCGCAGCGTGACACCGCGCGGGAGGAAGGCGCCGAAGGACTGGCCCGCCGAGCCGGTGAACGTGATGTCGATGGTGTCGTCGGGCAGACCGGCCCCGCCGAACTTCTTCGTCACCTCGTGGCCGAGCATCGTGCCGACGGTGCGGTTGATGTTGCGGACCTTGACCTGGGCGCGGACCGGCTGGGCGTCGGTGGCGTCGTTCGCGGCCAGGGCGTCGGCGGCGAGCTTGATCAGCTCGTTGTCAAGCGCCTTCTCCAGGCCGTGGTCCTGCTCGATCAGCTGGTGGCGCACCGCGCCCTCGGGCAGCTCGGGCACGTGGAACAGCGGCTCCAGGTCCAGGCCCTGCGCCTTCCAGTGGTCGACCGCGCGGGTCACGTCGAGCGCCTCGGCGTGGCCGACGGCCTCCTCGATGGAGCGGAAGCCCAGCTCGGCGAGGAGTTCGCGGACCTCTTCGGCGATGAACTGGAAGTAGTTCACGACGTACTCGGCCTTGCCGGAGAACCGGTCGCGGAGCGTCGGGTTCTGCGTGGCGATGCCGACCGGGCAGGTGTCCAGGTGGCAGACGCGCATCATGACGCAGCCGGAGACGACCAGCGGCGCGGTCGCGAAGCCGAACTCCTCGGCGCCGAGCAGGGCGGCGATGACCACGTCACGGCCGGTCTTCAGCTGGCCGTCGGTCTGGACGACGATGCGGTCGCGCAGACCATTCAAAAGCAAGGTCTGCTGGGTCTCGGCGAGGCCGAGCTCCCAGGGACCGCCGGCGTGCTTCAGCGACGTCAGCGGCGAAGCACCGGTACCACCGTCGTGGCCGGAGATGAGGACGACGTCCGCGTGCGCCTTCGACACACCCGCCGCGACCGTGCCGACGCCGACCTCGGAGACCAGCTTGACGTGAATCCGCGCCTGCGGGTTCGCGTTCTTCAGGTCGTGGATCAGCTGGGCCAGGTCCTCGATCGAGTAGATGTCGTGGTGCGGCGGCGGGGAGATGAGACCCACGCCCGGCGTCGAGTGACGCGTCTTCGCGACCCACGGGTACACCTTGTGGCCGGGCAGCTGACCGCCCTCACCGGGCTTGGCGCCCTGGGCCATCTTGATCTGGATGTCGTCCGCGTTGACCAGGTACTCGCTCGTCACACCGAAGCGGCCGGAGGCGACCTGCTTGATGCTGGACCGGCGCGCCGGGTCGTACAGACGGTCCGGGTCCTCGCCGCCCTCACCGGTGTTGGACTTGCCGCCCAGCTGGTTCATGGCGATGGCGAGCGTCTCGTGCGCCTCGCGGGAGATCGAGCCGTACGACATGGCGCCGGTCGAGAACCGCTTGACGATCTCGGAGACCGGCTCGACCTCGTCGATGGAGATCGGCCGCCGGTCCGACTTGAAGCCGAACAGGCCGCGCAGCGTCATCAGGCGCTCGGACTGCTCGTTCACGCGGTCCGTGTACTTCTTGAAGATGTCGTAGCGCTTGGTGCGGGTCGAGTGCTGGAGGCGGAAGACCGTCTCCGGGTCGAACAGGTGCGGCTCGCCCTCGCGGCGCCACTGGTACTCGCCGCCTATCTCCAGGGCGCGGTGGGCCGGCGCGATGCCGGACGCCGGGTAGGCCTTGGCGTGGCGGGCGGCGACCTCCTTGGCGATGACGTCGATGCCGACGCCGCCGATCTTGGTGGCGGTGCCGTTGAAGTACTTCTCGACGAAGTCGTCGGCCAGGCCGACGGCCTCGAAGACCTGGGCGCCGCGGTAGGAGGCGACCGTGGAGATGCCCATCTTGGACATGACCTTGAGGACGCCCTTGCCGAGGGCGTAGATCAGGTTGCGGAGGGCCTGCTCGGCCTCGATGTCGGAGAGGAACGTTCCGGCGCGGACGAGGTCCTCGACGGACTCCATCGCCAGGTACGGGTTGACCGCCGCGGCGCCGTAGCCGATGAGCAGGGCGACGTGGTGGACCTCGCGGACGTCACCGGCCTCGACCAGCAGGCCCACCTGGGTGCGCTGCTTGGTGCGGATGAGGTGGTGGTGGACGGCCGCGGTGAGCAGCAGCGACGGGATCGGCGCGTGCTCGGCGTCCGAGTGGCGGTCCGACAGGACGACCAGGCGGGCGCCGTTGTCGATGGCGTTGTCGACCTCGGCGCAGATCTCCTCGATGCGCGCGGCGAGGGCGTCGCCGCCGCCGGAGACCCGGTACAGGCCGGAGAGGGTCGCGGCCGTCATGCCGGGCATGTCGCCGTCGGCGTTGATGTGGATGAGCTTGGCCAGCTCGTCGTTGTCGATCACCGGGAAGGGCAGGGTGACGCTGCGGCACGACGCGGCGGTCGGCTCCAGGATGTTGCCCTCGGGGCCCAGCGAGGAGCGCAGAGAAGTGACCAGCTCTTCGCGGATCGCGTCCAGCGGCGGGTTGGTGACCTGCGCGAACAACTGGGTGAAGTAGTCGAACAGCAGACGCGGGCGCGAGGACAGCGCGGCGATCGGCGAGTCCGTACCCATGGAGCCGATCGGCTCGGCACTGGCCTTGGCCATGGGCGCGAGGATGACGCGCAGTTCCTCCTCGGTGTAACCGAAGGTCTGCTGGCGGCGGGTGACCGAGGCGTGGGTGTGCACGATGTGCTCGCGCTCGGGCAGGTCGGAGAGCTCGATCTCGCCGGCCTCCAGCCACTCCGCGTACGGGTTCTCCGCGGCGAGCTGTGCCTTGATCTCGTCGTCCTCGATGATGCGGTGCTCGACGGTGTCGACGAGGAACATCTTGCCGGGCTGCAGGCGGCCCTTGCGGACGACCTTGGAGGGCTCGATGTCGAGGACGCCGACCTCGGAGCCGAGGACGACGAGGCCGTCGTCGGTGACCCAGTAGCGGCCGGGGCGAAGGCCGTTGCGGTCGAGAACGGCACCGACCTGCTTGCCGTCGGTGAAGGTGACACAGGCCGGGCCGTCCCAGGGCTCCATCATCGTGGAGTGGTACTGGTAGAAGGCGCGCCGGGCCGGTTCCATGGAGTCGTGGTTCTCCCACGCCTCCGGGATCATCATCAGCACGGAGTGCGGAAGCGAACGGCCGCCGAGGTGGAGGAGCTCCAGGACCTCGTCGAACGAGGCAGAGTCGGAGGCGTCCGGCGTACAGATCGGGAAGATCCGCTCCAGCTTCTCCGCCGGGCCGAACAGGTCGGACACCAGCTGCGACTCACGGGCGCGCATCCAGTTGCGGTTGCCCATGACGGTGTTGATCTCGCCGTTGTGCGCGACGAAGCGGTACGGGTGGGCGAGCGGCCACGACGGGAAGGTGTTCGTGGAGAAGCGCGAGTGGACGAGCGCGATGGCCGAGGCGAAGCGGCGGTCGGACAGGTCCGGGAAGAAGGGCTCCAGCTGGCCGGTGGTCAGCATGCCCTTGTAGACGATGGTCCGCGCGGACAGCGAGGGGAAGTAGACGTCGACCTCGCGCTCGGCGCGCTTGCGCAGCACGAAGCTCTTGCGGTCGAGGTCGATGTCCTTCGAGGTGCCGTCGGTGACGAAGACCTGGCGGAAGGAGGGCATCGTCGAGCGGGCCGTGGCGCCGAGCAGTTCGGGGGCGACGGGCACCTCGCGCCAGCCGAGGACGGTGAGGCCCTCCTCGGCGGCGATGGCCTCGATACGGGCGGCGGCGTCGTCCGCGCCCTCCTCGGGCAGGAAGGCGATACCGACGGCGTACGAGCCGGCCTCGGGCAGCTCGAATCCGGCCACCTCACGGAAGAACGTGTCCGGGACCTGCGAGAGAATGCCGGCGCCGTCCCCCGAATCGGGTTCCGAACCGGTCGCCCCTCGGTGCTCCAGGTTGCGCAGAACCGTGAGCGCCTGCTCGACCAGCGCATGGCTCGCCTCGCCGGTGAGGGTGGCCACAAAGCCGACGCCACAGGCGTCGTGCTCGTTGCGGGGGTCGTACATACCCTGCGCAGCAGGGCGAGCATCCATGAACGACCACTTCTGGCCATTCTCGGAGTGCTGGGACGGCTGGCGCGGCGTACGCATCGGCTCTCCCGTCGTCGTCTATCTGGCATGTGCAAGTGCCGAGGGACGACGTTGGCCCTCTGCGCGGAGTGCAAAATTTCGTGCAGGTTACATGATGAAACGGTTCTCGGGAACTGGATACTTCGTTTCAACATGCGGGACGCCGCGAGCGCGGAGCGGGTGCTGCGCACGGCGGCGGGATAAGGGGAGCCAACCGGACAGATCGATGTCCATCGGCTCGGCGCAGGGGGCGGTGCCGCCCACTACTGGAGGTACTACCGGAGGTTGCGGAGCAGGCGTCGTTGCCCGCGGCGCTTACGGCTCATGCCCAGCGGTTAAGCATTCGAAACCGCCTGGTAACGGCTACTTATGCGGCCCATCGCATACGTAGCCATCCGATCCATCGTACGGCGGCTCAGAACAGGCTGCCCAGGGCGTACGTCACACACAAGCCCGTCCATCGCGCCGACCTGTTCGAGGAATCGTTGCCGCTCATTCGTACATGGGCCCGCACAGATGTCGACCGGGTGATACGAGCGCGTTCCGGGCGCCGGTGAGGCCCTCGATGTGGCAGAGATCTGCAAGAGAGATCCAGAAATCTTCAGAGCGGATCAACTGCCCACAGGGCCAGAGAGGCGACCGTATGCCTTCCATCGCCTGCGTTCCTTCGGTCCCGGCACCCGGGGACGCCACCGATCTGCGCGACCGGGCGCGCGGCGCCATGCTCGGGCTCGCCATCGGGGACGCGCTGGGGGCACCCGCGGAGAACATGAAGCCCTCCGAGATCCGCGCACGCTGGGGCCGTATCACCGGGTACGTGGCGGAGAGCCCCTCGGGCACGGACGACACCGAGTACGCCATCTTCTCCGGGCTGCTGCTGGCCCGGCACGGCTCGGCGCTCACCGTCACGCATGTGGAGACGGCCTGGCACCAGTGGATCGCGGACCAGGACGAGGGGCCGTTCCGGGGCGCCGGCTTCAGCGAACGCGGCACTCTGGAGAACCTCCGCCGGGGCCTGGCCGCACCGATCTCCGCCCAGCACCGGCACGCCTGGAGCGACGGCCTGGCGATGCGCGCGGCCCCCTTCGGCGTCTTCGCGGCGGGCCGCCCGGCGGAGGCCGCCCGCCTGGTCGCCATCGACGGCTCGGTCAGCCACGAGGGCGAGGGCATCTACGGCGGCCAGGCGGTCGCCGCGGGCGTGGCGGCGGCGATGGCGGGCGCCCCCACGATCGCCGTCGTGGCCTCCGCCCTCGCCGTGATCCCCGACGACTCCTGGACCGCCCGTTCCCTGCGCCGCGCGGTCGCCGGCGCCCACCGCGGCGAACGAGCGGTCCGCTCCGCGGTCGTCATCGGCGGCTACCCCTGGACCGACCTGGCCCCCGAAGCCGTCGCCCTCGCCTTCGGCGCCTACGCGGCAGCCGACGGCGACTTCTCCGAGTCCGTCCTCACCGCGGTCAACATGGGCCGCGACGCCGACACGACGGCGGCGGTGGCGGGCGCGCTGGCCGGAGCGACCCGGGGAACCTCGGCCATCCCTCCCG
This sequence comes from Streptomyces tailanensis, assembly GCF_008386495.1. Classification (GTDB taxonomy): domain Bacteria; phylum Actinomycetota; class Actinomycetes; order Streptomycetales; family Streptomycetaceae; genus Streptomyces; species Streptomyces tailanensis. The sequence goes on along the minus strand of NZ_VTHJ01000001.1, from coordinate 210,183 downwards.
CCTGGGCCGCGGCCATCGGCCCCGCCCGAGGCAGCTGCCTCCCCTCGATGGCCGGCCACCACGTCCTGGACGTAGCGGAACTACTGGTCCCGAGCGAGGGCGGCAAGTGGACCACAACCACGCAGTCCCAACACCACGACACCTGGCCACCCCCGCCCCCCACCACCTACGCCCCGGCCCCGGACAACCCCACGGAGACCCCGTCATGACACCACCCGCCCCTTGGGAGGAAACGACGCCTGCGGCAATGCCTGTGCCGGGTGAGGGGGCGACGTCTGTCGCGACGCCCGCGCCGGGGGATGAGACCACGCTTGCCACAACGTCCACCACGTGGGACGGGGCGACGCCTGCCCCAACGCCCGCGCCGGGGAAAGAGGCGGCACATGGCTCACCGCCCGCCCCATGGGGCGAGACGACACCCGTCGCGCCGCCCGCCCCATGGGGCGAAGCGACGGCCGTCGCACCGTCGACCTCGCGGGGCAGAGCAACGCCCGCCGCAAGGGAACTCACGGTCACGGCGAAGCCGATCGAACCCGCGGCCGCCGACGGTGGGGGCGCCCCGCAGGGGGCACCCGCACTCGACGACGAAAGTCGCACGAGTGGTGCGGGTGGGAATGGGAAAACGAGGGCCGAAGGCGAAGCCGAGGCCGAGAGGCGCCGCCCGCACCCCCGCCGTATCGAAGGCCTCCTCCTCGGCCTGGCCGCAGGCGACGCCGCCGGCTGGCCCGCCGCACGGCACCGCGCCGCCCGCATGCCGGAGTGGACCCGCCGACTCACCCGCGAACTGGACACCTTCGCCGAGCAGAACGCGACGACCACCCTCCCCGTCCCGATCGCACTCAACCAACCCCCGGAACCCCTACGCCTCGGCCCCTCCGACGACGCGGAATGGGCGGCCTTCGCCGCGGAGGCCCTCCTCCGCGCCGGCGACGCGGCCGCCCTCGGCGACCTCAGCCTGGAACGCCGTACCCGCGCCTCCATCGACCTCTCCTGGAACACCGTGGCCAGCGAAATCGCCGCGGCCGCCGAACGCGCCCCCGAGGTCGAGTCCGCCGTACTCCCCCTACGTGCCCGCATCTCCGTACGCGCAGGCCTCGGCAACCTCGCCACCGGCCTCCGTCCACCCGCCACCGGCCACGACAACCCGCACTACTTCGACGACGCGGCCTGCGTACGCGCCTGCGTCCTGGCGGTCGCCCACCCGGGTAACCCCCAACTCGCCGCCGACCTCGCCGAGTTCGACGCCCGCTACACCCAGGACGGCGACGGCGTGCACGGCGCCCGCGCCATGGCCGCCGCCGTGGCGCTCGCCCTCGTCGGCGCGGACGTGGACGACTGCGCGACCGCCGCCCTCGCTGAACTACCGGCGGAAACGGAGATCGGCCGCAACGCCCGCCACGCCCTGCTCCTCGCCCAACACCACAAAAGAGAAGGAACATTCGCTCTGGTCCCGCTCCTGGAGCACCAGATCGTCGACCACGTCTACAGCTACGGCATCGCCGCCGCCGAGACCGTCCCCGTCGCCCTCGCCCTCGCCACCGCCGCACACGGCCGGATCGACGAGGCGGTCCCCGCCGCCGCCTGCCTCTCCCGGGTCGCCGACTCCGCCCCCGCCCTCGCCGGCGCCCTGACCGGCGCACTCAGCGGCGGCACCGCCATCCCCGACGCCTGGCGGGACGCCTGCCGCACCCTCTCCGGCTGCGCCCTCCCCCGCCTCACCGGTACGGATCTCGTACACCTCGCCGAACTTCTCGCAGCCACGGAACTCGCCGCCCCCGGAGGATGATTCGGGCATGACGCCCCCAATGGCCCCCAATCCGGAAGCAACCACCGACCCAACAGCCGAAGCAGCCACCGAAGTAACCATCACCGCGACGCTCGAAGACCGCATCACCGGCGCCCTGGTCGGCGCCGCCGTCGGCGACGCCCTCGGCGGCCCGGTCGAGGGCTACTCCCCCGACCAGATCACCGAACGCCACGGCGGCCGCGTCCACGGCATCGTCGGCCCCTGGAACGGCGACGACTGGCGCACCGCCCGCCCCATCGCCCCTTACCACAAGGGCGACGGCCACGTCACCGACGACACCTTGATGACCCACGCGCTGGTACGGGTCTACGCGAAGGTCCGCGACCACCTGGACGCGTACGCCGTCGCCGAGCACCTGGTGCCCGACATGATGACCACCCCGCGCTGGATCCCGGAGCTGGAGGCGGAGGCCCTCCCCCTGCACCGCGTCTTCCTCGCGGAGAAGTGGCTGGTCGCCCGCCTCCACTACGGCCACAACGACCCCCGCGAGGCCGGCGTCGGAAACATCGTCAACTGCGGCGCCGCGATGTACATGGCCCCGGTCGGCCTGGTCAACGCGGCCGACCCGAGGGGCGCGTACGCCGAGGCCCTCGACACCGCGGGCGCCCACCAGTCGTCGTACGGCAGGGAGGCGGCGGGCGTGTTCGCGGCGGCGGTGGCGGCCGCGTGCACACCAGGCGCGACGGCGGAGTCGGTGATCGAGACCTGTCTGTCCCTGGCGAAGGACGGCACGCAGGCGGCGATCGAGTCGGTGTGCGAAGTGGCGGCCCGGTACACGGACTTCGAGTCGGCCCTACGCCCCCTCCGCGACGCGGTGACGCCCTTCGACACGGTCGGCCCCGACTACCGTTCCCCCTCCCTCGGCGCCCGCCGCCCCTCCCGCCTCCACGCGATCGAGGAACTCCCCATCGCCCTCGGCATGTTGCTGGTGTCCCGCGGCGACTACCGCCACGCGGTCCTGGGCTCGGTGAACTACGGCCGCGACTGCGACTCGACCGCCACGATGTCGGGCGCCCTGGCGGGAGCGCTGGGCTCCGAGATCCCACCGGACTGGGCAAAGACGGTGGCGGAGGCAAGCCGCCTGGACCTGCACGCCCCCGCCGCGACACTGGCGGAGGTCACCCGCGCGATCCACGACCAGGACGTACGCCGCCGCCGCGCCCACGAGGCCGCCTTCACCACCCTGGCGGCCCCCCGGTGACCCCCCTCCGCCTCACCTGGGTCCAACCGGAGGACCTCCTCGCCCACGAACTCCACCAGGCCACCCAGGACGGCCGCGAACCCTCAGCCATCACAGCCCGCTGGCACGCGGCCGGCGGCCCGGCAGCCCCCTCGCGCGCAGGAGCCTCACCCCAACCGGCCTCCCGCTACCTGCGCCTGCTGGCCGAGGACTTGCTGGACGAACTGGCAGACCTACCGAGCAACTTGGCGGACAACGAGCCGACGGAGCTGAGCAAGATCAAGGCCCTGTGTCCATCGTGGCCGTCCCACCACCCTGCGGGCAATCCTGCCGCTGGGGCGATGGAGGTCCCCCCGCTCATGGGGGTCCCCCCGCTCGAGCGCAGCCGAGAGTGGGGGAGGGTGGGCGCAGGCGGCACCCTGTCAGCGCCGGTAAGCGCCGAGCACACGGCCGCACCCCAGTACCTCCCCCGCCTGGAAGCCGCCTGGCTGGGCAGAGCCACCGGCTGCCTCCTGGGCAAACCCGTGGAAAAACTCCCCCTCCCCGCCATCCGCCAACTCGCAAAAGTCACCGGCAACTGGCCTCTGAACACCTACTTCACCGCCAGAGGCGTCCCCACCGACCTTCTCCAAGCCCACCCCTGGAACCGCCGCTCGGCCCCCACCTCCCTCGCCGAGAACATCGACGGCATGCCCGAGGACGACGACCTCAACTACCCCCTCCTCAACCTGCTCCTCCTCAGGCGCCACGGCCCCGGCTTCACCACCACCGACGTGGCCCGCCTCTGGCTCGACGAGCTCCCCGCAGGCCGCACCTTCACCGCCGAACGCATCGCCTACCGCAACCTCCTCACCGGCATCGACCCACCCCGCACCGCCCGCCACCGCAACCCCTTCCGCGAATGGATCGGCGCCCTCATCCGCGCGGACGTCCACGGCTGGACCAACCCGGGCAACCCGGCCGCCGCAGCGGAACAGGCCCACCGCGACGCCACGCTCACCCACACGGCGAACGGCGTCTACGCGGCGATGTTCATCGCGGCCACCATCGCCGAGGCGGCGACCGGCACCCACGACATCCACCACTGCCTGCGCACGGGACTGACCGTCGTCCCCCCACGCTGCCGCCTGGCCGGAGCGATCGAGCACGCCCTCCAACTCACCGAGGACCACGCCGACTTCGACACGATCGCCGACGCACTCCACACCACCTACGCCGACCACCACTGGGTCCACGCCATCCCCAACACGGCCCTGCTCACCGCCGCCCTCACTCACGCGGACGGCGACTTCACGGCCTCCATCTGCCGTGCGGTGTCGGGCGGTTGGGACACGGACTCCAACGGCGCGACGGCGGGCAGCATCGCGGGCCTGCTCGCCGGCTCCCCGAAAGCGCTCCCGGACCGCTGGACGACCCCCCTCAAGAACCGCCTGGCCACCTCCATCGCCGACTTCAACGGCATCGGCTTCGATGCCCTGGCCCAGCTCACCCTCCGGGAGACCGCTCTTCCATGCCCGCAGTGAACGAGACGTCCGCCCCCCTGACCCACCTCCGCGTCCTCGACCTCGCCACCCTCTTCGCCGGCCCCCTCGCCGCCACGATGCTCGGTGACTTCGGCGCGGAGGTCATCAAGATCGAGCACCCCACCAAACCGGACCCGTCCCGAGGCCACGGCCCCTCGAAGGACGGCGTGGGCCTGTGGTGGAAACTCCTCGGCCGCAACAAACGCACCCTGACGCTGAACCTCTCCAAGCCCGGCGGCCGCGACACGCTCCTCCGCCTCGCCGCGACCAGCGACGTGATCATCGAGAACTTCCGCCCCGGCACCCTGGAGAAATGGGGCCTTGGCTGGAAGGAACTCTCCGCCGCGAACCCCCGCCTGGTCCTCGCCCGCGTCACCGGCTTCGGCCAGTTCGGCCCGTACGCGCATCGCCCCGGCTTCGGCACCCTCGCCGAGGCGATGAGCGGCTTCGCCGCGATCACCGGCGAACCCGACGCCCCACCCGTGCTCCCGCCCTTCGGCCTCGCCGACTCCATCGCGGGCCTGGCGACGGCGTACGCGGTGATGACGGCTCTGGCCGCCTGCGACCGCACGGGCGAGGGCCAGGTCGTGGACATGGCGATCATCGAGCCGATCCTCACGGTCCTCGGTCCGCAACCCCTCTGGTACGACCAACTCGGCCACGTCCAGCCGCGTACCGGCAACCGTTCCGCCAACAACGCCCCCCGCAACACCTACCGCACGGCGGACGGCTCCTGGGTCGCGGTCTCCACCTCGGCCCAGTCGGTCGCCGAGCGCGTGATGCGCCTGGTCGGCCGCCCCGAGCTGATCGACGAGCCCTGGTTCGGCTCGGGCGCCGACCGTGCCCGCCACGCCGACGTCCTCGACGACGCGGTCGGCGTGTGGATCGCCCGTCACACCCGCGAGAAGGTCATCGACGCGTTCGAGAAGGCTGAGGCGGCGGTCGCCCCCATCCAGGACGTACGGGACGTGATGGCGGACCGTCAGTACCGGGCCCTGGACACCATCACCACCATCGACGATCCCGACCTCGGCCCGTTGCGGATGCAGAACGTCCTCTTCCGCCTCTCCGCCACCCCCGGCGCCATCCGCTGGGCGGGCCGCCCGCACGGCGCCGACACGAAAGCGATCCTGACCGAACTGGGCCTGACGGAAACGGACATCGCGACGCTCCGCGAGGAAGGCGCCCTGTGATCCCTCGGACCACGGCCTTCCCCCTGACCTGGCTCTACGCCCCCGGAGACCGCCCGGATGTCGTGGCCAAGGCCCTGGCTTCCGGCGCGGACGTGGTGATCGTCGACCTGGAGGACGCCGTCGCCCCCGACCGCAAGGAGTACGCCCGCTCGGCCACCGCCGAACTCCTCTCGGAGGCCCCGCCGGTCCCGGTCCACGTACGCGTCAACCCTCTGCACACGGCCCGCTCGGCAGCGGACCTCAAGGCCCTCACCCCACTCCCGGGCCTCTCCGCCCTCCGTCTGCCCAAGGTCACGTCCCCCGCCGACGTCGTACGGATCGCGGAACGGACCGCCCCCGCCGACGGCGGCGCCGTCCCCCTGTACGCCCTCGTCGAGTCGGCCCTGGGCGTCGAACGCGCCTACGACATCGCCTCCGCCCACCCCGCCGTCCGCGGCCTGGCCCTGGGCGAGGCCGACCTCCGCGCCGACCTGGGCGTACACCACGACACCGCCCTGGACTGGCCCCGCTCCCGAGTGATCGTCGCCGCCCGCGCCGCCGGCCTCCCCGCCCCCGCCCAGTCGATCTACCCCGACACCAGAGACCTGGCCGGCCTCACCCATTCCTGCGCCCACGGCCGCGCCCTGGGCTTCCTCGGCCGCGCGGCCATCCACCCCCGCCAACTCCCCGTCATCGAACAGGCCTACGCCCCCACCCAGCAGGAGATCGAGTCAGCCGAACAAATCCTCGAAGCTGCCTCCACCACCTCCGGCGCCCAAGCCCTCCCCAACGGCCGCTTCATCGACCCAGCCGTAGTGGAGGGCGCCCACAGAACCCTCTCCTTGGCCAACCGCCACACCAAACAATGACCGCAACCCAAAAACCCACCCGCCCTTTCAGGCGGGTGGGTGGGGAACATCCGCCGCGGAGCGGCGGATCACAGCAACCCGTGCGAAACCTCAGCTCTTCTCGACGGACTCAGCCCGATCCTCGTCGTCGGCCTTGGCCTCGGTGTCGTCCTTCTCCTCCGACTTCCCCGAGGGCTCCGCAGACCCCGAGTCCCTGTCCTTCTCAAGGTCCACGGAAGCGGAGCCCTCGTCCCCGTCACCGTCGGAGACACCCGGCTCCACGACTTCCTCCCGCCCCGGCCGCTTCCGGGCCGACACCACGAGGAAGACGACAGCGAGGAGGAACACGAACAGCGCGGTCCAGTTGTTGAGCCGCAGCCCCAGAATCTCGTGGGCCGTGTCGACCCGCATGTACTCGATCCAGAACCGCCCGGCACAGTACGCGGCCACGTACAACGCGAACGCCCGCCCGTGCCCGAGCTTGAACCGCCGGTCGGCCCAGATCACGAGCACCGCGACCCCGATGCACCACAGCGACTCGTAGAGGAACGTGGGGTGGTACGTCCCCGGCATCCGCCCGTCCGTGGAGGACGTGATCTCCACGGCCCACGGCAGGTCCGTCGGGCGCCCGTACAGCTCCTGGTTGAACCAGTTGCCCCACCGCCCGATCGCCTGCGCGAGCGCGATCCCGGGCGCGACGGCATCGGCGTACGCGGGCAGCGGGATGCCACGACGGCGGCACCCGATCCACGCCCCCACGGCACCGAGGGCGATCGCACCCCAGATTCCGAGCCCGCCCTCCCACACCTTGAAGGCGTCCACCCAGTCACGGCCCTCGCTGAAGTACAGCTCGTAGTCCGTGATCACGTGGTAGAGCCGCCCGCCGATGAGGCCGAAGGGCACGGCCCAGACCGCGATGTCGGCGACCGTACCGGCCCGCCCGCCTCGGGCGATCCAGCGTTTGTTGCCGAGCCAGACCGCTACGAAGACACCGACGATGATGCAGAGAGCGTAGCCGCGCAGCGGGACGGGTCCGAGGTACAGCACCCCGCGCGACGGGCTGGGAATGTAGGCAAGTTCCATGGCAGGGTCGACGCTACCCTGCCGGGCCCGGCAGACGGCAGGCAGCCCGGCAACGGGTCCATAACGCCGTACCACCCGGCCCTTGACGACACACGAGCCCCACCCGACACAGCCTGCCCAGGGGCCTCATCCCTTGGCCTTCGCCTCCACCATCTGCTTCAGCTTGGCGGGGGTCATCGACCGGTCCGCGTAGATGTTGGTGCCGTTGAGGAACACGCTGGGCGTGCCCGAGAACTTGCCCTTCCGGAAGGCCTCGTTCGACTTCGCGACCCAGCTGTTGTGCCTGCCGTCCTCGACGCAGCTGCGGAAGGCCGGGGTGTCCAGCCCCTCCACCTTCTTCGCGAGGTCGATGAGCTTGCTGTCGCCGGCGAATTCGTCTTTGGTCTCAGCAGGCTGGTTCTCGAAGAGCACATCGTGGTACGCGGCGAACTTGCCCTCGTTCTGCGCGCACGCGGCGGCGTTGGCGGCCTTGCGGGAGCCGCTGCCGCCCATGTTGCCGTCGATGAGGGTGACGAGGTGGTACTCGACCTTCAGCCGGCCGGCCTCGGTCAGCTCGTGGATCGTCGAGCGGTAGGCGTCCTCGAAGGACTTGCACGCCGGGCAGCGGAAGTCCTCCCACACCGTGAGGGTCGACTTGGCGCCGGCGTCCCCTACGGGGATCGCGAGTCCGTCCTCGCCGTTGGCCCCCGAGGGCGCGACGACCGGGCCCGAGGCTTCGGCGTCGTCCTTGCCCGCGTTCGCCGCCGCGACGCCGATCACGGCGGCCAGCCCCAGGGCACACACCACCGAGGCGCCCACGATCAACGCCCGACGGCGCTTCTCGGCGGCCTTCTGCTTCTCGCGCTCCTTTGCCAGCCGCTCACGGGCTGTGCGCTTTCCCTCACGGTTCTTCTCGCTCACATCCCGCAGAACGAACCGGGGAGGCGCACCGCGCCTCCCCGATCCCACTTCCACCCGTTCGAGTGAGCGGATGACCCGTTACGTCCACCCACCCCGTACGACAAGCGGGCGAACGTCACGCGCCCCCTCGTACGCCGTGGCACACGCGGGGGCACGCGCCCGTTCAGACGCCTTGGCGCACGCCCTTCGCGAGCTCGCCCGCCAGTTCCCGTACGGCGTCCAGGCCGGCCGCCTCGTCCGGCGCGTCCAGCATCCGCTTCACGAACGCGGACCCGACGATCACGCCGTCGGCGAAGCCTGCGACCTCGGCGGCCTGCGCTGCGTTGGAGACACCGAGTCCGACGCAGACGGGCAGGTCGGTGCCGGTGGCCCGGGTGCGCTGCACCAGGTCCTGGGCCTGCGCGCCCACCGACTCGCGCGTACCCGTGACGCCCATCAGCGAGGCGGCGTAGACGAAGCCGCTGCCCGCCGCGGTGATCTCGGCGAGGCGGGCGTCCTTGCTGCTGGGCGCGACCACGAAGACCGTGCCGAGCCCGTGCTTCTCGGCGTGCTCCCTCCACAGCGCCGACTCCTGGACGGGGAGGTCGGGCAGGATGCACCCGGCACCGCCCGCCTCGGCGAGCTCGGCGGTGAAGCGCTCGACGCCGTAGCGGTCGATCGGGTTCCAGTACGTCATGACCAGTACGGGCTTCCCGGTGGCCTCGAAGGCCTCCCGCACCGTACGCATCACATCCGCGATCTTGACGCCGCCGCGCAGGGCGATGTCGTCGGCGGTCTGGATGACCGGCCCGTCGAGGACCGGGTCGCTGTGCGGCAGCCCGACCTCGACGACGTCCGCGCCGCCCTCGAAGGCCGCCTTGATGGCGGCGATGCCGCCGTCGACGGTCGGGAACCCGGCCGGCAGATAGGCGATGAGCGCGGACCGTCCCTCCGCCTTGGCGGCGGCGAGGGTGTCACTCAACAGCTGGATGTTTCCGCTCACTTGGCGTCCCCCTCGATCTCGGCGATGTCGGCCGCGTCGGCGGCCATTTCGGCATCGGCGGCCGTGTCGTACAGGCCGAAGTAGCGCGCGGCCGTGTCCATGTCCTTGTCGCCGCGCCCGGACAGGTTGACGACGATCAGCCCGTCCTTGCCCAGCTCCTTGCCGACCTCCAGGGCGCCGGCGAGCGCGTGGGCGCTCTCGATCGCCGGGATGATGCCCTCGGTGCGCGACAGCAGGCGCAGCGCCTGCATGGCCGCGTCGTCAGTGACAGCGCGGTACTCGCCACGGCCGCTGTCCTTGAGGTAGGAGTGCTCGGGCCCGATGCCCGGGTAGTCGAGCCCCGCCGAGATCGAGTACGGCTCGGTGATCTGCCCCTCCTCGTCCTGCAGGACGTACGACCGCGAGCCGTGCAGGATGCCCGGTTCACCGGCGGTCAGGGTCGCCGCGTGCTCACCGGTCTCGACACCGTGGCCGGCAGGCTCGCAGCCGATGAGGCGTACGTCGGTGTCCGGGATGAAGGCGTGGAAGAGCCCGATGGCGTTGGACCCACCACCCACACAGGCGATGGCGGCGTCGGGAAGCCGCCCGGCGCGCTCCAGCAGCTGCCGCCGGGCCTCCACACCGATCACCCGGTGGAAGTCACGCACCATGGCGGGGAAGGGGTGGGGCCCCGCGACCGTCCCGAAGAGATAGTGGGTGTGGTCGACATTGGCGACCCAGTCGCGGAACGCCTCGTTGATGGCGTCCTTGAGGGTCCGGGAGCCGGACTTCACGGCGATGACCTCGGCCCCGAGCATGCGCATCCGGGCCACGTTGAGCGCCTGCCGCCGGGTGTCGATCTCACCCATGTAGATCGTGCAGTCGAGCCCGAAGAGCGCGCAGGCGGTGGCGGTGGCGACGCCGTGCTGCCCCGCGCCCGTCTCGGCGATGACCCGGGTCTTGCCCATGCGCTTGGTGAGCAGGGCCTGCCCGAGCACGTTGTTGATCTTGTGTGATCCGGTGTGGTTGAGGTCCTCGCGCTTGAGGAACACCCGGGCGCCACCGGCGTGCTCGGCGAACCGGGGCACCTCGGTGAGCGAGCTGGGCCGCCCGGTGTAGTGCACGAGCAGATCGTCGAGCTCACGCGCGAACTCGGGGTCGTGCTTGGCCTTGTCGTACTCCATGGCCACCTCGTCCACGGCGGCGACCAGCGCCTCCGGGATGAACTTGCCGCCGAACGCACCGAAGTACCCCTCGGCGCTGGGAACCTGACCCTCCGGGTCGGGAATGAAGAACTCGCTGGACATGCGGTTACCTCACAGGGGCGTAGCCCCGTCGTTGGTCGGACTATGGGTCACGGAAATCACGTACGCGCGCTGCCCCCGGGGCCTGCCGCCACCGCCCGCCCTGACTGCCGACAGAGGTGGCACAACAGACCTCCACGGGGGCCGATCCCAAGTGATCGGAGGCCGGCCTACATCAATCAGGGTGCCGGGCCGGGAGAGACGGTCCTCGACAGCAGCCGGTGGAGCCTCGTAGGCCCACGGAGTCGCCTCGCCCGCCGGGGTCGCCTCAGCCGACGGCTTCCTCACCGGAACTCACCCGCCGCAACGGCGAGCAACCACGGCGGCGTGGACCGGCGGTGCCGAACCGGCCGGAAGGAACCTGAGGGGGCCGACGAGGACAGCGCACCCGGCGTGCGGAAGCGAAAGGTGGGCGCGGCTCAGCTGGTCGCAGGGGACCGGCGCGTACGCCGGTGGGGCCATCGCATGCCGTTCACCTGGCCCGGCTCGTCGCCGATGACGTAACGGACCCGGCGCCCGTGGACGCGGCGGGCGGGCGCCCGGCAGCCACGGGGACGGCACCCGCGCGCGAGGCGGGCGTAGGGGTCCCTGGTTGTCATGGCGATCGAGAACGTCGAGAACATCGGGGCACAGCCTACCGGCCCCGGATCACCCGTGTGAGTGATAACCCCAGACCGGACCGCCGCCCCCGCACACCCCGTCGCCCCGGCCGGGTCGGACCCCGGCCGGTCGGCAGTGGTGGTGATGGCGGCGGCGCGGTCGGTCATGCCCGGTCAGCCCCGGCCGTGCCGCAGCGCCGGGTGCTCGCCCGCGGCGACGAGGTCGGCGACCGCGGTCTTGGGGTCCTTGCCGGTGACGAGGGACTCGCCCACGAGAACCGCGTCAGCGCCGGCGTTGGCGTAGGCGATGAGGTCGTGCGGCCCGCGGATGCCGGACTCGGCGATCTTGACGATGGAGTCGGGGATCTCAGGGGCGACCCGTTCGAACGTCGAGCGGTCGACCTCGAGCGTCTTGAGGTTGCGCGCGTTGACACCGATCACCCGGGCGCCGGCGTCCACCGCCCGCTCGACCTCGTCCTCGTCGTGCACCTCGACAAGCGGGGTGAGCCCGATGGACTCGGCCCGCTCGATCAACGACTCCAGCGCCGACTGGTCGAGGGCCGCGACGATCAGCAGGGCCAGATCGGCGCCGTACGCCCGCGCCTCCCACAGCTGGTACGAGGTGACGATGAAGTCCTTGCGCAGGACGGGGATGTCCACGCGGGCGCGAACGGCCTCCAGGTCGGCGAGCGAGCCGCCGAAGCGGCGCTGCTCGGTGAGGACGGAGATGACCGCCGCGCCGCCCGCCTCGTAGTCGGCCGCGAGGCCGGCCGGGTCGGCGATCGCGGCGAGCGCGCCCTTGGAGGGGCTGGAACGCTTGACCTCGCAGATCACCTTGACGCCGTCACCGCGCAGGGCGGCCGCGCCGTCCTTGGCCGCGGGAGCCTTCGCCGCGCGCTCCTTGAGCTCGTCGAGGCTGACGCGCGCCTGCCGCTCCGCGAGGTCGGCACGGACTCCGTCGATGATCTCGTCGAGCACACTCACGCGAGCGGCCCCCTTTCAGACGGTTGCGATCGGTGACAACGTTTGACAGCCAAGTATTGACAGTCGAGCGGTTCTCCGGTTCTGGCAGTTCACTGCGATGGTATCCGGAGCGGGGCGCAGCTCTCGCATCCGGCTGTCGGCGGTCCCTCCCCCACCCTCGAACCAGCTTCTCTCGCCTCGGGTGGGAGGTGCCCCCATCCTGGACGTTCGCCATTCGATCAAGGGTGGAGCCAGCCTCCGAACGGAAGGTTCCGGACAACGGTGAAGACCAGCGCCAACGTGCCTAGCGTCCACAGCTGTAGAGGGCCGAGGGCGACGTGCATCGGCCGTCCGCGCACCTCACGGACCACCCATACGGTCCACAGCACCGCGAAGCCCAGGAATCCGGCCACGGCCAGCACGTTACTGGTGAGAGCGGTCGCGATGTCCCCGTGCGCGAAGGCGTGCGCGCTGCGCAGACCGCCGCATCCGGGGCAGTACAGGCCGGTGAAACGCCAGAGCGGGCAGACCGGGTAGTGGCCGGGCTCGTTGGGGTCCACGGCGGCGACGTACGCGAAGGCCGCGCCGACGGCCGTGAGCACCCCGGCGGGCACCCACAGGCGTCGCAGCACACCGCCGACCGCGGGGGTGGGCGGCGGCGGCACGACGGGCTGGGTCTCGGCGTTCACACACCGCATTCTGCACCGCGCGGTCCGCACACGCGCGCGAGGGGCGGTCCGGCGGTATCGGCGCCGGACCGCCCCTCGACGGAAGTCAGCCCTTGGCGACCGCAGGCTCGGGGGTCACGACCTCGCTGCTCTTGGCGGAAGCCTGGTGGTACACGGCGTGCGCGTCCTTCGGCTGGCCGAGGCCCATGCCCTTCATGATCATGCCGACGACACCGCCGAGGACCACGATGACCATGCCGGCCCAGAATCCCAGCGGCTTGGCCATCACCATGTAGGCGCCCGAGACGCAGAAACCGATGAAGGCGATGGTGACGCCGGTCCAGGCGGCCGGGGTGTGACCGTGGCTGCTGCCCGCCATGTCTTACTCCTCGTTGCTGAATGCGTGGTGCTCGATGCGTTCCGCTCGTGGGTTTCGCTCGAGCGCGTGATGAGTGGACGCTCGCCGCCCATTGTCCCGTATCTCAGGCGCGTGCCGTGAGTGGGGGTCATGTGCCGCCCGTCACGGAGGGGGCGGACGGACGGTCGTACGGCCTATGCCGGATCCGGGCCCGTGGGGTCCTCACCGCGGTCGAGGGCCTTCCACATGTCCTCGGGCCGGTCCGGGTCGACGGGCTTGGCCTTGCGCGGCCGGGGGGTGCCGTCGCGCTCGTAGCGGCCGGACATCGCGGGCCACAGCCGCCCGTAGCGGAGTGCGAGCAGCCCCGCGAGGAGGATGAGCGCCCCGCCGGCCGCCGCGACATACGGCCAGCCGGTGTGGCTGAGCGCGTCGACCGTCGCGGAGGTGTCGCCGGAGGCCTCGGCGGCCTTGTCGTCGAGCGCCGAACTGTCGTAGGCGCCGAGCAGCGCCGCCGCGATGGTGCCCGCGCCGGAGAGCGCGAGCAGGACGGCCACCAGGATGCGCCCCGACCGGCGTACGGCGAAGACGGCGACGAGCGCGGCGAGGCCCACTATGGCGAGGGCGGCCGGCACACCCGTGACGTCGCTGCCCTTGGCGGTCAGCGGGAAGGCGCCGCCCGCGATCGAGGCGGTGCCCTGCGACCAGAGTTGCCGGGAGGCGAGCAGCGCCACGGCCGCGCCCAGCGCGCCGCTCAGCAGCGCCAGGGCGAGGCTGCGCCGCCCGGAGCGGACGAACGCGGGTTCGGAACGGGGATGAGGTACAGCGGTCACGTACTCCACTATCGCCTGCGCACCGGGGTCGCCGTCACTCGGGGTTCACGTGAGACGCGCCCTCTTGTCCGAGCCGGTTCGCCGTGTGGACCGCGCGCAGGACCGCCGCCGCCTTGTTGCGGCATTCGGTGTCCTCGGCGAGGGGGTCGGAGTCGGCGACGATGCCGGCGCCGGCCTGGACGTACGCCGTGCCGTCGCGCAGCAGGGCCGTGCGGATGGCGATGGCCGTGTCGGAGTCGCCCGCGAAGTCGAGATAGCCGACGCAGCCGCCGTAGAGGCCTCGGCGGGAGGGCTCCAGCTCGTCGATGATCTGCATGGCTCTCGGCTTCGGGGCTCCGGATAGGGTGCCGGCGGGGAAGCAGGCGGTCAGCACGTCGAAGGCCGTACGGCCCGCCGCCACCCGGCCGGTGACGGTGGACACGATGTGCATGACGTGGGAGTACCGCTCGACGGACATGAAGTCGACGACCTCGACCGAGCCCGGCTCGCAGACCCTCCCCAGGTCGTTGCGCCCCAGGTCGACGAGCATGAGGTGTTCGGCGCGTTCCTTGGGGTCGGCGAGGAGTTCGTCGGCGAGGGCCTGGTCCTCCTGCGGGGACGCCCCACGGTGCCGGGTGCCGGCGATGGGGTGGACCATGGCCTGCCCGTCCTCGACCTTGACCAGGGCCTCGGGGGAGGAGCCGACGACGTCGAAGCCGTCGAAGCGGAACAGGTACATGTACGGGGAGGGGTTGGTCGCCCTGAGGACCCGGTAGACGTCCAACGCGCTTGCCGCGCACGGCGTTTCGAAGCGCTGGGAGGGGACGACCTGGAAGGCCTCGCCGGCCCGGATGCGCTCCTTGATGTCCTCGACGGCCTCCTGGAAGTCGGGGCCGCCCCACAGTGCGGTGTACTCGGGCAGTTCGGAGGGCGGGAGGACCGCGGGGGGCTGGGCGACGGGGCGGGCCAAGTCGGCCTGCATGGCGTCGAGGCGGGCGACGGCGTCGGCGTAGGCCTCGTCGACACCGGTGTCGAGGTCGTTGTGGTTGATGGCGTTGGCGATGAGGAGGACCGAGCCCTCCCAGTGGTCCATGACCGCCAGGTCGCTCGTCAGCAGCATGGTCAGCTCGGGCAGCCGGAGGTCGTCGCGCTCGCCGGGGCCGATCTTCTCCAGGCGGCGCACGATGTCGTAGCCGAGGTAGCCGACCATGCCGCCGGTGAAGGGCGGCATGTCCTCCTGGTGGGGGGTGTGCAGCGCCTCGATGGTGGCGCGCAGGGCGGCGAGCGGGTCACCGTCGACGGGGACGCCGACGGGCGGGGTGCCCTGCCAGTGGGCCTGGCCGTCGCGGGCGGTGAGGGTGGCGTGGCTGCGGACGCCCACGAAGGAGTAGCGGGACCAGGAGCGGCCGTTCTCGGCGGACTCCAGCAGGAAGGTGCCGGGGCGCTCGGCGGCGAGCTTGCGGTAGAGCGCGACCGGGGTGTCGCCGTCGGCGAGGAGCTTGCGGCTGACCGGGATGACGCGGCGGTCGGTGGCCAGCTTGCGGAACGTCTCGAGGTCCATGGCGGCTGACCTTACTGATCCAGTGACGGTACGTCGGAATCGGCGTCGCCCTCGACGCCTTCCACGGCTTTGAGGACGTCCTCGTCGAAGCAGGTACGGGCGCCGGTGTGGCAGGCGGCGCCCACCTGGTCGACCTTGACGAGGACGGTGTCGGCGTCGCAGTCCAGGGCGACGGACTTCACCCACTGGAAGTGGCCGGAGGTGTCGCCCTTGACCCAGTACTCGCGGCGGCTGCGTGACCAGTAGGTGCAGCGGCCCGTGGTGAGCGTGCGGTGCAGTGCCTCGTCGTCCATCCAGCCGAGCATGAGCACCTCACCGGTGTCGTACTGCTGGGCGATGGCGGGCAGGAGCCCGTCGGCGCTGCGCTTGAGGCGCGCGGCGATCTCGGGGTCCAGGCCGCTGGGAGCGCCGGGGCCGCTCTGGGCTCCGGGACTGGGGGGGCTGCTGGAGGACGGCGTGCTGGTCATGCGGCCATTGTGCCGCGCCGCCGCGAGGTGCCCGTTCCGTTGTCCACAAGCCGGACCCTCTTGTCATACAAATGCCACGTGCTCGCCGAACACCTCTCCGGCCCCCATGTCGCGCCTCGCCGGGGCCTTGGCCGCCCGGACCGCTCCGCCCGGTCGTAGGCTGGCGTCATGTCGACCCATGCGAAGCGTGAACGGCTCCTTTTCGCCGACCTGTTGGAGACCGCGGGCCCGGAGGCTCCCACCCTGTGCGAGGGCTGGAAGACCCGTGATCTGGCCGCGCACGTGGTGGTGCGCGAGCGCCGCCCGGACGCCGCCGGGGGCATCCTCATCAAGCAGCTCGCCTCGCGCCTGGACCGGGTGATGGAGGAGTTCGCCGCGAAGCCGTACGAGGAGCTGATCCAGCTCATCCGCACCGGTCCCCCGCGTTTCTCGCCCTTCTCCCTCAAGCAGATCGACGAGGCGTCCAACACGATCGAGTTCTACGTCCACACCGAGGACATCCGCCGCGCCCAGCCCGACTGGTCCCCGCGCGAGCTCGACCACGTCTTCCAGGACGCCCTCTGGTCCCGTCTGGAGCGCACCGCCCGCCTCATGGGCCGCGGCGCCCCCACCGGCCTGGTGCTCCGCCGCCCGGACGGCCAGACCGCGGTGGCCCACCGGGGTGCTCCGGTCGTCACGGTCACCGGCGAGCCCTCCGAGCTGCTGCTGTTCCTCTACGGGCGCCAGCAGGTGGCCGATGTGGAGCTGGAGGGCGAGAAGGAGGCGATCACCCGGCTGCACGAGACGAAGCAGCTGGGGATCTGAGCTCTCATCTGGGCAGTTGGCGATGCCCCGGCCGCCGTCGGGCGACCGGGGCTCGAGCCGAGCGAGGCGTCACCGTACGGGGTGGCCCGCCTCCCGCAGCGCGTCCTTGACCTGGCCGATGCGCAGGTCACCGAAGTGGAAGACCGAGGCGGCGAGGACCGCGTCGGCGCCCGCCTCGATGGCCGGGGAGAAGTCGGCGAGCTTGCCGGCGCCGCCCGAGGCGATGACGGGGACGGTCACGTGCCGGCGGACGGCCGCGATCATCTCCAGGTCGTAGCCGTCCTTCGTGCCGTCCGCGTCCATCGAGTTGAGCAGGATCTCGCCCGCGCCCAGCTCGGCGGCCCGGTGGGCCCACTCGACGGCGTCGATGCCGGTGCCCTTGCGGCCGCCGTGCGTGGTGACCTCGAAGGAGCCCGACTCCGTGCGGCGCGCGTCCACCGACAGGACCAGTACCTGCCGGCCGAAGCGCTCGGCGATCTCGCGGATCAGGTCGGGGCGGGCGATCGCGGCGGTGTTGACGCCCACCTTGTCCGCGCCCGCCCGCAGCAGCTTGTCCACGTCCTCCGCGGTACGGACGCCGCCGCCGACCGTCAGCGGGATGAAGACCTGCTCGGCGGTGCGGCGCACCACGTCGTACGTGGTCTCGCGGTTGCCCGACGAGGCGGTGATGTCCAGGAACGTCAGCTCGTCGGCGCCCTCGGCGTCGTACACCTTGGCCATCTCGACGGGGTCGCCCGCGTCGCGCAGGTTCTGGAAGTTGACTCCCTTGACGACCCGGCCGTTGTCCACGTCCAGGCAGGGGATGACTCGAACGGCAAGGGTCATGCTGCGGCTTCTCCGTCTTCTCCGCCGGGGCGGAACGCCTCCACCTCGACCTCGACGACCAGGCTGGGGTCCACGAAGCCGGAGACGATGATCATGGATGCGGCGGGCCGGACGGAGTCGAACAGCTCCTTGTGAGCGCGTCCGACCTCGTCCACGTCCCGGGCATGGGTGATGTACATGCGCGTACGTACGACGTCGTCGCGGCCGAGGCCGAGTTGCTCCAGCGCCGCGAACGCGACGTTGAAGGCGTTGACCGTCTGCTCGTACGGACCGCCTCCGGCGATCTGGCCGTGCACTATGGACGTGCAGCCGGAGACCAGCACCAGGCCGTTCGGCAGCTCGACCGCCCGGGAGTAGCCGAAGGTCTCCTCCCAGGGCGCGCCCGTCGTGACGCGTCGTACGTCGCTCACCGGTCTACCGCCTCCAAGGCCTCTTCCAGGGTGAACGCCTTCGCGTACAGGGCCTTCCCGACGATGGAGCCCTCGACACCGAGGGGCACCAGGTCGGCGATGGCGCGAAGGTCGTCGAGGGACGACACGCCGCCGGAGGCCACGACCGGGCGGTCCGTCGCGGCACACACCTTGCGAAGCAGCTCCAGGTTGGGCCCCTGGAGCGTGCCGTCCTTGGCGATGTCCGTGACGACGTAACGCGCGCAGCCCTCCTTGTTGAGGCGCTCCAGCGTCTCGTAGAGGTCACCGCCGTCGCTGGTCCAGCCGCGGCCGCGCAGGGTCGTGCCGCGTACGTCGAGGCCCACCGCGATCTTGTCGCCGTGCTCGGCGATGACCTTGGCGACCCACTCGGGGGTCTCCAGGGCGGCGGTGCCGAGGTTCACGCGGGTGCAGCCGGTGGCCAGGGCCTTCGCCAGCGAGGCGTCGTCTCGGATGCCGCCGGACAGCTCTACCTTGATGTCCATCGCCCCGGTGATCTCGGCGACCAGGTCCCGGTTGTCGCCGGTGCCGAACGCGGCGTCCAGGTCGACCAGGTGCAGCCACTCGGCGCCCGCGCGCTGCCAGGCGAGGGCGGCTTCCAGGGGAGAGCCGTAGGAAGTCTCTGTACCGGACTCGCCGTGTACGAGCCGGACCGCCTGGCCGTCGCGGACGTCCACGGCGGGGAGGAGTTCGAGCTTTCCGGAGGGCTTGGCAGACATCAGAGGGTTCCGATCCAGTTGTTCAGCAGCTGCGCTCCGGCGTCGCCGGACTTCTCAGGGTGGAACTGCGTGGCCCACAGCGCGCCGTTCTCGACGGCCGCCACGAAGGGCTTGCCGTGCGTCGACCAGGTGACCTTGGGCGCGGTCAGGGCTGGGTTGTGCGTCTCCAGGGCCCAGTCGTGGACGGCGTAGGAGTGCACGAAGTAGAAGCGCGCGTCGGCGTCGAGGCCCGCGAAGAGCTCCGAGCCGGCCGGGGCGTCGACGGTGTTCCAGCCCATGTGGGGCACGATCTCGGCCTGGAGGGGCTCGACCGCGCCGGGCCACTCGTCGAGGCCCTCGGTCTCCACGCCGTGCTCGATGCCGCGCGCGAAGAGGATCTGCATGCCCACGCAGATGCCCATCACGGGGCGGCCGCCGGCGAGCCTGCGGTCGATGATCCAGTCGCCGCGCGCCTCCCTCAGGCCCTTCATGCAGGCGGCGAAGGCGCCGACACCCGGCACCAGCAGCCCGTCCGCGTTCATGGCCTTGTCGAAGTCACGCGTGATCTCGACCTCGGCGCCCGCGCGCGCGAGAGCACGCTCGGCGGAGCGGACGTTGCCGAAGCCGTAGTCAAAGACGACTACTCGTTTCGAAGGGGCGCTCAATTCCACACCTCCAGCCTCAGGACGCCCGCGACGAGACACATCGCGGCGCCGATCGACAACAGCGTGATGAGACTCTTCGGCATCTGCTGCTTCACAAAGGAGATGACACCGCCGATCAGGAAGAGACCCACGACGATCAGAACCGTGGACAGGCCGTTCACAGCGCGCCCTTCGTGGAGGGCAGGATGCCTGCCGCGCGCGGGTCGCGCTCGGAGGCGTAGCGCAGCGCCCGCGCGAGCGCCTTGAACTGGCACTCGACGATGTGGTGCGCGTTGCGCCCGTACGGCACGTGCACGTGCAGCGCGATCTGGGCCTGGGCGACGAAGGACTCCAGGATGTGCCGGGTCATCGTCGTGTCGTACTCGCCGATCATCGGCGCCATCTTCTCGGGCTCGGTGTGCACGAGGTACGGGCGCCCCGACAGGTCGACGGTGACCTGGGCGAGGGACTCGTCCAGCGGGACCGTGCAGTTGCCGAAGCGGTAGATGCCCACCTTGTCACCGAGGGCCTGCTTGAAGGCCGCGCCCAGCGCGAGGGCGGTGTCCTCGATGGTGTGGTGCGAGTCGATGTGCAGGTCGCCGTCGGTCTTCACGGTCAGGTCGAACAGACCGTGGCGGCCGAGCTGGTCGAGCATGTGGTCGTAGAAGCCGACCCCGGTGGAGATCTCCGTCTTTCCGGTGCCGTCGAGGTTGATCTCGACGAGGACCGACGTCTCCTTCGTGGTCCGCTCCACGCGTCCTACGCGGCTCATGCGCTCTGCTCCTTCTTCAACTCACGTACCGCGTCGAGGAACGCGTCGTTTTCGGCGGGGGTTCCGGCGGTCACTCGCAGCCACCCGGGCACTCCGTTGTCCCGGACCAGGACGCCCCGGTCGAGAATCTTCTGCCACACCTCGTGCGCGTCCTCGAACCTGCCGAACTGCACGAAGTTCGCGTCGGACTCGGTCACTTCGTAGCCGATCGCGCGCAGTTCCTCGACCAGCCGGTCCCGCTCCAGCTTCAGCTGTTCGACATAGCCGAGGAGGGTGTCGGTGTGCTCCAGGGCGGCCAGGGCGGTCGCCTGGGTGACGGCGGAGAGGTGGTACGGCAGCCGAACGAGCTGGACCGCGTCCACGACCGCCGGGTGCGCGGCGAGGTAACCGAGACGCAGTCCGGCCGCGCCGAAGGCCTTGGACATCGTGCGCGAGACGACGACATTCGGCCGTCCTTCGATGAGGGACAGCAGTGAGTCGCCGTGGCTGAACTCGATGTACGCCTCGTCCACGACCACCATCGACGGCTTGGCCGCCTGCGCGGCCTCGTACAACGCGAGGACGGTCTCCCGCGAAACGGCGTTGCCCGTGGGGTTGTTGGGGGTGGTGATGAAGACGACGTCCGGCCGGTATTCGGCGATGGCCTTCTCGGCCGCCGCGAGGTCGATCGTGAAGTCGCCGCCCCGGGGGCCGGAGATCCAGCCGGTGCCCGTGCCGCGCGAGATGAGCCCGTGCATGGAGTACGAGGGCTCGAAGCCGATGGCCGTACGGCCGGGTCCGCCGAAGGTCTGCAGGAGTTGCTGGATGACCTCGTTGGAGCCGTTGGCCGCCCACACGTTGGCCAGGCCGACCTCGTACCCGGATGTCTTCGTCAGGTACTCCGCGAGCCGCGTCCGCAGCTCCACCGCGTCCCGGTCCGGGTAGCGGTTGAGGTTGCGCGCCGCGTCCCGGACGCGCTCGGCGATGCGCTCGACCAGCGCCTCGGGCAGCGGGTACGGGTTCTCGTTGGTGTTCAGCCGTACGGGGACGTCGAGTTGGGGCGCGCCGTAGGGGGACTTGCCGCGCAGCTCGTCGCGTACGGGGAGATCGTCGATACGTACGTCGCTCACTTGCCCTCGGGTACCTTCCAGCCGAATCGTGCCTTGATCGCCGCGCCGTGCGCGGGCAGGTCCTCCGCCTCCGCCAGCGTCACCACGTGGTGCGCGACCTCGGCCAGCGCGTCCTTCGTGTAGTCGACGATGTGGATGCCGCGCAGGAAGGACTGGACGGACAGACCGGAGGAGTGGCAGGCGCAACCGCCGGTCGGGAGCACGTGGTTGGAGCCGGCCGCGTAATCGCCGAGGGAGACCGGCGCCCACGGGCCGATGAAGATCGCGCCCGCGTTGACGACGCGTTCGGCCACGGCCGCCGCGTCCGCCGTGTGGATCTCCAGGTGCTCGGCGCCGTACGCGTTGACGACACGGAGGCCCTCGTCGACGCCGTCGACCAGCACGATCGCGGACTGCCTGCCCGCGAGCGAGGGCCGGATGCGGTCCTCGATGTGCTTGGTGGCCTCGACCTGCGGTGCCAGCTCCTTCTCGACGGCGTCGGCGAGCGCGACGGAGTCGGTGACGAGCACGGCGGCGGCGAGCGGGTCGTGCTCGGCCTGGCTGATCAGGTCGGCGGCGACGTGCACCGGGTCGGCGGTGTCGTCCGCGAGGACCGCGATCTCGGTCGGGCCCGCCTCGGAGTCGATGCCGATGACACCGGTGAAGTACCGCTTGGCGGCGGCCACCCAGATGTTGCCCGGACCGGTGACCATGGGGGCCGGCGGGCAGGACTCGGTGCCGTACGCGAACATCGCGACGGCGGTGGCGCCACCGGCCGCGTACACCTCGTCGACGCCGAGCAGCGCGCAGGCGGCGAGGATCGTGGGGTGCGGCAGTCCGTCGAACTCGGCCTGCGCCGGGGAGGCGAGGGCGACCGACGGGACACCGGCCTCCTGCGCGGGCACCACGTTCATGATCACGGACGACGGGTACACCGACCGGCCACCGGGGGCGTAGAGGCCGACACGCTCGACCGGTACCCACTTCTCGGTGACCGTGCCGCCGGGGACGACCTGGGTGGTGTGCGTGGTGCGGCGCTGCTCGCGGTGGACGGTACGGGCGCGGCGGATCGACTCCTCCAGGGCCGCGCGGACGGCCGGGTCGAGCTGCTCCAGCGCGTCCGTGAGGGCCTCGGCCGGGACCCGTACGGAGGTGAGGCGCACGCCGTCGAACTTCTCCGCGAAGTCGATCAGCGCCGCGTCGCCCCGATGATGCACGGCCTCGCAGATCGGACGCACCTTCTCCAGGGCGGCCGAGACGTCGAAGTCGGCTCGGGGCAGCAGGTCGCGCAGGGCGGGTCCCTCCGGGAGGGCGTCGCCGCGCAGATCGATTCGAGAGATCACGGCCCAATTCTCGCAGACGTCGGTCGGCTGACGTTCGAGCGTTCCAGTGGCTGGAACAACCGGGCACAAGGAACCCGGAAGATCACCTTCACGTCTAGCGTTCAGGGCGTCACTCAGCGGGCATGAACAGCTGTGCGATACATGGTGGACGCACCGACTCGCGAGTGATCGAGGAGGAAAGGAAGGGCCGTGACCGACGAGGGTGACGGCGTCCGGGACGGGGACCTGCCGGACGACCTGACCGCCGCCGAGGCCGGCATGTGGCAGGCATTCCGCAACAGCAGCGTGTACGACCTGCGTGACGGGGACACCGCGGTGGACGATCCGCACGGCGGCCATCCCTGGGGGCCCGAGCGGACCGTACGGGCCCGGATCGTGGCCTGGCTGCTGCTGGACGGCCCGCCCGCGCTGGCGGGCCGGGTGTCGGCGCTGAAGATGGTCGGCGTCCAGATCGAGGGCACCCTGGAGCTCGCGGGCGGCAACGTGGTGCCGTACGTGGAGCTGAAGGGCTGCCGGTTCGAGAAGCAGATCCTGCTGCCGGAGGCCCGGTTCACCACCGTGCGGCTGGTGGACTGCTCGGTACCGCGTCTTGAGGCGGCGCGCCTGCACACGGAGGGCGATCTGCATCTGCCGCGCTGCCGCTTCCACAACGGCGTCCGGCTGGCGGACGCGCACATCGGCACCGATCTGCTGCTCAACCAGGCGGTCGTCTACCGCGACCGGCACGGCCGTTCGATCTCCGCGGACGGGCTGACCGTCGCCCAGGACGTGCAGGCCGAGATGCTGGAGTCGCACGGCGAGCTGAGTCTGCGCGGCGCGACTGTCGGCGCCTCGCTCAGCCTGCGCGGCAGCCGGCTCACCAACCCGTACGGCCAACGCGCCCTCAACGCGCCCCAGCTGACCGTCGAGCGCACCCTCTATCTGACCCCCGCCGGCGTCGGCAATCCCCTCTACACGAGCGGAAGCACTCCCGCGCGCGGCACCCGTGTCCAGCGCTTCGTGTGCGAGGGCGGGATACGGCTGGACGACGGACGGTTCGGCGACGCCGTCGACCTGGAGCGGGCTCGCTTCACCTTCACCGACACACAGGAGCTGTCCCTGCGCCGCGTCCAGGTGCCCGAGCTGCGCTTCCTCGGCGAGAAGCCGGAGCGCGGCAAGGTCGTCCTGTCCGGCGCCCGCGTCGGCGTCCTCATCGACAGGGCGGACAGCTGGCCGGGCCCGGGCAACCTCCAGATGGGTGGATTCCAGTACGAGACCCTCGTACCGCGTGACCGGTTCCCGCTGGCCAAGCGGCTGGAGTGGGTGGCGGCGGCGACCGCCGAGTACAGCCCGGAGCCGTACGAGCGACTCGCCTCCGTGCTGCGGACCGGCGGCGACGACGAGGGCGCGCGCGAGGTGCTGCTGGCCAAGCAGCGCCACCGGCGCGAGAACCTGCCGTTCGCGGGGAAGCTCTGGGGCTACGCGCAGGACTGGACGGTCGCGTACGGGTACCGTCCGGGCCGGGCCGCCGTATGGATGGCGTTGCTGTGGGCGCTGACCTCGTACGCCTTCTCGCACGCCCACCATCCGCCGATCAAGAGCGGCGAGCACCCGCACTGGAGCCCGTCCCTGTTCGCCCTGGACCTGCTGCTCCCGGTCATCGACCTCGGTCAGGTCGGCTACTGGCAGTTGCGCGGCGGCTGGCAGTGGCTGGCCGCGGTGGTGATCATCCTGGGCTGGATCCTCGCGACGACGGTGGCCGCGGGCGCGACCCGCCTCCTGAGCAGGAACTGAACCGTAATCTGAAAGCGCACAACCTGATTCGCCTTCCCGTCGTCTTGCTACCGAAACCATCAATTGTGAAACCACGACGGCGAGCAACCCGGCCCGCGAGAGCGGCGCCGGCTCAGGCGCAAGGAGGTACCCCGCGCCGTATGAACGTGCTGCGTGCGCTCATCCGTACGGCCCGGATGGCGCGTCATACCTCGGGGCTCGCCGTCGGGCTGCCCGCCGACGACGAGGTGCTGCTCGACGCGCCGGACGAGCGGCTGGGGCCCGCGCTGGTGGCGGCGGGCCGGGGTGACCACACGCCCGCGGCCAAGCTCCTGGGGACGACCCGGGAGGCCGCCGAGTGGGAGAACCGCGACCGGTACGTCTCGCGGCTCGCCTCCTTCGCCCGTTCGCGCGACGCGTGGCTGCGGACCTGGCAGAGCGCCGCTCCGCACGGCCCGGACGTCCTGCTGATCAAGGCCCAGCTGGCGGTGGCCCAGGGCTGGCACTCGCCGGCCCGGGTCGAGCTGCTCCGCGAGGCGGGCCCGTTGATCACGGCGGCCGCCGAGGGCGAGCCGCATGATCCGGTGCCGTGGCGGATCGCGCTCGACCACGCCCGGGGCACGGGCCTCGGCCACACCGGTTTCGAACAGCTGTGGGCGGAGGCCGTCCGCCGCTCGCCGCACCACTACGGCTGCCATGTGTCGGCTCTCAAGTACCTCTCGGCATCTTGGTACGGCTCGCACGCCGAGTGTTTCGACTTCGCCGAACGGGCCGCCGAGGACGCGCTGCCGGGCTCGCTCGTGCAGGCGCTTCCGGTCCGGGCGGTGTTCTCCTACCTCACCGAGGGCGGCGGGGCCGAAGTGCCTCGCGCCCGTCTGGACGAGGCGGCGGACCGGGCGATCGCGCTCTCCGCCGAGTACGCGCCCGGCGACCCGTGGCCGGCGGAGGTCCGCAACCTCCTCACCTACGTCCTCGTACGCCTGGAACGCTGGCCGGACGCCCTGACCCAGCTGCGCATGATCGGCCCGTACGCCACGTCGTTCCCCTGGGACCGCGTCTCGGACGATCCGCTGGGCCAGTTCCTGGAGTTGCGGGACGGCGTACGGCTGGAGGTGGCGTCCTCGATGCCGCTGCGGGCGCGAAGAAGAAGATCACAAACAAGTACGAACAGACACACGCACCCCGCGGACCATTAGGCTCTGGCCTCGTGACCACCGTCCGGCTGCCGCTCTTCCCCCTGAACTCGGTGTTGTACCCGGGGCTCGTGCTACCTCTGAACATTTTCGAGGAGCGCTATCGCGCCATGATGCGCGAGTTGCTGAAAACCCCCGAGGACGAACCACGCCGCTTCGCCGTCGTCGCCATCCGCGACGGCCACGAGGTCGCGCCGAGCGCACCCGGCATGCCCGATCCGACGGCGCTGCCCGAGCGCGGTCCGACCGCCGGGTTCGGCGACGACCCGGTCAAGGCGTTCCACTCCGTGGGCTGTATCGCGGACGCGGCCACCATCCGGGAGCGCGACAACGGCACGTACGAGGTTCTCGCGACCGGTACGACCCGGGTGCGGCTGCTCTCGGTGGACGCCTCCGGTCCGTTCCTGGTGGCGGAGCTGGAGGAGCTCCCGGAGAACGCCGGCGACGAGGCGGGCGCGCTCGCGGAGGGGGTGCTGCGGGCCTTCCGCCAGTACCAGAAGCGGCTGGCGGGCGCGCGTGAGCGGTCGCTGTCGACGGGGGCGGACCTGCCGGACGAGCCGGCCGTCGTCTCGTATCTGGTGGCCGCGGCGATGATGCTCGACACCCCGGCCAAGCAGCGGCTTCTCCAGGCCCCCGACACCGCGTCCCGGCTGCGCGACGAGCTGAAACTCCTGCGCGCCGAGACCGCCATCATCCGTAGTCTGCCGTCGTTGCCCGCGTCGGAGCTGACGCGGGGCCCGACGAGCCTCAACTGACATACACGACACGAGAAGGCCGATGGCGAAGAAGTCGAAGAAGCAGCAGGCCGGGGGGACGCCCGCGACCGTGGCCCTGACGGCGGCGGGCGTGGAGTTCACCGTCCACGCCTACGAGCACGACCCCTCCCACCCCTCCTACGGCGAGGAGGCCGCCGAGGCGATGGGGGTGTCCCCCGAGCGGGTCTTCAAGACGCTGGTGGCGGACGTCGACGGCGCGCTGGTCGTCGCGGTGGTCCCGGTGGCCGGCTCCCTCGACCTGAAGTCCCTGGCCACGGCTGTGGGCGGCAAGCGCGCGGCGATGGCCGACCCGACCCTCGCCGAACGCACCACCGGGTACGTCCGGGGCGGTATCTCCCCCCTGGGCCAGCGCAAGAAGCTCCGCACGGTCCTGGACGCGTCGGCGGACACCCACGAGACGATCTGCGTCTCGGCGGGCCGGCGCGGGCTGGAGGT
The DNA here is from genome assembly GCF_008386495.1 of Streptomyces tailanensis. Taxonomy (GTDB): domain Bacteria; phylum Actinomycetota; class Actinomycetes; order Streptomycetales; family Streptomycetaceae; genus Streptomyces; species Streptomyces tailanensis. The sequence goes on along the minus strand of NZ_VTHJ01000001.1, from coordinate 183,222 downwards.
CGAACTGGCCCCCGCGGACCTCACGAAACTCACGGAAGCGGTATCCGCGCCCATCGCCCGCGCGTGACCCCCGCCACGCCTTCCAGCTCGCGGGGCGCGGTTTGTTCGGCGGGTGCGGGTGGGTCGAAGGGGCAGCCGCCCCTGGGGATGGGACGGGTAGGGGCGGCGGGGGCGAAAAAGGTCCCCTACGCGGCCGGCGGTGAACCGTACGGCTGGTGCTCCTCGTACGGATCGGGGTCCCGCGGCCCGAACAGCGCGGTCAGCCCGAGGTGGACGAGTACCCCGGCCAAGGGCCAAGCCAACAGCGCACCCTTCGCACTCAGCTTCAGCGGCGCCGAGAACGTCACCCCCTGCCCCACTTCCTTCGCCCGCGCCGCGACATCGGTCTCGGGCCCGAGCCACACCCCGAGCCGCCACGCCAGCACCGCACCCAGCAGCCCACCCACCGTGAGCGCGACGACCAGCGGCACACCCCCGCTCCGGCGCACGAGGAACACGACGAGCGCGCTCAGCGCCCCGACCCCCAGCGCCAGCAGCGTGAACGTTCCGTCGACCCCGGCGGCCTGCTCGCCCTCGGTCTCCTTGAGGTAGACCGCCGACCCGTCGGAGACGAGCGGCACCTGCGGCGCGAGCCACCACCACAGAAGTCCGAGCAGTACGCCCCCGAGCACCGCCATGACGACTGTGACGACGGCGGCCGTGATCAGCTCGCTCGCCAGACCGGGACCAGGATCGGAATCAGTCCCGGAGCCGCCCTGCGCGTACGCATCGGGCACCGCGCCCCCGCCCCCGCCCCCGGCGGGCGGCGGTGCCCAGGGGTCGTCCGGAGGCTGATGGTGCGGCGGCGGAGGCGGCGAAAACGGTGCGGTCACTCTGACATCGTGCCAGGCGCGGCTGTGCGGCGCGTCACCGGACGGCGGCCCGCCGGTACGCCCAGGTGGCGACCGCGAGCGACACGACACCGACTCCCGCGCACACGGCGAGGTCCCCAAGCACGAACGCCCAGTCGGGGTTCGGCCCGAACGTACGGGCGAAGGCCTCCACCCCGTACGTGGAGGGCAGCAGATCACGGGCGAACTGGATGAGGCCCGGCATCCGGTCGGCCGGCAGCACGCCAAGGAGCAGCGCCGCCGACATCCCCAACTGCCCGAGCACGGTGGCGAGTTCGGGGCGCGGCGCGAGCAGGCCCAGCGCGGCGCCGAGCCCGGCGAGCGCGGCCCCGGCGAGCGGGATCACCAGGGCGAGCACCCAGAGGTGGGCCAGCGGCAGCCCGAAGAGCACGCATCCGAAAACGGCGGTGACCACGGTCCCGGGCACGGTGAAGGAGGCGTACGCCCCGGCCGCGCCCAGCACGACGGCAGCGGGCGGCACGGGCAGCGTCGCGTAGTGATCAAGCCCCCCGCTCGACCGGAGCTGCCCGAAGTACTGCGCCAGCAGGTTCAGCGCGACGAAGGCGACGACGAGCACCGACGAACCGGCGACGACGGCCCGCGCCTCGGCCCCGCCGTCCACCACCCCGCGCATCAGGATCATGATCCCGATCGACTGGAAGGTGGCCACGAACAGCAGCGGGATCCGCGCGACCCGCGCCCGCGAGAGCTGCGCCCGGTACACCGCGCAGAGCGCCGGCCACAGCCGCGCACGGGGCCCGAGCTCGGCGGCTCCACGCTTCACGCGCTCCTCTACGGCCAGGACACTGCCCGGCAGAACCTCGGCGGGTACGACACTCACGTCGAGTTGCTCCCCTTCGCTTCGGCTGTCGCCCATTTTCGTACGGCTGCGGCAGCCCTGCCGTTCACACCCGCACCGACTGTTCTCCGGCTCACACGCGCGTTCCTCACCCCTTGACCAGCCCCTGTGCGCTGCCCGCGCTGCCGCCGAGCGCCAGGTAGACGTCCTCCAGGCTCGGCGTGGCGAGCGTGAAGTCGTCGAGCGCCACGAAGGCGGCGCCGCCGGTGACGGTGGCCACCACCGCGCGCGCCTCCTCCGGCGCGAGACGGAGCGACCAGCGCCGCCCGGACTCCACGGCACGCGGACGCAGCGCGGCGACCTCGGGCATGTCCAGCGGGGCCTTCTCCCGCCACACCAGCTCGACGCGGACCTCGCCCGCGACCTGCTCCTTCAGCCCGGCCGGGGTGTCGCAGGCGATGACCCGCCCGTTGTCGAGGACGGCGACCCGGTCGAGTACGGTCTCCGCCTCGATGACGTTGTGGGTGACCAGCAGGACGGTGGTGCCGGATTCGGCGCGCCGCCGGTCGACAGCGGCCCACACGGCCCGCCGGGCCACCGGGTCCATTCCGCTGGTCGGCTCGTCCAGCACGAGCAGGGGCCGTTCCCCGACCAGCGCGGTGGCGAAACAGGCGAGCCGCCGCTGCCCGCCGGACAGCTTCTTCAGCGGACGCGACGCCAGCGCGGTGAGCCCCAGCTCCTCCAGCACGGCATCCCGCTCGGCCCGCGCCTGCCGTACCTCCAGCCCGCGCAGCCGCCCGGTGGTCTCCGCGGCGAGCGCCACGGTCAGCTCATCGAGCGCGGTCGACTCCTGCCCCAGATACGCGAGGATCCGCGAGGCCCGCTCCGGATGCCGCACGATGTCGTGCCCGAGGATCTCGACGGTGCCGTCATCGGGCCGCATCAGCCCGGTCAGCTGCCGTACGAGCGTGGTCTTCCCGGCCCCATTGGGCCCGAGCAACCCGAAGATCTCCCCACGCCGGACCTCAAGCCCGACGGCATCATTGGCCCGCACCTCGGGGGTCCCGGGCACCCCGCGCCGCCCCCGGGTAGCGGGATACGTCTTCGTCAGCCCGCGTACAGCACACACGACGTCCCCGCTCCGCCGGTTCGCCGATGCCACACGCGTACTCACGAAGAAGGAGCCTACGGGGTCCCGGGCACCGAATTACCCCCGGGTCACCCCTTCAGGGGCGCGGGGCTGTGACCTATGCGGCTCCGCCGCGTGGGCGCGACCAGCCACGAACAACCCGCAGTCGCCCTACGAACAGGCACCCCCGAGCTATTAGGCGCTCAACCGGCTTACTCCCCGGCAGGGGCATGCTCGGCCGCGGTCCGCACATCGATCTCCCGCCAGAACCCCGCCCGAATCGCATACCGATCATGCTCATCGATCTGATCGTCCTTGTGCGCGAGCAACCCGAACCGAGCCGCATACCGCAACAACTCCCCATCCACCCGATGAGGAACCCGCGGATACATCCCAGACAACTTCTGCAGATGCGACTGGTCGGTCAGCCGGGACATCCACCGCCGAGCGAACACCTGCCCGACCTCATAGGGGTCACCCCCCACCGTCGTGATGTCCTCCTCCCGATCGGCCCACCGCTGCTCCGCCGTCGTGAGCTGCGCGAGCGTCGGCATGGCCGCCGCGTCCGGCGACTCCGCCGCGCCCCCGGGCCGATCGACCCACCCCTTGTCGGAGGACCACCGCAACGTGGCGGTAGCCGGATGCTGCACGACATGCGCCCCGGGCCCCCGCATGGCGGCGAGGTCCTTCGGCGTGGGTACGCCCTTGGACGCGGCCGGCACCCGCTCCTCGTCGCCATTACGCCCCGCAGGGGGCGACTCGGGCTCCCCGGTCGCCCGATCGGCGGTCCCGAGGGCCGAATCCGGCAGCGGCGCCGACAGGATCGCGGCGATCTCCGGCCGCGGCACCGGCGGCGGCGCGCAGGTCCCGCCGAGTTCCTTGGCCCGTACCGCCTTGGTGATCCACACCCGGTCGAGCACCCGCCGCTCGTCGGCCTCGGCGACCAGGTCCTCGGACTGGTTGTAGTCCCCGTCGGCGGCCTGCACCGCCCACAGGTGTACGGCGACGCCGTGCTCCTTGGCCGCCATCATGCCCGGCAGCAGATCCCCGTCCCCGGTCACGAGCACCACGTCGGAGCAGGCGCGGTTGCGGGCCAGTTCGGTCAACTCGGCGTGCATCGCGGCGTCCACGCCCTTCTGTGCCCAGCGGCCGTCGCTGCGGGTCAGGGCGCCGAGCCGGACGGTCACCCGGGGCATCACGCGCAGCCTGCGGTGCTCGGGCTGCGGGACGCGGTCGGGGGCGCCGTCGAACCAGTAGATGCGCAGCAGCGGTCGCTCGGTGTCGGCCTCGGCGCGTTCGCGCAGCCCCTGGATGAGGGCGGTGTGGTCGACGGTGATGCGGGAGCGGGATGGTTCCCCGGCGAGGAGGCTGGCGGCTGCGCCGAGCAGATACCCGGCGTCCACCAGGACGATGCAGCGGTCCACGCGATCCACCCTCTTTCCGGGAGGTTTGCTTCGGGCTTCCTTCGAGTCTGCCCGACCACGCGGAGGTTAACGGCCGGAACTCGATCTTCGGCGTGGCGTATTCGCCGAGCACCCCCGCCATCGCGGTACACGCGCCGACAACTCTCGTCACGGACCGTGATTTTCCGACATGCGTGTCTTGTCGGCCTATGTGAATCTGGTCGCGGCCCTGGCCCCTAGATCCCCCACAGGAGGCAGAGCACCATGGCCAAGAACAAGAAGCAGGAGCGTAAGCAGCCGCAGTCCGAGCGTGGCCAGCAGGAGGCCCAGCGCTCGTCGATGGAGTCGCAGACCGAGCAGCGTGCCACCCAGGTGACTCCCGGTGATGTGGCCCGCAAGGGCCGGCAGAAGCGCTTCGGTCACAACTGACATCTGCGTAAAGGGCTGTTGCAGCCCAAGTACACCGAGGGGCGCATCCGACACACGGATGCGCCCCTCGCGCACTCACGTCCCTGCCTAGCCGGCCAGGCAGGATGGGCCGAGCAACACCTTCAAGTCACCGAACAGCGCCGGGTCCGGCTTCACCCGGTGGCGGTCGAGGCGGAGCACCGTCGTCTTGGTCGGGCCCTGGAGCCTGATGCGGACCTCGCTGTCGCCCTTGTGGTGGGTGAGGATCTCGCCGAGGCGGCTGACCATGGGCGGGGTGACCCTGGTTGCCGGGATGGTGAGGATCACGGGGGCGTTGGTGCCCGCGTTGGACAGGTCGGGGACCTGGAGTTCCATGGCGACCAGACGCGGGACGTCCTCGCGCTTGTCGAGGCGGCCCTTGACGAAGACGACGGCGTCCTCGACGAGTTGGGTCGAGACGAGCTGGTAGGTCGCCGGGAAGAACATGCACTCGATGGAGCCCGCCAGGTCCTCCACCGTGGCGATGGCCCAGGCGTTGCCCTGCTTGGTCATCTTGCGCTGGAGGCCGGAGATGATGCCGCCGATGGTGACGACCGCGCCGTCCGCGTGCTCACCGCCGGTGAGCTGGGCGATGCCCGCGTCGGCCTTGTCGGACAGCACGTGCTCCAAGCCGAAGAGGGGGTGGTCGGAGACGTAGAGGCCGAGCATCTCCCGCTCCTGGGCGAGCAGATAGGTCTTGTCCCACTCGTCGGTGGTGAACTCCACGTCGAGCCCGAAGCCCGGCTCGTCGCTCTCCTCCTCGCCCATGCCGCCGAAGAGGTCGAACTGGCCCTCGGCCTCCTTGCGCTTGACCGCGACCACGTTGTCGATCATCGAGTCGAAGTGCGCGGTGAGGCCCTTGCGGGTGTGCCCCATCGTGTCGAACGCGCCCGCCTTGATCAGCGACTCCGTGGTGCGCTTGTTGCAGGCGACCGCCTCGACCTTGTCGAGGTAGTCGGGGAAGGAGGCGTACTTCCCCTTGGCCTTGCGGCTGCGGATGATCGACTCGACCACGTTCGTACCGACGTTGCGGACGGCTTCGAGCCCGAAGAGGATCACGTCGTCGCCCTGGGCGGCGAAGTTGTGCTCCGACTCGTTGACGTTCGGCGGGAGCACCTTGATGCGCATGCGCCGGCACTCGTTGAGGTAGACCGCCGACTTGTCCTTGTCGTCCTTCACCGAGGTGAGCAGCGCGGCCATGTACTCGGCCGGGTAGTTGGCCTTCAGATACGCCGTCCAGTACGAGACCAGTCCGTACGCGGCGGAGTGGGCCTTGTTGAAGGCGTAGCCGGCGAAGGGGACCAGCACGTCCCACAGGGCCTGGATGGCCTCGTCGCTGTAGCCGTTCTTCTGGGCGCCGGCCTGGAAGATGGTGAAGTTCTTCGCCAGTTCGTCGGGCTTCTTCTTACCCATGACCCGGCGGAGGATGTCGGCCTCGCCGAGCGAGTACCCGGCGATGATCTGGGCGGCCTTCTGCACCTGCTCCTGGTAGACGATCAGGCCGTAGGTGACCGCGAGGACCTCCTCGAGCGGCTCCTCCAGCTCCTTGTGGATCGGTGTGATCTCCTGGCGGCCGTTCTTGCGCTCGGCGTAGTTGATGTGCGAGTTCATGCCCATGGGGCCCGGCCGGTAGAGGGCCGAGACGGCGGAGATGTCCTCGAAGTTGTCGGGCTGCATCTGGCGGAGCAGCGAGCGCATGGGACCGCCGTCGAACTGGAAGACGCCGAGGGTGTCACCGCGGCAGAGCAGTTCGAAGGTCTTGGGGTCGTCCAGCGGGAGGGCGAGCATCTCCAGGTCGATGCCCTTGTTGGCCTTCACCATCTTGATGGCGTCGTCCATGATCGTGAGGTTCCGCAGGCCCAGGAAGTCCATCTTCAGCAGGCCGAGCGACTCGCACTGCGGGTAGTCCCACTGGGTGATGGTCACGCCGTCGGTGTGCCGCACCCAGATCGGGGCGTGGTCGACGATGGGCTCGCTGGACATGATCACGCCGGCCGCGTGCACACCCATCTGCCGGACCAGGCCCTCGACGCCCTTGGCGGTGTCGATGACCTTCTTCACGTCCGGTTCGTTCTCGTACATCGACCGGATCTCGCCGGCCTCGTTGTAACGCGGGTGGGAGGGGTCGGTGATGCCGTTCAGGTCGATGCCCTTGCCGAGGACGTCGGCGGGCATCGCCTTGGTGAGCCGGTCGCCCATCGCATACGGGTAGCCCAGCACGCGCGCGGAGTCCTTGATGGCGTTCTTCGCCTTGATCTTGCCGTACGTGCCGATCATGGCGACCTTGTCGGCGCCGTACTTCTCCGTCACGTACCGGATCACTTCGACGCGCCGGCGCTCGTCGAAGTCGATGTCGACATCGGGCATGGAGACGCGCTCGGGGTTGAGGAACCGCTCGAAGATCAGGCCGTGCGGGATCGGATCGAGGTCGGTGATGCCCATGGCGTACGCGACGATCGAACCGGCCGCGGAACCACGGCCCGGACCGACCGCGATGCCCTGGCTCTTGGCCCACATGATGAAGTCGGCGACGACGAGGAAGTACCCCGGGAACCCCATCTGGATGATGACGTCCATCTCGTACTCGGCCTGCTTCTGGCGGTCCTCGGGGACGCCGCCGGGGAAGCGGCGGGCCATACCGCGGCGGACTTCCTCCTGGAACCAGGTGACCTCGGTGAAGCCGTCGGGGATGTCGAACTTCGGCATGAGGTTCTTGGCCTCGAACATGCCGGTGGTGTCGATCTGCTCGGCGACCAGCAGGGTGTTTGCGCAGCCCTCCTGCCAGGCGTCCGAGGAGTCGATGGCGTACATCTCGTCCGTGGACTTCAGGTAGTAGCCGGTGCCGTCGAACTTGAAGCGGTCGGGATCGGAGAGGTTCTTGCCGGTCTGGATGCACAGCAGCGCGTCGTGGGCGGTCGCCTCGTGCGCGTATGTGTAGTGCGAGTCGTTCGTCACCAGCGGCGGGATGCCGAGCTTCTTGCCGATCTCCAGCAGACCGTCACGCACTCGGTGCTCGATCTCGATGCCGTGGTCCATCAGCTCCAGGAAGTAGCGGTCCTTGCCGAAGATGTCCTGGTATTCGGCGGCTGCTTTCAGTGCCTCGTCGAACTGGCCGAGGCGCAGACGGGTCTGCAGCTCGCCGGAGGGGCAGCCGGTGGAGGCGATGAGCCCCTCGGACCACTGGGCGATGGTCTCCTTGTCCATGCGGGGCCACTTCTGCAGCCAGCCCTCGGCGTACGCGTCCGAGGAGAGCTTGAAGAGGTTGTGCAGGCCGGTCTTGTTCGCCGCCCAGATCGTCTTGTGGGTGTAACCACCGGAACCGGACACGTCGTCCCGCTTCTGGTGCGGCTGGCCCCACTGGATCTTGCGCTTGTTGCGCCGGGACTCGGGGGCGACGTACGCCTCGATGCCGATGATCGGGGTGACGCCGGCCTTCTGCGCGGAGTGGAAGAAGTCGTAGGCCCCGTGGAGGTTGCCGTGGTCGGACATGGCGATATGGGTCATGCCCATCTCGTTGCACGCGTTGAACATGTCCTTGAGCCGCGCGGCACCGTCCAGCAGCGAGTACTGGGTGTGGACGTGCAGGTGCGTGAACGGCGGCTTTGACACGGTTTCGGCCTCCCAGGGAAACAGGCGTGAACAACTTCCCCACGGGCTGCGGACAGTCTGGGGGACAGCATCGAAGTCTATGCCTCGGCACTGACACCGCGAGGGGTCTCCCCCGTACCTTCATGGAGGAGTCGCGGGCACTCCCGCGTACCTTCGGACGTTCAGAAGCTGACCCACCCGTGATCCTCCAGGAGGCACCCAGCGATGTCGGTTCCGCAGCTCAACGACGAGCGACGTGGCGAGGAGATCCTCGCCGTCTTCGACACCGCCTTCGGCCAGCTCCTGGCCGCCGACCCGGCCGCGTTCCGCGTGAAGTTCCGGAAGATGGCGGCCTCGGCCTTCGCGTTCTACCGCGGCACGGCCTGCCTCTTCTACCACGATCTCGACGAGGAGAAGGCCTCCGGGCCCTACCTCGACGAGCGCACCTCGCGCGTGTGGATCCACGGCGACCTGCACGCGGAGAACTTCGGCACGTACATGGACTCCACGGGCCGCCTGATCTTCAATGTGAACGACTTCGACGAGGCCTACGTCGCCCCCTTCACCTGGGACCTGAAGCGCTTCGCCGCCTCCGTGGCGCTGATCGGGTACGCGAAGGCACTCAGCGACGAGCAGATCACGGAGCTGGTGCAGGTGTACGCGGGCGCGTACCGCGAGCGGGTCCACGCCATAGCGACGGGCGCCAAGCGGGACGAGGTGCCGCCGTTCACGCTGGACACCGCCCAGGGGCCGCTGCTCGACGCGCTGCGCGACGCCCGCTCGCTGACCCGCTTCGGGCTGCTCGAATCGATGACCGAGATCCGTGACTTCGAGCGCCGTTTCGCGCCGGGCGGCGGCTCCATCGAGCTGGACGCGGCCACGCGCTACAAGGTGCTGGCCGCATTCGACGGCTATCTGGAGACGCTGCCGGAGTCCTCGCTGACCCGCCCGGACTCATACCGCGTGAAGGACGTCGTCGGCCGCCGCGGCATCGGCATCGGCTCGGCGGGACTGCCGTCGTACAACATCCTGCTGGAGGGGCAGAGCGACGCGCTGGAGAACGACGTCGTGATCTACATCAAGCAGGCCCAGACCCCGGCCGTCTCCCGGCACATCACGGACCAGCGGATCCGTGACTACTTCCAGCACGAGGGCCACCGCACGGTGATCTCCCAGCGCGCCCTCCAGGCGTACGCGGACCCGTGGCTGGGCTGGACCGAGCTGGGCGGCGCGGGTCAGCTGGTCGCCGAGGTGTCGCCGTACGCGGTGGACCTGGACTGGAGCGACATCGACGACCCGGAGGAGATCGCGGCGGTCGTCGCCGACCTCGGCCGGGCCACGGCCACGATGCACGCGGCGGCCGACGATCTGACCGGGCAGTCGCTGGTGCCGTTCTCCACCGAGCGGGCCATCGACGCGGCGATCGCCGCCGACGAGGAGGGCTTCGCGCCCCTGCTCGTGGACTTCGCCCACAGCTACGGGGCACGCGCGCGTGCGGACCACCAGATCTTCGTGGACCTGTTCCGCAACGGCCGGATCCCTGGCTTGTAAGGACCCGGTTTGTAAGGACCCCGGTTTGTAAGGGGTCCCTGGCTTGTAAGGCTTTCCACAGGGCCCTTTGATGCCTTTTAGGGATCCCTTACAGGGGTACGTGGGACACTCTCCAACGCCATGGACATATCCGGGACCCCGTTCAGAGCCGTACGCGCGGCGCTGTTCACGGCACTCGTCGTGACGCTCGGCACCGCGTCGCACGTCCTGCTGTCCGGGTCCCCGCTGCCGCTGACCGCCGTGGCCGCGATCGCCGCCGCCGTCTTCGTCGTCGCGTACGCGCTGGCGGGCGGCGGTTGCGAGCGCGGCTTCGGACGGATCGCCGGCGTGCTGATCCCGCTGGAGCTGGCCGCCGACACGGTGTTCACGACGGGCCAGCACGCCTGTTACGGCGAGGCGGGCGGCCCGGTCACCGGTCCGCTGCGCCAGGTCGGCCTCGACATGCTGTGCGGCGGCGGCAGCGTCGGCACCTCGCTGGCGCGGGTCGGCGACTCCGAGCGGGCGGCCACGCTGCTGGCGGGCGCCGGACCCGCCGCCGCCTGGCTGCTGCTCGCCGCGCACATCGGCGTGGGCCTGCTGGCCGCCGCCTGGCTGCGGCGCGGCGAGCGGGCACTGGCCCAGCTGCTGGGTGCCGCGGTCGCCGCGGGCTTCCGGCCGCTGCTGATCGCGGTCGCCACCATCGTTGTTGTTGTGCGGTGCGCCCCGGCGGAGCACCGGCCGAGGCGCACCGCGCACCGTACGGCCACCGCCCGCACCCTTCTCTTCGCCCACTCCCTGGGACGGCGTGGACCGCCGTGCTCGGTCGCCTTCGCGTGACCACCGGTCACCTTCGCGCGACCTCTTCCTGAGCACGAGCAGTCCCCCATACACGTATCCGCGCACGACATGTGCGCGTCCCCAGGGAGTTCACCCACATGAGCAAGCGGAACAGCAAGGCGGCGAAGTCGGCGGCCCGTGAGCGGCTGCGCCTGGAGCGCGAGCGTCAGGCCAAGCGTGCGAAGGTCAGGCGGCAGGCCATCGTGGCGGGTTCGATCGTCGCCGTCCTCGCGACAGCCGGCGGTATCGGTTACGCCGTCGTTCAGACCAACAAGCCCACGAAGTGGGAGGCGGCCGCCGACGCCACGGTGGTCGCCCCGGCCAACACCTCGGGCAAGAACGGCACCACGGTCCTCATCGGCGACTCCAAGACCGACAACGTGGTCCACCTCTACGAGGACCCGCGCTGCCCGGGCTGCGCCAACATGGAGCAGACCCTCGGCGAGACCGTCAACAAGGGCATGGAGGACGGCGACTACAAGCTCTCCTTCACGATCGGCACCTTCCTCGACGGCAACCTCACCGGTGAGGGCTCCAAGAACGCGCTCAGCGCGCTCGGCGCCGCCCTGGACGTCGGCCCCGAGGCGTTCCTCGACTACAAGGCCGCGCTGTACTCGGCGAAGTACCACCCGGCGGAGTCGACCGACGAGTTCGCCAAGGACAGCTACCTGATCAAGGTCGCGAACACGGTCGACGCGCTGAAGAACAACAAGAAGTTCCAGGACGCCGTCGAGAAGGGCACCTACGACGCCTGGGCGATGAAGATGGGCAAGTCCTTCGACGACGCCGAGGGTGTCGAGTCGACCCCGACCATCAAGATCAACGACAAGGCGATCACCACCCCGTCCACGGTCGCGGAGTGGGAGACGGCGCTGAAGGACGCGGGCGTCACCAAGTAGCCGCCATAGCCGCCGCAGCTGTCGATACGGCAGCTACGGCGGCTACGGCATTGCTGCGGCCGCTACGGCGCGATGTACGCGCTTGCGGTAGTCCTCGGGCCGGACCTCGTTGCAGTATTTGTCGGCGTCCTCGTCGTCCGAGATGAAGAGGTAGACGGGGGCGAGCGATGGTCGGCAGCGGCAGCCTCGTGCGGGAACCGGGCTCCGGCTGGACGGTGACCGGCGCACTGGACGCCGGTGTCCCGGCCGACGCAGTACCGCGCCTCCTCGGCGCCCGACTCGGCAACCAGGAGATCGCCGAACACCTCCTCCTCTCCCTCCGCACCGTCGAGAAGCACCTCGCCGGCCTCCGCAACCGCACCGGCCAGTCCGACCTCACCGCCCTGATCGCCCCGGCCAGGCGCTACGCCGCCGACCGGTGACCCCCGCTGCCCCTCAAGCGGCCCCCGGCGCCTCCCAGTTGGGACCCACGCACCCCTAATTGGGACCTACGCCCCCATGTTCTCCGTTCACCGGCCGACGAACAGCGCACCAAAGCCTGAACATTGCGCGGATTTCACGTCATCCGCCTTACCCAACTCCTTACCCGCCAGTAATCTCATCGGCCGTGACCAGTCGCAGATCTCACTCCAGCCCCAACTCTCCCTCGCCGAGCCGCCGTACGGTCGTCAAGGCGGCCGCGGCCGGAGCCGCCCTCGCGGCCCCGCTGGCCGCCGCTATCCCGGCGCGGGCCGCCGAGGCCCCCGCGTTCCTGCACGGTGTCGCCTCCGGCGATCCGCTGCCCGACGGCGTCCTGCTGTGGACCCGGGTGACGCCCACGGCGGAGGCGACACCCGGCTCCGGGCTCGGCCCGGACATCGAGGTCGGTTGGACCGTCGCCCTGGACAAGGCGTTCACGAACATCGTCGCCAAGGGCTCGACCACCGCGTCCGCCGCCTCCGACCACACCGTCAAGGCGGACGTACGCGGCCTCGCCCCCGCCACCGACTACTGGTTCCGCTTCTCCGCCGGCGGCACCGACTCGCCCGCCGCCCGCACCCGCACCGCCCCGGCCGCCGACGCCGCCACGGCCGGCCTGCGCTTCGGCGTGGTCTCCTGCGCCAACTGGGAGGGCGGCCACTTCGCCGCCTACCGCCACCTGGCCGCCCGCGGCGACCTGGACGCCTGGCTGCATCTCGGCGACTACATCTACGAGTACGGCACCGGCGAGTACGGCACCCGCGACAAGGTCGTACGCCCCCACGCGCCGACCCACGAGATCCTCACCCTCGCCGACTACCGCGTCCGGCACGGCCGTTACAAGAGCGACCCTGACCTCCAGGCGCTGCACTCGGCCGCGCCCGCCATCGCCATCTGGGACGACCACGAGATCGCCAACGACGCCTGGTCGGGCGGGGCCGAGAACCACACCGAGGGCACGGAGGGCACCTGGGCGGCCCGCCAGGCGGCGGCCAAGCAGGCGTACTTCGAGTGGATGCCGGTGCGCCCGGCGATCGCGGGCACGACCTACCGCCGGCTGCGCTTCGGCAAGCTCGCCGACCTCTCGCTGCTGGACCTGCGCTCCTTCCGATCACAGCAGGTGGGGATAGGCGACGGCGAGGTCGACGACCCGGACCGTACGCTGACGGGCCGGGCCCAACTCGACTGGCTGAAGGCCGGGTTGAAGTCCTCCGACACGACCTGGCGACTGGTCGGCAACTCGGTGATGATCGCCCCCTTCGCCCTCGGCAACCTCACCGCCGACCTCTTCGAACCGCTCGCAGAGCTGCTCGGACTGCCGAAGGAGGGCCTCGCCCTCATCCCCGACCAGTGGGACGGCTACACCGACGACCGCCGCGAACTCCTCGCCCACCTGCGGGACAACGCGATCCGCAACACGGTCTTCCTCACCGGCGACATCCACATGGCCTGGGCCAACGACGTGCCGCTCAACGCCGGTACGTACCCCCTGTCGGCCTCCGCCGCCACGGAGTTCGTCGTCACGTCGGTCACCTCGGACAACCTCGACGACCTCGTCAAGGTCCCCGAGGGCACCGTCTCGGCCGTGGCCTCCCCGCTGATCCGCGCCGCCAACCGCCACGTCCACTGGGTCGACACCGACCGGCACGGCTACGGCGTCCTGGACATCACCGCCGCGCGGGCCCAGATGGACTTCTACGTCCTGTCCGACCGTACGAAGGCCGACGCGACGTCGTCCTGGGCCCGCTCATACCGGACGCGCAGCGGGACGCAGAAGGTGGAACGGACGTACGACCCCGTGTAGCCCGTGCAGGACTCACAGGGTTTCGAGGAAGCCGAGAGCCACCCGCCAGGTGGCCTCGGCGGCCTCCTCGTCGTAGTCGGGCAGATCGGGGTCGGTGTAGAGGTGCCCGGCCCCGGCGTATCTGTAGACCTCGACATCGGCGCCCGCCTTGCGCATCTGGAGGTACCAGGCGCTGAGCCAGTCGTCCGTCTCGAACGGGTCGGGCTCGGCCACGTGCAGCTGGACGGGCAGGTCGTCCACGGACGCGCCCGCCGCGATGTCCGACGTACCGTGCAGAAGCAGCAGCCCACGGGCCTTCTCGTCGCCCAGCGCCAGCGTCTGCGCGGTCGCGGCGCCGAGGGAGAACCCGGCGTAGACGAGCCCTCTCTCCGAGTAGGGGGCGGCGGACAGGACCGCCCGCTTGAGCAACTCGTCCTTGCCCAGTTCCTCGTTGAAGGCCATGCCCTCCTCGACCGTGTCGAACGTCCGCCCCTCGAAGAGGTCCGGCGTCCACACCTCGTGTCCGGCGGCACGCAACCGGTCCGCCGCCTGGCGTACCGCGGGCCTGAGGCCATACGTCGAGTGGAAGAGCATGATGTTCATGAGGCCATGGTGCCAGCCGGGTACGACAACGCAGGGCGGCGCCCGTACCCCGAGCGCGGCCGAAGTCACATGTTCAGCACCCCATGGGGCCGGTTACGTTCGAAGGCATGGAGAACCTACTCCGCCCCCTGATCGTCATCGGTGGCTCGGTCGTCCTGACGGTCCTCATCGGCTGGGCCACCGACCTCCTGCTGCGCAAGGCGGACCAGCGGCACCCCGAGACACCGCTCTGGGGCCTGCTGCGCCGCGGCCGCATCCCTTACCAGCTGGTGCTGTGTGCGGCCCTGCTCAGAGGGTCGTTCGACCATGCGCAGCTGCTGGAGCAGCACCGGACCGCCGTCGGCCGGGCTCTGACGCTGGTGCTGATCGGCGCGACGGCCTGGCTGGTGGTCAGCATCACGGCCGCGATCGTGGAGACGACGTACAGCCGCTACGCCCGCGCCCACCGTGATCCGGCCCGGGTGCGCCGGGTGCGGACGCAGGTCACGCTGATCATGCGGGTGGTGTCCGCGGTCGTAGGCGTAGTCGCCGTAGCCTCGATGCTCCTCACCTTCCCGGCGATGCGCGCGGCCGGCGCCTCACTGCTGGCGTCGGCCGGAATCCTGGGCATCGTCGCCGGTATCGCCGCGCAGTCCACGCTCAGCAACCTCTTCGCGGGGCTCCAGATCGCCTTCGGTGACATGGTCCGCCTCGGTGACGTGGTCGTGGTGGAGGGCGAGTGGGGCACGGTGGACGAGATCACCCTCACCTTCCTGACGGTCCGCACCTGGGACGAGCGCCGCATCACGATGCCCGTCTCCTACTTCACCTCGAAGCCCTTCGAGAACTGGTCACGCGGCGGCGCCCAGATGACCGGCACGGTCTTCCTCCACGTCGACCACGCCGCCCCCCTGCCCGCGATGCGCGAGCAACTCCGCGACATCCTGCGCGGCTGCCCCGCCTGGGACGGCCGCCACTACGACCTGGCCGTCACCGACTCGACCCCGTCCACCATGGAGGTCCGCGCCCTGGTCACCGCCAAGGACCCGGACGACCTCTGGACGGTCCGGGTAACAGTCCGCGAACAACTGATCCACTGGCTGACGGAAACCCACCCCTACGCCCTCCCCCGCGTCAACACCGCCGACGCGGTCCTCCCCCCAACCCACCCGAACGCCCACCCCGACGGCACACCCCCACGCACAACCCGAAGCCGAGTCCACGAACCCCCGAGGTCCCCGGGCAGGGCCTGAGCAACCAACACCCCGCAGCCGCAGCCGCCGACGGCGGTCAGCCCCCACGGGAAACCCGTACTTCTCCGCCAAGGAGTAACGGGCAGTGCACGGGTGGGAGACCCCAACGGCGAGCAACCCACCACTCACCGCAAGCTACGACACCGGGACCGGGCTCACGCGTACGTCTCCTCCCGCACCTGGTCGAGGGCCTTCTGCAGATCAGCGGGATAGTCGCTCGCGAACTCGACCCAGCTCCCGTCACCGGGGTGCTCGAATCCGAGCCGTACGGCGTGCAGCCACTGGCGGGTGAGACCGAGCCGCTTGGCGAGCGTCGGGTCGGCGCCGTACGTCAGGTCGCCCACGCACGGATGCCGGTGGGCGGACATGTGGACGCGGATCTGGTGGGTGCGCCCGGTCTCCAGCTTGACGTCGAGCAGCGACGCGGCCCGGAAGGCCTCGACCAGGTCGTAGTGCGTGACCGACGGCTTGCCCTCGGCGATGACGGCCCACTTGTAGTCGTGGTTCGGGTGCCGCCCGATGGGCGCGTCGATCGTGCCGCTGGTCGGGTCGGGGTGGCCCTGAACCAGCGTGTGGTACCGCTTGTCGACCGTCCGCTCCTTGAACTGCCGCTTCAGGAACGTGTACGCGTACTCCGACTTGGCGACCACCATCAGCCCGGACGTGCCCACGTCGAGCCGGTGCACGATGCCCTGCCGCTCCGCGGCACCCGACGTCGAGATCCGGTACCCGGCGGCGGCGAGCCCGCCGATGACGGTCGGCCCGGACCAGCCGGGGCTCGGGTGCGCGGCCACGCCGACCGGCTTGACGATCACGACCACGTCATCGTCGTCGTGCACGATCTCCATGCCCTCGACCGGCTCGGCGACGACCTGCACCGGCGCGGGCGCCTGCGGCATCTCGACCTCCAGCCAGGCCCCGCCGCGCACCCGCTCCGACTTGCCGACCACCGACCCGTCGACCGTGACCTTCCCCGAGGCTGCGAGCTCGGCCGCCTTGGTACGGGAGAAGCCGAACATGCGGGAGATGGCGGCGTCGACGCGCTCGCCCTCCAGGCCGTCGGGCACGGGCAGGGTACGGATCTCGGGAATCGTGCTCACCCGTCGAGTATGCCGGACCGCCCCGACACGCCCGACCAGGCCTGTGGAAAACCCCTCCGGCCCCGGTCCCCCCTTGTGCCCCCGGTCAGTCCTTGTGGACGGTTCCGTCCGGGTCGAGCCCCCGGAACGACAGCAGCACGATCAGGATGCCGCCGCACACGATCGCCGAGTCCGCGAGGTTGAACACGGCGAAGCCCTTGGGCGCGATGAAGTCGACGACCGCGCCCTCGAAGACGCCCGGCGAACGGAAGATCCGGTCGGTGAGGTTGCCCAGCGCACCGCCGAGCAGCAGTCCGAGCGCGATCGCCCAGGGCAGGCTGTAGAGCTTGCGGGCGAGCCGGGCGATCACCACGATCACGATCGTCGCGATCATTGTGAAGATGATCGTGAAGGCCTCGCCGAAGCCGAAGGCCGCGCCCGCGTTGCGGATCGCCTCGAACTTCAGCCACTCCCCGATGATCTCGATCGGCTCATGGTGCTCCAGCTTGGCGACCACGATCATCTTGCTGATCAGGTCGAGCGCGTACGCCAGGGCGGCGACCCCGAACAGCACGGCGATACGGCGCTTGCCGCGCGGCTGCGCGTCAGCGGTCGCCTCCGCCGCCTCGGCGCCGTTCCCGCCGTCGGACTGCTCCGGGTCCGTGCCCGCCGCCTCTGGGATGTCCGGCGTACCGATGATGCGCTCCGCCTCTGCCACGTGAGTCCCTCAACCTAGGTTCCTGACTGAGGACAAAGGTACGACACGCCCCCCGTGGCGCACGGCTGAGGCGACGATCACTGTCGGCGTTCCTGCTTCTGCTTGCACTCCACGCACAACGTGGCCCGCGGGAAGGCCTGCATCCGCGCCTTGCCGATCGGGTTGCCGCAGTTCTCGCAGAGCCCGTACGTGCCGGCCGCGAGCCGGTCCAGGGCGCGCTCGGTCTGGTCGAGCATCTCGCGCGCGTTGTGGGCGAGCGCCATCTCGTGCTCGCGCGTGATGTTCTTGGCCCCGGTGTCGGCCTGGTCGTCGCCGGCACCGTCCCCGGAGTCCCGCATCAGGCCCGTGAGCGACCGCTCGGATGCCTCCAGCTCCGCCCGGATCCGCATCGCCTCGGACTGCAACTCCGTACGCGCCTCGGCGACCTCCGCCGGGCTCCAGGGGTCCTCACCGGGGCGTACCGCGAGCTCGCCGGGCTTCACCGCGGCGGGCCGTGCCTTGGGGACGGCGGTGGGCTTCTTCGCCGCCGTAGCCGTACCAGGAGTGTTCTTCGCAACCACTGTCGTGGCTCCCGTCGTCTCGGCGGCCTCGGCCGCGCCCACCTTCTTGACCGTGCTCTTCTTGGTAGAGGTGCTCTTAGTGGTGCTCTTCTTGGACGTGCGCTTCGCAGGAGCGCCCTTTGCGGCGCTCCTGGCAGTGCTCTTCTTGACCGCACCCTTTGTGGCGGCGCTCTTCTTGGTGGTGGCCTTCTTGGCGACGCTCTTCGCGGCGGCGGCCCCCGTCTTCGAAGCACCCTTCTCCGTAGTAGCCGTTTTCCGCGCGGTCGTCTTCTTGGCGTCCGCCTCCACCTCTGAGTCCACGCGGACCTGCTTCTTACCGCCGGAGGCCACCGTGGATCTGCCGGACGCCGACTGCTGTACGGCGGTCTTCTTCGCCACCATGGCCGCGGCCCCTTCACATACTGTGATCTTGCTCGCGAATCGTGCTGGGACGATAAATCGACTTGAGTCCCGCAGCAACCGGGCACATCACCCATTCCGCCCGCCCCACAATCGTCGCGCGGCGAGCCTTCAAGCGTGATGCCCAGCTCCCCGCCGGGTATTCCGCCCCGCCACACGTCCCAGGATCCGGACGCCCCACCCGCTCCATTCGGGTCACCGCGCAGGTCACAGCCCCCCGGACCACAGGCCCGCCGGACGCCTCCGCCGCCCCCGTCCGTGGCGGCAGGAAAACCTGTCGGCCGCTGTCCGTGCGGCGCCGTACACTGGGCGGAGCGAAAAGCGTGGATGGGGACGAGTAGCGGCGTACGCAGCCCAGAGCGACCCGGGGACGGTGGAAGCCCGGGGGCGAGCGCGACGTGAAGATCACCCCGGAGCCGCCGGAAGAAAGCCGAAACCCATCGGGCTCGGCCGGTAGACCCGGCATCGCGACCTCAATGAGGGGGCTCACCGGTGCGTACGGCGCACAGGGGAGCCAAGGAGGGTGGTACCGCGGGAGCACGCCGCACACGGCGTTCGAAAGATCGAAGCTCTCGTCCCTCCGACGGAAGGCAGCAAGTCCGTTGGAGGAAGCCCGCTCATGACAGAGCCGACATACCGCCAGGTGCCCGCTCAGGTCGACCTGCCCGCGCTGGAGCACGCCGTGCTCGACTTCTGGCGCGAGCAGAAGATCTTCGCCAAGAGCCTGGAGCAGTCCGAGGGCCGCCCCGAGTGGGTGTTCTACGAGGGCCCGCCCACCGCCAACGGCATGCCGGGCGCCCACCACATCGAGGCCCGCGTCTTCAAGGACGTCTTCCCCCGCTTCCGCACGATGCGCGGCTACCACGTGGCCCGCAAGGCCGGCTGGGACTGCCACGGCCTCCCGGTGGAACTGGCGGTCGAGAAGGAGCTCGGCTTCAGCGGCAAGCAGGACATCGAGGCGTACGGCATCGCCGAGTTCAACGCCAAGTGCCGCGAGTCCGTGACCCGCCACACCGACGCCTTCGAAGCGCTGACGAGCCGCATGGGGTACTGGACCGACCTCCAGGACCCGTACCGCACCATGGACCCCGAGTACATCGAGTCCGTCTGGTGGTCGCTCAAGGAGATCTTCGACAAGGGCCTGCTGGTCCAGGACCACCGCGTCGCCCCCTGGTGCCCCCGCTGCGGCACCGGCCTGTCGGACCACGAGCTGGCACAGGGCTACGAGACGGTCGTCGACCCCTCGGTGTACGTCCGTTTCCCGCTCACCTCCGGTCCGCTCGCCGGCGAAGCCGCACTCCTGGTGTGGACGACGACGCCCTGGACCCTCGTCTCCAACACGGCTGTCGCCGCGCACCCCGAGGTCACCTACGTCGTCGCGACCGACGGCGAGGAGAAGCTCGTCGTCGCCGAGCCGCTCGTCGCCAAGGCCCTCGGCGAGGGCTGGGAGACCACCGGCCAGACCTTCACGGGCGCCGAGATGGAGCGCTGGACGTATCAACGTCCGTTCGAGCTGGTCGAGTTCCCCGAAGTGGCACATTTCGTCGTCAACGCCGAATACGTCACGACCGAGGACGGTACGGGTCTGGTCCACCAGTCCCCCGCCTTCGGTGAGGACGACCTCAAGGTCTGCCGCGCGTACGGCCTCCCGGTGGTCAACCCGGTCCGCCCGGATGGCACCTTCGAGGAGGACGTCCCGCTCGTCGGCGGCGTCTTCTTCAAGAAGGCGGACGAAAAGCTCACCGAGGACCTCCAGCAGCGCGGTCTGCTCTTCAGGCACATCCCGTACGAGCACAGCTACCCCCACTGCTGGCGCTGCCACACCGCGCTCCTCTACTACGCGCAGCCGTCCTGGTACATCCGCACCACGGCCATCAAGGACCGTCTCCTCCAGGAGAACGAGAAGACCAACTGGTTCCCGGACACGGTCAAGCACGGCCGGTACGGCGACTGGCTGAACAACAACATCGACTGGGCGCTGTCCCGCAACCGCTACTGGGGCACCCCCCTGCCGATCTGGCGCTGCGAGGACGACCACCTCACCTGTGTCGGCTCCCTCACCCAGCTGACCGAGCTGACCGGCACCGACCAGTCGGGCCTCGACCCGCACCGCCCGTACATCGACGAGGTCACCTTCGCGTGCCCCCAGGACGGCTGCGGCGCGACCGCGACCCGCGTCCCAGAGGTCATCGACGCCTGGTACGACTCGGGTTCGATGCCGTTCGCGCAGTGGGGCTACCCGTACAAGAACAAGGAGCTGTTCGAGGCCCGCTACCCGGCGCAGTTCATCTGCGAGGCCATCGACCAGACCCGCGGCTGGTTCTACACGCTGATGGCCGTCGGCACCCTGGTCTTCGACAAGTCCTCCTACGAGAACGTCGTCTGCCTCGGCCACATCCTCGCCGAGGACGGCCGCAAGATGTCCAAGCACCTGGGCAACACCCTGGAGCCGATCCCGCTGATGGACCGGCACGGCGCCGACGCGGTCCGCTGGTTCATGGCGGCCGGCGGCTCCCCGTGGGCGGCCCGCCGCGTGGGCCACGGCACGATCCAGGAGGTCGTCCGCAAGACGCTCCTCACGTACTGGAACACGGTCGCGTTCCAGGCCCTCTACGCCCGTACCTCGAACTGGGCGCCCAGCGCGGCCGACCCGGCCCCCGCCGACCGCCCGGTCCTCGACCGCTGGCTCCTGTCCGAACTCCACGCGCTCACCGACCAGGTGACGCAGGCGCTGGAGGCCTACGACACCCAGCGCGCCGGCAAGCTCCTCTCGGCGTTCGTCGACGACCTGTCCAACTGGTACGTACGCCGGTCGCGTCGCCGCTTCTGGCAGGGCGACAAGGCGGCGCTGCGCACGCTGCACGAGGTCGTCGAGACGGTCACCAAGCTGATGGCCCCGCTGACCCCGTTCATCACCGAGCGGGTCTGGCAGGACCTGATCGTGCCGGTGACCCCGGGCGCCCCGGAGTCGGTGCACCTGGCGTCCTGGCCGGAGGCCGACCTCTCCGCCATCGACCCCGAGCTGTCGAGGCAAATGGTCCTGGTCCGCCGCCTGGTCGAGCTGGGCCGGGCCACGCGCGCGGAGTCGGGCGTCAAGACCCGCCAGCCGCTGTCCCGCGCCCTGGTGGCCGCGACCGGCTTCGAGTCCCTGGACCCCGAGCTGCACACCCAGATCACGGAAGAGCTGAACGTGAGTTCGCTGGCGTCCCTGAGCGAGGTCGGCGGCTCCCTGGTGGACACCACCGCCAAGGCCAACTTCCGCGCCCTGGGCAAGCGTTTCGGCAAGCGCGTCCAGGACGTGGCCAAGGCCGTAGCGGGCGCCGACGCGGCCGCCCTCTCCCTCGCCCTCCGCCAGGGCACGGCATCGGTCGAGGTCGACGGCGAGACGATCACTCTCGCCCCGGACGAGGTGATCATCACGGAGACCCCGCGCGAGGGTTGGTCGGTGGCATCCGACTCCGGCGCGACGGTCGCCCTGGACCTGGAGATCACGGAGGAGCTGCGTAGGGCGGGCCTGGCCCGAGACGCGATCCGCCTCATCCAGGAGGCCCGCAAGAACAGCGGCCTGGACGTGGCCGACCGTATCGCCCTCCGCTGGACGGCGATGGACCCGGCGGTGGCAGTGGCCGTGACCGAGCACGCGCCCCTGATCGCGGACGAGGTCCTGGCCACGGACTTCGCCGAAGGCGAGGCCGACGACACCTACGGCACACCATTCACGGACGAGCCCCTCAGCCTGACGTTCCGCCTCCGCAAGGCGTAACTCCTCACAACGACTGCCCGCAGCCTCATACGCAGCTCATGCGTAGCTGCGGGCAATCGTGCCGCTGGGGCGATGGGGGCACCTCCCGCTCGAGCGAAGCCGAGAGTGGGGGAGGGTGGGGGAGGGTGGGCGCAGCGGCACCTCGTAGCGCCGAGTCGCGCAGCGCACCCCCGCCCAGCCCCAACCACCGGGCAACCAACAAAGGCCTGGGGCACCGAAAAAAATCCGGCGCCCCAGGCCTTCGGCGTTGCATACACCGCACACCCGCACCCACCCCCGAACACGCGCAGCAAAAGGGCGGGGCCCCGGATCGAAATCCGGGGCCCCGCCCTGAACGCTGCCGACGCCTACGGCGTACCAGTATGTGTCAGTTGTCGTCCTCGTCGATCAGGAACCCACGCATCGGCGAGGGCGCCTGCCCCATCGGCGACGGCCCCTGCGGCCGGACCGGAGCCATCGGCTGGGTCATGGCCGGGGACATCTGCTGCTGACCGCCGTAGGAGGGCGCGGCCGGCGCCGGAGCACCACCCATGCCTCCACCCATGCCCTGGTTGCCGCCACCGTAGGACGGGGCACTCGCACCGGCCGGAGCCATGGAGGGCGCCGGGGACGGCGGCAGCGACGCGGTCGCCGGGGTGCGCGGCGGGGCGAGCGAGTCGTCCGCCTGGGTCTCCAGCTGACGCAGCTGGCTCTCCAGGTAGGACTTCAGCCGCGTACGGTACTCGCGCTCGAAGCCGCGCAGGTCCTCGACCTTGCGCTCCAGCGTGGCGCGAGCGGACTCCAGGGAGCCCATCGCGACGCGGTGCTTCTCCTGCGCGTCCCGCTCCAGGGCGTCGGCCTTGGCACGGGCGTCGCGCTCCAGACCCTCGGCGCGGCTACGGGCCTCACCGACGATCTTGTTGGCCTCGGAACGGGCCTCGGCGATCGCCTGGTCGGCGGTCTGCTGGGCCAGCGAGAGCACACGCGCGGCGCTGTCGCCGCCGGGACCCTGACCGGGGCCGCCCATCGGACCACCCATGGGGCCGCCCATCGGGCCACCCATCTGCTGCTGCATGGGAGGCTGGCCGCCCATGGGACCCTGGCCCATCTGGCCCTGGCCCATCTGCGGCTGCATCTGGCCCTGGCCCATGGGGCCCTGGCCCATCGGCCCCTGACCCATCGGGCCGGGACCCTGCTGTCCGCCCTGGCCACCGGGGCCGGCGGGCAGCTGCGGCGCACCGCTCGGCAGCTGGGGCGGGCCACCCATGGGGCCCCCCATCTGCTGCGGCGGGCCCGATATGCCGGCGGGTACCGGAGCGCCGGGACCTCGCATGCCCTGCTGCGGCATGCCGCCCTGCTGCATCCCGCCCTGCTGCATCCCGCCCTGCTGCATCCCGCCCTGCTGCGGCATGCCACCTTGCTGCATGCCGCCCTGCTGCTGGTCCTGCGGCTCCGGGGGCTTGCGCATGTTCTGCTGGTTCTGGGCAGCAGCACGCGTGGCCGCGGCCAGTTTGGCGCGCAGGTCCTCGTTCTCGCGGAGCAGGCGCGTCAGTTCGGCTTCGACCTCATCGAGGAAGGCATCGACCTCGTCCTCGTCATAGCCTTCTCGGAGGCGGACGGTCGTGAACTGCTTGTTCCGCACATCCTCGGGGGTCAACGGCATCTCTTCACCTCAACGTAGTCGTCGGCATTCGGCAAGACGGTAGTCACATCGCTCATCACAGCCGACCAACGATCGCGATCAGGATGTAGACGATGATCATCAGTACGAAGAAGGACAGGTCGAGCGCCACGCCCCCGAGACGCAGCGGCGGAATGAACCGCCGCAGAAGCTTGAGCGGTGGATCAGTGACAGTGTAGGTGGCCTCAAGAACGACCACCATCGCCTTGCCGGGTTGCCATGAGCGGGCGAACTGGAAGACGTAGTCCATGACCAACCGGAAGATGAGCACGATGAGGAAACACATCAGCGCGATGTAGATGACATCCAGAACCACGCTCATGACCTGTGCTTCCCTCTCCCCTGTTTCCCATTCGTGCTGTTCGTTCCGGTGGTGCGTCTCAGCTCTGGTTGAAGAACCCGCCCTCTGCGATGCGGGCCTTGTCCTCCGCCGTGACATCGACGTTAGCAGGCGACAACAGGAACACCTTCTGCGTCACCCGCTCGATGCTGCCGTGAAGACCAAACACCAAACCGGCGGCAAAGTCGACAAGTCGCTTCGCATCTGTGTCGTCCATCTCAGTCAGATTCATGATCACCGGGGTGCCCTCACGGAAGTGTTCCCCGATGGTACGGGCCTCGTTGTAGGTCCGCGGGTGCAACGTGGTGATCCGGTAAGGCTCTCGCTCAGACACAACCTTGGGCATGATCACCGGCGCGTTCTTCTCCAGACTCGAACGTTCTTGTGTGATGGACGCCACGGGCGCGATCCGGGCGGGTCGCACCGATTCCGCGGGGAGCGAAGTGGAATGCGACACGGGTTCGCGCTGCACCGGGGGCTGCACCACTCGCACCGATTCATCCCTTTGGGACTGATGTGACTGGTGCGCCTGATGCACCGGCTCGTGGCGCCGGTGGTCCCGCTCGGGCTCCGGGTCGAGCTCGGGCTCGAAGTCGTCATCGGGGTCGAATCCCCTGCCGTCGTACCCATCGTCCTCCACGAGGCCGAGGTAGACCGCCATCTTGCGCATCGCGCCGGCCATGCTCTGAGTCCTCCGCTCTGTGGTGGATCCACTGACGACTTCCCAAGTGCCCGCGATCCACGAGGTCGTTGCGCCCGCCCTTCGACGGAATGACCATATTTTCTGCTGTGGTCCGACTTCTTGGCGACGTTACCCGAGCCTGGGACGGACTCCGAGTACCGCAGTGCCGACGCGTACATGTGTCGCCCCGACTGCCACGGCCTCCTCGAGGTCCGCACTCATCCCTGCCGAGACCATGTTCGCAGCCGGATGGGCTCGGCGCAGGTGGGTGGACAAATCCATCAGCCGCTCGAACGCCGCCCGTCGGCGTCCCGCGTACGGCCCGGCCAGCGGCGCTACGGTCATCAGACCATCGAGCCGGAGCCCCGGGGAGTCCGCCACGAGGTCGGCCAACTCTTCGATTCCACCCGGTCCGACGCCTCCGCGCTCCTCCCGCGCGCCCTCCTCGGCGTCGAGTGCGACCTGGATGAGGCATCCCACCTCGCGTCCGACCCGGGCCGCTTCCTTCGACAGAGCCGTGACGAGCCTGGAACGATCGACGGACTGTACGACATCCGCGTAACGCACCACAGAACGGACCTTGTTGGTCTGCAACTGCCCCACGAAGTGCCACACAAGGGGCAGATCCGAGCACTCCGCCGCTTTGGGGGCGGCGTCCTGGTCCTTGTTCTCGGCGACATGACGTACACCGAGTTCCGACAGGATCCGCACATCGCTCGCGGGATAGGTCTTGGTGACCACGATCAGGGTCACCTCGTCGCGCCCCCGCCCCGCGGCCGCGCACGCCGCCGCGATGCGGTCCTCCACCTTCGCCAGGTTCGCGGCGAGTTGCGTCTTACGGTCCGTCATGTCCCTCAGCCCAGCCAGACAAATCCCGCGAGTCGCCCTGTGGTGCGGTCGCGGCGGTACGAGAAGTGGTCGCACGACTCCAGCGTGCACACCGGCGACTGCTCCCGGTCGTGCACGCCGAGGCGCTCCAGTTGTGCGTGCACTCCGGCGCATACATCGACGGAGGGCGTGCCCCAACTGGTCTCGGCGTACGCCGTCGGCTCGACGGCGGCCACGTCGGCGCGCATCGCTTCGGGCACCTCGTAGCAACGGCCGCAGACGGTGGGTCCGGTGCGGGCGACGATCCGAACGGGGTCGGCGCCGAGTTCGACCATGGTTCGTACGGCGGCGGGGACGACTCCGGCGACCATCCCGGGCCGGCCCGCGTGGGCGGCGGCCGCGACCCCGGCGACGGGGTCGGCCAGCAGGACGGGCACACAGTCGGCGGTGAGAACGGCGAGCCCGAGACCCCGCCGGGTGGTGACGATCGCGTCGACGGACGGGATATCGGCCGAGCCCGACGGCCCGTCGGTCACCACCACGTCCGCGCCGTGCACCTGATGCATGAAGACGACCCGGTCCGGCTCCAGGCCCAGCGACTTGGCGGCCAGCTCCCGGTTCGTCGTCACGGCGTCGGCATCGTCCCCGACCGCCGCGCCGAGATTGAGCTCCTCATACGGAGCGGCGCTCACCCCGCCCCACCGGTCGGTGAAGGCGAAGTGCGCGCCGCTCACGCTCTCGCGCTGTCCTATCACTTGAGGAAGTCCGGCACGTCCAGCTCCTCCGCCGCGCTGTCCGTGTAGGACCGGGACGGCGGGACGGGCGGGGAGACCGGAACCTCGCTCACCGGCTCCGGGGCGGGCGCCGGCTCCTCCTTCGGCTTGACGCTGCCGAGCGAGCCGAAGGACGGGCGGCTTTCGGCGGGCCGTACCGGCGCGGGCTCCTCGCGCTTGGCCCCTGCCGAGCCGAGGATGTTGTCCCGCTTGGCCGGGGGCTGGCCGCCGTCGAAGCCGGCCGCGATGACCGTGACCCGGACCTCGTCGCCGAGGGCGTCGTCGATGACGGCGCCGAAGATGATGTTGGCCTCGGGGTGCGCGGCCTCGCTGACCAGCTGGGCGGCCTCGTTGATCTCGAACAGACCGAGGTCGGAGCCGCCGGAGATGGAGAGCAGCACGCCGCGGGCGCCGTCGATGGACGCCTCCAGGAGCGGCGAGGAGATCGCCATCTCGGCGGCGGCCACCGCACGGTCGTCACCACGGGCCGAGCCGATGCCCATGAGGGCCGAACCGGCCTCGGACATCACGGACTTGACGTCGGCGAAGTCGAGGTTGATCAGACCGGGCGTGGTGATCAGGTCGGTGATGCCCTGGACACCGGAGAGCAGGACCTGGTCGGCGGACTTGAAGGCGTCGAGGACCGAGACCTGGCGGTCCGAGATGGACAGCAGCCGGTCGTTCGGGATGACGATGAGGGTGTCGACCTCTTCGCGGAGCTCGGCGATGCCGTCCTCGGCCTGGTTGGCGCGGCGCCGTCCCTCGAAGGTGAACGGGCGGGTGACCACGCCGATGGTGAGGGCGCCCAGCGAGCGGGCGATGTTGGCCACGACGGGCGCGCCGCCGGTGCCGGTGCCGCCGCCTTCACCGGCCGTCACGAAGACCATGTCGGCCCCCTTGAGGACCTCCTCGATCTCCTCGCGGTGGTCCTCGGCGGCTTTGCGGCCGACCGCCGGATTGGCGCCGGCGCCGAGTCCGCGGGTGAGTTCGCGGCCGACGTCGAGCTTGACGTCGGCGTCGCTCATCAACAGCGCCTGTGCGTCGGTGTTGATGGCGATGAACTCGACGCCCTTGAGACCGACCTCGATCATCCGGTTGATGGCATTGACACCACCGCCGCCGACACCGATGACTTTGATGACTGCGAGGTAGTTCTGCGGTGCTGCCACGTCGAAGGCCTCTCGCCTCGAGTTACGTGTCGCCGCCTCGCGAGGGACCCGCGATCCGACGACTGATGCCGAAGTGGGACGGTCCGAACGCCGACCCGAACCCTAACGCTGAAGTTTAGGGTTACCAGTGTGACTGTTCCTTGGACTCTTCCGAACAGGACACTAAGTCGACAAGTGGCGCACGTTCAACGAACACGCCGAACCTCCCGTTTTTCTTTTCACCCTATGTGATCAGCCATAGCGCTGCCCAACCAGGGTGCTGGCCTGCGCGGATGTGCGTCAACTCCCTGATGACGCGGGCGCGATGGGAACGCTGACGTCGAAGTGGCCCGCGTCGGGGGCGGCTTTCATCAGGGCGGTGAGTGCGCGGGCCTTCGCGCGACCCTTCTCCGCGCTCCCCCACGCGACAGCGCGACCCCCGGTCAACTCCAGCGAGATGGAGTCGTACGAACGGACCTTGACGACCAGGGTGTCGCGCGCGACCGCGGCCGGAATGGCACCGGCGACACGCACTGCCTCCCGTACGAGCCGGCTCTCGCCGAATCGCCGCAGACTGGCGGCGGACGAACCCGACCGGGCCGGCGTCAATCTCAGGAGGGGAACGCCCTTCGGGGCGCGCGAAACCGTGGCGAACCGCATGCCCTTCGCGTCCACTTCGACGTACTTGCCCGAATTCTTCGCGTCTTCGACAATCAGAACCGGAGTGCGCTCACTCACTTTCAGTCCGATTCCATGAGGCCAGGAACGGGTGACCTCAACCGAGTCAATTCGGGGCAATCTCTTGAGCAGTCGCGACTCGATGCCGCCGAGGTCGACGGAAATCAGCGGCTCGCCGAGCGGCACCTCGGCCGCCTCGCGCACCTGAGCCTCGGTCAGCACCCGCGTCCCGGACACGGAGACCCGCTCGGCCCGCAGCCACGCCGAGCCGTACAGGGCCCACGCCACGGCCCCGGCGAGCAGCACCAGGGCCACGGCGAGGGCGATCAGCGCACGAGGGCCGGGAAGCCGCCTCCAGCGGAGCGGGCCGGAATCCAGATCCTCGTCTGCACCGCGTTCGGCGGTGGTCGGTCCGGCCACGCTCCCCAGCCTCCGTGTTGTGCCTTGGGCCGCTGCCCTAGCGGCGCGACGCGATCGCCTCGTACACCATCCCGACGAGCAGGTCGTCGGCGTCCCGGCGACCGAACTCGCCGGCGGCGCGGGACATCTCGTACAGCCGGTGCGGGTCGGCGAGGACGGGCAGGACGTTCTGCTGCACCCACTGGGGGGTCAGTTCCGCGTCGTCGACCAGCAGTCCGCCGCCGGCCTTGACCACCGGCTGGGCGTTGAGCCGCTGCTCGCCGTTGCCGATGGGCAGCGGGACGTAGGCGGCGGGAAGCCCGACGGCGGAGAGTTCGGCGACGGTCATCGCGCCCGCGCGGCAGAGCATCATGTCGGCCGCGGCGTACGCGAGGTCCATCCGGTCCACGTACGGTACCGGGATGTATGGGGGCATTCCCGGCATCTGGTGTACCTGCGGCAGTTCGTTCTTCGGGCCGACCGCGTGCAGGATCTGGATCCCGGCCTGCTGGAGGTAGGGCGCGACCTGCTGGACGACCTCATTGAGGCGGCGGGCGCCCTGCGAGCCGCCGGAGACCAGCAGGGTCGGCAGGTTCGGGTCGAGGCCGAACATCGCGCGGGCCTCGGGGCGGGCGGCGGCCCGGTCGAGGGTGGCGATGGCGCGGCGCAGCGGGATGCCGATGTAGCGGGCGTCGCGGAGCTTGCTGTCCGGGGTGGAGACGGCGACCTTGGCGGCGTACCGGGAGCCGATCTTGTTGGCGAGGCCCGGGCGGGCATTGGCCTCGTGGACGATGATCGGCACGCCGAGGCGCTTGGCGGCGAGGTAGCCGGGCAGGGCGACGTAGCCGCCGAAGCCGACGACGGCGTCCGCCTTGGTGCGCTCCAGGATCTGCTCGGTCGCCTTGATCGTGCCGCGCAGCCGGCCGGGCACGGTGATCAGCTCGGGGGTGGGCTTGCGTGGCAGGGGTACGGCGGGAATCAGCGCGAGTTCGTAGCCGCGCTCGGGGACGAGGCGGGTCTCCAAGCCGCGTTCCGTGCCCAGGGCCGTGATGCCCACGGTCGGATCCTGCCTGCGCAGCGCGTCCGCGAGGGCGAGCGCGGGCTCGATGTGACCGGCGGTTCCGCCACCGGCGAGGACGACATGCACCGAAATTCACCGCTCTCCGGACGTACGTGCCACCGAGGCACGCCGTCGCATCGTGTTCCATCTCCCGGGCCGCCCCGAAGGGCCGCCGCCCCGCTTTCTACCAAAGCGGGGTTGCCGCATCGCAAGCGCCGCCCGCGCAGCGGGCTCGTCGCGTGCGAAGGCGATCAGCAACCCGATGGCGAACATGGTCGGCAGCAGGGCGGAACCTCCGTAGGAGAACAGCGGGAGCGGGACTCCGGCGATCGGCAGCAGGCCGAGCACCGCACCGATGTTGATCACCGCCTGCGCGGTGATCCAGGTGGTCACGCCTCCCGCGGCATACCTCACGAAGGGGTCCTCCGTGCGTCCGGCCACGCGGATACCCGCATAGCCTAGAGCCGCGAAGAGGGCGAGCACCGACAGCGTCCCCGCGAGGCCCAGTTCCTCACCGGTGACGGCGAAGATGAAGTCGGTGTGCGCTTCCGGGAGTTGGCCCCATTTTTCCACACTGGCACCGAGTCCGGAGCCGAAGATTCCGCCCGAGGCGAGGGCGTAGATGCCGTGCACGGCCTGCCAGCAGTCGATGCCGCCCGAGCGGGGTTCCGTGGCGCCGATGCAGGCCAGGCGGGCCATACGGTTCTCGCTGGTCCGGATGAGGACGAAGCCGATGAGCCCCGCGATGGACAGCACGCCCACGAACATGCGCGTCGGCGCCCCGGCCAGCCACAGCAGGCCGAACAGGATCGCCGTGAGAATGATCGCGGTGCCCATGTCGCCGCCGAGCATGATCAGCCCGAGGAGCATGAACGCCACCGGGACGAGCGGCACCAGCATGTGCTTCCACTGGGTCAGCAGCCGCTTGTCCTCCTTGCGGGCCAGCAGGTCGGCACCCCACAGCACGAGCGCCAGCTTGCCGAACTCGCTGGGCTGGATCTGGAACGAGCCGCCGATGGCGATCCAGTTCTGGTTGCCGTTGATCGACTGCCCTATCCCCGGCACCTGCACCAGGGCCATCAGGAAGACACAGCCGGCCAGGATCGGATACGCCAGCGCCCGGTGCAGCTTCACCGGCATCCGCGAGGCCAGGAGCAGCAGCACGGTGCCGATCGCGGCCGCGAGGAACTGCTTGCGGAAGAAGAAGGTCCCCGGCAGCGACTTCTGGAGGGCCGTGATCTGCGAGGCCGAGTACACCATCACCAGCCCCAGCACGGTGATCAGCAGACTGCCGCCGAGGATCAGGTAGTACGCGGTCAGTGGCCGGTCCCAGGCCTTGCGCGCACGCGTGTGCAACCGCCGCACGGGGTTCTCCCGCGGCGGCCTGGGAAGGGGCGGCCGTCTGGTGAGGCGCTGGACGGGGGGACGGCCGGTACGGCTATTGGACATCGCGGGAGCCCTCCAGCGGACTGTGGGCGCAGGCCCCCCGCGGCGCCGTGCCACCGGCGGTCAGCCGCCCACGATGCACCGACCACATCCGTGTCACGGGCGTTCCCTCCCTGTCCCACCCGGCGCCGCCAGGCAAGGGCGGGCCGGGTCAGCCGTCGGCGGCGGCGAGTTCACGAACGGCGTCCGCGAACGCGTCCCCGCGTTTGTTGTAGTTGACGAACATGTCCATCGAAGCGCAGGCCGGCGCCAGCAGTACGGTGTCCCCCTGCCGGGAGAGCGCCCGTGCCTCGCGGACAGCCGCGAGCATCGCCCCAGTGTCGGTCCGGTCGAGGTCGACGACGGGCACCTCGGGCGCGTGTCGCGCCAGCGCTTCGCGGATCAGCGCGCGATCCGCGCCGATCAGGACGACCCCCCGAAGCCGCGTCGCCGACCTGGCGACGAGTTCGTCGAAGGTCGCGCCCTTGGCGAGCCCGCCCGCGATCCACACGATCGACTCGTACGCCGCCAACGAGGCTTCCGCGGCATGGGTGTTGGTCGCCTTGGAGTCGTCGACGTACGCGACGCCGTCGATGTCGGCCACGTGCTCGATGCGGTGCGCGTCCGGTCGGAAGGCCCGCAGACCGTCCCGTACGGCCTTGGCGGGCACTCCGAAGGCCCGGGCGAGGGCGGCAGCCGCGAGGGCGTTGGCGATGTTGTGCGGGGCAGGCGGGTTGACGTCGGAGACCTCGGCGAGCTCCTGGGCGTTCTTCTGCCGGTTCTCGACGAAGGCGCGGTCGACCAGGATGCCCTCCACGACGCCGAGTTGGGACGGCCCGGGGGTGCCGAGCGTGAAGCCGATGGCCCGGCAGCCCTCCTCGACGTCCGCCTCGCGCACCAGGTCCTCGGTGGCCTTGTCGGCGACGTTGTAGACGCAGGCGACGCGATTGCCCTCGTAGATACGGCCCTTGTCCCTGGCGTACGCCTCCATGGAGCCGTGCCAGTCGAGGTGGTCGGGGGCGAGGTTCAGGACGGCGGCGGAGTGGGCGCGCAGGGAGGGCGCCCAGTGGAGCTGGTAGCTGGAGAGCTCGACGGCCAGGACGTCGTACTGCTCGTCGCCCAGGACGATGTCGATGATCGGTGTGCCGATGTTGCCCACCGCCACCGTGCGCAGCCCCGCGGCGCCCAGGATCGAGGCGAGCATCTGCGTGGTGGTGGTCTTGCCGTTGGTGCCCGTGACCGCCAGCCAGGGCGCCGCATCGGGGCCGCGCAGGCGCCAGGCGATCTCCACATCGCCGACCACGTCGACGCCTGCCTCGGCGGCGGCGGCGAAAAGCGGTGAAGTGGGCTTCCAGCCGGGCGAGGTGACGACCAACTCGGTGCCCTCGGGGAGCGTCTCCGCGTCCCCGAGCCGTACGTCGGTGCCCTCCAGGGAGGCGGCGCGCTCCCGTAGCGCCTCGGAGTCGCCGCCGTCCACGACGGTGACCGACGCGCCGAGGCCGGCCAGGGCGCGGGCGGCGCTGACGCCGCTCACGCCGAGGCCGGCGACGGTGATGTGCATGCCGTCCCAGGACGTCACTTCTCGGCCGCCCATCCCGCGTAGAAGAGACCCAGTCCGACGATGACACAAATGCCCTGGATGATCCAGAAGCGGACCACCACCAGGACCTCGGACCAGCCCTTGAGTTCGAAGTGGTGCTGGAGTGGTGCCATGCGGAAGACGCGCTTGCCGGTCAGCTTGAACGAGCCGACCTGGATGACGACCGACATGGTGATGAGGACGAACAGACCGCCGAGGAGCGCGAGCAGCAGCTCGGTGCGGGAGCAGATCGCGAGACCCGCGAGCGCGCCGCCGAGGGCCAGCGAACCGGTGTCACCCATGAAGATCTTCGCCGGCGAGGTGTTCCACCACAGGAAGCCGAGGCAGGCGCCCATCAGCGCGGAGGCCACGATCGCCAGGTCGAGGGGGTCTCGTACCTCGTAACAGGCGGCCGGGTTGGTCAGGGTCTGCGTGTTGGCGCAGGACTCCTGGAACTGCCAGACGCCGATGAAGGTGTACGCGCCGAAGACGAGGACCGAGGCGCCGGTGGCGAGGCCGTCCAGACCGTCGGTCAGGTTCACGCCGTTCGACATGGCGAGGATCATGAACAGGGCCCAGATCACGAACAGCACGGGGCCGATCGTCCAGCCGAAGTCCTGCACGAAGGAGAGCTTGGTGGAGGCCGGCGTCTGGTCGCGGGCGTCCGGGAACTGCAGCGCGAGGACCGCGAAGGCGATGCCGACGATCAGCTGGCCGGCCATCTTCGCCTTGGCCCGCAGGCCCAGCGAGCGACGCTTGACGATCTTGATGTAGTCGTCGAGGAAGCCGACAAGGCCCATGCCGCCCATCAGGCCGAGCACCAGCAGACCGGAGAAGGTCGGCGTGTAGCCGGTGATCAGCTTGGACAGGAAGTACGCGGCGATCGTCGCCAGGATGAAGGCGATACCGCCCATGGTCGGCGTACCGCGCTTGCTGGCGTGCTCGCGCGGGCCGTCGTCACGGATGTACTGGCCGTAGCCCTTGCGGGCGAGCAGCTTGATCAGCAGCGGAGTGCCGACCAGCGTCAGGAAGAGGCCAATGACTCCCGCGAACAGGATCTGCTTCATCATCGGGCGGCAACCTCACCCTCGATGCCGCTGTCGAGCAGCGCCTGCGCCACGCTCTCGAGCCCGACCGACCGGGACGCCTTCACGAGTACGACGTCTCCCGGGCGCAACTGACTGCGCAACAGGTCGACCGCCGCCTGTGCGTCGGACACGTGCACCGACTCCTCACCCCACGAACCCTCGTTATATGCGCCCAGTTGCAGCCAGGACGCTTCCCTGCCCCCGACCGCGACGAGCTTGCCGACATTGAGCCGGACGGCGAGCCGTCCGACCGCGTCGTGCTCGGCGAGCGATTCGTCCCCGAGCTCGGCCATCTTGCCGAGCACCGCCCACGTACGACGCCCCTTGCCCATGGCTGCCAGCGCGCGCAGAGCGGCCCGCATGGACTCGGGGTTCGCGTTGTAGGCGTCGTTGACGACCGTCACGCCGTCCGGGCGCTCGGTGACCTCCATCCGCCAGCGGGAGAGGGAGCCCGCCTCGGAGAGCGCGGTGGCGATCTCTTCCGCGGACATGCCCAGCTCATGGGCGACGGCGGCCGCGGCGAGCGCGTTCGACACGTGGTGCTCACCGTACAGGCGCATGGTCACATCGCTTGCACCGGAGGGTGTGTGAAGCCTGAACGCGGGCTGTCCGGCGTCCGTGAGCGTCACGTTCTCGGCGCGTACGTCCGCTTCGCCGGACTCGCCGAAGAGGATCACCTTCGCCTTCGTACGGGACGCCATGGCGCGTACGAGGGGGTCGTCGGCGTTGAGGATCGCGGCGCCGTCCTCCGGAAGTGCCTCGACCAACTCGCCCTTGGCCTGGGCGATCTGCTCCCGGCCGCCGAACTCGCCGATGTGGGCGGTGCCGACGTTGAGCACGAGGCCGATCCTCGGCGGGGTCAGGTCGGCGAGGTAGCGGATGTGGCCGATGCCACGGGCGCCCATCTCCAGGACGAGGAAACGGGTTTCCTCCGTGGCGCTGAGCGCGGTGAGGGGCAGCCCGATCTCGTTGTTGAGGGAGCCGGGCGTGAACACGGTCGGCGCCTTGCGCTGGAGCACCTGCGCGACGAGGTCCTTGGTGCTGGTCTTGCCCGCGGAGCCGGTAAGGGCCACGAGGGTCGTGCCGAACTTCTGGACGACGTGGCGGGCAAGGGCGCCGAGGGCCGCCTGGACGTCGTCCACGACGATCGCGGGCACGCCGACCGGACGGGACGCCAGCAGCGCCGCCGCGCCCGCCTCGACGACCGCGGCCGCGAAGTCGTGGCCGTCCACGCGCTCGCCCACGAAGGCGACGAAGAGGCTGCCGGGCTCCACCTCACGGGAGTCCCGGACGACCGGTCCGGTGACCTGGACCGACGGATCCGGTATGTCGTGTGTCTGCCCGCCGACGACTTCTGCGATCTCGGCGAGAGAGAGGGCGATCACAAGTTCATCCCCTGGGTCTGCTGGATAGCTTCGCGAAGCACCTGGCGGTCGTCGAAGGGACGGACCACGCCGGCGATGTCCTGGCCCTGCTCGTGGCCCTTGCCCGCGACCACCACGGTGTCGCCCGGCTGTGCACGGGCCACGGCCGCGGCGATCGCGGCGGCCCGGTCCTCGAAGAGGACGACCTCACCTCGTTCGTGCGCCGGCACGGACGCCGCGCCCTGGAGCATGGTCGCGAGGATGGCGAGGGGGTCCTCGGAGCGGGGGTTGTCGGAGGTCAGTACGGCGGTGTCGGCGAGCCGGGCCATCGCGGCGCCCATTGGCGAGCGTTTGGTCCTGTCCCGGTCCCCGCCGCAGCCGAGCACGATGTGCAGCCTGCCCTCGGTGACCTTGCGGAGCGCCTTGAGGACCGACTCGACGGCGTCTGTCTTGTGGGCGTAGTCGACGACCGCGAGGTACGGCTGCCCGGCGTCCACCCGCTCCAGGCGGCCCGGCACACCGGGTACGGCGGCGACGCCGTCGGCGGCGGTCTGCGGGTCGAGCCCGGCGGTGGCCAGCGCGACGATCGCCGCGAGGGCGTTGGCGACGTTGAAGGGCCCCGGGAGCGGCGATTTCGCGGTGATCCGCTCGCCCTTCGGTCCGATCACGGTGAACGTCGAGTCCATCGGCCCGACCTGGACGTCATCGGCGCGCCAGTCGGCGTCGGGGTGGCCCTCGGCGGAGAAGGTGACGATCGGGACGGTGGCCTCCTTGATGAGCCTGCGACCGTACTCGTCGTCAAAGTTGACTACGCCGAGCCTGCTGCGGTCCGGCGTGAACAGTTGCGCCTTCGCCTGGAAGTAGTCCTCCATGTCGGAGTGGAACTCCATGTGCTCCGGGCTGAGGTTGTTGAAGACGGCGACGTCGAACACGCAGCCGTCGACCCTGCCGAGGACCAGGGCGTGGCTGGAGACCTCCATGACGACCGAGTCGACACCGCGCTCGCGCATGACCGCGAACAGGGCCTGGAGGTCGGTGGCCTCGGGGGTGGTCCGCTCGGACTTGATGCGCTCGTCGCCGATGCGCATCTCGACCGTGCCGATGAGTCCGGTGGAACGCACCGTCTTCAGGCCGCCCTCGACGAGGTACGCGGTGGTGGTCTTGCCGGAGGTGCCGGTGATGCCGATCTGCAGCAGGTCGCGGCCCGGGCGGCCGTAGATCGTGGCCGCCAGCCCTCCCATCCGCGCGCGCGGGTCGTCGACGACGAGGACCGGGAGCC
The DNA here is from genome assembly GCF_008386495.1 of Streptomyces tailanensis. Classification (GTDB taxonomy): domain Bacteria; phylum Actinomycetota; class Actinomycetes; order Streptomycetales; family Streptomycetaceae; genus Streptomyces; species Streptomyces tailanensis. The sequence continues at coordinate 146,801 of NZ_VTHJ01000001.1, read as the reverse complement.
CGGTGGCGGCGGCACGCTCGGCCCCGCTCGGGTCGGTCAGGACGGCGGCGGCGCCGAGGCCGGCCGCCTGGGTCACGAAGTCGGCGCCGTGCAGCCGGGCACCGGGCAGGGCGGCGTACAGGTCGCCGGGGCGGACGGCACGCGAGTCGTGGGTGATGCCCGTGACCTCCGCGGCACTCCCCGGCTGCTCGGCACCTGCCTGGTCGGCGAGCTCCGCGAGGGGTGTGGCGGAGACCTGGGCCGGCCTGGGCGGTCCCGGATATGTCACGGAAACGCCCTTCTGGGTGGTTTGGGACTGATCAGCGTGTGGCACGGCGGTGAGCGTACCGGGCGCACCCCCGCCGGAGCTAAAAGGGAGCCCGCGCGAAGCGCGGTCCGGCAAGGGTGGTGGTGGGAGACGGGTGGGCGAGGGTTTGTGCGAGCGGGGTGGTGGTGCGTGGTTCCCGGGGTCGGGGGTGATCATGGTCACGAGTCGGTTCCTGGCGGGTTGCGCTGATCAGCGGGTGGATCAGGAGGCGGGTCAGGACGTCGGTGAGGACCTGAGTCAGGTCCTGGGTCAGGGACTGAAGGTGACGGGCAGGTTCGCGGGCTGCGCGCCGGTGGGCGGGACCTGGAGGGTCTTCAGGGCGAACTCCATGACCTCCTTGTAGATGGGCCCGCAGATCTGGCCGCCGAAGTAGTTGCCCTGGGTGGCGTTCTGGATCGCGCAGTAGACGGTGATCCTCGGGTTGTCCGCGGGCGCGAACCCGGCGAACGACGAGGTGTAACCGCTGTACCTGCCGGTGGCCGGATCCACGCGGTTGGCCGTACCCGTCTTGCCCGCGACCCGGTAGCCGGGGATGCGCGCCTTGTTGCCTGTGCCCTCTTCGTCGTCCACGACGGACTCCAGCATCCGGGCGAGGGTCTTCGCCGTCTTCTCGCTCACGACCCGGGTCTTCTTGGGCTTCTCGGCGGGGGTGAAGTGCCCGTCCGGTCCCTTGGTGCCGCGTACGAGCGTGGGCTCCACGCGGACGCCGCCGTTGGCGATCGTCGAGAAGACGGAGGCCGCCTGCATGGCGTTGATGGAGAAGCCCTGCCCGAAGGGAATCGTGTACTGCTGCGAGGTCGACCAGTCGCCGGGCGCGGCGAGGATGCCCTTGGTCTCGCCGGGGAAGCCGAGTCCCGTGTAGCCGCCGATGCCGAACTTGCGCAGGTACGAGTGGAGGACCCGGTTGGCCTCCTTCTGCGTCCTGCCGAGCTCGCCGGTGGCGAGGATGGTGCCGATGTTGCTGGACTTGGCGAGCACGCCGTTGAGCGTCAGGTACCAGGTCGGGTGGTTGATGTCGTCCTTGAAGAGCCGGTCGCCGCGGTGCAGCCGGTTGGGCACAGTGACGTGGGTGTCGGGCGTGGCGGCGTTCTCCTCCAGTACGGCGGCCATCGACATGACCTTGGCGGTGGAGCCGGGCTCGTAGGCGTCCTGGAGGGCCGCGTTGCCCAGGGCGTCCGGGTTCGCCCGGGTGAGGTCGTTGGGGTCGAAGCCGGGCGAGTTGGCCATGGCTAGGATCTCGCCGGTCTTGGTGTCCTGCACTATCACGTAGCCGCGGTCCGCCTGGGACTTCTCCACCTGCTTTGTGATGGCGTTCTGCGCGGCCCACTGGATGTCGCGGTCGATGGTCAGCTCGACGTCGGAGCCGGCCACGGCGGGGGTCTCGGTGGAGCCCGCAGTGGGCACCAGACGGCCGCCGGACTGGGCGTAGCGGATCTTGCCGTTCTTGCCGGCCAACTGCTTGTTGAGCTGCTGCTCGATGCCGCCGCCGCCCTTGCCCGCGGCGTTGACCCAGCCCAGGAGGCCGGCGGCGAGGTCGCCGCCCGGGTACACGCGCTGGGTGCTGGGTTCCTGGAAGACGCCCGCCAGGACGTTGACCGTGCTCTTGTCGTCCTGGGCCTTCTCGACGAGCGCGGACTTCAGGTCGCTGATCTGGTTCCAGACCTGAGGGGTCTGGCGGCGGGCCAGCAGCACGTAGCGGGTCTTCTTGGTGCGCAGCTTCTTGGTGATCGTCTCCTGGTCCGCGCCCAGGATCGGCGCGAGGAGCGCGGCCGCCTGCTCGGGCCCGTCGTCGATCTTCAGTTGCTTGCGCGTGAACATCGTCGGGTCGGCCGTGATGTCGTTGGCGTCCGTGCTGATCGCCAGGGCGACGCCGTTGCGATCGGTGATCCCGCCGCGCTCGGCGGTCAGGACGCGGCCGACGTACCGGTTCTGTTCGGCCTTGGCGGCGTACTCGCTCGCGTCGACGGCCTGCACCTGGAGCAGCCGTACGACGAAGGCGATCATCACCAGGGTCAGCGCGAGGCTCACCATGCGCAGCCGGGGGCGGGGGCTGCCCAGGCGGATGGTGCGCGGGGGCGGCTGCCGGGGGGTGCCCGGGCGGCGCTGCGCGACGGGGCGGGCGCCGGGGCCCGGGCGGCGCTGCTGGTTGCCCGGGCGTACGGGCCTGGCGGGTCCGGGTACCCGACGGCGGGGCGGCTGCCTGCCTGAATCGACCACTTCCGTCACCTGCCGGGGTTCGTCGAGAGCGGGGTGGACTGTGCGTACGGGCCGGTGGGTGTGGGGGTGAGGGCCTGCGGGTCCGGCAGCGTAGGCGTCGGCGTCGGGTATTCCGGGAGCGTGGGAGTAGGTGTGGGAGTCGGGTACTCGGCCGGCCCGGGGTAGAGCACCTCGGGGGCGAGGACGTAGGGCATGCGCGCGGCGGCCGGAGACGCCGTGGCAGGCCCGGGAACTCCCTTGACGCTGCCGTCGGGGTTCAGGAAGGCCGGGTCGCCGCCGGGCAGCATGCCCAGCTCGCGGGCGCGGCGCTGGAGGGCCTCGGGGGCGGAGTAGGCGTCCACGTCCCGCTGGAGGGCCTGTTCCTGGTCGGTGTAGCTCTTCACGTCGTCCTGGAGGTCGTCGAGCTTGAACGACCCTTCGCTGAGCGCGGAGTTCAGTACGAGGAGGCTGATGAGGCCACCGCCCAGGAGAAGGACGACAAGGAGGACGAACGGGGTGCGGGCGGCGCGGGCGCGGCCGGCGGGCAGGAGCCGCGCGAGACGGGCGGCCCGGCCCCTCAGTTCGGGTTTCCTACTCACGCGCCCTCCCGGCGAGCTCGCTTTTCGGACTCACTCCTTGTCCCACTCCTCCCGGATACGCTCGGCCCCGCGCAGTCGTGCCGGTGCCGCGCGCCGGTTCTCGGTGACCTCTTCCTCGGTGGGAAGTTCGGCACCCCGGGTGAGGAGCTTGAGCCGTGGCTGGTAACGCTCGGGGACGACGGGCAGGCCGGGGGGCGCGGTGGTGGCGGCGCCCGCCGCGAACACCTGCTTGACGAGGCGGTCTTCGAGCGAGTGGTACGACAGCACGGCGATCCGGCCGCCGACCGCGAGGGCCTTCACGGCGGCGGGGATCGCCCGCTCCAGGACGGCGAGTTCACCGTTGACCTCGATGCGCAGCGCCTGGAAGGTGCGCTTGGCGGGGTTGCCGCCGGTGCGCTTGGCCGCCTGCGGCAGGGAGTCACGGATCAGTTCGACGAGCCGCGCGCTGTTGCTGAAGGGCTCCTTCTCGCGTTCGCGCACGATCGCGGACACGATCCGCTTGGCCTGCTTCTCCTCGCCGTACGCCCTGAGGATCCGGACGAGTTCGCCCGCCGGGTAGGTGTTGAGGACCTCGGCCGCGCTGATGCCGGTCGTCTGGTCCATGCGCATGTCGAGGGGGGCGTCCTGGGCGTACGCGAACCCGCGGTCGGCCTCGTCGAGTTGCATGGAGGAGACGCCCAGGTCGAACAGGACGCCCTGGACGCGCGGGAGGCCCAGGCGCTCGAGTACGTCGGGGAGTTCGTCGTAGACGGCGTGCACGAGGGTGGCGCGCTCCCCGAAGGGGGCGAGCCGCTCCCCGGACAGGCGCAGCGCCTCCGTGTCGCGGTCGAGGGCGACGAGACGGGCCTCGGGGAACCGGGTGAGGAGGGCCTCGCTGTGGCCGCCGAGGCCGAGCGTGCAGTCGACCACGACGGCTCCGGGCTCCGTGAGGGCCGGGGCCAGCATGTCCAGGCACTGCTGGAGCATGACGGGGACGTGGCGGCTGTTGCTCAAGGGGCCCTCTCAAGGATCCGGCGCGAGCCGCACGTACGCGCCGCGCACGCGGGGAGATGCCGGGCTGTCACCGGGTCTCCTGGGGATTTCAGTCCAGCAGGCGGCCTCGCCTCCCGCCTCGCGTCACTTTAGTCCACGGCCCTTCGCGGTCAATCAACCGGCCTGCGCGTCGCGACACCTCCCGGAACGAACACCTGAACGGGAAGAATTCATCCGTACGGGCTTGGTCCCGTGCAATTCCGCCACTCCTGTGGGTTACCTCACAACAAGCCTCAATGGCGTTTTTTGTCGCCTCTCACAAAGGGCCCTCGGCGGCCGTGACCAGTACCGTCTTCGTTATGACGACTTCCGCAGCAGCTCCCACCGGACCCGAAGGCGCCATATCCGACGGCACCGTCACCGACCGTCTCGTCGAGGCGAACGAGCGGTACGCCGCCGCGTTCACCGACCCCGGGATGGACGCCCGTCCCGTTCTCCGTGTCGCCGTCGTGGCCTGCATGGACGCCCGACTCGACCTGCACGACGCGCTCGGCCTGGCGCTGGGCGACTGCCACACGATCCGCAACGCGGGCGGTGTGGTCACCGACGACGTGATCCGCTCCCTCACCATCAGCCAGCGCAAGCTCGGCACCCGCAGCGTGGTCCTCATCCACCACACCGGCTGTGGCCTCGAGTCCCTCACCGAGGACTTCCGCACCGACCTGGAGCTGGAGGTCGGCCAGCGCCCGGCGTGGGCGGTGGAGTCCTTCCGGGACGTCGACCAGGACGTACGGCAGTCCATGCAGCGGGTGCGGACCAACCCGTTCCTGCTCCACACCGACGACGTACGCGGCTTCGTCTTCGATGTGAAGACCGGCCTGCTGCGGGAGATCATCCCGGCCTGAGCGGTGTCGAACCGGCCCGCCCGGCGGCCCTCTACCGCCCCCGGCGGGCCCTCCGCAGCCCCTGAAACCTGTCAATTCCCTGGCACTCTGGCGCTCAAAGGCCCGTAAGCCCTGACATATCGCGGCCAGTTATCCACAGGCGAGTGACACGAAACGGTAACGGCAGCAAGAATGACGGGAGTGGCGTCGCGTCGAACCAGCACTGTTCGCGTGGTGTCCGTGTTTCGGGGTGGGCCGGTCCGCATCGCAGAGCGTCGGCCCGGCAAAGAAAGAACGGGCCGAGGAGGGCCGGGTGACGACCTATGACGATCGAGCGAGCCTCACTGATCTGACCAGCACTGTGGAGCGAGTCCGCAGTTCGGTCGAAGGAGTGATCGAAGGCAAGCCTGAGGTCGTACGGCTTTCGCTGACAGTGCTGCTCGCCGAGGGACATCTTCTGATCGAAGACGTACCCGGCGTCGGCAAGACCATGCTGGCCAAAGCGCTGGCCAAGTCCATCGACTGCTCGGTGCGACGCATTCAGTTCACGCCAGACCTGCTGCCGTCGGACATCACGGGCGTGTCCATCTGGGACCAGCAGCGCAAGGAGTTCGAGTTCAAGCCGGGCGCGATCTTCTCGCAGATCGTGATCGGCGACGAGATCAACCGCGCCTCGCCGAAGACGCAGTCCGCGCTTCTGGAGTCCCTGGAGGAGCGCCAGGTCACGATCGACGGGCAGACGTACGAGCTGCCGAGCCCGTTCATGGTGGTGGCCACGCAGAACCCGGTCGAGATGGAGGGCACATATCCGCTGCCGGAGGCCCAGCGCGACCGCTTCATGGCCCGGGTGTCCGTGGGCTATCCCAGCCCGGAGGCAGAGCTGCAGATGCTCGACGTCCACGGCGGCGCCTCCCCGCTGGAGGACATGCAGCCGGTGGCGCACGCGCACGACATCGTGAAGCTGATCGAGGCCGTCCGCGGCGTGCACGTCGCGGAATCGGTCCGGCGCTACGCGGTGGACCTGGTCGGCGCCACCCGCAACCACCCCGACCTCAGACTCGGCGCCTCGCCGCGTGCCACGCTGCATCTGCTGCGTGCGGCGAGGGCGACCGCCGCTCTCAGCGGCCGGGAGTACGCGCTGCCGGACGACGTCCAGTCGCTTGCGGTGGCCATCCTCGCCCACCGGCTGCTGCCCACCGCGCAGGCCCAGCTGAACCGCAGGACACCGGAGCAGGTCGTCCAGGAGATCCTGCAGCGCACGCCCGTGCCGCAGCAGGCGCCCCCGCAGAGCGGCTACGCGGGCATGGGCCACGCCGCGCCCGCGTATCCGCAGCAGCCGCCGCGGAGGCTTGGATGACCACCCCGGGGCCCGCGGCCGCCCCGGAGCAGGACAAGGGCGGGCTGCGCACGGCCCTCGCCGGTCTCACCACCCGCGGGCGCTCCTTCCTGGCCGCCGGCATAGCGGCCGCCATATGCGCGTACGTCCTCGGGCAGAGCGATCTGCTCCGGGTCGGCCTGCTGCTCGCCGTACTCCCGCTGGTCTGTGCGACCGTGCTGTACCGCACCCGCTACCGGGTCGCGGGCAGCCGGCGCCTCTCCCCCGCGCGTGTCCCCGCCGGCAGCGAGGCCCGCGTCCACCTGCGGATGGACAATGTCTCGCGGCTGCCCACCGGGCTGCTGATGCTCCAGGACCGGGTGCCGTACGTGCTCGGTCCGCGCCCCCGGTTCGTCCTGGACCGGGTGGAGGCGGGCGGCCGCCGCGAGGTGTCGTACCGCGTACGGTCCGACCTGCGCGGCCGCTATCCACTGGGCCCGCTCCAGCTGCGTCTGACCGACCCGTTCGGCATGTGCGAGCTGACCCGGTCCTTCTCCACGTACGACACCCTCACGGTCATCCCGCGCGTGGAACCGCTGCCGCCGGTGCGGCTGAGCGGTGAGGCGAAGGGGTACGGCGACGGGCGGCAGCGCTCGCTGGCGCTGGCCGGCGAGGACGACATGATCCCGCGCGGGTACCGGCACGGCGACGACCTGCGCCGTGTGCACTGGCGTTCGACCGCGCGCTACGGCGAGCTGATGGTGCGCCGCGAGGAACAGCCGCAGCGCTCCCGCTGCACCGTCCTGCTGGACACCCGCGCGGAGGCGTACCTGGGCGCGGGTCCGGACTCGGCCTTCGAGTGGGCCGTCTCCGGCGCGGCGTCCATGCTGGTCCACATGCTCGAACGCGGCTTCTCCGTACGGCTGTTGACGGACACGGGCAGTTCGGTGCCCGGCGACGGGGCCGACGGGTTCGCGGGCGCCAGCCAGGAGTCCGCCGACGCGGCCGGGCTGATGATGGACACCCTCTCGGTGATCGACCACTCGGACGGCACGGGCCTGTCGCCCGCGTACGACGTGCTGCGCGGCGGCAACGAGGGGCTGCTGGTCGCCTTCCTCGGCGACCTCGACGAGGAGCAGGCGACGGTGATCGGCAAGATGCGTCAGCGCAGCGGCGGCGCGGTCGCCTTCCTGCTGGACAGCGAGATCTGGACGCGTGAACCGGGCGACGTGGCGGGCCCCGGCGCCGGGAGCGCCGGCGAGGAGACGCTGCGCCTGCTGCACGAGGCGGGCTGGACGGCGATGATCGTGCCGCGCGGCGCCTCGTTGACGGACCTGTGGCGCCAGGCGGACCGGCAGCGTACCGGCGTGGCGACCGGGAGCGGTATGGAGGGACGGTCATGAGCGGTCGGGCGAGGCTGGCGCTGTGCGCCTGGGCCGCCACGATCATGGCGGCGTGCGCGCTGCTGCCGCTGGTGGAACCGGCGACCTGGATCTTCCAGGCCGCCCTCATGCTGGGCGTGCAGACCGGGGTGGGCGCGCTCACCCGGCGGGTCCCGCTGGCCCGGCCGCTGACGATCGCGGCACAGGCCCTGGTCACGCTGATGATGCTGACGCTGGTCTTCGCCCGTCAGCAGGCGGTGGCCGGGATCGTCCCCGGCCCGGAGGCGTTCCAGTACTTCGGGACGCTGCTGCAGACCGGCGCCGAGGACATCGGGCGGTATGCGATCCCGGCGCCGCTGAGCGACGGCATCCATCTGATGGTGATCGGCGGTGTCCTGATCATCGGGCTGATGGTCGACGCGCTCGCGGTGACGTTCCGCAGCGCGGCTCCGGCGGGTCTGCCGCTGCTCGCGCTGTACTCGGTCGCCGCGGGACTGTCCGACGGCGCCGCGTGGCTGTTCTTCCTGATCGCCTCCGCGGGCTATCTGATGCTGCTGCTGGCCGAGAGCCGCGACCGGCTCTCGCAGTGGGGCCGTGTCTTCGGCAGCGCCTCCCGGGGCCCGGGGCCGGAGTCGCCGGGCGGCGCCGTGGCTCCGGTCCGCACCGGTCGGCGGATAGGCGTGGTCGCGCTGGGCATCGCTCTGGTGGTACCGCTCGGACTGCCCGCCCTCGACGGCGGACTGCTGGACGGCGCGGGCGCCGGCCTCGGCTCGGGTTCCGGTGGCGGCGGCACGATCTCCGCGGTGAACCCCCTGGTGTCGCTGCGCGACAGCCTGAACGTGGACGAGGACCGTGAGGTCCTGGCCTACCGCACCAACACCGACAACGTGCAGGAGATGTATCTGCGGATCGTCTCCCTGGACGACTTCGACGGCACCTCCTGGAAGCCCACCGAGCGGTCCATCACCAGGGTTCCGGACGACTTCGGCACGCCGACCGGCCTCGGGCCCGAGGTCAAGCGGACCGTGATCCAGACCCAGGTCGCCGCGGCGAAGGACTACGAGCAGGACTGGTTGCCGATGCCGTATCCGGTGACCGGCGTGGACATCGACGGCGACTGGCGGTACGAGCCGGTGGGCCGCACGCTCGTCGGTGACCACAAGCAGGACACCAAGGGTGTGCAGTACAAGGTCCAGAGCCTGATCGTGCAGCCCACCGCGAAGCAGCTCTCCTCGGCGCCGGAGCCGCCGCCGGCCCTGCGGCGGGAGTACACCAAGGTGCCCGCGTCGCTTCCGGCGGAGGTGGCGCGGACCGCGCTCGAGGTCACCGAGGGCTCGGCCAACGACTACGAGCGGGCGGTGAAGATCCAGGACTGGTTCGCGTTCAGCGGCGAGTTCACGTATGACACCGAGGTCCAGGTCGGCAGCGGTTCGCGGGCGATAGCGCGGTTCCTGGAGCAGAAGGAAGGCTTCTGCGTCCACTTCTCGTTCGCGATGGCGGCGATGGCCCGCACCCTGGGCATACCGGCCCGGGTGGCGGTGGGCTTCACCCCCGGTACCCCGCAGTCGAACGGTTCGATGTCGGTGGGGCTGCGGGACGCGCACGCCTGGCCCGAGCTGTACTTCGAGGGTGTGGGCTGGACCCGCTTCGAGCCGACCCCGAACCGGGGCACGACTCCCGAGTACACCCAGCCCGAGTCGTCCGGCACCAGTGGCCTACCGGACGTGCCCCGGCCCTCCGCGTCGGCGTCCGCGGAGCCGTCCGCCGAGCCGTCCGCGAGCGAGAGCTGCACGGCTCAGCAGCGGAGGCTGGAAGGCGGTTGCGGGACCCCGTCCGCGGCGGTCTCGACGGACTCCGACGACGACGAGAGCTCCTTCTGGGGTCTGCTGTTCTTCTCTCCCTGGACCCTGCTGGTGCTCCCGGGCACGCTCGCGGTGCTGGCGATCCCGTTGCTGCCGATGCTGTGGCGGCTGCGGGTGCGGTCCGTGCGGCTCGGCGCGCACGAGGGTGCGGTGGCGGCGGCCCGTGGACAGGCCGACTTGTCGGCGGTGGCCTACGAGGGGGACGGTCCCGGCGGCTCCCGGCCACCGGGCAGAGCCACGGCCTACGCCCGTACGGAGGCCGCGGCGGCCCATGCGCTGGCCGCCTGGCGGGAGGTGACCGACACGGCGTGGGACTACGGGATCCCGCCGGACGAGTCCCAGACACCCCGCAAGGCCGCCGCGCGGATCGTGCGGCTCGGGCAGCTCGAACCAGCGGCCGCGGACGCGGTGCACCGGGTGGCGACGGCGGTGGAGCAGGTCCTCTTCGCACCCCAGCCACAGATCCCGGCAGGGCTCGCCCGCGACGCCCACCAGGTCGGAACCGGCCTACGCGCCCACGTCGGCCGCTGGACGAAGCTCCGAGCACTGCTGCTGCCCCGTTCAACCATCCGAGTGGCCTGGGCCGCGTCGGCCCGCTGGGCGGAAACCAGAGACGAACTACTCACCCGCCTCGCGTCCCTGCGCCCGCGCCTACGCCGTCCGTCGACGAGCCAGAACAACTGAGGCTGCGTGTGTGAGTCTGCCCCTGTCGGGTTCGCCCGGCGGGGGCAGACGCATACAGGGGCGGGTCTCACACGCCGTGCTGGGGCCACAGGTGGGGCGGGGCGAGAGCACAACGGCCGGGAGGCCGACAACTCGGCAGTCGGGGGTTCTGCGGCCCGTTGGGCCGATGGCTCGGTGGCCCGGGGCAGCCCGGCGGACGGGCGCTGTGCGGCCCGCCTGCTAAGCGGGGCGGTGGCTCGACGGGCCAGCGACTGAGCGGCTCGGCCTCTCGGCAGCCCGGCAGCCCGGCAGCCCAGCGGCTGGGCGGTGTCCCCGCTCAGTCGTGGGTTCCTGGAGTTGCCCGGCCTCCTGCGCCTGCCCATTGGGTTCTGGGCGTGCGTGAAGGGGGGCCGCCCCTTGGGGTGGCCCCCCTTACGTTCGTCTTCGGGCCGGTGAGCGTGAGGGCTCAGTGGCCGCCCTGTTCGTCGCGGCGGCGCTGCCAGCGCTGTTCGATCCTGTCCATCATGGAGCGGCGCTGTCGTGTCTGACGACGCTCCCCAGCGGCGCCTGCGGCGCCGGTCGTGGGCTGCTCACCCGGCTTGGGGGCCTTGCGCCAACCGGTGACGGCGAGCACCGCGCAGCCCAGCATGACGAGGAATCCCACCACGCTGACCCAGATCTGCTGTGCGACCATTCCGGCCATGAGGAGCGCGATACCCACAAGAAAGCCCGCGACCGCCTGGTAGACCCGCCGCCGGGTGTACGTACGCAGCCCGCTTCCCTCAAGCGCTGACGCGAACTTGGGATCTTCGGCGTACAGCGCTCGCTCCATCTGCTCGAGCATGCGCTGCTCGTGCTCTGAGAGCGGCACGGAGTCCTCCTCATCGTGCGGTCGCCGGGGCGACCCGGGGGGTCCTCTTCAGGATAGGCAGGGAATCGCCCCCTTGAAACCCGCCCCTCTACGCCAATTCGCCAACCGGAACCCGCCATGGCACCCCGACTCGCTGAGGGGTGAATTCCCCAGCGGACGGCCCGTCATGCCGGACGGTCTCCCTCGATCATACGGCTCCGAGCGCCCGATCGGGGGGCCTGTGGCGTACTCCATCCGCCGCCGAGCCGCTGATCAGCGGGCTCGCCGCAGGAGACGGCTCAGACCTCGTCGGCCCCCCGGGTCTCACCCAGCACATGAAGCTGCGTGGCCACGGAGTGGAACGCGGGCAGTTCGGCGGCCGCGGCCTCCAGCGTGAGCAGGGCGTCCAGGGCCCCGGGCTCGGTGTCGACGAGGACCCCGGGGACCAGATCGGCGAAGACCCGCACGCCGTGCACGGCGGCGACGGCCAGACCCGCGCCCTCGACGAGCGCGGTGAGCTGCTCGGCGGTGAAACGGCGGGGTACCGGATCACCCTCGCCCCAGCGTCCGTTCGGGTCGTCGAGCGCCTGCTTTGCCTCCTTGAAGTGCCCGGCGAGGGCCCGCGCGAGCACCGCCCCGCCCAGGCCGGCGGCGAGCAGGCTGAGCACACCCTCGGGGCGCAGCGCGGCAACCGCGTTGCCGATGCCCTCGGCGGGGTCGTCCACGTACTCCAGGACGCCGTGGCACAGCACGGCGTCGTACCCGCCGCGCTCGACCACGTCGAAGAGGCCGTGCGCGTCGCCCTGGACGCCCCGCACGCGGTCGGCGACGCCGGCCTCGGCGGCCCGGCGCTCCAGCGCGAACAGCGCGTTGGGGCTGGGGTCGACGACGGTGACGCGGTGGCCGAGGCGGGCCACGGGCACCGCGAACTTGCCGCTGCCGCCGCCGGTGTCCAGTACGTCGAGCGACTCACGCCCCGTGGCCTTCACCCTGCGGTCGAGGGCGTCCTGAAGGACCTCCCAGACCACGGCGGTACGGAGAGAGGCTCGGGGTCGCATCGGGTCCGACACGGCAGTTGACTCCTCGGCGCGGCACCGCCTGGTGTGCGGCGGAGCGGTGGGTGTGCGCCTCCGCCGGCGGCCGGGCGGCCATGGCGGAGGTTGCGGGTGCCCCCAACCCTAATGGGCGGCGCCGGGGCGGTCGGTCAGCCCGCGTCCGGGACTCCTTGGCCGCCGTCCTGCCGGGGCTGGGGCAGCACCGGCTGGAGCACCAGCATCCGCTCGACGAGGCGCAGGAACATCGCCACGTCACGTATGAGGTCGTCGGCGTCGCGCGCGCTCGCCGCGCCCTGTATGCCCGCCTCGGCACGAGCCCGGCGGGCGGCGCCGGAGGCGAACATCGCGCTCCACTCGGCGAGTTCGGGCGCGATCTCGGGGAGCACTTCCCAAGCGCTCCGTATCTTGGCCCGGCGCTTCGGGGTGGGTTCCGGGCGGCCCCGGGCGGCGAGCACCGCGGCGGCGGTGCGCAGGGCGGCGAGATGGGCCGTGGCGTAGCGCTCGTTCGGGGCCTGGTGCGCGGACGCCTCGTCGAGTCCGGCGCGGGCCTGGGCGAGCAGGTCGAGGGCCGCGGGCGGGGCGGTCGCCCGGCGCAGCACGGGGTGCACGTCGCTCGCCGGGCCGGTCAGTGAGGGGGCAGGGCCGGTGGCGCGGCGCCGGTTGGCGGCTGCTGCGTGGTAGGTGGCCATGACGAACCTCCTGTCGTCTTCGTGACGGCACACCCTCATACGAGGTGCCGTATGTGCCCATCGTGAGGTATGCCACTGACAATCCGTTCTGACCTGCCCTTTTGCTTCGATCAGAGGTTCGGGCTAGGTTTTGCACTGACCAGTCAGTTCAAAAGGGATGGGGTCCGGGGACATGGACCAGGGTGTCGCCGTCGTCGCGGAGGACTTCGGGCTCAAGGGCCCGCGCGGCTGGGCGTTCCGGGGCGTGGGGTTCGACGCGGAGCCCGGCTCGATCGTCGCCGTCGAGGGGCCGTCCGGGTCGGGGCGGACCTGTCTGCTGCTCGCGCTCACCGGCCGTATGAAGCCCGGCGAGGGCCATGCCATGGTCGGTTCCCTCCGGCTGCCGAAGCGGATGGCGGCGGTCCGCCGGATCAGCGCCCTCGCCCATGTCCCCGGCGTCACCGACCTCGACCCCGCCCTGACCGTCGGGGAGCACGTCCGCGAACGGGCACTGCTGCAGCGGCGGTTCGACGGCTCTCTGCGCGGGCTGCTGCGGCCCCACACCGGGCGCGCCGCCGAGTCGCGACTCAGCATCGACACCGCGCTGACCGCCGCCGGGCTCGACCCCGAGTCACTGCCCAAGGGCTCCCGGACCGCCGTACGCGACCTGGACCGGCTGGAGGCCCTGCGGCTGTCCCTCGCCCTGGCCCTCATGGGCCGGCCCCGGCTGCTCGGCGTGGACGACACCGACCTGAAGCTCTCCGACGACGAACGGGCCGAGATGTGGGCCCTGTTGAGGTCTCTCACCGAGTCCGGGATCACTGTCGTGGCGGTGTGCAGCAAGGCTCCGGAGGGGGCGGTCGTGGTGTCGACGGCCCCGGAGAGGGCGCCGCGCGCGCGTGAGGACGTAAGCGAAGCCCCCTCCCTCGAGCCGGCCCGTGACGACGACCACGACAACGACGACAAGGAGAAGGCCGATGCGCTCGCCGCGACTGGCCGCGCTTGAGCTCAGGCGGTTCGGCCGGGGGAAGCTGCCGCGCGCGGCCCTGGTCTCGCTCCTGCTGCTGCCCCTGCTGTACGGCGCCCTGTACCTGTGGTCCTTCTGGGACCCGTACGGCCGTCTCGACCGCATCCCGGTGGCCTTGGTGAACGACGACAAGGGGGCGTCGGTCGGCAAGCAGAAGCTCACGGCCGGGGACGACATCGCCGAGGGGCTGCGCGACAGCGACACCTTCGCGTGGCACCGGGTGAGCGCCGCCGAGGCCCGCAGGGGCGTGGAGGACGGCACGTACTACCTGTCACTGACCATGCCGTCGGACTTCAGCGAGAGGGTCGCGTCCAGCTCCGGGGAATCGCCGGAGACGGGCGCCCTTCAGGTGCGTACGAACGACGCGAACAACTACATCGTCGGGCAGATCTCACGGACCGTGTTCTCCGAGGTGCGTACGGCGGCGTCGACGAAGGCGTCGCGGTCGTTCCTCGACCGGATCTTCATCTCGTTCTCGGACCTCCATGAGGAGACCGAGAAGGCGGCGGACGGCGCCGATGACCTCAAGGGCGGTATCGACAAGGCGGAGAAGGGCTCCAAGGATCTCGCGGACGGGCTGAAGACCGCCAAGGAGGGCAGTGGGAAGCTGTCCGGGGGGCTGAAGGACCTGGACGAGGGCGCGGGCGATCTGGAGGAAGGGTCCCAGCAGGTCGCGGACGGCACCCAGAAGCTCGCCGAGAAGGTCGGCCAAGTGGCCAACCAGGCGCGGCCGTTCCTCAAGGAGAACGGCGACACGATCGCCGACACCGCGACCCTGGTGGCCGACTCGGCGGCGACGATCCGGAGCCACCTCGACACCTTCGTCACGACGGCCCCGGCCGCCGCGACCGGTACCCGTACCGCCTCCGACACCCTGGACGACGTCTACGAGCGGCGCTGTGAGGAGCCGACGCTGCCAGACGCGGCCTGTGCGGACCTGAAGAAGGCGAAGGACGCGGCGGCGGAGGCGGCCACCCTCACCGAGGACGTCAACACGGTGATGAAGAACTACGACAGTGACATGAAAACCATCGACAAGGACCTGGAGACCCTGGAGAAGCAGGCCCGCGCCCTCGCCGAGGCGGCCCCCGCCCTCTCCGAGGACCTCGACAACGCGGTCACCAAGGTGAACGCGCTCGACAAGGGCGCCAAGAAGGTCGCCAAGGGAGCCAAGACACTGCACACCGGCCTCGGCACCGCCAAGACCGGCGCGGAGAACCTCGACACGGGCGTCGGCGACCTGAAGACGGGCGCGAACGACCTCAAGGGCGGCATGTACAAGCTGGCCGACGGCTCGGGCAAGCTCGCGGGCGGCCTGCACGACGGGGCCGAGCAGATCCCGGACTACGACAAGCAGGACCGCGACCGGCGCACCGAAGTGATGGCCGATCCGGTGCAGTTGGCCACCAGGGACCTGCACAAGGCGCCCAACTACGGCACCGGGTTCGCCCCTTACTTCATCCCGCTGTCCCTGTGGGTGGGCGCGATGGTGGCGTACATGCTGATCCAGCCGCTCAACCGGCGCGCCCTCGCGGCGGGCGCCGCGGCATGGCGGATCGCGCTGGCGGGCTGGCTGCCCGTGGCCACGCTGGGAGTGCTGCAGACGGTCGCGCTGATGGCGGTGCTGCACTGGGCGGTCGGCCTGGAGATGGCGCGGGCGGCCGGGACGGTGGGCTTCCTGTTCCTGGTGACGGCGTGCTTCGCGGCGATCGTGCAGTGGCTCAACGCGCGCTTCGGGGCGGCGGGCCGGATCCTCGTCCTCGCTTTCCTGATGCTCCAGTTGACGTCCGCGGGCGGCACGTACCCCGTGCAGACCAGCCCGGACTTCTTCAACGCGCTCCACCCCTTCCTGCCGATGAGCCACGTCGTGGACGCCCTGCGCAGGCTCATCACGGGCGGCGGCCTGGGCCCGGTCTGGCAGGCCTGCGCGGTGCTGGTGGCCTTCACCGTCGGCGCCCTCGCCCTGACCGCCCTGTCCGCCCGCCGCAAGCAGGTGTGGACTCTCGACCGACTGCACCCGGAGTTGGCGCTGTGACCGCGCACCGCGCGGTTCCTGTGAGAATCAGGGCCATGGAAAGCAGCAACGCCCCCGGCGGCGCAGGCGGGGGCCGCCGCGAGGCGACCCGGCAGAAACTCTACGAGGCGGCCGTCACTCTGATCGCGGAGCAGGGATTCTCCGCCACGACGGTGGACGAGATCGCCGAGCGCGCCGGCGTCGCCAAGGGCACGGTCTACTACAACTTCGCGAGCAAGTCGGTCCTCTTCGAGGAGCTGTTGCGGCACGGTGTGGGTCTTCTCACCGCCTCCCTTCGGGAGGCGGCCGAGCGGACCGCCGAGGAGAGCGGCAGCAAGGTCGACGCACTGGACGCGATGATCCGGGCCGGGCTCGTCTTCATCGACCGCTACCCGTCCTTCACCCAGCTGTACGTGGCCGAGCTGTGGCGCACCAACCGGGCCTGGCAGTCCACGCTCATGGTGGTCCGGCAGGAGGCGGTCGCCGTCGTCGAGGACGTGCTCCGCGCGGGCGTCGAGGCGGACGAGTTGAGCGACGAGATCGACGTCGGGCTGACGGCGTCGGCACTGGTCGGCATGGTCCTGGTGGCGGCCCTGGACTGGAAGGCCTTCCAGCCGGAGCGCTCCCTGGACGACGTCCACGCGGCGCTGTCCCGGCTGCTGCAGGGACGGGTGAGCGGCCACCGGTAGCCCGACCCGGGCACCTGGCCGGGCACATGTGAAAGCGCCGGTCCGAACTGGCCGCGTCCCCCGCGGCCACCTCGAACCGGCGCCTCCCGTTCCCCCGTTTTCCCCGTTCCCTCGTTTTCCCCGTTCCCCCGTTTCCCCTGTTCCCGTCCGTCCCTCGTCCGTCCCCCGTCGGTCCGTACGGCCTCCCCGGGTTCCCCGTGCCTCGCTCCCGCCGACTCGCCACAGGCGTAGACGCCGCCGACGGAAGGAGCGGTCAAGAGCGCGGGTACCGTTCCGCCGCCCCGTGCCGGCGGTGCGGAGCCGCGCCCCTTCCCGTGCCTCCACTCTCTCGTTCACGCAGGTCGGAGCCCATCCGCGCGCGTACTCATCTCACTCACTAGGTACGCGTACTCAGAGCTGCGCACTCAGGCCCAGACCGCACCGTTGCCGATTGGTGACGATCGCGTCCGCGCACGTACTCGCGCCCGGGCGCTGAGGGCACCCGGCGGGATTGTCAGCGGCGCCCGATAAAGTCCCTGGCATGGCAAAGATCGTGGTGATCGGCGCCGGGCTGGGCGCAATGGCGGCCGCGGCCCGGCTGGCCGTCGCGGGCCACCGGGTGGTGGTGTACGAGCGCATGGCGACGTACGGCGGCGCCGTGGGCCGCTTCGAGCGCGACGGCTTCGTGTTCGACACGGGCCCGGGGCTGCTGCCGCTGCCCGCCGTCTACCGCGACCTCTTCCTCAAGACCGGCAAGGAGCCGCTGGAGAAGTGCGTGGACCTGGTCCAGGTGGACCCGGCGGCACGGCACGTCTTCGCGGACGGCACGGACCTGCTGCTGCCGAACGCCTCACGTGCGGGCGTCGTCGCCGCCCTGAACACAGCCCTCGGCCCGGGCACCGGCGACCGCTGGGGCGACTTCCTGGTGCGGGCCCGCGAGGCCTGGGACCACACCCGGCGGCCCCTCCTGGAAGAGCCGCTGTGGCCCGACTGGCGGATGCTCGGCGAGCGCGAACCGTACCCCGCGGTGCCCCACAAGAGGCTCCTGCGCACTCGGCGTGCCCGCACCCTGGCCGAGGTCGGCGAGTGGGAGCTGCGCGACCCCCGGCTGACGGCCCTGCTGGAGAGCCACGCCCTCGCGTACGGCCTGGATCCCCGCGCCACCCCGGCGAGCGCGGCGGTGCTGCCGTACATGGAGCACGCTTTCGGGACCTGGTATGTCCGGGGCGGGATACGGGAGTTGGCGCGGGCGCTGCACGAGCGGTGCCTGGCCCGGAAGGTCGAGTTCGTCTTCGACGCCGAGGTGACGGGGATCGTCGAGAAGGACGGCCGGGCGGCCGGGGTGGACCTCGCGGACGGGACGGTGACCGAGGCGGACTTCGTGGTCGCCGGGGTCGCGCCCGAGGTGCTGGGCCAAGTCGTACGGCAGTCGGCCGTGCGGAGCGACGGGGACGTGCCGCCCCGGCGCGTGGCGACGAGCCGTCTGACCGTCCTGCTGGCGCTGCGCGGTGGCCGCCCGGAGGGGACGGCGCACCGGACCGTGGTGCACACGGAGGAGCGTGAGAGCGAGCTGGACCTGCTGTTCGGTGGCGTCTCCGGGATGAGCGCGCATCCGACGGTCACGGTGCTGCGCCCCGACGATCCGGCGCTGGTGCCGGACGCCGACCACGAGGCGATCGTCCTCACCTCGACAGTGCCGGCCGGGCCGGACCGGGCGGAGCCCGAAGCCCTAGGCCGGCACGCGGAGCAGCTGATCACCACCGCCGAGCGCGCCGTACCGGGCCTTCGCGACCGCCTCCTCTGGCACGAGGTCCGTACCCCGGCCGACATCGCGAGGACGACCGGCTCGGAGGGCGGCGCGATCCCCGCCCCGGCGCTCGCCGCGGGCGACGGCGGCTGGCTGCACCCGTCCAACAGCACCGGAATATCCGGTCTGTTCACGGTCGGCGGCTGGTCCCACCCCGGTGGTGGCCTTCCGCACGCCGGGATGTCGGGCGCGCTGGTGGCCGGACTGATCGTGGAGGGGCCGGAGTTCCGCGGCTCGCAGTGAAGCGGACTTCTCAGAAACGGTACTGCTGCTCGTCGTACCCGTTCCCGCCGTTGCCGTTCTGCTCCTGCGGATACGGCTGCTCCGGCGGGAGCCGATTACCGAACGCGTCGAACGAGTCGTCGGTGTTGCGCTGTTGCGGGACCCAGACACCGCCGGGCGGGGTGTCGCCGTAGCCGCCGTTGCCGTACTGGTCCTGGCCGTAGCCCTGTTGACCGTACGACTGCTGGCCGTAGGACGGGTCGTCGTAGGAGGAGGAGGTGGCGTCGTAGGTCTGCGTACCGTTGTACGGGTCGGAGTAGGCGGAGTACTGCTGCTGGGCGGCGTCGTAGCCGTAACTCTGCTGGTCGTAGCCGTAGTAGGCGAAGGCCTCGTCCTGGGACTGCTCGGACTGCTGTGGCTGTGGGGCGCCCGCACAGGCGTTGTCGTCGCCGTAGACGCCGTAGGTGCTGGTGTCGTCGGGCAGGGGCTGCGGGGAGTACACGGCCGTGCTCTCGGCCGCGGAGGGGCTGAACTGCGGGCGGACGAACACATCGTCGTCGCGGTCGTCCTCGAACGGAGCCTCGCCGCCCTGGCGGTACGTTCCGCCGGCGGTGGTCCGCAGGTCGGAGACCTCCAGGGTCGGCTCCTGGTACTCCGGCTCGCCGCGGCGCCGCTTCTTGCCGATCTTGGCACCCTTGCCGCTCTCGCCGTCACCGTCACCGTCACCGGACCGCGGGCGGACCGCCCAACCCGCCTCGAAGCCACGGCGGAACGAGAGCGTCACAAAGGTCTGTCCGGCCGCGAACCCGGCCGCGCCCAGCGCGATGACCCACACCGAGGGGATGAGCACGCCGAGGACGACACCGAGGAAACCGACGAAGGCGAGCAGCCGCCAGCGCAGCCGCGCCTTGTACTGCAGCAACACCTCGCCCAGCAGCCACAACGCGACGACGCCGAACGCGATGTAGAGGACCGTCCAGCCCATGTACGCCCCTCTCCCTGTGGCCGCTACGCAGTGTGTCGTACGCAAGTGCGACCGGTCTAGGCCCTCGGTGGGTGGTGCAGGCCCAGGTTCTCGTAAATTTCCAGTGTCGCTGTGGAGTTGTTCAGAGTGATGAAGTGAAGTCCGGGGACTCCCTCGTCCAGCAGCCTCGCGCAGAACTCCGTAGCGAACTCGATACCAATGGAGCGTACAGCGGCCGGATTGTCTTTGGCTGTGACGATCCGCTCTTTCAGGGCGTCCGGGATGGCGGCGTTGCTGAGTTGGGGCAACCGTTCCAGCATCTTCACGCTGGTGACCGGCATGACCTCGGGAATGACAGGGGTTTCACAGCCGGCGTTCGCGACCGCGTCCCTCAGACGCAGATACGAGTCCGAGTGGAAGAACATCTGCGTGATCGCGTAGTCGGCGCCGGCCCGGCACTTGTCGACGAAGCGCGCCACGTCGCTGTCCCAGTCCGGGGAGCGCGGGTGCATCTCCGGGAAGGCCGCGACGCCGACGCAGAAGTCGCCGGACTCCTTGATGAGTTGGACGAGTTCGGCGGCGTACGTCAGGCCCTGCGGATGCGGGACCCACTCGCCCATGGGGTCGCCGGGCGGGTCGCCGCGGACCGCGAGCATGTTGCGGATACCGGCGTCGGCGTACTGGCCGATGATGTTGCGCAGCTCGGCGATGGAGTGGTTGACCGCGGTGAGGTGGGCGACCGGGGTGAGTGTGGTGTCGGCGGCGATCTGCTCGGTCGCCTTGACCGTGCCGGCCCGGGTGGAGCCGCCCGCTCCGTAAGTCACGGAGACGAAGCTGGGTGCCACCGCCTCGACCCTGCGGAGGGCGTTCCACAGGTTCCGCTCGCCCTTCTCGGTCTTGGGCGCCCAGAACTCGAAGGAGTACGTGGTCTTGCCCGTGGCGAGCATGTCGCGCACAGTGCGTGCGCGATCAGTCCTGGTGGAGGCGGTTCCTAGGGCCATACCGGCAGGTTAGTCAGGTCGGACCGGTCCCCCAACCAGAGCAGGACCTTTTGTCCGTTTCGCCGACCTCTTGTCCACCCCTTGGACACTGCTGGAGGGCGCGGAGGCGCTTGGCGAACTCGGCGGCCGCGGCTCCCGGGTCGTCGGCCTCCGTGATCGCGCGGACGACGACGGCACGGCGGGCGCCCGCCTCGACGACCTCGTCGAGGTTGCCGAGGTCGATGCCGCCGATGGCGAACCAGGGGCGGTCGGTGGCCAGGGCAGCGGTGTAACGCACGAGGTCCAGGCCGGGGGCGGGACGGCCGGGCTTGGTGGGGGTGGGCCAGCAGGGGCCCGTGCAGAAGTAGTCCACGCCTTCCTGGACGGCGGCGGCCGCGGCCTCCTCCTCGGAGTGCGTGGAGCGGCCGATGAGGACGTCGTCGCCGAGGATCGCGCGGGCGGCGGGGACCGGGAGGTCTCCCTGGCCGAGGTGCAGGACGGCGGCGCCGGACGGGTGCGCGGCGCGGGAGGCGTGCGCCACGTCGGCCCGGTCGTTCACCGCGAGGAGCTTGCCGTGCTCGCGGCACTTGTCGGCGAACACCTCCAGGTGCGCCAGCTCCTCCGCCGCCTCCATGCCCTTGTCACGCAGCTGCACGATGTCCACGCCGTTGCTCAGGACCGCGTCCAGGAACTCCGGGAAGTCGCCCTGGCGGGTGCGGGCGTCCGTGCAGAGGTAGAGCCGGGCGTCGGCGAGCCGGTCGGCGGCGTTGGGCATGCGAAATCCCCCGTTGGCGGTGCGATGGCGGTGCGGCGTACGGACCTCGACCCCCGCGGGCCCGGGGTCCGTACGCCGCACAGGCGGTTGTTCTGATGTTTTCAGGTGCTCAGGCGCTTCGGATCAGACGGCGAGCGCCTGCGCGCGGCGCTTCACCTCCGTGCCGCGATTCTCGCTCAGGGCCTGGGCCGGGGTGCCGGGCAGGCTCGGGTCGGGGGTGAAAAGCCACTCCAGCATCTCTTCGTCGGTGAAGCCGTCGTCCCTCAGCAGCGTCAGGGTGCCGGACAGGCCCTTGACGACCTTGTCCCCGTCGATGAAGGCGGCGGGGACGTGCAGCGCGCGGTTCTCACCACGGCGTACGGCGATGAGCTGGCCCTCCTTGACCAGCTGCCGAACGCGCGTCACCTCGACGTCGAGCATCTCTGCGATGTCGGGGAGCGTCAGCCACGCGGGGACGAGAGCATCGATCTTTGCGTCAATCTCGGTCACGTCACCAAGACTGCCATCTGGGACTGACAGTGGGTAGCCGAGACGCCTCCGGCGGGGCGGACAGGGGTCCCGGCGGGACCGACAGCGGGTCTCGGCCGGGGCGGTCACGCCGCGGCTGTCTTCAGGGGTCTCGCCGGGTCCGCGAGGAGTTCCGGGTTCATTCGGGTGCCCGCTTCGATCAGGCGGCGGCCCTGGGCCAGGTCTCTCGGGCGGCCTACGGCCAGGAGGGCGATCAGGCGGGTCTCGCGGAGCCAGCAGACCGTCCAGGCGGCGCCCGCGGGGTCGCCGCGCCAGATCAGGGTGTCGGCGGAGGCGTGGTGGCCGGCGTACTGGACGAAGCGGCCGAACTGCTCCGACCAGAAGTACGGGACGGGGTCGTACGGCTCGGGGGTCTCGCCGACGATGTTCGCGGCGACCGTGCGGGGGCCCTGGAGGGCGTTGTCCCAGTGGTGGACCAGGAGGCGTTCGCCGTAGCGGCCCGACGGGAAGGAGACGCAGTCGCCGACGGCGTAGATGTCCGGTGCGGAGGTACGCAGGTGGTCGTCGGCCACCACCTCGCCATAGGCGCCGAGCTCGATTCCGGAGCCCTTCAGCCAGGCCGTGGCCGGGCGGGCGCCGACGCCGACGACCACCGCTCCGGCCGGGATCCGGGAGCCGTCGTCCAGGACCACCGATCCGGACTCGACGCGCTCCACGCGCGCGTGCGTACGCAGTGTGGTCCCGCCGGCCGCGTACCAGGCGGTCATCGGCGCGGCCACCTCCGCGGGCAGCGCCCCCGCGAGCGGGCGGTCGGCCGCCTCGACGACGGTGACCGCGCAGCCCGCCTCCCGCGCGGCGGTCGCGAACTCCGCGCCGATCCAGCCCGCGCCCACGACGACGATGTCGTGCTGCCGGGCCAGTACGGGCCGCAGCCGCTCGGCGTCGTCCAGTGTGCGCAGCAGATGCACGCCGGGCACGCCCTCCGTACCCGGCAGCCGGATCGGTTCCGCACCGGTGGCGAGGACCAGGAGGTCGTACGGGACGGGTCCGGCGGCCGTGTCGAGTTCGTGGTCGCCGGGGCGTACGCCCAGCACCTCGCGGCCCAGTCGCAGTTCGATGCCGAGCGCTTCGAAGTCGACGTCGAAGGCGGAGCCCTCGGCCTTGCCGAGCAGCACGGCCTTGGACAGCGGCGGCCGGTCGTACGGCTGGTGCGGCTCGGCGCCGATCAGCGTCACGTCGCCGGCGAAGCCCTGCTCCCGCAGGGCGACCGCGGTCTGCACCCCGGCCATACCCGCGCCCACGACGACGACCCGCCGTGCGGTCCGTCCCGGTGCCTGCGTCTGCTCGCTCACCTGATCACCATAGACACTGACGAATGGTCAGTCAGTGGTCGTGCCACGTGAACTCCTGCACACCCTCACCGGCCTCGTCGACCTGCTCCACCACACTCGTCCCGCTGCCCGGCTGCGACTCCCACTCCCAGGTCTCCTCCAGGCGGACCCGCCCGTCGGGCAGTTCGACGACGAGAGACACACAGTGCCCGGAAGAGGTGGTCCCGTCCGTCTTCAGCTGCACGTACCGGAAGTCCAGCCGGTCCCCCGCGCGCGTACCGACCAGATGACCGCGTACGACGTCGCCGCCCGCGTACTCGGCCCAGATCTCGCCGTCCTTCTCGTGGTACGCGAACCGGGTGCGGGTGCCGACCTGACCTGGAGCCTGGTCCGCGACGGGGGCGAGGACGAGACCGTCGAGCGAGCGGACCATGGGCGGAGGCTCCCTTACTGAGGCAAACGGCAGAGGCTAGGGTGGGCCACCGTAGAGCACTCGCGGGAGCCCGGACGCACCGGGCTGAGAGGGAGGCTGGCGGCCTCCGACCGTACGAACCTGATCCGGGTCATGCCGGCGAAGGGAGGGGCTGGACGCCCATGTCGCGTACGCACACATCAGGCACGTCGGACGTCCTCGTCGTGGGGGGCGGGATCATCGGGCTCGTCACGGCATGGCGGGCCGCGCAGCGCGGGTTCACCACGGCCGTGGTGGATCCCGAGCCCGGTGGCGGGGCCGCGCGGGTGGCCGCCGGGATGCTCGCCGCGGTCACCGAGCTGCACTACGGCGAGCAGACGCTGCTGGGGCTCAACCTGGAGTCCGCGCGCCGCTACCCGGACTTCGCGGCCGAGCTGACCGAGGCGACGGGCCTGGACCTCGGCTACCGCCGGTCCGGCACGCTCGCGGTGGCGCGGGACGCCGACGACCGCGCCCATCTGCGTGAACTGCACGCCCTGCAGCGCCGGTCGGGCCTCGCGTCGGAGTGGCTGAACGGTCGTGACTGCCGCCGTCTGGAGCCGATGCTGGCGCCGGGCGTGCGGGGCGGGCTGCGGGTCGACGGCGACCACCAGATCGACCCGAGGCGGCTCGCCAGGGCCCTCGTGACGGCCTGCGAGCGCGCCGGGGTCTCCTTCCGCCGGGCCTGGGCCGAGGAGCTCTCTGTGGCCCGGGAGCGGGCGGCCGGGGTGCGCACCGCGGACGGCACTCTGCTGGCCGCCGGGCAGGTCGTCCTCGCCGCGGGCAGCCTCAGCGGACGGCTCGCGGGCGTGCCGGACGAGGTGCTGCCACCGGTACGGCCGGTGAAGGGGCAGGTGCTGCGGCTGACCGTGCCGAAGCGGTACGCGCCCTTCCTGAGCCGCACAGTGCGCGCGCTGGTCCGCGGCAGCCACGTCTACCTGGTGCCGCGCGAGAACGGCGAACTCGTCGTCGGCGCGACCAGCGAGGAACTCGGCTGGGACACGACGGTCACCGCGGGCGGGGTGTACGAGCTGCTGCGCGACGCCCATGAACTCGTCCCCGGGATCACCGAACTCCCGCTCACCGAGACCCGCGCGGGACTGCGCCCCGGCTCCCCCGACAACGCGCCGCTCCTGGGGCCCACCGCCCTCGACGGCCTCCTCCTGGCGACCGGCCACTACCGCAACGGCGTGCTCCTCACCCCGGTCACCGGCGACGTCATGGCGCAGGTGCTGACCACCGGGGAACTCCCGGAGGAGGCCCGCGACTTCACGCCGCTGCGGTTCCAGGGCAGCGGGTCACAGGGACTCGGGAACCTCAGGGAACTCACGGAGCAGCCCGCATGAGCGCGATGGACACGACCCACGTCATGACCGTCTTCGTCAACGGGGAACGGCGGCAGGTTGCTCCGGGCACCGCCCTCGACGCGCTCGTTTCGACGCTCACCGCGTCTCCCTCCGGGGTTGCCGCCGCGCTCAACGAAACCGTCGTCCCGCGCGCGCAGTGGCCGTCGACCGTCCTCTCCGAGGGGGACCGGGTCGAGGTCCTCACCGCCGTCCAAGGAGGCTGACCCATGGCAGACGATCCCTTCGTCCTCGGCGGTACGACCTACTCGTCCCGCCTGATCATGGGCACGGGCGGCGCGCCCAGCCTCGATGTCCTGGAGCGTGCCCTCGCCGCCTCCGGTACGGAGCTGACGACGGTCGCCATGCGCCGGGTGAACGCCTCCGTGCACGGCTCGGTGCTGTCCGTGCTCGACAAGCTGGGCATCCGGGTGCTGCCCAACACGGCCGGCTGCTTCACCGCGGGCGAGGCCGTGCTCACGGCGCGGCTCGCACGCGAGGCCCTTGGCACGGATCTGGTCAAACTTGAAGTCATCGCCGACGAGCGCACGCTGCTGCCCGATCCGATCGAGTTGCTGGACGCCGCCGAGACGCTGGTCGACGACGGGTTCACCGTGCTGCCGTACACAAACGACGATCCCGTCCTCGCGCGGAAGCTGGAGGATGTCGGGTGCGCGGCGATCATGCCGCTCGGGTCGCCCATCGGGTCCGGGCTCGGGATCCGTAATCCGCACAACTTCCAGCTGATCGTCGAGCACGCGCGCGTGCCGGTGATTCTGGACGCGGGGGCCGGTACGGCGTCGGATGTCGCGCTCGCGATGGAGTTGGGGTGTGCGGGGGTGATGCTCGCGTCCGCCGTGACCCGGGCGCAGGAGCCGGTGCTCATGGCCGAGGGGATGCGGCATGCGGTGGAGGCGGGGCGGCTGGCGTACCGGGCGGGGCGGATTCCTCGGCGGCACTTCGCGGAGGCTTCGTCTCCGAGTGAGGGGATGGCCCGGTTGGATCCGGAGCGGCCGGCGTTCTGAGTTTGGTTAGCCCCCGCCGCCCCTACCCGTCCCTCCCCCATCCAGGGGCGCTGCCCCCACCCACCGCAGCCGCCAACGAACCGCACCCACCGAGTTCCTGGGCACCCGGCACCACCGCGGAGCGCCGGTCACAGGTCTGCTGCAGTCCGTCTCGCCGGGCGCAGAACCCGGCGGGGTGTCCGTGGCGGCTCGTACACTCACCTGCGTGGACACGACCCTTCAGGACCCGCTTGTCGGCCATGTGCTCGACGGCCGGTATCGAGTCGAGGCGCGGATCGCGGTCGGCGGGATGGCCACGGTCTATCGGGCCGTGGACACCCGCCTCGACCGCGTGCTCGCGCTCAAGGTGATGCATCCGACGCTGGCGGCCGACGGCTCGTTCGTCGAGCGGTTCATCCGTGAGGCCAAATCGGTGGCGCGGTTGTCGCATCCGAATGTGGTGGGGGTCTTCGACCAGGGCACCGACGGGTCGTACGTCTACCTCGCGATGGAGTACGTCGCCGGCTGCACGCTGCGGGATGTGCTGCGCGAGCGTGGGGCTCTGCAGCCGCGGGCCGCGCTCGACATCCTGGAGCCGGTGCTCGCCGCGCTCGGGGCCGCGCATCGTGCCGGGTTCGTGCACCGGGACATGAAGCCGGAGAACGTGCTCATAGGAGACGACGGCCGGGTCAAGGTCGCCGACTTCGGGCTCGTACGGGCCGTGGACACCGTCACGAGCACCACGGGCGCTGTCCTCGGCACCGTCTCCTACCTCGCCCCGGAGCAGCTGGAGCACGGCACCACGGACACCCGTGTGGACGTGTACGCGTGCGGGGTGATGCTCTACGAGATGCTCACCGGCGGTAAGCCGCACTCCGGGGACTCCCCCGCCCAGGTGCTCTACCACGCCCTGAACGACGACGTGCCGCCGCCGTCGGCCGCCGTGCCGGGGCTGCCGTACGAGCTGGACGAGCTGGTCGCCTCGGCGACGGCGCGCAACCCCGAGCTGCGGCCGTACGACGCGGTCGCGCTGCTCGCCCGGACGCGTCAGGCGCGGTCCGCGTTGAACGACGCGCAGTTGGACTCGGTGCCACCGCAGGCGATAGCCGGGGGGCACGACAACGCCGAGGACCGGACGAGTGTCATTCCGCGCTCGTTGTCCCTGCCCGGGACGGGGGCGGCGGGGCCTGAACAGCTGAACCGCACAAGCCGGTTGGAGACGCCCGCGCCGCCGTCCCGGCGGGCTCGTACGCGCGGCTCTGTGACGCCCCGGCGCGGGCTGCTCGCGATCGTCGCCGCCGTGCTGCTCGTCCTCGGGGTGGGCGGAGGTGTCTGGTACATCAACTCGGGGCAGTTCACGAGGGTCCCGGCGGTGCTGAACGTGTCCGAGTCGGCCGCGGAGAAGCGGATCGAGGGCGCCGGGCTCGACGTCGACATCAAGCGTGAGTTCAGCGACACCGTGAAGCGCGGCCGGGTGATCCGTACCGATCCGGGGCCCAGGGAGCGGATCCGGGACAACGACACCGTGACCCTGACGATCTCCAAGGGCCCGGAGATCGTGAAGGTGCCCGATCTGGAGGGCTACCGGCTGGACCTGGCGAAGACCCGGCTGAAGAACGACGGGCTCGAACCGGGCCTGGTGACACGGGAGTTCAGCGAGGACGTCATCCGGGGCCAGGTGATCCGTACCGAGCCGGGTGTCGGCACCGAGGCCTCCTCGGGCTCGGCCGTCGCGCTCGTGGTCAGCCGGGGTGCCCCGGTGGAGGTCCCCGAGGTGTCCGGCTCCTCGGTCGAGGACGCCACCGCCCTGCTGGAGCGGGAAGGTCTGAAGGTGAAGATCGCCGTGGAGCAGGTCAACTCGGAGTTCGACAAGGGGCTGGTCGCCGAGCATTCGCCGGGTGCGGGCGAGCAGGCCGGCGAGGGCGACACCGTCACCCTGACGATCTCCAAGGGGCCCGAGATGGTCGAGGTCCCGGACGTCGTGGGCGACAGCGTCGACGAGGCCACCCAGAAGCTCCAGGACGCGGGCTTCGAGGTCGAGGAGGATCGAGGTCTGCTCGGCCTCTTCGGGGACGAGGTCAAGGGACAGTCGGTGACCGGCGGCGAGAAGGCGGCCAAGGGTTCGACGATCACGATCGAGATCGGCTGACGGACAGCGAACCCGCTCGGACAGCACCGAGACGGGCAGACCTACACAGCTGACACCGGCACCGGCGGGCTTGGCCGGTCGGCACAGGCGCGGCGGGCCAAGCCAGACAGCACCGGCACCGGCACCGGCCGACCAAGCCAGTCAGCACCACCGCCGGCAGACCGACGCGGACGGACGGACACGGCTGACAGGCGCCTGACCGGCGCCGGTCAGGGCTCGGGGCGCCCTCGGCATCCGCCGGCCGGGTGTCCCGGGTCGCATGACACCCTGGTGCGGTGAGTACTCAGCAGTCCCCCGGCCTGTCCGGCCCCTCCGGCACCCTCCCCCGCCCCTCCCGCAATCCCGTCGGCGGTCATGTGCCTGTCGCCGGTGGTCTGAACTCCGTCGGGCTCACGTACGCCCGTGATCTGAAGGCCGAGGCCGTGCAGGTCTTCGTCGCCAACCCGCGCGGCTGGGCGACGCCCGCCGGAAACCCGCGCCAGGACGAGGAGTTCCGCGCGGCCTGTGCCACCGAGTCGATCCCGGCGTACGTCCACGCCCCGTACCTGATCAATTTCGGCTCGCACACCGAGGCGACGGTGGAGAAGTCGGTGGAGTCGCTGCGGCACTCATTGCGCCGGGGCCGGGAGATCGGCGCGCTGGGGGTGGTCGTGCACACCGGGAGCGCGACGGGCGGCCGCGAGCGGTCGGTGGCGCTGAAGCAGGTCCGCGCGTACATGCTGCCGCTGCTGGACGAGCTGACGCACGACGACGACCCGTATCTGCTCCTGGAGTCGACCGCCGGCCAGGGCTCCTCCCTGTGCTCCCGCACCTGGGACTTCGGCCCCTACTTCGAGGCACTCGACGCCCACCCCAAGCTCGGCGTCTGCCTGGACACCTGCCACATCTTCGCCGCGGGCCACGACCTGACCGGGCCCGACGGCATGCACGAGACCCTCGACCTGCTGGTCGACACCGTCGGCGAGGGACGCCTCAAGCTGATCCACGCCAACGACTCCAAGGACATCGTCGGCGCCCACAAGGACCGCCACGAGAACATCGGCTCCGGCCACATCGGCGAGGACCCCTTCCGCGCCCTCATGACCCACCCCGCCACCGAGGGCGTCCCCCTGATCATCGAGACGCCCGGCGGCAAGCAGGGCCACGCGGCGGACGTGGAGCGACTGAAGAAGCTGCGGGACGGCTGACCTCGCCGACGACACCCACATCGGCATCAGGCGTCAGAGCTCAGGCCCGTCCCCCGGCTCCTCCTGGTACGAGTAGCGCTGTTCCCGCCATGGGTCGCCGATGTTGTGGTAGCCGCGTTCTTCCCAGAAGCCGCGGCGGTCGGTGGTCATGTACTCGATGCCCCGGACCCATTTGGGGCCCTTCCAGGCGTACAGATGTGGGACGACGAGGCGGAGGGGGAAGCCGTGTTCGGCGGTGAGGAGTTCGCCGTCCTTGTGGGTGGCGAAGATCGTGCGGTCGGAGATGAAGTCGTCGAGGCGGAGGTTGGAGCTGAAGCCGTACTCGGCCCACACCATCACATGGGTGACCTCGGCGGCCGGCGGCGCGATCTCCACGATCGTACGGGCCGGAATGCCGCCCCACTCGGCGCCGATCATGCTGAACTTCGTCACGCAGTGCAGGTCCGCCACGACCGAGGCGTACGGCAGAGCGGTGAACTCCTCGTGGGTCCAGGAGTGTTTCTCGCCGTCGGCGGTGGCGCCGAAGACCCGGAAGTCCCATCGCTCGGGGCGGAACTTGGGGACGGGGCCGTAGTGCGTGACCGGCCAGCCGCGCTGGAGTCGCTGTCCCGGCGGAAGCTGCGGCTGTGCCGCGTTCCCGGAGTTCTCAGAGCCGCGATCTCCTGATTCGCGTTCCACCGGCTGACCCATGACTCCATCCTGACAGACCCCGAGTGGTGCACATGACCAGGGTCGCCCCGACTCGGACAAAACAAACTAAGGCTGCACTTACTTACTAAGCCAGCACTTACTGGACGATCTTCGGCGGCGGTGAAATCATCGCGGCGCAACCTCCCAGTCCCCCGCTTGGAAGGAGCCTCTGCGATGCAGGGCGACCCCGAGGTCATCGAATTCCTCAACGAGCAGCTGACCGCCGAGCTGACGGCGATCAACCAGTACTTCCTGCACGCGAAGATGCAGGAGAACTTCGGCTGGACGAAGCTCGCCAAGTACACGCGGCACGAGTCCTTCGACGAGATGAAGCACGCGGAGGTGCTCACCGACCGGATCCTGTTCCTGGAGGGGCTGCCGAACTACCAGCGGCTCTTCCATGTCCGTGTCGGCCAGACGGTCAAGGAGATGTTCGAGGCCGACCGGCAGATCGAGGTCGAGGCGATCGACCGTCTCCGGCGCGGCGTCGAGGTGATGCGCGACAAGGGCGACATCACCTCCGCGAACATCTTCGAGTCGATCCTCAAGGACGAGGAGCACCACATCGACTACCTGGACACCCAGCTGGAGCTGCTGGAGAAGCTCGGCGAGGCGCTGTACATCGCGCAGCTGGTCGAGCAGCCGGAGAGCTGAGCGGGCTGAGCTACGCCGCTTCCTCAAGCTCGGTGAGAACCGGCTCACCCCGGTCGGCCAGGTCCCGGCGCGGGCACGCGCCCCTGCCCAGGATCGCCTGTATGCGGCGTACGCACGAGCCGCAGTCGGTGCCCGCCTTGCAGGCCGACGCGATCTGGCGAGGGGTGCAGGCACCGTCCGCCGCGTGCTTCTTGACCTGCTGCTCGGTGATGCCGAAGCAACTGCAGACGTACACGCGGTTCACCTCCGCCGGGATCGATAAGTGGTGCC
>NZ_VTHJ01000001.1:0-115893 GCF_008386495.1 Streptomyces tailanensis | reverse complement strand
TTTGGTCCCCCCCCCCCCACTCCATGTCCTGTCCGCTACTGGTCCCGGTACATCTCCGCGACGAGGAACGCCAGGTCAAGCGACTGGCTGCGGTTGAGGCGGGGGTCGCAGGCCGTCTCGTAGCGCTGGTGCAGGTCGTCGACGAAGATCTCGTCGCCGCCGCCCACACACTCGGTGACGTCGTCGCCGGTGAGCTCGACGTGGATGCCGCCCGGGTGGGTGCCCAGGCCCTTGTGGACCTCGAAGAAGCCCTTGACCTCGTCGAGCACGTCGTCGAAGCGGCGGGTCTTGTGGCCGGAGGCCGCCTCGAAGGTGTTGCCGTGCATCGGGTCGGTCACCCAGGCCACGGTCGCGCCGGAGGCGGTGACCTTCTCGACCAGCTCGGGCAGCTTGTCGCGGACCTTGTCGGCGCCCATGCGGACGATGAAGGTCAGGCGGCCCGGCTCACGGTCGGGGTCGAGGCGCTCGATGTACTGCAGCGCCTCCTCGGCCGTCGTCGTCGGGCCGAGCTTGATGCCGATCGGGTTGCGGATCTGCGAGGCGAACTCGATGTGCGCGTGGTCCAGCTGGCGGGTGCGCTCACCGATCCACACCATGTGCGCGGAGACGTCGTACAGGTGCCCCGTGCGCGAGTCCACGCGGGTCAGCGCCGACTCGTAGTCGAGCAGCAGCGCCTCGTGCGAGGAGAAGAACTCGACGGTGCGGAACTCCTCCGGGTCCGCGCCGCAGGCGTGCATGAAGTTCAGCGCGTTGTCGATCTCGCGGGCGAGCTGCTCGTAGCGCTGGCCGGACGGGGACGACTTCACGAAGTCCTGGTTCCAGGCGTGCACCTGGCGCAGGTCGGCGTACCCGCCGGTGGTGAAGGCACGGACCAGGTTGAGCGTGGAGGCGGAGGCGTTGTACATCCGCTTCAGACGCTCGGGGTCCGGGATGCGGGCCTCTTCGGTGAAGTCGAAGCCATTGACGGAGTCGCCCCGGTAGGTCGGGAGCGTCACGCCGTCACGGGTCTCGGTCGGCTTCGAGCGGGGCTTGGAGTACTGGCCTGCGATCCGGCCGACCTTCACGACCGGCACGGAGGCCGCGTACGTGAGGACCGCGCCCATCTGGAGCAGCGTCTTCAGCTTGTTGCGGATGTGATCGGCCGAGACGGCGTCGAAGGCCTCGGCGCAGTCGCCGCCCTGGAGGAGGAACGCCTCTCCCTTGGCGACGGCCGCCATCCGGGCACGCAGCTGGTCGCACTCGCCCGCGAAGACGAGCGGCGGATACGACTCGAGCTCCGCAACAACTGCGCGCAGAGCCTCGGTGTCGGGGTACTCGGGCTGCTGCGCCGCGGGCAGGTCTCGCCAGGTGTTGCCAGCGCTCGCGCTGGACTTAGCGTTCACGGTCACGACGTCCACATTACGGGGTTGTGTCGGGGGTCCATCCACCTGCTCATCAAGTGAGACGCATCGCGCTCGATCTGAGCGGCGGGATCACGTGAGTTCTCGTGGATCTCCGGTAAGGTGCGGCGCATGTTCGCGCACTCGATCCAGAACTGGTGGTGGACCGCTCATCCGGCGGCCCACTGATTGCGCGTACGCAAGACTTCGCGAAGGCCGCCCGAGGGGCGGCCTTCGGTGTTTCCGGGTCCGGCCGTTCCTCTCCAGCTGATCCAGCTGATCCCACTGAGAAGGAACCCACGCCATGCATCTGCCCGACCTGCACTTCCTGCTCGACGATCCCCGCCCGTTCGCGCTGTTG
This sequence comes from Streptomyces tailanensis, assembly GCF_008386495.1. Lineage (GTDB taxonomy): Bacteria > Actinomycetota > Actinomycetes > Streptomycetales > Streptomycetaceae > Streptomyces > Streptomyces tailanensis. The sequence continues at coordinate 114,153 of NZ_VTHJ01000001.1, read as the reverse complement.
CGCCGCCGCACACCCGGACACGACCACGACACCGTGGAGGTCCTGATCGGCCCGGTCCGCGCGTACGAGCGGCTCGCCGACATCCCCGACGAGGGGCTGGCCCTCGTCCCCTTCCGCCAGATCCGCGAACGCGGCTTCGACGTCCGCGACGACGGGACGCCGTTGTCCGTGCTGACACCTCAGGAGTCGTACGCCCTCCCGCTGGAGCGGGCCCTCGCCCAGCTGCCCGCGCACGACGTCCGGGTCGAGGGCGGCGGCTTCGATGTGCCCGACGAGGAGTACGCGGAGATCGTCGGCCGGGTGCTGCGCGAGGAGATCGGGCGGGGCGAGGGCGCGAACTTCGTGATCCGGCGGACATACGAGGGCGCGATCCCGGGCTTCGGCCGCGCCGACGCGCTCGCGCTGTTCCGGCGGCTGCTGGAGGGCGAACGGGGCGCGTACTGGACGTTCGTGGTCCACACCGGGGAGCGGACCCTCGTCGGGGCCAGCCCCGAGGTGCACGTCCGGATGTCGAGCAGGAGGGGCGGGCGCGAAGCGCTCTCGGTTGAGGGCGGTGGTGGGAGACGGGCGGGCGGGACGGTCGTGATGAACCCGATCAGCGGCACGTACCGCTACCCGGCCGGCGGGCCGACGCCGGAGGACCTGCTGGCCTTCCTCGCCGACGGCAAGGAGATCGAGGAGCTCTCGATGGTCGTCGACGAGGAACTCAAGATGATGTGCACGGTCGGCGACATGGGCGGGGTCGTGGTCGGGCCGCGGCTGAAGGAGATGGCCCATCTCGCGCACACCGAGTACGAGTTGCGCGGACGGTCGTCGCTGGATGTGCGGGAGGTCCTGAAGGAGACCATGTTCGCCGCCACGGTCACCGGGTCGCCGGTGCAGAACGCGTGCCGGGTCATCGAGCGGTACGAAGCGGGTGGGCGGGGGTACTACGCCGGGGCGTTGGCGCTGGTGGGGCGGGACGCGAGTGGTGCGCAGACCCTGGACTCGCCGATTCTGATCCGTACCGCCGACATCGCCGCGGACGGTCAACTGAAGGTGCCGGTGGGCGCCACGCTCGTACGGGGGTCCGATCCCGCGAGTGAGGTCGCCGAGACGCATGCGAAGGCGGCGGGGGTGCTGGCGGCGCTGGGTGTACGGGCCGGGCGGCCCGGCCGGGAGCGGGTGCGGCCCGGGTTGGCGGAGGATCCGCGGGTGCGGGCGGCGTTGGACGGGCGGCGGGCTTCGCTGGCGCCGTTCTGGCTGCGGATGCAGGAGCGGACGTCCGAGCTGACGGGGCATGCGCTCGTCGTGGACGCCGAGGACACGTTCACGGCCATGCTCGCGCATCTGCTGCGGTCGGCCGGCCTGGAGGTGACGGTACGGCGGTACGACTCGCCGGGGCTGCGGGAGGGTGTGCTCGCGCACGAGGGGGTTGTGGTGCTCGGGCCCGGGCCCGGGGATCCGGGGGACGGTTGTGATCCAAAGATGCGGTTCCTGCGGTCGCTGACCGCCGAGGTGTTGCGGGGGCATCGGTACGGGGTGCTCGGGGTGTGTCTCGGGCATGAGTTGATCTCGGCGGAGTTGGGGCTGGAGATCGTGCGGAAGTCAGTGCCGTATCAGGGGGCGCAGACGGAGATCGATCTGTTTGGGCGGGGCGAGACGGTTGGGTTCTACAACAGCTTTGTGGCGCGCTGTGATGACGGGGCGGTGGCGGAGTTGGCTGCGCGTGGGGTTGAGGTCAGTCGGAGTGTGAGTGGGGAGGTGCATGCGGTGCGGGGGGCCGGGTTCGCGGGGGTGCAGTTCCATCCCGAGTCCGTGCTGACGCTTGATGGGGTGTCGGTGGTGCGGGAGTTGGTGGCGGGGCTTCAGTCCCTGCGGGCGCTCTAGGGTTTTTCGCCCCCGCCGCCCCTACCCATTCCCATCCCCCAGGGGCGGCTGCCCCTTCGACCCCGCTTCGCCTTCCAGCTCGGGGGGGTCGGTTTGTATGGCGGGTGCGGGTGGGTGGGAACTGCGCGAGCAACCACCCGCCACCTGCAGCCGCCAACGAAGCCGAACCCCCGAGCTCTTCCGCGGCGCTTCCCTCAAGTCAGCCGAAGAAGACTCCGACCTCCTCGTACAGCTTGGGGTCCACCGTTTTCAGTTTGGCCGTGGCCTCGGCGATGGGGACTCGGATGATGTCGGTGGCGCGGAGGGCGACCATCTTGCCGAAGTCGCGGTCGTGGACGGCGTCGATGGCGTGGAGGCCGAAGCGGGTGGCGAGCCAGCGGTCGAAGGCGCTGGGGGTGCCGCCGCGTTGGACATGGCCGAGGACCGTGGTGCGGGCCTCCTTGCCGGTTCGTTTCTCGATCTGCTTGGCGAGCCATTCGCCCACACCGGAGAGGCGGACGTGGCCAAAGGAGTCCAGGGACTCGTCCTTCAGCACCATGTCGCCGTCCTTCGGCATCGCCCCCTCCGCCACGACCACGATCGGCGCGTACGACGCCTTGAAGCGGGAGGTCACCCAGGCGCACACCTTGTCGACGTCGAACCGCTGCTCGGGGATGAGGATGACGTTCGCGCCGCCGGCCAGGCCGGAGTGGATGGCGATCCAGCCTGCGTGACGGCCCATCACCTCGACGACCAGGACACGCATATGGGACTCGGCGGTGGTGTGCAGACGGTCGATCGCTTCCGTCGCGATGCCCACGGCCGTGTCGAAGCCGAAGGTGTAGTCCGTGGCGGAGAGGTCGTTGTCGATCGTCTTCGGGACGCCCACGCACGGCACGCCGTACTCGCCGGAAAGACGCGCGGCCACCCCCAGCGTGTCCTCCCCGCCGATGGTGATGAGGGCCTCGACCTCCTGCTTGGCGAGGTTGTCCTTGATGCGGCGGATGCCGTTCTCCTGCTTGAGCGGGTTGGTGCGCGAGGAGCCGAGGATAGTACCGCCTCGGGGCAGGATGCCGCGTACGGCGGGGATGTCGAGACGGACGGTGTCGTTGTCCAAAGGACCCCGCCAGCCATCCCGGAAGCCGACGAAGTCGTAGCCGTACTCCTGCACGCCCTTGCGGACGATGCCCCGGATGACGGCGTTGAGCCCGGGGCAGTCGCCGCCTCCGGTCAGTACTCCGACCCGCATGGAAATGTCCCTTCGCCGCCGTTGCCGTAAGCCTTGCGCAGCACGGTAATGGTGACTCAGGTCACTTCGACATGACCGGGTAAGGGCAATTCCGGTGAACTGTCGGGAGGTTGGTTTACTCCTCGGATTGACTTACTGCTCGTCCCAGGTCGGCTTACTCGTCGTCCAGGCCGCGCTCTATCGCGTAGCGGACCAGTTCCACCCGGTTGTGGAGCTGGAGCTTGCCGAGGGTGTTCTGGACGTGGTTCTGGACGGTGCGGTGCGAGATGACGAGGCGTTCGGCGATCTGCTTGTAGCTCAGGCCCTTGGCGACGAGACGGAGGACCTCGGTCTCGCGGTCGGTGAGCTGCGGGGCCTTGGGCTCGTCGGCGCCCGGTGCGGGTGCGGGTTCGGAGGCGAGACGGCGGTACTCGCCGAGGACCAGGCCTGCGAGGCCGGGGGTGAAGACGGGGTCGCCGACGGCGGTGCGGCGTACCGCGTCGATGAGTTCCTCGGTCGAGGCGGACTTCAGCAGGTAGCCCGTCGCGCCGGACTTGACCGCCTCCAGGACGTCCGCGTGCTCGCCGCTCGCCGACAGGACGAGGACGCGCAGGGCGGGGTTGGCGCCGACCAGTTCCTTGCAGACCTGGACGCCGGGCTTCGCGGGCAGGTTCAGGTCCAGCACGAGGACGTCGGGCGCGGCGGCCTTGGCGCGGCGCACCGCCTGCTCTCCGTCGCCCGCCGTGGCGACCACGTCGAAGCCGGACTCGGCCAGGTCGCGGGCGACCGCGTCGCGCCACATGGGGTGGTCGTCGACCACCATGACCTTGATCGGGCCAAGCGTGGGCTGTCCGCCCTGCGCCGGCTGTCCGTCGAGTCCGTCCACCGGCCTACCGTTCTCCGTCACCGCTTCTCCGCCTTCCCCCGTGCGTTCTTCGGCCCTTCGGAGGCCTTCGGTACCTTCAGTTCGACTTCCGTGCCCTGGCCCGGGACCGAGATCAGCTCGGCCGTGCCGCCGATGTCGCGCAGCCGCCCCCGGATGGACAGGGCCACCCCGAGCCGTCCCTCGCCCTCGGCCTGGGCGAGCCGTCCCTCGGGGATGCCGGGGCCGTCGTCCCGTACGGTCACGATGATCTCGTCCGGCCAGTCCTCGACCAGGATCCAGGCCCGGGCCTCGTCTCCGGCGTGCCTCCGCACATTGTCCAGGGCGGCACCGACGGCGGCGGCCAGTTCGCGCGCGGCCGACGGGACGAGCGGGACCGGGTTGCCGGGCTCGGAGAGGGTCACCTTCGCGCCGGCGTACGCGGCGAGGAGGGTGCGCAGGTCCAGCGGGCCCGCCGCGTCGTCCGGGGTGTCCGGGGCGTCCGGCTCCTCCACGGCCCGTACGAGCGCGCCCTCGGCCTCGTCCTCGGAGATCCGCGACACGGGTACGAGGCCGCCGGAGACCAAGGTGCGCAGCGCGACCTCCTGCTCGCCGGCCATCCGGCCCAGCTCAGCGGCCTCACCACCGAGGGCGTTGCCGCGCCGCTGGACCATGGCGAGGACCTGGAGCACGCCGTCGTGGATGTCGCGGGCGAGGCGTTCCCTTTCGCGGGTGGCGGCCTCGATCTCCAGGGCGCGGGCGAGGGTGCGCTCCGAGGCGCGGGCGACCTCGACGACGTAGCCGATGGCGATGGAGGCGACCCAGACCAGCACCACGTTGTGGATGGTGTCGCGGGTGGGGGCGCCGCGGTGGATCAGGTTGGCGACGGCGACGAGCGTGGAGGCGAAGGCGGCCCAGCGCCAACCGCCCTTGATGGCGAAGGCCAGCACCGCGCCCGCGGTCCATATCGACGGCAGCGTCGGACCGCCGGACTCGACCCGGGCGGCCGAGTCGGCGAACCGGGTGAGCAGGATGCCGACCATCGCGATGGTGAGGTCGGCGGCGAGGAACCGCTTGGTGCAGCTGGCCGCGTTCGCGACCTTGGGCAGGGTCACCAGGGTCCAGCCGGCCAGGACCGCGAAGTAGGCGATGGCCAGCCAGGGGCGCTCGAACTTGTCGTACGCGCTGATGAAGAGGCCGACCGCGTAGATCATCGTCAGGACGCGGTAGCCGGTGAGCGCGCGCCACAGCGGCTGCTCGACCGACATCCTCATGACTCTCTCGCGCCTGGGCACGCCCCCAACCCCCGTTCGCTACGAACCTACGAACCCGACCGTTCCTTGTCCGCCTGTTCCTTCTCGGCCTTGGCGAGCGCCGCCTTGGCGGCCTTGCCGGCTTCTTTCTCGGCCTTGGCCGCGTCCGCGATCTGCCGCTTGGCGGCGGTCGCGTACATGTCGACGTACTCCTGGCCGGAGAGCTTCATGATCTCGTACATGACCTCGTCGGTCAGCGCCCGCAGGACGAAGCGGTCGTGCTCCATGCCCTGGTAGCGGCTGAAGTCGAGGGGCTTGCCGATGCGGATGCCGGGGCGCATCACCTTTGGCAGGACCTTGCCCGGCGGCTGGATCTTCTCGGTGTCGATCATGGCGACGGGGATGACGGGCGCGCCGGTGGCGAGGGCCACGCGGGCCAGGCCGCCGGGCTTGCCGCGGTAGAGGCGGCCGTCGGGCGAGCGGGTGCCCTCGGGGTAGATGCCGAACAGCTCGCCGCTCTCGATGACCTGTATGCCGCTCTTGATGGCGGCCTCGCCCGCGCCGCGCGCGCCGGAGCGGTCCACGGGGAGCTGGCCCACGCCCTTGAAGAAGGCCGCCGTCAGCTTGCCCTTGATGCCGGGCGTGGTGAAGTACTCGGCCTTCGCGATGAAGGTGACCTTGCGGTCGAGCACGGCGGGCAGGAAGAACGAGTCGGAGAACGAGAGGTGGTTGCTCGCCAGGATCGCCGCGCCCTCGGCCGGAATGTTCTCCAGGCCTTCCACCCAGGGCCGGAAGGTGACCTTCAACGGTCCCCCGATAGCGACCTTCATCGCGCCGTACAACAACCGAGTGCCTCTCTGTGTTCTGTAGATCAGACCTTAACCCGGACGGCTGACGGAAGAGGCCGACGCCCCGGCCGGTGTCAGGCCCGCCACCGACTCCCCCACCGCCCGCAACCTGCTTCCCCAACGGGCCCTCCACCGGCCGAAGCCCCTGGTCGGTGTCAGTGCGGTCGCGTACGGTGAAGCACACCCGGACTCGTTTCACACCCTTCTCATGAACAGGAGACCGAACCGTGCCGGTCCTTCCTGGAGCCGAGCCCTACCGCCACGAGGGCGGGGAGGTGGGAGTCCTCCTCTGCCATGGCTTCACCGGTTCCCCGCAGGCCCTGCGCCCCTGGGCCGAGTACCTCGCCGGGCGCGGCCTGACCGTCGCGCTGCCGCTGCTGCCGGGGCACGGCACACGCTGGGAGGAGCTGCGCGTCACCGGTTGGCAGGACTGGTACGCCGAGGTGGACCGCGAACTGCGCGTCCTGCGCGAGCGCTGTGCCCATGTCTTCGTCGCGGGGCTGTCCATGGGCGGCGCACTGGCGCTGCGGCTGGCCGCGAAGCACGGGGACGCGGTCGACGGCGTCGTGCTCGTCAATCCCTCCAACAAGGTGCACGGCCTGGCCGCGTACGCCCTCCCCGTGGTCCGGCACCTCGTCCCCACGACCAGGGGGATCACGGGCGACATCGCGAAGGAGGGTGTCGAGGAGCTGGGCTACGACAAGGTGCCGCTGCACGCGGCGCACTCGCTGCGGATCTTCCTGCGGCTCGTCGACGGCGAACTGCCCCAGGTGACACAGCCGTTGCTGCTGCTGCGCAGTCCGGGGGACCATGTGGTGCCGCCCGCCGACTCCGATCGCGTCCTCGGCCGGGTGTCGTCGAGGGACGTCACGGAGATCCTGTTGGAACAGAGCCACCACGTCGCGACGTTGGACCACGACGCGGGCCGGATCTTCGAGGAGAGCCACAGGTTCGTCACCCGTCTTGTGAAGGAGTCCGGAGCAGGATCCGTACATCAGTCCGATACGGGATCCGAGAAGCGGTCGGGTGCGGGATCCGACGAGGAGTCCGTGGGACAGAGGGAAGGGACGGCCACTGGTGGCTGAGCACGACTCCGAGCGTGAGCCGGAGGAGCAGGGCGCGCCGCTCGGCGAGCGCCACGGTGACTCCTCGGGCGGCTCCGCGGGCGCCTCCTCCGGCGAGTCGCCGGGCAAGGAGCAGCACGTGCCGTTCGACGAGGACGCCGCGTGGCGGGCCATCGTCGCCGGGTTCGGCGAGGAGCCGCCGGACCCGCCGGGCGCCAAGCCGTTCAAGTCGGTGGAGGACCTGGCGCTGCTCGAGGCCGAGCCGGACGACTCCGCGGACAAGTCCCCCGGTGACTCCGCCGATACCGCCGGCCCCGCGGCCCCGAAGCCGCTGGGCAGTTCGGTCGCGTTCGCGCCGGGCGTGGGCGCCGGTCCGCGCGACTACAGCGTGCCCGACCCCGTCGGCGAGGACACCGCCGAGGACGACGACGAGGATGACGGCGAGGGCCACTTCGTACCGCCCGAGCCGCCCCCGCTGCCGGAGGCCGACGCGACCGCCAAGTTCGCCTGGCTGGGGGTGGTCGGCGGGCCGGTCCTGCTGCTGCTCGCCGTCCTGTTCGGCTGGGACATGACCTGGTGGCTCACCACCCTCGGCATCGGCGGCTTCCTCGGCGGCTTCGCCACGCTGGTGATGCGCATGAAGCCCGACGACGAGGACGACGACGATCCGGGACGGGGCGCGGTCGTCTGACCCCACCGCCGTATCGCCGCATCGCCGTACGAGGGGCCCGTCCGGGAACGTTCCGGGCGGGCCCCCGCCGTTGCCGTACGCAGGCCTCGCCGTGCCCGTGCGACGGAAATGGAACCCGATCGTGCCGAGCGGCGAAGGACAGGTGAACGACCCAATGAGCCCAAGCCTTCGAGGCGTTCGGACGAACGAAAGGAGCCCCGATGACCGTCGGACCACCGGGCGTCGGCACCCGCGACGAGGATCGCGAGGAGAGTGATGCCCGTGTGATCGCGCGGTCCCGGGACGAGCCCGAGCTGTTCGCCGTGCTCTACGACCGGTACGCCGACGCCGTGCACCGTTACGCGGCGCGGCGGCTCGGTCCCGAGGCGGCGGAGGATCTGATGGCGGAGACGTTCATCACCGCCTTCCAGCGGCGTCACACGTACGACCTGGAGCGGGCCGACGCCCGCCCCTGGTTGTTCGGCATCGCGACCAACCTCGTGGGCCGGCACCGCCGGGCCGAGGCGCGCCGGTTCAAGGCGCTGGCCCGGCTGCCGGAGCCGGTGGAGCACGAGGAGCCGGTCGCGGACCGGGCTGTCGCCAGGGCCGGTGCCACGGGGGTGCGCCGGGAACTGGCCGCCGCGCTGGGCGGGCTCTCCGCCCGGCACCGCGACGTGGTGCTGCTGGTGGCCTGGGCCGGCCTCGACTACGAGGAGGCGGCCCAGGCCCTCGACGTGCCCGTCGGCACGATCAGATCCCGGCTGAACCGGGCTCGCAGCAAACTGCGCGAAGCACTGGGCGGATCCGATCCGACCGCTTTCCGAGAGGCAGACGCCCATGCGTGACATCGACGAACCGAGGGATTTGAGGGAGCTGAGGGAGCTGAGCGGCCTCAGGGGCCTCGCCGGCTTCGACGCGGGGACTCCCCCGCTGGACGACGAGGCACGGCGGCGGGGGCGGGCCCGGCTGCTCGCCGTGATCACCGCGCCGGACGCGGATCGCGCGACGAGCACGAGGGTCCGGCCAGCCCCGGGGGTACGCCGCCCACTTCTGCGCATCGCCCTGGCCGGTGCGATGGCCGCCGCGGTCACGGCCGGTGTCCTGGTCGCCGTGGAGGACGGCGACGGCAGCCGGGGGAAGACCGCGAAGCCGCCGGTCGTCAGCTCTCCCGCGATGCGGAACGTGAGCGCGCAGGCGGTGCTCAACGGCGCCGCCGCATACGCCCGCGAGCACGAGCGGACCGTCGTCCCGCGCGACGACCAGTTCATCTACACCAAGGTGATCATCAAGGAGATCAACCAGAAGACGGGCACCACGAAGACCCACGTCGACGAGGTCTGGCGGTCCGTGGACGATTCCAAGCCCTCCTGGATCATGGAGGTCGGCAAGGGCTGGTGGTCACCGCCGCTCCCTGAGAACGCGAGCAGCTGGCCGCCGCGGGACTGGGGCAGGCTGAAGAAGCTGCCCACCGAACCGGAGCAGCTGATCCTCGCGATCCAGAACGACTTCTTCCCCCGCAAGGAGAAGAACACCTCGCTGGACAAGATCACCGACCGGGAGTGGTCGCACATCCACTTCAGCCTCGCCGGGCTGCTCATGCATGTGCCGGTGATGCCGGAGGGACTGCGTCCGGCGGCGTACGAGGCGCTGGGCATGGTGCCGGGCGTCAAGGCGGTGCCGAACCAGAAGGACGCAAAGGGCCGCACCGGCGTGGCCATCACGTACGACGACCCGACGCAACCCGAGCGGGTCGGCGCTAGTTACTTCATCTTCGACCCTGAGACGTATGCGTTCCTCGGCTTCCGGCACGAGCGCAGCTCGGGCGACGGGAAGAACATGAAGGTGTACACCCAGCTCTCGTACCTCGACAGCTGGGCCATCGTCGACAAGGCCAAGCAGCGGCCCACGGCCCAGAGCTAGGACGCGGCGGGCACTCTGAGGGCGGCCAGGACCGGGAGATGGTCCGTGGCCGCCCTCAGGTCGTGGTCGGTGATCCCCGGGTGGTTGAGGGGGACTCCGCAGCCGAGGACCTCGATGCCGGGTGTGGCCAGGATCGCGTCGATGCGCTGGTGGGGGTCGGCGGGGGTGGAGGTGTACTCGCCGCCCCAGGGGGACGTGGTCCAGCAGTCCTGGAGTTCGGTGGCGAGGCGCCTGAACGTGCGGCCGTTCGGGCGTTCGTTGAGGTCGCCGCCCGCGACGGCGTGCTCCACGCCCAGTCCGGCGAGGCGGTCGAGGAGCATGCCGCCCTGTTCGTACCGCTCGTCCTTCTGCAGGGAGAGGTGGCAGGACAGGACGCCGAGGCGGGCCCGGCCGAAGCGGACCACTGCCGTGGCGAAGCCGCGTCTGTGCAGGCCGGGGGTGAGCGGCAGGAGGATGTCCTCGGTGTGTTCGACGGTGGCCCGGAGGCTGCACAGCAGGGCTGGGCCGGAGGCGGTGGCTCCGCCGGAGAGGGTGACCAGGCCGGAGGTCGCGGCCAGTTGGGCGAGTTTTTTGCGCCAGCGGAAGAAGCGGGGGGCTTCTTGGATGAGGACCAGGTCGGGGGTGCAGGCCTCGATGACACGGGCCAGGGCAGCGGTGTCGTCCCTCATGGAGCGGATGTTGTAGCTGAGGACGCGGATGGTGGCTGAACCGTCGGGGTTGCTGCGGGACTTGGGGAGCGGCTCCATGTGGATCAATGTACGCCCAAGAGCTCGGGTGCATATGTCCGTTTGCGACTACGGGTTGTTCGTGGCTGATCGCGCAGTTCCCCGCGCCCCTTAAGGGGCGCGGGTGGCACCCTGCGGTGAAAAGTTGCCCCTACATAATCGGGTCCGGCTCTCTCGCCAAGTCCGCCGCGCCCACCAGGCCCGCCTCGTTGCCGAGTTGGGCGGCGATGACCTCGGCGACCGGGCGCCAGTTGCCGCCTACGAGCCAGCGCTTGTAGGACTTGCGGATGGGGTCGAGGACGAGTTCGCCCTCGTCCGAGAGGCCGCCGCCGACGATGAAGGCGGACGGGTCGAAGAGGGAGGCGAGGTCGGCGAGGCCGGCGCCGGCCCAGCGGGCGAGTTCGCGGTAGGAGTCGACGGCGACGGGGTCGCCCTGGCGGGCGGCCATGGAGATGTGCTTGCCCTCGATGCCGTCAGGGGTGCCGTCGCCCATGCCGAGGAGGATCTCGGCGTTCTCGGGGGTCGCGTTGGCGCGCTGCTTGGCGTAGCGGACGAGAGCGCGGCCGGACGCGTACTGCTCCCAGCAGCCCTGGCTGCCGCAGCCGCACAGCAGCCCGTCCGGGACCATCCGGATGTGGCCGAACTCGGCGGCCACGCCGTAGTGGCCGCGGCGCAGCTTGTTGCCGATGATGATGCCGCCGCCGAGGCCGGTGCCGAGGGTGATGCAGATGACGTTGCGGTGGCCCTTGCCGGCGCCGAACTTGTACTCGCCCCACGCGGCCGCGTTGGCGTCGTTCTCCACGACGACGGGGAGCTTGACGCGTGCTTCGACCTTTTCCTTCAGCGGCTCGTTGCGCCAGTCGATGTTGGGGGCGAAGTACACGGTCGACCGCTGCCGGTTGACATAGCCGGCGGCGCCGATGCCCACGCCGACGATCTCGTGCCCGGCTCGCGCGCCCTCGACGGCGGCGGCGATGGCGTCCACGATCCCCTCGGGCGTGCCCGGGGTCGGCACCTTGTGGGTCGAGAGGATGTTGCCGTCCTCGTCGACCACGCCCGCCGCGATCTTGGTACCGCCGATGTCGACGCCGATGGTGAGTCCCATGAATCCCTCAGTTTCGGTCGAGCCCCGCTACGGCCAACCGTACCCGAGGGCATCCCCTCGGACGCCCGTCGTCCGCCCGGCGGACAGTCCGGCGTCAGTCCAGGTCGATGCGCTCGCCGGGGCCCGGATCATCGCCCTCTTCACGGCGTTCCCGGTGGGCGGTGTCACGGGTCGTCCAGCGTCGTTCCTGGGCCTCGACGGCGGAGCGGTACGCGGCGAGGAGTTCGCCTCCGGCGGCGGCGAGGTGGTCGAAGACGTCGGGGTTGCGTTCGATGACGGGTTCGACGGCGGCCTTGGCCTGGCGGACGACCTGGTTGACCATCTGCTGGGCCGCGCCACCGGCCACCGCGCCGAACAACGGCGACTGCAGACCGGAGAGCTTGCCGGCGACGGTGTCGACCAGCTTGCGAAGCTCCTCGGCGGCCGAGCCCGGCGGGGGCCCGTACTTCGCGCGGCGTCGGGCCTTCTCCGCGGCGAGGTCCTCCTCGCACGCCGTGGCCCAGGCGTCGGCGTCGGTCGCACGCACCCAGTCGTCAGCGGTGCGCTCGTCAGCCGTGCGCTCGTCTGCCGTGCGCGCGTCCTCCCCGGCGGCGTCGGACGTGGGGCGCTCTTCGCTCATGGCGGACTCCTGCCTACGGTTCGTACCTTCGACGTTACCCGAACGGGGGTACCCGGTTCACCGACCCTGCGGCCACAACCGCGGGTCCGGCGCGAAACGGATCCTCAGCTCGCCGTCCCTGAGGGCCGCGCCGTCGACCGTGCAGCGGCGCAGCGCGGACGGCAGCGGAACGATACGGCGGAACTGGCCCGCGGTGACGACCAGCTCGTCGCCGCGCCGGATGAGGTCCAGCTCGTCGCGTATGGCGCCGGGCAGCGGGAGGTGCCAGACGAGCACCCCGTCGTGTGGCCCGTCGGGTGACCCGTCGCCGAGCCGGTCGACGACGGGCCACTCGACGCGGGCGGGAGCGCCGTGGGTGTCGTCGGCACCGGGTACGTCGAGGGCGGTGAGATCGTCGGTGCCGCGCGGGTCCCGGCCGAGGTGGGCGACCTCCCGTACGGGACGGTCCTCCCGCCACTCCGCGAGGGCCTTCTGCTGCTGGGCGACCAGGCCGCCGAGCCAGGTGTCGTGCGTGTTCTCGGGGAGGATCCGGTTGGCGATCAGCGCCTCCACGGGGAGGGCGCGCAGGGCGAGGCCGATGCTCGCGACGCGTACGTGGTCGGCGCCGGCCGGGCCGGGCTCGGCGACCAGCCGTACGGTCGTGCCGGGGTCCTCGACGATCGCGGCGACGGCGGCCAGCTCGACGTCCCAGCGGGCGGCCGTCTCGTACAGCCACTCCGCGGGCATCGGCACCCCGGCCAGCCGGCCGAGGACCGGCCGCAGCGCCCGGGCCGCCTGCCGCTCCGCCGGCAGCAGCCGCCGCAGATAGCGCCGCAGCTCCTCCGGGAGCCCGAGCAGCGCGAGTGCCTGCGGCGCGGGCGGCAGATCCACGACGACCAGGTCGTACGCCTCGGACAGCGCGGCGTCGCGCAGCGCCCGCAGCAGCGCCAGCTCTTCGGCGCCGGGGAGGGGCGTGAGTTCCTCGGCGTCCAGCCGACTTGCCCCGAGCAGATCGAGCACCGACGCGGCCCGCTCCTGAAACGCGACGAGGTCCTCCCGGAAGTCCGCCGCGGCGTCGGGCCGCCAGGCGGTGAGCTCCGGTGCGACCCGTACGGGCTCGGCGCCCGTGCCCACCCCCAGTACAGCCCCCAGACTGTCCGTCCGGTCCGCACTCAACACAAGCGTGCGGACCCCCTCACGGGCCGCCTTGAGCGCGGTGGCCGCAGCAACCGTCGTACGGCCACTGCCGCCTTGCCCGGTGATCAGGATGGTGCGCATGGAGGTGAACGGTATCCGAGCAGGCCCCCGGCGCGGGCGCGGGCCGGGGCGGCGTCCCGCTCCCCGGCGCTGACAGGATGCCGCCGCGCCCGCCCTCCCCCATCGTCCCAGCGGCACGACTGCCCGCGGCTATGCAGGCGACCTGCGCCCCGTAAGGGGCGCGGGGCTGTATCAATATGCGGCTCCGCCGCGTGGGCGCGATCAGCCACGTACGACCCGCGGTCGCGCGACAACACATCCCACCGAGCTACTGGGCGCGAGCCCGCTCCCCCTGCCCGCACACAACAAGCAACCGTCGCCTGAAACCTGGCCCCGAGGGCACCCCTCATCAGCATGGCGGGACGGGCGGGTGGGTGGGCCGATCACGCGCCCGACTCGACCCGCTTCTTCAGGCCCGCCAGCGCCCGGTCGATGATGACCTTCTCCGCCTTGCGCTTGATCATCCCGAGCATCGGGATCTTCACGTCGACGGTCAGCTGGTATGTCACCTCGGTCACCCCGTCCCCGACCGGCTTGAGGATGTACGACCCGTCCAACGACCGCAGCATCTGGGACTTCACCAGCGTCCAGGACACTTCGTTCGCCCCGGTCCACGTGTACGCCAGCGTCTGGTCGTCCTTGATCGCCCCCGCGTCCATGACGAGCCGGACCTGCTCGGCCCGTCCCTGCTCATCCGTCCGAAGGACCTCCGCCTCCTTCACCTCACCCGTCCAGTCCGGGTAGCGGGCGAAGTCGGCGATCACCCCCATGACATCGGCCGCCGCGGCCTCGATCGTGATGCTCGAACTGGTGAATTCCGCCATCGCCGTGGCTCCTCCAGAGACTGTCCGGTGAGGGAGGTGGGTGCGCACGTATGTGCAGCGTGAAGGCTACCGCGCGCCCACGGCCCCCCGGTCACCACCCAGGGTTCACCACTCCAGCACCCACGGCTTCCCGCTCCCCGCGAAGTGCCCCACGTTCACGCACTCCGTCGCCCCGATCCGCATCCGCCGGGCCAGCGGCTGGTGGACATGTCCGAAGAGTGAGTACCGGGGCCGCGTACGACGGATCGCCTCCAGCAGCGCCCGGCTCCCCCGCTCGAAACGCCTCGCCACGGTGTCGTAGACGAGTTCCGGCACCTCCGGCGGGATGTGCGTGCACAGCACGTCCACCTCGCCCACCGCCTCGATCTTCGCCGCGTACTCCTCGTCGCTGATCTCGTACGGCGTCCGCATGGGGGTCCTGAGCCCGCCGCCCACGAACCCGAAGACCCACCCCCCGATTTCCACCCGTTCGCCGTCCAGCACGGTGGTCCCCTCACCCGCGTACTCCGGCCACAGCATCGGCATATCGACATTGCCGTACGTGGCGTACGTCGGCGTAGGGAACGCCGCGAACAGCTCGGCGTACTGCTTGCGCACCGCCTTCTCGATGACGGCGGCCCGGTCGCCGCCGACACCCGCCCACAGCCGGGTCCCCAGCTCACGCGCCTCCTCGAAGCGCCGGGCGGTGCGCAGTTCGACGAGCCGGCTCGCGTTCTCCGCGCCGAAGAGGTCCGGGAAGATGCCGCGCGAGTGGTCGGCGTAGTCAAGGAAAAGGACCAGGTCACCGAGGCACACCAGGGCGTCCGCGCCCTCACCCGCTCTCGCCAGGTCGCGTGCGTTGCCATGCACGTCGCTGACCACATGAATGCGTGTTGTGCGGGTGTCGCCCGTTGTGCGTGCCATGACGATCAAGCGTAGGCGTGTGCGGCATACGTGAACAGAGTCGATGGGTCCTGCGGTTACTGGCCAGTCAGTAAGTGCGTGGATTAGTGTTCCCGGAAGAGCCCACCTATGTGACGCGGAGAACATCTCGCCGGACCCCCCTCGCGTAGATGCCATACCGGCGGGTAACGTCCGGGCAGTCCAGTTGTGCTCAGGTTTTCAACCAGCGGGGGACCGCAAGGAACCACGTGAGGCCTGAGCGACCGCCCCAGCCTTGGACCGCCCGTCGCAGCACGCACGTCAGTCATGGCGTCGGCGCCCTATGAGGAGCAGCAGTCTTGCGCGAGTTCAGCCTTCCGGCTTTGTACGAGGTCCCGACGGACGGCAACCTGACCGACATCGTCCGCAGAAACGCCGCGCAGCATCCCGATGTCGCCGTCATCGCCCGCAAGGTGGGCGGCGCCTGGCAGGACGTCAGCGCTGTCCGGTTCCTCGACGAGGTGCGGACCGCCGCGAAGGGGCTCATCGCCGCCGGCGTCCAGCCGGGCGACCGGGTCGGGCTCATGTCCCGTACGCGGTACGAGTGGACGCTGCTGGACTTCGCGATCTGGTCGGCCGGCGCGATCACCGTGCCGGTGTACGAGACCAGCTCGCCGGAGCAGGTGCAGTGGATCCTCTCCGACTCGGGCGCGACCGCCTGCATCGTGGAGCTGGACGGTCACACGGCCGCCGTCGAGTCGGTGCGCGACCGGCTGCCCGCGCTGAAGCACGTGTGGCAGATCGAGGGCGGTGGCGTGGAGGAGCTGGGGCGGCTCGGCCAGGACGTCACCGACGCGGCCGTCGAGGAGCGCAGCTCGCTGGCGAAGGCCGACGACCCGGCGACCATCGTCTACACGTCCGGTACGACGGGCCGCCCGAAGGGGTGTGTCCTCACCCATCGCAGCTTCTTCGCCGAGTGCGGCAACGTCGTCGAGCGGCTGCGTCCGCTGTTCCGCACGGGCGAGTGCAGCGTCCTGCTGTTCCTGCCGCTCGCGCATGTCTTCGGGCGGCTGGTGCAGGTCGCGCCGATGATGGCGCCGATCAAGCTGGGCACGGTCCCGGACATCAAGAACCTCACCGACGAGCTGGCCTCCTTCCGGCCGACGCTGATCCTCGGTGTCCCGCGTGTCTTCGAGAAGGTCTACAACTCGGCCCGCGCCAAGGCGCAGGCGGACGGCAAGGGCAAGATCTTCGACAAGGCCGCGGACACGGCGATCGCGTACAGCAAGGCCCTGGACACCCCGTCGGGCCCGTCCCTCGGCCTGAAGATCAAACACCTGGTCTTCGACAGACTCGTCTACAGCAAGCTGCGCGCGGTGCTCGGCGGCAAGGGCGAGTACGCCATCTCCGGCGGCGCCCCGCTGGGCGAGCGCCTCGGCCACTTCTTCCGCGGCATCGGCTTCACGGTCCTGGAGGGCTACGGCCTGACCGAGACCTGTGCCGCCACCGCCTTCAACCCCTGGGACCGGCAGAAGATCGGCACGGTCGGCCAGCCGCTGCCCGGCTCGGTGGTCCGGATCGCCGACGACGGCGAGGTGCTGCTGCACGGCGACCATCTGTTCAAGGGGTACTGGAACAACCCGGCCGCCACCGAGGAGGCGCTGGCGGACGGCTGGTTCCACAGCGGTGACATCGGCACCCTCGACGAGGACGGCTACCTCAGGATCACCGGCCGCAAGAAGGAGATCATCGTCACCGCGGGCGGCAAGAACGTCGCCCCGGCCGTGATCGAGGACCGTATCCGGGCGCACGCGCTGGTCGCCGAGTGCATGGTCGTCGGCGACGGGCGGCCTTTCGTGGGCGCGCTGGTCACCCTCGACGAGGAGTTCCTGGGCCGTTGGGCCGCCGAGCACGGCAAGCCGGCGGGCTCCACCGCGGCGTCGCTGCGTGCGGACGCGGACCTGAACGCGGCGATCCAGGCCGCGATCGACGACGGCAACGCCGCGGTGTCGAAGGCGGAATCGGTGCGGAAGTTCCGCATTCTGTCCTCCCAGTTCACGGAGGATTCGGGCCACCTGACGCCGTCCCTGAAGCTCAAGCGCAATGTGGTGGCGAAGGACTTCTCGGACGAGATCGAGGCGATCTACCAGAAGTAGCCGGCGGTCGTACGCCTCATGGCGCGGTGTCCTCGGCGAGGACCCGCGCCATCGTGCGTTCGGCGAGCGCGGTGATCGTGACGAACGGGTTCACCCCGATGGAGCCGGGCACCAGCGAGCCGTCGGTGACGTACAGCTTCGAATACCCCTTCACTCTCCCGTAGTTGTCGGTCGCCTTGCCCAGCACGCAGCCGCCCAGCGGGTGGTAGGTGAAGTCGTCGGCGAACACCTTGTTGGACGAGCCGAAGAGGTCGTACCGGTAGATCGTGGAGTTCGCCGAGTTGATCCGGTCGAAGAGCTTCTTGGCCATGGACACGGAGACCGCGCTCTGGGCGGCGCTCCAGCCGAGTTTCGCCGAGTCGCTCGCGGCGTCGTACGTGAAGGACGCGCGCTCCCGGTTCTTGGTGATCGCCAGGTAGAGGCTGACCCAGTGCTCCAACCCGGTGGGCAGCGGGGCGATTTCGGCGAAGACGGGGTTGGCGGTGTTGGCCCAGTCGTCGATGCCGAGGACCGGCATGGTCGACTGGTTCTCGCCGACCGTGTCCCACAGGTGGTTGGCCCGGCCCAGCATCACGTTGCCGTTGGTGCCCCAGCCGGTCCCGACGCTCGCGTCCAGTGCGGGCAGGGTGCCCAATACCTGGGCGCGGACGAGGAGTTCGGTGGTGCCGACGCTGCCCGCGCCGAGGAAGAGGTACGTGCAGCCGTACTCCTTGGTCTCGACAACCGCGCCCGTGTCGTCGACGCGGTCGGCGGTGATGACGTACGTGCTGTCGCTCGCTCTTCGTATCCCCTTGGCGCGTTCCATGGTGTGGAGGGTGACGTTGCCGGTGCCGAGGGCGGCGGCGAGGTAGGTCTTGTCGAGGCTGCGCTTGCCGTGGTTGTTGCCGTAGATGACCTCACCGGCGAGGGCCGACTTCGTCGCCGTACCGGCGGCTTCGCGCTGCATGTGGCCGAAGTCGTAGACGCTCGGCACGAAGGTGGTCTTCAGACCGGTCTTCTCGGCGTGGGCGCGGGAGATCCGGCTGAAGCGGTACCACTCGGTGGACTCGAACCACGCCGGGTCGATGGTGTTGACGCCGAGCATGGCGCGGGCGCGCGGGAAGTACGTGGCGTACATCTCGGCGGTGTCGACGGTCGGGAACTGCTCGGCGAAGTACGACCGGAGGGGGGTGACGGCCATGCTGCCGTTGACCAGTGAGCCGCCGCCGACGCCGCGTCCGACGTAGACGGACATGTTGGCGTAGCGGACCCGGTCGAGGACTCCGGGGTACGGGCTGATGTCCTTGTTGACGACGTCCAGCCACAGGAAGGTGGCGAGCGGGGCCTCGGTGCGGGTCTTGAACCACATGGATCTCTGGTCCGGTTCCCGCGTGGAGCAGAAGATCTTCCCGTCGGAGCCGGGGGTGTTCCAGAGGCGGCCCATCTCCAGGACGATCGTGCGGATGCCGGCCTGGCCGAGGCGGAGGGCGGCCACGGCGGCGCCGTAGCCCGAACCGATCACGATGGCCGGGGAGTTGTCGACGGCGGCGGGTTCGACGGCCTGGGCCGACTGAAGGCCGACGCGGGTGAGGCCGGCCGCGGTGGCCGTCCGGAGGGCGACCATACCGAGTATGCGACGGCGGGAAAGCTGATGTTGCGTCAGTTTCTCTGTCATGCTCACAGGATCTGCGGACGCCCGCGTTCACACCAGAGATACGGGATGCCCCTTTTGCCCCTACAGCAACAACTGCAGCTTTTCGGCCAGCAGGTCCCACCGCCACCGTTCCTCCACCCACTCCCGCCCCCGCTCCCCCATGCGGCGGCGCAGCTCGGCGTCGCCGAGGAGGGTGATGACGCGCTCGGCGGCCTCGTCCGGGGAGCCGCCGCGCACGACCCAGCCGGTCTCGCCGTCGAGCACGGCGTCCGGGGCGCCGCCGGAGTCACCGGCGACGACGGGCAGTCCGGTCGCGGAGGCCTCCAGGTACACGATGCCGAGCCCCTCCACGTCGAGGCCGCCCCGCCGGGTGCGACACGGCATGGCGAAGACGTCACCGGCGCCGTAGTGGGCGGGCAGCTCGGACCAGGGGACGGCCCCCGTGAAGCGGACGGAATCGGCGACCCCGGTCTCGTACGCCAGCCTCCGCAGCTCCTTCTCGTACGGTCCGCCCCCGACGATCAGCAGCACCGCGTCCGGCTCCTTGGCAAGGATCGCCGGCATCGCGAGGATCAGCGTGTCCTGCCCCTTTCGCGGCACGAGCCGGGAGACGCACACGACCACCGGCCGGTCGGTGAGCCCGAGCCGGGCCCGTACCTCGTCGCCGCCGGAGTCCGGGTGGAAGGTCTTCTCGTCGACGCCGGGCGGCAGCTGCACCATGCGTCCGGCCGCCTCGGGGGTGAGGGCGGTGGCGATCCGGGAGCGCGTGTACTCGCCCAGGTACGTGATCGTGTCCGTGGCCTCGCCGATCCGCCGCAGCAACTGCCGGGCGGCGGGCAGCTGCGCCCACCCCGCCTCGTGCCCGTGCGTGGTGGCCACCAGCCGCCCCGCGCCCGCCTTCCGCAGCGCGGGCGCCATCAGGCCGAGCGGGGCCGCCGCCCCGAACCACACCGACGTACAGCCGTGCTCCCGCAGCAGACCGACGGCCGTACGCGTGGCGCTGGGCGTCGGCAGCAGCATGGTCGTCCGGTCGCGTACAACAGTGAACGGCTGCCCGGCGTCGAAGGCGGCCGTCGCCTCCACGCCCTCCCGGCTCCGCTTCCAGGTCGAGGCATAGACGACGACCCGCTCGGGATCCAGCCGCAGCGCCATATTGTGCAGGAAGGCCTGGATTCCGCCGGGCCGGGGCGGGAAGTCGTTGGTCACGATCAGGGTCTTGTGCATCGCCGCCGACCCTACCGAACAGGCATCCTCAAGGCCTCCGCACCCGCCCCTCACACGGTCCGGCCGGACTTCACGGTCGCTTCACAGCCCGACGGGGGATCATGTCCCCACATGCGGGGAACATACGCGGGGCAGACGGCGCTCCGGCGCACACGGACAGGGGCACAGGTGGCTCGGTTGGCTCAGGTGGACATGACGGGCACGCGACGGCTCCCGTTCGGGCTGCTGACGGCCTGGGGCGCGACCCGGCTGCTCCTGCTGCTGTTCGTCTTCAAGGTGTACGTGTTCCCCGGCCCGGACGTCACCAGCGACGTGTCGGTGATCTACCAGGGCTGGTACGAGATCCTGCGCACAGGAACGTATCCCCTGGACGATGTGACGTGGCAGTACCCCCCCGCCGCCGCCCTGGCGATCCTCTCCCCCGGGCTGCTGCCTTTCCTGGACTACGCGTCGGCCTTTTTCGTCCTCGCCTTCCTCGCCGACCTGGTCGTGCTCACCCTGCTCCTGTACGCGGGCGCCCGCCCCGGAAAGACCTGGCGCGGTGCCTGGGTGTGGGTGGTGGGCCTGCCGCTGCTCGGCCCGACCGTGTACGCCCGCTACGACGTGATGGTGGCCGCTGTGGCGGTCGCCGCCCTCCTCGCCGGTGGCCGCCACCCGCGCGTGATGGGGGCGCTCACGGCCTTCGCGGCCCTGCTGAAGGTGTGGCCGGTGCTGCTGCTCCTGGGTGCCCGCGGGCGCAGGCCCTGGGCCTCGGCGGCGGTGACCGCCGTGTCGCTGGCCGCCCTCTTCGCCGTCTCCATGCCCGGCGCCTTCGCCTTCCTGACCTTCCAGCGCGACCGGGGCACCGAGGTGGAGTCGCTGGGCTCCCTCGTCTTCCACGTCGCCCGGCAGTTCGGCTGGAACGGCCAGGTGCTGCTCAACTACGGCTCGGTCGAGTTTCTCGGCCCGTATGTCGACGTCGTCAGCAACGCCGCCCTGGCGCTCAGCGCGGTGGCCTTCGGCTGGCTGCTGCTGTGGCGGGTGCGCGCGCGGCGGTTCACCCCGCACACCCTCGCGGAGGCCGCGTTCGTGGCGGTGCTGATGTTCACGACCACCAGCCGGGTGATCAGCCCCCAGTACATGGTGTGGCTGGTCGGCCTCGCGGCGGTCTGCCTCTGCTTCCGGGCCAGCCGCATGGTGCTGCCCGCGGGGCTCGTCCTGGTCGCGTCCTTCGTGACCGTCCTGGAGTTCCCGATCTGGTTCTCCCACGTGGTCACGAGCGACGCCCTCGGCATCACCCTCCTCTTCACCCGCAACGGCCTCCTGGTCCTCGCCACCCTCCTGGCCGCCCTCGAACTCTGGCAGGCAACGGTCCCCCGCCGGGTACCCCTGCTCGCCCCTGACCAGCCGACCCGCACGAAGGAACCCTTGGGCTCGTGATCGCGGGAGAGCTCGGGGTGCGGATTGTTCGGCGGGTGCGGGTGACTGGGGGCTGGTCGCGCCCACGCGGCGGAGCCGCACATCGACACAGCCCCGCGCCCCTCAAAAGCACCGGGCGCGACCCATGCCGTCAAGGGACGCGGGGAACTGCGCGAGCAACCACGAACCACCCGCACCCGCCGAACAATCCGCACCCCACGAGCTCTCAGGCGCTGGCGGCATGACCCCCGTGTCAGCCCAGCTGAGTCCTCACATACGCCCGCCACTGCTCGCTGAACCTCGACGGTGTCGTCCCGAGCACCTCCCGCAGCGCGGTCTCCACCGACCCGGCCCGCTTCCCGTGCGCGCCGACGGCCCGGTAGAACTCGTTCAGCCGGACCTCGCCCCACCGGTCCGCGATCAGCCGGCACGCCATCCAGCCCCCCTCATAGGCCTGCGCGAGCCGCCCCGAGTCACCGGAGAAGCCGAAGTCGCCGTCCTCGGGGAGCCCGGCCGGCGCCCTGCCCTCCGCCACCGCGCGCCGCAGCTCCGGCGCCACCTCGGACGCCGAACGCCCGGTCGCCCGATAGCCGACCCAGTCCGCGTACCCCTCGGAGAGCCACAGGGGCGTGGCGGCGTTGGTGTGGGCGCGGGTGGCGACGTGGGTGGTCTCGTGGGTGAGGACGACCTGCTCGCCGAAGGCGCCGAGGACGGCGTACGCGTCGGGGTTGACGATGATCCGGTCAGCGGGGGCCTTCGCCGATCCTCCCGCAGCCTCCGGCCGGGGGGACCCCCTTTTGGCTTCGCTCACCTCGCCGGTCGTGACCGCGGCGATGCCCCGATACCCGTCCGAGGGCGCCCCCAGCAGCCCCGCCATCTCCTCCAGCGAGTGCGGCACAAGGACCACGACCCGGCCCGCCCAGTCCTCGCCCCACGCCTCGGTCACGGCGGGCACGGCCCGGTCCGCCAGTCGCGCGTACTCCCGCAGGGTCCCCTCCGGCCGGCCCACCCCGAGCACCAGACTCCGCTCGCCGCGGACGGCCCGTATCGCCCCCTGCTCCCACAGCTGCATGGTGCCCTCCTCCGAGGGATCGTCGGAGGCGACGTACCAGGCCCCGTCGTCGTCGCGGACCAGGGACAGCGTGCGTACGGCGGTGACGGGCGCCTTGTCGTAGCCGCGTACCCGGTAGCGCAGGGCCGCCTCGGCCGTGGCCCGGTCGCCGGAGCGGTCGAAGTCGCCCAGGTCGTACGACCAGGCTGCCAGCGGAAGGTCCCGCAGGTTCGCGAACTCGGCGGCCCCGGCGGCCAGTTCGGGCCGGGCGAACTCGGCGGCTGCCTCCGTGGCCCGGAACGCCGTCTCGTCCCGCTCCAGGACCGCCTCCGCCCGCCGGTCGAGCATCCGCTCGACGTCGGCGCGGGCGGAGTCGGTCACCGCGTTCCCGCCGCAGCCGACGAGGGCGAGCGTAAGAGCGAGTGCCGAAGGGAGCCCGTGCCGGACCCCCGACCCGGGCCGGGGACACGTCGTGCGCCTTCGACCAGCCACGTTCCCGATCGTACGGGGCCCCCGTCGCCGTACGGCAGGTCGATCCGGGCTCTACGACGAAGGTAAGACGAAGGAAATGGGCGTCAGGGGCGGGTGACCGAGGTGATCGGCATCATGCCGACGGGGTCGTAGCGGACGGGGGCGCCCGGGTAGGGGGCGTGAATGACTTGGCCGTCGCCTACGTACATACCGACGTGGCTGGCATCGGACCGATACATGACCAGGTCGCCGGGCTGCGCCTGGGACAGCGGGACCTGGCGGCCGGCGTACCGCTGGGCCTGCGAGGTGCGCGGAAGCGCGACCCCGGCCTGGCCGTACGACCAGACCATGAGGCCCGAGCAATCGAAGCCGTAGGGGCCGGACGAGCCCCACACGTAGGGCCTGCCGAGGGCGGAGCGCGCGGCGGCGACGGCGGCGGACGCGCGGGCGTTGGGGGCACCGGCGCCGGCTTCGGCGAGGTCGGGCCTCTCCATCGCGGAGCGGCGCTCGCCGCCGGAGCGGGAGGCACGGTCGAACTCGGCACGCTCGTCGTCCGGGAGGGAGTGGAGCAGCCGCCGGGCCTCGGCGAGTTTCCGCTCGACCGTCCGCTTGTGCAGGGCGACGGCCTTGCGGCTCTTCTCCAGCTCGGTCAGCTTGCCGGAGGCCTCCGCGCGCTGCTGCGCGATGTCGCGCATGGCCTGCTGAAGTGCGTGGAGTTCGCCCGCCTGGTGGGCGCCGATCCGGTCCAGGGCGGCGGCCGTGTCGAGGTAGTCGTCCGGGTTGTCGGAGAACAGCAGGGCGATGGCCGGGTCGAGGCCGCCGGAGCGGTACTGGGCCCCGGCGAGCGAACCCAGCGACTCCCGCATGGTGTTGATGCGGTCCTGCTTCCGGGCGATCTGGTCCTGGGCGGTGCCGATCTGGTCGCGGAGCCGGTCGGCGCGCTCGTCGGCCTTGTTGTACGCCTCGGTGGCTTTCTCGGCCTCCTCGTACAGCCGGTCGACCTCGGCGCGGGTGGGGTGGTCGTGCGGGGCGGCGACGGCCGACTGGACGGGGACGGCGCCGAGGGCGGAGGCCGCGGCGGACAGCACGCTCAGGGCGGCGGCTGCGCCCCGGTCGAACCCGGACGGTACAAGGCGACTGTGGGACACCACGGGAAGCCGCACTCCCTTCGACGGCGGACAGGGCCCTCCCCGAAGCCGGAACGGCACCCGGAGGGGGTGCCCTCACGGCGGGTGCCCTCACGGCGAGTGAGGGAAGCGCGGCCGACAGTAGCCGCGCGACCCTGTCACAGCCAAAGACCTCCGCGGACACACAGCGTGACGCCCCGCTCGGGACCCAGGTCACCGGCGGGGCGCGGGGTCAGCGTGAAGTGCGGGAATTCGCCCGTTCGGGCGGCCCGGTGTCCTGATCTTGAAGCAGAACGGCTCCGATGGTCACACCGCGACCATCGGAGCCGTGAAGCCCTCAGAAGCCCTCAAGGAGCCGAAGCAGGCGTCAGATACGGACGCCGAACTGGAAGGTGCCGATGGTGCTCATCGACTCGTAGCGGACGACCTTGCCCGGGTACGGTGCATGAATGACCGTGCCGTTGCCGGCATAGAGGCCGACGTGACCCAGGTTGTTGAAGAACACCAGGTCGCCGGGGGCGAGTTGATCGCGCGTGATCCGGGTGCCGTCGTTCGCCTGCGTGTACGTGGTCCGGGTGATGGACACACCGGCCTGGGCGTAGGCCCACTGAGTCAGACCGGAGCAGTCGTACGAGTTGGGGCCGCTGCCGCCGGAGACGTACGGCTTGCCCTGCTGGGTGGCGGCGGCGGCGAGGGCGGCCGCGCCACGCTGGGAGGCGGGCACCTCGTTGCCGAGGTCGACGCGCTCACCGGCGGAGCGGCTGGCGCGCGTCTCCTCCTGGTCCAGGGCCGCCTTCTCCGCGGCGGTCAGGGTGTTGAGGAGCTTCTGCGCCTCGGCCAGCTTCGACTGGACTTCCTTCTTCTTCTTGCCCAGCGACTCGCGGACGTCGGCGAGGTCCCCGAGCTTCTCGTTGGCCTCCTCGCGCTGCTGCGCGAGCGAGCGCTGCTTCTCCTGGATCTTCTTGAGCGCGTCGACCTGCTGGCTGCTCAACTGGTCCAGCGTGGCGGCCTTGTCGAGATAGTCGTCCGGGTCGGCGGAGAGGAAGAGCTGGATCGAGGAGTCGATGCCGCCCGAGCGGTACTGGGCGCTGGCGGCCTGGCCTATGCCCTCACGCAGCTCGTTGAGGTCCTCCTGGCCACGGGCGACGTTGTCCTGGATGGTGGAGATCTCCTTCTGGAGCTTCTCCTCCTTCTCCTTGGCCCCGTTGTACTTGTCGGTGGCCCGCCCGGCCTCCTCGTAGAGCTTGTCGACCTTGGTCTTGACCTCGTCCTTGCTCGGCTTGTCGACAGGCGCGGCGTTGGCCGCCTGGGAGGTCAGGGCCACGGCAGCGGCGGCGGCAGTGGTGAGCACGGTCACACGCGCACGGCTCGGCTGCTTGGGTCGACGGTGGGACGCCACGGTAGGTGAACTCCTTCAATGTGAGCGATCGCCCGGCGGGGACTCCGGCGATGATCACCCGTTGAGAGGTTTGAGCCCAGACCCTAGTGACCTAATGATGATCACTTCAAATCCCCCACAGGAAAAATCCCGCCCCAGGGCGCACTATTTACACTCAACACACAAGCAGTAATGCTCGGTTGACGCTACGTTGCGCAACAGTTCGACCCAATTCGGTCATAGCGCCCGTACGTTGCCGTTGGGACTTGACGGGGCGGACGGTACCGAAGGGTCAGGAAAGCCGCTTGAGGAGCATCGCGGAAGCGACCGGCCTGGCGCCCGCCTTGGCGACCCCGTCGGCGACCTCGCGATCGGTGGAGGCCACGATGACCGGCCGCCCGGGTGGCTCGGCGCGCACCAGCTGACGGATCAATTCGTCGGCCGTGACACCCGGCTTGGAGAACAGCACCCGCACCCCGCGCGGCGGCGCGAGCAGGACGGGCGCGGCCAGCTCGGCCCCGTCGAAGACACACGTCACCTCGGCACCGGTCTGCGCGGCGAGCTGCGAGAGCTGCCCGAGGAGCCTGAGGCGCTGCTTCTCCAGCGGCATCTGCGGATAGCCGGTCTTCGTGACGTTGTAGCCGTCGACGACGAGATGCGCCTGCGGCAGCGCCAGCAACTGGTCCAGGATCGCGGGGTCGTTCTCGGACAGCGCACGGGCCGCGATGTCCTTCGGCGTCATCCGCCCCGGCTCGACCGCGTCGACGGTCTCGGCGGGCCGTACGGACACCGGCGGCAACGCCAGCTCCCTGCGCAGCCCCTGGGCCGCGTCCAGCACGGTGTCCAGCAGCAGCCGTACGCGCATGTCCTCGACGCTGCGTCCCTCGCGGGCCGCCCGCCGGGTGGCCTCCAGGGCCGCCTCCGCCTCGCCGAGCCGGGCCTTGAGCCGCCGGGTCTCGCTCTCGGCGGCGGACACCTGGGCGTGCCCCTCGGCGCGTACGCTCTCCATCTCGGCCTGCAGCTTACGCAGGGCGGCCTCGCCGCGCTTGACGTCGCTGAGGGCGGAGCGGAGCTTGCGGTGCAGCGAGTCGGCCTCCTTCTTGGCCGATTCCAGCTCCGTACGCAGCCGTTCCGTCTCCGCCTTCGTCTGGCCGCGCGCCTCGGCGAGCTGCTCGCGCAGCCGCTCCAGCTCGGCGCGGTTCTCCTCGTCGGCGCGCTCCGCCTCCGCCCGCAGGGCCTCCTCGCCGGCCGCGGTGACCAGCTTCACCCAGCCCGTGGGGCGCAGGACGTACGCGGCGGCCGCCACGTCCAGCGGATCGGCGGCCGGGGGCGGGGCGCCCGCGTCGAGGGCGCCGGCCAGCTCCGGGTGGGCCTCCCTGAACCGCTCCCCGATCCGCTGGCGGAAGAGGGTGTCGGTCTCCACGGCGGCCGCCATCGCGTTGCCCGCGAACTTCACCCGGCGATTCGGCGCGAACCGGGCGTACTGCCGCAACTGTGCGGGCAGTTCGCCCACGGTCAGTCCGCCGAAGCCGTCGGAGACGATCTGCACGACGCGTTTGCGCACGCCGTCGGGCAGCGGTCGGTCGAGCACCTCAGCGGCGCCGTCGCCCGGCCCCCCGCCTGCGGTCTCCACCATCCGTCACCCCACTGTCCGTGCGGGGCCGCCTCCCTCAGGAGTCGGCGCCCGGCCTGTCCACGAGTTCCACCTGATCCACGGCGTTGCACCAGCGGCAGCGGACCGACTCGATGGTCTCACTGACCACCTCGCGCTCCTCGACCTTCGGTTCCCCGGCGAGGTCGAGGTGAACGTACTCGACGACCTTCGAGGAGCGGGTCACGTCGAAACGCGTGAGGTTGCCGCACAGCGTGCAGCGCCAGCGGGTCGTGGCGGTCGGCAGGGGAACCGTCATCGTGGCTGCTCTTCCTTCTTCCAGTCTCCGTGACGCCCCGGCCTCCCGGTGCGTGTGGCTCGTAACCCTACGGCCTGACCGGTATCCCGTGCCGCTCCGCCTACGGAGCGGCACCGACGCCGAGGCCGATCAGCTCCGGCGGCGAGGCGGTCTGGGCGGGTGGGTCCCGTTACGTCATGCTCTGATCGTGATCGGAAAGACCGTACAAAATGAGTCGGCGCCGGTGACGTACGGGCTGATCATCCTCTGCTGTGTGATCTTCCTGATCGGGCCGGCGGCGGGCCTGAATCCGGCGTACGGCACCGGTGACGAGCTGCTCGTCGCGCAGCGGGCGTACTTCCGCCGCTGGGGTGTCGTACCGGTCGAGCTCTTCACCGGCTCCCCGCGGGCGGCGCTCACCCCGCTCACCGCGCTCTTCGTCCACGGCAGCTGGCTGCACCTCCTCGGCAACATGCTCTTCCTCTTCGTCTTCGGGGCGATGGCCGAGGAACGCATGGGCCATGTGGAGTTCGCCCTCTTCTACGTCGGCTGCGGTTACGTCGCCCTCGGGGCGTACGCGGCCACGCACGCCGGGTCCCCGCAGTCGCTGGTCGGCGCGTCCGGGGCGATCTCCGCGGTCCTCGGCGCGTTTCTCTTCTTGTTCCCCCGAGCACGCGTGACGAGCCTCTTTCCCTTCCTGTTCTTCCTCCCGCTGCGGTTCCCGGCCTGGGTGACGCTGCCGTTCTGGGTGAGCCTGCAGTGGCTGGCCGCGGGGCGGGAGACGTCGGGGCCGGGGGTCGCGTATCTGGCGCATCTGGTGGGGTTCGGGGTGGGGTTCGGCTACGCGTGGGGGCGTCATGGGCGTAGGGCTAGAGTGAAAGGCCCAGTGCCCGCCCCTGAGGGAGAGAAACAGTCGTGATCACCGCGATCGTGCTCATCAAGACCAGCGTGGACCGGATTCCGGAGATCGCGGAGTCCATTGCCGCGCTTGAGTCCGTGAGCGAGGTGTTCTCCGTGACCGGTACGTACGATCTGGTCGCCATGGTTCGGGTGAAGGCGCACGATGATCTGGCTGATGTGATTCCGGGGGCGATCAGCAAGATTCCCGGGGTGCTGGCGACCGATACGCACGTCGCGTTCCGGACCTACTCCCAGCATGACCTTGAGGCCGCGTTCGCCATCGGGCTGGACAACTGAGGTCGCGCAGATGAAAGAACCCTCATCTGCGGCTCATCCTCCGTAACGTGTGCCCCCGGCACGATTTCGCTCATGGCTTTCTCATTCTCTCGTCGTATCGCGACTCTCGCCGCCGTCGTGGCGATTCCTCTCGGGATCGCCGCCACCAGCTTTGCCCTCACCGACAGTCCTGAGGCGCCGAAGGTGCCGCCCAAGGTGGAGTTGGAGAAGGGGGCTTCGAGTCCTGCGCCGACGCCCACCTCCACGCGGCCGTCGGCGACTCCGAGTGACGAGGTCGTGCCGCGGCCTCCGGTGACCGACAGCCCCGCGGATGATGACGATGCCGATGACCGAGGACAGGACGACGCCGACGACGGAGCCGGGGACGACGGCTGACGGGTCGCGGCGGTGGGTGTCCGCGCGGGTCAGGATTCTGCTGTGGCTGTTGCTCGTGATGGCGGTGGCGCTGGCGGCGGTGGCGGCGACCACGCGTTCGATCCTGTTGCGGGACGTGGACCAGCGCATCAACAAACTGCTCGTGCAGGAGGCCGGGGAGTTCACCAATCTCCAGGCACGGGGCGTCGATCCGGAGACCGGGGAGCCGTTCACGGAACCGTCGCGGCTGCTGTACGTCTTCCTGGACCGGCAGAACGCCGACCTGGACGAGGAACTGATCGGCCTGGTGGGCCGGCCGGGCCGGGAACCCGCGCAGATCATCCAGCGGCGCGACATCCCCGTCACGCTGCCCCTGCACAAGGACGACGACGCCCAGCTCGCGATCTTCGACTCGCCCGACTCCACCGGTGTGCTGAAGCGGGCGTCCGGGGACATCCACTGGGCGAAGGTCGAGGTGGCCCGGTACGGCGGTGAATCGGACGCCGCGTTCGTGGTCGCCTTCCACCCGCAGCGGGAGGAGCGGCGCGCGGACGAGGTGTTCCAGGTGCTGCTCGCCATCTCCGGGGTCGCCCTGCTGATGACGACCGGTATCGCCTGGGTCGTCGCCGGGCGGATCCTCAAGCCCGTACGGGTCGTGCGCTCCGCCGCGGCCCAGCTCACCGAGCAGGACCTCACCCAGCGCATCCCGGTGCACGGCCGGGACGACGTGGCCGCGCTCGCCGAGACCTTCAACGCCATGCTCGACCGGCTGGAGCGGGCCTTCGCCGCGCAGCGGGAGTTCGTCGACGACGCCGGGCACGAGCTGCGTACGCCCATCACCATCGTGCGGGGCCATCTGGAGGTGATGGGCGACGATCCCGCCGAGCGCGAGGAGACGATCCGGCTGGTCACCGACGAGCTGGACCGCATGAGCCGCATCGTCGAGGACCTGCTGCTGCTCGCCAAGGCCGAACGGCCCGACTTCGTCCGCCCCGAGCCCGTACAGCTCGCCGAACTCACCGCCGACGTCTACGTCAAGGCCCGCACCCTCGGCGAACGCGACTGGCAACTCGCCGAAGTCGCCGACCAGGAAGCCGAGTTGGACCCCCAGCGGATCACCCAGGCCATGGTCCAGCTTGCCCAGAACGCCGTGCAGCACACCACCACCGGCCAGACCATCCGCATCGGCTCCCGGGTCAACGGGAGTTCGGCCGTCGAGCTCTACGTCGTCGACTCGGGGCCCGGTGTGCAGCCGCAGGACGCCGAGGTGATCTTCGAACGGTTCCGGCGGGGCACGGCCCGACGCGGCGCCCGCGGCTCCGGTGCCGGGCTCGGCCTGTCGATCGTCCGCGCGATCGCCGAGGCCCACGGCGGCCGCGTACGACTCCACGACACGGAGGGCGGCGGCGCCACCTTCATCCTCACCCTGGAAGGGGCACGCACGTGAACCGCATCCTCATCGTGGAGGACGAGGAAAGGATCGCCTCCTTCGTCGAGAAGGGCCTGCGTGCCGGAGGCTTCACCACGACCGTGGTCGGCGACGGCGACGCGGCCTACGAGTACGCCCTCACCGGCGGCTTCGACCTCATCGTCCTCGACATAGGACTGCCCGGCCGCGACGGCTTCACGGTGCTTCGCGAACTGCGCGAGGCTCGCGTGACCGTCCCGGTCATCGTGCTGACCGCCCGGGACTCCGTACGCGACACCGTGGCCGGCCTGGAGGGCGGCGCCGACGACTGGATGACCAAGCCGTTCCGCTTCGAGGAGCTGCTGGCCCGAGTGCGCCTACGGCTGCGTACGGCGGCCCGGGCGCCCGAGGTGACGATGCTGCGGAGCGGGGAACTGACCCTCGACCTGCGCACGCGGAGGGCACGGGCCGGCGAGCGGCCGGTGAACCTGACGGCGCGGGAGTTCGTACTGCTGGAGCTGTTCCTGCGGCATCCGGGCCAGGTGCTGTCGCGGGAGCAGATCCTGTCGCATGTGTGGGGGTACGACTTCGACCCGGGGTCGAACATCGTGGATGTGTACGTGCGGGCACTGCGAAAGAAGCTGGGGGCAGGGCAGTTGGAGACGGTGAGGGGCATGGGCTACCGGCTCCCTGCAGCAGGGTAGGGGCGCGAGGCTGTGACATATGCGGCTCCGCCGCGTGGGCGCGACCAGCCCCCACAGACCCGCAGCCGCCAACCAACCGAACACACCCCCACATGAGGCGTCTTTCATAAACGACTCATCAAGGGCTAACAGCCAAATTGAACCCTTGATGACGTGACCCTGAACTTCCGTCTGACCGCGACCCTGTGCGTGGCCCTCTCCCTCTGCGCCCTCCTCGCCGTCCCCGGCAACTTCCCGGGGCTGGGCGGCGAGGCCAGGCTGACCCTCGCGGTGTTCGCGCTGGCGACGGCCGCCTGGATCGGCACCCCCGTCGACGACACCTACATCGCCCTCGGCGCCGGACTCGCGCTGACGGCGACCGGGGTGATCAGCAGCGACACCCTGTTCGGCACCCTCGGTGACTCGACGGTGTGGCTGCTGATCTGCGCGTTCGTACTGGCGGCGGCGGTGACGAGGACGGGGCTGGCAGGGCGGGCCGCGGCGTTCCTGGTCAGCGGGGCGCGCAGCGTCCGGCAGCTCGTGCATCTGACGACCGCCGCGCTGGTGGTGACGGCGTTCGCGGTGCCCGCCACCTCCGGCCGGGCGGCCCTCGCGCTGCCGGTGTTCCTGGCCCTCGCCAAGGTGCTGGCCGACCGGAAACGACTGGTCGTGATGCTGGCACTGCTGTTCCCGACCGTGATCCTTCTGTCGGCGGTGGCGACGCTGATCGGCGCGGGCGCGCATCTGATCACGGTGTCGGTGCTGTGGGAGGCGACCGGCGACCGGATCGGCTTCACCGAGTGGCTGCTGCTGGGCCTGCCGCTGGCGATCGTCTCGTCCCATCTGGCGGCCGAGGCGGTACTGCTGACGACGACCCGGCGCGCGGACCGCCGCGGTCCGGTACGGATCACGGTCGAAGATATCCAGCACCACAGTGAGCAGCCGGTCACCGGTCCCTGGACCCCCGCCGAGTCGCGCTGCGCCCTGCTGCTGGCCACGGTGGTGGTCCTGTGGTGCGCCGAGCCCCTCCACCGGGTGCCGCCGGCGGTGGTGGCGCTGATCGGCGCGATCGTCGCGTCCTCGCCCGCGCTGGGCACCGTACGGCTGAAGGAGGCGTTGAAGACGGTGCCCTGGTCGATGCTGCTCTTCATGGCGGCGACCATGGCGATGGGGGTCGCGCTCAGTGACTCGGGGGCCGCGAAGTGGCTGGTCGCCGGGCTGCCCTCGGCGGTCACTCCGCTGGTGTTCCTGACGGCGGTCGTGGTGATCAGCACGGCCGCACATCTCGTCCTGCAGTCCCGTTCGGCACGGTCGTCGGTGCTCGTTCCCCTGGTCGTCGCGGCGGCCGTGGGCGCCGGGGTCAACCCGGTCGCGGCCGCGCTCGCGTCCACCGCGGCCGCGGGCTTCTGCCACACCCTGCCGGCCTCCGCGAAGCCGGTCGCGCTCTTCGCCGACCTCCCCGGAACGCCCACCTACACACCACGCGACCTGCTCCGTCTGTCCGCCGTCCTGGCCCCGCTGACCGCCGCCCTCGTCGTCCTCTTCGCGGTCGCGGTCTGGCCGCTGCTGGGCGTACCGCTGGGCCGCCCGTGACACGGCGGCCACTGATGACTCCACTCACCCACGACCCCTCAGGAGCCCAGACCATGCTGAACCGAGTCGCCGTAGCCCCCAGTGGCTTCAAGGAGTCCCTGTCCGCCGAGGCCGCCGCCGAGGCCATCGCGGCCGGCGTCCGCCGGGTCGTGCCCGACGCCGAGGTCGACCTCATCCCCCTGGTGGACGGCGGTGAGGGCACGGCCGCCGCGCTGGCCGCCTCGACCGGCGGCCGCCTCGTCGCCCTGCCCGCGACGGGCCCGATCGGTGAGCCGGTGGGCACCCATTTCGCCCTCCTCGGCACCGGCGACACGGAGGAGCCGGGGACGGCCGTCGTCGAGATGGCCGCGGTCGCCGGGCTGTCCCTCGTGCCGCGCGGCCTGCGCGATCCCGGCGCGACCACCACGTACGGCGTCGGTGAGCTGATCCGCGCCGCGCTCGACACCGGCGTACGACGGATCCTGGTCGGGTGTGGCGACTCGGGCACCTCGGACGGCGGTGCGGGCGCCCTCCAAGCACTGGGTGCGCGGCTGCTGGACGCGGATGGACGCGAACTCCCCTCGGGCGGCCGGGAGTTGATGCGGTTGAGCCGAATCGACCCGGCCGGTCTGGATCCCCGTCTCAAGGACGTGGAGCTGCTCGTCGCCTGCAACCCGTTCAACGTGCTGTGCGGCGAACGCGGCGTCGCCCGTGTCTTCGGCCCGCAGAAGGGCGCGACGCCCGCGCAGGTCGAGGAGTTGTCCGCCGCACTGGAGAACTGGGCGGACGTGCTCACTCGCGACCTCGCCCCTGTCGGCACCGACCTCCGCCATGGCACCGGCACCGGCGCCTCCGGCGGTCTCGGCGCCGGTCTGGCCGCCCTGGGCGCCAGGCTGCTCCCCCGTTTCGACGTCCTCCTGGCCCATCTCGACCTCGACGCCCGCCTCGCCCGCGCCGACCTGGTGATCACCGCCGAGGGTTCCCTCGATCACCAGACCCCCCGGGGCAAGGTCCCCGCCGAGGTGGCCCGCCGGGCCAAGCTGCACGCCCGGCCGGTCCTGGCCCTCGCGGGCACCCTGGGCGAGGGGGCGCACGAAGTGCCGGGCGTGGACGCGTACACCGGCATCCTGCCCGCCCCGATGGCCCTCGCCGAGGCCATGGTCCGCGCGAGCGAACTCCTCACGGACGCCACGGAACGGGCGCTGCGGATGGTGTTGTTGGGGGCGCGGGTGACGGAGGCGAGGACCTACGCGTCCCCCGGCGCCCGGCTGCGGGTCACTTCTTCTTCCAGCACCACTGTGTGATCGAGGCCGACTTGGGGATGGAGGCGATGAGCGACCCGTACATGCCGGTCTTGCGCACGATCTGCCGCTCCGTGCCGCTCCCGGTCTTCCCGTACCAGACCTTCGTGGTGCGGTTCCACGCCGAGCGCGCGAACCGCTTGGGGTTGCGCGGCTTCCACACGCCCTTGCCGCACCTGTGGCTCTCGGTCGCCTTCACCGACCATGTGCCCCGGCCGCGCTCGAAGTTCGTCTTGCCCCACAGGCACAGATACCCCTGGGCGCAGTCCCTCTTCGCGGACGCCGACACCTCACCGGCGCCGGCCGCCCACGCTTGGGTCCCGCCGCCCGACAGCACCGCGGTCGCCGCCATCGCCGAGGCGACGGCGAACACCTTTATCCGGTTCGTCCCGTTGCTCATCTGCTCTCCCCCTGGTGATCGGCCCACCGGACCGACCGATCACTCTAGCCACCCCCCTCTTCCCCGAACACATGTCTACTGGCCCCATGTCCGCGGATCAGACAGCGGGGACGCAACGCCCGTCCTCCGTGCGGTAGTTCCACTTCGCGCCCTCCCGCACCAATTCCTTCACGGCGCCCACGAACCGCTCCACGT
The DNA here is from genome assembly GCF_008386495.1 of Streptomyces tailanensis. Classification (GTDB taxonomy): domain Bacteria; phylum Actinomycetota; class Actinomycetes; order Streptomycetales; family Streptomycetaceae; genus Streptomyces; species Streptomyces tailanensis. The sequence goes on along the minus strand of NZ_VTHJ01000001.1, from coordinate 79,653 downwards.
GCTCGTCGGGCGTACCTGCCCCGAAGCTCACCCGGATCGCGTTGAGGGACTTCTCACCGGGCGCGGCCTCGGGGGCACCGCACTCGCCCTCGGCCTCCGGGGCGCTCCCCAGCAGGGTGCGGACCAGCGGGTGGGCGCAGAAGAGACCGTCGCGTACGCCGATGCCGTACTCGGCGGAGAGCGCGGCGGCGAAGTGGGAGCTGTTCCAGCCGTCGACGACGAAGGAGATGACGCCGACGCGCGGGGCGTCGTCCCCGAAGAGGGAGAGGACGCGCACCTCAGGCACCTCGGCGAGACCGGCCCGCACGGTGTCGATCAGGTACTGCTCACGCGCGACCAGCGTGTCGAACCCGGCCTCGGTGAGGGCCTTGCAGGCGGAGGCGATGGAGTAGGCGCCGATGACGTTGGGCGAGCCGGCCTCGTGGCGCGCGGCGGTGACATGCCACTCGACATCGACCCCGCCGTCGGCCAGCCGGGCCACCTTGCGGGAGGCGCCGCCACCGGCCAGGTACGGCTCGGCCTCGCTGAGCCAGTCGGCCCGCCCGGCGAGGACGCCCGACCCGAACGGCGCGTACAGCTTGTGCCCCGAGAACACGACCCAGTCGACGTCCAACTCCCGTACGGAGACGGGGTGATGGGGCGCCAGCTGAGCGGCGTCGAGCACGATCCGCGCCCCGTGCGCGTGCGCGGCGGCGCCCAGCTCGCGCACCGGCCAGATCTCGCCGGTGACGTTCGAGGCACCGGTGACGCAGACAAGCGCGGTGCCGTACGGGTCCCGGTCGGCGAGGGCCCGCTCCAGCGTGGCCACGGCCTCGGCGGGCGTACGCGGCGCGTCGAGGTAGGTGACCCGGGCGTCGCGCCACGGCAGCAGCGAGGCATGGTGCTCGGTCTCGAAGACGAAGACCTGGCAGTCGGCGGGCAGCGCGGCGGCGAGGAGACCCAGCGAGTCGGTGGTCGACCGGGTGAAGATCAGCTGGTCGTCGGCGCGGCAGTCCAGGAACTCGGCGACCGTCCTGCGGGCGTTCTCGAACAGGTCGGTGGACAGCTGCGACAGGTATCCGGCGCCCCGGTGCACGCTCCCGTAGTACGGGGCGTACGCCGCCACGTCGTCCCACACCCGCTGGAGCGCCGGGGCGCTGGCGGCGTAGTCGAGCGCGGCGTAGCTGACCTCGCCGCCGGTGACGAGCGGGACGGTGACATTCCGGCCCAGAACAGGCAGCGGGGCGCAAACGGACTGGTCGGCGGCAAGGGTGGAGACAGACATGGCGGAACTCCCGTGAAGGCAGGCGGAATTCACCGGCGAGCGGATGTGGCTCTGCGGCGGTGAGGTGAAAAGGGGTGTGCGGAGGCGGGGCTCTGCGGCCCTATCGCATTCGCTTGCTCACGGAAGGCTCCCTCGACCGCGCTTGCCGTAGACCTTTCTGCCTACGACCTGGTCCTCACCCGGGGCACCCCGCCACGGACGGAGGGTTGCCGGACAGCCGGCCGGGGCCTTGTGGCTGTCACTCATGACCTGTACGGGAACGTACGTCAGATGATCGCCGCGCCGCAACTCCTGTCCGGATACCGGAACAAGGACCCGAGGCGGGTTGCTCGCGCAGTTCCCCGCGCCCCTGAAGGGGCGCGGTGAACTGCGCGACAAGCCCTCACCCACCCGCAGCCGGACAACACACCCCAGGGGGTCGAAGGGGCGCAGCCCCTGGATGGGGGTCCCCCCGCTCGAGCGGAGCCGAGAGTGGGGGAGGGACGGGTAGGGGCGGCGGGGGCGCTAAACGTTGGTGGCCGCGACCCAGCGGTCGAGAACCCGCTTCGCCGAACCCGAGTCGATCGACTCCGCGGCCTTCGCCATCCCGTCCCGGAGTTGCGACGCGAGCGACCCCGCCCCCGGCTCCAGCGCCACCAGCGCCGCCGCCGAGTTCAGCAGCACCGCATCCCGCACCGGCCCGCTCTCCCCACCCAGCAGCCGCCGCGCGACATCCGCGTTGTAGGACGCGTCGGCCCCCCGCAACGCCTCGACCGGCACCAGATCCAGCCCCACGTCCCGCGGATCGAAGGCCTCCTCCGTCACCTTGCCGTCCCGTACGACCCACACCCGGGACGTCGCGGTCGTGGTCAGCTCGTCGAGACCGTCGTCGCCCCGGAAGACGAGCGACGAGTTGCCGCGCTCGGCGAAGACACCGGCCATGATCGGCGCCATCCGGGGGTCCGCCACACCGACCGCCTGGGCCTTGACCTTCGCGGGGTTGGCCAGCGGCCCCAGCGCGTTGAACACGGTCCGGATCCCCAACTGCCCACGCGCCGCGGCCACATGCCGCAGCGCCGGGTGGAACTTCACCGCGAAGCAGAAGGTGATCCCGGCCTCCTCGGCGACCTCCGCCACCCGCTTCGGCGTCAGCTCCAGATTGACGCCGAGCTTCTGCAGCACATCGGACGCACCGGACGCCGACGACGCGGCCCGGTTGCCGTGCTTGACGACCTTCGCGCCCGTACCGGCGACGACGATCGACGACATCGTGGAGATGTTGACCGTCTTGGCGCCGTCCCCGCCCGTACCGACGATGTCGACGGTCTTCCCCGACACCTCGATGACGTTGGCGTGCTCGTACAGCGCCCGCACCAGCCCGGTGATCTCCTCGACGGTCTCGCCCTTGGCCCGCAGCGCCACCACGAACCCGGCGATCTGCGCGTCCGTCGCCTCGCCGCGCATGATCTGGTCCATCGCCCAGAACGTCGCGCCGGCGTCCTGGTCACGCCCGGACAGCAGCGCGTTCAGTACCTCGGGCCAGGAACGGCCCGCCGCGGTGTCGCCTCCAGCGGGGGTCACAGCGCTCATAAGGCCGCTCCTGGTTGTCGTAGATCAGTCGTCGGATCAGTTGTGGACCACAGGCGTGGATCAGAACCGTGTGAACCCCACCCTATCCAGCTCCACGCACGGCGAAGGGCCCCCGTCCGAAGATCGGACGGGGGCCCTTCGACCGTGGTGTGGCGAAGCAGTCAGGCGTTCAAGCGATCAGTGGTGGCCGTGGCCGCTCGTGATCTCCTTGTACTCCTCGACGGTGGGCTTGGCGATCTGGCTGTCCTCGCCGTAGTAGCCCTTGCTCAGCTTGGCGCGGAGCTTCTCGCGGCGCGTGATCTTGCGGGCGACACCGTTCTCGTCGACCGCGGGACCGATCTCGGCCGGCTTGTACTGCTCGTGCGCCGTGAGCGTGTGCAGCTGCTCCTGGCTGAGCGGCTCGTGGACCTCGATGAACTCACCGTGCGGCAGGCGCTTGATGATGCCGGTCTCGCGACCGTGCAGCACCTTGTCGTGGTCCCGGCGCTGCAGGCCGAGGCAGATCCGCTTGGTGATGATGAACGCGATGACCGGAGCCACGAAGAACGCGATCCGGACGAACCAGGTGATGGCGTTGATCGACAGGTGGAAGTGGGTCGCCCAGAGGTCGTTTCCACCACCGATCAGCAGGACCATGTACCAGGTGATCCACGCGACACCGAAGGCCGTACGGGTCGGGGCGTTGCGCGGGCGGTCCAGGATGTGGTGCTCGCGCTTGTCGCCGGTGACCCAGGACTCGATGAACGGGTAGACCGCGATCGCGACCAGGACCAGCGGGAAGATGATCAGCGGGATGAACACGCCCAGGACAAGCGTGTGGCCCCAGAAGTTGATCTCCCAGCCCGGCATGACACGGATCAGACCCTCGGAGAAGCCCATGTACCAGTCGGGCTGGGCTCCGGTGGACACCTGGTCCGGACGGTAGGGGCCGATGCTCCAGATCGGGTTGATCGTGGCGATCGCCGAGATGATCGCGATGACACCGAAGACCAGGAAGAAGAAGCCTCCGGCCTTCGCCATGTACACCGGGAGCAGCGGCATGCCGACGACGTTGTTGTTCGTCTTGCCGGGGCCCGCGAACTGCGTGTGCTTGTGGTACAAGACCAGGATCAGGTGCGCCACCAACAGGCCGAGCATGATGCCCGGCAGCAACAGGATGTGGACCGAGTAGAAGCGGGCCACGAAGTCGCCGCCCGGGAACTCCCCGCCGAAGAGGAAGAACGACAGGTACGTGCCGACGATCGGCACGGACAGGACCGCGCCCTCCATGAAGCGGACACCGGTGCCCGAGAGCAGGTCGTCCGGGAGCGAGTAACCGGTGAAGCCGGTGAACATGCCGAGGACGAACAGCAGGAAGCCGAATACCCAGTTGACCTCACGCGGCTTGCGGAAGGCGCCCGTGAAGAAGACACGCATCATGTGCACGAACATCGCCGCGAGGAAGATCAGCGCCGCCCAGTGGTGGATCTGCCGGATCAGCAGACCACCGCGCACCTCGAACGAGATGTACATGGTCGAGTTGAACGCCTCGGACATCAGCTGGCCCTGCAGCGGGACGTACGGGCCGTGGTACTCCACCTCGTTCATCGACGGGTGGAAGAACAGCGTCAGGTACACACCCGTGAGGATGATGATGATGAAGCTGTAGAGCGCGACCTCGCCCAGCATGAAGGACCAGTGGTCGGGGAAGATCTTGCGCATGTTGGCCTTGGCCAGGGAGTAGATCCCGAGCCGGCCGTCGGCCCAGTCGGCGACGCGCTCGCCGGCCGGTGCCTTCGCGCGCGAGTCGCGTGCGTCGGTGGTGGTCGTAGTGCTCATCCGCGCTCCCAGAAGGCAGGACCGACGGGCTCTGCGAAGTCGCTGACCGCTTCGAGGTAGCCGTCTTCACCGACGGTGATCCTCAGCTGCGGAAGAGCGTGACCCGCGGGGCCGAAGATGACCCGCCCGCCGTCGGCGAGGTCGAAGGTGGACTGGTGGCAGGGGCAGAGGACGTGGTGCGTCTGCTGCTCGTACAGGGAGATCGGGCAACCCACGTGGGTGCAGATCTTCGAGAACGCCACGATGCCTTCGTGCGACCACTCCAGCTCGCGCTTGTCCTTGATGTCGTCCGGCTGGATCCGGACGATCATCAGGGCGTCCTTGGCGATGTTCTTCTGGAAGTCGTGCTGGTGCTCGTCCAGGCCGTCCGGCATGGCGAAGGTCAGCGAACCGACCGCGACGTCCGAGGGACGCAGCGGCTCCATGGTGTTCATGTTGACGAGCTTCTTGCCCTTGGCCCAGGTGGTGTGCCGCAGCGAGGTGCCGGGCAGCGGACCGAGGTCGCGCAGCAGGACGACACCGGCGAGCGGGACCATGGCCAGCGCGCCGAGCATCGTGTTGCGAATCAGCTTGCGACGGCCGATCACCGACTCGGCGGCGCCCGCCCTGAAGTCCGCGTGGACCTGCGCGCGGACCTCGGGCGAGGTCTCGATCGGGTGCCGCTCGTCGGCGACCTCCACGTCGGACATCAGGGTGCGGGCCCAGTGGACCGCGCCCGCGCCGATGCAGAACAGGGCCAGACCGAGGGTCATGCCCAGCGCGAAGTTCAGCGCGCTGATGTGACCGATCGGCCAGACGTAGATCGCCTTGTCGACGGGGATCGCCACGTACGCGGCGATGAACGCGATCGTGGCCAGCATCGACACCGTGAACAGCAGGGCGACCGTGCGCTCGGACCGCTTGGCGGCCCGCTCGTCGATGTCCTGGATCCGGTGCTCGTGGGGCGGGAGGCCGGGGTCCGCGAAGGGGTTCTTCTCGTCCGCGACCTTCACCGCGCCGTGCGCGTCGCCCTGCTCAGCGGGCAGGTTCTCTTCTGGAATCTCTTGGCTACTCATGACTTCTTGGCCTTTGCGGTCCGAGCGGTGACCCAGACGGCGACGGCGATCAGCGTGCCGAGCCCGAACACCCAGCCGAAGAGGCCTTCGCTGACCGGGCCGAGCCCGCCGAGGCTGAGGCCACCGGGCTCCACGGTGTCGTCGCCGTTGACCGCTTCGAGGTACGCGATGATGTCCTTCTTGTTCTCCTCCGACAGCGTGGTGTCGGGGAAGGACGGCATGTTCTGCGGGCCGGTCTGCATGGCCTCGTAGATGTGCTTCGGGTCGACACCCTCAAGGGTCGGCGCGTACTTGCCCTCGGACAGCGCACCGCCCTTGCCGGTGAAGTTGTGGCACTGCGCGCAGTTGGTGCGGAAGAGTTCGCCGCCCTCGGCGATGTCCGCGCCCTCGGGGTTGTACGCGTTCTCGGTCGGGATCTCCGGACCGGCGCCCAGGGAGGCGATGTACGCCGCGAGCTGGTCGATCTGGGCCTGCGAGTAGATGACCTTCTTCTTCGGGACCTGCGCACCCGGCTGCTGGGCCGGCATACGGCCGGTGCCGACCTGGAAGTCGACGGCCGCGGCGCCCACACCAGTGAGCGGCGGACCGTCGGTGGTGCCCTGACCGCCGGTGCCGTGGCAGCTGGCGCAGCCCACGGCGTAGAGCTTCTTGCCCTCCTCGATGGTGAGGGTCTGGGCGGTTTCATCGGCTACGGCCTGGTCCGCGGGCGCAAAGGCGGTGTACAGCCCCCCGGTGGCCGCCAGCGCGATGAGTAGGACGACAAGCGCCGCCAGCGGATGGCGTCGTCGTGCGGAGAGCTTTTTCACGGATTACCCCGGTGTCAGGATCTTCTGCGTCGGTGCTTCTGGAAGGGTCGTTCTCGGTGCGAGGCTCGGCGTTGAAGTCCGCCCGGCTCGCCCGCCCGATTACTTGATCATGTAGATCGTGGCGAAGAGGCCGATCCAGACGACATCGACGAAGTGCCAGTAGTAGGACACGACGATGGCCGCGGTCGCCTGCTCGTGGGTGAACCTCTTGGCCGCGTAGGTGCGCCCGAGGACCAGCAGGAAGGCGATGAGGCCGCCCGTCACGTGCAGGCCGTGGAAGCCGGTGGTCAGGTAGAAGACCGAGCCGTACGGGTCGGACGAGAGCGAGAGGCCCTCGTGCTTGACCAGCTCGGTGTACTCGAACACCTGGCCGCCGATGAAGATCGCACCCATCACGAACGTGACGATGAACCACATCCGGAGCTTCTTCACGTCCCCGCGCTCGGCGGCGAACACGCCGAGCTGGCAGGTGAGAGAGGAGAGCACCAGGATCGTGGTGTTGGTCGCCGAGAACGGGAAGTTCAGGGTGTCGGCCTTCTCCGACCAGAACTCCGGACCGGTCACCGATCGCAGGGTGAAGTACATCGCGAAGAGGGCCGCGAAGAACATCAGCTCGGAACTCAGCCAGATGATGGTTCCGACACTGGTGAGGTTCGGCCGGTTGACCGACGGGTGCGCGTGACCCTTGTCTACTGTCGTTGCTGTCGCCACGACCGACATTATGTCGGTCGCTTATCCCGCCCTCACCCCGGGGGGTACCGTTCGGAGTGTTGCTCCCTTCCGGACCGCTGTTGACGTGGTGTTCAAGGGAGTAGCATCCGCGCATCGGGCCTGTCCTTACGACGCTGACGTCACGGAGGAACAATGCAGCCGACCGCCACGGTGCTGGTCTACAGCGACGATTCCAACACCCGCGAACAAGTTCGGTTGGCGACGGGGCGCCGTCCGGCGCCGGATGCTCCGCAGGTGGAGTTCGTGGAGTGCGCGACTCCCGCCGCCGTCATCAAGGAGCTGGACAGGGGCGGGATCGATGTCTGTGTCCTTGATGGTGAGGCCGTGCCCATGGGAGGCATGGGGGTCTGCCGGCAGATCAAGGACGAGATCTTCCACTGTCCGCCGGTGCTGGTGCTGATCGGGCGGCCCCAGGACGCGTGGCTCGCGACCTGGAGCCGGGCCGACGCGGCGGTCACCCTGCCGGTTGAGCCGGTCGAGTTCGCCTCGGCCCTGGCTTCGCTGCTGCGGCGCGGAAGTGCGCTGAGCGCCTGAATCACGCCGACTCCGGTTGCAGGCGTGCCCTGGCCGTCGTGTCAGGGCCCTGCTTGGCGCCCCCGGCCAGTGCGCTGCCCTCGCGCCACTTCGCCCAGTCGAGGTTCCAGTCGCCGAAGCCGTTGCCGAAGGGGGCCATGGTGTCGCCGCCCGAGTTGACGACCTGGACGATGTCGCCCTCGTTGATGGTGTCGTAGAACCACTGGGCGTTGCCGGTGCTCATGCCGGTGCAGCCGTGGCTGACGTTGGCGTAGCCCTGGGAGCCGGTGGACCAGGGGGCGGCGTGGACGTACTCGCCGCTGTTGGTGACCCTGACGGAGTTGTGGACGGTCAGGTCGTAGAAGTCGGCCGCGCCTATGCTGGCGCTGGTCATCCGTACGGTGCCTTCCTTGGCGAGGACGACTTTGACGCCGTTGCGGGTGTCGTAGCCGGGCATGCCGGTGGTGACCGGGATCTGCCTGATGACCTTGTCGTTCTTGTAGACGGTCATCTGGTGGGCCGAGGCGTCCGTGACGGCGACGATCTTGTCGCCGGTGGTCAGCTCGATCGGCTTGGCCTCTCCGCCCCAGAGCCGGTCGCCGATCTTGATGCCGGTCAGGTTGCTGCGGACCTTGATGGTGGCGTTGGCCGGCCAGTACTCCTTGGGGCGGTAGTGGAGCTTCTTGTCGTCCACCCAGTGCCAGGCGCCTTCCACGGCGGGCATGGAGTCCACCTTGAGGGCGCGTTCGACGACGGACCGGGCCGCGGTGTCCTTGACCGGTGTGCTGAGTTCGGCGGTGACGGGCTGGCCGACGCCGTACTTGCCCGCCTCGGGGCCGAAGGTGACGTCGAGGCGCTTCTTGGTGCGGGGGCGGCCGGTGTCGAAGGCGAGGGTCTCGCGGCCAGGGGCGCCGTCCTCGTCCTCGGTGCTCACGCGGACGGTGTAGCTGGCGTTGGCGGCGAGCGGTGAGGTGGAGTGCCAGCGGCCGCCGTCGGCGGAGAGTTCGCCCGCCACATAGCGTCCTGCGGCGTCCACGGCGGTGACGTCGGTGATACGGCCGTCGTCCTCGGCGGAGACTTCCAGGGGCTTGGCCGGGTCGGCCTTCGCGCCGTCGCCGGTGGGGGTGTTGAAGGAGATCTGGTCGGCCGCGTCGTACGGCTTGGCCGAGAGCGGGTGGCCGCCGGAACCGCAGGCGGTGACGCCCGCTCCCAGCGAGACCACCAGCAGGGTGCAGCCGACGACCGTGCGGTTTCGCGGTGAGGTGCTCATGGGTTCAACGTAGGAACGGCCGTCAGGCGTGGCGCGCCGGGTGACCCGAGTGGGGTACGTCCGGTGTGGCAAACGGGGGAAGCCCGGACCTCCTGGCGGAGTGTCCGGGCTTCCGTGCGCTCAGCGCGTGTTACTGGTTCTGGTTCTCACCGCGGTAGTACTCGAAGACCCAGCCCCACAGGCCGATCAGGATGATCGGGGCCGAGAAGTACAGCAGCCACCAGCCGAAGACGACGCCCATGAAGGCGAGCGCGCCACCGACGGCCAGGGACAGCGGCTGCCAGCTGTGCGGGCTGAAGAAGCCCAGCTCGCCCGCGTCGTCCGCGACGTCGGCCTCCTTGTCGTCCTGCGCGCCCACGTCGACCCGCCGGGCCGTGAAGGCCAGGTAGTAGCCGACCATGATGCACAGGCCGAAGGCCAGGAAGAGCGCCGTGGTACCGGCCGGCTCCTTCGACCACACGCCATAGACGATCGCCATGGCGAGGACGAAGACGCTCAGCCAGATGAACATCCTGCCCTGGATCTTCACTTGCCGGCCTCCTTGCTGACGCCGCTGCCCGCGAGCTCATTGGCGCGGGGGCCGCCGTGCGCGAGTTGCTCCAGCGCGGCGATCTCCGGGTGGTGCAGGTCGAACGCCGGGGATTCGCTGCGGATCCGCGGCAGGGTGAGGAAGTTGTGCCGCGGCGGCGGGCAGGAGGTCGCCCACTCCAGCGAACGGCCGTAACCCCACGGGTCGTCGACCTCGACCTTCTTGCCGTACTTGGCCGTCTTCCACACGTTGTAGAAGAACGGCAGGACCGACAGACCGAGCACGAACGAGCTGATCGTCGAGACCGTGTTCAGGGCGGTGAAGCCGTCGGCCGCCAGGTAGTCGGCGTACCGGCGCGGCATGCCCTCGGCGCCCAGCCAGTGCTGGACGAGGAACGTGCCGTGGAAGCCGATGAACAGCGTCCAGAAGGTGATCTTGCCGAGGCGCTCGTCCAGCATCTTGCCCGTCATCTTCGGCCACCAGAAGTGGAAGCCGGAGAACATCGCGAACACCACGGTGCCGAAGACGACGTAGTGGAAGTGCGCCACCACGAAGTACGAGTCCGAGACGTGGAAGTCCATGGGCGGCGAGGCCAGGATGACACCGGTCAGACCACCGAAGGTGAAGGTGATCAGGAAGCCGGTCGCCCAGAGCATCGGCGTCTCGAAGGACAGCGAGCCCTTCCACATCGTTCCGATCCAGTTGAAGAACTTCACGCCGGTCGGTACGGCGATGAGGAACGTCATGAAGGAGAAGAACGGTAGAAGCACGCCGCCGGTGACGTACATGTGGTGCGCCCACACCGTGACCGAGAGGCCGGCGATCGCGATGGTCGCGGCGATCAGACCGAAGTAGCCGAACATCGGCTTACGGGAGAAGACCGGGATGACCTCGGAGATGATGCCGAAGAACGGCAGGGCGATGATGTACACCTCTGGGTGGCCGAAGAACCAGAAGAGGTGCTGCCACAGCAGTGCGCCGCCGTTGGAGGCGTCGAAGATGTGCGAGCCGAACTTGCGGTCCGCCTCCAGGGCGAACAGCGCGGCCGCGAGGACCGGGAAGGCGAGCAGGACCAGGACACCGGTCAGCAGCACGTTCCAGGTGAAGATCGGCATGCGGAACATGGTCATGCCGGGCGCGCGCATGCAGATGATCGTGGTGATGAAGTTGACCGAGCCGAGGATCGTACCGAAGCCGGAGAAGGCCAGACCCATGATCCACATGTCGGCGCCGACGCCCGGGCTGCGGACCGCGTCCGACAGCGGGGAGTAGGCGAACCAGCCGAAGTCGGCCGCACCCTGCGGGGTGAGGAAGCCGGCCACCGCGATCAGCGAGCCGAAGAGGTACAGCCAGTACGCGAACATGTTCAGCCGCGGGAACGCCACATCGGGCGCGCCGATCTGCAGCGGCATGATCCAGTTGGCGAATCCGGCGAACAGCGGCGTCGCGAACATCAGCAGCATGATCGTGCCGTGCATCGTGAACGCCTGGTTGAACTGCTCGTTCGACATGATCTGCGAACCCGGGCGGGCGAGCTCGGCGCGCATGAGGAGCGCCATGACGCCGCCGATGCAGAAGAACGCGAACGACGTGACCAGGTACAGCGTGCCGATCGTCTTGTGGTCGGTGGTCGTCAGCCACTTCACCACGACGTTGCCGGGCTGCTTGCGCCGGACCGGGAGCTCGTCTTCGTACGAGCCCTCGCCGGCGGCAGCACCCTGAGGTTCGTTGAGGATGCTCACAGTTGGTTCGTCTCCCGGTTCTTCTCGTGGCTCGTCTGCTCAATGCCGGCCGGGACGTAACCGGTCTGGCCCTTCTCCGCGAGCTCCTTGAGGTGCTGCTCGTAGCGCTCGGGGGAGACGACCTTCACGTTGAAGAGCATCCGAGAGTGGTCCACGCCGCACAGTTCGGCGCACTTGCCCAGGAAGGTGCCCTCCTGGTTGGGGGTCACCTGGAAGGCGTTGGTGTGGCCCGGGATGACGTCCTGCTTCATCAGGAACGGCACCACCCAGAACGAGTGGATGACGTCACGCGAGGTGAGGACGAAGCGGACCGTCTTGCCCTTGGGGAGCCAGAGGGTCGGGCCGGGGTTACCGGTCTGCGGGTTCTCGTCGCCGGGGATGCCGCAGGTGTACACGCCGCCGGCGTCCGCCGGGAAGTCCTCCTTGAACCGGTCCGGGATGGCGGCCAGGTTCTCGTCGGTCTTCGCGTCGCCGGTCGAGCCGTCGACGTTCTCGACGTAGTTGAAGCACCAGCTCCACTGGAAGCCGACCACGTTGACCGTGAGGTCGGGCTTCTTCGACGTGTCGAGGAGCCTCGACTCGTCGCGGGCGGTGAAGTAGAAGAGCACCGAGACGATGATCAGCGGGACAACCGTGTACAGCGCCTCGATGGGCATGTTGTACCGGGTCTGTGGGGGAACTTCGACCTTGGTGCGGCTGCGCCGGTGGAAGAAAGCACTCCACAGGATCAGGCCCCAGACCAGTACGCCCGTGGCGAGCGCGGCCGCCCACGAACCCTGCCAGAGGGAGAGGATCCGGGGAGCCTCTTCCGTGGTCGGGGTGGGCATACCAAGGCGGGGGAAGTCCTTGTATGTGCAACCGGTGGCGGTCGCCAGGACCAGGCCCGCAGTCAGTGCCTGCAGCAGCTTCCGCCGCATCGGGCGCCGCGGCGAGCGGTCGGAGCCGTTGGGACTCACGTAGCGCCTTCCCGAGAGTCTCGCCCGCGCGGTATGGCTGCGGCCTGGCCTTACTCGGTGGTCGGTCGCCGCCCTGCGACGGGCAGGGGTTTGGATGTTTATGCGGACCAAACCCTACTGGACGCGATTTGGGGGTGCGCGGGGAGGGGGTACCAACTCGCCGGGGGTCACGCCGGGCGCGTAATAGCTCGGGAGTTCGGGTGATTTGGCGGGTGCGGGTCCGTTGTGGTTGTTCGCGCAGTTCCCCGCGCCCCTTTCAGGGGCGCCGCTGCGAGCCTCTGCCTATAGCGTTGCTGTGTGGTCTACTTCGACGCTGCTTCCTCCGCCCCTCTTCATCCCGTTGCCCGGCAGGCATTGGTCGCCTCGCTCGACGAAGGGTGGGCCGATCCTGCCCGTCTTTATAAGGAGGGGCGGCGGGCGCGGATGTTGCTGGATGCCGCCCGGGAGGCTGCCGCCGAGGCCGTGGGGTGTCGGGCGGACGAGTTGGTGTTCACGTCGTCGGGGACGCGGGCGGTGCACTCCGGCGTGGCGGGGGTGTTGGCGGGGCGGCGGCGGGTGGGGCGCCACCTGATCGTGTCAGCGGTCGAACACTCCTCGGTGCTCCATTCGGCAGAGGCGTTCGAGGCGGACGGCGGAACGGTCACCCGGGTGGCCGTGGATCGAACCGGTACGGTCACCGCGTCCTCGTACGCCGAAGCCCTCCGGTCCGGCACCGCGCTCGCCTGTCTGCAGTCCGCCAACCATGAGGTGGGGACCGAACAGCCGGTCGCCGAGGTGGCCTCGGTGTGCCGGGAGGCCGGGGTGCCGTTGCTGGTGGACGCGGCGCAGTCGCTCGGGTGGGGGCGGGTCGACGGGGATTGGTCGGTATTGACCGGGAGTGCCCATAAATGGGGTGGCCCGTCCGGGGTGGGGCTGCTCGTCGTACGGAAGGGCGTCAGGTTCGCGACTCAAGGACCCGCCGACGAGCGGGAGTCGGGGCGGGCCGCCGGCTTCGAGAACATCCCGGCCATCGTGGCGGCGGTCGCCTCACTGCGCGCCGTACGGGCTGAGGCTGACGCGGAGGCCGTACGGCTACGGGAGTTGACGGACCGCATCCGGACGCGCGTGCCGTCGCTGGTACCGGACGTCGAGGTGGCCGGGCACCCGACGCGCCGACTGCCCGGCGTGGTCACCTTCTCGTGTCTCTATGTCGACGGGGAGACATTGCTGCACGAGCTGGACCGCGAGGGCTTCTCCGTGTCCTCGGGTTCCTCGTGCACGAGCAGCACGTTGACGCCCAGCCATGTGCTGCGGGCCATGGGCGTGCTCAGCGAGGGGAACGTCCGGGTGTCACTGCCGGCCGGGGCGATGGAGGCGGACGTCGAGCGGTTCCTGGCCGTGCTGCCGGAGGCGGTCGCGGCGGTACGGGAGAAGCTGGGGGCGCCCGTACCGGCCGACGTGGCCGTCGTACGGGACGACGTCCTCGTGGTGGATGCGCTGGGCAGACGATGCCCGCTCCCCGTCATCGAGCTGGCGAAGGTCATCGGGGATGTACCGGTGGGCGGCACGGTCCGCGTCCTCTCCGACGACGAGGCGGCCCGCCTGGACATCCCGGCGTGGTGCGAGATGCGGGGCCAGGAGTACGTAGGCGAGGAAGAGGCGGAGAAGGGCTCGGCGTATGTGGTGCGAAGGGTGAGTTAAGACGCTACCCGCGCCCCTAGTTTTTAGGGGCGCGGGGAACTGCGCGACCAGCCACATCGAACCCGCAGCCGGCAACGCACCGAACTTGGCAACCCAGTGGTCGCCGAGGCCGGCCTCAGCCGAGGTGAGCCTGAACCTCTTCCGCGGCATCCTGCCCGTACGCCTTCGTGAACCGCTCCATGAAGTGCGCCCGCCGCAACTGATACTCCTGCGTACCCACCGTCTCGATGACCAGCGTCGCGAGCATGCACCCGACCTGCGCGGCTCGCTCCAGCGAGACACCCCAGGCAAGCCCCGAGAGGAACCCCGCGCGGAACGCGTCGCCGACGCCCGTGGGGTCGGCCTTGCGCTCCTCGTCGGGGCAGCCGACCTCGATCGGGTCGTGGCCGGCGCGCTCGATGCGGACGCCCCGCGCGCCGAGCGTGGTCACCCGGTGCCCGACCTTCCCGAGGATCTCGGCGTCCGACCAGCCGGTCTTGGACTCGATGAGGCCCTTCTCGTACTCGTTGGAGAAGAGGTACGTGGCGCCGTCCAGCAGTATGCGGATCTCGTCGCCGTCCATGCGGGCGATCTGCTGGGAGAAGTCGGCGGCGAAGGGGATGCCCCGGGAGCGGCACTCCTCGGTGTGGCGGAGCATCGCCTCGGGGTCGTCCGCGCCGATGAGGACCAGGTCGAGGCCGCCGACGCGGTCCGCGACGGTCTTGAGCTCGATGAGGCGGGCCTCGCTCATGGCGCCGGTGTAGAAGGAGCCGATCTGGTTGTGGTCGGCGTCCGTGGTGCAGACGAAGCGGGCCGTGTGCAGCGTCTCGGAGATGCGCACGGAGGCCGTGTCCACACCGTTCCGGTCGAGCCACGCGCGGTACTCGTCGAAGTCCGAGCCCGCCGCGCCGACGAGGATCGGGGTGGTGCCGAGCTGACCCATGCCGAACGCGATGTTCGCGCCGACGCCGCCCCGGCGTACGTCGAGCTGGTCGACGAGGAAGGAGAGGGAGACCGTGTGCAGCTGGTCCGCGACGAGTTGGTCGGCGAAGCGGCCGGGGAAGGTCATCAGATGGTCTGTGGCGATGGAGCCGGAGACTGCGATACGCACGGCGGGGACACGCTCCTGCGAGGGGGAGGCAATTGACAGTTCACGCTACCGGGTCGTCCGCGCGCTCTGAAGCAGGCAAAACTACCCGATAGTAGGGCTTTCTTCGCGGGGCTCGTGGTGCATACGGTTCCGATATGACGAACCCCAAGATCCACGGCACCGCCCCGCTCGACCTCGACGGCGATCTCGCGGCCCTGCGCGGCGACTGCGCCCGGATGGTGCCGCACTGGGCGGCCCCCGCGAAGGTCATTACGGCTCCGGTGTCCCCTTCGCTCATTCATGGGGTGACGGTGCCGGCGACCTCCGCGCGGCTCGTGGACGCGATGTCCGACTACGGCGACTGAGGGCGTCGACCTGGCTCCAGCGCCCGAACAGGGAACCATCGGCTCCTCCGCCGCGTCCCATCGCTGTCCCCCGTATAGGGGATGCGGTGTACGACCAGCCGAAGGAGCGATGCGGTGAACTCCGAGCGACCCGACAACCCCGAGAACCCGGACGAGGGCCCCGAGCCTGACGCCATCGAGGAGATCAGGGCTGCCGGGGATGACGCCAGTGAGCCCGGCATGACCGCCGAGTCCGACGCGGCCGCCGAGGCCGAGACGACCGCCGAGCCCGGCTCGACCGAGGCCGAGAAGGCGGACGGGACGGACCGGACGGGCGAGACGGACGAGACCGCCCAGGTCACCGGGAGTGACGTGGATGACGGTGACGCGTCCGAGGACGGTGATCGTGGGCATGTCGTCGAGGTCGGCGGTGGGGCCGAGCCGTCGCGTCGGCGGCGTTCGCGGGTGGCTGTCGTGTCGATGGCTGTCGCCGTGCTGCTCGTCGGGGGTGGTGGGGCGTACCTCGCCACCACCGCTTCCAGCGGATCTGGGGGTTCCGGTGGTTCCAGTTCTCCGGGGGGCGACGGCACTCCCCCGCCGCTGGCGCTCGACGGCTACACCGAGGGTTCGAACGGCATCGCCCCGGGTGAGCCCAACCCCAACGGCGTGACCTACCGCGCGAGCGGCGAACTGCCCGACGGTCCCGACTCGGCGCCCGTCTACGCGGTCAAGGGTGAGGTGACGGCCGCCGAGGTGGCCCGGCTCGCGAAGGCGCTCGGTGTCGAGGGCACGCCCACGGCCGAGGGCGAGATCTGGCGGGTCGGGAGCGTGGGGGACAGTTCGGGACCGACTCTGCAGGTCAACAAGCAGTCGCCGGGGGCCTGGACGTTCAGCAAGTTCGCGGCGGGCACCGACGACTGCAAGAAGGGCGACGTCTGCGCCTTCGGCACCACGACCGAGGTCGGCGATCCCGTGAGCGAGGCGGTGGCCAAGAAGGCGGCGGCCCCGGTGTTCAAGGCCGTCGGCCAGGACGACGCCAAGCTCGACGCCTCCCAACTCCTCGGCGCCGTACGCGTGGTGAACGCTGATCCCGAAGTCGGCGGGCTGCCCACCTACGGCTGGACGACCGGCGTCCAGGTCGGCGCCGACGGTCAAGTGGTCGGCGGCAACGGCAACCTGAAGTCGCCGGTGAAGAGCGACACGTATCCCGTGGTCGACGCGGAGCGGGCGCTGGATTTGATGAACGGCTCCGGGCAGGAGGTCGGCCCGGAGCCACTGACGACGGCCTCGACGCCGGACACCGTGACGGTCGAGAAGGCGGAGTTCGGGCTCGCCTCGCACCAGGTGGACGGCCGACCGACGCTGGTGCCGTCCTGGATGTTCGAGGTACGGCCGACGGGTGCCGCGGAGAGCTACACGGTGACGCATCCGGCGATCGACCCGGAGTACCTGGCCTCTCCCGAGCCACGGTCGGAGCCCACCGAGGCACCGGCCGACCCGGACGCCCCCGGCGACGAGCCGACGGCGAACCCGGCCTCGCGGGACGTCGAGATCCAGGGCTACACGGTCGACGGCGACAAGCTGACCGTGACCTTCTGGGGCGGGGTGTGCAGCGACTACTCGGCCTCGGCGACCGAGGAGGAGGGCAAGGTGACGGTCACCGTGACCGACACCCCCTGGGAGGACAAGGTCTGCATCCTGATCGCCAAGGCGATCGAGCGGACCGTGGATCTGGACCAGCCGCTCGGTGACCGCGCGGTGGTCGGGTCGGACGGCGAGAAGATCCCGGAGGGCGGGATCTCGGAGCTGGAGCCGTAACAGCAGTAACAGCAGTAACAGCTGGCACGTACACACGTACGCGAAGGCGGCGTCCCCGTCGGAGGGGGACGCCGCCTTCGCGTGCGTACGCGTACTGCTACGGGATGTGCGGGGGCTCAGCTGAAGGAGTCGCCGCAGGCGCAGGAGCCCGTCGCGTTCGGGTTGTCGATCGTGAAGCCCTGCTTCTCGATGGTGTCGACGAAGTCGATGGACGCGCCGCCCAGGTAGGGAGCGCTCATGCGGTCGGTGACGACCTTGACTCCGCCGAAGTCCTTGACGACGTCGCCGTCGAGGGAACGCTCGTCGAAGAAGAGCTGGTAGCGCAGACCGGAGCAGCCGCCGGGCTGAACGGCGACGCGCAGCGCCAGATCGTCACGGCCTTCCTGGTCGAGCAGGGCCTTGACCTTCGCCGCGGCGGCGTCGGACAGGATGATGCCGTCGGTGACGGTGCTGGTCTCGTCCGATACGGACATCTACATCTCTCCCGGGTTGTACGGAGACTGCTTGCTGACGAGTGCAACCGGCGGGGCCGTGGATTCATTCCGGGCGGAGCACATGTCTTTGGGTCTTTGGGTGGCCTTCTTCATGCTCGCACATGCGCCGGAGTGCCGACAGAAGGCTGTGGACAAGCCTTCGGGTTCACAGGCCTTCGGGATATCGGGATTCACGTCACATCGACACTATGACCATCGTCAACGTGACGCGAAGCGGTTATGATAGATAGCGTCATTTCGACGAAAAGGCTTAGCCCGTATGTCCCGCCGGCCCTCCCCGGGCCGGCGAGCCGCAGAACAGAAAGGGTGTGTGTCGTGACCACCGCCCAGACCCAGGAGCTCGACGTACAGCCGACGCCCCTCGCCCTGCTGCTGCTCGGCCGTGAGGCCGATCCGAGGAGCGAGCGCGGTGTCGAGTGCCCCGGCGACCTCCCCTCCCCGTCCGACCCCGACCTGGTGGAGCGCGCCCGCGCGGCCAAGGAGAAGCTCGGGGACAAGGTCTTCGTGCTCGGCCACCACTACCAGCGCGACGAGGTCATCCAGTTCGCGGACGTCACGGGCGACTCCTTCAAGCTGGCCCGGGACGCGGCGGCGCGACCCGAGGCGGAGTACATCGTGTTCTGCGGTGTGCACTTCATGGCCGAGTCGGCGGACATCCTGACCTCCGACGACCAGAAGGTGGTCCTGCCGGATCTGGCGGCGGGCTGTTCGATGGCGGACATGGCGACGGCCGAGCAGGTCGCCGAGTGCTGGGACGTTCTCACCGAGGCCGGGATAGCCGAGCAGGTCGTGCCCGTCTCGTACATGAACTCCTCCGCGGACATCAAGGCGTTCACCGGTAAGCACGGTGGCACGATCTGCACCTCCTCGAACGCGAAGCGGGCGCTGGACTGGGCCTTCGAGCAGGGCGAGAAGGTGCTGTTCCTGCCCGACCAGCATCTGGGGCGGAACACCGCGGTGCGGGACATCGGGATGTCGCTCGACGACTGCGTCGTCTACAACCCGCACAAGCCGGGTGGGGGCGTCACGGCGGAGCAGTTGCGGGCCGCGAAGATGATTCTGTGGCGGGGGCACTGCTCGGTGCACGGGCGGTTCAGCCTGGAGTCGGTCGAGGACGTGCGGGCCCGGATTCCCGGGGTGAATGTGCTGGTCCACCCCGAGTGCAAGCACGAGGTCGTGGCGGCGGCGGACTATGTCGGGTCGACCGAGTACATCATCAAGGCGCTGGAGGCCGCGCCTGCCGGGTCCAAGTGGGCCATCGGGACCGAGCTGAACCTGGTCCGCCGACTGGCGAACCGTTTCGCTCCCGAGGGCAAGGAGATCGTGTTCCTCGACAAGACGGTCTGCTTCTGCTCCACGATGAACCGCATCGACCTGCCCCATCTGGTCTGGACGCTGGAGTCGCTGGCCGAGGGCAACCTCGTCAACCGGATCGAGGTCGACAAGGAGACGGAGGCGTTCGCCAAGCTGGCGCTTGAGCGGATGCTGGCGCTGCCGTAACGCTCGCGCTGTGCGTACGCCGATCGGGGGTGCCCCTCCTGTTCGAAGGGCACCCCCGATTTTCTCGCCCCTGCCGCCCCTACCCGTCCCTCCCCCATCCAGGGGCTGCGCCCCTTCGACCCCCTCGGGTGTTTCGAGTGCGGGTGAGTGGGGGCTTGTCGCGCAGTTCCCCGCGCCCCTAAAAAGCACGGGGCGCGGGGACGTCATATTGTCGGGCTAGACCCCTGCGGGCTCCGGGGACTCCGGCTCTGTCGCCTTGGCCGGGGTGCCTGCTCGTTTCAGGGCCTTCTTCTTTGCTCGGCGTTCCTTGCGGAGTTCGAACATGGTGTAGAGGGTCGGGACGAGGAGCAGTGTCAGCAGGGTTGAGGTGATCAGGCCGCCGATGACGACCACCGCCAGTGGCTGGGCTATGAAGCCGCCCTCGCCGGTGATGCCCAGTGCCATCGGGAGGAGGGCGAAGATCGTGGCCAGGGCTGTCATCAGGATCGGGCGGAGGCGGTGGCGGCCGCCCTCGATGACCGCTTCGACCGTGCTGTAGCCCTGTCGGCGGTACTGGTTGATCAGGTCGATCAGGACGATCGCGTTGGTCACCACGATGCCGATCAGCATGAGCATGCCGATCATCGCGGGGACACCCATCGGCGTGCCGGTGATCACCAGCAGGCCGAGCGCGCCCGTGGCCGCGAACGGGATCGAGACCAGCAGGATCAGCGGCTGGATCAGGGACCGGAAGGTCGCGACCAGCAGCATGAAGACGATCGCGATCGCCGCGAGCATCGCGAGGCCCAGCGAGGCGAAGGCCTCGTCCTGGTCCGAGGAGACGCCGCCGATCTCGGCCGTGGCGCCCGCGGGGAGTTTGAGAGCGTCCAGCTTGGCGGTGAGGTCCGTGCTGATCGCGCCCGTGTTGTCGCCCTTGGGCTTCGCCGTGATCGTCGCGGCCCGCTGACCGTCGATACGGGTCATGGAGACCGGGCCGTCCACGAGCTCGACGGTCGCGATGTCGCCCAGCTTCACCGCGCCGAGGGGCAGGTCCTTCAGCTCGTCCAGCGTCTCGGCGGGGTTCGCCGACCTGATGACGACATCCCGCTCGGTGTCGTCGAGGATGGCCCGCCCGCTGGTCGTACCGCGGACGGACTGGGCGACGGCCGCGCCGAGGGTCTGGTCGTCGAAGCCGGCCGCGGCCGCCTTGTCGCCCGCCTTGACCGAGATACGGGGCACGCTCTGGGCCAGGTCGCTGGTCACGTCGGTGACGTTGTCCATGGTCGAGACCACGTCACGGACCTGGTCCGCCGCCTTGCGCAGCACCTCGGCGTCGGCGGCCTTCACGACCACGCTCAGGTTCTGGTTGCCGAAGCCGTCACCGGCCGCGATGGTCGTCGTACCGATGCCGGAGAGCTTCTTCAGGCCCGCCTCGACGCGGTCCTGGACGTCCGCGGCGGAAGCCGAGTCGTCCAGCATGACGCTGTACGAGGCCCCGTTGGAGCCCGTACCGCCGCCGAAGGCCGCCATGAAGCCGGAGGAGCCGACGGTGACCTGGTAGTCCTTGACGCCCTCGGTGTCGGCGAGCAGCTTCTCGACCTTCTTGGTCTGCTCGTCCGTGGCCGCGAGGCTGGTGCCGGGCTTCAACTCCTGCTTGACGCTGAGGACTTCCTGGTCCCCCGGGTCGAAGAAGTTCGTCTTCAGCAGCGGGGCCATGGCGAACGTGCCGATCAGGACGACGACCGCGATGGCCACGCTCGTCAGCCGGCGCCGCGTGGCGAAGCGCAGGACGGGGACGTAGAGGCGCTGGAGGCGGCTCTTGGCCTCCTTCTCCTCCGCCTGCCGGCGGGCTTCCTCGGCGTCCTCGGGCGTGCCCTTCGGGGCGCGCAGGAACCAGTAGGAGAGGACGGGGACCACCGTCAGGGAGACCAGGAGGGAGGCCAGCAGGGCCGCCGTCACCGTCAGCGAGAAGCTGCCGAACAGCTCGCCCACCATGCCGCCGGTCAGGCCGATCGGGAGGAAGACCGCCACCGTCGTGAGAGTGGACGAGGTCACCGCACCGGCGACCTCGCGGACCGCCTTGAGGATGGCCTCCTGGCGCTCCTCGCCGTAGCCGAGGTGGCGCTTGATGTTCTCCAGGACGACGATCGAGTCGTCGACGACGCGGCCGATGGCGATGGTCAGCGCGCCCAGCGTCAGCATGTTGAGGGAGAGGTCGCGGGTCCACAGGACGATCAGGGCCAGCACCACCGACAGCGGGATCGACACCGCGGTGACGAGGGTCGAACGGATCGACGCCAGGAAGACCAGGATGACCAGGACCGCGAAGACCAGACCCAGCGCGCCCTCGGTCGTCAGACCGTCGATGGATTTGGAGACCGCCGGACCCTGGTCGCTGACCACGGTGACGGTGGCGCCGGAGCCCACGTCCCGGCGCATGTCGGACAGCTTGTCCTCGACGGCCTCGGAGATGGCGACCGCGCTGCCGTCCCGGTCCATGGTGACCATGACCGCGAGGCTGGGCTTGTCGTTCGTACGGGTGATGGACTCGGCCTTGGCCTCCTCCTCCTTGACCGTGGCGACGTCGGCGAGGCGTACGGGCTTCTTGGCGCCCTCGCCCCCGCCCGCGCCCTCGCTCTGGCCGCGGACCATCAGGTCCTCGATCTGCTGCAGCGAGGTGAAGCCGCCGCCGACCTGGACGGTGCGATTGGCGCCGTCCTCGTCGAAGGAGCCCGCGGGGACGGTGACGCCACCGGCCTGGAGGGCCTGGGAGAGGGCCATCGTGGTCAGGCCCGCCTTCGCCAGCTTCGCGTCGTCGGGCGTGACGGTGACCTGGACGTCCCGAACGCCGTCGACGGTGACCTGGCCGACGCCGTCGATCTCCTCCAGGGTGGGGACGACGGTGCGGTCGATCTTGTCGGCGAGTGCCTGCTGATCCTCGTCGGAGGTCACGGCGAGGACCACGGTGGGCATGTCGTCCGTCGAGCCCGCGATCACCTGCGGGTCCACGTCGTCCGGGAGCTGCGTCCGAGCCCGGTTGACGGCCTGCTGGACGTCGGCGACCAGCTGCTTGGTGTCGGGGCCGTAGTCGAAGGACGCCATGATCACGGCGTTGCCCTCGCTGGCGGTGGAGGTGACGCCCGTGATGCCGTCGACGGCTTCGAGGCTGTCCTCGATGGGCTCCACGACCTGCTTCTCGACCACGTCGGGGGACGCGCCCTGGTACGGCGCGAGCACGGACACCATGGGCAGTTCGATGGTGGGCAGCAGTTGCTGCTTGAGCTGGGGTATCGCGATCGCCCCGAAGGCGAGCGCGATGATCGACACCAGACCGACGAGGGTCCGTTGTGCGAGGCTGAACCGAGACAGCCAGGACATGGGTGACCGGATCTCTCTTCTGTGGCGTGAGCGGACGACGAGCGCGAGCGCATGCGCACATGTGTGGCCTGTGTTGCCCGTGTGACGCAGATGTGAGCGCTCACCTCATACCCTGGGCCATCGAGGCCCTCGCTCCCTCGCCTCCCAGGTCCATTTCCTTATCCCGCGCCTACTCCGTAGGGAGTAGCCCCGGGCGGAGTTCAGTCCACCCTTGGGCGTACCAGCCCCGACTCGTAGGCGAAGACCACCAGTTGGGCGCGGTCGCGGGCGCCGAGCTTCGCCATGGCCCGGTTGACGTGCGTCTTCACCGTCAGCGGGCTGACCTCCAGACGCTCGGCGATCTCGTCGTTGGAGTGCCCTCCGGCGACCTGCACGAGGACCTCGCGCTCACGGCTCGTCAGCGTGGCGAGCCGCTCGGAGCGGGCCGTGCCACCGCCCTCGCCGCCGGCGGCCGAGTCGTCCGGCTGGGCGAGGAACCGGGCGATCAGGCCCTTGGTCGCGGCGGGCGAGAGCAGCGCCTCACCGCCGGCGGCGATCCGGATCGCGTTCAGCAGTTCCTCCGGCTCGGAGCCCTTGCCGAGGAAGCCGGAGGCGCCGGCGCGCAGCGACTGCACGACGTAGTCGTCGACCTCGAAGGTGGTGAGGATGACGACGCGTACATGGGCGAGGGTCGGATCCGCGCTGATCATGCGGGTGGCCGCCAGGCCGTCCGTGCCGGGCATCCGGATGTCCATCAGTACGAC
Organism: Streptomyces tailanensis; assembly: GCF_008386495.1. Taxonomy (GTDB): domain Bacteria; phylum Actinomycetota; class Actinomycetes; order Streptomycetales; family Streptomycetaceae; genus Streptomyces; species Streptomyces tailanensis. The sequence goes on along the minus strand of NZ_VTHJ01000001.1, from coordinate 56,394 downwards.
GTCGGCCCGCGTCTCCTTGGCCAGCCGCACCGCCTCCGCCCCGTCCGATGCCTCCCCCACGACCTCCATGTCCGCCTCGGAGTCGACGAGCACCCGGAAGGCGCTGCGCAGCAGGGCCTGGTCGTCGGCGAGCAGAACACGGATGGTCATACGGGGTCCCCCGGGGTCACGGTGGTGGCGAGGTTGCGCGCGGTTTACGGTCGTACGGGCTCTTCGGTCGTCGTCGTTCGGCTCTGGAGCGGCAGGATCGCATGGACGCGGAAGCCGCCTCCGTAGCGGGGGCCGGTGGTGAGGGTGCCGCCGAGGGCGGTGACGCGTTCGCGCATGCCGAGGAGGCCGTGGCCGCCGCCCTCGCCCTCGCCCTCGCCCTGACCGTCGACGGGTCCGGTGCCGTCGTGTCCGACGCCGTTGTCGAGGACGGTGATCTCCATGTTCGGGCCCACGCGTACGACGCTGACCTCGGCCTTCGCCTCCCGGCCCGCGTGCTTGCGCACGTTGGTGAGGGCTTCCTGAATGATCCGGTACGCGGCGAGGTCGACGGCGGCCGGGAGGGCGGTGTGCCGGTCGGTGCGGGCGACCTCGACCGCGAGGCCGGCGCTGTGGAAGGTGCCGACGAGTTCGTCGAGCCGTTCCAGGCCGGGGGCGGGTTCGGTGGGGGCCTCGGGGTCGCCGGACTGGCGGAGCAGGCCGACCGTGGCGCGGAGTTCGCCCAGCGCGGAGCGGCTGGCCTCGCGGACGTGGGCGAGGGCCTCCTTGGCCTGGTCGGGCCGCTTGTCCATGACGTGCGCGGCGACTCCGGCCTGGACGTTGACGAGGGCGATGTGGTGGGCGACGACGTCGTGCAGGTCGCGGGCGATACGGAGGCGTTCCTCGGCGACCCGGCGGCGGGCCTCCTCCTCGCGGGTGCGTTCGGCCCGTTCGGCGCGTTCGCGGATGGCGCCGACGAAGGCACGGCGGCTGCGTACGGCGTCGCCGGCCGCGGCGGCCATGCCGGTCCAGGCGAAGATGGCGAGATTTTCCTGGTCGTACCAGGGGAAGTCGCTGGCCAGCATGGCCGTGCCGGTGAGGACCGTCATCGTGAGCAGGCCGACGCGCCAGGTGGTGGGGCGGTCGGTGGTGGAGGCGACGGTGTAGAGGGCGATGACGGCGGCCATCACGACGGGGGCCCGGGGGTCGCCGGTGATCAGTTCCGTGACGGTGAGGGCGGAGGTGGCGGCCAGTACGGGCATGGGGGCGCGGCGGCGGGCGGTCAGGGCCGCGGCGGCGAGGAACATGAGGGTGAGGCCGAGGGCGTCGGGGGTGCGGGTGCCCCATTTGTCGCCGTATTCGGCGTGGGGGTCGACATGGGAGCGGGCCACCATGCAGACGAGGGCGCCGAGGGCGAGGGTGGCGTCCAGCGCGAGGGGGTGCGCTTTCAGGAAGGTGCTGGCTCGGTGGAGGGTGCTCACGGGTGTTCACCGTACGGGGTTATCGCCCCCGCGCCAGGGCTGCGCCGCTGAGCCTGGACGCCTTAGAGCTCGGTTGGCTGAGGTGTTTGGGCGGGTGCGGGTGGGTTGTGGCTGGTCGCGCCCACGCGGCGGAGCCGCATATGTCACAGCCCCGCCCCTTGGCGGCCTGGGGCTCGCCCGGGGCTTTTAAGAGGCGCGGGGAACTGCGCGAACAACCCCCACTCAGCCGCAGCCGACGAATCAACCGGGGATCAGGCCGTCGTCGGTCAGCATTTCCCTGACTTCCTCCAGGGTCGCGTCCGGGGCGGGGAGGATCAGTTCCGAAGGCTCCAACGCGTCGTCCGGGAGGGGGGTGCCCAGGTCTCGGACCTTGGACAGGAGGGCGTGGAGTGTGGTGCGGAAGCCTGGGCCGTCGCCGCGTTCCATTTCCTCCAGGAGTTCGTCGTCCAGCTTGTTCAACTCGGCGAAGTGGCTGTCGGCCAGCTTCACCTGCCCCTCCCCCATGATCCGTACGATCATGTCGCCCTCCTCAGGCGTGGGACCCAACGGTGCGCACTACTGCTTGTCGAAGCGGGGGGTGTCCTGCTGCTGGCCCTGCTGCTGGGCGGAGCCCTGACCGGTGCCGCCCTCGATGGCCTGCTGCTGCGCGGAGGAGCCGCCGGCCAGCTCCGCCTTCATGCGCTGGAGCTCCAGCTCGACGTCCGTACCGCCGGAGAGGCGGTCCAGCTCGGTCTGGATGTCGTCCTTGTGCAGGCCGGAGGAGTCGTCGAGGGCACCGGAGGCGAGGAGTTCGTCGATGGCGCCGGCGCGGGCCTGGAGCTGCGCGGTCTTGTCCTCGGCCCGCTGGATCGCCAGACCGACGTCGCCCATCTCCTCAGAGATGCCGGAGAAGGCCTCGCCGATACGGGTCTGGGCCTGGGCGGCGGTGTACGTCGCCTTGATCGTCTCCTTCCTCGTACGGAAGGCGTCGACCTTGGCCTGAAGTCGCTGGGCGGCGAGGGTGAGCTTCTCCTCCTCGCCCTGGAGGGTGGAGTGCTGTGTCTCCAGGTCCGTCACCTGCTGCTGAAGCGCGGCGCGCCGGGAGAGCGCCTCGCGGGCCAGGTCCTCCCGGCCCAGCGCGAGCGCCTTGCGGCCCTGGTCCTCCAGCTTCGAGGACTGGGACTGGAGCTGGTTGAGCTGGAGCTCCAGGCGCTTGCGGGACGTCGCCACGTCGGCCACGCCTCGGCGCACCTTCTGGAGCAGCTCCAGCTGCTTCTGGTACGAGTAATCGAGGGTCTCGCGCGGGTCCTCGGCCCGGTCAAGGGCCTTGTTCGCCTTCGCGCGGAAGATCATCCCCATACGCTTCATGACACCGCTCATGGGCTTCGCGCGCCCCCTTCTGACGGACTCCAGCTCACAGGTCTGCGACAGAACCCACAGTACGGGCCCTGCATCCATTACCGCACTGTTCGGGGACGGATGCGCTCATCCCCAAGGACGACTGTGCACGGCACTGATCCGGCGTAGGGAGTAGGTGTCTCCCCGGGTTACGTACGGGCCGTCTCCCGGAATACCTCAGATCCACTACGGGCGAACCCTTACCGCCCTCCCCCTTCCACCGGGTTTCAAGCCACCTTCGCCCCTGTTCTGTCACCGGCACAGACGCCGGGTGTTGCCGGATCGTTCCCCACTCGGCTGGGGTCCATGCCCCGGCACCCCGTACCCTTGGGTTTTGTGTTCCGTAGCCGCGCCAAGAACGAGAAGGCCCCGGTAGCCGATCAGGCGCCGACCGACTCCAAGCAGACCCGTGACCCGCAGGCCCCCAAGGGGCGGCCCACTCCCAAGCGGAGTGAGGCCCAGTCCCAGCGTCGCAGCGTGGCCAACACGCCGACGACGCGCAAGGAGGCCGCCAAGCGCTCCCGCGACGAGCGCCGCGCCGCACTGGAGAAGCAGCGCCAGGCGCTGGCCACCGGTGACGAGCGCTATCTGCCCGCGCGGGACAAGGGCCCGGTGCGCAGGTTCGCCCGTGACTATGTGGACTCCCGCTTCCACATCGCGGAGTTCTTCCTGCCGCTGGCCGTGCTCATCCTCGTACTGAGCATGGTGCAGGTGGCGTCGCTGCAGAACATCGCGCTGCTGCTGTGGCTCTTCGTGATCATCCTGATCGTCGTCGACTCGATCGGGCTCGGGATCCGGCTGAAGAAGCAGCTGAACACCCGCTTCCCGAACGAGAACAAGAAGGGCGTCGTCGCCTACGCCCTGATGCGCACCCTCCAGATGCGTCGCCTCCGGCTGCCGAAGCCGCTGGTCAAGCGCGGAGAGCGGCCCTGAGCACGACGACTTCCTCCGGAGGTGCGGCCGAGGCCTGGCTGAATCGGCTGGGGACGCTGCGTGAGGTCGTACGGCAGGAACTGGTATCCCGCCAGGTCGACGAGCAGATAGCCGCACGCTTCCCCGTCGGGCAGCGGCTGCGGGTGCTCGACGTCGGTATGGGGCAGGGGACGCAGGCACTGCGGCTGGCCCGGGCCGGGCACCAGGTGACCGGTATCGAGCGCGAGGCGAAGCTGATCGCCGTCGCCCGGGAGGCGCTGGCCGCCGAGCCCGAGGGCATCCGGGGGCGGATGCGGATCGTCGAGGGCGACGGGCGGGACACGGGGGTGCACTTCCTGCCGGGCAGCTTCGATGTGGTGCTCTGCCATGGCGTGCTGATGTACGTCGAGGAGCCCGATGCGCTGCTGGCCGGGCTGGCGCGGATGCTGGCGCCCGGGGGGCTGCTGTCGCTGCTGGTGCGCAACGGTGACGCGCTGGCGATGCGGGCGGGGCTGGCCGGGGACTGGGCGGGGGCGTTGGCGGCGTTCGACACCACCGCGTATCGGAATCGGCTGGGGCTCGATGTGCGGGCGGATCGGCTGGGGACGTTGACGGATGCGCTTGGGGGGATCGGGGCGCCGTTGCGGGCGTGGTACGGGGTGCGGGTGTTCACGGATCTGGCCTCGGATGACGCGGTTGTTCCTTCGGGGGACGGGGACTTGGAGGCGTTGCTCGCGGCGGAGGAGCGGGCTGGGCGGACGGATCCTTATCGGCAGGTGGCGGCGTTGTTGCATCTGTGCGGGGTTCGGGGCTGAGTTTTTCTCGCCCCCGCCGCCCCTACCCGTCCCATCCCCCCATCCAGGGGCTGCGCCCCTTAAAAGCACCGGGTGCCCCCATGGTTTTCAGGGGCGCGGGGAACTGCGCGAGCAACCACGAATCACCCGCACCCGCCGAACAAGCCCCCCCCCGAGCTCTCCCGCGGGGATCGGGGCGGAGCCCCGTGTTTAAGCCCCGCCCCCCGTGGAGCGGCTACGCCTCCTGCGCATGCAGGCTCATCGGGCCGTAGATCTCCGTCGTGTCCTCGAAGAGACGGACCTGGTCGGCGCCTCCCTCCAGCAGCGCTTTCCAGTGTTCGCCGATCCAGGACTCGGCGTCGCCCTGGGTGGTGAACTCCTCGGGCTGGACCGCGGGCTGGACCTCCGCCCCGTCGGCCTTCTCGAAACGCCACGTCCATGCCGCCATGTGAGCCTCCGTAAGTACCGGCCCGGCACCGCACACACAGTGACCGAGCAAGATCCGGTTCCCTCTGAGCCTAGTCGGACGCGCAAGACCTGCGGGTGTTCATGGGGACACGGGAAAATCGGGGGTGTGGAACTGACTTTGCTCGGCACCGGTGCCCCCGCGGGACTGCCCCGCCCCGACTGTCCGTGCGCGGCGTGTGCGACCGCGCTCGGGGTGGCCGCACGGGGGGCGACCGCGGTGCTTGTGGATGGCACGTTGTTGCTCGACCTGACGCCCGGTGCCGCTCTCGCGGCCGCGCGGGCCGGGCACTCGCTGGCCGGGGTGCGGCAGGTGCTGCTGTCGCATCCGCATGACGGGCCCGCGATGGCGGTGCCGGCGGGGGTGCCCCAGCCGGGGCGGGTGCCGGACGGGCGGGAGCTGGCGCTGCTGACCGGGCACCGGGTGCGGGCGCTGGCGCTGGACGCGCCGGGGACCGGGTACGCGGTGACCGGGCCGAGCGGGCAGCGGGTGCTGTACCTGCCGCCGGGGGGTGCGCCCGCCGGGGTGGAGGAGCAGGAGGGCGTGGAGCCGTACGACATGGTTGTTCTCGATGTGCTCGGGCGGCCCGATGCCCTGGCGAGGTTGCGGGCCGTGGGGGCCGTCGGGCCCACCACCGATGTCATCGCCGTGCACATCGACCATGACGTGCCGCCGGGCGGCGAGTTGACGAGGCGGCTCGCCGCGGTGGGGGCGCGTGCCGTGCCGGACGGGACGACGTTGACGGTGGGTGTCTACGAGGACGTACCGGATGTTCCTCGGCGCACGCTGGTGCTCGGTGGGGCGCGGTCGGGGAAGTCGGTGGAGGCCGAGCGGCGGCTGGAGGCGTTTCCGGACGTGCTCTACGTGGCCACCGGCGGGCTGCGGGGCGGGGACTCGGAGTGGGCCGCGCGGGTCGCCGCCCATCGTGAGCGGCGGCCCGGGTCCTGGCGCACCGTCGAGACCTGCGACCTCGTACCGCTGCTCAAGGATGACGACGGGGCGCCGCTGCTCATCGACTGTCTGTCGCTGTGGCTGACGGATGTCATGGACGCGGTGGGGGCCTGGGACGACGCGGAGTGGGCGGGGGGCGGGGAGCGTGCGCTGCGGGCGCGGGTGAGCGAGCTGGCCGAGGCCGTACGGCACACCCACCGTACCGTCGTCGCCGTCTCCAACGAGGTGGGGTCCGGCATCGTGCCGGCCACCGCCTCCGGACGGCGCTACCGGGACGAACTCGGGCGGCTGAACGCGGCGTTCGCGGCGGAGTGCGAGCACGTACTGCTGGTGGTGGCGGGCCAGGCACTGCCCCTTCGGGGCTGAGCGGGTCCTACGAGGCTGAGGGGGCGGGCGGGAGTGCTGTGCGGCGCGCGACGATGCGGTGGGCGCGGGGCGGGAAGGGCGCGGAGGCCCGTGTGGCGATCACTTGGTAGCCCTGGGCCTCCAGTTCGGCGAGCAGGTTGCGCGGGGGCATGAGGTGGAGGGGGCGCGGTCTGTCGTGCGTCTTCCAGGGCCACCACCGGCCGTGGGGCAGGACGCCGAACGGGCGGGCGGGGTCCGGGACTTCGACGAGGAGGTGGCCGTCGGGGCGCAGGACGGTGCGGGCGGCGCGGAGTTCCTCGCGGGGGTCGGTGGTGTGTTCCAGGTGGTGGAACATGCTGACCACGTCGTAGCGGGCGCGCAGCCGGGCGGCGATCGCCGGGTCGGTGAGCAGCCCCTGGTGCGCCTCCTCGATCCGCCCGGCCGCCCAGGCCCGTTCGACGCGTTCCGTCGGGTCGAGGCCGTCGAAGGCGGTGTACGGGTGGACCTCGCGCGCGGCCTCCGGGAAGTGGCCGAGGCCGGTGCCGACGTCGAGCCAGCTCTCGGGCTCGGCGTACGGCAGCATCGCGCGGGCGGCGGTGCGGTGGTGCCGGCGGCGCAGGCGTCCGGCGGGGTTCGCGTGGATGTGGTCCTCGACGGGGTGCCGGCGGTGACGCAGGAGCAGACCCTCCAGGGTGAGCCGGGGGTTCTGGAAGGCGTGGGAGCAGTCCCGGCACTCGTCGACAGCGGCGTACGTGCCCGGCGTGCGCCGCGCCCCCTCCGGCGCACGCTCCCGTGTGCGCAACCTCCGCGAGCCGCACCAGGGGCAGTCGTCCCGGCGCGGTTCGTGGAAGGGATCGGCACCCGGGGCGAGTTGGCCGGGGTCCGGCCGCGGGGTGGAGGGCATTTCGGCTCCTGGGGGGCGACGGCGACGCACGTACGGACATTGGCCTCAAAAAGGTACGGAAGTGATCGCGCTCCCCGGTGCAATGACGTGGCGGTGGTGCGGTAAAGGCTCTGAGCGCTGTGGGGCCCGGTGTGGCGCGGTCGTGTTCGATCGCTGCCGGTACTGTTCGGCGAATGAGCTCGCTTAATCTCGACGACTTCACCGATCTGATCGAGCGCCCCGACGGTGGGGTGCGCCGCGATGCCGAGGCGCGGCGGGAGCGGCAGATCGTGCCGCCCGGGGCGCTGGGCCGCCTCGACGACCTGGGTGAGTGGCTGGCGGCGGCGCAGTCGGCCGTGCCGGTGCGGCCGATCCGGCAGGCCCGGGTGCTGTTGTTCGCGGGCGACCACGGGGCCGCCGAACTCGGCGTCTCCGCGCGGGCCGCGGGTACCGCCGACCAGTTGGTGCGGGCCGTGCTCGACGGAAGCAGTCCGGTGTCGGTGCTCGCCCGGCGGCTCGACGTACCCGTGCGCGTGGTGGATCTGGCGCTCGACTGCGACCCGGACTCGCTGCCCGAGGACGTCGTACGGCATCGGGTGCGGCGCGGGTCCGGGCGGATCGATGTCGAGGACGCGCTGACGATCGAGGAGGCGGAGGCCGCGTTCCGGGTGGGTGTCGCGCTCGCGGACGAGGAGGCCGACTCCGGGACCGACCTCGTCGTCCTCGGTGATGTGAGCGTCGGGGGGACCACGGCGGCGGCGGTGCTCGTCGCCGGGTTGTGCGGGACCGACGCGTCCGTCGTCACCGGGCGGGGTGGGCGGGCGATCGACGATCTGACGTGGATGCGGAAGTGCGCGGCCGTGCGGGACGCGCTGCGGCGGGCCCGGCCGGTGCTCGGTGATCAGCTGACGCTGCTGGCGACCGTGGGTGGGGCGGATCTCGCGGCCATGACCGGTTTCCTGTTGCAGAGCGCGGTGCGGAAGATGCCGGTGATTCTGGACGGGGTGGTCTCGGCCGCGTGTGCGTTGGTGGCTCAGCGGGTGGCTTTCCGGGCGCCGGACTGGTGGCTTGCCGGGCAGAGCAGTGGGGAGCCGGCGCAGGCCAAGGCGTTGGACCGGATGGCGATCGAGCCGCTGCTCGACCATGGGGTGAAGGTGGGGGAGGGGGCGGGGGCGTTGTTGGCGTTGCCGTTGGTGCGGGCTGCCGCCGCGCTGGCCGCGGAGCTTCCGGAGCGGGAGGAGGCCGTCGATGAGGTCGAGGAGAAGGTCGATGTCGAGGAGTCGGTGATCGACGATCTGGACGCCACGTAGGTCTGTCATCGGGTTTTTCTCGCCCCCGCCGCCCCTTCGGCCCCGCTTCGCCTGAGAGCTCGGGGGTTGCGGGTTCGTGGGCGGGTGCGGGTTGTGTTGGGTTGCTCGCGCAGTTCCCCGCACCCCTGAAAAAACGGGCTGCGCCCGGTTTTTTCAGCTGCGGTCGGCCGGGGTGGAATCGGGGTCGGGGGTGCCGCCGATCCAGTTTTGGAGGCGGCGGGTTGGGGCGGACCAGCGGCGGTCGTGGTGGTAGGCGCGTAGGCGGGCCCTGGCTCGGGCTCGGGGGCGGCGGCGGTAGAAATGGCGGGCCCAGGTCGAGGTGGGGCGGGCGAGGCGGATCGCGCCGATGACGGCGATGAGCGGGATGATCACGCCGAAGATGGCCATCCGTGCCTTGCCCTTGCTCAGTGCGATCAGGGCGATCAGGAAGTTCGTCCCGATGGTGAGGATGGCGGTCCCGCGGTCCTGGAGTTCCTCTTCGCTGAGGTCGTTGACGCCGAAGGGGAGGAAGCCGCTGAGGACCAGGCCCACCAGGGCCGCCGTCAGCACCACCACCTCGACGCTCTTGCGGCCCTCCTCGCTCCAGTACACGTCGTCGAGATGCAGGATCAGCGCGAACTCGTCCAGCACCAGCCCGGCGCCCATGCCGAACAGCACGGCGGAGATCAGTGAGCCGATGCCACGCCCGTGGGCGGCCATCGCGCCGAAGCCGCCGACGATGGTGAGGAGGACACCGGGGACCACGTGGTGGATGTGCACGCCGCCGCTGCCGCTGATGTTGCGGAACGGCCCCTTGTTCGCCCGGATGAGACGGGTGATCAGCCGGGTGATGAGGAACGTCAGCACGAACGCGCTGAGCGCGAGGAGCAGCGGCAGTTTGCCCGGCTCGATGATGTTCCGCTCCCACCAGTGACCCATATGCGCACTTTATCCACGACCGCCCCGGGGTGCCGTCGAGCCCGCCCGGTACCCTGCGCCGGTGTCCACGACCCCCGAGCCCCCGGCCCCAGAGCCCGAATCCACGACCCCTGCGCCCGAGCCGACGCTCTCCGACGGCCTCCGTTTCGCCTTCGGCACCCTGACCGTGCTGCCGGTGACGGTGAGCCGCTGGGACCGCGAGGCCGCGCGCGCCGGGATGCTGTGCGCGCCCGCCGCCGGGGTCGTGGTCGGCCTGGTCTCAGCCGCGCTCGGCGGCCTCCTGCTGGTCCTGGGTTCGGGGGCGCTGCTCGCCGCCGTGGCCTCCGTGGCCGTACCGGCCGTACTCACCCGTGGTCTGCACCTGGACGGGCTCGCCGACACCGCCGACGGGCTCGGCAGCGGCAAACCCGCGGAGGACGCACTGCGGATCATGAAGCAGTCGGACATCGGGCCGTTCGGCGTCATCGCCCTCGTGTTCGTGCTGTTCGCCCAGGTCGCCGCGCTCACCGAGGCGTACGGCGAGTCCTGGGCCCTGGGTGCGTTCGCCGCCGCCGTGTCGGCGACCACCGCCCGGCTCGCGCTGACGCTTGCCGCGCGTACCGGCGTACCGGCCGCCCGGCCGGAGGGGCTGGGGGCGGCGGTCGCGGGCGTGGTGCCGGTGCGGGGCGCGGTGATCGCCGTCGTGGCCGCCGTACTGGCGGTGGCCTGCGCGGGGGCACTCTTCGGGGCGTACGACGCCGCCCGCGCGGTCCTCGCCGTCGTCGCCGCCCTCGCCGTCGCCGAACTCCTCGTGCGCCACTGCGTACGGCGGTTCGGCGGGGTGACGGGTGACGTGTTCGGGGGGCTTGCGGAGACCGCGGCGACGGCGACGCTGGTCGTCCTCACCTTCGGGTGATCGGCCGGCCCCCACCACACCCCGAGCTCCCACTTCTTCGATAAGGGATCCCCCTACGGCGAAGTCATGGGGATCTCCCTGCACGGGTGGAGCCGAAAGTCGGGGAGGCTGGTCGGAGCGGACGCCGTCGGGCGGCGAGTGCGCAATCGTCCCCGTGCCCCAGATCCGATGGGCCGAACAGGGCCTAGGCTCGTTCTCGGCAGGTCGACTCCATCCGTTCGCCATCTGTTCGCCCCGAAACTCAATTGGAAGCGAGATTTCACCACCGTGACTGCTCTCACTCTCAGCACCGCCGCCGCGTCGGGCCTCCGCGCCGACGCGATCGTGGTCGGTGTCGCGAAGGGCGCCAAGGGGCCGCTCGTGGCCCTCGGCGCCGAGGCTGTGGACAAGGCGTACGACAGCAAGCTGGCCAACGTCCTGGAGACCCTCGGCGCCTCGGGCGCGGAGGGCGAGGTGACGAAGCTGCCCGCGCCGTCCGGCTTCAAGGCGCCGCTCGTGGTGGCGGTGGGCCTGGGAGCGGAGCCCGAGAAGGACGGGTCGTTCGGCGCCGAGGCGCTGCGCCGGGCGGCCGGTGCCGCGGCCCGGGCGCTGTCCGGATCGAAGAAGGCGGCGTTCGCGCTGCCGGTCGAGGACGCCGCGGCCGTCGGCGCGATCGCGGAGGGCGCGCTGCTGGGCGCGTACTCCTTCGACACGTACAAGCAGAACAGTCAGGACGCCAAGGCGAAGAACGGCAAGGCACCGCTCGCCGAGGTCGCCCTGCTCGGCGCCAAGCCGCGCGACAACGCCCACAAGGCCGCCGCCGCGCGCGCGATCGCCGTGACCGAGGAGCTCAACCGGGCCCGCGACCTGATCAACACCCCGCCGAACGACCTCAACCCCGAGTCGTTCGCCGCGATCGCCTCGGCTGCGGGCAAGGACCACGGCATCAAGGTGCAGGTCCTCGACGAGAAGGCGCTGGCCAAGGGCGGCTACGGCGGCATCCTCGGCGTCGGCGCGGGCTCGGCCGCCGCGCCCCGGCTGGTGAAGCTGTCGTACACGTCCGCCAAGGCGAAGAAGCACCTGGCGTTCGTCGGCAAGGGCATCACGTACGACTCGGGCGGTATCTCGCTGAAGCCCGCCGGGCACAACGAGACGATGAAGTGCGACATGAGCGGCGCGGCCGCGGTGTTCGCGGCGGTCGTCGCCGCCGCGCGCCTCGGTCTCGAGGTCAACATCACCGGCTGGCTGGCCCTCGCCGAGAACATGCCGTCCGGCTCCGCCACGCGGCCGGGTGACGTGCTGCGCATGTACAGCGGGAAGACCGTCGAGGTCCTCAACACCGACGCCGAGGGGCGGCTCGTCCTCGCCGACGCGCTCGCCAAGGCGTCGGAGGACAAGCCGGACGCGATCGTCGATGTGGCGACGCTGACCGGGGCGATGATGCTGGCGCTGGGGAACCGGACGTTCGGGATCATGGCGAACGACGACGCGTTTCGCTCCGCGGTGCACGAGGCGGCGGAGGAGGTCGGCGAGGCGGCTTGGCCCATGCCGCTGCCGGACCATCTGCGCAAGGGGATGGACTCCCCCACCGCCGACATCGCGAACATGGGTGAGCGGTACGGGGGTGGGCTGGTCGCCGGGCTGTTCCTGAAGGAGTTCGTGGGTGAGGGGATCACCTGGGCTCATCTGGACATCGCCGGGCCTGCGTTCAATGAGGGGGGTGCCTTCGGGTACACGCCGAAGGGTGGGACGGGGACGGCGGTGCGGACTCTGGTGCGGCTTGCCGAGCTGGCTGCCTCGGGTGACCTGGGGTGATGTTCGCCTAAGAGCTCGATGCCTAAGGGGCGTGGGCGACTGCGAGGCCGTTGTGGCTTGTCGCGCCCACGCGGCGGAGCCGCATATCGATACAGCCCCGCGCCCCTCGGGTGTCTCACCTCAGCCCCTCGTCACAAGTGAGCGTGTGGTGTCTCACACCCCGGCCCGGCGTCTCGTTCGGTGGCGACAAGTGCGAAGATGGGGCACGGCAGGACAGGGCCCCCACCACAGGGCCGAAGAAGAGCGGCCGGACACCAGCCGCCGACCGGTCACCGCAGACCGGCGTGGCGCACATGCATGGAGGACGTGACGTGGCGAACGACGCCAGCACCGTTTTCGACCTAGTGATCCTCGGCGGTGGTAGCGGTGGTTACGCCGCGGCCCTGCGCGGGGCGCAGCTGGGCCTGGACGTCGCCCTGATCGAGAAGGACAAGGTCGGCGGCACCTGCCTGCACCGGGGATGCATCCCCACGAAGGCCCTGCTGCACGCGGGCGAGATCGCCGACCAGGCCCGCGAGAGCGAGCAGTTCGGTGTGAAGGCCACCTTCGAGGGCATCGACGTACCGGCCGTCCACAAGTACAAGGACGGCGTCGTCGCCGGCCTGTACAAGGGACTGCAGGGGCTCATCGCCTCCCGCAAGGTCACCTACATCGAGGGCGAGGGCCGCCTGTCCTCCCCGACCTCCGTCGACGTGGGCGGCCGACGCGTCCAGGGCCGCCACGTCCTGCTGGCGACCGGCTCCGTGCCGAAGTCGCTGCCGGGCCTGGACATCGACGGCAACCGCATCATCTCCTCGGACCACGCCCTCGTCCTGGACCGTGTGCCGAAGTCGGCGATCGTCCTCGGCGGCGGTGTCATCGGCGTCGAGTTCGCCTCCGCGTGGAAGTCCTTCGGTACGGACGTCACGGTCATCGAGGGTCTGAAGCACCTCGTCCCGGTCGAGGACGAGAACTCCTCCAAGCTTCTTGAGCGCGCGTTCCGCAAGCGCGGCATCAAGTTCAACCTGGGCACCTTCTTCTCGAAGGCCGAGTACACCCAGGACGGTGTCAAGGTCACCCTCGCCGACGGCAAGGAGTTCGAGGCCGAGGTGCTGCTCGTCGCCGTCGGCCGCGGCCCGGTCTCCGCCGGTCTCGGTTACGAGGAGCAGGGCGTCGCCATGGACCGCGGCTACGTCCTGGTCGACGAGTACATGCGTACGAACGTCCCGACCATCTCCGCCGTCGGTGACCTGGTCCCGACGCTCCAGCTCGCGCACGTCGGCTTCGCCGAGGGCATGCTGGTGGCGGAGCGTCTGGCCGGTCTGAAGGTCGTCCCGATCGACTACGACGGTGTGCCGCGGGTGACGTACTGCCACCCCGAGGTCGCCTCCGTGGGCATCACCGAGGCCAAGGCCAAGGAGATCTACGGCGCGGACAAGGTCGTCGCTCTGAAGTACAACCTGGCGGGCAACGGCAAGAGCAAGATCCTCAACACCACTGGCGAGATCAAGCTCGTCCAGGTGAAGGACGGTGCCGTGGTCGGCGTCCACATGGTCGGCGACCGCATGGGCGAGCAGGTGGGCGAGGCCCAGCTGATCTACAACTGGGAGGCGCTCCCCGCCGAGGTCGCCCAGCTCATCCACGCCCACCCGACGCAGAACGAGGCGATGGGCGAGGCCCACCTTGCTCTGGCCGGCAAGCCGCTGCACTCGCACGACTGACCCTCGGTCGACGAAGCGACGATCCAGACTTCCGCAATTCCTAAGGAGCAACAGAAACCATGGCGGTTTCCGTAACCCTTCCGGCGCTCGGAGAGAGCGTCACCGAGGGCACCGTCACCCGCTGGCTGAAGGCCGAGGGTGAGCGCGTCGAGGCCGACGAGCCGCTGCTCGAGGTCTCCACCGACAAGGTCGACACCGAGATCCCCTCCCCCGCCGCCGGTGTCCTCGCGTCCATCAAGGTCGCCGAGGACGAGACGGTCGAGGTCGGCGCCGAGCTGGCCGTGATCGACGACGGCACGGGCGCGCCCGCCGCCGCCCCGGCCCCCGCCGCCGAGGCTCCGGCTCCGGCCGCCGCGCCCGCCCCGGCGCCGGTCGCCGAGGCCCCGGCCGCTCCGGCGCCCGCGCCTGCCGCCGCTGCCCCCGCCGCGACGCCTTCTCCCGCAGGGGTCGGCGCCTCCGGCACCGACGTCGTCCTGCCCGCGCTGGGCGAGTCGGTCACCGAGGGCACCGTCACCCGCTGGCTCAAGGAGGTCGGCGACTCCGTCGAGGCCGACGAGCCGCTGCTGGAGGTGTCGACCGACAAGGTGGACACCGAGATTCCGGCGCCCACCTCCGGTGTGCTGCTGGAGATCGTGGTCGGCGAGGACGAGACGGCCGAGGTCGGCGCCAAGCTGGCCGTCATCGGCGCCCCGGGTGCCGCTCCGGCGGCCGCCCCCGCTCCGGCCGCCCCGGCTCCGGCGCCCGCCGCCGCTGCCCCGGCTCCGGCCCCGGCTGCTCCCGCGCCCGCGGCTCCGGTCGCCCCGCCGGCTCCGGCCCCCGCGCCTGCCGCTCCGGCTCCGGCCCCCGCGCCTGCCGCTCCGGCTCCGGCTCCCGTGGCCGCCGCTCCGGCGCCCGCCCCGGTCACCCCGGCTCCGGCCGCCGTGCCCGCCGCGGCCCAGGCGACCGACGAGGGTGCCTACGTGACCCCGCTGGTGCGCAAGCTCGCCGCCGAGAACGGTGTCGACCTGGCCACCGTCAAGGGCACCGGCGTCGGCGGTCGTATCCGCAAGCAGGACGTCATCGCCGCCGCCGAGGCCGCGAAGGCCGCCGCCGCTGCTCCGGCTCCGGCCGCCGCCGCTCCGGCTGCCGCGAAGAAGGCGCCGAAGTTGGAGGTCTCCCCGCTGCGCGGCCAGACCGTCAAGATGCCGCGCATTCGCAAGGTCATCGGCGACAACATGGTCAAGGCGCTGCACGAGCAGGCGCAGCTGTCCTCGGTCGTCGAGGTCGACGTCACCCGCCTGATGCGCCTGCGCGCCCAGGCCAAGGACTCCTTCGCCGCGCGCGAGGGCGTCAAGCTCTCCCCGATGCCGTTCTTCGTGAAGGCGGCGGCCCAGGCGCTGAAGGCCCACCCGGTCATCAACGCCCGGATCAACGAGGCCGAGGGCACCATCACCTACTTCGACGCCGAGAACATCGGTATCGCGGTGGACTCCGAGAAGGGCCTGATGACCCCGGTCATCAAGGGCGCGGGCGACCTCAACATCGCCGGTATCGCCAAGGCCACCGCCGACCTGGCGGGCAAGGTCCGGGCCAACAAGATCACCCCGGACGAGCTCTCCGGCGCGACCTTCACCATCTCCAACACCGGCTCGCGCGGCGCGCTCTTCGACACGATCATCGTGCCGCCGAACCAGGTCGCGATCCTCGGCATCGGCGCCACGGTCAAGCGCCCCGCCGTGATCGAGACGGAGGAGGGCACGGTCATCGGCGTCCGCGACATGACCTACCTGACCCTCTCCTACGACCACCGCCTGGTCGACGGCGCCGACGCGGCCCGTTACCTGACGGCGGTCAAGGCGATCCTGGAGGCGGGCGAGTTCGAGGTCGAGCTCGGCCTGTAAGGGTCCTTCACCACAGCACAACGGTGCCCGTCCGGAGCTTCCGGGCGGGCACCGGCTTTTTCAGGGGCGCGGGGCTGTGTCGATGTGCGGCTCCGCCGCGTGGGCGCGAGCAACCACACACGACCCGCACCCGCCCGACGACAGACCGAACCGAGCTACTGGGCGCCCGGTCACCCCTCACACCGTGTAAGTCTCGTCTCACCTGCACTAAAGCGCCCCTGTGCGGCTAACCCCCGGAGGGAACCGGCCTTATTGTCTAAACGTCGACGCGCCCTAAGGAGCCCTCATGACCACCGCGCCCGTCATCCACTCGCTGCGCGAACAGATCCGCGAGCACATCGTGGAGGGGATCGTGAGCGGGCGCTGGAAGCCGGGTGAGCGGATCGTGGAGCGGCGGATCGCGACGGAGCTGGAGGTCAGCCAGACACCCGTACGCGAGGCGTTGCGCGAGCTGGAGTCGCTGCGGCTGATCGAGTCCGCGCCGAACAAGGGCGTACGCGTACGGAACCTCACGGCCACCGATCTGGAGGAGATCTACCCGGTCCGCGCGGGCCTGGAGCAGATCGCCGCCGAGTTGGCGGCGGCGCGGCTGGCGGAGGACACCTCGGCGCTGGAACCACAGGTCGCGGCGTTGTACGAGGCGGACCGCACCGCCGACGGCACGGCCCAGGTACGGCACACCGTGGCCTTCCACCGGGAGATGGTCCGGGCGGCCGGGAACAGCGTGCTGCTGCACACCTGGGAGGGGCTGGGCATCGAGGTGTTCACGGCCCTGTCGATCCGGTGGCTGGGGACTCGGCAGGAGTCGTACGCGGAGGAGCACCAGGCGCTGGTCGACGCGTTCAAGCGTCGGGATCCGGACATCGGGCGCCTGGTGAAGGAGCATGTGCTCGGCTG
This sequence comes from Streptomyces tailanensis, assembly GCF_008386495.1. Lineage (GTDB taxonomy): Bacteria > Actinomycetota > Actinomycetes > Streptomycetales > Streptomycetaceae > Streptomyces > Streptomyces tailanensis. Next base: position 39,824 of record NZ_VTHJ01000001.1, on the reverse strand, counting down.
CGCTCCCCGCGTCGCCGACGTACCCGCCTGAGCCCGCGAGCCTCTCCCCCCGTTCGCTCTCCTGCGCAGGACGGCGCTGGTAGGGCGTGCGCATACTGGTGGGAGCCGTGAGTCGTTCGGGACTCCGGTCACGCCCCCCGAGGCCGATCGTGGAGGTCCACGTGATCTGGCCCGTGCTGTCGCCGTCCATGATCTCCCGGTCTGTGCGCTCCGCGACCGAGTGGTTGACCACCGTGGCAGCACCAGGGAAAGGGGACGCGCCCCGTACGCCACGGCTCTGGCGGACCGCCGGCGGTGTGCAGGTCGAGACCCGGCGGCTGGGGCTTCCCGGCACGGCGGGCGAGGCGCGCGAGGTGGAGAAGGCACTGCGCGGGGTGCCGGGTGTGAGCCGGGCCGAGGTGAACGGCGCCCTGGGCTGTGTGTACGTCGGCTGCGCGCCCGAGACCGATCTGGAGCGCGTCGTCGCCCTGGTCTCGGCCGCGGACGCCGCGGGGCCGGAGGCGGGCGGCACCGGACCGGACAAGGGTGAACGGGGCGCCGCCGCGCTGGGCTTTCCCGGCCGGGCGGGGGTGCTGGTCGAGGCGGGCGTTCACCTCGGTGCGGGCCTGGTGGCGGTGGGGGTGGCGTCGGTCGGCAACCTTCTGCGGCTGCGCGGGCTGCCGCCGGTGGTGATCTCGGCGGTCCAGCTCGTGGAGGCCACCCCGTGGCTGCGCGAGGGCATCGCCGACCGGTTCGGCGAGGTCGCCGCGGAGCGGGGCTGGCATGCGACGAACCTGCTGTTGACGACGTTGACGTTCCGGCCGCTCGGCGCCGCGGTGAACACCGTTCTGGCCGCCGCCCGGTACGCGGAGGTCCAGGGCCGCCGCAGGACCTGGGAGGAGTGGGCGCGCAGGCTCGCCGCGCACGAGGGGGCGTACCGCCATGACGCGGCGCCCGCCTACGCGCGGCCCGCCCCGCTGCCGCCGGGGCCGAGCGAGCGGTACGCCAATGTGGCGGTGCCGGCGTCCGTCGCGGCGTACGGCCTCACCGCGGTCGGCACGCTCAGCCACGACCGAGGGCTGGCGCTGCTGACCGCCGGGACACCGCGCGGCCCCCGCTACGGCGGCGAGTCGTACGCCTCCTCGGTGTCCAGGACCCTCTCCGACCGGGGAGCCCTGGTCCTACGGCCGCAGGCCCTGCGCCGCCTCGACCGCATCGACACCGTCGTCCTGGACGCCCGCGTGCTGGCCGACGGCGGCTGGATGGTCGAGGGCGTGGCCCGCCTGACACCGCCCGGCGGGCCGGGAGAAGGGGCGGCGGGCCTGAATGGCGAACTCCCGGACGGAACGGAGGGCGGCACGGACGCCGAGCACCCGAAGGAGGTGCGGACCGGAACGGACTCCGCGCACCCGGACGGGGCGGGGGACGACACGGAGGAGGCCGCACGCCCCGACGGGCTGGGGGGCGCCGCGGATGGGCCGCACGCGGCCACGACGGAAGCCGGGCCGGACGGCCGACGCACCGACGGCCCACAAGCCGACCCGAACGGTCAGCACACCGACGGCCCCCGACAGGGCCCGAACGGCCGCCCCGCCGACGACGCTCAACCCACCCCGGAAGACGACGAGTTGCACGCGCGGATCCTCGAACTGATCGAGCCGGGCGCGCCAGGCGAGCCGGGTCCGCGACGCGGCAAGGGGCGCGCCGTGCCATCCCAGTTGGCGGGGTGGGCGTTGGAGCCGTTCACGGACGCGGGCGGTGTGCCGGGGGGCGCGGTGGTGTCCGAGGAGACGGCCGCGTTGATGGAGCGGTGGGCCCAGGAGGGTGCGCGGGTCGTGCTCGTGTCGCGGGAGGGTACGCCGGTCGCCGTGGCCGGACTGGTACCCCAACTGCAGCCGCTGGCCCAGCACTTGGTGCGGGCGGCGCGGGAGTGCGGCGAGGTCCGGCTGGTGGGCGGCCCGCCGGGGCTGCACCGCCGCTTCGGCCTTCCCGAGGCGGCCCCGACCGGGCACCGCCGTACGGCCGCGCTGGTCCGCTCGCTCCAGGCCGAGGGCCATGGTGTGGCGGTGGTCGCGGCCCGGACGCGGCGCGCCTTCGCCCGGGCGGATCTGGCCGTCGGGGTGCTCGGCAGTGGCCGCCATGTGCCGTGGGACGCCCATGTCGCGGCCCCGCCGGATGTCGTCCATCTGCTGCTGACGGCGGTGCCGGAGGCCCGCCGGGTGAGTGTGCTGTGCACCCGGCTGGAGGGCGGCGGCGCCCTCGCGGGCTCGGCCCTCGGCCTCTTCGTACCCCATCCGAGGGCCTGGGCGCAGGCCCGGCTGGTGAGCGACGGGATGACCATCGCGGGGATCGCCGCGGGCTTCTGGGCGGGCCGGCGGCTGCACACCCGCCCGGCTCCGGCGGCCATCGAGCCCACGCCCTGGCACGCCATGACGGTACGTCAGGTGATGGCGCGGCTCGGCACCTCCTCCCGGGGGCTGGACGAGACCGAGGCCGTACGGCGCCGTCAGGTCGAGGGCGGTGACCGGCGCGCCGGTGCCGCCACCCTGCTCGGCCGGTTCGTGGAGGAACTGGCCAATCCGCTCACGCCCGTGCTGGCGATCGGCGGCGGCATCTCGGCGGCGCTGGGTTCCGTGGTGGACGCCGTCCTCATCGGCGGGGTGCTGGGTACGGACGCGCTGGTGGGCGGGGTGCAGCGGCAGAAGGCCGACCGGGCGGCCCAGCGGCTGGTCGAGGCGACCTCCGTACGGGTGCGGGTGCGCCGCCCGGACCGGTCCGAGGCGGTCGAGGCGGCCGCCGAGCACCTGGTGCGCGGCGATGTGATCGAACTCGAACCCGGTGACTCGGTCCCGGCCGACTGCCGGGTGGTGCGGGCGACGGGGCTGGAGACCGAGGAGTCCAGTCTCACCGGCGAGTCGCAGACCGTCGTGAAGAGCACGGCTCCGACGTCGGCCCGGGTCGTCGCGGACCGTACGTCGATGCTGTACCAGGGGACGACGGTGGCGGCCGGTCACGCGGTCGCCGTGGTCGTGGCCACCGGGACGGCCACCGAGGCGGGCAGCGCGGCGCAGACCGCTCCCGGGGAGGAGCCGCCGGCGAGCGGTGTGGAGCGGCGGCTGAAGACCCTGGGCCGGTGGTTCCTGCCGATGTCGGTCGCCTCGGGCGTCGTCCTCCTCGCCGTCGAACTGCTCCGCAGGCGTCCGCCGGGCGCCGCCCTGGGGTCGGCGGTCAGCCTGTGCGTGGCCGCCGTACCGGAGGGGCTGCCGTTCGTCGCTACGGTCGCGGAACTGGCCGCGGCCCGTCGGCTGTCCACCCGCGACACCCTCGTACGCGGCGCCTCCACCATCGAGGCGCTGGGGCGTACCGATGTGCTGTGCTTCGACAAGACCGGCACGCTCACCGAGGGCCGGATCAGCCTCCAGCAGGTGTCCGACGGGGTGGAGCGGAGCTCGCCCGACCGGCTGAGCCCGGCGCTGCGCCGGGTCGTGGCCGTGGCGGCGCTGGCCGGTCCGCCGGGGCCCGCCGCGTCCCTCGCCCATCCCACCGACCGTGCCATCGCGGCCGGGGCCGAGCTGCTGGGTGCCGCCCCGGCCCGGGCGGCGGGGCTGCCCGACGAGGCCTGGGACCGGGTGACGGAGCTGCCGTTCGAGCCCGGTCGGGGCTTCCACGCCGTGCTGGGGCGCTCCGGCGACCGGGCGCGGATCGTCGTCAAGGGGGCCCCCGAGGTCGTACTGGCCCGTTGCGACCGGATCCGCCGGGACGGCGGCAGCATGCCCTTCGACGACCGGGCGCGGGAGGTCATGGAGGCGGAGACCGACCGGCTGGCCCGCCAGGGCCTGAGGGTCCTCGCGGTGGCCGAGCACGTCCTGCCCGAGGACGCGCCGCGGGACGACACCGCGCTGGCCGACCTCGCGGACTTCAGCGACGAGAACCTCGACGGGCTGTGTCTGCTGGGGCTGCTGGGCCTCGCCGATCCCGTACGGGCGACCGCGGCCGAGAGCGTACGGCGGCTGGCCACGGCCGGGGTGCGCATCGTCATGGTCACCGGGGACCATCCCAGTACGGCGGCGGCGATCGCCCGGGAGCTGCGGCCTGAGGAGGAGCCCCGGCTGATGACCGGGGTGGAGCTGGACGCCCTCGACGACGCCGGGCTCGCGCGGGCGCTGCCGGGCGTCACCGTGTTCGCCCGGGTCACCCCGGCGCACAAGGTGCGTATCGTGCGCGCGCTGCGCTTGGCGGGCCGGATCGTGGCCGTGACCGGCGACGGCGCCAACGACGCGCCCGCCATCCGGATCGCCGACGTCGGCATCGCGCTGGGCTCCCGGGCGACTCCGGCGGCCCGTTCCGCCGCCGACGTGGTGGTCACCGACGACCGCATCGAGACCATCGTCGACGCCATCGTCGAGGGCCGGGCGATGTGGGCGTCGGTGCGCAAGGCGCTGGGCGTCCTGCTCGGCGGGAACGTCGGGGAGATCGTCTTCACCCTGGCGACGAGTGTGCTCACCGGGCGCAGCGCGCTGAACGCCCGCCAGCTCCTGCTGGTCAACCTGCTCACGGACATGCTGCCCGCCATGGCCATCGCCGCCCGCCCGCCCGCCGACCACGCCACCGACAGGCTGCTCACGGAGGGGCCCGAGGCGTCGCTCGGCGCGGCCCTGAACCGGCACATCCGGTTGCGTGCCGTCGTCACCACGGCGGCCGCCGCCGTGGCCTGGCTGGTGGCCCGGGCGACCGGTACGCGGGGGCGCGCCGACACCGTCGCGCTGGTCGCCCTGGTCTCCTCCCAGCTTTTCCAGACGCTGGCGGACGCGGGCCGCGATCCGGTGGTCGCGGCGGCCGTGGTGGGGTCCCTGGTGGTGCTGGGCGGGGTGGTGAGCGTGCCGGGGCTCAGCCACTTCTTCGGCAGCCGGCCGCTCGGCCCGGTGGGCTGGACGATCGCGCTGGCCTCGGCGGCGGGGTCCGTCGCGCTGCCTTCGGTGATGGGATCCGTCGCGAGTTCACCTGGACGTCATCTTGCGGCTGCCTCCCGGAAGCCCTGATACCGGACAAAGGAATGGCCCCCCGCACGATTCATATGAAAGTAGACGGAACCATGCCGCACTTCCTCGCCGCGATCCTGACCAACGTAGCCATCGCCGTGATCGAGGCCGCGCTGATCCGCCTGTCCATGGCCCTCTGGAAGGCGTTCCTCAACAGCGGGCGCCCGGCGGCCGCGTACGCCTGAGGCCGCTCGCTTCACAGGGTTCGTCGGGATCGTCTCGTTTACCCGATTTTTCGGGTTTGAGTCGTTTATCGCCACCCAAGGATGGAAGGCGCAGTAGGGAGAAGACTTTCACTCACGTCGCCCAGTATCGGGAGGGACGGAGATGACTTCCCCACAGACGCAGCAAGCACCGCAAACCGAGCAGGCGCAGCCGGAATCCGAGCGGCAACAGTCGGCCGAGCATCACGCGTACGACAAGGTCGTCCACCTGCACACCGCGCACCCACGGGTACCGATCCCGTATGTGACACCCGGTGACCTGTTCACGGGTGTCCGCAAGGGCATGGCGCGGTCGGGGCAGCAGGGCATGGCGCGGCTTCCCTCACCGCGCAAGCTGGCCTTCTACGGAGCGCTCGGCGGTATGGCCGCCGCCCAGATCATCGAGTGGCCGATCGCCCTCGCCGTCGGCGCCGCCACCGAAGTGATCACCCGCGAGCAGGCCGCACAGCGCCGCAGCGCCGAACAAGAACAGGGACAGCGCGAGCAAGGCGCCGACGAGGCCTCCGCCCGTACCGAGCAGCCCGCCGGCATGGTGCCGCCGACCGCACAGACAGCCACGAGCTGACCTTTCGCATCCCAAAACCCACAGGGCCGGAGCCGATATGCGCCCGGCCCCGCCGCATCCCCCACTCAAACGCCGCCCCACCTGCGCAAACTCCCGAGTAACACGGCACCCGGTGTCCCCGCCGGAGGCACCGCGTGCCTACTTTCTCGTGATCAAGAAGTTTTGCCTCTCAACCCTTTGATCGATCATCGATCAGCGAGTTACAGTCGCCGACGGGCCGCGCGGCGGGAGCCGCAGGGTGTTACCGCACCCAAGCCCTTCGCCCTGTCCTGCCAAAGACCAAGGGCAACCCCGAACCCTTACCGATGAGGGAACCCCCTTCGACTGAGGAAGGCGGCGCAATGACCGACCCCAACGCCATCCAGCCGAGCGCGCTCGACCAGCTCCCCGACCGCGATCCGGAGGAGACCGCCGAATGGCAGGCCTCGCTGGACGCCGTCACCAAGGCGGCCGGGCCGCACCGTGCCGCGTATCTGATGCGCCGCACCCTGGAGCGCGCGGAGGGCAACGGCATCGCGCTGCCCAAGCTGCTCGAGACGGACTACGTCAACACCATCCCCACCGCCGCCGAGCCGGGCGTGCCCGGTGACGAGGCGATGGAGCGCCGTATCACCGCGTGGAACCGCTGGAACGCGGCCGCGATGGTCACCCGCGGCTCCAAATACGGCGTCGGCGGCCACATCGCCACCTTCGCCTCCGCAGCCTGGCTCTACGAGACGGGCTTCAACCACTTCTTCAAGGGCAAGGAGGCCGACGGCTCGGGCGACCAGCTCTACATCCAGGGCCACGCCTCCCCCGGTATCTACGCCCGCGCTTTCCTCGACGGCCGCCTGAACGAGCAGCACCTCGACAACTTCCGCCGCGAGTCGGGCGGCAACGGCCTCCCGTCGTATCCGCACCCGCGGCGCCTGCCCTGGCTGTGGGAGTTCCCGACGGTGTCGATGGGCCTCGGCCCGCTCTCGGCGATCTACCAGGCGCGCTTCAACCGCTACCTGACCAGCCGCGGCATCAAGGACGTCTCCAACTCCCACGTCTGGGCGTTCCTCGGCGACGGCGAGATGGACGAGCCGGAGTCGACGGCGGCCCTCGCCCTCGCGAGCCGCGAAGGCCTGGACAACCTCACCTTCGTCATCAACTGCAACCTGCAGCGCCTCGACGGCCCGGTCCGCGCCAACTTCAAGATCGTGCAGGAGCTGGAGGCCCAGTTCCGCGGCGCCGGCTGGAACGTCATCAAGTCGCTCTGGGGCTCGGCATGGGACGAGTTGTTCCAGCTCGACACCACCGGCGCGCTCGTACGCCGTCTGCGCGAGGTACCGGACGCGCAGGTCCAGACGTACCAGACCCGCGACGCGGCCTACATCCGCCAGGACTTCTTCGGCGCCGACCCGGCACTCGTCGAGATGGCGAAGCTGCTGAGCGACGACAAGATCCTGGAGTGCTTCCACCTCTCCCGTGGTGGTCACGAGGCGCGCAAGGTGTACGCCGCCTACAAGGCCGCCGTCGAGTTCAAGGGCGCCCCGACCGTCATCCTGGCCCAGACCGTCAAGGGCTTCACCCTCGGCGAGGGCTTCGCGTCGAAGAACGCCAACCACCAGATGAAGAAGCTGTCGGTGGACGAGTTCAAGGCGATGCGGGATCTGCTGGAACTGCCGATCTCGGACGCGCGGTTCGTCGACGGTGTGGTGCCTTACGGCCACCCGGGCGCCGACTCCCCCGAGGTCCGCTACCTCCAGGAGCGCCGCGCGGCCCTCGGCGGCCCGGCCCCGGCCCGCCGTACGCACGCGCTCGCGCCCCTGCCCGCCCCCGCCGAGAAGGCGTTCACGTCCTTCGACAAGGGCTCGGGCTCCCAGAACGTGGCGACGACGATGGCCTTCGTACGCCTCATCAAGGACCTGGTCCGCGACAAGGAGACGGGCAGGCGCTGGGTGCCGATCGTGCCGGACGAGGCACGCACCTTCGGTATGGAGTCGCTCTTCCCCTCCCTCGGGATCTACTCCCCCAAGGGCCAGACGTACGAGCCGGTCGACCGTGACCAGCTGATGTACTACAAGGAGGCCAAGGACGGCCAGATCCTCAACGAGGGGATCACCGAGGCCGGTTCGATGGCGGACTTCATCGCCGCGTCCACCGCGTACTCCACGCACGGCGAGGCGATGATCCCCTTCTACATCTTCTACTCGATGTTCGGCTGGCAGCGCACCGCCGACCAGATGTGGCAGCTCGGCGACCAGCTCGGCCGCGGCTTCCTCGTCGGCGCCACGGCCGGCCGTACGACGCTGACGGGCGAGGGCCTCCAGCACGCGGACGGTCACTCGCCGGTGATCGCGGCCACGAACCCGGCGGCGCTGACGTACGACCCGGCGTTCGCGTACGAGGTCGCGGCGATCGTGAAGGACGGTCTCCGCCGCATGTACGGCGAGGCGGCCCCGGGTGAGGACCCGAACGTCTTCTACTACCTGACGGTCTACAACGAGCCCCTCCCCCAGCCCGCCAAGCCGGCCGGCCTCGGCATCGACGAGGGCATCGTCAAGGGCCTGTACCGCTTCAACACGGCGGAGTCGGCGGGGCTGTCGCCGGTGGCCAACGCCCCGCGGATCCAGCTGCTGGGGTCCGGCACGGCGATCCACTGGGCCGTCGAGGCGCAGAAGCTGCTCGCCGAGGAATGGGGTGTGGCGGCGGACGTCTGGTCGGCGACGTCCTGGTCGGAGCTCCGCCGTGACGCCCTGGAGGCCGACGCGGCCCTCCTGCGCGGCGAGGAGCGGGTGCCGTACGTCCGGCAGGCGCTGCAGGGTGCCGACGGGCCGGTGCTGGCGGTCTCCGACTACATGCGCCAGGTTCCCGATCAGATCGCCCAGTGGGTCGAGCAGGACTACTCCTCGCTGGGCGCCGACGGCTTCGGCCTGTCGGACACCCGCGAGGCCGCCCGCCGCCACTTCGGCGTCGACGCCCAGTCCATCGTCGTCGCCGCGCTGGCCCAGCTGGCGCGGCGGGGTGAGGTCAAGGCGACGGCGGTAAAGGAGGCGCGGGAGCGGTACGGGCTCTGACGCCGGGGGGCGGCGAGGGGTTTTCGCCCCGCGCCGCCCCTACCCGTCCCATGACGCTGAGGTAAATAATGCGCCTCAGCGGCCGCGTGGCTGAACGGCGAGCGCGGTTGGTGGTATTCCCAACGCGTCCAGTCGGGACAGGAGTTCCACTTCCTGTTCCTGTGTCACGGCAATCCACAGGGAGGTTCCCGAGTCACTGGCGCTGAAGATCAGCCGGTTCCCTCGTCGGCCTTCGGCGTTGATCGTGTGGGGAGCCAAGTCCAACATCAGCTCGAACTGCGCGTCGTCGTGGACGTCGATGTCGATCCCCATCCCGGGATCGGCGCGCCGGGAGCGATGGCCATCCGCCACCGCCTCCCGTGCCAGGGACAGCGCGCGTTCGTACGAGTGCAGCACAGCGGTTGGCCAGGCATCGTCGCTATAGGCGTCGAGGTGGGCTGCGTCGATGCCGGAACGCAGCACGCGAAGCGCCTCGCGGTAGACAAGCACGACGTCCGCAGGGCTCATTTCGCCCACGAGTACGAGTTCGCGGCGGCCTGAGCCGCCATCCTGGTTGATCACACGCATGACCTTCCCACACGCAGTCCCACCACGTGCCTGGAGGAAGACCGCCGCCACGTCATGATCTTTGTCAGACACGACGTAGGGCCCCGTCCGGCACGAGGATCATGCGTGCCGCCCTCGTGCCTCGCAGTATGTCCCACCTCGTCGCGTAGAGCGCCGGCATCTGGAACGGCAACCGCGAGGGTGCCTGGGTGAAGACCGAGGAGGACCCCTGCCCCGGGAGACGGGGAAGTTCCGCACGGCGGCGGAGTGGGAGGGGTAGGGGCGGCGGGGGCGAGAAAAGACCCCGCTCAGCCGCTCGCCGCCACCCGAATCGTCTCCTCGATCCCCGGATACGCGAACTCGAACCCCGACTCCAGCAACCGCGTCGGCACCGCCCGCGTACTCCCGAGAACATCCCCGGACACCTCACCGAGAACCAGCCGAAGCACGGGCGCCGGCACGGTGAAGAGAGTGGGCCGGCGGAGAACCCGCCCCATCGCCGCCGTGATCTCACGATTCGTCAGCGGCGCCGGCGCCGTCAGATTGAACGGCCCGGACAGCGACGGCGAGTCGATGAGATGACGCAACGCCGCGACCTCGTCCCGCAGCGCGATGAAGCTCCAGTACTGCCGCCCGTCCCCCATCCGCCCCCCGAGCCCGGCCTTGAACAGCGGGAACAACGGCCCCCACGCACCCCCACCCCGGGCCACTACCAGCCCCGTACGGGCGAACACCGTCCGGATCCCGGCAGCCGACGCGGCCTCCGTCGCCCCCTCCCACTCCACACACAACGACGGCAGGAACCCCTCCCCGGCCGGCGCCGACTCGTCCACCACCCGGTCGCCCGTGGAGCCGTAGAACCCGATCGCGCTGCCGTTGACGAACACACCCGGCGGCGCGTCCAGGGACGCGACGGCCTTCGCGAGCGTCGAGGTGCCGAGCACCCGGCTGCGGCGGATCGTCGCCTTGTACGCCTTCGTCCAGCGGCGGGACGCGACCCCCGCGCCCGCGAGGTTCACCACGGCCGCGCACCCCTCCAGCGCCGCCGCGTCGACCCGCCCGGCCTCCGGATCCCAGCGCGCCTCGTCCCGCGCCCGCGGCTCCCGCCGTACGAGCCGCAGCACCTCGTACCCGTCCGCCGTGAGGGAACGGGCCAGCGCCGAACCGATCAGGCCGGACGCCCCGGCGATCACGACACGGGAACCGGGCGGCGGCACGGACGGCACGGACGCATCATCGTTCATGCCCCCATCCTGCCGGTCAGCGGCCGAGCACGCGGGCCAGGGGTGGCGTACCGGCCGCCGTACAGTGACCGGCATGCCTGTTCCGTACATACGCCTCGCGACCCCGGACGACGAGGAGACCCTCGGCCGACTCGACCGCGTCACCTGGTCCCCGCCGCACTCCGTCCAGGAGCGCCCCAGACAGCCGTACGCCCCCTTCTTCAACGAGCGTTACGGACCCGGGGACCACCTCGTCGCCGAAGTCGCCGGCATCGTCGTCGGCTACGTCCGGCTCGGTCTGCCGTCACCCCTCGCCTGCAACGCGCACGTCCGCCAGATCCAGGGGCTCGTCGTCGCCGACGAGGCGCGCGGGGCCGGGGTCGGACGGACGCTGCTGCGGGCCGCGCAGGACGAGGCCCGGCGCAGAGGAGCCCGCCGGCTCACCCTGCGGGTCCTCGGGCACAACACCCCGGCCAGGAAGCTCTACGAGTCCGAGGGGTTCGTGGTGGAGGGGATCCTGCCGGAGGAGTTCCTGCTGGACGGGGCGTACGTGGACGACGTACTGATGGGCTGTCGGCTCTGACCACCCACCAACCCCCTTACGACGTCACGAAGTCGTGAGCTCTCCCGTGTCCACCGCCGTCGTCGAGGTCGCCGCCCGCTCCGCCTCGGCTGCGACCTCGTCCACGGTCAGGACGTATCCCGTCTCGGCGTCCGAGGTCGAGCGGGCGAAGACGACGCCGTAGACCTGGCCCTGGGTGGTGAGGAGGGGGCCGCCGGAGTTGCCGGGGCGGACGGTGGAGCGAATCGAGTAGATGTCGCGGGTGACCGTGTCGGTGTTGTAGATGTTGCGGCCGGTCGCGTCGATACGGCTGGCGACGGTGGCCGCCTGGAGGTCGAGGCCACCGTCCTCCGGGTAGCCGGCGACGACCGCCGCGTCGCCGCGCGAGGCGCTGTCGTCGAAGCGCAGGAGGGGCGCCCGCAGACCGGGGACGTAGAGCACCGCCACGTCCTTGTCGGCGTCGAAGAGCACCACGCGCGCCTCGTACGCCTTGCCCACGCCGCCCACGCGCACGCTCGGGTCGTCGATGCCGGCCACCACATGGGCGTTGGTCATCACATGCTCGGTGGCGTACACGAAGCCGCTGCCCTCGCGGCCCTGGGTGCCCGAGACGCCCTCGATCTTGACCGTGCTGTGCTTGGCGGCGCTGGTCGCGGCCGCCGTGACGCTGTCCCCGGAGGGCTTGGCGACCTCGGCCGTCGCCTCGTTCTCGAACGGGTTGAAGACCTGGGGGAAGCCCGCCTCGGTGAGCGCGGAGGTGGCGTTGGAGAACCAGGCCGGGGTGGTGTCCGGCATGGTGTTCTGCACGGCGCCGAGCAGCGCGGAGTTGCGGATCGAGTTGGTGACCACCGCGGAGGAGGAGGCCCCGAGGACGCTCGCGGCCACCCAGGCCACGATGAGCACGGCGACCGTGTTGGCCGCCGCCCCGCCGATGCCGTCGGCCATGCGCAGCGGGCTGCGGTCTATCTCCCGGCGCAGCGTCAGCGCCAGCCGGCCCGCCAGTTCGTGCCCGATCACCCCCGGTACCAGCACCGTCAGCACCGCCGTGACCGTCGCCGCCGGAGTGCCCGCCTCCACCAGCTCCATCACCCAGGGCAGCACCCACACGCCGATCGCCGCGCCGCCCACGAAACCGGCCAGGGACACACATCCCGCGACCAGGCCGCGACGGTACCCGGACGCCGCGTAGGCCAGGATCACCAGCATCAGCAGGATGTCGAGCACGTCCACTCCAGCCGCCTTTCTCTTGGGACCCTGTAGTACGCGTGGGTTGGGCGCAGTGATCAGCTACGTCCGTACGGCGCGTCGGCGGCGTACGAAAATCGGCCACCGGTGCGCCACATCTGCCTGGAACCGCGAAATCTGCCTGGAACCGTAAAACGTCCCGGACCGCGCAGTTGGTTCCTTCCACTTCCACCGGGTGGCACACCCCACATGCGGCGGGCGGACAGTCGGGGGAGGCTGGGCGCATGCGTGTGTTCCGGGTGTCGCGAGGGGCGCGAATGCGGCGGCTGTCACGCGTGTGGCGGCGCCGGACAAGTCACGCGCGTATACGGCTGCTCCGGGAGCGGACACGACTCGCCGACGCCGTGCTCCGCGCGCGGACGACCCTGCCCCGTCCCCTCCTCCTCACGCTGGCCTGTCTGCCGGGGCTGGCCGCCGTCCTGGCGCTGGTGCTGTACGCGATCGGCGTGGACCGTACGGCGCACCGCCCCGCCCGGCAGCCCGTCGAGACCCGTCCCGCCCTCCCGCACCAGGCGCCCAGACCCCCCATCGTGCCGAGGGCCCGCTGGCTGGCCGGGGACGCCCGCAGCCAGCCGCCCGCCCGCTACGACGACCGGGTCACCGCCGTCTTCATCCACCACACGGACTCGCCGATCGACTACGACTGCGCCGACGCCCCCCGCATCATCCGATACCTGTACGCGGGCCAGACCGGCGCCAAGGACTGGGACGACATCGGCTACAACTTCCTCGTCGACCGCTGCGGCACCATCTACGAGGGCCGCGCGGGCGGCGTCGACCGCCCCGTCACCGGCGCCCACACCCAGGGCTTCAACCACCGCACCACCGGCATCGCCGCCCTCGGCACCTTCACCGCCGGCGTGCCGGTCCCGCAGGCCATGACCGACGCGATCGCCGCCCTCGCCGCCTGGAAACTCGGCCTGACGGGCCTCGACCCACGCGGCAGCGTGCGCCTCACCTCCAGCAACAGCCTCAGCCGCTACGCCGCCGGCACCACCGCCCTGCTGCCCACCCTCGCGGGTCACAGCGACGGCTACATGACCAGCTGCCCCGGCGCGGCCCTCGCGGAACGCCTGCCCGCGATCAGAGAACTGGCGGCACGGCTCCAGGGACGACGGTCGTAGGACGGGGTAGGAGGGCTCTTACAGACGGTTCTCATCGGTCTGAGCCGGATCTCATGAGCTTCACAGACAGCGCGCCGAGGTCTCACAGACTTCTCCAAGATCCGCGCCCTAACTTCGTCGTGTCACGCCGACCGGAGGTGGGGAAGATGATGAGCAGCCGTACGAAGAACATGTCGAACACGTCCCGGAACCGGAACCCGAAGAGGTCCTGGTCCTCCGCCCTGCGGAGCCCCTGGACGGTGGCCTGCGCGACCGCCGTCGTCGTGCTCGGCCCGTCCGCGGTCACCGCGTCCGCGCTGGAGCGGGCCAACTCGGCCCCGCTGCACGGCGCGTCGGCCCCCGAGCACCCGGCCCCGGGCAGGGAACGCCACCGCGCCCAGCCGCACACCACCGAGCAGTACGCGTACCTGCCGCGCACGACGAGCCGCGGCCTGCGCGCCTGACCCTCTTACACCTGCTTACACCTGCTTAAACTTGGGTCCGGAACCGCTCCCAGAGCTTCGGATAGCGTTCCGCGAGGGCGGTCTCGTTCTCGAAGTCGACCGGGGTGCCCTCGGGTTCGCCGGGCGCGGGCGGGATGCCGAGGTCCGGGGCGACGACGCCGGTGAGCTGCTCGTACGCCTCGTCCGCGGCGTATCCCAGCTCCTCGCCGTCGCCGTCGATCTCCTCGTCGAAGTCGTCCAGCAGGTCGGCGAGCGAGTCCGGGTCGTGCACCGCGCCCTCGAAGACCTCCCGGCCCTGGCCGATCAGCCAGCACCGGAAGAAGTCGAACGCGTCGTCGCTGGCCCCGTCCAGCAGCACCCAGGCGGCGCCCCACACATCCCAGGTGTACGCGCGGTTGTAACGCGACTCGAAGTGCCGGGCGAAGTCCAGCACGGCCTCCGGGTCGAGCCGGCCGAGCCGTTCCACGAGCAGGTCGGCGTGGTCCTCGGGATCGCCCTCGGCGTCCTCCCGGGTTGTGTCCACCAACTCCCAGAACTCCGTCTCGTCCATCACGGGACAAGCATCGTGCCTGGAGGGGTGGGACGCACGTGGAGGGCGACGGATTGTCGGCCCGCGCGCTGTGTCCCGCGTCACGTGTACAGCGCGGCGAGCCGCCGCGCGTCGTCCGCGAACCGGGCCCGGAGGGTTTCGGGCGCCAGCACCTCGACCTCCGGTCCGAGCGCCGTGAGCTGGCTGTGCGCGACCTCCTCCGACTCGACCCCGAGCGTGACCGTGACCCGGCCGCAGTCGTCGGGGCCGTCGGTCACCGCCGTGAGCGCGTCCCGGGCCGCGACGGGATCCACGGCGTACGGCAGCCTCCGCACACCTTCCGCCGAGAGCCGTACGACGACCTCGGCACGCAGGATCGAGCGGGCGAACCGCTCGGCTTGGTCGTCCCAGTAGCGGGGAAGGTCGAAGTCTTCGTCACGGACGAACCGATCGGAGCCGGTGTCGACCGTGGTGAAGCGGTCGATGCGATACGTACGGAAGGAGCCGGGGGCGGGCTCCGGGACGCGTGCGCACAGGTACCAGACCCCGGCCTTGAGTACGAGACCGTACGGCTCCAGCACCCGCTCGACCTCGGTATCTCCCCGCCGGTAGCGCGCGGTGATCCGGCGGTCGTCCCACACCGCGTCCGCGATGGCGGGGAGGAGTTCGGGGGTCTTGGGTTCGTTGAACCAGCCCGGGGCGTCGAGGTGGAACCGCTGGGCGGCGGTGCGGGGGGCGTCGCGGAGGGAGGGGAGGAGGGCGGCCGACACCTTCAGCCGGGCGGCGGAGGCCGCGTCCTCCAGACCCATGTCGCGCAGGGCGCCCGGTACGCCGGACAGGAACAGCGCCTCGGCCTCGTTCCGGGCCAGCCCGGTGAGGCGTGTCCGATAGCCACCGATGAGCCGGTACCCGCCCGCCCGGCCCCGGTCCGCATAAACCGGAACCCCGGCCTCCGACAGCGCCTGGGCGTCCCGGGTGACCGTCCGCTCCGACACCTCCAGCTCGCGGGCCAGTTCAGCGGCGGTCATGGACGCCCGCGACTGAAGAAGCAGCACCATCTTGATGAGCCGAGCAGCACGCATGCGTTCAGCCTGCCATGATCCGCCTTCCGGGAATCCGCTCCCCGACGCCCGTGCGTGCGGGCGATCTTCTAGGCTTGGCGGCGGACTCGGCGGGCAGCGGGGAGGGCGCTATGCGGGGGGCGATGCTGGACGGCCGGTATGAACTGGTCGAGCGGCTGGGGCGGGGCGCGATGGGCCAGGTGTGGGGCGCCCGTGACAAGCGGATGCAGCGCGACGTCGCGGTCAAGCTCGTCACCGCGCTGCCGCGGCTGGGCGAGCACGAGACGTTCCTCAGGTTCCAGCGCGAGATCAGGTCCGCCGCCGGGCTGCCCGGCCGCCACACCGTGATCGCCCACGACTGCGGCGAGGCCGACCTCGACGGCGAACGGGCCCTGTACATGGTGATGGAGCGCCTCACCGGGCGCACCCTCGCCGACGCCGTCTTCGAGCGACGGCCGCACTGGACACGGGCGGTCGGCTGGGGGCGCCAGGTCGCGCAGGCCCTCGACGCCGCGCACGGGCAGGGCATCGTGCACCGCGACATCAAGCCGGACAACATCATGTTCGCCGGGGACGGCGACCTAAAGGTGCTCGACTTCGGCATCGCCAAGTTCCTCGGTGACACGGTGCTGGTCAGCGGGCTCACCGGCACCGGTGTGGTCATGGGCACGCTGCTGTACATGTCACCGGAGCAGGCGCGCGGCGAGCAGTCCGTGGATCACCGCACCGATCTGTACTCCTTCGGCTGCGTGCTCTACTTCATGCTCACCGGCCGGCCGCCGCTCGTCGCCGACAACCAGTTCGCGCAGATGCACTTGATCGCCGTCGGGCAGGTCGAGCCACCGCACCTGCTGAACCCCGAAGTTCCGGCCGAGCTGAGCGCGTTGGTGATGCGCCTGCTGGCCCGCGAGCCCGACGCCCGCCCCGGCGCTGCCCGCGAGGTCGTCGACCAACTCGCCGCGTTGGAGGAGAGGCCGGCATCCGTTCCGTCCGGGGCCCACGCGGTGGACGCCGACGCGATACGCGAGGAGGCCCTGCGCGCGGCCCAGCAGCACCGCGCGCTCGCGGAGTCCGCGGCCCAGCAGGTACGCGACGATGTCGAGGCCTATGCCGAGGAGCGCAAGGCCGAGGCCGAGAACGAGGGCGTCCGGATCGTCGAGAGGGCCAAGAGCGAGGCCTCCCGGCTGCGGGCTGAGGCGCAGACGGACGTGCGGCTCAAGCGCGAGGAGGCTGACGCCCTCTTCGAGGAGACCCGTGCAAAGGCCGCGCGGGCCGCCGCAGACTTCGAGACGAACCTCGCCAAGCGGCGTGAGCAGTCCGAGCGCGACCTGGCCACCCGCCAGGCCAAGGCCCAGCAGCGGCTCGCCGAGATCGAGCACCGCGCGGAGCAGCTGCGTCTGGAGGCCGAGAAGCTGCGCGTCGACGCCGAGCGCCGTGCCCGCCAGGTGGTAGCCACCGCCATGCGTCAGGCCGAGGACATCGTGGCCGACGCCAACGCCAAAACCGACCGGATCCAAGGGCTGGACGCGTTCAGCGACCTGCGCGAGACCGTGGCCGCGATTCTCGCCGACAGCAAGTTCACCCCGGTCGGCGGCCTCGTCGAACAACGGGCCGCGATCTTGGACCGCCTCTCCGACCTGCACGACGCCTTGGCCGTACGGCCCACCCCCCAGTCACACCCGGACCCCTACACAGGCACCCAGGCTTTTTAGGGGCGCGGGGAACTGCGCGAGCAACCCAACACAACCGTCACGGACACACGCACCTCAGCCACCCCCCTCATCCCCCAGCGGGGGTCTGGGGGCGGAGGCCCGTGGCGGTGCGGGGGCGAGGAGGCACGGCCCCTGGCGGGGTCGAAGGGGCAGCCTCCCCTGGGGATGGGACGGGTAGGGGCGGCGGGGGCGAAACCTCCCCGGCCGGACGCCGGGCGCACAGGTGCCCCGGCCATGCCCCCGTGCGAGGTCACACGCTACTTCCCCGGCTCGCCCCCACCCCTTCACCCTCGTCGCGAACTCAGGTATTTCAGAAGGGCGTTGGGGGCATGACCTCCCCAGCAGCCGCGCGACCTCCGGGAGGGGCCCGTGCTTGAGCCGGTGTACCAATCGACGTACTCAGCGGACACGGAACCCGTGGACGTCATCGTCGTGGGAGCCGGCGTGGCCGGCCTCGCGGCGGCCGGTCATCTGACCAGGGCGGGTCTGACGACCACGGTCCTGGAGGCCACGCCGGCCATCGGCGGCCGGATGGCCACGGAGAAGGTCGACGGCTTCCGCCTCGACCGCACCGCCCCACTGCTCTCCACGTCCTACCCCGAGCTGCGTCGAACGCCGGGCCTGGACACCCTGCCGCTGCGCCCGTTCGCCCCCGGCGTCCTGCTGCACGCCGACGGCCATCATCACCGCGCCGGCGCCACCCCGACCCTCCGAAGCGCAAGGGGCGCACTCACAGCCGCGCGCGCCCTCGCAAGCGCCCCCAGGCTGCCCCGCAACCAGAGCCGTTCCCCGGGCCGTTCGGCCGGTACGCGTCCGGGCCGCCTGGGCTCCCCCGCCGACCAGTCCCGGCTGGCCATGGCCCTGGCCCGGCTCGCCGCGACCGCGCCGGCGCGGCTCGCCACCCGGGCGGAGGTGCCGATCGCCGAGGCGCTGGCGACCCGGGGTTTCCCGCCCCGGACGATCGACGGTTTCGTACGGCCGCTGCTGGCCGCCCTGCTCGCCGACCCGACGCTCCAGACCTCCAGCCGCTGCGCCGACCTGGCCCTGCACGCCTTCGCGACGGGCCGACTGTGCATACCGGAGGGCGGCGCCGACACCCTGCCGGAGCTCCTCGCGGCCGCCCTTCCGCCGGGCACCGTCCGCACGGGGGTCCGGGCCACCGAGATCAGCACGACCTCGGTGACGACGGCGGACCACGGTGAACTCCCCTGCCGTTCCGTGGTGCTGGCCACGGACGCCCGGTCCGCCGCGGAACTGCTCCCCGGGCTGCGCGTACCGGAGTTCCACCCGGTGACGGTCCTGCACCACGCGACGGACGAGCCCCCGCTCGGCGAACCGGCGCTGCTCCTCGACGCGGACCGCAGCGGGCCCGTCTCGCACACCGCGGTCATCAGCCAGGTCGACCCGGCCCGGGCCCCGGCGGGCCGCGCTCTGATCACGTCCACCGTGCTGGGCACTCCCCCGGACCCCGCGCACCTCGACGCCACGGTCCGCGCCCAACTGGCCCGTCTCTACCGGACGTCCACGACCCGCTGGGAGCTCCTCGCGGTCCACCACACCCCCGAGGCCGTCCCCGCGATGCCCGCACCGCACGACCCGCGCCGCCCGGTACGCCTCCTCGCCGGCCTCTACGTCTGCGGCGACCACCGCGACACCAGCACCGTCCAGGGCGCCCTCCACTCGGCCCGCCGAGCCGCCCACGCCATCCTCACCGACCTCGACGCCCACCCGACGCCGCAGGAAGAGCCCCTGGAAAACGCCGCGTAGGCCGGGAGGGGGCGCCCTGTCACCGGGCGCCCCCTCCTCATCGTCCCCCTATCCCAACGCCGCCACCTTGTCCCGATACCCCCGGACCGGTGCCGCGTCCCGGTACGGCTCCAGCCTGCGCTCGAAGTCCCGTACGTACTCCACGGCCCGCACCGACCGCATCTCCGCGGCCTGCCCTGCGGCCTCCGCGCCCAACTGACAGGCTTGGTCCAGCTCCCCGAGCCCGAGCCGGGCGGAGGCGAGGACGACCCGGCAGAAGAGGCGGCTGCGGGCGTACGCGGGGGCGCGCAGTTGCAGCGAGCGCTCGGCGTGCTGGGCGGCGGCGCGGTACTGCTGGAGGTCGCGGTGGCTGTGCCCGAACTCGTCGGCGAGCTGGGCCTCGTCGAAGAACCGTGCCCAGTAGGGGACTTCATCCCCGGGCCGGGCCGTCTCCAGGGCCCGCTCGGCCCGGACCAGCGCGGCCGTGGAGGCCCGCACCTCCCCGAGCACCGCGTGCCCGCGCGCCTCGACGGCGTGCAGCAGCGACTGCACGACCGGCGGCACGGCCGACCCGACGCCCTGCTGAGCGACGCGCGCGAGCTGCACGGCCTCCCGTCCGTGCCCCAGATAGACCGCCTGACGGCTCATCGTGACCAGGACGTACGCCCCGTACGCCCGGTCCCCCGCCGCCTGCGCCAGCCTGAGCGCCTGCACGAAGTACCGCTGGGCGAGCCCGTGGGCACCGATGTCGTACGAGGTCCAGCCGGCCAGCCGGGTGAGGTCGGCGGCGGCGGCGAAGAGCCTCCGGCCGGTCTGTTCGCCGTACGCGCCGCGCAGCATCGGCTCGGCCTCGTGCTCCAGATAGCGCACCAGGGCCTGGCGGGCGTGGCCGCCGCCGTAGGCGTCGTCGAGGGCGCGGAAGAGTTCGCCGACCGAGCGGAGGGCGGCGATGTCCCCGCCGGTGACCTTCTGGCCGGGGCCGCGCTCGGTCTGGCTGCGCTGCCGGGGCAGGGCCGGGCGGCCCTGCGGGGGGACGCGGGGGGTGCCGCCGGGATCACCCCGGCCCACCCGGTCGTCGGCGCGGCCGATCAGCCAGTCCCGGCTCGGCACGACGAGCCCGGCGGGTGTGAAGGCGATCTTCCGCAGCTCGGCGTGGCTGCCGGAGTCCTTGCGCCACAGCCCGCTGACGATGTCGATGGCCTCCTCGGGGGTCGCGGCGAACTCCAGCCCCGCGTACACGGGGGCGCAGGCGTCCAGGCCGAGGTCCTGGGCGGTGAGCCTGCGGCCGAGGCGGCGGGTGAACACCTCGGCGATGAGCGCGGGGGTCGTCCCCCTGGGCTGCTGACCGCGCAGCCACCGGGTGACCGACGTCTTGTCGTATCTGAGATCGAGGCCGTGTTCGAGACCGAGCTGGTCCACACGGCGCGCTAGTCCCGCGTTCGAGAACCCCGCTTCTGCGATGAGGGCGGCGAGCTGGCGGTTGGGGGTGCGCTGCGCGGGTCGTTCCGTCATCTGCGGTGCGGTCTCCTGCCTTCCGGGTGTTGGCGGGGTTTCCCGGATTGCCTGGTGAGAAGCCTTTTGCGGCCTTGTGAACGGCGCGAATGTAGCGGAGAGTAAGCGCCTGATCGCACACTTTCGTGTCCATTCATCCGATCGTGTGAGGATTCACTGCGCGGCTGACGAGAAAGGCCTCCGTCGCGCGCCGGTGCTTCCCGTCGTACGCCGGGCGGTCACGGAGTACGACGGGGGCGGGCATGGAGTACGGCACCCGGTCGTACGGTCGTACAGTGGCGTGGGCGCGTTATGTGCCTGACACAGCTTGGCTGACACAGCTATCGCGGTGCCGCCGCACGGCCGTACCGCCGAGGGAGGCGCTTGCCGTGAGTGGGTTGCGGTTCGTCCGCATGGGGTTCGGCACGGAGGCCGTCGAGTACCAGGAGGCGTGGGACGAGCAGCGCCGGGTGCACGCGGCGCGCTTCGCCGACGAGATCGACGACACCGTGCTGCTCCTGGAGCACCCCCCGGTCTACACGGCGGGCCGGCGCACGGCCGACAACGAGCGCCCCCTCGACGGCACGCCCGTCGTGGACGTCGACCGCGGCGGCAAGATCACCTGGCACGGCCCCGGGCAGCTCGTCGGCTACCCCATCCAGAAGCTGCCGCGCCCGGTGGACGTCGTGGCCCATGTACGGCGGCTCGAAGAGGCCCTGATCCTCACGTGCGCGGAGTTCGGCCTGGAGACGACCCGGGTCGAGGGCCGGAGCGGGGTGTGGGTGCTGGGCGCCCCGGTCGAGCAGCGGCTGGGCGGGCTGTCGCTGGATCTCGACCCCCGGATGACCGACGAGGAGTTCGACCCGCGCTTCAACGGGCCCGAGTACGCGCCCTCCAACGCCGGCCAGCGGCGCGAGGACCGCAAGGTCGCGGCGATCGGCATCCGCGTCGCAAAGGGCGTCACGATGCATGGCTTCGCGCTGAACGTGAACCCGGACAACGTGTGGTTCGACCGCATCATTCCCTGCGGTATCCGTGACGCCGGTGTCACGTCCCTGGCGAACGAACTCGCCCGCGACATCACCATCGCCGAGGTCCTACCCGTGGCCGAGAAGCACCTGCGGGAGGTTCTGGAGAACGCGGACCTGAAGCCACGAGAGGTGGAACGGGCACCGGCGTGACCCGCCGGAGAGTTCCTCGCCCCCGCCGCCCCTACCCGTCCCTCCCCCATCCAGGGGCTGCGCCCCTTCGACCCCCTTGGGTGCGTTTGCGGGTGCGGGTGGGTGGGGGCTTGTCGCGCCCACGCGGCGGGGCCGCATATGCCACAGCCCCGCGCCCCTGGTTACCCGGGGGCACTCCCTGCTTTTAAGGGGCGCGGGGAACTGCGCGAGCAACCCAACACAACCCGCACCCGCCCACGAACCCGCAACCCCCGAGCTCTCAGGCGTGCGGGGTCGAAGGGGCGGCAGCCCCTGGATGGGGGTCCCCCCACTCTCGAGCGAAGCCGAGAGTGGGGGAGGGACGGGTAGGGGCGGCGGGGGCGAAAAGGGAATGCCGCCCCGATCGCGAAGGTTGCCCACCCAGGGAACCGAGAACCGCACGGGCGTACGCTGGTGTACGCCGAAGAATCGAAGCACAGGGAGCCGATGTGTCCGCAGTCTCACCCGACGGACGCAAGATGCTGCGCCTGGAGGTCCGCAACAGCCAGACCCCCATCGAGCGCAAGCCCGAGTGGATCAAGACCCGGGCGAAAATGGGCCCCGAGTACACGAAGATGCAGAGCCTCGTGAAGAGCGAGGGCCTGCACACGGTCTGCCAGGAGGCGGGCTGCCCCAACATCTACGAGTGCTGGGAAGACCGCGAGGCCACCTTCCTCATCGGCGGCGACCAGTGCACCCGCCGCTGCGACTTCTGCCAGATCGACACCGGCAAGCCCGAGGCCCTCGACCGCGACGAGCCCCGCCGCGTCGGCGAGTCCGTGGTCACCATGGACCTGAACTACGCCACCATCACCGGCGTCGCCCGCGACGACCTCCCCGACGGCGGCGCCTGGCTGTACGCCGAGACCGTACGGCAGATCCACCAGCAGACGGCGGAGCGCGAGGCCGGCCAGACCAAGGTCGAGCTCCTCGCCCCCGACTTCAACGCCGTCCCGGAGCTGCTGGAAGAGGTCTTCGCCTCCCGCCCCGAGGTCTTCGCGCACAACGTCGAGACGGTCCCCCGCATCTTCAAGCGCATCCGCCCCGGCTTCCGCTACGAGCGCTCCCTGAAGGTCATCACCGAGGCCCGCGACTACGGCCTGGTCACCAAGTCGAACCTGATCCTCGGCATGGGCGAGACCCGCGAGGAGGTCAGCGAGGCGCTCCGGCAGCTGCACGACGCCGGCTGCGAGCTGGTCACCATCACCCAGTACCTGCGCCCGAGCGTCCGCCACCACCCCGTGGAGCGCTGGGTCAAGCCGCAGGAGTTCGTCGAACTGAAGCAGGAGGCCGACGGGATCGGCTTCTCCGGCGTGATGTCCGGCCCGCTCGTCCGCTCCTCGTACCGCGCCGGCCGCCTGTACCAGATGGCCATCGAGAAGCGGGGTTCCTACGTCGCTTCGCAGGCCGTCTGACCACTCCGCCAAATGGCACGCAGTGCCACACGGTCGTGTGAATCTGAGCACAAGCGGCTACCCGTCAGTAACGGCCGATTGACCGCGGCCCCGACCGTCCTCGCAGATGAGGGCCCTGTCGGGGTCGCGTCGGCGTTCAAGGGCCGCCCATCAAGGTTTCATTGGTGTTTGACCGGTCGGTCACGCCCTGGTAACACCAATCAGTGACCCTGGTTTTACACCCCGTACAGCTCTCACCAGAGCACCACTCCCGAGGGGGGACCTCCATCATGCAGGCCGCGCCCGTACGCGCCACCGCCATCCCGTCCTTCACCGATGCACTCCGTGCCGTCGAGTCGCTGCTCATGAGCAGCGGTCAGCGCACCGCCCGTCGCAACGCCTGGACCTCCGTCCTGGAGGACCGCCGCCGCGCCAAGGACCGTGTCGAGGCCGAGCGCGTCCTCGAAGAGGTCGTCGCCTCGCGTATGTCGTAACCCACCGCGCATGTCGTAACCCACCGCTCCACCCCGGTACCGCCGCCGCCCGGCGTCGCTCCCCAGCGTTGTCGCCGGTCACCGGTCCCCACCGGCACCGCCGTCGGCCGCGCTTTCCCGGGCACGTAGACTTCGTGCCATGGCGAGGAAGGAAACCGCAGCGGACGCTGCGAACCCCGGGCGACTCAAGCAGATCGCCCTCACGTACAAGATGACCCGCAGGGCCGACAAGAAGATCGGTCTTGTACTCGCGGCTCTCGGAATCATCACCTTCGGTGTCTTCCTCGCGATCGGTTTCTTGATCGGTCACCCCATCTATCTCGGCATCTTCGGCTTCCTGATCGCCTTCCTCGCGATGGCGATCGTCTTCGGACGCCGGGCCGAGCGTGCCGCGTTCGGGCAGATGGAGGGCCAGCCGGGTGCCGCCGCGGCGGTACTGGACAACGTCGGCCGCGGCTGGACCACCACCCCGGCGGTGGCGATGAACCGCAGCCAGGACGTGGTGCACCGGGCCGTCGGCAAGGCCGGCATCGTCCTGGTCGCCGAGGGCAACCCGAACCGGGTCAAGAGCCTGCTGGCCGCCGAGAAGAAGAAGATGGCCCGGATCGTCGCGGACGTGCCGGTGCACGACCTCGTCGTGGGCACCGGCGAGGGCCAGGTCGAGCTGAAGAAGCTCCGCACGACCATGCTGAAGCTGCCCCGCGTCCTCTCCGGCCCCCAGGTGACCGCCACCAACGACCGGCTCCGCGCCATGGGCGACCTGATGAGCAACATGCCATTGCCAAAGGGCCCGATGCCCAAGGGCATGCGGATGCCGAAGGGCGGCCCGAAGGCCCGCTGACGACATGCGTACGACGATGGGGGCGCCCGGATCACTCCGGGCGCCCCCATCGTCGTACCAGCCGGATCAGATCCGTACTTCCACCGTCCGCGCCAGCCGGTCGTGCAGCCCCCGCCCGTCGCGGTCCCAGACCAGGGCCGGGATGGCGAGGCACAACAGGGCCGTGCGGATGAGGGCGCGCAGGGGGTTCACGGCGCCGGCGTCCTGGGAGACCACGCGGAGGCCGAAGAGGCGCTTACCCGGAGTGAAGCCGACCGTGCCCAGCGTCAGGGCGTGGAGCAGGAAGAAGATGAGCAGGGCCCAGTTGCTGGTCGCCTGGTCGTAGCCGTCGGTGATCAAACCGTATGCGATCAAGAGGCACAGCCCCCAGTCGACGGCCAGGGCGCCGAGGCGCCGGCCGGGGCGGGCGATGGAGCCCGGCCCCTCCTCCGGCAGACCGAGTTGTTCACCCCGGTATCCGAAGTCGACACCCGCCTCTTCCGCGGCCGCGCGGGGGCCGGAGAGCCACGAACCGATTGCTTGCCTCTTGTCCACGCGACCACCGTACTGCGACCGTTTTGACATACGGACAGGTGGGGTGCGGGGCAGGATGTCCGATTAACGTGGGCGAAACAAATGGGTCACGCACGAGAAACCACGCGTCCCTAGTGTCGAAGGCAGCGTGTGCCACCGCACTGGCCGCACGAACGAACTACCACCCCGGCGGGACGGTCGGGAGTAGGAGGAGCTGGATGTTCCAGAACGCCGACGAGGCCAAGAAGTTCATCGCGGACGAGGACGTCAAGTTCGTCGACGTCCGCTTCTGCGACCTGCCGGGTGTGATGCAGCACTTCACGATTCCGGCCGAGGCCTTCGACCCGGCCGAGGAGCTCGCGTTCGACGGCTCCTCGATCCGCGGCTTCCAGGCCATCCACGAGTCCGACATGGCCCTGCGCGCCGACCTGTCCACCGCGCGCGTCGACCCGTTCCGCCGCGACAAGACGGTCAACATCAACTTCTTCATCCACGACCCGATCACGGGCGAGCAGTACTCCCGTGACCCGCGGAACGTGGCGAAGAAGGCCGAGGCGTACCTCGCCTCCACCGGTATCGCCGACACCGCGTACTTCGGTCCCGAGGCCGAGTTCTACGTTTTCGACAGCGTGCGCTTCAAGACCTCGGAGAACGAGTCCTTCTACCACATCGACTCCGAGGCGGGCGCCTGGAACACCGGTGCGCTGGAGGACAACCGCGGTTACAAGGTCCGTTACAAGGGCGGTTACTTCCCGACCCCGCCGGTCGACCACTTCGCCGACCTGCGTGCCGAGATCTCCCTGGAGCTGGCCAAGTCCGGCCTCCAGGTCGAGCGTCAGCACCACGAGGTGGGCACCGCCGGTCAGGCCGAGATCAACTACAAGTTCAACACGCTGCTCGCCGCCGCCGACGACCTCCAGCTCTTCAAGTACATCGTGAAGAACGTGGCCTGGCGCAACGGCAAGACCGCGACCTTCATGCCGAAGCCGATCTTCGGTGACAACGGCTCGGGCATGCACGTCCACCAGTCGCTGTGGAGCAACGGCGACCCGCTGTTCTACGACGAGGCCGGTTACGCGGGCCTGTCGGACACCGCCCGCTACTACATCGGCGGCATCCTCAAGCACGCCCCGTCGCTGCTGGCCTTCACCAACCCGACGGTGAACTCGTACCACCGCCTGGTCCCCGGCTTCGAGGCCCCGGTCAACCTGGTGTACTCGCAGCGCAACCGCTCCGCGGCCATGCGTATCCCGATCACGGGTTCGAACCCGAAGGCCAAGCGCGTCGAGTTCCGCGCGCCCGACTCCTCCGGCAACCCGTACCTCGCCTTCTCGGCCCTCCTCCTCGCGGGCCTCGACGGCATCAAGAACAAGATCGAGCCGGCCGAGCCGATCGACAAGGACCTGTACGAGCTCGCCCCCGAGGAGCACGCGGGCGTTCCGCAGGTCCCGACCTCCCTCCCGGCCGTCCTCGACTCGCTCGAGCGCGACCACGAGTTCCTGCTCGCCGGTGACGTCTTCACGTCCGACCTGATCGAGACGTGGATCGAGTACAAGCGCGCCAACGAGATCGCCCCGCTGCAGCTGCGTCCGCACCCGCACGAGTTCGAGCTCTACTTCGACGTGTGATCGACGCGTAGGCCGTTCACCGGTCGCTGTTCCGTCGGCGCCCCCGTTCCTGTTTCTCAGGGCGGGGGCGCCGTCGTATGGTTCCGTGGACTGCTGTTCGAGCAGCGTTATGAATCGCTACGGGGAGATACGGAGATGTCCGAACAGGACGACAGCCAGCGCGAGTTCGACCTCAAGTGGGCCGACAACGCCGAGCACAAGGAGCCCTCCGCACGGGCCCGGATGTTGGCCGCGCGCTGGAAGGAGAACCCGCCCGCGCCGCAGCCGTTCCGGGCCGATCCCGATCCGGTGGGGCCGCGGCGGTCGTCGTGGGTGTCGACGGTGATCGTGTTCGGGTGCGTGGCGGGGCTGATCGCGCTGATCGGGTACGTCAGCTATCGGTCGTCGTACTGAGGCCGGGCGTGCGGGAAGACTTTCGGAGCGGGGGCGAGGCGGCGCGGAAGCTCGCGCAGGGGGTGCCGCTGCGGGACGCGGTCGAAGTCACCTCGCCCCGCGCCTGGCTCGACCTGGACGCGGGCACCCGCTGCTGGCTCGGCCGGGAGCTGCTGCCCACGCGGGAGGAGGTCGAGGGGCGACGCGGGCGGTTCGCCGCCCTTTCGCGTCGTAATTCGGACCTCGGCGAGGGCAGGCTCGCGCTCGCCCTGTGCCATCGCGACGGACGGGTCCGTGAGGCGGCGCTCCGGCCGGCCATGGCGTACCCGGATCTGCTGCCGCTCGTAGCCGTCCGTGCCGCCGACTGGGCCGAGCCGGTGCGTGAGCGTGCCCGCGCCCTGTTGCGGGAGGCACTCGACATGGGCGCCGCCCTCGCCCTGGCGCCGCTGATCCTGCTCGTCGGCCGCCGCGACCGGGGGACTTTCGCCGCGGCCCTTCTCGCCGAGGTCCTGCGCGGGGCGCCGCCGGACCGGCTCGCGCCCCTCCTCATCGACCCCGACCGTGCCGTACGCCGCTTCGCGTACCGGCTCGTCGTCGAGGAACGGCTCCTCTCTCCCGCCGAGCTGGCCCGCGCCGCCGCCCGCGACGGGGACGCCGTCGTCCAGAACCTGTGCGCGGACGCCGCCCTGGCCGCCGCCGTACCGGAGGAGTCGTACGACGGCGTACTCGAACCGCTGCTCACCGCCCGCAATCCCCGCGCCCGCTCCGCCGGGGTCACCGCGCTGCGGCGGGCACGGCGGCCCGAGCGTGCGGTGGAGTTCCTGGGCGATCGGTCGGCGCTGGTGCGGGCCTGTGCGCGGTATGTCGTACGGCAGTACGGGACCGATCCGCTGCCCCTGCACCGGGCCTGGTGCTCGGCGCCGGACGACCCGGCACTGCGGCCCGGGGCCGTCATCGGGCTCGCCGAGTGCGGGGAACGGGCGGACGCCGAGCTGCTGTGGCCGCTGCTCACCCATCCGGCGCCCCCGGTACGGGCCCGTGCGGTGGCGGCCCTGCGGCTGCTGGACGTGTCCGACGTACGGCGGCTGCGGCCCCTGCTCGACGATCCCGCGCCCGGAGTCGTACGCGAGACGACCACCGCCCTGCTGCCGTCGGCGGGCCGGCTTCCCGCCGATTGGCTGATGGAGAGGCTCGCGGCCGGGCGGGCCCGGCACACGCGCGTGGCCGCCTTCCGGCTGCTGTACGCGTGCGGCGGGGTGGTACGGCTGCGGGCAGCCGTGGCCGTACTGGACGACCCGGACGACAAGCTCCGGGCATGGGCCGGCCAGTCCGTGCAGGGCTGGTTCCCATCGGCAGACGTACGCCTCGGGGACCCGGAGGTGGGCGAGCTGCTCGATCGCGGCCGGCATCTGTTCAGCGACTACGTGCTACGGCAGCGCAAGCGGCTGGCCGGGCTCGGCGGCTGAGGGCTGCCGAGGGCCGGGGGCGGCCGGGGTTGCCGTCCGCAGGGACGGACTGCGGGCGCACAATGGAAGTCGGGGGACGAGCGGCTGCCTGAGTGTGGGGTGGTACGGATGTCCAACCGGTTCCGGAGTGATCCGCGGCTGACCGTTCGGATGACGGTCACGATGTTTCTGCTCGGGTTGTTGTACGTGGTCTTCGTGGCCGCGTTGATCGCGCTGCTGAAGTCCTGGGTGCTGGTCGTGGTGATCGCGGCGGGGTTCCTGGCCGCGCAGTTCTGGTTCTCCGACCGGATCGCGCTGTATGCGATGCGCGGGCGGATCGTGGAGCGGGAGGAGTATCCGCGGCTGCACGGCGTGGTGGACCGGCTGTGCGCGGTGGCGGATGTGCCGAAGCCGCAGGTCGCGGTGGCAAACATGGACATGCCGAACGCGTTCGCGACCGGGCGGAACGCCGATCACGCGGTGCTGTGCGTGACGACCGGGCTGCTCACGCGGCTGGAGCCGGACGAGCTGGAAGGCGTGCTCGCGCACGAGCTGTCGCATGTGGCGCACCGGGATGTCGCCGTGATGACGATCGCCTCGTTCCTCGGGGTGATCGCCGGGCTCGTCGTACGCTTCGCGTTCTACTCGCACGTGTTCGCCGGGCGCCGGGACCAGAACACGGCCCTCGTGTTCAGCACGGTCATGGGCGTCTCGGCGGCCGTGTACGTGCTGAGCTTCCTGCTGATCCGGGTGCTGTCCCGGTACCGCGAGCTGGCCGCCGACCGGGCGGGCGCCCTCCTCACCGGACGGCCCTCGGCACTCGCCTCCGCGCTGACCAAGGTCACCGGCGACATCGCGCGCATCCCGACCCGGGACCTGCGGACGCAGCAGGCCTTCAGCGCGTTCTACTTCACCCCCGTGCTGGGCAGCCGTCCGCAGCTGGTGCGGTTCTTCGCCACCCATCCGCCCCTGGAGCAGCGGCTCGCACAACTGGGCCGG
Organism: Streptomyces tailanensis; assembly: GCF_008386495.1. GTDB lineage: Bacteria > Actinomycetota > Actinomycetes > Streptomycetales > Streptomycetaceae > Streptomyces > Streptomyces tailanensis. The sequence continues at coordinate 10,406 of NZ_VTHJ01000001.1, read as the reverse complement.
ATCTCCGTGGAGTTGGGCGAGGCGGCCCCGCCCGGATCCGGGAAGGCGGGCTGAGCGGGCATGGGACTTCTGGACATCATCCTCGGCCGTACGAAGCCCGTCCCGCCCGACCTCGACCGGCTCTTCGCCCTGCCGTCGGCCGCGGTCACCCTGGAGGCGGCGGCCTCCCTCACCCCGACCGGAAGGGGCGCGGTGTGCTTCGCCTCCGTCGAGGGCGGGGCCTTCGAGGACGTACGACGGGAGGTGCGGGCGCTGCTCGACGCGGATGCGGGACGGGGTGGGGTGCGTGTCGAGGTCTCTCGGGACGAGTACGGGTACTCGTGGCTGGTGTCCCGGCGAGGGCCGCGTGAGTTGCCCGAGCTGGTGACCGATCTGCATGCCGTCAACAGCGCGATGGAGGGCGGCGGGTTCGGGCCGCAACTGCTGTGCTCGGTAGTCGGGTTCCGGGGCGGCGAGGGGAGGGATGACGTACGGCTGGCGCTCGTCTACCTCTACAAGCGCGGGACGTTCTATCCGCTGTGTACGCTCCCTGGCCGGCACGAACGCGACAACGCGCTGGAGCTGCAGATAGCCGCTCTACTGGAGAACGACCTGCGCATCGAGAAGGACAAGACGCGCTGGTTCCCGCTCTGGGACGCCCCGGGGCTGTGACCGGCCCCGGGGCGCCGAGCCAACGGTGTCTACTTGTTGCCCTTTTCGCGCTCCTGCCGACGCGTTTCGAAAGGCCGTTCGCGTCGGTAGCGGCGCTCCCACTTCGCCTGCTGGTCACGGCGGTCGCGGTACGCGCGGTAGGAGGCGGGCTGCGCCGAGCCGCCGCTCGCCGGGGAACCGGACGAGGGCGCCGTCGACGAGCCTCCCCCCGTGCGGCCGTAGCGGACGTAGAGGTAGAGCAGGGCTACTGCGGCGAGCCAGAGGACTTCGTTCGAGAAACCGAGGACGACCAGAACCGCGGTCGCCGAAAGGATCAAGGTGCCCATGACGGGACTCCTTGGGGCGTGGGTGATGACTGTGCCTGGATCTGGATGCGGTGACTGTCCCGACGGCGCGCTGGGGGTGAGGGCGACCGGCCGTCGATGCGTAGAAGAGTAGCCCTGGGACCGGAAAGTGGTGCCTGTCCTACGCGGGATCCGGTGCCGGGCGACTCGGCTGCGCGTCTCCAGGATGCTCGTCGGGCGCGTGTGCGCGCATCTGAATATCGCGGACAACGGGGAGTGCGTCACGTGAGTGAATGGGGCGCATGAGCGGAGTCACTGTCTTCACACACGAGTGCGACGGCGAGCTGCTGAGGGGGGTGTACGGGGACGGGGGTGATCCGGCCGCGGCCACCGTGGTGCTGCTGCACGGCGCGGGCAACGGCAGCAAGGAGCGGCTGGTTCCGCTGCTCGGGGAGTTCGTGGCGCGGGGCTGCCGAGCGGTCGCCTTCGACTTCTCGGGGCATGGTGAGAGCACGGGCGCGCTGGCGGAGTTGAGTCTGCGTCGGCGTTTCGAGCAGGCGGTCGCCGTGATCGGGGCGCGTGTTCCGGCCGGCGCGCCCCTGATCCTCGTCGGGTTCAGCATGAGCGGGCAGACGGTGGCCGATCTCGCCGTGTACTACGGCGAGCGGGTGGCGGCGATCGGGCTGTGTTCGCCCGCGGTGTACGGGGCGGAGGCGTGGCCGGTGCCGTTCGGGGAGGGGATCGGCCGGTTCAGCGACATCATTCGTACGCCGGGCAGTTGGCGCCGGTCTCCGGCGCTGGAGGCGTTCCGGGCGTACACCGGGCGGGCCGTTCTCGTCGTACCGGGCACGGATCATGTCATCCCGACCGACGTGACCGACGCCGTCACGGACGCGCTGGCCGCCCGGGCCCAGTTCACCCGGGTCGACATCCCCGCCGCCGACCACTACGTGGGCCTGTGGTTCCGGGACCATGACGACGGCCGCCGACGGTTCGTCGACGCCGTACTGGCGGGGCTGGGCGACCGGGGCTGGACGGCGACCCGCGCCTGGGTGGACAAGCAGCTTCCGGAAGGTCGGAGTGTGCGTGAGTGGGAGTCGCTGCGCGGTGGCTGGAGTTCGCAGATGCGGCGGCTGACGCTGGACGACGGGTCGGCCGCTGTACTGCGGTCGTTCGTGAAGCCGTTCTTCCGGCGGCACGCTCCCGGGCTGCTGGCCCGTGAGGCGGCGGTGCTCACCTTGCTCGCGTCGTACGACGACATCCCGACGCCCCGGCTGTACGCCGCCGACCCGACCGCCGAACTCGCCGATCACCCCTCGCTGTTGATGTCCCTGCTGCCGGGGTCGGTACGGGTGGAGGACGACGGGGACCTGGACCTGGACGGGCGGCTGGACCTGTTGGCCGGCCAACTCGCCCGTATCCACGCGGTCGTACCGGCGGAACGGCCGCGTACGTACCAGGCGTGGACGTCGCCCGAGCGGGTCCGCACGCCCGGCGGCCCGCTGTGGGAGCGGGCCGTGGACGTGATCCGCCGCGAAGCACCCGCGTACGAGGGGTGTTTTCTGCACCGGGACTTCCATCCGGGGAACGTGCTGTTCACCGGCGAGGGCGAGGAGTTGCGGATCAGCGGGGTCGTGGACTGGGTGGAGACCTCGTGGGGGCCGGCGGACCTCGATGTCGCCCACTGTTCGACCGCGCTGGCGCTGCTGCACGGGGCGGAGTACGGGCTCGGCTTCCGTGAGCGGTACGAGGTGCTGGGTGGGCGTCAACTGGCAGGGGATCAGGAGCACTTGTACTGGCGGCTGCTGGACGCGCTCGCCTACGCGCCCGACGCGGAGAAGCTGGCGGTGCCGTGGCGGGAGCTGGGGCGGACGGATCTGACGCCGGAGGTGTTGGGGGCACGGCTGGAGGCCTATGTCGGCGGGCTGTTGGGGCGGTACGCGTAGTCGGCCAGGTCCGGGGGTCACACTCCGGGCTGGGCCGTCACCACGCCCGCCGTGATCGCCGCGCCTAGGGCCGCGTGGTCCTGGGCGGTCTGGTCGGCGTAGCCGAGGGCGAAGTCGGTGAGGGCGCGTTCGAAGGTGTCCTTGCCGCCGAGGTAGGCGGCGATGGCGATCCGGTCGCCGGAGCGGGCGTGGGCGCGGGCCAGGGTGGTGCCGCAGAGGCGGGCGTAGGCGCGGAGGTCGGCGGGAGGCATGCCGACGACCTCCGCCGAGCCCTTCATGTCGCGCAGTTGGCGCCAGTAGAAGGGCCGCCCCTGAGGTCCGGTCATCCAGCCGAGGAAGATGTCCCCGGCGGCCTGGAGGAGGCGCTGACCTGCCACGACACGGTGCCCAGGGTGGTCGTACGGGCCGCTCGGCAGATGTTCTTCGAGGACGGACCGGCCGGCTTGCTTGATCTGCAGGAACAGCGGGTCGTCGGCGTCGCGGCCGACGAGCAGGACGATGAAGCAGCGGGTGCCGACGCTGCCGACGCCGACGACCTTGCGGGCGGCGTCGACGAAGCGGAACCGGTCGAGGAGGACACGGCGCTCCTCGGCGAGGGTGGAACGGTAGTCGCTGAAGATCTTGCGCAGGGCCGCCATGTCGGGGGCGCCCGCGGGCTCCAGCAACGGCGGGTCCTGGACGATACGGCGCTGTCCGTCGACGACCTCGGTGAGTTTGCCGAGCGCGTGCAGGCTGGTGCGGCGGCGGGCGCGCGCGAGGGTCGACTCGACGCGTCGGCGGCGGCCCGGGCGGGCCAGCGGCGGCAGCCGGTCGGCGTCCACGCGCGCGTACCAGACGGCGAGTTCGCCCTGCCCCGCGAGGTCCCGCATGGTCCGGCGGTACCCGGCGACCGCGCCGTACGCCGCTTTGCGTACGTCGGCCTCCGCATGGCCGTTCTCCCGGGCGGCCACGGCGACGGAGGCCGCGAGCCGTTTCACGTCCCATTCGAAGGGCCCCGGGAACGTCTCGTCGAAGTCGTTCAGGTCGAACAGCAGGGACCGGTCCGGGGAGGCGTACAGACCGAAGTTGAGCAGGTGCGCGTCACCGCAGAGCTGGACGGTGAGGCCGGTGTGCGGCTGGCCGGCGAGATCGGCGGCCATCACGGCGGCTGCCCCGCGCAGAAAGGCGAACGGGGAAACGCCCATCCGCCCGTACCGGATGGGAAGCAGCTCCGGGAGACGGTCCCGGCCCTGGCGTTCGAGTACGGCGACGGGGTCCGGGCGGTCGACCGGCGGGATCCAGGTGGCGTGCGCGGAACGCGGCACGTGCTTGCGGGCGGCCCTGCCCTCGCGGGCGCGGTCCGCGGGCGTGGTCACGGGCGTCGTGGTCGAGGACGTGGCCGAGGGCGTGGTCATCGGGCCGACTGCCACGTGCGCCGTATGCCGTATGACTCCATCCCGCCTCCCTGGTCCCGTCCCGTCTCCTGATGGCAGTCAAGGGCGGATGGGGGGCGTCCGCATGTCCAGTACGGCGATCGGGTGACGGGGGCCGGACGCCGATGGGAGCCGGTTGTCGCCGGCGGGAGCCGATTGTCAGTGGTGTCCGGGAGGATGTTTTCGACGGCGGGTGTGACGTACGGGCGGAGGGGCGGCGGGTATGGGGGACGAGCGGCGGTACATCGGCGCGGGCGAGCGGCGGGACCGGCTCGCGGCGCGGCAGCGGTTGGCCGGATCCAGGCGGGCGGCGGGCCCGGAGGAGATCGCGGACTCGCTGGTCGCGTTGCACGGTACGGATCCCGCGACGGTGTACTTGGCGGTGGGCGCGCGGCTCGCCGATCCGGGGCGGACGGTGGCCGAAACCGAGCGGGCGCTGTACGCGGACCGGGCCCTGGTGCGGATGCACGGCATGCGGCACACCGTCTTCGTGTTCCCCACCGGCCTGACCGCCGTGGTGCACGCGTCGACCGGAATGGCTGTCGCGGCGAAGGAGAGGGCCGCGCTGCTGAAGCAGATGGCGGCGGCCGGGGCGCCCGACGCGGCCTGGCTGAAGGAGGTCGAGGAGTCGGCGCTGGCCGCGCTGGGCCGACGCGGCCAGGCGACGGCGGCCGAACTCGCCGAGGACGAACCGCGGTTGCGGCAGCAGTTCGTGTACGCCGCCGGCAAGAGCTACGAGGGCATGCACACCGTCTCGACCCGGCTGCTGAAGGTGCTGGGCGTGGAGGGCAGAGTCGTACGGGGACGCCCGCTCGGCTCCTGGACGTCCAGCCAGTTCCGCTGGGCCGTCGCGCCCCCGCACGCCGAGTTGGACGTGGCTGAGGCCCAGGCGTCGCTGCTCGGTCGCTGGCTGGCCGCGTGCGGTCCGGCGACCGAGGCCGACCTGAAGTGGTGGACGGGGTGGCGGGTGACGGAGGTCCGCCGGGCGCTCACGGCGATAGGCGCGCGGGCCGTGACGCTGGACGAGGGCATGGGGTATGTGGTGGCCGGGGACGAGGAGCCGGTCGCCTGCCCTGCCGAGCCCTGGGCCGCGCTGCTGCCCGCCCTCGACCCCACCGCGATGGGCTGGCAGCAGCGTGACTGGTTCCTCTCCCCCGAGCTTCGCCCCGCGTTGTTCGACCGCAGCGGCAACATAGGCCCGACCGTGTGGTGGAACGGCCGCGTGGTGGGCGGCTGGGCCCAGCGGTCCGACGGGGAGATCGTGTGGCGGGTGCTGGACGCGGAGGGGGTCGGCGGGGAGGCCGAGGCCGCGATCGCGGTGGAGGCCGAGCGGTTGCGGGGGTGGCTCGGCGACACCCGGGTCACACCGCGCTTCCGGACGCCGCTGGAACGGGAGTTGGGCTGAGCGGAGGGCGGGAGAGCTTGAGGGTTTGGGTTGTGTGGCGGCTGCGGGTGGTTCGTGGTTGCTCGCGCAGTTCCCCGCGCCCCTTGACGGCATGGGTCGCGTCCGGGGCTTTTAAGGGGCGCGGGGCTGTATCAATATGCGGCTCCGCCGCGTGGGCGCGACAAGCCCCCACTCACCCGCAGCCGATCAACCCGCCGAGGGGGTCTGGGGGCGCAGCCCCCAGCGAGGCCCGCACGAGCACCGGGTGCCCAGAAAAAAGAGGGCACCCGGCACCCCGGCTCACCCGGAGGGGCACTCCTTCCACGCCAAGTGGTACACCGTGCTGATGTCACCGTCCGTCGAGTCCATCGTCATGAAGCTCGTGCTGCCGGCCGGTGACGAACCCCGGTTGACGCGCAGCTCCGTGTTGATGTTGAAGTTGCGCTCGACACCACAGGGCGCCCAGACCAGCTGGGCCCAGTCGGTCTCGTCGGTGGCCTGCCAGTTGTCCTCGTAGGGGCCGTTGAAGGTGTGGGTTCTGGCGGCGGTGTCCGGGGAGCCCTGGAAGTAGTACGAGGCCTTCTCGACGCCACTCGCGCCGCGCTGGAGCGAGGCGAAGCCGCGGTAGTCGACGCTGGCGATGGCGTAGGTGAAGCCGCCGGGCACGTGGACGATCAGGTTGAGCTGGCAGTTCTTGCGGAACGCGGTGGACGGGGCGCCGCCGCCGACCTGGGCGAGGTAGTCGCTGTAGGTCACGGTGAACGCGGTGTTGTCGGGCGAGACGGCGACCGCGGCAGTGCCCTGGGGACAGCCGGAGCCGTTCACCGTGGCGACCTTGATGACGATCTTGTCCGGGGGCGGGTTGTCGAACGGCGAGTCCGCCGACGCCGTCTGCGCGGGAAGCGCGGTGGCGAACAGGGCGGCTACGGCGCCGCCCAGCAGGAGACCACGAGCCATGGGGGGTTCTCCAATCAGAGTCATGCACATGTCAAAGACAGCGCGATGCCCCCCTCGGCCCGCGAATGACCGACCCACGAAAGGGCCGCCTGTGAAAGAGCTGTGAAGACCGAGGGGCGACCGCATCTTATGGACCCCGGGCGGGCAGAGCTAGGGCGATCTCCGGCCAACCCTGGCGGCCGGAGATCGCCCTTTTTCTCAGCGGAGCGTCGGCGTCAGCGGCTGTACCGCATCAGCGCCCGCACCATGTGGCACGTGGTGTCCGACGGCGGGTGCACGCCGATCACCTCGGCGGTGCTCCGGATCGTCTCGTTGCGCGCCTGATTCGGCATGTAGACACCGGAGTCGAGCAGGGCGATCGCGAGGCGCATGGCCTTCAGTCGCCGGTTGTGCGTGATGTACCACTCCCGCGGACGGCCCGGCGGCAGGGTGTGCTTCACCACGGGCGCGTACGGCAGGTCGAGCAGGACGGGATGCTGGACGGTGGACTGGGTGGGCAGCGGCTTCGACTTCAGTGCGGCAGCGGGCACGGACATCCTCCTGTCGCGGTCTGGGCGCCGCCGGAAATCCCCCGTCGGCAACCCTCGAACACTGCTTCTATTTTACTACCCACCACTGACAATCGCCCCTGGCCAGAAGGGTTTTGAGTGGTCCTGTGACAGAGGTGGAACACGGGTTTTCCTGGACCGCCCGACCGCCCGCTACCGTGGGCGCCATGGAGATCTGGATCAATCCGGCCTGCTCGAAGTGCCGTAGCGCGATCAGCCTGCTCGACGCCGAGGGCGCCGACTACACCGTCCGCCGCTATCTGGAGGACGTACCGAGCGAGGACGAGATCCGCGAGGTGCTGGAGCGGCTCGGGCTCGAGCCGTGGGAGATCACCCGGACCCAGGAGGCCGCCGCCAAGGAGCTCGGGCTCAAGGAGTGGGCGCGGGACACCGGTTCGCGCGAGCAGTGGATCAAGGCGCTCGCCGGGCATCCGAAGCTGATCCAGCGGCCGATCATCACCGCGGACGACGGCACGGCGGTACTGGCCCGCACGGACGAGGCCGTACGGGACGCTCTGTCGCGGTAGTCGCATACGAGCCGCCCCGCGGGCGTCGGAATCGGAACGTGAGTCGTGCCACAGCGACACCCGGTAACACGGGGTTCACATTCGAGCAATGATCGGGAAATCGCACGTTGACAGGCTGCCGGGCATCAGCGCGGCGTTTCAGTGCCGCAGCGCCGCAGCACCCGTAGCACCCGCAATTGCGCCTAGTGACCCACCCCGAAGGATGTGTCCCGTGACCTTCAAGGCTGAGTACATCTGGATCGACGGCACCGAGCCGACGGCCAAGCTCCGTTCCAAGACCAAGATCATCGCGGGTGAACCCGCCGGTCTGGACGCGCTGCCGATCTGGGGCTTCGACGGGTCCTCCACGAACCAGGCCGAGGGCCACTCCTCGGACCGCGTGCTCCAGCCGGTCTTCACCTGCCCCGACCCGATCCGCGGTGGCGACGACGTCCTCGTGCTCTGCGAGGTCCTCAACATCGACTTCACCCCGCACGAGTCCAACACCCGTGCCGCGCTGCGTGAGGTCGCCGAGAAGTTCGCCTCCCAGGAGCCGATCTTCGGCATCGAGCAGGAGTACACCTTCTTCCAGGACGGCACCCCGCTCGGCTTCCCCAAGGGCGGCTTCCCGGCCCCCCAGGGCGGCTACTACTGCGGTGTCGGCGCCGACGAGATCTTCGGCCGTGACATCGTCGAGGCCCACCTGGAGAACTGCCTGGCCGCCGGTCTCGCCATCTCCGGCATCAACGCCGAGGTCATGCCCGGCCAGTGGGAGTTCCAGGTCGGTCCGGTCTCCCCGCTGGAGGTCTCCGACCACCTGTGGGTGGCCCGCTGGCTGCTCTACCGCACCGCCGAGGACTTCGACGTCGCCGCCACCCTCGACCCCAAGCCGGCCAAGGGTGACTGGAACGGCGCCGGTGCGCACACCAACTTCTCCACGAAGGCGATGCGCGAGGGCTACGACGCGATCATCACCGCGTGCGAGTCGCTGGGCGAGGGCTCGAAGCCGCTCGACCACGTCAAGAACTACGGCGCCGGCATCGACGACCGTCTGACCGGTCTGCACGAGACCGCCCCGTGGAACGAGTACAGCTACGGCGTCTCCAACCGCGGTGCCTCGGTCCGTATCCCGTGGCAGGTCGAGAAGGACGGCAAGGGCTACATCGAGGACCGCCGTCCCAACGCCAACGTCGACCCGTACGTCGTGACGCGTCTGCTCGTCGACACCTGCTGCTCGGCGCTGGAGAAGGCCGGCCAGGTCTGATCGCCGGTCCACTGAGGGCTCTTTGAAGGGGGCGTCCACCGTCGAGGTGGGCGCCCCCTTCGCCTTGCCCCATGATCGCGTTGTCAGTGGGGCATGTCATGGTGGGGGGCATGAAGATCTACGGGGGCGACCCGACCGGTACGTCCGACACGTCCGAGCTGGCCGTCAAGATCGAGACGGAGAACTGGCAGAAGCACGCCCGGGTTTCGGCGGAGCTGCTGCGGAAGCTGGTGTGCCGGATCGGCGGTGACGGCGACCGGTTCCTGGTCGCGCAGCGGATACCGGACGTGCCGGATGTCTTCATCCAGGTCTGGCACGAGGAGGGCAGCGGGGAGTACCAGCTGGAGTACCGGGAGGGACGTGACCGCTTCTTCGGGGCGGTCCTCACCGACCGGGAGCGGGTCGCCGAGGCCATGACCGGCTGGGCGCGGCGCACGGACGGCTGGGACGGCGGCATCGAGTGGACCCCCGTCGAGCTCGACGCCCCCGAGGAGGTGCCGGAACTCCCGGACGACGTACGGGAAGAGGTCGAGGAGCGGGTACGGGAGCTGCTGGCCTGTGGGTACGGCGACCGGGCCCAGCTGAGCGAGGCCGCCGAGGAGTATCTGGTCGACGGTGACTACCGGCCCGTCTCCCGGCCGCAGGCCCGGGAGCTCGTCGACCGGCTGTGGGTGGAGCGGCTCGCCGAGCAGGAGACCTGGGACGGAATCACCGACCCCGAGCGGATCACCCGCGCCTTCGAGACGCTCCAGGCCGAGCACGGCATCACCGCCCGGGAGAACTTCACCTGCTGCCGCAACTGCGGTACGAGCGAGATAGGCGCCGAAAGCACCGACGGCGCCCGGGGGTTCGTGTTCTTCCACTCGCAGTGCACCGAGGGCGCCGCCGCCGGACACGGACTGATGCTGCTGTACGGCGGGTTCGACGGAGCCGACGACACCACGACGGCCGTCGGTCACGAGGTCGTGGCGGCCCTCGCCGCGGAAGGACTGTCCACGGAGTGGGACGGCGATCCCACCAGGGCCATCACCGTCACCCCGCTGGACTGGCGCAAACGCCTGGTCGGCTGAGGGAACGGCAGATCCGCGTACCGGTCGAGAGGCGTCCAACTGGTGAGAGGAGGGCTCCTGTCGGGCGTGGGGGTCCCCCCGCTCATGGGGGTCCCCCACGCTCGAGCGAAGCCGAGAGTGGGGGAGAAGCCGAGAGTGGGGGAGGGTGTTGAGCAGGTGGCAATCAGGGACACGCGAGCGTGTTCTGGTGGTGCGGGAGTGAGTCTCCGGCCGGCGGCAGGAGCACTCCCGGGGGAAGGGAACGGCAGTTCTTGCATCGAATGCGTGACCTTCGCCGGTGGTGGTCGTTGGGTGTGGTGACGTGTTTCTGCGGCACCGGGGTGGGGGTGACGGGGTGGGTGGGCTGCGGGAGTTGGCGGCGCCGTTCGTTGCGCCCGGCCCTTC